>NZ_LNCU01000039.1:209752-271268 GCF_001542415.1 Bradyrhizobium macuxiense
CGCCGTACCGAGAGCGTCGATCTCACCGTTCAGCGCATTCTCGGCGGCAACAAGAGTCTTGCCGGCTTCGTCAAGCAGACCACGGGCAGTATTCTCGTCGCGCTCCGCGTTCGCCAGCGCCGAAATCTTGTTGTCGACTTCGCGAAGCAGCTCGACAACCGCATCGATGCTGCTTCTGCGGCCCCTGATCGCGGTCAGTAGACTGCCACGCTCGGATTGGAGAGAGGTCTGCCCATCGCGCCCAAGTTCGTTCGGCCACGCGGAGTAGGACTTGGCATGCTCAAATTGTGCGATCATGCCGACGGATCTGGCGAGATCGAGCGCCTTGCTTCGATTGACGGCAAGCGTTTCCATCGCGCGGTCTAGGTCGGCCCTTGCCGTTTGCTGGCGTTCGGACTCCGTCTTCAGATCTGCAGCCGCCGTTGCGGAGCGTTTCTCGGATGCAGTCAGCCGCCCCTCGGCCTCTTCCGCCAGGTTCCGTTTGGTCGCAAGATCTGCCGCCTTGAGGCCGTCGGGATGTTGAAGGATGCCTTTGTATGCCGCATCCGCCGCCTCGGCCTGGCGTTTCGCGGCGATGTTAGCAGTTTCAGCCGCTGTCGATTCATGAAGCGCAGAGGCCAATTGCGCGTCGGCATTGTTTACCTCCGCGCTTGCTTCTTCAAACTTGGTTCTTGCGATACGGACCTCGCGCGCAAATGTGCGAATCCGCGCGCCTGCGTAGCGGCGGTAGGTTTGCTCGAATTTTCCAATGGCGGCGTGGGCCAATTCATAGGATTTGAGCTGGCTGCGATCCTCTTCAAGGCGGCTCATGGCTTCCGCGATGGTGTCGATCATTTCGGCCGCGACCGGAGGTAGGGCGGCAGTCAGGGCGTTGGAAAGACGCGTCTCGTCGGGGGTCTTTGTAAGCTGCGGATGGCGAAGCTGAATGAGGGTGTCGACCAGGATGCGGTAACGTTCCTCTCCGAGTTGGAAAAGTCTTTGATCCACGGCACGGCGGTAGTCGTCGGCGCGGTCGAAGAAGTGTCCGCCTTTGTCGGAGAGCCCATCCTTCAGCTGCGTTCGGCGAAGCACGGCTCTTTCGGGCGTGATGAACGAGCAATCCTGACCGACACGACTTCCGTCGATGATGAAGAACCAGCTTTCCACGTTCGCGCGGTCTTCGACCGCTTCCAGTCCGCACGCAAGCGTGACGAACTGGTTGTTGCCTTCCTCGTCGACGCGCCCGAACTCGACCCATACATATCCGACGCGGCGCTTGTGCCTCCCCATGAGGAGATTCCACGCCATCTTCTTGGTTCGATCGCCATCCGGCTCGACGCGGAACGGGCTCAGATTGGCGTCGAAGAGGAATGGTAGCGTGAGTGCCAAGAGTTTGGACTTGCCGGCGCCGTTATTGCCCCGATACACGATGTGTCCGTCGATGAACCAGAATTCCTCCACGTCATAGAAAAATATCTCCACGACGCCGGTCCGCAAAGGCTGCCAGCGCTTTTTTCCGGGAAGCGGCAGGACGGGGCCGGTGCTTTGTGGGTTGAAAGCAAGAACGGAGTTCATTCGTCGGCCTCCTCGGAAACGTCGGGCAGCCGATCGTTGTCATCGCGATTCTTGATGTCCGGGTCGCCCAGTTTGTAGCGAGAAAGCGCCGGCAGAACCCCGATGCGGTCGCCTTCGATGGTGATGAGCTTGAGTTGGCTGAGACGGTAGATGGCAATCGCCGTCAGCTCCCGCGCGCCGGCTTCGCCCTGGGCGCTGCGCCGCCAATATCGGCCGTATCGCTCGGCCGATTCGGCCACGAACCTTTCGATTCGCAGGCGATCGGGAACGCCGCCGCCGGCATGTGCCAGGTGGTCTGCCACAAGGAGCGTGACGTGAGCATCGGTGCCGTCCGCCGGCATCGCGACGTCGCTGCAATTGCCGTCCGGATCGCAAAGTGCAATGCCCTCGGAACGGAGTTCGACGACAAGGCCGGTGCCAAGCGCGAGGCGGTTGGCCATCGCGCCGCGCTGATTGATGAAGTACTGCATGTCGGCCTCGTCAACTGTGCCGTCGTACACAACGGGATCGTCGAGAAGGCGCCTTGAGATGCGGTGCCGGCTGACATCGCGGCGGCCCTCGTCGGTCTCCGGCTGAATTTCTGCCGTGATGGCGGAGATCCGATCGACGGTTGTCCTCGGTTCATCGTTCTCAGGCCACGTGGATGGCCCACGAACGCATGCAAGAATGCTCGCAAGCGGCCCGCGATTAACATCGTAGAGGACGTCGCGGGACCGATCTTCCGACTGCCCGGACTTGACGAACGACTCGGCGTCTCCATCGATGGCATTGAGTACGCCGAGTTCGCCGAGCGCGACGCAGGCCGATGCAAGATTGCGTCGGTCGTGGATGTCTGCCATGTCGAGAATGAAACCGCGGTTGAGGAGATCGGTATCCTTTGCAAGGGACAGGATTTGATCACCCAGGGCAGAAAGGGTGATCTGTGGTTCGCTCCGCGCGAGCACCGCGCACACCAGACAGAAGATCGCGTAGCGCCTGCGGTTGAAATTTGCCCATCCTCGCGTTGGATCGCTTGTATCGCTCGGGCGTTTCCACAGTCTGGCGTAGTCGCGCTCTACGCGCAGCGGCCATCCGGCCTCGCGGGCGAACCACTCCCTGAGATACGCGGAGTGACGTCGCACCAGACGGAGAGCCTCTCTTGCTTCGGCGGTTGTGGGCGTCAGTAACGGGCGCATCAGGAGCGCGCGAACGGCCTCCCTGCGCTCGGCGTGTTCCTGCGTCTCCTGCTGGCGCAGGATCTCGCGTCCACCAGGGCGGCCGGTCTGAACGGGTGCTTCACGCCGCGTGGACGAGGCGGCGCTCATGCGGCATCCGTCGGTGTGATGGTGATGCGGTGGTCACGGCCACAAAACACGCCGTCTTCGGTGACGATTTCGGCTTCCGTGTCCGCGTCGAGCGGTTCAAGCCGGATGAGATAGAGACCGTCGTTGGACTGGATCTCGGTGACGCCATCGTCGCCGGCGGCCTTGGTCGCGATGGCTTCGCCCAATAGATCGAGGAAAAATCGGAACTCGTGCGAGTTTAGACGCCAGAGCTCCGAGAGGAGCAGGGGGCACCCTGTTGCAAATTTTTGTCTGGCTGCTTCGATCTGCGCATGCTCTTCACCGACCTGCGCTTCGAGCTTCTTGCGTCCGGCGCTTCGATCATGAACGTGCGGGAGCCGTCCGCGGGGCATGCTGTAGCCGGTCTCGCGGAGCCGCAGCGGAACGACGATGGACGGCGCCTTATGCCACGGAATGACACCGGTAACGTCAGCAGCGGCGGTGTTTTCGGCGTAGTGACGCGCTGGGTTGAGCGCAAACGCGGCTCGCGCAAGTCGGTGGGCGTCTTCGTCACCGTCGCAGTCGAGGAACCAGTGAGCGAGGCTCTTGAAGTCCGCCGAGCGGTCGCTGCGGCCGCTTCGGCGTTCGTTGATCGCGATGATTGCTGCAAGCAGTTGCGGAATCGCGGCGCGGGCGCGACTTCTGAGCTGTTCGCTCTGGGACCGCTCGCCGTTCGACCCGCCGACGAACCACATACGCAAGCCCTGCCACCGCTCGTCCCACATCTTCAGTTCCGCTTCGTAGGCCGCCAGCTCTTCGCCCGGAGGGGCGTTGCGTGCCTGACGGCGGGCCACCGACTGGAGCATCGCGTCGATACGCAACTGAAGGGCATTGATGTCTTCCGAAATCGCACCGCTTCGGCTGACCAAGTCGCCAACGAATTGGCGGATGTACTCGATGAGACGCTGCTTGTAGTTCAGCACAGCGTCCACGTCGCCGTCCTGCAAATCGACACCGCGGAGGACGCCGGCCATGAAGGCTCGCGCGGTCTCGGCCATGTTGTTGAACACGGTCATCAGACCGTTGAGGGTCTCGTAGATCTTGGCGACGTCAGGATCGTTGCTTCGGCCGAGGTGGATCAGCGTGAGGAGGCTCTTGCCGATGTCTTCAAGCGCGACCGTCTGCAGTTCGCCGCGGCGCTGCATTTCCTTCGCGAAGGCGCTGAGCGCCATCTCGACGGAGACGCCGCCCTTCGAAAGCCGGTAGAGCATGCGGCGGCGATAGAACCCGCTCAACGAGGTTACGCGCGAATTGTCGGCCTGGCAGTCGAGATTGCCCCACTCGGTCAGCTTGTCGAGGATGGCGTCCAGTTCGGAAGTGGTCGGCGGTTCGCCCAGCCACTTTGCTTGCGCGAGAATCTCGGAAGGCCGGACGTAAAGCAGCAGTTGACGCTCTGCTGCCGCGCACACATCCAGGACGCACCGGTACAGCGCCGCATTATCAGCGGTGACGTGACGGAAAAGGTCCTGATGCGTGGCGATCTCGAATTGACCGCTCATGTATGCCCCATAACCACTTGAAATACCTCGCAATGGTGACCCGATGAGCGGCGTCCGTCAAAGCAAATCGGCTGTAGACGACCGCCAAACACAGGAGGCCGAACGTTTGCCCGTTCGGTGATGCCATGGTCTGGCACGGTCGTTCTGTGGCGACAGCGACCCATGGTTGTTTGCGCCGATCTCCCAGGAGTCATTTAGGCCGCACCCGCAGTGGCATTGGCCAGCGCGACCGCGGCTGCTGGTTCTTGACCAAAGACGACCAATGAGTATAATGTTCTCGTTATGTTCTGTCACTATCGACAGTGCATGTTTCTGCCCGCGGCAGGGTAGCCACGCTCCGTCCAGGGATATGACCGGAAATACTTAACCACTCATCGGTAGACTAAGACTAGTGATTAGCCTTAAAGCCCTGCCGGGGTCGCTGAGTCCTGTGAAATCAGGGCCGGCTCGAATAGATGTAAGCGCTTTTGTCCGATACAGCCCCAGGCTTGATCGTTAGTGTCGGTCTTGGAGGAACTCCGGGCTGGAAACAGAAGTAGGGAAGAATGTCGACCGCTCGCCACATCGTCGCGTTGCTGCGCTGCCATATCGACGGAGACGACGACCGCTTCCTCTCCGTGGCGACGCAGCTTGCCGCGCACGAGGCGAGGCAAGGACACGGCAAACTCGCCCAGGAACTGCGCGAGCTGATCGACGCGGCAAAGGGCAAGACTGCGCATGTCGGCCGGCGCGGTGCGGGTCCCGTTCCTCTGGCGCAGCCAAAAGGCGAACTGAGTAGCCTGTTGTCGGCGCGATATTCGGATATTCGCCTCAACAGCATGGTATTGGGGCCAAATCTAAAGGAGCGCTTGACGCGAGTTTTGACCGAACAGCGCCAACAGGAGCGCCTGCGCGCCCGCGGTCTGACGCCTCGACGGAAGTTGCTGTTAATTGGACCTCCGGGTTCGGGCAAGACGATGACGGCGTCCGCTCTTGCCGGCGAGTTAAAGCTACCGCTATTCACAATTCTCTATGAGGGCTTGATCGGCAAGCTCATGGGCGAAACGGCGACGCGTCTTCGCTTGGTGTTTGATGCTGTTGCAGTTCAGCGCGGCGTATACTTCTTTGACGAGTTCGATGCGATCGGTTCACAACGATCGCACGCGAACGATGTCGGCGAGATCCGGCGCGTGCTCAATTCATTCCTCCAGTTTTTGGAGAACGATGACGGCCCGAGCCTGATCGTTGCTGCGACCAACCACCCAGAGCTGCTAGACAAAGCCGTTTTCCGGCGTTTCGACGACGTCATTATTTATGGATTGCCGGACCCGGAGATCGCTCGCGGCATATTGGAATCGCATCTGACGGGATTTGACGTCTCGGACGTCAATTGGTCGTCGATTTTGGAAGCCACTGCGGGTTTGAGCCAGGCGGAAGTATCACGGGCTGCCGACGAGGCGGCGAAGATCGCCGTACTCGAGGACAGGAGCGAGATCAGGACGCCAACGCTGCTCTCGACATTGGCGGAACGCAGAGCCGCCACGAGTTGAGGTGCAGACGATAGATGGCACGACCGCCGCGCAATCGGCCGCATTTTCATGTTGAGGGTGGCGGTGAAGCAGAGCCGTACACATCACCTCGCATTGTCATCACAGGACTGCCTCCCGCCCGGGTAAGAGCGCAGCACGCAGAGAAGCTCGGCCACGCGATCGGTGCAGCCGTCCAGCAGGCCCGGCAAAAACTTGGAACCCGCGACCAAGCGATCGCTGAAGGCGAGAAGGGGTTCTATCTCGAATTCGAGATCCCGGCGGCGGAACAGGACGCTGTGGAAGGTCTTGAGAATAAGCCTGCCAAAATTGAGCTCGTTGCCGTTAGGTCTACCGCCGATAATCAGGAAATGGTTTCGGCCACGGTGTTCGTACCTGAGCGCTCGGCCGAATTCTTTGCCAAAAAGGTCGAGACGTATCGCGACGAGAACACGAAGTCGGGAAAGCCCAGGAACGAAGCCTTGGTCGCGCGAATCGAGGATGTCCGCCTTTGAGCCGTTCGTTCGCTCTTCACCGATGACATGGCGCTTTTTCCGATGGTTGGGCGTCAGGCGTGGTGGGAGGTGTGGGTTCGCGACGGTCGTTTGGAGACCCTTCGGCATGTCGCACAACGCCTCAATGTGACCCTGAAGGAACATGCCATCAGCTTCCCCGAGCGCGATGTGATTCTGGCGCTTGCCAACGAGGAATCGATGGCGAGGCTCGTCGACAATAGCGACGCCGTAGCCGAACTGCGCATTGCCAAGGATACGCCGACGCTCTTTCTCGAGATGCGCCCAGTCGAACAAGCAGACTGGGCGGGCAATCTCGTCGATCGTGTTAACGCACCTGATGCGGTGGCGCCGGCCATCTGTCTTCTCGACAGCGGGGCGACCCGGACGCATCCGTTGATCGAGCCGGGCTTAGATGCCGTCGACCAGCACGCCTATGACAAGGGCTGGGGCGTAGGCGATAGCTCTTACTGGAATGGTCATGGCACGTCGATGTCAGGCGTCGCACTCTATGGCGATCTTGAAGCGGCGCTTAGCCATGGTGGTCAAGTTGACCTGCGCCATCGATTGGAGACGGTCAAAATCCTGCCGCCAGCTGGCCAGAACGATCCCGAACTTTATGGAGCAATCACGGAAGTCGGTATCAACAAGGCTGAGGCACAGGCTCCGCGTCGTCGGCGGGTCTTCTGCATGGCGGTGACGAGCGAAGTCGGTCTTGGTCGCGGTCGCCCTACTTCGTGGTCGGCGGCCATCGACCAGCTTTGCTATGGAGGTGGCGACCGTCGACGCCTCATGGTGCTCGCCGCTGGGAATCTGCGAGGTGACATTGCGGCTCCGGACTACCCGGACCGGAACGACCTTGAAGAGGTCGAGAGCCCCGCTCAGGCGTGGAATCCGCTAGTTGTCGGAGCGTACACCGACAAGATCGGCATCTTTCATCCCGACTTCAATGGCTGGCAGCCAGTGGCGCCCGCCGGCGAATTGTCTCCGGCGAGCCGAACGTCTGGTGTTTGGGATCGTCAGTGGCCGATCCGACCGGATGTCGTGTTCGAAGGCGGCAACTTTGCCCATGACGGTGTCAATCCGGCGTCAGCAATCGACGACCTCCAGCTTATAACAACGCACTATCGTCCGCAAATGCGTCTCTTCGAGACGTTTGGCGATACCAGTGCGGCCGCAGCATTAGGCTCGCATCTTTGCGCCGGAGTTTTGGTTGCCCGGCCCCAGCTTTGGCCAGAAACGGTGCGAGCTCTCGCGGTGCACTCGGCCGAGTGGACGCCCGCCATGCGCGCACGGATCGAGGGGGCTGCTCAGGCACAGAAGGCGGCCATGCTTCGCCGATACGGATGGGGTGTGCCTGATATCGGTCGCGCAGTGATGAGTGCGACTGACGATGCGACCTTGATGGTCGAAGATGCTCTTCTCCCGTTCCGAAAGGATGGTTCGACCATCAAGACTCGCAGCATGAACCTCCACCGCTTGCCGTGGCCCCGAGACGAGCTGCTGGAGTTGGGAGAGCAAGATGTCGAGCTGCGGATCACCTTGTCCTATTTCGTCGAGCCCAACCCCGGAGAGCGAGGATGGACGAGACGACACCGCTATTCATCTCACTCGCTGCGTTTTGCAGTGAAGCGGTCATTGGAGAGTCTCCAGCAGTTTCGCCAACGTATCAACAAGGCTGCGGAGGCGGAAGAGGAGGGGCAGGCTGGAGCCGCGGCGGGTGGCGACAATTGGGTGCTCGGTACGATCCGCGATAAGGGATCGATCCACTCGGATATTTGGCGCGGAAGTGCGGCGGAACTAGCCGAGCGCGATGCGATCGGGGTGTTTCCCGTCAGCGGCTGGTGGAAGGAAAAGCCTGCCCTTCAGCGTTGGGATCGCTCGGCACGTTATGCGCTGGTCGTCTCCGTGAAAGCTCCAGGAGCAAACATCGACATCTACACGCCGATCGCCAACATGCTGGAAATTCCAGTACCTGCTTCATGAGCGGTTGCGGCGCGGGATAGTCGCGTTTGGTGAGTAGAAATCACCAAACGTTGAAATTTTTGATTTTTTGCCTTGACTGGCGGAAGGGGTGACTGCCGAACCGGACCATCAGCGTGTTTGGCTGAGATCAAGAAAGGTGCCGAAATTCACACCGGTCGCGGGAGAGATATCGATAGTTGAAATTAAGATAGTGCGACCAACACCAAAAAGTTCAAGCCGTCACGCACCCTCATCGGCGGGCGTCTGTCCTTGATCCCGAGGTCGGGCAGCTCTCGCTTGGCTTGCAACTCCTTGGAGCGCCTCGCCCAACGCGCCAGTACGCAACCCCGACGGATAGCGAGTTTTCGTGGCTTGCGGGCTGACGCCTCCGACCATTTTTGCAAACGAACCGAACGGACCCAGTGGTTTAAAAACGTCAGTTTGCCGCTTACAGTCGCGAGAGCCAGCTCCGGCATTGTCCGAGAAGACGCACTATTTTCTTGATTGACCATTCGGCACGACCGGCGACAAACCTGAATAACAGGCTTTAGAGGCAAGACAAGCAAGTGGCCCCAGCGGCCGCGTGGCACCAAAATGTGGCGGAGTGGTCACGTGAACCGGAGGGTCTTGCGAGTTAGACGCCATGTCCGGCGGACGCACCGAGGTGAAGCGCCAGAACCTCTTTTGGCGTTTCGTCCACCTCGATGGCTTGAGCGTTGCTGCCGACGAATTCCAGGATCGTCTTGTCGTCCTCGCGCGACATGCCGCTAACGAGCGAGATGTTGACATAGTAGGGCTCCGCTTTGCCATAGCGGGTGCATTTGATCCACAATTGCATCAGCAGCCTCGGTGACAATCAGCCTGCCGCCCGCAGCTCGCGTGCGGCCGCAACCATATTGACGAGCGCCGGCCGGACCTCGTCCCATTTGCGGGTTTTCAGGCCGCAATCCGGATTGACCCAGAGCTGGTCGTCGGACAGGCGCTGCCGCGCCAGCTTGAGTAGCTCGGTCATCTCGGTCACCTCAGGCACCCGCGGCGAGTGGATGTCGTAGACGCCGGGTCCGATCTCGTTCGGATAGCGGTAGTTCCGGAACGCGTCCAGCAACTCCATCTTCGATCGCGATGTCTCGATCGAGATCACGTCGGCATCCATCGTGCCGATCGCGTCGATGATGTCGTTGAATTCGGAGTAGCACATATGGGTGTGGATCTGGGTCTCGTCCCGGACGCCGGACGAGCAGATACGGAAGCATTCTACAGCCCAGTCGAGATAGGTTGTCCACTCCGAGCGCCGCAGCGGCAGACCTTCGCGCAACGCAGCCTCGTCGATCTGGATCATGCCGGCGCCGGCGCCTTCCAGGTCGATGACCTCGTCGCGGATCGCAAGCGCGATCTGGCGGCAGGCTTGGCTGCGCGGAATGTCGTCGCGGACGAAGGACCAATTCAGGATGGTGACCGGGCCGGTCAGCATCGCCTTCATCGGCTTTGTGGTCAGCGACTGCGCATACTGCCACCATTCGACCGTCATCGGCTTGGGCCGTGACACGTCGCCGAACAGGACCGGCGGCCTGACATAGCGCGAGCCGTAGGACTGCACCCAGGCGTTCTCGGTGAAGACGAATCCTAAGAGCTGCTCACCGAAGTACTGCACCATGTCGTTGCGCTCGAACTCGCCATGGACGAGCACGTCGAGACCGATGCTTTCCTGCCAGCGCACGGTACGTGCTGTCTGGTTCTGCAGGAAGGTCTTGTAGGCGGTATCACTCAGGTCTCCCTTGCCATGCGCGGCGCGTGCTTTCCTGATTTCGTGGGTCTGCGGGAAAGAGCCGATCGTCGTTGTGGGGAAAGCTGGCAGGTTGAAGCGCGCATGCTGAACCTCGGCTCGCTCCTCGAACCGACTGGCGCGCCGGCGCATCGCCTCGTCGATGGCGGCGATGCGGCTTGCCACCTCCGCGTCGTGAATGCGCGGCGAGGTCTTGCGCGCGGCTGCTGCGGCGTCAGATGCCTTCAAAGCCTTTGTGATCGATTTGCGCCCGCTGGCAAGTGCCGTGCCGAGCGCGGCCAGCTCCTCGATCTTCTGCACGGAGAAGGCCAGCCAGCTCTTCACCTCGGCGTCGAGCTTGCTTTCCAGAGCAAGATCGATCGGCACATGAAGCAGCGAGCACGAGGGGCCGATCTGCACGCGATCCTTGCCGAGCTTTGCGACGACTGGCTCAAGCCGGTCGAGGATTCTGCTCAGATCGGCGCGCCAGACGTTGCGGCCGTCGAGGACGCCGAGTGAGACGACGCGGTCTGCGGGCAGGCGGGCGAGGTCGTCGAGCTGCTCGGGCGCGCGCACCAGGTCGAGATGCAGACCTGCCACGCGAAGCGCGAATGCCGTGTCTTGATTCTCGCCAAGGCTACCAAAATAGCTCGCCAGCATGATCTTGATCTGCGGCACTGCCTTGGCAATTTCGGCGTAGGCACGGCGCAGCGCGTTCTGCGCCGCCTCGTCGAGATCAAGCACCAGGCAGGGCTCGTCGATCTGCACCCATTCCGCGCCGCTGCTGGCAAGTTCCCGCAGCACCTCGACATAGACCGGCAGCAGCCGGTCCAGCAGCGATAGCGGCTCGAAGCCGGCATCCTTGCTCTTGGCAAGCTTGAGGAAGGTGACGGGACCGACCAGCACGGGTCGGGTCTGGTAGCCCAGCGCCTTGGCTTCCTCATATTCCTCGATCGGCTTGCGCGAGACGAGGCGGAACTGCTGATCTTTCGCGAGTTCTGGAACCATGTAGTGATAGTTGGTGTCGAACCACTTGGTCATTTCTTGCGCGGGCACGCTTTGGCCAAGATGGGCATGGCCGCGGGGCGCATCGTGGGGGTTGCCTTGGACATCACCCTGGCTGCCACGCGCCATCGCAAAATAGGTCGCAAGCGGCATCGGGCCGCTGGTCCGGCCATAGATCGCGGGAATCGCGCCCACCATCACCGAGGTGTCGAGCACCTGGTCGTAGAACGAGAAATCGTTCGATGGGATCACCGAGACGCCGAGCTTCTTCTGCCGCGCCCAGTTGGCGGTACGCAATCCTATCCCGGCTTCGATCAATGCCTTTTCGTCCGACGCGCCGGACCAGAAGCTTTCGAGCGCAAGCTTGAGCTCGCGGCGTGGACCGATCCGCGGCGTACCAAGAGTTGCGACCGCAAGTGAGGAGATAGATGTAGAGGACATTGGCTTAACCCCAAAAGTTGGGGGCAAAGGCCGTAGTGACACGTCTGGACTCCGCAAGGCGCTTTGAGGCGCGAGCGGGTCGCAACCGTACCACCGGGACAC
Source organism: Bradyrhizobium macuxiense (assembly GCF_001542415.1). GTDB lineage: Bacteria > Pseudomonadota > Alphaproteobacteria > Rhizobiales > Xanthobacteraceae > Bradyrhizobium > Bradyrhizobium macuxiense. The sequence goes on from NZ_LNCU01000039.1 coordinate 221,420, forward strand.
CCCGCCCGAGGACGTTCAGTTTGTCGAGGCAGGTCTCCTGGCTCGCGGGTCTTAGCTGTCGTCCGGCCTTCCCGAAACTTGCGCTTCAGTGGCTGAAATAGACGATGGCTCGCCGCTTACAGTTGCGGGGGCAGCGCCGGCATCGCACCGGCTTCCCTCTTAGCTTCGAGCGAAAGTGTCTCTCGAAGAACCACGACGAGGTCACTTACAGACAAGTTCGCGGGCGCGTCAACTCACGCGAGTTGATGGGGCTCCGTCCAAAGATGCTCATGAGCCTTGGATGACGCTGCAAAAAAATTGGAAAGACCGTCTCGCGGCCGTTGACATCCCGCCTCAAATCGCACCAGATATAGACGTCACGGTCCGCCATATCGCAAGATTTGGTGGCTAAGAGGGAAGCCGGTGAACTGCGGATCGATCCGTAAAAATCCGGCGCTGCCCCCGCAACTGTAAGCAGTGAGTTGCTCTCGCCCTGTTAAGTCACTGATGCCGCGAGGCATTGGGAAGACGAGGGAGCAACGGCGACCTGCGAGCCAGGAGACCTGCCGCGACACCAAACACGTCCACGGGCGGGGTGTCCCGGCGGTCGCTTGCACAGCCATGCCGGTGACGCTTGTCCGCCGGAATGACGCAGCGTCCTCTCGACATCCAGCCCCAACAAGCATCACGGGGTCTGCACGATGTCTCTTTCTCTCGATCGCGAAGTAAAGCCAGCGCCACTCATCCTGTTGCGTCCAGAATCGCTCGCCGCGCCGGAAGCTGCATCTCCGATGCAGGTGATCCGTCGCAACGGCACGGTGTCGAAATTCGATGCCAGCAAGATTTCGGTAGCTATGACCAAGGCGTTCCTCGCGGTCGAGGGACATACCGCGGCCGCCTCGCGCCGGGTGCATGAGATCGTCGAGCAACTCACCGCGGAGGTCGTCAGCGCGCTGTCGCGGCGGATGAGCGAGGGCCGCAGCTTCCACATCGAAGACGTGCAGGATCAGGTCGAACTGGCGCTGATGCGCGGCGAGCACCACAAGGTGGCGCGCGCCTATGTACTGTACCGTGAAGAGCGGACAAGGCAGCGCATCGAGCAGGACGCGGCGAAGGCGGCAAAGCCCGTGGCCGGACCAGCGGTCCAGGTCACGCTGCGTGGCGGCACCAAGGTGCCGCTCGACCATGCGCGGCTGACGCTGATCATCAACGAGGCCTGTGCCGGCCTTGATGGCGTTGACGCTGCGCCCGTTATCGCCGAGACCGAGCGCAACATCTATGACGGCATCGGCCAGGACGAGCTGGCGCTCGCCTCGGTGATGGCGGCGCGCACCTTGGTGGAGCAGGAGCCGAACTACACCTATGTCAGCGCGCGCCTCTTGCTCGACAAGCTGCGCACCGAGGTGCTGTCCTATGTGCTGGATGTCCCGACCAGCGCGTCGCAGGCCGACATGGCCTCGCGCTATGCCGAGTATTTCCCGGCTTACATCAAGGCCGGCATCAAGGCCGAGCTGCTCGATCCGGAGCTCGCTCGCTTCGATCTGGCGCGGCTCGCCGCAGCGCTTAAGCCGGAGCGTGATCTGTCGTTCCAGTTCCTCGGCCTGCAGACGCTGTACGATCGTTACTTCCTGCATGTCTGCGGCAACCGTATCGAGCTGCCGCAGGCGTTCTTCATGCGGGTCGCCATGGGGCTCGCCCTGCGCGAGATTGACCGCGAGGAGAGCGCGATCGAGTTTTACAATCTGCTGTCGTCGTTTGACTTCATGGCCTCGACGCCGACCCTGTTCAATTCCGGCACGCTGCGGCCGCAGCTCTCGTCGTGTTTCCTGACCACCGTGGCCGATGACCTTGACGGCATCTTCAAGTCGATCAAGGACAACGCGCTGCTCGCCAAATATTCCGGCGGGCTCGGCAATGACTGGACCCGCGTCCGCGGGCTCGGCGCCCATATCAAGGGCACCAATGGCGAAAGCCAGGGCGTGGTTCCATTCCTGAAGGTGGCCAACGACACGGCGATTGCCGTCAACCAGGGCGGCAAACGCAAAGGCGCGGTCTGCGCCTATCTCGAGACCTGGCATGTCGACATCGAGGAATTCCTCGACCTGCGCAAGAACACCGGCGATGACCGCCGCCGTACCCATGACATGAACACCGCAAACTGGGTGCCTGACCTGTTCATGCAGCGCGTCGAGGCCGATGGTGAATGGACGCTGTTCTCGCCGGACGAAACGCCGGATCTGCACCATCTCTATGGCAAGCCGTTCGCCGAGCGTTACGCCTATTACGAGGCCAAAGCTGCGCGCGGCGAAATGCGCGTGTTCAAGCAGATCCGCGCCGTCGACCTCTGGCGCAAGATGCTGACCATGCTGTTTGAGACCGGGCATCCCTGGATCACGTTCAAGGACCCGTGCAACCTGCGCTCGCCGCAGCGCCATGCTGGCGTGATCCACTCATCGAACCTCTGCACCGAGATCACGCTAAACACATCTGACGACGAGACCGCCGTGTGCAATCTCGGCTCGATCAACCTCGCCAGCCACATCCAGGACGGCCGGCTCGACGATGTCAGGCTGAAGAAGACGGTGACGACGGCGATGCGGATGCTCGACAACGTCATCGACATCAACTTCTACACCATCCCGGAAGCGCGCTGCTCCAACCTGCGGCATCGCCCGATCGGTCTCGGTCTGATGGGATTCCAGGACGCGCTACATATGCTGCGCATTCCGATAGCGTCCGATGCCGCCGTGGCCTTCGCCGACACCAGCATGGAGGCGATCTCATATCACGCGATCTCGGCCTCCAGCGATCTCGCCGCCGAGCGAGGACGCTATCCGTCGTTCGAGGGCTCCCTGTGGAGCCAGGGCATCCTGCCGATCGATTCGATCGACTTCGTTGCCGATGCCCGCGGCGCGGTTGCAATGGACCGCACCAGCACGCTTGACTGGACGGCCCTGCGCGGCCGCGTCACCTCGGTCGGCATGCGCAACTCGAACGTGATGGCGATCGCGCCGACGGCGACGATCTCCAATATCTGCGGCGTCGTGCAGTCTATCGAACCCGCCTACCAGAACCTCTATGTCAAATCCAACATGTCCGGCGACTTCACGGTGGTGAACGACCATCTGGTGCGCGACCTCAAGGCGCGCGGGCTGTGGGACGATGTCATGGTCAACGACCTCAAATATTTTGACGGCAGCGTCGGTGCGATCGACCGTATCCCAGGCGACCTCAAGGCACTCTACGCGACAGCCTTCGAGATCGATTCGCGTTGGCTGGTCGAGGCCGCCGCGCGGCGGCAGAAATGGATCGACCAGGCGCAGTCTCTCAACCTCTATATCGCCAATCCCTCCGGCAAGAAGCTCGACGTGCTCTACCGTCAGGCCTGGTCGCTGGGCCTGAAGACGACCTATTACCTGCGCTCGCGCAGTGCGACCCATGTCGAGAAGTCAACGCTAAAGGGTACCGACGGCAAGCTCAACGCTGTCTCGCCAGTGGCGCTGACCTCGCCGGTCCCCGATCTACCGGGCGCCATTGCCTGCTCGATCGATAATCCCGACTGCGAAGCCTGCCAGTAATCAAAACAAAGGAACCGACATTATGCTCGACTTTTCAGAAACTGCGACCACAGCCCGCCAAGAGTGCGCGCCTTTCATGCCGCCGTGCTTCGCGACGGCGCCCGCCGAAGCGGACGAGGCAACCGGCCTCGGCACGATCGACCGCCATGGCGGCCGCGTCTCGGTCGACGAGAAGCGGATGATCAACTGCCGCGCCGACGTCAACCAGTTGCTGCCGCTGAAATACAAATGGGCATGGGAGAAATATCTCGCCGCCTGCAACAATCACTGGATGCCGACCGAGGTCTCGATGCAGGCCGACATCGCGCTGTGGAAGTCGCGCGACGGCCTCTCGGAGGACGAACGCCGCGCCATCAAACGCAATCTTGGCTTCTTTGCGGCCTCTGAAAGCCTGGTTGCCAACAACATCGTGCTGGCGATCTATCGCCATCTCACCAACCCCGAATGCCGGCAGTATCTCCTGCGCCAGGCCTTCGAGGAGGCGGTGCATACCCACACCTTCCAGTACATCGTCGAGAGCCTCGGCCTCGACGAGGGCCAGCTGTTCAATATGTACCGTGAGGTGCCCTCGATCACCGACAAGGCGGCGTGGGCGATCAAGCACACCCAGCATCTCGACGATCCCGATTTCACGATCGGGACGCCGCAGGCCGGTCAGGCGTTCCTCCGCGACCTCGTTGCCTTCTATGTGATCTTCGAGGGCATGTGGTTCTACACTGGATTTGCGCAGATCCTCTCGTTCGGCCGCCGCAACAAGATGGTCGGCATCGCCGAGCAGTATCAGTACATCCTGCGCGACGAGAGCATCCATTTGAACTTTGGCATCGACGTGATCAATCAGATCAAGATCGAGAACCCGCATCTGTGGACGTCCGCGTTCCAGGAGGAGGTACGCGGCATGATCCGCGAGGCGGCCGAACTCGAGGCCGCCTATGGCCGCGATACGATGCCGCGAGGCTTCCTTGGGCTGAACGCCGCATTGTGCGAGCAGTACATGTACTTCATTGCCAACCGCCGCTGCGCGCAGATTGGCCTCACGCCGGTGTTCGCGGAGGCGGAGAACCCGTTCCCGTGGATGTCGGAGGCGATGGACCTGAAGAAGGAAAAGAACTTCTTCGAGACCCGCGTCATAGAGTATCAGAACGGCGGTGCGCTCGATTGGGGATGAACTGATTTGCGATGACCATTGCCTGCGCATACGGATGATGCGAGCCGGACGGTCGTAGTGTCGGACATTGCCTCTGACGCGCCATGCTGCGCCGCCGGACCACTTTGATCATCTTGCGAGCGAAGTGGTCCGGATTGCTCGATTGATTCTGATCGTTGTCGCTTCGTTCATCGCGCGACCGGGTGATGCTGCCTTTAAACTAAGCAAGCAGAGTGCGAATCGAGGCTGCGGCTACTGCGAGCATGTCAACGCGAGGATCGCCTTCGAAGGGGCTTGAAGCTTACGCGGCGTCATGTTGTACATTCTTAGCCCTGTGTTTTGCGATTGAGCAAAATGGGGCCGGGGATGGTAACAAACGCGGGTGGCGGACAAAACCCGACGGTCGTTGGATTGCTTCAACGAGCCTTGGAGACGGACTTACCTTGGCCGCATGCTCTTGAACGGAGGCATCTGGCGAAGCCGGCAAAACCCACGGCGAGAGCATCAATCCAGCTCGCGCTGCAGGCCGGCACCAAGATACGACCACATGCAGCCGGCGTTGCTTTGTCTGCGGATGCTCGACGACGGAATTTCCTGCACGCCGGCGGTAACTGCATCGAGCGGCCGCAGGACTTCTTCTGGGGTTCGGTGCAATGGATGCGCCGCAATGACAAGAGTACAAGGTCCACTTCGATGACCGGGCCACGGCGCACATTGACACTTTTCCGCTCCGCGTTGCGGAGTTCCAGAACAAGAAGTGCGACTGGAGTCCGGGTCCCCGACAACGAGAAACGATGACATCCATGCCGATCGTCGTCAGCGGCGAAACCGTGAAACTACTGAGAGTGTCAGGTCAAGCCGAAATGGAAGGGCCCTCGGATATAAGACCCGTGGAGGAACAGGATGAAGGCGACGCTAGGGGAATTCCAGGCGCTCAGGCTATTGGGTGCATTCTCGAAGATCGATGACGAAGACAAACGAAAAGCCGTGCTTGAACACGTCGAAGCCGAAGCTGGGTCTTCGACGAAGCCTAAAAAGAAATAATCGACAGTTTCGGCCGCCTCGTCGCCGAGACGGCCGACTGGAAGAAACGCCGCACTGCCAAAATGCGCTGGCGTCGAGTGGCGCAACCGAAGCGGCCCGCTGCCAAATTAGGTCAATTTTCGACCAGTCCAAACCGCTGTGCCGAAACACTAGCTCGTCGGCAGGCCCAAATTGAGGCGATCGAAGTACCAAGACGGATCGTCCCCAGACGAATCTGTCTCGATATAGTCTTCGTTCGAGTTATCGTCCTGACTTCCTTCAACAGGATCCTCGCTCTCCGCTTGGAGATACAGTCGAGGCTTGTCTGTACGCTGCCATTCATCCTGGTCGTTCTTCGTCCACTTATCAGCATGTTGTCTAGGGTCGAGCACGAACTCGTTCCCACCCACGTCAACAAAGCCCATCTGCTCCAGACGGGGCTTCGCTTCATCGTTAGCAGGACGCGACATGATCAAAGGCCGCTTGCCGTCAAGCCGAAGTTGATGTTCGAGCAGGACATCGCCGGCGTTCTCAACGAGCGGATGAGTAACTCGGAGAGCTACGACAGATGAGATGTTTTTACGGCCCGGAAAGTGTTCCTCCTGCCACGCCTCGCCTTTGATGCGGACGCCTGGATCCGTCCTTAGGAGTCCGACACTCTTATCGCCCAGCTGGTAGCTGAAGTACCGCGAACCAGTCTTGTGATTTACGGTCGCGCCGGCTCTAGCGACCATCGCGGTGCTCTCTGCCTTGGACGACACGAAGTCCGAGTACTCTTGCGGATTGTCGGCTATGTGCTTCACATCGTCACCGTAAAAGTTCCTCAGTTCTTGCCTGAATGTATTGCTGTTCATCTCGTAAATAGGAGGCTCGGAGGTGAGGGAATACGTACGCGTCGCCGACGATGAACCAGACGCGGCGTCTGCAAGCGTCTGCCTAAACATCCGGTCATCCGCTACCTGCCCGGATTCATCGGCTTGGCCCGCGCTTGTAGATGGGATGGACGGTCCAGTGATTCTGCCATACATGCGAGTAGTTCTCCTATCGACAGCATTGGGTCCTGGTTGACGTCGGTCTACTCAAGACCGGTCAGTAACTTGAGCGAGCGAGCTGACCACAAGCTGATGTAAAGAAAAGCGCACGGCTGCCGGCCCTGACGTACTCGCGCGCGTCAAGCTGACCGACCATGTCGGGGCCCATTGGTTTTGTTCCGAGTTTGCACGGGGTTGCACGGCTGCCCTCCAGCTGAAGCCGACATGCGCGTATACATCCGCGTTAGCTCACCATCGGTTCACCAGATGGTGCTGACGCTTCAACGCGAAGGTCCCCAACCAGCAGCGCCGCAGGAGCTGCTAAGTCGTTGATTTATCGTGCTCCGGTTATGTTCCCGCTACGTTTCGCTCAGCGGGCGCCCCGATTCATTGCGATTTTGGGCAATCTAAAGATAGTCTGAGCTAAAGTGGTCGCGCGCCGGCGTTTTTCGGCATAGGTTTTGACTAGGTTGTCAGGAGACGAGCATGGCTGCCCGCACCGAAGGCGCCGGTCGCTTGCACGCTGATTTCAAGCGAGCGGCGAATGACGAGCTAACCAAGTTCGAGCGCCGCGAGCGCGAGTTTCAAAAAGAAGACCGCGACGAACGAGCCAAAAGGTTGCAGTTGCCGGTGGAAAGATACAACCGTGAGGATTGGCGCGTTAGGAAACCATCAAGGCCATTTCATAGAGCCTGAGAGGTCTGGCCTCGCCTTTACGATGTCGTGCGCAACGCGACACGCGACTTCGGCGGCGACGGACATAGTCAGCGCGAGGTTTGACCGTGTTGAACGCTGTATCGGATCGCACCACGCCGAGCCTAGCCATCGCTCCCGCGGTCGAGGTGCTCCTTGACGTTTATGGGGGGGAGCACCAGCGGCTTGGTTTTGCGGGGCTGCTCGTACCGGGACGCGAGATCCAGGAGCCGCCGCTTGATAAACGGGTCGGCCCGATCGGCAAGGTCGCGAACCAGACGAGCCCGCTGCCTGTTAAATTCATCATCCAGCATGGGATCACCAAATAATTCAGTTTGTACTGCGGATCGGTCAACATGGCTAGCCGTTGAATGGCGTGTGGTTAAGCGAGCCGGGATCAGTTGCGGCTTCGTCCTGCAAAGAGTGCGGTGGGCGTCACCCAGCGTACGTCTGCCAAGCCTCTGAGGGCAGCTCGATTCTCGAACTGCCTGTCCACGCTCCGGACTTGTCCTAATCCTTAAGGTAAGGCGCTGTTCCCAGAGGAAGCATGTTCCAGAGCAAGTAGGCTCCGCGCCGGCGGTTGTAGTCGTGCGTCCGGTTGGGGGCTTGAGATGTTCACCTGCACGGCATGCGGCTGCGGTAACGGCCGATTCGACTTGCCGATAATCCTTGCTGGGAAATAGCAGCTTGCCACAAGCGTCGCTATGCGCGCGGCAATGGTAAGAATGCAATGTCGCTCATAAGTTACGCGTGACGTGTTCCTTCAGCCTTACGGTTTCCTTCGGTTCGTACGGAACGGACCAATCCGTGCGCTTCCTAGTTGTGCAAGCAGACAAACGTAGCTAGGTCACATTGGGCGATTTGTTAGGCCGCAACTCTTAAATCTGTCTAAGACGATCGGCGATTGTGACTGTCCACCCGACGATCCGGGATGCGTTTACATTCCGTGGTCAGTCGGCAGGGCGCTGACGAGCCTTGAAAGGTGCGTGATCGTACCTGCCGTGTCGTCATTGCGTCCGCTTAACTCCTATTCCTGACCTCCTCCCGTCAAAGGATATGCTGGCTCGAGGCGCTGCGGCAGAGTCTTTGAGCGAGGCCGCCAGTCGCGGGCTTCATCCTATTGTCGGAGCGTCACCTCCGCGGTCCTTGCAGCTCCAGCATTTGTCGATTCGCTCGAAGTCGAAATGGCGTGCAATGGTGGTTCAGACGCCGAGACCAGGAAAATGCGTCCGATTTCGGCAAATATGTCCATTCCATCCCTGAGGCCCAGTTCATGAAAGGCGCGGCGCGTGATGCGCGACAGGATCTGTGCGGCCGAAACTCCAGTCTCGAGCGCGAGCACCAATGTGACCTCTGCCGCGCTGAACGGCAAAGAGGCCTTGATGCGCGCTGGCAAGACATTGAGGATGGAGCTTGCGCGCGGTGCCTCGCGAGCGATGCCGACGTCGCTGGCTGCGATGCGCAGCCTTTGACGCGCGCCGGGTTTGAGGGGGGTCCCGGCACCAACAGGCGGGCGCCTTTGAGGCGGAGGATGATGAGCCCATAACGTCCGTCGTAGCCGCCGACCACGGCGTCAAGGCTCACAGCGGCTTCGTCGCGCCCCGCAAGCCGCTGCGCTGGATCGGTCTGCAAGACATGCAACGGCCCAGCCGCAGTCACCCTTCCGTCTTCCATCATGACAAGATGATCAGCAAAGCGTTCGACGTCAGCCAAATCGTGGCTGACATAGATCATCGGCAGCGTGAGCGTTTCATGCATCCGCTCGAGGAACGGCAGAACCTCCTGCTTGGCGGAGCGATCGAGCAAGGCAAGCGGCTCATCCATCACAAGTAATCGGGGCTGGGACAGTAGCGCGCGGGCTATGGCGACGCGCTGCCGCTCGCCGACGGAGAGATGTGAGGAAGAACGGTCAAGGAGCGATGCCAAGCCCAGCAGTTCGACCACTTCCTCAAAACCGGCCAGCGTTGGTTCCAATTTGGGCGCGGCATCAAGCAGATGGCATCTGACCGACGAATGAGGAAAAATGGTCGGATACCGGACCACATAGCTGACGGGACGCAAATGCGTCGGGCGAAATGTGCTCTCATCCTGCCACACCTCGCCATCGATCTTACAGAAACCAGTCGGCAGATGCTGGAGGCCTGCGATGCAAAGCGCCACCGTGGTCTTGCCGCAGCCTGGTGGGCCGAAAATAGCCGTCATGCCACTTGCCGGCACGCTGAATTGCGCGTCGAGCGGAATGCTCGCGAGCGAGCCGCTGAAGGCGACTTTTATATGGCCCGGTTTTGCAGTCCTCACGTGCCCGGGCCGCATCGTTCGATCCAGGCTACAATCGGGGCCACCACAAGCCACAACGTCACGATGGTGTACGAAAAGCCAGCTTGTTTCGCTTGGCGACGTCTGCTCGCGGCTATCCCGTAAGGAGCGGAGGCAAGATTGCAGACCATCGGCTTTATGATGCGCGGCATTTTGAGCGCCTCCGTGTCATTCATCAGCGCCGCAGTGGAATTGCGCGGCGCGCGCCCATCGATTGCACGGGGGAAGTCGCTTAGCGGAACTGCGGTGCCATGGCCGATCACTCTGCTCGAGCGGAGTCGCCGGCAGGTGGAGACAGCTGAAATGGACCGGCTTGCATGATCTAGCTGTAGAACGGTCGGCTCGTATCATAGCTCTCCAGTGCCTTGTGTGCGGTCTTCAGCTTGAACGGGCCTGCAATCTCCCTGGCGCGCAGCACGAGGGTGCGCTCCAACCGCCAAATTAGTGTTCACTGCTCCAGCGCTTCCGAGCGTGAGCAGCATCAGAGCCGCAACGATCAGAATCAACTGGACCAGTCTCAGCTTCATCGGGACTCCGAGCGTGAGCTGCTGCGCCACTTCCTTGCGGCGGCTCTCGGTCCTCTCACAGCAAGCTGCGTGCCGCCCCCGGAATTGTGCGCGCGCGGCTTGATGGGGTGAAATGCGAGCCGCCAGCGCAGCGTCCCGGCCGCGCGGTATGCGTCCAGTTTCCGACGTTGATGTCTTCAAAGGGACATAGATACCAGACGAGAGCCGCACCCAACGGCGCCGGCTTTGGGCCGCATGCATCGAGGCGGAGGCCGGTTCGATCGTCGGCAGCCGTCTCGCGCCGGGCTGCCGCGATCGTCAACGAAGCGTCAACCAGCAGAGGTCACGCGCCTCCTCGCTGGTCGCTTGAAGCGACCGCCTGGCCGCCTCGATCGTGATCGAGATCCGGGACGGATGATATCGGAAAACAGAGCTGCCGGATAACTGAGTAGCAGACCGTTTGGAGCGAAGGAGGGGACGGCCACGGCTTGAATCTCTTTGCACGTTCGGTTTGAACGCGTGCCGTGCAAGCCATTCTCTCTTTTCATGCGGAAAGACATTCGACGATCTCGGCGTTCTCCTCTTTAGCCCGTTGGAATGGGTAACACCGAATACATCGGCCCCGCACGCGAAGCGGAATACGCAAACGTTCGTCCGAGACATGGTTCCCATGCCAGCCCCTGCCTGTCAGATCGGGACCCAGTTCCAGACAAAAACCTCAGCCAACTTGAGCGGAAAACAGGGAGGGGGCCGGCCATATGACGCGCGAGAGAATCTGAATTGTGCAAGTCGAACGGCGACACAGAGCGGTCTGCGCGAGGCGTGCTCACGGATCAGCCGCCCTTTCGTTGTCAGGAGCATGACGACGGGTTGGACCGCCCTTCACAAGGCATCCAGAGTTACAGGGCCAGGGTTTTCACCGCCGCTCGTGGCCGGCCAGATGTTTCGAGACGTAGGCGTGAGATTAGCGTCCCACCCCGCGCCCAAAATAAGGACTTGAAGCGTACGTAGCGTCAGGTTGTACGATCGACGCAGGCGGCTGTCGCTTCTCGAAACTTCGCCTCGGGCAGTAAAGAACTCGAATGTCTCAACGTTGTAAAGTTCACTCCGCGAAGGTCCTTTGTGTATCCTTGCGGAGAGCTCAGTACGAAAAGTGGCTATGCACGGCATAGGTTGGGGCCGAACTGCACCGAAGCCGGACGAGCAGTTCGAGGTCTGAACGGACCGTCTTAGCGTTCGTGCTGTTGGACTGGAGGGCAGACCCGGGCGAGGTACGATGTTCAATGTTCCGCACCGCCCTTCGCGGATGGTCGAGTTTACAGGACCGTAGGTGTCATAGACGTCAAGTGCTGACTGGGAATGAACTGCTTACTCTCATCAACCAGCTATTGTGTCACCGACACACTTGGTTTGACCCAACTCGGAACCACCCGGCATTCGGCCGGGATCCGATCGTCTTGTAGGGATGTCGTTCGTCCACCCACTTCGCGGCAAGGATCGTTTGGAAGCCGACTCGGTCATCGCTTGATGGTCAGATTGTAAGCGGGTGCCAGCGGCGCTCTGATAGCGATCGCGCGCCCAGGCCAGCACTCTCCCGCTGTTTCGGCCGCAAATGAAGTTGTTCTCGGCTGCGAGTAGTTCCGTGTGCCAACGAGTCGAGGGCGTTGCTTTGATCGGGAGAGGGACGAGAGCGCGCCACTGCCATCCTTGTTTCCAAGACCTTCGGTTTGTCTTCTGCCTGACAGGCCATGTTGCACATTGCGCGAGACAATAGCGAAGCACACGTAGCTTAAGAGAGATATGGTGAATCAAAAGCGACGCACTTATTGGATCTGCATGGCATATCGCTTTGCAGCGGCCATCGCTGTTCTGGCGACTACAACAACTGCGTATACAAGACACGCTCGAGCGCGAGATCTGAGGCCGGCAGAGACATTAGCGTCGTGCAGACCGGACTTGGTCCGCTTCTGTGGCCATTTTACTGGGCGAGATGACCCAGATGCCGCTATGTTTTGTCTCAGAGAGAACTTTAAGGCCTTGCGTGCCAAATGTCGCCGCGTGGTTCCAGGTGCGACGGAGATAAGGGGGCACGTCAGACGAGGCGGCATCAACAAGCTGCTATCTCCGAGCGTCTCCGCCCGGAAGAAAGCATCCGAGTTGCAAGGCCACAACGTACCAGAGGAAGCCGTCCTACTGATGCGGCGCTCGGATTTGTCATTGCGCCGAGGGAATCGAAACAATCAGTAGGGAAGAAAGAAGCTTTGCCCCACCAAGATTGGTAGCTGGTCCAGCGACGGATACGTGACTACGAGCGTAGCCAATTGTCATCCGGCCATCGATCGATGGCGCACATGGCGACAGTGGGGCTACGATGCGATCTGGAGTAAGTGTTTGGGCGGCCGCCACGGTTGCGCTCATTGGGGGCGGTGCGGCCAACTCAGCAGACCTAGAGCCAACGGTGAAGCTGTCATCGGCGGTGTGGAGTTGGTCCGGAGGATATGTTGGCGTGCACGTCGGCGGTGGTTACGGCCGCACGTCCTTCAGTAATCCCTACGGTCCCTCAATCTATGGGGATGTCGTCGATACCCCTGCCTTCCTGGCAGGTGGCCAATTTGGCTACAATTGGCAGAACGATAGTTGGGTTTTGGGCGTCGAACTGGACGCCAGCCGGGCTGTTTCCGATGGCACAAATAGCTGCCTCGCAGCCGCCGGCAATATTGTGAGCGCAAACTGCAAGGCAAGCCCAACCGCCTTTGTCGCCGGTACCGGTCGTCTCGGTTACGCTTTTGGCCCGCAGGGGCACACGCTGGCTTACATCAAGGGAGGCGTAGCCTGGCAAAATAATCGCGGGGACGTCGTCAACAACAATGAATATTTTGGCTTCATGTCACAGGAGACAACCCACTTCGATTATGGTCGTGTCGGGGGCATCATCGGGTTCGGCATCGAGCAGGCGTTGACGCCGGCATGGTCGGTCAAATTCGAGTATGACTCTTTGCAATTTGGCGGGCCGAGCGTGGTGACCTCTCCGACCGTGCAGTTTCCACCGTTTGCAATTCTTCCCCAGAACACAACCAGCCTGTCCAGCAGCTATCAGATCGGAAAGGTCGCTCTCAACTACCATTTTGGCGCCGACCCGCGAGCGGCGCAATGGTTCGATCCGCAGCTGTACGCGAAGACAACCGACCTCATACGGCCAATTGCCTTCGCAGCGGGGTGGTCGTTCGAGGGCGGCTCGCGGCTGTGGCTCAGCCGGGGACGATTCCAATGGGACAACAGCGCTGTGCCATCAATCTCCGGAGATCCCAGCATCCTTGAATCGAGGCTTACTTATCACCGGCTGGACGGACTTTCCGGGGAATTGTTTGGCCGGCTCGACAGCCCCTGGGGGATATTCCTGAAGGGCTACGTTGGAGCCGGGCGCTTCAACCGCGGAAACATGAACGACGAAGACTGGGGTATCTACGGCGGTATATCCTACACCGACACGATATCTGGTCAGTCGAACGGAAAGTTCACATACTACACGGCCGACGCTGGCTATGATCTCCTGCGCGGCACCGACTACAAAGTCGGTGGATTCATCGGCTGGACATATTACGGCCAGAAGTCGGACACGCCAGGCTGCGTGCAGCTCGCCAACTTCTTCTTTCCGTGCCTTGAGCCCAAGCGACAACATGATCATCGGCAAACAGAGTACTCATTGGAATGCTCCGCGCATCGGCGTGAGCGGTGAGACCATGTTCGCCGAGCGCTGGCGCGTCAGCGCCGACATTGCCTATCTGCCCTGGACCGATTTCAGCGGTCGTGACAACCATCTCTTGCGCCCGACGACCACCTTCTTTGATCAACGCGGGAATGGTGGCGGGGGAGTGCAGGCTCAAGGGGTGTTGTCGTACTTCATCACCAACAATTTCAGCGTGGGAATCGGCGGCCGTTATTGGGCTATGTGGACCAAAAAAGACAGCGATTTCATGTGCAGCGGCTGCGGCGGCCCGGGCACGATCGCTGGGCCTGAATTTGCGAAGTACAGTATGGAGCGTTGGGGCGTATTCTTCCAAGTCGCTTATAAGCTCGACTGAACAGACCCGATAGCTGGCAAGTCCTAAGTACCGGTCGATCAGACGGCTGCGAAAAGGAGAGAGTCATTTGGTCGATTCGGGGGAGGCCCGAAGTGAAGCTGCCGACGACGCTATCCGTTGCGAAAGACCAATAGCTGCATCGATATCAACGCACGTGAAAGCCAAGCGTCGCGGACGGTACAGTTCCGTACAAGGAGATCTGCCAGATCGGAGCGGCTCGTTTGTTCCCGCGACTGATGCGTGCCGGACGATAGCACTTCGCTGACCGTCTTCCCGACCGCCGGGATCTCTTGGCGAGTCCGCGTTTCGAGCGTTGGTGTCGGAGCAGTTGCCTACGCATATAAAAGCTCAGCTACACCGTAAGTCCGGTCACAACGGGTCCTGTTTGCAACATGATGCCCGCGAAGATGCGGAGGACGGTACCTTTGTTGCGGGATTGTTGACGGGGTCGGTTCGCCCCTGACATCGAGGATCGGTCATCGGATCGAGCAAGAAAGGCCGTCTACGTCAGCTTCCAGCGATCTTTCTGGAACCGGCAACTAAGCCCATCATGGTATTCTCTAATGAAACTGCACTGTAATGGCGAAGAAGTGCGCTTAGGCAGCTCCCAGTAGCGATATGCGATTGCCCAGAAAGCATTTATTCATCACACGGTTGGCGGCATCGGCCGTGAACCTATTTCAGAGCCGGAAAGTCAAAGGAAATGTTTTCGCTAACAGCTTCTCAAAGGCAGAATGATGTTCAAGAAGGCGATTCTCAATGAGCCTCCGATCCGCATCAGGTAATTCTGTCTGAAGCAACTTACGACAACGCCAAATGTGGTTGCGTACCGATCTAATCTCACTGAGCTTATCATCAACCGAGCTCATCGCGCACGCCGACTAACTTCCAACTAAACCCTTGAAGGGACCAATCGCGCCGCTACGCAGCTAAGCCACCGCTCCATCACGCCGGGGTATGCCAACTGGTTTCGCTTCCAAGCTTTTGCAAGGCGCGGGCCAATTTGCTCCGGGACATTGCGAATAGTGCGGTATACGCAAGGCGTTCGATCGATATCACTCTGCCACCGCCAGTTTGATGGTCATTTGCGGTAGATCTCGAATTTTATCCGCATTGTCGGCGCGCCCGGTGGGGAATTCCTGCACGTCACGAGGAGGTCGGGTCCACACCACAGAGCGGCAAAGGCCGTTAAACCGAGGCTGGGTCGTAGCGGAACGCAAGTCTTTTGGGGGCTAAGGCAATACACCCGTGCAGCGATAAAGGCTCCGTTATTTTGACGCTTCGGTGCTTTGCGAACTTTGTGAGTGTTCGATTGAAGACGTCATGTTCTGTGAGTGGCGGAATATCACCGTATGCAGGCTCGAACAGGTCCGGGGGCGCGAGCAGCATCGCTCTGAATGGACGCGTGATGCGGTCTCTATCGATTGCGACACAAAACGGAAAATTGTCGTGCACGAGGCATTCGCGGTTATTGCTCGACAACCGACACTTGGGCGAGATCTGCTCGTTTTGATGAATCAGCTTACACCAGATTACCTATCCGGCATGTTCCAGGCGTGAGTTTCGCGAAGCGACGGGACATCGTCGCGCCGTGAGTTTGGAGGTTCCGTCATGCGAGCTTGATATTGACGGCCGACGACGTGGCGCGGCTCGCGGACGTTCGAGAGCGTTGCACCTTCAGGTGCGTGACGTTTGAGCTGACTGCAAGATCTAGGATCGACGTCCTGACGGGTACCCCTCCCGGTTCGGAGGAGCTCGGCGGCTGCGATCGGCCGAGAACTATCATTCACACGTGATCGATCAACAAAGATGAGCTGAGACAGCGGCCTGCCCGGCGCCGAAAACTCGTCGTCAGACTTTGGAAACCGTTCGATTCGGCCGCGCCGACGCCGGTGATGCTTTGTCGCTGGCTGCGTCAGATTCGAAGGGCGCTGAACTGAAAATCTCGGACCGGGCTCGAGCGCAAGCCGCTAGGCAAGCCCCCCGAGTGAGACGTCCATAGGAGGACGTGGTCCAGAAGGCGAGTCGGGCACAAAAAGCACGCCGGCCTGTCAACGTTTTGTCGTGTTTCCGCAATGTCGAGTTGAAGGCATCAATGTCGCGAGTCCGACTAAGGTGCAAGCGTTCCGCGCGAACGTCGCAAAGCGCGCGGCTTTTGCCCGTCTAAGCAAAGCTCGCAGGCTTCTTTTGCGGCATGCCATTTGCTGGATGGGAAGAACAAGATAAGCGGCGACCACTGCAAGCCTTGCAGTCGCCAGTCAGGGAGGTTGAACGTGACGAAGAGATTCGTCGAAGGTGGGCTGATAACGAAGATACGACGGATTCTTGTCCTGCGAAGCCGTGCCGGCATTCGGCGGCCGTGCTCGGGATTCCGTCATCGCTACTCGCATGTCGTGGCATCGGCGAATAACCACAATCCAGACCGCGACCGAAATGTCATCCACTCTCCGATCGCCGTCAGCGGACAGACCCGGAGCAGTGCGCATTGTCGATCAACAGCCGCAAAGTCCGGCCCGCTTCGTGTCGAATCTGCCGCAGTTCGCGCGGTCGCGACTTTCGACGGAGACGATATAGCAGCGTTCAAGTGCGACTACGCGGATCTCATCCCCGTCCTGATCCATAGCCTGCTGCTGGCCGCGCGCCGAAATCCTGTCCGCCATAGCTACGTTCTGGCTCTATGCCGGCGCCTCCGGCACCGCATTCGAGCCTCGCTTGCCTTTGTAGAAGCATTGCTCGGGGCGCCAATCGCATGTTGGCCGGGTAAGACACGACCCGGCACGTTTGGCTCGCTCGGTCTCACACGGCCACAAACAGCATTGGCTAGCCTGAAAAGGCAATCTTCACGTAATCCCGCCGAGAGGAGAAGATCTAGTGTGTGGGGCTGCGGCGCGTGTCCTTGTTCGCTTGGGAAGGGACCATCATGGTAATCATCGCAGCCGCTCCGCCGGCGGCGCCCTCGCGTTCCTGGTATAAAATCCCCTACGTCCAGGTACTTATCGCAATCCTGATCGGCGTCATGGTCGGCTACTTGTGGCCTTCTGTTGCGACAAATGACTGGATCAAGGCGCTCGGCGATGGATTCATCAAGCTGATCAAAATGCTTGTCGCGCCGATCATCTTTTGCACCGTCGTATCCGGCATTTCGCACATTCAAGATGCCGGAAAGGTCGGCCGGGTCGGCATCAAGGCGCTGGTCTATTTCGAGGTTGTTTCCACTTTCGCCCTGTTGCTTGGTCTGGTCATAGGCAATCTGTTCCCGATCGGCCATGGGCTCGCGGTCAAGCCCGATGCCGTGGCTGTGGCCGGCCTGGTGAACAAATCAGAAGCGCAGAAGGGGGTCGATTTCGTCCTCAACATCATTCCGGACAGTGTGGTCGGGGCACTCGCGCGGGGCGACATCCTGCAAGTGCTGCTGTTTGCCATTCTGCTCGGCTTTTCGCTGATGGCCCTGGGCGAGAAGGGTGCGCGGTTGCGTGGGATCATTGACGATGCCGCACACGCAGTATTCGGCGTCATTGCCATCGTGATGAAGGCGGCGCCAATCGGCGCCTTTGGCGCCATGGCCTATACAATCGGAAAATTCGGACCAGCTGCGCTCAGCAATCTGGTCGGATTGATCCTCCTGTTCTATGCCACGGCCGCGCTCTTCGTCGTGCTTGTGCTCGGCCTGATTGGGCGCATGATCGGCTTTTCCATCTTCAAGTTCATTGCGTATATCAAGGATGAGCTATTGATCGTGCTGGGTACCTCGTCTTCGGAAAGCGCGCTCCCGCAGCTGATGAAAAAACTGGAACGGCTGGGTTGTTCGAAGCCGCTGGTGGGCCTCGTGGTGCCGACCGGATACTCATTCAATCTCGACGGTACCAACATCTACATGACGTTGGCGACGTTGTTCATCGCGCAGGCGCTCGACATTAACCTGACCTTAGGCCAGCAGTTCACAATCATAATTGTAGCGATGCTTACGTCGAAAGGCGCAAGCGGTGTCACCGGCGCCGGCTTCATCACGCTCGCAGCGACCCTGACGGTTGTCAGTCCCGCGCTGGTTCCAGGCATCGCGATTATCTTCTCTATCGATAAATTTATGAGTGAGGTGCGTGCGCTCACAAATGTCACGGGGAACGGTGTTGCCGCTATGTTTGTGTCCTGGTGGGAGGGCGAACTCGACCAAGCGAGCCTATGCAAGCGACTCAACCGGGAAGACCGACCCGGCGATGTCGGGACATCCGAATAGGACGGGGTAGGTGGCAGTGTTTCAATTGCGCGCCGTGTTGGCGAAGGAACATGGCGCCGGTCGTGATCCTTCGATCGCCATCGGCGACATCGCCACCGGCTGATGGATTGGCATTTCGGCGTGAATCTCACGTTTCGTCTGGCGGTGGTGGCAGACGCGCATCGGGTGCGGGGAACTCGGGGAGAGCGCACCCCGACCTATAGCGTGATATTGCCTCCATGGCATCGGCGGAGCTCATCGCCCAATCTCGTGGCGGACGATACATCGGTTATTGCCCGGCAAAGGTCACCGTGGACCAGAGCAGGAAGCGCGCCAGCCATCAGCAGGATGCACGAAGCTGCACACCGGCCGACGGCCGCGCTTTCTGCGACTACCAGACGAACTTCGCGCCGTCGGGCAATTCGCAGACGAATTCGCCCTGGCTCACGGCTTCCGCCGATCCGGCAGCCAGCTTGGAAGCCCGCACGGTGAGCCTGCCGTCGCGGCCTAGGCTGTGGCGAATGTATTCGGTCACAGGATGTCCCGAGCTGTCCAGGGTTTGATGCGGATCGGCGAAGCTGATGCCGTTCTGGGCGGACACCCTGAAGGCACGGATAGCCAGCCCGCCCTGCACGGCCGGTCCGGGTTTGCCGCCGTCGGCGGTGGTGCACCGGCTCAGGTCCAGTATGACTTTCACATTCTTGCCGTCCTGCAGGGCACTGAGCACCTCGGCATATTTCGGCGAGGGCTCATCGGCCCTAGCGATCGCGCTCGCGCCTGCAGCCGACAGCAGGGACAACAGGATTGACAGGCATCTGCCACGGAACTGCATATTGTATTCTCCTCGATGGGAATCAAAGTCAGCGCAAGCGCCAGCTTACCCAGCCTCGTGCTTGGCGGAATCCGGACATCTGGCGCGTTTGCCTTCCGACAACACCACGCGTTGCAACCGCAAGCTAGTCTTTGCGAAGGCTAATCGAACGTCACAAACTCGTATGTGAGCTTCGAAATGACCCGACGATTCCGCATCCCTCGCTCAGAACCTAGCCCACACGATCGACTCGGTCGCAACCAGGCGGCATTTCGCGAGCGTATTGGCCAGGCAGCCACGCTGATCCCCGTACTGCGCAATCAAATCGAGATCTGTGCGCCGGCGCAGTAAGACCAAGCAGTCTGACGTTTGATGGGAGGATGCATGGACTGGATTAGTCGGTCGAAGCGAGATCAGCTCATTCTGCCCATGCTCCAGGCCTGGCAGGTTCAGCAGTCATCACACCACCCACGCGATCGCCTATCACCGACGCAGTGGCCTTGCATCGGGGAGGTTATCCTGGCCAATGGCCGACGACCGCGCTCATAACCGGACATTTGGTGCAGTCAATCCGATTAAGATTCAGCTGGCAATGGTGTCACGACATTGAGCTCTCGGGTCTAGTATGGTCTCCGTACCTGAGCGCCCATTTCTAAGTCCCGAAGCAGGGTATAATTTCCTCGAATCCATTGATGCAGCTCGGTCGACCAATCCTTCTCGTTCCGCAGATATCCAGTGAAGGAGAAACTCAGTCGGTTTATGTAGGCCTTTAGAAATGTTGGCAGCGCGGGGATGCGGAGCACACGCCCGTCATCCATGATGTCAGGCAATGCGCCGCGTAGCGAGAATTCATTGTGGACGGTGACCAGCGCCCCGGCCGGCGTCTGTCGCCGCAGCATCTCATAGCTGCGCCATGACATACGATCAGTGCCTGCGACGAACAGGATGATCGGGAGGACATAGCGGCGCACCGTCTCATTCATGAAGCGAATCTCTTCGCACGTCTTGAAAAATTCGTCGAACGCATGACAGCCAAGGTCAATCACCTTGGCCACCCGATCGTGGACGATAAGCGGGTCGATCAGTTGGACCTTGCCGAACGTATCGGTCACATCTGCGGTCTCCGTGATGTGAGGGAGGTAATCGAGCAATGACGGCTCCCTCAGATTGACATCGAAAGAGAAAGCCGTGCCGTTCTTCAGTACCAGGAATTCGCTTACAAGGCGAGCGATCAGGGTTTTACCGACCTGCGGGCTAGGAGAGCAGATGATGTAGATGGGCGTCGCTAACATAGCCGGCAGAATCAATCGAGTTTCGTACGTTGGCTCAGCCCGTCACTCGCCGCATACGCGGCTACTTCTCGCCGCTGCGGGTCATCGACTTCGCGCCGGTCAATTCGGTCAAGTTGATGCGGTCATACTCGCCCCAGACATTTGCGAGCACACGAAGGAGTAGTTTGCCGGCTCATCGCGCCGCCCCTTGTTCGCGACGAAGTCGACGAAGGGCACGGAAGCGACTTCGACTTGCTCATAGGCCATCGCGTCGAGCTTGGGTATGGTCAGCTCGGTCGCATACTTGATGCGATGGAAATAGGAGTTGTAGGTCGACTGGTCCCACTGGAAGAACTGGGTGTCGTTGATGAAGTTCTTCACCAGGAAGTATTTCGCGCCGCTCATGAAATCGGCGGTTTCGGCGATCTCGTCCAGCGAGGCGATGGAAGGGCCAAGTATATGGAACACGGCAAATGTGATTTGACCGGACCGCGCGGCATCCAAAAAGCCGATGTCGCGCAAAGAACCCAACGCTGCAGACAATAGGCCAGCGCGCGCATCAATCACGGTGACGGATAGTCCGGAGTTTAAGGTATCAAAAATCTTCATCTGATCCGCGGTCGTCGTCATATCGACGATCTCGGTGATGTCAGGGTGAAAACGCTTCAACGTTCCCCGCGGTGATTCCGTGTCAAAAGCGCGTGTCTGCACGGCATTGTTGCTGAAGTAGTCGAGGAGCGTTCGCGATACTGTCGTCTTTCCAACGCCACCCTTGTCCGCGCCGACCACAATCACAACTGGCTTCACCATGGAATTCCCCTGAGGCACTCGCTTTCGCGCCGGCGCGACATGCGCCAGCGGCAGGCGTCTGCTTTGGGTGGGAAAATGGCAGAACGAGGGACAGTTGAGTTTTTGATGCGTCATCAGAGTGTTTGGTCGACAGCTTTCATTGCCCGGCCGCCAGGAAGTGGAATGCAATGACGACGATAGAGCGAAGAGAGCGGTAGCGCTGATGTTGGCTCCAACGAACTTCCAACACCTGATCGAGGAATTTAGCATGGGCTCGACCGCGGAGATGTTTGCGCTCGGATAACTGTCTCGTCGTTCGAATTTGCAACATAATAAAATGGCTTGAATCGCACGTAGCGTCAGGTTGTAGAATTGGAAACGTGGCGACGTATGATGTGGCGCGCTGGCATCGAAGCTAACGGGATGATCAAGCGAGATCCTGTGAGTGAGTGAATTGGGCGCAGTCATCTCGAACAGATGAGGATCATGCCGGTGCAAGGCTACGCGCGTTTGCTTGATGTAACGTGTGATGATGTAGAATGGCGCGGCGCGTGGTGAGTGGAGTTGCAGTCGAATTTGCTCGTGTCGGACTGGCGCTGGAGTCAGGCAATTAGGGGTTAGCAAACGGCAAGAGCGGCCAACCATTGCTCTCGCGCTGTGGTGGCCGCCAATGTTGGCCTAGTGCCGACAGGGATGAGGGCCCTGCGGGACCGCGAGACGCGTCGGCGGCGGACCTTGGAAAGGATTGTGCGTTGCTTAATGCCGCCCTGGTCGAGATTGAGTGCGCGAGCCGCATCCGCGACTTCTCGATCGCAGTGGTCAGGCACGACAAGAAGTTGCGTACGGCGGCAGATCGCGCAATGTTCCTGCAAAAGGCTGCCGCGGATTTCCAACTTCGATTTGTGGCAGGCTTCGAGGATAACATTCGCGCCGGAAAATCGTGGGGGTACGCCACGACATGCAACGTGTTGAGCCGGGAGGCCGCAGGTCAACCAGGCATCGAAGCCTGCAAGGCAATAGCGGCTCGGGTATCGGGTCTCGATGATGAACTGATCGGAAAGATCCAATGCAAGACCGTTTCGCTCTTGGCATCATCGTTCGCTCGGCACTCAGCGATGGCCGATTGTCGCAATGGAACGATCAGGATCGCCGCATTTTGCCGAGACAAGAGTGCAATAGTGCCGCGGCTGAACAGTCAACATGTGTCATTGCTGGTAAACGCTTTCAGCAAGTGGCCCGAAGAACCGACCTTTCGTCAGGCCGCGGTCGCAATCGCGGATGAAGTCGTTCGCCGCGGGGACCGCCGCGCGAGACTTTCTGAATGTTCGCCACAGGGACTATCGACGCTGGTGAACGGTTTCAGCAAATGGTTCGACGAGGAGAGCGCTTGCAAGGCGATAGTCGCTATCGCCGGTGAGGTCCGTCGCCGCGCCGATTGCGCGGAGATCGGACTCTCTGAGTTTGTTACGCAGGGGTTGGTGGCCCTCGTGAACGGGTTCAGCGAGTCGCCGGAGCAGGAAGACTGTCACCACGCCATAGTCGCCATCGCCGGTGCAGTCTTGAGCCGCGGCAGCAAACTCTCTCGTTTTGCGCCGATGGAACTTGCGAGCCTGCTGAATGGTGTCAGCAAGTGGCCGGAAGAACTCCCTTGTCAGAAAGCCGCGATCGCGACCGCTCGTGAGGTTCTCAGCCGTCGAGATCAAATTGTTCGCTTTAGCGCGCACGACTTGTCGAAGCTGGTGAACGGCTTCAGCAAGTGGCCGGATGACCCTGCCTGCCGCCAAGCCACAGTCGTAATCGCGCGTGAAGTCGTTCGCTGCGCCGTCCGCCTTCCTGACTATACCCAGCAGGAACTTGCGAACCTGGTCAAAGGATTAAGCAAATGGCCCCAAGAGCCTGCCTGCCGCCGAGCCGCAGTGGCGTTCGCTGGTGAGGTTCTTCGCCGCGCCGACCAGGATGAGCGGCTCTCTGATTTCAATCACCGGGACCTGACGAGCCTGGTCGACAGTTTCAGCACGTGGCCGGAAGAGCCGGAATGCCGGCACGCGATAGATCGCATCGCTAGAGGGCGACACAGCCAGGGATTCGAATGACGATAGCGCGGACTTAAGCAAGTCGTGAGGCTATGCTGGTTCGAGGTAAGGGCTTGGGAGGCGCCTGCGAACCCTGCAAGAACCTGCATGCAGCCAGGAACGTCCACCATTGGGCGCCAAAAGGTGGGGTCAGCAGTCGGGCGAGGGATTCCTTTGGGCTGCGAGATATTCAGCCAATGATCGCGCAAGATTTCCACGTCACCTACCGATACACTTACACGGAGAACTCGTTGCAGCCCTCTGCCCCAGCTAATCGTCCGAGTCGACCTGACAGGCTCAGACAGATCCTCGATCAGCAGAATGCCCGACCTGTGGCTAATGCGGTGGTCGAACGATCGGCTTCTTCGCTACCAATGGTACGACACGGTCGCAGTCCTAAAGGCTCGGGTTCCCGTGTGGGAATGGCCCAAGGCCTCGCTAAGCCTTTCGAGCGCGGCGATGCTCCGGTCAATCCACTGGCCCCTCCGCGCAATTGCGCTCGCAAGCATCGATCACTCGATTGAACACTGCAACTTAGAATATCCCCGAATCGCCGATTGAAGTGCATGGGAAAACAATGCGATCGCTGTTTAGGTCAACACCGTTCCGCCTATCAAGACAGCCCAGAACCACGTCCAATATTGGGAGGTGCCTTTCATCCTTCCTTTTCGGTACGCTTAGACGATGAGTTCAACGTCGAAGATTGTAGCGGTAGGGGCAATATTCCTGGGAGAAGCCCTTTCGATACTCGCGGAGCTAGTCGCCTCAAAGCAGTTTGGAAAAGCCGGCGGGTATCTGACAACGCTCCTGCCGATGTTCCTGCTGGTAACGATCGGCGGCATCCTGCTCGTATGCGGATACGCACTCGGTTACATGCATCTCAAGAATATGTGGATAATTGTCGCAATATCGGTGGGAGCAATTTTAGTGGTGGAACCGCTTCTCACGCTTCTGCTGTTTCGGGACGCGCCAACGGCCGGTTCGCTGATCGGGCTGGCGCTCGGCGCGCTTGGCACGCTCGCTGCGATATTTTTATGAGCGTATTCTGGGCGGGCTTAAAACGGGCTGCAGCTTCGGAAAGATCGTACTTTGAAGACGAGTTGCGCAAGATCGGTCTTGCTCAATTCGAACGCGTGGGAAGGAATGTTTTTTGACGGGCGTTCTACGTCTAGTCACGATCCGCACATGGTTGGATTTGAGAGCGCTTCGATCGAAGACGTGCATCTCCTTCCAGGAAATAGGACGTGCGCGGCAGCCGAAGGTCTCCCAATCGATATTACGCCAGGTACTGTTCCCTCACCACAATCCACCAGCCCTTCCACGACGCGGGCATGTTTGTTGGGGACGTTTTTGGGGTGGCTCTCTGCCAAGTCACTTCCATAGACCGGCGTAGTTGGGTTCTTGAGGATCGCCGGCGCGGACAGCGCGCGAGAATTAAGCGCTTTGCGCTCGGACCCCACCTTCGTCCCTGGGGAAGGCAGCAAATTGTTGTCCATCTTGGAGTGGATGTGCTCTGGGCCCCCAGATAGGCGGCGCCGCACGCCAGTTACCCGCCAATTTCGGACGTGGCAGCCACTAGCGGGCGATCCAGATGGCTTTCGATCACCTGGGCGAACAAGCCTCCCTTGAATCGATTGCGGGGAAGACCGACTGCACGGACGAGAAGCTGCGTCAGGAACATGTGCCTGGTGCCGACGGCCCGTTCGGATGTCATCATGCTCGGCGTGAAAGGCCGGGATGTCCGCCGCGAACTGGTGGGCAACCTCCGACGGGATCGAGAGCGGCTTTCGGGTGATTAGCATGCCGGAAGATAAATATCCCGAGCCGGTTTGACGAATCGAATGGGCGATGCACAATGAGGCTGCCTATCCATTTGCTACCCTTGGATACGGCCACGACGGCCCCAGCATCCTGGCCCCCACGGCCCCCAGAAGGTGCTGGGGCTTTTCTTCTCCATCCTTACACCAGGCGAACAGCTCTTCCCCGCTTGCAACAAGCTCGTAGTGCGCCGGGTGGTCATCAACCGCCCCAGCAGCCTCCAAATATGGTGGTTTTCTTCCGACTCGGTCGTCGCCGCCGCTTGGTGGCTTGGTAAGCTATCTATCGGGCGCACCGTCGCGTCCCGGAACCGTTAAACCCCGATCATTTGCAGGCGATCTCCAGGTCATCTAGGTCACGAGGTGCTTCGTTTTGGCTGGCAGCTGCGCCAATGAACTTCATGCTGATTTTGGGCGGCACGGCGAAGTCGATATCAAGGTAGGCAGTTCCCATCTTCATCGTGCTTTGAATGCGCTGTGCCATCGCGGCGCTGCTGATTACAGTGGACACCAAGAGACCGCCGCCGGTCGCTTTAGCCGCGATGGCATTCACCTTCTGGACATCCGCGTTTCCGCTCGACTTCAAGCGCAGCCGAGCTTTTGGCGGCAGACCCCACGTCACCCGAAACGTCGTGACCTCGTAACCCATCTGTTCGAGAATCGGCAGGGCCTCACCGAGTTGTTGCGTAAAGGCACTGAATTCACCGGTCAGCTTTCCCGTCGCCTCCGAAAAATCGGGCAGCGATAGATCAGGCATTGATGGCAGCGACACCGCTGGCATCGAAGGCATCAAATCGCGAGCGGACTTTGTGATGCTCTCAATTCGGCTAGGTGGCGCTTTGTCCTCAGCATGAGCGAGGCCGATGCCCGATGAGAATAGCGCGACCAGCAATGCAAACCTGTTCATTCGATACTCCGAGTGTCCCAGTCGACGAGTTACGGCCTTAGCGTGAGGGTCCCGCGTTGCCCTCAGTTGGGCGCCGGAGGCAGACACTTGTT
This sequence comes from Bradyrhizobium macuxiense, assembly GCF_001542415.1. Classification (GTDB taxonomy): domain Bacteria; phylum Pseudomonadota; class Alphaproteobacteria; order Rhizobiales; family Xanthobacteraceae; genus Bradyrhizobium; species Bradyrhizobium macuxiense. The sequence continues at coordinate 247,747 of NZ_LNCU01000039.1, forward strand.
GATTCGGGCGTCCTGTTTCGTCTTTACGAAGCGGCACACCCCGAGGAGTGCCTCCTCGAAGACCTGATCCACCGATGGTGTGAGGCCCGTAGTGTCATACATCAAGCCGAGAGGAATACCTCGACTGCATTCATTCGCGTTTTGCGTTCGATAGACAAGATCGTTGCATCGCTGTTGGCGCGCTCCCATTGCCTGCCAAGCTCTATCTCGCATTTCCTTGTCGGAGTGTTTGAGGTTGGCCTCTTCGGTCACTGCATCCGCTCGCAACTGACGAATTTGCTCGTCTGACATGAGCAAGACACGGTAGGCTCGCATTGCTGATAGCTCGGGTGTCGACCAATCGTCTTGCTTGGCTTGATAGAGCAGGCCTCCGCCAATCAAGCCAGCCAGCCGGACCGCAAGAGGAACTCCCAGAGCAGGCCAACTGAACAAACAAGCCATTGGTGGATTTCCCAGACTACGGCGCAAAAGCGCCGACCAATGCCTTTGCAAATCCCGCGAGGGATGTTCGTGCAAGAGTGAGCGTTATAAGCGCGATGCCAACTGGCACGCAAACCTCCAGACTCTTGCGCACGTGCCTGAGCACGCGAGAAAGCCGCCTGATCCCGATGCGGCCCTCCGCCTTTCTGACAGCAGCATTGGCGGCATCTTCTACCTTGCCATACGCATCCCACCAAGGCTCGGGTTCCGGAGTATAGTCGCCCTCGCGCATCTCGCGTTCCTGCTGAACCATATAATCGTCGGCTGACCTCGCCGAGGCGAGAGCGGCCTTTGTGCGCTCTCCCTCAATGTATCGGGTCACCAGCACGCCGGTCTCACGATCACGCAATAGATCGGTCGATGCGCGTAGGAGAAAGTTCACCAGTAGCAGCAAGACTCCAAGCACAAGCAGCATCGACAGCACATCCGAGCGCCCTCCGAAGTCCAAGGGAATGAGGCTCGTGGGTTGGAGACGGACGTTGAAGAGCACGGCCGTCATGCAGATCGCCGATGTCACGATAAGATATCGCCCCGTGCGCATGGTTTCTTCGCTGAGTGGGTCTCCATAGAGACTCTCCAGGAAAGTGCTCGCGGACATCGCGTCACCGTTCGCATCGTTGTTTGTTTTTTCGTCGGTCACTTGCGGTGGAGTCCAGAAAGAGGTTTGATTGGTGCCGTTAGCGTCAAAGTCGTATCAAATCATCTCGAAGCCACGCGCTGACGATAGGCGTCGATCATCGCGCTCGTCACGTCATGCGGATAGCAGAGTGGGGCAGCACCGCCGGGCCGCGAGTAGGCGCTCCTTGCACCGCAAGATCGACCGTTGCGCATTATGTCATCCGGACACGCGCAGGGCTTACCAGTCGCGTGATACTGATCCCGGCTCGCCTTGATCAGGATCGCGACGATGGCGGCGGCGGTCAGAGTGGCCTCGACCTTGCGCTTGGGCTCGGGCTCCGTGTCATGTGGATTGCGTTTGGCCAGTGCGGAACTTGGGATGGATGATGGCGGCGACGCGGCGATTGTCGGCGCGGCAACGACCGGTGGAGTTGTGAACGCAAGGGGCTTCGCTATGGCGGCGGATTGCTGCGCAACAGGCGGCGTTGGCACACCTGTCGGCGCACCGTGACGACCAATTGAATAGGCTCCGAGGGCGGTAACGCCCAGGAGCAAAATAACAACCCCGCCTCGCATAATCTAAAAACTAGAGCGCAACCAGCAGGCGAGATCAATAGAGCGTGGCACGTCGCCGCACTAGACGTTAGTTGTGTGTGCACGAAAGAGTTTCACCTTGTGATTGAATTGCGCTTCTTGGATCTAGAGCCCGTCTCGATTTTGGGGCATTCAAGGAGAACTGCATTGAAGAAAATGGTGATTGTCGCAGTCGCACTGCTTTGCTCAACGGCGTTCGCACAGGCCAGAGGTGGCGGACACGGCGGCGGCCGGGTTTCCTACGGTGGAGGTCATCACACCTCTAGTCACGGCGGTTCCTACTTCGGCGGATCAGGATCGTCTCATAGGGGCGGCTCGTATCGGAATTTCAGCACTGGCAACCGGTACGGCACCCACAGATAATTCACTCTTCATACCCCGGCATCGGAACTCTCGGTGCCGGGGTATGGCCACGGGGGGCGACTTTTGACTCTTTACGATAACGCATCTGATCAGGCCATCTTGTTGCTTCCGTCGGGACAAACGCTGAAGGTGCAGGGCATCGAACTGTATCCAGCCGACGAATTGGGGCACATCGTGGCGACCCGGGCGGAAGCGGCCCGAAATCTCGGTACCGTGTCGACAGGTATTGGCTTCATTGGCTCTCCGGCATGGGCTATCGGTGCCAGCGCGGCACTTGGCTTCATCGAGTCGGCCGTCGCGGAGACGAACAAGAAAGCAGGGCTTCGCTTGCTCGCCAAGGCTGAGGAGATGTGGACGGCGACCAGCCGCCGAGGCCTCCTATTTCGCGTTCTCGATATCGACCGGATCGACCGACCAGCACCAAGTGCTTGGGTTGGAAACGTGCCGGCCTCGGAGCATGTCTTCGTCGGTGCAATGGGACGAAAGGAGAAGCGCCAGTTTCTCGAATTGCATGGCAAGACCGAGGCGGATGTCGTGAACGACCACGTCGAGCGCCGGACTTCGAGATCGTATGTTCACCATGGCGACGACTTCATCATGGTCGATACTGAATTCGGTTTGATGAATGTCAGGTGGTCGAGTGTGGTGGGTTACGTCGCTCCGAGCCGAGCAGCAAGCCAGCCGCCGCCGATACCAACAATCTAGGATGCGAGGGCGTGCGCGCCTATGGAAGGAGGACACAAGTGTTAACGGCGCAGGAAATTTCGGAAGCCAAAACGCGAATCCGCTATGGCAACAGAGAGGTGTTGCACGAGCACGACGATTGTATCCGTATTGCCTATGAGTGGCTGGATGCGCAGACCAAGATCAAGGGGCTGATGCGGCAGACCTTGCCCATCAAGCACATTATCGAGAAGTGGGGCGGACGCTACGTGTCACAGTCTGATGTCGAGGTCGCAGCCGAGTTGCACCCCGATGTCAGGGGCACGTACCCCCATTTCAACATCGGCTCTCGTCTTATTCTTCCGTCTGACGCACGCTTGGTGAACATTCCAGAGGCGAAGACGCAAGACTATAAAATGACGGAGAGGCAAATCGCGCATACCTATGGCAGCCGTCGAGAATAGGGTGGTGGGGGTGGAGGAAAAAGCCTTCCCCGTGACTTAATAGAGATTGTAGATGTGGGCGGGCCCGCGTGCGACCAATCCATATCGGCAGATCGATCAATTTCGTGGCCCAAAAGTGAGGCGGGCGTCACTCGCAGTCCGTGATTTTACGGGTTGGTCCCCTGGTTGAGCATGACGAGGATGGACTTTCACGTAGGACGAGCGGGCGCCCCGGCTTGACCAGCGGACTGCGACGGGACGGCAGCACGGCGCTTGCAGTTGCGCGAGACACAACGCAAGATAGAGCTTTTAAGAATGGAGGTGCGGTGTGGCTACTATTGTGCCTGAAGTTCGCTCATTCTTTCACGCTAAGATAAGCGCTATCATTCCTCCGCCGGTCGCGCCATCGGTAGTGCTGACCGCTCCGGATGTTGATACCGAAGATGAAGTTGGAGCCTTACGACCGTCATCAGGCACGATCGAACATGCGGAGGGCCAATCGTTCGTTCTCCATTACAAAGATGCTGACGGAAATATAAGCACTCGATCGGTTAGCGTTTGGGCGATCCGTCACACCGACGCTGGGATACCGGTATTAGTCGCGAGATGCTACCTTCGAAAGGCAACACGCTATTTCCGCGTGGATCGCATCGAAGCCGTCGCTGATTTCGACGGAGTCGTGATCGAGCCCACCAGTAAGTTTCTTGCGGACACCTTCGGGGTGCGATGGCCGCCATCGAAAGCAGAACTTGCCGCCGCGGCCGAAGTTCAAATGCGTTGGTCTCGATTGAGAACGATCTGCAGAGAGAATGGAGCGGCGCTCTTAACTGCGGTTGGCCTCGCCGATGGCGAGTTGGTGCCCGATGAAGTAGGAGCTATTCTCGATTTCGTTGGGAAGTGTTGTAGGCGAGTTAGCTTTGATTGCGGAGAGCGAGAAAACGATCGATTGCGTCTCTACATTCGCCGGCTTCGGCCAACCCCAGAATTAATCGATCGTGCCGTCGATCACATGGCGCAAAGCGATCCGGCGACGGTCGTGGAAACGCTGTCCGCATGCGTGCGAGTGATGGAGGCGGACGGGCACATTCATCCAGCGGAAAGAAAAATGCTGGACGGGTTCTCTCAGGCCATGACGGGGCTGCCTTTGCAATATCCATAGCAGGTGGCCTCGAGTAGTCGTCCCTCGATAATGGGGCGACCCAGGAACGCATTGCAGGCCCGGAGGGTGGACGTACTGGCGGATGGACGTTCCGACGGTCTGGCCGGTGGGCCTCCGACCTATTTCTCCGACGGCTTTGAATCTGAGACGCGCACCCGGCGGGTCGGCTCTTCAAAAGATCAGATCACGCAACACGTGCGCCACATCCCTCAAGCGCTCATAGACGGAAAGCCACCAAGCCGAGCCAGCCAGACGTTCGACAATATCTTTACCCGCAACGTATCCAGCACCTTTCGCAAGGCCTTTTGCGAATTCGCTGTGCAGCTTTATCCCCTGTTCCGCTCGCTGAATTTCTTGTTGAGCCAAATCTTTGAGTACAGCGGAAATAAGAATCCTTTCGCGTTCACCCTTGAGCAGCGATATCAGCCGCCTGATTTCCTCCTCGTCATCTTGTTCAGTTTCCAGGTTGGGACCGCGGTTGTGCCCCATCATGCCCGGCGGCTTTGGAGCCGATATCGCGGCTTCTAGCAGGGCAACCTTGACCGCAAGTTCTTCGAGCTTTGTTTCCCTAACTAACTCTTGACCCGCATCTTCGGTCCCTCGGGCTTCCGTAATCGGTGGCCGCACATTTTCATCGACGGGACTAGGGCGGAAGCCCAGGGAAGACGTCCTCCGGTCCACATAAGATCTCCGCGGGTCTTCCATGTAGTACAGGGAAATCAAATCATTGATTGATTTGACATCGCCGGAAGCGTCTGCGCTCTGCGCACCGACCTGTCGCATCTCCAGTTCAACTTGCGACCGAGCTTTATGCAGGATCATCATCAACCGTTCGCGCTTGGTAACTCGATTGGCAAAGCTGAGACAGTTGATCGCTATCTGAGCTTCGGGTGCGAGTGATAGGTAACCTGTCGCTACAATCAACGCGTTCGCATCTCCGGCCCATTTCATATAAGCGGGCGGAATTGGTCCAGTCTCCGGTAGCAAGGGTGCTGTCTCTATGATTTGACTAGGAGCGCGCTGGAGATCTGCCAGAGGCATCGACGGCTGCGTTCCGGGCAGTCGCATTGTGTCTCACCTCCCATGTACCGGCTAACAAGCTGCCGCACGCCCTCCACCACGCCTTGTTTAGCTAGCTTCCTTCTTACCGACCGCTGCTTCAACGACTTTTATAAGATGGGCGTCGTAGTCCTTTTCGAACGACTCGCGTTGTATAGCGACCGTTGTTTCACCCTTTTTTAGAACGAAATTCCTTTCAGTTTTCGCAAATTCAAAGGCGATCTTTTCGACGGCCTTCGTGTCCCCGTCTTTTGCCACTGAGAAGAGAGCGAGTAGACGAAACTGCGCGTTTGTCATCTCATTCTGAAAATACTTAATCTCAAAAAGACTGTAGCGGTAAAGGCGCAGAAAGAAATAAGCAAACAATTGCACAAATGCGGCCAGGGTGAGTCTAATAAGAAATCGGACTCCAACGTCGGTGGCACTTGAGCCGGAACTTAACTCGCTTGTTGCCGTCCATACAAACCAGGTCAGTATGGCCAAGCCAACGGCCGATACTGCCGAGCCTATGGCTAGGTTGATGTTTGCCCTGCGCCCCAACGCATCGACTTCCTCTTGGAGCCGATTTCTGATGCGGGCGCCGAAATTGCGCAAATAAGAAAAATGCTCACTTTTAGAGTCTTCCGCCTGAAACTCTTCGCGCCATACCGCGGATAACTGCTGAACGGTCTCCTCCGACAAGGCTTTCCTTGTTTCGAGTAGAAGCTCTTCGCGCTCCTGAGCGGTCAGTAGAGAGGTTTCGGCGCTACTTGCCTTAATCTCGGCTCGAATAGCGGCATTCAAATCGTCAGGCGCGGGCACGCTGAGCCCGCGGAGTGTGACCCTGGCATCTTGGAGATAAGAGAAGAGAGCAGTTGAGGCGCCGGTTACCAGTACAAGAATTCCAGCTGCGGTTATTATCTGGCTCTGGAAGTAAGACGTAATGGCGCTTGTTCCGAGCGACATGAAAGTCACGGCGAGACCCAATACCGCAACCACGATCGGCGTTGGAAGTTTACGCACCCCTTGCATGTTGTCAGACATCGCACCCGACCCCCGTGAAGGGCGCAACTCTATGTTTAGTAAAAATAAATGTACACCATCTACGCGGTTGAATTTGGACTGATCAACCGATTTTGTGCATTTCGGCCTGGTGCATCTCCGCCATCGCAGCCAGGCACGGTGCTGCTAGGTTGCATCCTCGACCTCAGGCCATTTTGAATTGATTCATAGCCATCGTGCAACCGAAGGGCGCCCCCGTGGTACTCCGGTTAGGCGGAAACATCATCCGTCGCGTTCGCTGTGTAACCGATTGAAATAGCTTGCGGTGACTGTTGCCAAAAATTTTCGTTCACCAAACGGCTAGCCAATTCGGTGGAATCGTCTCACTACGTCTCGATGTTCAATTCCATGAAGTCGTAGACGATACCCTCAAGCTGATCTATCGACGCTGTCCAAATGTCTAAATGATATTCCTTACTCTGTGGCTTGATTGATACTGAAACCGTTCCGTCCAGCTGGACACCCACCACGCACTTTCGTTGAACATCCTCTGAATACTTGTCCTCAAACATTATGATTACATCGCCGACGGTGCGGTCTGCGTCCGGATTGTAAGGTTGGAGATAGAGTTTTCTGCCTCCGGTCATTGCAGCATTTGTCGTCGCGACAGTCTGTGCCAGGGCGCGATATAAGCGCCGCCATTCGTTGACAACTCGGTCTTTCCTTTCTTTGGCGCGGTGATCAGCCATCGCCTGCCGCGCTAATTCGGCCACCTGCGCGCGGTCCGCGGCGTCCTGCTTTTCGAGAATTGATCTCAGCCTATCGTTTTCAGCCATTTAGCCCCCGCCGACGGTGAGGTGTTCTTCCTCTCTGCTAGCATCCCGCTCGCTCACCACGAGACCCACGTTGATGAACTGATGTGGAGAGCCGGCCGGTCGAAAGAAGCGACTTTCGACTGTGTAGACCTTGCGCCTCTCGAATTCGCGAGCGCCTTCTATTGAAGGTGCAATCATGTCACCCACATTCGGCAAAACACCGCCGAAATCCGAAAGCGTAAAGTCGTAGCCAACCTGCCAATATCCATCGATACCGTCGGATGATCTACCACGTCTGAATAGTCGGATGTTTAGTTCACGTGTCATTTTCGGTTGTCCTTGACGAGCCGACCGTAAACAGGACCATCGCGGCGAACCCGAGCCGCTACGGCATTGTCGGGATAGCCGGTGGCATCAAGCCGCCACAGCCGTGGATCGAGTTCCTTCGGAAATCGTTCGGTCGGCGTAACCAAGACGCGCGAGCCGCCGACCTCTCTGAAAACGCGCAGTGTCATTGCCTTGCTCTCGAATCAACTCGGAGCTGGAAGTATAGCAATTGGCCATCCGGGAATACTGGTTAGTCGCTTTTGGTGAGCCGAAAGCCCCTAATATTGAAGATACTGACTTTTTAGCCTTGACTGGCGCAAGGGGTGGGATTCGAACCACGGCATCCTTCGTTGAGCGACTTCGCGTTTCGCTCGGAGGAGTCCGCTCCAAATATCAACTTTCACTTTCCGCGTTGCGCTTCAGTTCACGATTAATCCGATCCTTGACCCGACGGACCGCAAGAAGCTGCAATTTCGTTTGGGTCTTGCCACTGATCTTCTTGTCATCGATCTCAAAGCGGTAGTGCCATTCGCCCGGCAACGCTTCTCGCATGCGGAATTGCACTCCTCTGTGCTGCATGAATTGTTCCAACCCCCAATCACACAAGGTGCCTCTGCCCGGGGCACCGCGTCGGTCGAGTGCAGATTGATCCATGATTTCTCAATCATGGGAACGTTGATCTAACACCGAAAGGGAGCCGCCGATCCTATGGGACCGGCGGCCAAGTCAAGGGAGGAAACGCCCGTTAGGGCAGCGGTAGCGAGACTACCGCATGGCACCGCCAATCTCTCGGCGGATCTCGAATATACATTTTGCGACTAGGCTAGAGAATGACGCGCCTACTCATCGAATGGAGATGATGCGTAGTCGTCTACGCATCGCTGGCTTCAAGTAATTCAATCGAGACCGCACCGAAAGGAAAAGTTGCGTACGCAGCGTACCAATTGAGCTCTTTCGTGCTTTCTCGTTGGATCTTCAACAAGTCAGCGCTAATTCGCACGACGTTGTGCCGAGCTACACATCAAGTCCAAAGCGCGCCATTCCCTCCTGCGGAGCACGCATGAGGGACCAAGAGCAGCCGCAATGGCTCGCCCGGCAGCCTGAAGATTCGATAGCAGATCACGGACGTTCAACTATCAACTATCGATGTTGGTAGTTTCGAGGCGCGACCCTCAATATAGTCTGAGCGCACTAAGATCCTGTCTAGATCTGCGGAAATACTTTCCGAGAAGGAAGGAGTGCCAACGTCCGCTGCCAGCCAAAGAGAAAACCACAAGCAACGGATCTAACCTCACCTGGCGTCTTCCGATCGATGTCCTGGTCAGTTTTGGGGCATATCCATCGCTCGGTCCGACGCTATCGGACCGCAACCTGCGCGCCGATTGACGGGCGCGTCAGAACAATTCGGGTAAATCCCGACCCGGAGGCGACCATCGGATTGGATTCCGTCGAGGGTGGCCTCGCAAGCGAATAGTTGAGCGCACCGACGACAGCTATTGGTCCGCCAGTCATCACAAAGCCCCATCCACTTCCCAGTCGAGAGACATCTGTTTATGCCGCGTCATCTTCCCGCAAGTCCTGCCGAGGTTTTCCGTGCCTCTGCCCGACTGCGCGCAGTCGTACGATGCGCCACATGGTTACGTCTCTGGGATCGTCCGCTGCAGAATGTCGCGACCGATTTAGCAGAGATGGAATTTGCCGATATGGCGTACTGGTTCTACAAAAGCGCCAGGCCGATCTTAACATCAGAAAATAAGGTATCTGGGGCCTTGTTTCTACACGACAACTCGGTTGTGAAGTTGCCGGATGAGTTCAGGAGCGATAGTTCGGTGACGCTGAGCGCATCTGGTGATTTAATTCAGGCAGATGGTCTCGAAGCCTCCAAGGACGTCCTTTTTGAAAATGTTGCTTCTGCCCTCTTTGATGCTGACATTTCATTCGCCAATTATGAATCGCCTGTAGCAGAAGAGGAGGTTGTAAGAAGAGCCATCGGTGACGGACGCACGGCGATGATGTGTTGCTCATTCGCTCAATATGCTGCGTTGACCGAACATCGGGGCAGGCATTTTACAGTTCTTAACGTCGCCAATAATCATATATTGGACTTGGGAATAGAGGGGGTTGAAGCGACCCGGACAGCGATGACCCAAACCGGGATCGTTGATATTGGTGCTCCCTGTCGCCCCGAGGAATACGGGCGAGCAAACATTCTTGCGAAGAATCAAATTAAGATCGGGTTCGTATCGGCGACATTTGGACTGAATGCTCATCAGTTGCCCGAGAACGAAACGTTTCGTGTGCACACGGCTAGACTCTTGTCCAAGTGCGTCCCAACGGATTTGGCATTGCTCAAAAAGCAAATCGAGGATTGCAAGACGCAAAGTTGTGATTTCATTGTTGCGTCAATTCATTGGGGCTACGAATTTGAGTTTTTTCCACGGTACAGACAAATCGAGGCCGCTCATTCATTGATTGAGGAAGGAGTGGACCTGATTCTGGGTCATCACCCTCACGTTATTCAGCCGCTTGAATATTACCGGACAAAGAGGGATCCAGATCGTATTGGTGTTATCGCCTATTCTTTGGGCAGCTTGACGTGGGGATGGTATACGGCGCCGCACCTCGTCTTAAGTATGGTCTTGAACGTTCGATTGTCGAAGGGCAACAGGAATGGCGCTCACCGCACTTACATCGAAAGCGTTAAGCCCATTCCGGTATTTCGTAGTATTTCTTGTCAGGGCAAAGAAACACTGATGCGCATTGAAAGGCTGGAAGACCACTTAGATGAATGTACATCGTCTCCTCCAGCGGAGCGTATTAGGCGAATGAAAGAGTATGTTGATCTGGTTCTTGGAAGCTGGACAAAGAAGTCTCTCGGATAGACTTTTCGTTGCAATCCAGTTCGCATCCGATACTCTGACGACCGGCGCTTCGACGAAGGCGAGGGCGCTGACGAGCAGCCAGCCGTTTCGGTTCTCACGGGATCGTTGAGAGGCGCGATTAGGCCCACCCGCTCATTCCGGGCTTGTTTGCGAAAATAATTCCCTCAATTGCGACAGTCGCCGACCACTTCAACGAATGCCTCTGCGAAATCATCCATGAGCTGCGACCTGCTCTGCTGCGGCCTCATCCTGCGCCATCTTGCGTAGAGCGCCACGAATTATCTTGCCCGTGGTTGTTAGGGGAATCTCATCAATGAAGCGTACGACGCGCGGATATTCGTGCGCCGCTAGGCGTGACTTGACGAAATTTGCAATGTCGTCAGCCAATGCATCTGATCCAACATGTCCATCCTTGAGCACGACATATGCGGCAACGACCGCCCCCCGCAGCGGATCCGGTTTCGCGACGACGCCGGCAAGACGGACAGCTTGGTGCGCAAGCAGGCAATCCTCGACTTCTGCAGGGCCAATCCGATAGCCGGCGGAGCCAATGACATCGTCATTGCGCCCCACAAAGTGAAGCCGGCCTTCAGCATCGCGCACCCCCTGGTCACCCGTCAGAAGCCATTTCCCATCCGGCCCTTCTACGAACTTCTCGCGGGTCCCCTCGGGATTTTGCCAATAGCCGATGAACATCACGGGGTCGGGAGATAAAACCGCAAGGGCGCCTTCCGTCTCGTTGGGTTGGCGAATGCCGGTCGCAGCATCGATTACATCAACAACGTGACCAGGCACAGACCGGCCCATTTTGCCCGGAAAGGGGGGCTCTAGCGCTGCACAGGAAGAGACCACCATGTTGCACTCGGTCTGGCCGTAAAATTCGTTGATCGTGACCCCAAGCGTCGCACGCCCCCATTCGATCAATTCTGCACCAAGCGGTTCGCCGCCGCTTGCCACCGAGCGAAGGCGCACCTTGGGCGTCTGGGTCTTAGGCAGGAGCTTCATCATCTTCAAAGCGGTGGGAGGCAAAAAGGCGTTGCGTATTTGGCAGGTCTTGATCAGGTCGAACGCTGCCTCTGCGGTGAATTTCGTAAACCGACAGGCGACAACCGGGATGCCATGATGAAGCGCCGGCATGAGTACATCGAGCAGACCGCCAATCCATGCCCAGTCAGCAGGAGTCCAGAAACGATCTCCGTCGTGAGGAAGAAACTCGTGGCTCATTTCAACACCCGGAAGATGTCCCAGCAGAACCCTGTGGGCATGTAGGGCACCTTTAGGGTTTCCTGTGGTACCTGACGTGTAAATTAGAATTGCTGGATCATCCGCGCGTGTCGACACAGGTTCGAAGACTTCTGATTCTGCCGCGCAAACTGCAGCGAAGCTCTTGGCCGGTCCAATCGCGCCATCGACGCAGATGATCAACTCCAATGCGGGGAGTTGCGGAAGAAGAGGTTTTATTCGCTCGACGCCCGAGGCGTCGGTTACGATTGCTCTTGCGCCAGAATTTGCCAGGCGATGTAGAAGGGCATCGGGTCCAAACAGTGTAAATAGCGGGATCGAGATGCATGCGAGTTTTGCGAGCGCAACATGCACCACTGCTGTCTCGAAGCGCTGAGGAAGCATAACCCCAACCCGATCGCCCATCTCTCCGGCACGTCGGCCAATGCCGCGCGCGCTCAAGGCGTTAGCCAGCCGGTTGGAGATTGCCTTCAAGTCGCCGAAGCTGTATTCGCGAGTGGGTTTTCCAGGCTCCACGTCGATGATCGCCAATCGACCGGGTTCCTTATCGGCCCACCTGTCGCATATATCCGCACCGATATTGTAGTAATCAGGGATATTCCAGCGAAACTCATTTCGAACCTCATCGAACGTTTTTCCTTTTTTCAGCATCACTGATCCTTTGTCCTGCGTTTGAGAGGGCGTCGTCCTTGACCTGAGCTCCGGGCGATAAGCGTCCTTCGGCTATTGTGCTCCTCGTCGTGCTTCCAGCGTCTGCTCCGATGTCATGGCGTCTGTTACGATCAGCAGTCCTCCCCGACCGGTGCATTGGGGCGTATCCGCTGCACCTTTCGCGCGTCCGGGTCATATCTGAAGCGAGAGCTTCGCCGATTCCAGGAAACCGGCGGTATAGGCGCAAAAGCGAAGTGCCAACGCTGACCGCGCCTCGCGGCTGCTTCGTGGGGCGCGCTGATGCAGGGCTCGGGGGAGCAGGGATAAGCATTTGCGAGCCCCTTGTGAGCGGCTGGCTGTCAGTGAAGCCTTCCTGACGCCGGCAGCGTCCAAGTAGCCGATCTGTGCTGAGGCGCTCGCTATATTCTTCTCCATTCGATCGAAAGTTCGGAAGCGCCCACACGGAAGCTCGACCAGCTGCGCGCGCGATTGTTGAGCTCGTTGGCGTCGCGCGCTCTGTGGTCCCTTGCTGTGTCACGCAACCTAGCCTGAGAAATTCCGGGTCGGAAAAAGCCGAGTTCCGGCAATAGGCTTATGAAAATAATATGTCAAACGAAAGAAAATATTTGACTTTGATCTATGAATTTCGTTCTCTTGGGTAATTCAGTGTGGCGCTGGGTGCCATGCACCAACTTCGGGTGACGTGTTGCTGTACGCAGAAACCTTGCCGAGTGTGCTCTCACCGTTGGACCCGCGCCCGGTTGAACTGGTCAATGCCAACGGACGTGCTGACTTCGTGCTGGTTTGCGAGCACGCGGGGATCGCTGTCCCAGGGCGGCTCAAGAACCTTGGTCTGCCCGCGGCCGAAATCCTTGGGCATATTGCCTACGATATCGGCGCCGAAGGTGTAGCGCGTTGCCTTGCGGATCGCCTCGATGCTCCGCTTTTCCTGCAGCGCTATAGCCGGCTTGTCATCGACTGCAATCGTCCGTTTAGCGCGCCCGATTGCGTTCCGGAGGTGAGTGACGGAACAGTCGTGCCGGGCAATTTGCAGCTCGCGGAGTATCACCGCCGTCAGCGCTATGCGGAGATCCACGAGCCATTCCATCGGGAGGTGGCGCTCTTCCTAGACCGTCGCGCGACGGCGGGTTCGCCGGCGGTCCTAGTCGCCGTGCACAGCTTTACGCCGCGGCTGGCAGGAGGGCCCGAGCGACCCTGGCAACTCGGTGTGCTCTCCAACCGTGACCGCAGCTTTGCCGAGCGTTTCCTGGGCTCTTTTCAGGAGCGGAATCCAACGACGATCTGCGCACATAACGAGCCGTATGTCGTCGACGATCAGGGGGACTACACGATTCCGGTGCACGGGGAGGCGCGCGGCTTGCTGCACCTATTGCTTGAAATTCGTAACGATTTGATCGGTGATCCCGAGGGGCAGCGCCGATGGGCGAGCTTGATCGCCGATGGGCTGATCGATGCGCGAGAGAAAAAGCATGTCAACGATTGATTTTCCCACGACACGCGAGATGCCGCTCAATCCGAAGCAGTCGGCGCTGTTGTTCATCGACGTGCAGAACTTTTGCGTGCGACGCGATGGCGGCGAGTTCAAGGATGTGTCGGACGCAGAGATTGCCGGCAAATACGGCTATTATTTCGATCGTTTGAAGAATCTTGCCATCCCCAACATGCAGCGGTTGCAGGAGGCGTTTCGTGCCGCAGGCATAGAAGTACTCTACACGACGATCGAGAGCCTCACCAAGGATGGTCGCGATCGCAGCCTCGATTACAAGATCACGGGCTTCAATGTCCCAAAGGGCTCATGGGACGGGAAGGTTATCGACGAGATCGCGCCCGGCGACGACGAAATCGTGCTGCCGAAATCGTCCTCAAGCGTCTTTGTGTCCACCCACGTCGATTACCTGCTGCGTAATCTTGGGGTTAAGCAGCTGGTGTTGGCCGGGCTGGTTACCGACCAGTGCGTGGAATCTGCGGTGCGTGACGCCTGCGATCTCGGCTACCTCGTGACGCTCGTACCAGATGCCTGCGCCACCTATAGCCAGGACCGTCACGACAACACTCTGCGAGCGATCAAGGGGTATTGTCGCCAGGTCGATACAGATGCGCTGCTCGACGAGATCGGAAGGTACTCGCGATAAACGACCGAGAGCGAGTGAATCGTAATTCTTCGCGACTGAGGTGCGGCCGCCTGAACCAAAACGCGACGGCCGCACTCGTCGATTGCACCCGTTCAAAGATGTTCAGCACGTGCCATCAAGGAGAGGGGAATATAACGATGACCGTAAAATTTTCTAGTCTTTGGCTGAGTCTCGCGTTTGCTGGCCTCATCGCGACCAACTCTGCCCATGCTGAAGGGAAGATCAGCAAGATCGGCGTTATTGCGCCGCTCGCTGGAGGCAGCGCCGCCGACGGCAGCGAAATGGTCGACGGCGCCAAGCTCGCCGTTGACGAAATCAATGCGACGGGCGGCGTGGCCGGCTACAAGCTTCAGGTCGTCGTTGGCGACACGCAGAGCATGTCAGTGGAGTCGGTCACGAGCGCCGTCCAGCGGCTGACGAATGACCCTGACCTGAATGCCGTCATCACCGGCTATGCCGACTATAGCAATTTTGAGATCGAGATGATGGCCGAGCAGGATATGCCGTACCTGCTCTACGCGAGCACCGACTCGACGCGCGCGATCATTGCACCCCATCCGGACAAGTTCCCGACTGTCTGGTCGTTGAACGCTTCTTATGATGCCTACAAAACGGCAATGATTCCGGTGCTGCACAGCCTGGAGAAGAGCGGCAAGTTGAAGCTGCAAAACAAGAAGGTGGCTCTAATCTCCACCGACAATCCTTACTCGAAGTCAATCATGAATGGATTGAAAAAGAGCTTCGAAGAAGACGGTTGGACGGTCACATCTGCTGACCTTCTGCCGACGGGAGAAATCAGCGACTGGCGAACGTTCCTCGTCAAGGTCCGGCAGGACAACCCGGCAGTCGTCATAAATACCGACCCGAGGGCTGACAACGCAGCAAAGTTTTTGACCCAGTTTCTCGAGCAGCCGACCAACAGCCTGGTGTTTATCCAGTATGCACCGCACATTCCGGAATTCCTCAAATTAACCGGCGAGAAGGCAACGGGCGTCATCTACAATCTGATCGGCGGAACGCTGCCGAAAAGCCCGCGCACGGCTGAGATCAATACCAAGTTTCACGCCAAATTCGGCTACGAGCCGGGCTCAAGCGGACCGGCGGTCTACGAGGAGGTTATGCTCTACGCCGACGCACTGAAGAAGGTTGGCGACCCGAAGAAGCGGCTCGCAATCGGAAAAGCCATCGGTGAAATCAACAAGCTGACAGCGCAGGGTAGGCTTTCGTTCGATCCGAAGACGCATCTTGCCGTCCAAAGCGACGACGACTTTCCGATCCAGTTCTACCAGGTTTGGGACGGCAAGCGGGTCCTGTTTTCTCCGCAGCAGCATGCGGACGGCGAATTCCGCATGCCGCCCTGGATGAAGCAATAAGCATTGCGGCGGTGCGGCGTTATCGCGTCGCACGCCCAGACACGCTGATCCATGAGACTGGCGGCCGCGCGTTGGCCGCCATGGGCCAAGCGATATCTGTGCTGGACATAGGGAGGGGTTCCAAATGGGAAATATAGACGCTGCAGTGAAGGCCGCCTGGAACGCGATCGATCGCGAGCGGAGTTACACGACTGAGCTCACCCAAAGGCTTGTCCGAATACCATCGGTCAATCCGAAGTTCGTCAATGATCCAGGCCAGAACCGCGAGAGCGCCGTCCAAGACCTGGTTGAATCGGAACTCACGTCGCTTGGTATGTCGATCGACCGGTGGGACGTCTTTCCGGACCGGCCTAACGTCATCGGTCAGCTCACTGGCTTGGAAGAGCGTAGCCTGTTGTTGTGCGGCCATATCGATGTGGTGCCGGTCGGCGAGGCCGGCACCTGGACGGTCGACCCTTTCGGGGGCGAGATCAAGGATGGTAGGCTTTACGGGCGTGGTGCCATCGACATGAAGAGCGGCGTCGCAGCCGCCATTGCTGCCATCCGGGGCATCAGGGCGGCAGGTATCGAACTTGAGGGACGTGTTGCCCTCCATTCGGTGGTCGATGAAGAAGCTGGCGGCTTTGGTGCGATAGACGCCGTCAAGCGCGGCTATCTCGCCAAGGCGGCGATCATCACCGAACTAACGATGGGTGATATCCAGGTCTGCGAAGGCGGTCTGGAATGGATACGCATCACCATCACCGGTCGGCAAGGCCATTCGGCGTGGCGCTACAACGAGATTTGGCCGCAGCGTGATGCACCTGATCGGCTGCGGCCAGCCGTGAATGCGATTGATATTGCAACCCGTTTTCTGGAAGCGCTCAGGAATTTCGAATATTCGAGGTGCCGCATGCGTCAACACCCGCTGCTGCCGCCCGGTATGAATACGATCAATGTCGGGGCAATGCGCGCTGGCGCGGGGCTTGGGCCGGACGGATTGCCGCTCATCATGACCAATCCCGCTATCATTCCGGACGTGGCGGTTATCGACCTCGACTACAAATTCCTGCCCCACCAGACCAAGCAAGAGATCCGGTCTGAGTTCGAAGCGTTCGTCCACCACTTCTGCCAGCAGGATCTTTGGCTGCAGAAGAATCCGATCAAGGTGCAATGGGAGCTCGGTGGCCTGCATTTCCCGCCTATGGATACCGCGCCAGATCATCCGCTTGTGCAGTCGCTTTTGCAGCGTCGAACCCAGTTGGGCGGCAAGCCCAAGATCTCTGGAATGATTGCCGTCGTCGACGCGGCGCACTACGCCGGCGCGGGAGTTGATGCCGTGATCTGCGGCGCAACCGGCGATGGTTTCCACGGCGCCGACGAGTATGTGGATATCGCCTCGTTGGAGGAAACAACCAAAACCTTGGCCGCCGGAATCATCGATTGGTGCGGAATCAAATGATTGCTCGCAAATGAGTAAACAAGCGCAGTGAAAGAGGGGACTGCTACAATGAAGCTTTCTAGTCTTTTGACCTGTCTGGTTGTTGTTGCGCTCGCCGCGTCAGCGCCTGCCCATTCTGCTGATAGAATTGCCAAGATCGGTATCCTCGCGCCGCTGACCGGAAACTCGGCTGCGGATGGAAACGAAATGATCGACGGCGCCAAGCTCGCCGTTGATGAAATCAATGCAGCCGGCGGGGTGGCTGGCTACAAGCTGCAGGTGGTCGTAGGTGACACCCAGAACCAGTCCGCCGATGCGGTGACCAGCGCGATCGAACGCTTGGCGGGTGACCATGACCTGAACGCCATCCTCACCGGCTACGCCAGCGGCAGCAATTTTGAAATCGAGACCATGGCCGAGCAGGATATGCCGTACCTGATCTGGGCGAATTCGGCTCAGACGCGGGACATCATCGCGCCCCATCCGGACAAGTTCCCGACTGTCTGGTCAATGGCCCCGTCCCTGGATGAGTACAATACGGCGATGGTCCCGGTTGTTAAGGGCCTACTTGCAGATGGCAAGCTCAGGCTGCGGAATACGAAGGTGGCCCTGATCTCTTCGGACAATCCCTATTCGAAGACCATCATGAACGGGCTCAAGAAGAGCTTCGAGAGTGCGGGCTGGACCGTGACGTCGGCAGATCTTCTGCCGTTCGGCGAGATCGACAACTGGCGAACATTCCTGGCCAAGGTCCGCCAGGATAATCCAGCCGTTATCATCAATACCGACTATCAGCCGGGCAACGCCGGGAAATTCCTGACCCAGTTCCTCGAGCAGCCGACCGACAGCCTGGTCTTCATCCAGTATGCGCCTTCGGTCCCCGAATTCTTGAAGTTGACGGGCAAGCAGGCCACGGGCGTCGTCTATAACCTGCTGGGCGGCACGCTCAACACGCCTGCGAATCCGCGGGCTGCCGAGGTGATCAAGAAATATCAGGACAAATACGGCCACGAACCAGGCACGTACGGGCCAGCGCTCTACGAGGAGGTCATGGTCTATGCCGATGCCCTGGCGAAGGTAGGAGATCCGACCAAGCGGAGCGCGATCGGCAAGGCTATTGGCGACACCCACAAGCAGATCGTAAGTGGCAAGCTCTCCTTTGATGCGAAAACGCATCTCGCCAACCAAGGTGATGACTCAATTCCCATCCAGTTCTTCCAGATCTGGGACGGCAAGCGGGTTCTGTTTTACCCGAAGCAGTATGCGGACGGAGAGTTCCGCATGCCTCCGTGGATGCAGCAATAGTGCCTCGGCGTGCGGCCACGCGGCAATGGCACGTGGCCGCTTCTTCCACTGCGAGCCGGAAGATGAGACGATGGTAGAACCAAATGACGATATGCCGCTGCTCGAGATGCGCCAGGTAACCCGGCGCTTCGGTGCACTGCTAGCGCTTGATAATGTGTCGTTCTCGGTTCGAAAGAGCGAGATCTTCGGCATTGCCGGTCCGAACGGTAGCGGCAAGAGCACGCTCTTCAATGTCATCACCGGGATTCCGTTTCCGCCGAGCGAGGGTGAAATACTGCTTGCTGGCAAGCCAATCCATCGGCTGCCCCCGCATCAGATCAGCCGGGCGGGTATCCTTCGAACATTCCAAAAGGATGCGGAGTTTGCGACGCTGAGCGCGCGCGAGAACGTTTATGCAAGCGCCGTCTATTGCGGGAGGATGACATCGACTGAGGCGAAAGAAGCCGCTGATCATGCGCTCGATGACGTGTCACTCAAGGCTGAACGCCGGGCGAAAGCCGCCTCAGACCTTTCCGTCTTTGAGCGCAAGCAATTGATGATAGCTTCTGCAATCGCAGGCCGGCCCAAGGTGCTTCTCCTCGATGAGCCGGCCGCCGGCCTCACCAAGCCGGAAGTAACCGGGCTCTCCGATCTCATATTTACCGTGCACCGACGCGGCATCACTGTTGTGCTTATCGAACACGTCCTGCCGCTTCTCTTGAATGTGTCCGAACGTCTGATGATTCTCAATCACGGTGCCATCATCGCCTCAGGAAGTCCGGCAGAGGTGGTGCGTAACCCGGAGGTCGTGGAAGCTTATCTCGGCAAACGTGAGGCCAGGCTTTGAGCAACAATACAAACGCCCTTGAAATCGCCGGCTTGCGTGCCGGTTACGATGCTTCCGATGTGCTGCTCGGCATGAGCTTTCACGTCGGACCGACGGAGCGCGTCGGCCTCTTTGGACCCAACGGGCACGGCAAGACGACGCTTCTCAACACGATTTCGCGGGTGATCCGCCCACGAGCGGGGGATGTCCGCTTCATGGGCGAGCCGATCGATCAGCTCGCGCCCCAGAAGATCGTGGCGCGCGGCTTGATTCACGTGCCTCAGGCCAACCGCCTCTTTCCTGACATGCAGATCATGGAGACGCTCGAGCTTGCGGCGTTCACGCCGCGCGCGCGGGAGGAGCTGAAGACAAATCTCGATTATGTGCTCAACCTGTTTCCCCGGCTTGCCGAGCGCCGTCGGCAGCAATGCAAGACGCTGTCAGGCGGCGAGCGTCAGATGCTGTCAATCGGCGCGGGACTCATGTGCGCGCCTCGCATGCTGATGCTGGATGAGCCAACGCTTGGGCTGTCCCCGAAGCTCAAGGACGAGCTTGCTGAGGCAATCTCGGAAATCTCGTCGCGCGGCATTCCACTTCTTCTCGTCGAACAGGATATCGCATTCATCCTGTCCTTGGTCGACCGCATGTACCTTGTCGACCACGGCGAGATCCGCCGGGAGATCAACCGGAGCGGAGAACTCGACCATCAGGAAATCATGGATATGTATTTCGGATCGGAGGGCGCATGATCACGAGTGACATCCTTAGCGCCATTCTCGTCAGCGGCATCGTGCTCGGCTCCGGCTATGCCTTGATGGCAAGCGGACTTTCCCTGGTATGGACGACACTTGGCATCTTCAATTTCGCGCACGGGGTGCTGATGACGCTCGGCGCCTATATCGCATGGACCGTGTCGGATGCGGCCGGGCTCAATTTCGGGCTGGGTCTGGCAATCGCCGTTTCAGCAGCGATCATGATCGGAGCGGGAATTCTGATCGAGCGGGTCATTGTCCGGCCGTTCTATGACCATCGCGATATCCTGCTCGTCACCGTCATGACGACCCTTGCTGCCATGATATTCATGCAGAAGGGGATCCAACTGATCTGGGGGGCAAGGCTCAAGCAATTGGCTCCGATCGCGACGGGCAACGTTCAAATCTGGCAAACGACGATTTCCGCCCAGGAGGCGCTCATCATTGTCGTAGCGCCCTTATTGCTTGGTGCGCTTTGGCTTTTCCTCGACCGTTCGCGGACAGGGCGCGGAATACGGGCGGTTGGCCAGAACCCGGATGCCGCCAGGCTGATCGGCATCGATGTCTCCAGGCTTTTTATCATTACGTTCGCCCTCTCGGCTGTCCTTGCCGGGCTCACAGGCGTTCTTCTCGGCTCTATTCGCCTGCTCACTCCGGAATTCGGCTCGGAGCCGCTCGTCAAGGCATTGATCATCGTGATCTTCGGTGGGCTCGGCTCGTTGGGAGGAACGGTTGTCGCTGCCTATTTGATGGGCCTCCTTGAGGCGGCCCTCGTGTTTTTCGTAGGCATCTACTGGGCACCCTCGATGATCTTTCTCCTGCTCATCCTTGTGCTGCTCATCCGGCCCCAAGGGCTCCTCGGAAAGGTGGTGCGTTGATGATGGCCCTCCACGACGGCAAGCTCCGCAACAGCAAGGTATGGCTGATTGGCGTTCTGCTTATCGCTGGGCTCCTTGTGCCGATCTTCGTCCAGGATAGCTATCTGCGGCATCTTTTCATCATCTCCTTTGTCTACGGGATTGTCGCAGCGAGCTGGGACCTCAGCCTTGGCTATGCCGGCATCTTCAATTTTGCCCATGTCGCCTTTTTCGGCGTGGGTGTTTATGCGACAGGACTGACCGCAAAGCTTCTCGGGATTGATCCGTGGGCTGCGATGCTCATCGGCGGGGTCGCCGCTTCTGCTGCTGCTGCCATCGTCGCTCTGCCGGTCGTACGCCTTCAGGGCGTCTATGTGGTGCTGGTCACGTTTGCTTTCAGCCAGCTCGTGATGCAACTTGTGATCAATCAGTCAAATCTCACCGGCGGAACGCAAGGCATGGTGCGCGTGCCGACGATATGGCTGCCGGGCTACAATTTCCTGCGCGACTACAAGCTCGGCTACTACTATGTCGCTCTTGGGCTGCTTGTTATCACGACCGTCTGTCTGCGCTGGCTGGTGCGCTCCGATTTCGGCCTGTCGATCAGGGCTCTGCGCGACAACGAGGATTACGCCGTGTCCCGCGGGATCCCGATTGCGTGGCAACGGTTAAAGGCGCTCGTGGCGAGTGCGTTCTTTACGGGACTGGCGGGCGGCTTCTACGTCGTTTACCTCCGCGTTGCCTCACCGGAGGTCTTCGACTTCTCGACGGTATCGCTCATCCTGAGCATGGTGCTTGTCGGGGGCACGTCCAGCATCTATGGGCCGCTGTTCGCCGCGCTCTTCCTGACCTTCATCTCGGAAGGGCTTGCAAGCATTAACAACTTCGCCGAAGGCCGCTTCATGCTAGTTGCACTGGCGATGATCGTCGTCCTCCTGTTCTTTCCAAAGGGGCTGGCCTCCGCACTGCCCGCAATCCTTGCAAAGAATGCGAACCAAAAGCGATCACGACAGCCCGTGACGGCTTCAGCAGATCAAGCACTGATGACCTCGACCGACAAGGAGAACGAGGCTGAAGCTGCCAGTCACTCTGGGGTCCGTTGAACGACCGCAATCGCATTCGGTGCAGAGCGAGGGTGGGATTGAAGCCTCGGGTCAGGCGATACGATTTGATTTGCGCGGTTGACCGGGCACTGATCCGAGGCAGGTAGAGGAGAATTGGTTGGCTCGTTGCCCTGATGACGTCGTGGGCAAGACAGCGGTGAGGCAACCGCAGTGCAGACTTTCGTAAGCATCATCAGCGCGCACGGTTTCGCACGCCAGTCGTAATGGCCAAATGAGCGGCCAGTGCCCTGTTATCTCAGCTCAGGAATGAGACATGACCCGGTTGTATGAACGTGAAGCCCAATCGATTTCAAAACTGGCTCATTTGCGTTTCTATCCGTTGGCCGTGAAGGGTGGCGTCCGGGCGACACTGATTGCAGATGACAGCAGACAGCTTCTGGATTTTGCGGCCTCCTGGGGCGCTGCGAGCCTGGGTCATTCCGATCCTCGTATCAGGGCAGCGGTTGACCGCGCTCTGTCCGACCAGGCCGGAGCAAGCTATCTTTCGAGCGCCAATCTGGCGACAGTGCAGTTGGCCGAAGAGCTCCTCGGCCTGGTCCCCTCTCGCGCAGCGGGCAGGATCTGGTTTGGCCATTCCGGTTCGGACGCCAATGAGACCGTCGCACGCATTGTTGTTGCAGCGACAGGCCGGCCGCGGATCATCTCCTTCGCGGGCGCCTACCACGGTGGCACCACCGGTTCTGCCGCAGTCTCCGGTCACCCGTCGCAAGCTCTAGCGAAGGCGCCTGGCTTGACGCTGGTGCCTTATCCCAACATCTATGCCGACGGGGAAGAAGCTGCGGAAAAAGCGCTCGCTCAGCTCGATCGGCTTTTTGCGGGCACTGTCCCTCCGCAAGAGGTGGCCGCTTTCTTCATCGAGCCAATCCAGTCCGACGGCGGAATGCTGGTTCCTCCAGTCGGCTTCTTTGCAGAAATTGAACGGCGATGCCGCAAGCATGGAATTCTCCTCGTCAGCGACGAAGTCAAAGTCGGATTGGGCAGAACCGGGCGACTGCATGCCTTTGCGCATCATGGAATCGAGCCCGACATCGTGGTGTTTGGGAAGGGGCTTGGCGGCGGATTGCCGATCTCGGCGGTCGCAGGATCGGAAGCCATCATGAATTTTGCGCCAGCATTCTCGTTTCAGACGTTACATGGCAATCCGGTTTGCGCCGCCGCAGCGTTGGCTGTGCTTGAGGCCATCAAAACCGATCGTTTGGCGGAAAATGCTGCCAAGGTGGGGGCCCATTTGCTCATGCGTCTTAAGGCGTTGAAGCAGAGGCATGCGCTGATTGGTGACGTCCGCGGCCAAGGCCTGGCGATCGGAATAGAGCTGGTCACCGACCGGGCCACAAGGGCGCCGGCAAAACGGCAGACCGCAATGACCGTTTATCGCGCCTTCGAATATGGATTGGTGATGTTCTATGTTGGCGTCAACTCGAATGTACTCGAGCTCACCCCGCCGTTGACGTTGACG
>NZ_LNCU01000039.1:271318-392524 GCF_001542415.1 Bradyrhizobium macuxiense
GGGCAAAGTGGACCTGTCACTGGTGGGTGCCTTCGCTGGCTGGTAGTCGAACTCGGGGATTGATCTGGTTAGTGGCGACCTCATCGAGGTGTCTTTCAAAACTGGCCGCGCGCCTCGTCAAAGATTGATCTCATTTCGTCCCTGTCGACGGCGCTGACCGAGCGGGGTTGTTGGTTTGAGTTCCTTTGATTTTGCGTAGTCCAGCTACGCAATTCGGTGAGATTTGAAACCATACGGTTAGTTTGAAAAAATGCTAATTTACTTAGTATGGCTGAGCAAAAGGACAGAAAGCTAAGCAAGCTCGGGAGAACCCTCCCGCGGGGACTTCTGGTCGATGCGCCAATGACCATCACTTCATTCCCGCGTTCTTTCTGGTGCAGTGGGCCGATAGCTCCGGCAAGCTGGTCGAGTACACGATCAAGCATGGCAGGCTCATCGCGAAGCCGGTCGGTCCACGAGCGACAGGCTTTGAGCCGCACTTATACTCGTTTCCTGATCTCCCACCGGACGCCACTTGCTTCCTTGAGGCTGTCTTCTTCGATTATGCGGATCGCGTGGCCGCGGAAGCATTGCGCAACCACCTCTCTGCGGCGCCGGTCCGGTGGACCTCTGAATTGACGAGTGCCTGGTCACGCTTCGTGATTGCAATTCATCTGCGTCATCCCGATGCGATGCCGGAGTTGCGCGCTGCTGCCAAATCGGTGTGGGAGGGCAGCAGCGAAGAATATCAAGCCCGGTACGAGGCCATCAAGAGGGCGGAGGATCCTGCGACGCTAGACGAGTATCTCGCGACACGGGATCCGCTTACGGCGACCAAGATCGGCGTCAATATGATCATCAGGGTATTCGACAACGAGATTTTGGGCAAACATCTGAACAACATGACCTGGGGTGTGATCGACGTCGGCCGATCTCCATACCGCTTCCTTCTATCGGACCGCGCGGTTAGCTTCGCAAATCGGACCAATGCCGACGGCTCGGCCTGCTTGCCTATCAGTCCGACCAGGCTGTTCGTTGCCGCCAATACGCTCGACCGCCTGCAGCGCCTGCGTGCACTGTCGCCCTGCGACATCGTACACAACTCCAACAGATTTCTGGTCGGGCGTGCCCGCCGTTTCGTGTGGGCGCACGACCGGTCTCAGGGCGATTTCATTGCCAAACACATGTCGCAACGTATGGAGAAGACGCCGCTTTTCCCAAACATCGGATTTAACCGATAGCGTTTGACTAGCGCTGGGAGCGCAGCCGCGCGTAGGTTGATTTGATCATCTCGTCGAGCGCCGTCGCCGCATCCTTATTGAGATTGGGGTCATCCCGCAAAATCGACGAAATCTGCGCAAGCGGACTCGCGCTGCCGAAGCCTCTTTGCGGCAGCCGCATAAAACGATCGGCCGACAGGCCCAGCCAGTGGGTGAGGGCGGTAAGGCTGTCGACGTCGGGACGCTTGCCCTGGGTCAGCCGGGTCAGGGTCGAGGCGCTGACGCCGGATTGAGCGGATACATCCTTCCAGTTCAGGTCGCGGGTGATGCGCTCGCTGTCCAGGGCGGCTTGGAGGGCCTCCACGTCAAACTGGGTGGACGCAGATTTTTTTGATTTCACTCTTGCAATTCCTCGTCTGAAGTGCAATATCAAATTTCAAGTTAGCAAGTCAATTTCAAGATTGCAAGGAGATTTGCATGTCAAATGAGAAGGATAACCCCGGCCCAGGTCCGGAAGGCCCTGGTGGCGCGCCCGGCGGGCAAGGTGGCGGTGGCAACCCTGGCCATGGCGGGAATGGCGGAAATCCCGGTCACGGAGGAGGCGAAGGCCATGGCGGCCATGGGGAGAAGGTAACGGTCCTCGTCAACGAGAAGCGGGTTGTCTTCGACGAAGAGCGCCAGACGGGAATGTCGATCAAGCAGACCGCCATCGCCCAGGGCGTAGCGATCGAGCTGGATTTTGTCCTCAGCATCGAACGCGGTGGCGGCAAGACCGAGCTGATCGGCGACGACGATGATGTCAAACTTCACGACGGGGACCGTTTTCTCGCCATCCCCAATGACGACAACTCATGACCCGGATCCAGCCCCAGATCGAGAAGGCCATTGCCGACATCCGCTCGACCTTCACGGAATGCATCGTGGAAACCGAGCCGGATGGCGGAGGCGGCGCGTATGTCACCGTCAGGGATCTGGCGCTTGGCCCGCCATATGCGCAACAGAAGATCTGGGTCGGGTTTCAGATCACCTTTCAATATCCTTACGCGGACGTGTACCCGCACTTTACCTGCGCCGAGCTTGCCCGCACGGACGGCAGGTCCCTCGGCGATGGTATCGGCAACGCCAATTGGCGCGGCAGGAACGCGACACAGCTTTCGCGCCGGTCGAACAAACTCAATCCAGCCACTGATACGGCCGCCCTCAAGCTTCTGAAAGTTATGCAATGGCTCCGAACGCACCCGTAAGGCCGTGGCGGCTCACAATTCCCGAGGAGATGCACGCAGCTCTTATGCGGCATCTCTTTCCCGGGGACGGTGATGAACACGGCGCAATCATTCTGGCCGGTATCTGCGAATCCGATCGCGGATTGCGGCTCGTTGCGCGGGAGCTTCACCTGGCCATCGATGGGCAAGACTACGTCCCCGG
Organism: Bradyrhizobium macuxiense; assembly: GCF_001542415.1. Classification (GTDB taxonomy): domain Bacteria; phylum Pseudomonadota; class Alphaproteobacteria; order Rhizobiales; family Xanthobacteraceae; genus Bradyrhizobium; species Bradyrhizobium macuxiense. The sequence continues at coordinate 273,943 of NZ_LNCU01000039.1, forward strand.
CAAGTACGGCTATCGGATGCTGAAAGCGCAGTTCATTCAGAGCCGCATCTTGCGGGCACGCGACGCCAGTTTGGCCTATCTCGCTATCCATAATCACGGAGGCTCGACGTCGGTCGCCTTCTCACCGGACGATTTCGCGTCGCACGAACGCGGATACCCCGCGCTGCTCGACATATCTCGTGGTATGCCGGTCGGCGCCCTCGTCTTTGCGCGACAGGCTGTGGCTGGCGATCTCTGGTTCGCAGGCGGCAAGCGCTCGGTCCTGGGCGAAGCGCATGTCGTTGGCACTCGCAGACAGTTTCTCTTTCCGCAGCCGCCGGCACGCGGGGCAATATCTGATGCAGCTTACGATCGACAGAGCCGTCTGTTCGGCGATGCCGGTCAGGCGATTCTTGCCGGATGCCGCGTGGGCATTGTCGGGCTCGGCGGAGCGGGATCAATACTGGCCGAACTGCTGGGGCGTCTTGGCGTGGGCGACTTCGTGCTTGCCGACCCCGACAAGGTTGAGTTTTCAAACCTGCCGCGTTTGATCGGCGCAAAATACACCGATGTTGCCAGAAGCTGGTTGCCAAAGTATCTCCATGGGCGGTTCCGCAAATTCAAGGTCGATATGGCAGCGCGGAACATCAAGCATGCGAACCGGCGGGCGAAGGTCATGGCGTTGCCGCGCGATTTCGTTGATGCTGATGTGGCAGAGCGGTTTAAGGATTGCGATTATCTGTTTCTCGCGGCCGACACGATGAGCGCGCGACTGTTATTCAACGCGATCGTCAACCAGTACGGGATTCCCGGCGTTCAGGTCGGCGCCAAGGTGCCGCTCGATGGAGCGGGGCAGGTCGGAGATGTCTTCTGCGTCTCGCGGACCGTACGGCCGGGACACGGGTGCCTGTGGTGCAACGGGCTCATCAATGCCTCTCGCCTTCAGGATGAAGCGGTACCCGATGCGATCAAGAAGGGCTACGCCTACGTCAACGATGCTGGCGTGGTCGCCCCAAGCGTCGTGACGATGAACGCCGTGGCTTGTGCGCACGCCGCGGACGATTTCCTCTTCCATATGACCGGCTTGAAACACGACACTGCAGAGGCGGGCTGGTTTCGATGGAACGCGCGCAAAGGAACGGCAAGCTATGACGTGCCGCGAAAAGATGCGCAGTGCCTTGAATGCTCAGGCATCGAGGGAAGCCGACTGGGGTGCGGCGATAACTTCTTGTTGCCGACGCGGCCTGGCTGCTAGGGTCCCTTCTTCTCCCTGCAGTGATAAAGTGCGTCATCCGTGATGTTGATGGCGACTTCGTCGCCACTGTTTACATCGCGGCTGATCAAGACGCCCGGGAGGTGAAGTGCAAGCAGGCCGGCATTGTCGCGGCCCGTCGAAGTCGCATCGAGGATCGTGTGCCCGTACATGCGCCGCATGCCCGGCGAAGCCTGATTGTAGGATCCTACGGTCGAAATCTCGGTGATCCACGTGAAGTGAGGCAGGTGAAGGCGCGCAAGCTCATCCTTAAGGTCGTCGCAGGCAGTGCCGGAGGTAATATGCTTTCGGTAGCCTGATGCCGAAGTCAGGTATGTGCGCAGGACGATCTTGTCCTTCTTGTGCGCATCGATCAGCTCGTCGAGGAGGCGATCGTTTACTGGCGCTCCCTGCTCGGCGAGCTTCGCCCGGATGGAGGCAATGTTCTTGATAGCCGCGTTCAGGCGTCCCACCGCCGTTCGCTCCGCCGCGCGCGCGGTCGCAAAGACTCGAATTGGCATGAGGACAACCGCAAAAACGCCGTGTTCTTCGACATTCAAGTCAACCGGAGTGGTGGTCGTGAACGAATGCCTGATGAGTTGGTGTTCATCAAACTTGTGAGTTACGGCGGCATCGCGCGTTCGCGGCAGCAGCATGTAAGGGCCAGCCTGGTCGTCGTGCACTATAAAGGCTGGCACATACTCTGCGAGTTGATTTGAAGGAGTCCGCCTGGCGGCAAAGACCCGGCCGATGACGGTCACGGCATGGCCGAGTCCTTCTCCATGGGCGAGGCCAAGGATAACGGGCAAGCCAGATTCGACATAGGGAATAATCTCGGCGGCAATCTCTTTGCCCGGTTCCTTGCCCGTGCCCTCTATGTAAAGCGGCTGGAAACCCATCTCGTGGATGGCGCGGATCATGTGGTCCGGCGTGAGAAACTCGGAGCCAGCAGGAAGTGATGTTGCCTGGTACGCCGTAGTTGGTGCGGCCATACGGGTGATATCGGCGACCGAGAGCCAATTGTACTTATGACGTTGATGCATATGCCGGGCGCCCATCCAGATGGCGACCTGAGCGCACGCACCCACGCGAGAGTCCTGCTGCATGAAACACGCCGCCGACACATCCAGTTCCGCTCCAAGAAGATTGGCGCGGATGTCGGCACGGCAAGTAACGATGGATTCGAGATTGCGGCCTGCCGGACCAGCCTGAAGGAGCGCGGTGCGACCGATCGGAGCACTCGGGAGTGGTCGCACAACACAGAAACCGATGTAGCTGCGTTTGGATGTCCTTTGGAGCCCCGCAACGCGATCGCTCCAGATCGGGAGCGCGAGAATGGCTGCGACGTCCTCCTTGAAAAAATGGATTCGCTTGCAGTGACGCTCGTATGTGCGAAAAGTCTGGGCGTAGAAACGGCGGTAGTCGGCGGAGTAGTCGCGATCGATGTAGCGCGTTTCAATGAGATAGGACTTGGCGCCGACCGTTATAAGATGTCTGATGATACTGTGAACCGGACGCTGATCTTTGCCGCCGAGTTCCTCAGCGAGGCCTCCCCAGTCTTCAGACGTATTCAGCTTTCCTACCGCGTAGTCGAGGTTCATAGGCAATCAATCTCGTTAAGACGCAAAGCATTGGTCTTCCTTTCGGGGAATCGAAGGAATCGCTGGTTACTTTAGCGCGAACTTCTTGATTTCCTGAGCCGCCTTGATCGCGGACTCCTGAATCTTCTCAATGTCGCGAATCGTCTCGTCGTCGCTTTTCAGCGTGAAGCCGATCGATTCAGCGGACAACTCAACGCGTTGACGGGTCGGGGGAATGCTGGTCGGCGCGTTGGTTGGTTTATCTATCACGTCGCTGGCGGTCACAATGTTGTTTGGCGGGACGTTCAGGGCGCCGAGGAAGGGAATAGCCCCGGATCTGCATACGAATCGGTGAACATTAAGTCGTGGGGCGACATCGCGTCAATCGTCGATCCGGCCCTCTCACGGATCCGATCAGAAAATTGATCAACCCGTTTTACATGGTTTGACCTGCTGACGTGGCGTAAGTTATTGGTTTTACTTGCTGTTTATTGCCTCCTGGCGCTGGCTTCACCGACTTTTGAAGAGCAAAGCGAACGAATCTTTGGAGGATGCGCCGTGTACGCATCCCAAGCATGAAACCGCGATCAATCGCGCCGGACCGGGAGGCCTTCCATCAGGACCTGGAGTTGCTTTGGTCATCGGCGCGGTCTCTTCGGGAATGCGGGCTCGTCGGACGATGATAAGGGGGGCAAACGACAGGCCGCGCCAGGACCTGTTCTTCGATCCACTGGCCTGTTCGATGCCACGTCAATCGCTCGAGAGTCGTACGCTGCGGCAATTCCAGGCTTTTACGCGCGGCCTTGATCTGCCTGGCGCTGGCCATGCATCGGAAGGGGCCGACCGGAGACGCGAGGAGACGGATTGGTCAAGCCCGTGTATCTCGAGCCGTCGCTCGATAACCGGAAAGGCTGGCAGGAAGGGTGTCGTCCCGGCGGACCTTCAGATGCTTTTCGGCCGGATCGCGAAATGGTCTCAAGGGCTCGAAATTAAGACCCGCTTTACCGGTTTCATCAAGAGGGTGTTTCACTTGCGCTTTCCGAGCCCGGGAGAGGGCGGCGCTCCACCGAAGTGATGATGTCATGCCGTCGGTGGCCGCCCCTCATTTTGCGTCGATTTTCGCGACGCGCTGCAGGGTGACGTCCGCGGTCGAAACCCAGGCTATCCTTCGGTGAACGATGAAAGGCACTTTTTCTTTGCATCGAGTTGCGTGCCGCCGACGGAGTGGAAGGATGCCCATAGGCCATCCGGAAAGGGTTGGCGTCCGATGATGATGAGGAGAAATCCCGGGAGGTGATGGGTCGATCGGCGGACCACCTCCGTGATGCTCCAGAAATCCTGGGGAGACGGCGTCGGCTCATTTTCGGGATGCGTATGCCAGTCGCCGACATAATCAAGTCCCAAGACGTGATGTTGGAAGATCTCCTCCTGTTCCGACGCGCGGTGGGGCCGGAACGAGAAGCGACCTCTACGATCCTGCGATCGCGGGCGAGTCGCCGCGACGATATCCCAGTGGTCGCCTCTCACTCGAGCGAAAAGCTGTCCGCCCGCCTCGCGTTGATAGAAGCGCCTCTGCCGGTGTGCGTCGAACGTCGCAAGCGCATCGGGTCTGATGCGCACCGAGAGCCGCCCGACCTCGAACGTCAGAACCGGCCCACTCACGTAAATGACCAATCGCCGACAAACAGACCGCCCATGTTGCCGGGCTGGCCGCGCGACACTGCCCAGCCGGAGGCGACTGAGGCTTCCGCCTCCTCGAACGCGACGACATCCGCAATCCAGGAATGCCAGGCCGGCGCGGTTTCGAGTCCGCGCAACGCATCGATCGCGAGCCTGACGACGAGAGCCTGGGCGTGCGCGAGTTCGACCGCGCCGAACGTCGTCGACGCCCCACCGCATTCGGGCGGCGGCGGCTTCCCACCCGCGACCACGGGCAAGCGGGGATTACCATGCTCGTCGAAGCCGTCGGCCAATTTCGCGCCGGCGCTGCCCAGCAGAAGAGCATGCGAGGCGAGCGCGTGGCGCTCCATCCAGCCGTAGACGGCTAAACCCTTACGACCAAGCCGCGTTAGAGCAAGTTCGACCGAAGCATCCGCGGTCCAGTCCCCGGTGCAGCTGACAATCAGATCCGTATCATTGAGGGCTTCGGAATGCTCGCGCGCGAAGGTAGCGAACGTGGTCTGGTAGCCTTCCACGAAGCCTATCAGCGGCAGGGCTGCGCGGATGGCGTTCGCAAGGGACCTGGCCTTGCCGTGCCCGACATGGTCTGCGCCAAGTTCGTGCCGACGAATGTTCTCCCAGCCGAGGCTGTCGGGGTCGACGAGGCGCAAATGGTCGACGCCGGCCTGCGCCAGCATGCGGGCCACGCCGGATCCCAGCGCGCCGCAGCCGACGACGAGAACTTTGGCCGCCGCCATCTGGCGTTGCAGCCCTTCGGGCAGCCGCGAGGACGACGCATCAAGCCGATCGGTCGCCAAGCGCTCGATCCTGAAACGCCCGAACAGCGTTCTCATAGGATTTTCCGCGCGTTCGAGCCCCTGGCGGAGAATACGCCTCTTCAGCGGCAGACCCGCTCGGTCGAGCGGTCGTCGGATCCGCAAGGCTGCGTAGTGTTCTCGGCCCGACGGAGCCCGTCCCGCCAGCACGACGAAAAACTCCTTCGGATCGTTGTCCACGAGGCGCGCCAGAAGATCGGTGCCGCCCCGAGTGCGGGCCTCCACCAGCGTCCAGAGCTCCGCCGCAGTGTCGGGATAACGATGGGGAGCCGGAAGAGGATCGATCGGGATGAGAGCTGTCGTTTTCAGCCATTTGGGGGCGGCGCCGGTCCGGTTTGTCCAGAATCTCGCCGCGTCGGCCTTGCTCGGAAGCACGAATGCCCGGTTCTTCGTCTGCACGGCGCGGACGAGCCTGCATTGCGTGGTGCCTTCGGGCCCCGGAAGAACTTCGGCAAGAAGGTCCGTGTCGCTTGACCAGTTCAACCAATAAAGGCCGAAATCTTCGCGGAAGTCGTCGTCGTGCTGTTTGGTCTCGTTTTCGGCCAGGAGGCGGAAGGCTGCGGCTAGCGCCGCCTTGACGGTAGCAATGCCATCGCCGGGCACCGGCTTGCTGCCGAGGCAGAGTTTGCCGTCCCTCTCGACGTGTGGCTGCGCTTGCGCGCGCGCGTACCCGACAAGATAAATGCGCGGGGCGCTGAAAGGAAAGTCGGCGTCGACCTGCAACTCGAGTTCGCGTCCCCGCCATCGCACGCGCCAGCCGTCGGACATGCCGGCACGCAGCGCGCCTGCGGCCATGCGGCCCGCGAAGTCGTCACCGAGCCCGGCGAACCAATCGTCGAGCTTCGGCGGATCAGACGGGACCGCCGGGGCGGCTTCAAGCGGCAGGCTCACGCGTGGCAGCGCTCCTCAGGCGTAGCGGCTTTCGCCCTGCTTGATCACCGCCGGGCCACTGGCCTTCTCGGCCTGCGATTTCTTCGAGGGATCGGGCTGTTTGGAGAACCAATCGGTGTTGAAAAACTTGTCCCAAGCCTTCATCGCGTCCTCGTGCGAGCAGTCGAGCTTGTCGAGCACGTCGAGATGCTTGAGGTTCTCGTCGATCTTCTCCTTCAGGAATTTCGTCGTCTCGTCGCCGCTTTCAGCGATGTTCTCGTTCAGCACGGGATGCCGGACGGCCGAGTTAAGGGCAAGCACGAGGCTGATGGACCTCAGCGTCTGCCGGAGTACAGAATCGTCTCGTTCCTGAGACTGGGCGAAATTGTCGGCGACGAGCTTCGAGATGGCGAACCCGCTCGCGATCTTGTCCGACCAGCCGTAGCGGCTGCGGGCAAATCCTTTGGCCAGTCGGACAATCCGGATGAATTGCCCGTCGTTGCCGTTGGAGGTCGAGTCCGACGACTTGTTCTTGTTCTCGTCTTTGAACCACTTCGTATTCGCGAGGGGATCGGATGAGCGCCACTTGTCGCCGGCGGCGATCTCGTAGGACTTCGTCTCCTCGCCGGTGAACGGGCTCTTGGTGCGGATCTCACGATAGACGGGTACGTCGACGTGATAACCTTCCTTCTTGTAGTAGACCCGTACGCAGTTGTTCCGGGCTTCGGGTTGATCCGCGAAGCGCTTGTCCTGCAGGGCGTCGCTGACCATCTTGCGGGCGTCTTCGGGAGACTTGTCTTCTTCCTTATCGTTCTTGAGGCTGTCCCTGCTGAAATAGACGCCGTCGTCGACATCGTAGTCCCCGCGATCGTGCTGGATCATCGTCCGCATCGCGTAACTGCCTTGGGTCCTGGATCCGATCGACTTCGGGCTCCCGTTGCGCGCCAGGCCATTCTTCAGACGATCGCGGTTGATCTTCGCTTTGCCGTAGATGTCGGCCCGGTCATCCTCGGACATGCGCACCTCAGAGCGCTCGAAGCCCCTCATCTGTTCGTTACAGTCCTTCACGTGGTCGTCTCCATCTTCACACCGGTCTTCGGCATCTCTGGCAGGCTCATCATCAACGCCTTTACCATCCGTCCGTCCGCATTGTTCGGATCGTCGCAAGCGCTCTTGGCGATATCCGCATCGTTGCTCGCCTGCTGGATCAGCCGCTTCACTGCTTCGGGCCGGGCGTCGTCAAGCGCGAGGTATTTCATCATTTCGGCGGGCACGTCCTTGTTCGGGAAGCGTAGTCTGGTAACCGGCCGCCCCAACTCGGTCAGCTTGTTGCCGATGAAGCGGGCCATGTTGTCGAACGCGAATTCCTGGGCCGTGATGCTGAGGGCGGCGGCGTCCGCGCCCATCTTCCAGCCGAGGATGGAGCGGTGCACCTTGCGTGCAGGAATGAGTTCGCCTTCGGGCCGGGAGCAGGTGCCTAGCGAAAAAATTTGGATGGCTGCGCCTGCAGGGGCGCACGCGAGAGCATCGGTCAGCCCGACCATGATGGGATTGTTCGCCCAAAGGCCTCCATCGGCAAACACTTGTTCGACCCCGTGATCATTATTGGGGTCGTCGATCGCGGCCAACGACCGAAAGATTGGGGCCGCACTCGACGCCATGCAGATGTCGACCAGCTTGTAGTGATCGTCGCGTACTCCGCTCTTGGGCGTCTTCTTGAAGACCCAGGAGCGATGGCTACTCATCAGGATGGCCGGGATCGAGAGCGAAATGCTGCGCTTCTGGAACACATCCAGTATGGTCGTGTCTTCCAGCACATCGCTCAGGGCCTTGCGCAGCACATGGTCGCCCTTGCGGACGTAGTGTCCGCCGACAAACATGCGCCAGATCGCGCTCGCGGTGCCCTTGATCCGGTGCGGAAAGATCTGGCGGCCGTGGTCGCGATACATCTTGACGATCTCGCCCATCGGGCGCCCGACGGCCAGCGCGCAGCCGACGATGGCCCCTGTGCTGGTGCCGGTGATCAGATCGAAGCCTTTGCCGAGATCGAGGCTTTCCACACCGCGCGTCCGCGCGAACTGGGTGACGAGTCGGTCGAGGAAGGCTGCAGTGTAGATGCCACGCATGCCGCCGCCATCCAGGCTGAGCACCCGGTAGGGTTTAACGTCGGACGGGTGACCCGCAACTTCGTCGTCTGTAATCAAACTAACTTCCAGGCATTGCACAAGCGATTCACGCTTCGTGCGTCACACGTCTGGCGACGAAGGTCGTCCGCAATTTGCGGCACGTGCCGCCGGATCGAATACTTCAGAACGCACAGCTGTAGGAATGACTCCGGCGAAATCCGCAATATTAGAGTTAAACAAGACCAAGAGCTGGTGCTTCGCGCTTGCCGTCGCAAGTGGCAAAGAGGTTTATTTTCCCGATTGCATCGCAATTCCCCAATGACTCGGCCCACTCAGTTAGCAGGTTATGATTCGCAATTGGCGGAAGCACCTTCTTCAGATGCCAATCGATGTAGGCCACGAGGTCGCGATCGGTAAGCTCTTCCCGGCGAACGAAGTCCAGGATCTCTCCTGCCGCTCGAGCAACGGATTGTGCTCGCTCGCGACAGATCGAAAAGGCAAGTCGTGCTGCCGTCTTCAGACGGGGCACCGCGCGGCTTCGTCCTGGCGGATATCGTGGTGGAGCTCGCCTTTCTCGGCGAGCGCGTCGGAGTCTTCATGCCAAAACCATCCGGAGATTGGGCTAGCCAGTCCCCGCACCGCGGAAAGAACCTAGCCGAAATCATGAGAGGCTCGATGGTACTCCCGGGGTGGGTGACGATGCGATCGAGCGAGCCGAATCGTACGCGACGCGCCGGCGGAAGCCTACGGAGGAATTCGCCGCCTACCTCGTCGAGGTCGAAGGCCGGGACTGGAGTTACTGGTTGGCGCTCTACCCCTGCGGGATCTGCTCGATCTTCGAACGAGAACATCCACGAGACCGCATCCGTCCGGGCGGGCGGCACGCGCGCAAAGTCTATTTCCCTGTCGCTTCGGCAAGGGAGATTCGGCCCCCTTTCGCCGGCGTGAACTGGCGACGGAGGTGCAGTTGCCGCACCAATAAGGCGGGGATCTTGATGGCAGCAACGATCCGTCCGCGGAACGATCTTACAGCAGCGCGAAGCCCGGCAGGCAGGGCGTAAACCCTCGCAGCCTCTCAAAACGTAACCTTTAGCCTCAGGTACGGATACGCAGCAAAACCGTTCCATTCCAGAGCCTTCACAGTGGAAAACTGTTGTGTGACCTGCAGGACGCCGCTGAGCTGGACGTAGCTATTTGGTGTCCAGTCTGCTCGAGCAGACGCTTGCAAGATAAGATCGTCGCGGCCGCCGGGAAAATCTGTGAAATGCCGCCCTTGAACGTAGCCGCCAGCTGACGTCGTCAGGCCGGTTACTGGCGTCTGCCAGGTCACACTGCCAGACAGCCTGGAGGAGAAATTTTGCTGGCTGGCGATATCCGAGAACGTGAATTCGCCCTCTGCGACGAAAGTGCCCGCGACGCAAAAAGTTTCCTGGCCTTTCGGACCGCAGATCGTCCCGCCTAGATCCTGATTATTGCGAGCCCAAGCGACTGAAGGCGTGAAAAGCTCCACCTGGTAAGGACTAAATCCGGATCCGTAGACCGTGCTGGAGGCAACCGAATAGCTCATTACGTCGGAAGTCGTCGTGCCGCTTGTCTTGCCCGGCACAACGAGATTGAGAACCTGGTTGTAAGTGGCGTTGTTCACCAGGATGTCGACGTTCTTTCTGAACAGGCGTGCATAACGCTGGTCGCTCACGCCGCTCTGCAGGATGAAGCTATCGGCAAGGCCGACGGGAATATTGACGGTAAGCAGGCCCGTGGTGCCAAAAACTGTGTCGCCCACGTGGATGGGGGTTTTGCTCGCGTTGTTGTCGAACACTGACTGGCTCGAAACAGATGCTGTGACGGTGGTTTCTCGCGGCTTGGTCGTTACGACGTGTTCGGTGATCACCTTCTTCTTCTGAACTTTGCGGGTTTCGTGGTCCTTGATACCGTACGTTTCGTACGCTCTTTGGACCGCCTCGGCGTCCGCAGGCAGCATCAGCTGCTTCTCGGCCAGGACCTTTTGGAGGCGACGGCGTCGCTCGGCAGGAGGTACGGCAACAGTCTCGGTTGTCGTGTAGGTCTGAACCCTTGTTTTTGTCACGACTTCGGTCTGCGGAAGGTCCGGCTTCCGATCCTTGGGAGGCGTCAAATTCTCGATGCGGACTTGTAGATTTGGGTCGACCTGAGCAGCCGCGGCTGTAGAGTAAATGGCCAGTGCGGCAATTGAGCCCAGCAATATAAACGTGCAGCGCATGATCGATTCCTGCAACAATTTGCAACAACATTGGCGAAACTATCAAGCGCGCGCACGAATCGTACTCGCGCTTGTGGCCTCGATTTGGGCGGCAGGCGGGGGGCGGGCCGATCCGCTTGTCGGCGGAGCCGATCCCAACATTCAAAACCGGATTGAGCAAACCGTGCCAAGTGCGACGGATCGCCTGCTCAACAATTTGCGCGAAAGACCCCCGACATATTCTGGTCCCGCAAAAAATCTGCGGACCCACCCCTCTCGTCGTCGAAACAACAACACGAACACCCCGATGCGCTAAACTGACGAGACAGCTTCGCTGACATCAAGATTGTGCTACGCCCCGCCTCAAGTTATAAAACCATGGTACAAGTTCAAGTAGAAGTATTGTCCAATACGTACATTTCCTCATCGTCCGCCAGCGTTCGGTCCGTACGGAATAAATTTGAACCGCGGCGATATCAGATCCGCAACGCCCCTCCAAAAATCTCCTTTGGAGTGCTACAACTTAAAGGTATATCTTGAGGATTGCTGGTATCGTCGAGCGTTGTAAATAACTTGTTGCGTTCAAGAGCTCTTTTACTTGTCCGCGCACACGCTCATCGAAGCGTCTCATCGCTATAAATATCCCGTGTCGAAATTTTCCGGCTCCGTGGAGAATGTCCCTAGCTATCTTCGAGACCCGGTCCGGACAGAACTGCGCAATGCTGCCTGCTGAGCTTGTTGGTTGGAATTCGCTCAGATAGGAGGCGGTCCCGTTGGCTCACTAGCATAAGTGGAAATTTGATAGGTCTGCCACCAGTCGAGTGGAGGGCAAGAATTTGAGCATTTCAACTCGTCTGCGTGAATTCTCGCAGCTGTTCGTTCTTCCGGTGATCCTGATCCCCGCCTGGCTTGCGTTTATCGCGGGTTTTTCTTTCGTCGGATTATTGCCGTTGGGGGTGTTGATCGTCTCGGCTATCTCCGTGTTTGCGATCCGGGCAGTCTGCCGAAGGCACAGCGGCAACGCTGTCCTCGCCGAGGTCGGATCGAAACTTATCACCTACTGCATGGTGACCGGCGCCGTTTCGGCATGTTTCCTATTGCTGCAGATCGGCTTCTATCTTTTCTTGACGCAGTTCTCACCGCGACTGAGCACCGTGACTGCTTGGTACGATAGCCTCGAGGCTGGACACATAATCGAGCGCGTGAAGTCCTTCGCCCTGAAGGCGCGCCTTGCCATCATACTCGTTCTTGGTTTCAACCTGATCTTCTTCCCGCTTCTCTCGTCGAGGGTGGCTCGACTTTCGAAGATGGCATCGAAGGGTATAGACGTCGTCGGTGCTTTCTTCATCGCGGTCCTGCTGTTCTCCTTCTACGGCTCTGCGCCTAGCGGTTTGAACGCCCTGCGGGTCGAGCTTCGGTCCGCGCACGATGCTATAGACAATTCGTACAAACGAGCCGTTGCCCGCGCGTCCATCCACTTCGCGAAGGTCATGCTGGATAGGGCGACCCTGCAGGATGACCACCTTTTCCGGACTGCGTCGCCCCCGGGGGATTGGGGTGGTCCGCGACCCGCAGGCGCGCCTCCGGGACCACGACCGACGCCCCCGCCCGCCGGCTCGGGTGTTTGGGACACTGAACTCAAGGCCAGGGTCCTCAATTCCGACGAGCGGCTGAACGAGCGCATCGCGAGCAGAACGGCTGCGAATGCAGCCAAGTTCGACGGACGCGGTCGGTCCGACGCGCTGAACGCGCCGCCTACGGCAAGTACGTCCAAACTGGCCGAACTCGGATCCGCCCTGGATGGACCTCGGGGAGGAGCAGCGCGGGAAGGGAGCCCTCCCGGGGACGACCTCAAACGACCAGGCAGCAGCCAGTCTCAGCAGCGTGCGTTCCGAGAGATGCTCTCGACTGCGCTCGACGTTGCGAAGGTCCCCGAGGTCATCGAACCGGCAATATCCGAGCTAGTGAAGGAAACCGTCTCCGGGAACGTGATCAAAGAAATATTGACGGCGATGAGCGACGATTTGCTGGCTGACGGTATAAGAGCGGCCGCGGTCGAATTCGTCGACAACTACCTCAAGGGAGCGGTGTCGTCGGCGGACGCGAAATCTGAGCTCCGAAGAAGAGCATCGGCTTTGCTCGACACGAAATTGGGTGCGTCTTTGAAAAATGCCTTGAGTGGGATCCGGGGATACGGATCGATGCTCTTCGACCGTATCCAAAGTCTACGCGGGGGAAGCCGCGATCCGGTGATTTCCCCGCGAGAGGATGAGATGATCGCGGAGGCCAAGTCGAAGGCGTCCGGCCTTTCCGATAGCGGTGGAAGGAGCAGGATCGGCTCCGATCTAATCCAAAGGTCGAGGATCGAAACTTCGAAGATCATCGATATTCTTTCGGTGCAAGCGAAGACCGACGATTTGGCGGCGCGGTCGCTGCTGGATGTCGGAGCGAACCTTTCGGACATGGAATCCAGGGCCACGCAGTTGGGCGCGATCGTGAGACTGGCCCAAGAGCATGGTTACAGGGCGGAGGTCGGAGTTTGCATCGTGACACTCGGGGGCGTGGTCGTTGCGACGTTCATCTCAACTCGACAGGAATGCGAGGGCGCGAGACGATGAACTCCAGCAAGACGTCCGTCCCCTGGCGGCGTGACTTCGACCCACACTGCCGGTGGCCCTCGCCATCCAACGCGACGTGCGCATCTGTAAGAAGAGTACGCGATTACCTGTCTTTCGGCGGCAGACCACGAGGAATGGCGAGTTTTTACCGATCAGCCGAGACGGTGGCGACATTACGATCGTCAGCAAGAAGCGACGCGTTCGGTCTGATATCGCCTGCCATGGCGGATAGGCATATCTGAAACACTGTGTGGGACTTTCGGCTTGATGAGACCGATTTATTCGCGGCGTCAGGCCTATTTCAGAGGCGGGAATGGCCGACGCGTCTCTGCAAGGATATCCGGAACTATCGCATCGTACCGGTCGATCCTCTTTGCTTCACCCATGTCGAGGTCCGCGTTCCAGTACGGCGCAAAGCCGCCCGGGAAGTAGAATGTCGAGAAGCCGGCCGCCGCCGCAGCCAGGATGTCCCGGTCGACCTGGTCACCTACCATGAAACACCGAGCCGAGCCGACGTCCCGCTTGAGGTCGAGATACACTTGCGAAGTCTTGCGCACCGAGACGACATCGCCAATCAGGTGTTCGAGGCTGTGTCCGGAAATGAACCTGCGGCACCTTTCGGTCTTCTCTTCGGTCACGATCGTGACCGGTACTCCGGCTTTCGAAATGGCGATGAGTCCTTCGCGAACGCCCGTCCGCAGCATCGGAAGGCTCTGGATGGCTTCCAGGAAGCGGGATTGAGCCGACTCGAAGATGTTGTCCGGCCGGACCTCCGGTCCGGAGATTAGTGCGACCGTTTCTTCTACGTCGCGCCCCTGAAGCACCATCGAGAGTCCTTGCGCGAGCAACGCCGCCGGATAGCGCAGATGATCCGGATGCGTCGCCGCGATCTTCTGGTCCAAGTCCCGCAAAAACGCCAATCCTTGATCCTCGTCCTGCGGTGCGTTACGGCCGGTGAGCCGCTCGATCTGCCGCAGCATGTCCAATTGCGCGGCCGCGAATACCCGGTCCGTGTCCCAGAGTGTATTGTCGGCGTCCGTGAAGAGATGCGCCTTCAACGGGTCATCCCCCTTTCTTGCCCGGGGCCGGAACGGGCGCCGGTGGGTTTACGGCTGGTGCGGTTGAGGGCGTCGCCTTGGGCGCGGCGGAGCTCGAGGATTTGACCATGATCACGTTCGCGCCAGCCAGAAGGAAGAACCCCAACAAGACCCACATTGCGGCCTGCAGAACGCCCACACCTGGCTTCAGGAGACGAAGCTTGTCCGCCACTTTTTCGGCGACGAGATAGGATTCCGCGATGTAACACTTGGCGTAGTATGCCTTAAGATCTGCTCCTTCTTTGGTGCCGAGAGCGATGAAAGCTTCGCCCCAGGTCGGAGCAGTCACGTCCAGGATGCCTTTATAGAAGAGCATGGACGTTGGTCGGTCGGGCTTAGATCCGGCTTTCCAGGTCTTGGGTATTCTAAATCGCGGCTTGACCGCCCAGAGGATGATCAATACGGAGCCCGTCACCAGCAGGACGTAGGCGAAGAAAGCAGCGTATGTCGCTATGGTCAGCGCCGAAAACGGATCGGTGCCGAACGCGCCGAAACCGGGCCAAGGATAGTCTGCCGCGAACCTGGTGAAGACGGCGGCGACCACGGCGCTCAAGAACGCCACGATCGTCAGCAGACGCGAGGCTTTACCGTCCTCGTATTCGGTCAGTGCCTTCACTTCCGCGAGACTGGCCTTTGCACCGTCGTGAACGCGATCGAGCGCGTCCGTCGGAATTGACCACCCGTCGAGCTTGGCCGACAGTTCCGCGAAGCCCGTATCGCTGGGAGGCTTGCTGATGCCAAACATACCGAATCACCCGCTTTGCAGATCAACTGCTTCCCCCATATATCGCCGCCATCCTTCGCGCCGCAACCCGCAGGCATCGCATTTGCCGCAGCCGAAGCCCCAATCGTGACGGACGCTCCGGTCGCCCAGGTAGCAGGTATGAGTCTTGTCGAGGATCAATTCGACGAATGAGCGCCCTCCTAACTTCTCGGCAAGCCTCCATGTCGCGGCTTTGTCGATCCACATCAGCGGCGTCTGCAGTACAAGACGTGCCTCCATGCCGAGATTGATAGCAACCTGAAGCGCCTTCACGGTATCGTCCCTGCAATCGGGGTAGCCCGAGAAATCAGTCTCGCAGACGCCTGTGACGACGTGTTTGAGGCCGCGCTGATGGGCGACGATCGCCGCGAAGGTCAGGAACACCAGATTGCGGCCGGGAACGAAAGTGGAGGGAAGACCGTCCGGCCGTTTCGAAAGTGGCAGATCTGCGGTCAGGGCGCTGGTACTCACCTGTCCGAGAACGGCCAGGTCGATGACGTGATCACGCCCGAGCCTCGCTTCCCAACGTGGGTCGATGCCGGCAATGCCGGATCTCACCGCGCCGCGACAATCCATCTCGATCGCGTGACGCTGACCGTATCCGAATCCGATCGTCTCCACATGATCGTAGCGCGACAGCGCCCACGCGAGGCACGTCGTCGAGTCTTGGCCGCCCGAGAAGAGAACGATTGCGGATTGCGTCATCGCGATCTCCAGGAATGAATGCCGAATTCAGCGACGGGGTCCGTCGTATTCCGCCCAGCAATCGGTGGTCTCGTAGACCCTCACGCTGAAGAGTTGCGCCAGTTGCGGCTTGATCCTGTCCCAGATCCAGATCGCGATGTTTTCCGCGGTGGGATTCTCCAGTCCCGGAACGTCGTTCAGGCAGTGGTGGTCAAGCGCCTTGAGAAGGGGGCCGAACGCCGCCTCCATGTCGAAAAAATCCACCACGAAGCCGGTATGCGGATCGACCGGCCCGTCCAATACGACCTCGATGCGATAGGAATGACCGTGCATCCGATGGCAACGGTGTGTCTGTGGAACGCTGGGAAGCCGGTGCGCGGCTTCGAACTTGAATGCCTGGGATATCTTCATCGAATGCCAAGATGCTTGTGGGTTTGAATGCTGAGACGCCACTTCGGATTGTTCAGGCAGTACGCGACAGCTTGCCGCGTGTGGTCGACCACGTCAGGGCCGTCCATCGGTTGAAGCAGAAAATTATCGAAGCCCATGCTCTCGAACCGTTCAGGCGGGGCTAGCGTCTGCGGGTACACGAGTTTGAGTTCGTGTCCTCGGGTGATCGTAAGTCTCGCATTCGATTTGGGGCTGACACAGATCCAATCGATGCCGGCAGGAGCCGGCAGCGTTCCATTCGTCTCGATCGCGATACGGAAGCCGAAGCCGTGCAGCGCCCGCACGAGTTCGTCGTCAACCTGCAGCAGGGGCTCTCCCCCGGTGAGGACGCAGAGACGATGAGCTTCGCCGGCGGTCCATTCGGAGACGATCGCCTCGGCGAGGCTTTGTGCGTCGCGATACCGGCCTCCCTTCGTGCCGTCGGTCCCGACGAAATCCGTATCGCAGAAACGACAGACCGCCTCGTGCCGATCCTGTTCGCGTCCCGACCAGAGATTGCAGCCGGCGAAGCGACAGAATACCGCGGGGCGCCCGGCCTGTATTCCCTCGCCCTGCAGCGTCAGAAAAATCTCCTTGACCGCGTAGGAGCCCATATCCCCACCGCCCTCAATTGGCGCGCCGGATGAGGCGCACGAGAAAATGCGACACCAGCCGATAGTCGGCCTTCGTGTTCTGAAGGGCGTGCCACAAACGCTTTTCAGTGCCGAAATTCCACTCGCCGCTGGACCAATGGGTCTTGCCGACCAGACACTTCAGGCCGTTCTCGAATTGCCGTTGCGACTTCGCCTTGTTCCTGATGGCGAGTTCGTCCATCGCGTAGCCCAGGGAAATCAGACCGACGCCGTGCACAAGACGTGACGTCTTCGGCGTATGATCCTTCCAATCCTTAGCGAAGGTGTGTTGCACCGCGCCAAAGAAATTGCTGACGAGTTCGACGCCCTCGGACATCAGATCTCCGTTGCTTTCGAAGCCGCGAAGCGCGCCCTGCTGCAGCGAATTCATCAAAAGCCGCTGCAGAAGGGTATCTTTGATGATCCCCTCAGGATGGGTCTGTTGGTTGATCTGGCCGCGCAGCGACGAATCCGGATCGTAGTTGAGGCGTTCCGTCAACAATGCGGCGCCGGCGCGATCGGACAAGCGGTGCGGCAGTCCGTCCAGCCCCGGCAGCAGTTCGTAGATAAGAGGCTTGGCGATCGGCCGCGTATTGTTGACCAGAATGAATTGACGATTGAGTTCAGCCATGTCGTCGCAGAGGAACGAAGAGACGAGAAATTCGAATTTCCGCTCCGGCAGGCTCAGCGCGGCGCACAGGCGCTGCTGGCCGTCGACCACCCACCCCGGAGGTCCGCCGGAAGTGTCGACCACAAAGCCGCCGTCGCGTGTGGCCGAGGCTCCCTTGGCGAATGCGAGCACGATCGCGTTGGGCAGCATCGCGTCGTCCTGCCCCAAATAATCGCTTATCTCCCTGATATGGGACGCGATCTGCGGCCGCTGAAATCCGTTCAGACGACCTTTCGCATCGCGGCCGATCCGCTCGATGCGAGCGATCTTCGTTATCTCCTGCGGGGTTGCGGAGAAGCAGATGACCCGAGGGCCCTTGCCCTGGCGCGGTGAAATCGTCGGCTCGAAACGTACTTTAGTCATCGTTCTCTTTTCCGGACTTGTTTGCCGTCCGCCGTCAGGTGCGCGTAGAAGACGTGCAGGTTGTGGATGCCGCGTCTCTTGTTGCGATTGGACGAACGAAAGATCAGTGCTTCTACGCCGGCGTCGCGACAGACGCGGCAGCGACAGCGCTCCCAGGGCCGATCGCCCAGCGTTTTCAGATAGGCCGTTCGCAATTCGGCGAGCCTCGCCTCGTTGCGTGCATCGCTGGCGCGCTCGTCCCAGAGGGCGTATCGGCCGTACTCGATGACCGCGTCCACCGCGGATTCGACCTTCATCCTTCGGGAGGCGAACTTGCGAACGCCTTCCAGCGCGCGCGTCTCCAGCCGGAGCAGATTTTCTTGGTCGAGACGACCCCTGCGGGCATTTCTCAGCAGCTTGTCGTTGTCGATCGCCTGGGGGATCCGGACCGCTGTGTAATAGGCGAGTTCGCCGCTCTTCCCCAAGGCATAGTAATTGCGCTTGCCGTCCTTGAAGGCGCGCAGCAACGGCGACGTGGTGTCGAAGCTTGCAACGCCGTATTTCCTCACGGCTGAGAGGTGCTCGGTCTTGCCGAAGCCGAGAAGATGCAGCTTGATGCGTCTTGGCAGAGATTCGCGGATCGTCGCCAACGCCTTCTCGATCTGCTCGATGCGCAACGGTACCATGCCGCCGACGGCGAGGTAGCCGTAACCCATCTTGGCGAGCGCGGTCGCACAGTCGGCCATGCTGCGCGCAGACCAGCCCTGAATGACGCCGACCGGAGTGAACTTCCTGCCCAAAGCCTTTGATGCCGGCAGAAATCGGCGCGCGTTCTCGATCGTGATGTCCACGCGCCGCTTCGCCTCGGCTGAAGGCCTCATCCCGTCCTCAAGGAAATCGAAAACCAGATGGTCGATCGAGCAGCCGTGCGTGAAGCCGCCATCCTCGTAGAATTCGAGGGTGTCATGGATTTTATAGGGCGGATCCTTCCGGTCACGATACGTGAAGGCGCCGTTGTCCCCCATCACCATGCTGCCGGGATATTTGGAAAGCGGGTAGCGGAGAAATTCGCGCGCTCCTTCCCTGCGGAAGCGCATCGCCTGCGCCTCCGAATACTTGCCGGTCACGGTAGCGTCCCCGACGATCGCGCGGGAGACCAAGAGACCGTCGTAGGGTGGGGTGTCCAGGTGCTCGTGCGGGAAATCGTCGTCGGCATGCGCGCGCCGCCGCTTCGCCGCGCGGTCCGCGACGAAGTCGAACTCCGGGTCAACGAAATCGAGGCTATCGGAATACAAGAACTTCATGCCGCGGAAGCCCTGGAGACGTCTCGCTCGAGTTGAATCAAGTAGTTGGAGAGCAGACGTTGGTCCTTGGGTGTCGATTGGAGGTCGTTCCAATCACGGTTCAGCGCCTCCCATCTTCCTTCGGTCCAGCGGCAATAAGGAGCGAGGCGGGTGAGCACCGACCTCACCGCCGAAGGGTCGCCGCTCAAATTGCCGTAACGCGTCATGATCTGATCCATGAGGACGCCCATCGCAGTGATGCCGGCGGCATGCATGAGCCTGCTCCGGTCTGGCGGAAGACCCCAAGCGCCGGGGAACGCGTCCCGAACCGCCGACCAGAAGGAGACGAGGAGCCGATACATCGCGTCGGTGTCAGCGGTCCCGTCGGTGTCGACGTGCGCGGCAAGCGCGCCGCGTGGATCCTGCAAGCTGCGGCGCATGAGATTGGTCAGGGTCGAATCGGTAACGACGGCCAAAGGGGACGAATGGGATGGTCTCTTGACGAGTTGATAGAAGGGAGAGTTCGGCGTATCGGCAAGTGCGGCGCACAGTATACTCGGAACCCGGCGCGCGGAGAGATCGCGCGGAAGGACGGCCCCCACCGTCGGCAACAGTTCGTCGATGAGGCGCTTGTCGAGGGGACGCGCCTTGTTCACGAGAATGAATTGCTCGCGGTGAACCGCTATGTCACTTGAGACGAACGCGATGACCGGCACCGGAAGATTTGACCCGCCAGATTCGGCGAGTGCCAGCGCGCGCTGTTGTCCGTCCACGATCCAGGCAGACTTCCTTCCCGGTCTCACCGGAATCGAGAGCACGCCAGCGTCGCCGGCATCATCGACGGTCTCGTTCTTCGTGCCCCTCTTCTGGTTGAATTTGGCGCCGGCGATCGCGAGAATCACGGCATTCGGAAACAGAACGTCGCCGCCGGCCAGATATTCGGCTATCGCCTTGACATGAGCGCGGATCTCGGGCCGCTGGAACCCCTCGATCTGACTATCCGTGGATTGCTTGATCCGGGCGATCTCGGCCATTTCGAGTATCCGCGATCCGGGAACGAAGAACGCGAAGACTTCGGTGCCGCCTTGGCGGGTCCTGATGGCGTGCACGTTCACGCAGGGTATAGCCTTCATGAGAGCCCTCGCCGCACGTCGTTGTAGATCCGGGAGAACCGACCCTGTTCGCAGGACACCCCTTCGACATTTCTTAGATGTCTGAGGACCATGTTCGACGTGGGTCCGACCTTCGGCATCAGGCGGGTGACCATCCTTCTGATCTCGTCGTCGGAAACCCTCTTCTGGACCCGCGGTCGGCGAAAGGCGAAAGGGGCGAGGCGCGCGGCGACGGCCTTCCTGTCGGTCTCGAGCGTCCCGTCGGACCGCGGCGAAATGTTCGTCACGAAATCGAGAAGCGCGCGCTGGGGAAAATCGACCCGCGTTCCTGGGCGCCCCAGCCTGTCCAACCGTTCGTCGTACGGCATCACGTATGGCTTGAGGGCGTCGCACAGATGATTGCTGATGGACAGCCCGAACAACCTGAGCTGAACACCCTCCATTCGGGAAACGCCTATCAACTCCTTCTCGATCATCGCGGCGTAGGCGCGCGAAAGGCACACCAGAACTTGCGACGAGCCCCTCGCGTCTTTCGCCAGAGTTGAGGAGAAGGGTCCCTTCGAGACGTGGGCCCACCATCGCGCGGCGCACACTTCGCCCTTGATCTTGCGGAGGACGGAGGCCGGCCCGACCGGCCGGATTGTCAGATCGTAGCCCGGAATCGGGGTTTCGCTCTTCACGTAACCCAGTCCCGCGGAAAGAACGGCAAATCTTCCCGAAACGTGCTCCGAGGCCTTGCGGGCCATCTGGAACGCCCGCCCCTTGTAGAGATCGGCCGCCGGCTGGAGTTGGGTCTCCCTCTTCAGCCGTCCGATCCAGGCATCTGCGGTCTGCTCGAGCGTCCCGCGCGGCAACGATCTGACGGAAAGCGCGCGCGTGCATCGCTTTCCTGCCGAACAGGTCGTCACGACGAGCGTCGGTTTTCGGAGGCGGTTGATCGTTTTCGTACGAGAAACTGCCATTCTTTCTGCGACCGTAGCCACTCTTTACTGCAAGGACGGGGAAAGCCAAAAAGCAAGGATGGAGTTGGCGAATTCCCCGACGCTCCCTTAGCTAATCCGACAAGCAACGCGCGCTGTCAAGCTCTGGTTGTGCAGTTTCCTGAGCCTTCCCGAAGAAATACTCTGCAGTTATTGTCGCGCTTTCGCAGGGATCACGGGACTTGGGGTAGTCGGTTGCGGCCCGTCGCGTCTGGACAATGATATTTGAAGTCGCAAGCCGTGCAGGTCCGTTGTTCCGGCTGCGTGGGCCAGGGCGCACGGGTCGATCCCTGCGTGATCTCGGCCTGGACCGCCACTTCGATGTCTCCGACGACCCTGTCGAACCGACCGGTTGCCTCGTCGAGGGAGGAGGGCGTGACCTCGACAAGCCGAAAGCTCCGATCCTCGAGAAAGAGCTTGCTGAGGCCGCGCGTCTGGCCGGTCTCGAGTTCTTCGCCTTCCTGCTCCGGGCTTTCGCGTTCGCCCAGGAGGAATGCGCGATCGGCCGGGGCGGGCATGACATCGGTCGTGCGCCCTCTCACGTCGCTCCGCAGATCGCGAAGGTCGGTCTGCGAGGGATAGAGTTCGTTCAGGTATAGAAGTACGCCCGCGATCACCCTCGCGTCGGGATTTTGCCGATGCCGTAGCCACGCATAGGTCTGTATCTGCCACGCCTGGTGGAGCCACGTGTCGCTCCCCACGCTTGGAGGGCGCCTCATGCCCTTGTAGTCCACTATGATCTCGAAGGGGGCATCGCTCCGTTCCATCTCAGTACGTACGACCGGGCTTTGGCGAAGACGGTGAAGAATGGCGTTGCTCGGAGGGGCGCGATGGAGTTGAACCGAGCTTAAGACATCGACTATTCCGGTGACAGAGTAGCGTACGGCCCGCATCTGTGCATTGGGCGGCAGCTCCCTGGATCCCATCAGGCGTAGTTCCGCTTCGGCGACGAGCGGAAAGAGATGGACGCCCCACGTGTTCAAGGCCGCTTCCGCCCGGCGACTTGCGATGCCTCGGCCGTTTTCGGTCGGATTATCATAGTCGAGATACAGAAGGCGCGGCGGAGGACGCAGCCCCCGCGACAGCAGCCTGCGATAGACCGTCTCCTCGATCGGACGGATGTGCGTCGCCCACGTCCAAGGCCAACCGCCGTTCCAGGGGGCTCCGCCGGCCCTCCATCGCGCAAACGCCTCCTCCATCAGGCCGTGAATGAATTCGCCGAACCACTGTTGAACCGGGACGGAAGGAGGCAAGCCCGCCTTGTTGTATAGACGATACTGGCGTCCACATTTTAAGAACGCCAGCAAGTCGCCCGTGAGGCTGTACTCGGGGATGATGCGCTCGACGCCGTGCGGACGGATGCTCATCGAAACCTCCTGAGGAACGAGAGGCCTCGCCAGGGCCAGAGTTCGGCAGGTGCGCACGAGGGGCGGCGCCAACCGGTGGCCACGCTCTGCATCGTCTTTTTGCTACGGCTGATACCCGTCGTAGCGACGGAATGGCCGACCAGGATCAGCAGGTCCTGGGCGCGACTGAAGGCGACAAAGTATTTCCTGGTCAGGTCGTCGAATGCGCGATCCTGTCCGGTCCGATTTCCCAGGTCGATCTGCGAATATGGACGGAAGAAATCTTCCATCCGATGGACCCGATCGGGATCGGTAGGATAGCGCTTGAACGGCTTGGAGACCCTTCCGTCGCCAAGCTCCGAACCGACGTCGACGATTGTGACCGGAAACTCCAGACCCTTGGCCTGATGGATCGTCATGAAGTTGACCCGGTTGCGGGGCAATGTCTCGAGCAAGTCCTCCTCGACCTCGATCACATCGTCGGCGATCGGGGCGAACACGCGCCAGATCGCGTCGGCCACGCTGCGCGTCGCCAATTCGTCAGTGAGCGAACCCGGCGCGAAAATGAGTTCGCCCCGAAATCCGCGAAGGAGACTGGCCGCCGATACGGCGCGCATGATGGCTTCCAACCAAGCCAGATGCTCGACGTCGTCCTGGAAAGCGGGAATCCAGGTGACCAGCTTGTAGAGCAGGTCACTCAAAGAGACATTTGTGTTGCCTCGCAGTGGCCGGGTCGCTCGGCGTCGCTGCCAGCTGTCGACGAATCGTCTCAGATTTGCCGGCCCGGACACGAGAAAGGCGTCGGCGTCGTCGCGCCATCCGCGCAGTTCGCGCAACACCGGATCTCCTATTCTCTGCGAGCCCAATATCGAACCGTTGGGATCGAGACAAAGCAGCGCCAGGCCAAGGAGCCTGCGTACGGCCGCCTGCTTCTTTAGCGGCTGGCCTCGGGGATTGAAGACACCAATCGGCGGATCGAGCGCTTCGAGTTCGTCGCGTAAGAGGCGCGGGAATCGTTCGGTGCCGCTTGCGCGGTATTCAGATGTCGAGTCGAATAGGATCGCGATATCTCCGGCCGATCCGCGTTCCGCGTCGAGAGCGATCGCGTGTCGGCGCCCCTCGGCGTCGGCAATCCGAATTCGGCCCCCGTTGACCAATCGGCCAATCAGGTTTGCTACTTCCTGGGCGAGCAATTGCTTGCCGTCCTCGAACATGCCGACGAGAGGGAGTTCGCCTTCATTGGCGGCGCCGTGCAGAAGCGCCGGCTTGCCGATCACGCGCGCCTGCTGAAAAATCACGTCGGAGCGCACGAAGCTGTCCACGAGGCTCACAATATTTCTCGTCGATCGATAATTGAGATTCAGCGCTATTTCGGTTGCTTCGATCCTCACCCGATCCCGTGCGCGCCCGCGAAAGCCGGCGAAAAGCTCCACGGTGGCGCCGCGGAAACGATACAGCGACTGGTCGTCGTCGCCGACGACACAGATCGATCCGCCGTTGTCGCGCGCCGCGGCGGCCAACGCGAAATAGATGCTCTCCTGCAGATAGTTCGTGTCTTGATATTCGTCGACCAAGACGAACCGGACGGTCGCAAGGAAGTCGTTCATCCGGCCGGAGCCGAGCGCCTCGAGGAAGTACTCGTTGAGGCCTGCGAAATCGAAGATCTCCCGCTCGCGCATGACAGCCTCGAACGTCTCGATCGCTTCCAGCGCGCGCGACAGACCCACGCTGACGTCGCCGGCGCCGCGGCCGGCGCCGGCCAAAAGCGCGGCGCGGTCGACGCGGTCGTTTATGAGGCGTTCGCGGATTTCGACGAGGGCGGCGGCACGACCGCCGAGGCCGAGCAGGCCGCCGTAGGTATTAAATCCCAGCGATTCGAGAAACGCGCACAGTCTCCTCGACCTTGCCGCGGCCGTGGGGCGGACGCCTTCAGCCATCATCAGAGCGGCGAAGACGTGCGTATCCACCGGCGTCGGTCGAGGCGCTCCGGCGGCCCTGAATTCGTTGAGGAGGTCCTGAGCGATGCTGTCGATCGTCCCGACTCGCAGTTGGTTGAAATCCAGCCTCTCGAAGCGAGGGGGCACAGGGCGCCGGGTGCGCAGGACGCGCGCGCGTATGTTCTCGCCCCACTCGATAATTCTGCTCCGCAGGACCGCGGCGGCTCGACGTGTGAAGGTCGTGGCGACGATTTCGAGCGGATCGAGGCCGTCTACGTAGATGAGCTTCAGGATCCGAAGAGCCGATGCGGTCGTCTTTCCGCTGCCTGGGCCGGCAATGACGAAAAGGGACCTGTCGACCGTTGCGGAGACGATGCCAACCTGTCCATCGTTCAGGCCGCCTTCGCGTCCCACATTCCTCGCGCTAAGAGGAACTCTTGCCACCGCCATCGCATGGTCGCAAAAGTCCTCCCATGTCAACGTAGTCACCTGCGATCCCCCTCAGGCCCCGCCGTGCTGGCGATCCTCTTTGCGCCGCAACTTATGTTAGAGCAGCTATAGCGGGACCCTTCGATTTCGTCGATGCCGGAAGCGCGCGAACGGGAGTAGCGTTGAATCATACTTAAGTTCGTACGGAACGGACCGAACCGGAGTATCCCGGCGGCCAGCGAATTGCCAATGTAGGACCGCGATCGGGTTCGGCTCGCTTCGCCAGGCCGTCCGGCTATCCCCTCCGCGCCGGAATTTCGCCTCCCTCAGCGATAACGCTCGGTTCGGACCGTGTTGAAGCAATTCGGACCGTGTCGAAGCAATTCGGACCGTGTCGAAGCAATAAAGCCTGCGATTACAGACGCCCCGTCTCTGCCCTGCGCATGATCGCGTTCGGCGATCCCGCGAGGAGAAGTTCGCGCTGAAGACGCGCGATCCGGAGGAAGCCAAGATCCGGCATGCCCTCAAGGCCGCCGAGGTGCGGGAGGGAGGACGTGTTCCAGCTTGCGAGGTTCCGATAGTTTGGTGATGTGCGAATACAATAATCATGTGCTGCGCATCACGTTAAGGCGACGGGCGGACGCGCCAGGTCGAGCGAAATGTCCGAGAAGCGTGCGTCCTGGATCGTCGTCCACCACTCGATCAGCAATCGGGTGCGGTCCGTGTTCGACACGTTGCTTTCGCATGACCGTAGGCTCGCGCACACTCTGATCGGACGCGTCGCAGAGCGATGGACCAGATAGGGCGGAGTGACAGCCCGGTCTTCACGAGATCGATGATGTCGTTCGTGCTTGCCTTGCCGCCTTGATCGTCATGTCCGTCGCGATGGTGTTGGACGCGAGCGAAGACGAATTCGTCAAAATCGGACCCACTCTTAACCCACCCGAACTGGTAGTGTCCCGTAAATCGCTAGTGCCGTAGCAGTGCTAAGGGACCTGGCGCATCACAATAGGACCAAGGCGCGGCAATGACGAGCGTAGTCGACCTGCTGCACATATCGCGCTTCATTCACAGCTATGACGCTGCCGCCGCCCAAAAAGGCATCAAACTTTCGTTGGGAGTCGATTTTCACGAGTATATCTCGATTACGCGGGCGACTGCAACGAAGGGGCCTACATATCCGAATTTCCGGCCGGACCGCTCGCCAATTGGATCAGGCGAGGGATTTTGGATGGTCGGCGTCGACAAGAACAATGACGTTGCGGTCCTGCAGGCCGTTCGACTGTACGATCTTTCGCGCAGCAACTTGGCAGAGCATCTTCAATCCCTGAAAGCGTTCTACGCCGACCCGGCAAAACATGCCCATCCAGAGGATGAGTGCACTTGTGCGGCACCAATTGCGAGGAAGATGTCTGGCAAAGTAGCATATCACGGGGATGGTTGGGTGCGCAGAGACTTCAGAGGTTCGGGCATACCCGAGATTATGGGAGGAATGGCATTCGGCGTGTCTTTCGCCATGTGGGCTCCTGATTTCGTCTGTGGACTGGTAGCGCGCTGGCTAATCGATAAAGGCGTTGTTTCACAGTACGGATATGCTCACCATGAGAGAGCCGGCTCGATCTTGCGGCTGGTGGAAGAGGAAATTGTCGACGATGATTGGCTGATCTGGCTGACCGGCGAAGAGTTGAGGAGCCGTGTTGTTCCGCCAGGAGAATGACGGGCTGATGTTAGCGACGTAACCTTTGCCGGCGCAGCGAAATGTGTAAACTCGACACGAGGTGGAATTTGGCCGATCCTCGCCACAAAGATGCGGTGGTGTGGGATGTCGCACTTAGGTCTCTTATCTGAGAGCTTGCAGTCTGACGAAACATGCCTGGATGAGCTGAGGGGGCGGGGAGCGCCGGTTGCCGCGCCCGCTACTTTGAATTTGTAAATCATTTGATCGATGATCCCGAGGGACGCCAGATTGTGACCTTGATCTACTATGGGCCGATCGATGCGCGAGAGGAAAACATGTCAACGACTGAACTTCCGACGCGCGAGGTGCCGCTCAATCCGGGGCAGTCCGCATTATTGTTCATCGACGTGCAGAACTTTTGCATCCGACGCGATGGCGGCGAGTTCAAGGATGTGTCGGACGACGACATCGCCGGCAAGTACGGCTATTATTTCGATCGCTTGAACAGCATTGCCATACCCAACATGCTGAGGCTGCAGGCTGCCTTTCGTGCGGCAAGAATAGAAGTACTTTACACGACGATTGAGAGCCTCACACGGGATGGTCGCGATCGCGGCCTGAACTACAAGATCGTGGGCTTCAACGTCCCAAGAGGTTCATGGGACGGCAAGGTCATTGACGAGCTTGCGCCGGGCGATGACGAAATCGTGCTGCCGAAATCGTCCTCGAGCGTCTTTATATCCACGAATATCGATTACCTGCTGCGCAATCTCGGCGCAAAACAGCTGGTATTGGCTGGGGTGGTTACCGACGAGTGCGTGGAATCCGCTGTGCGTGACGCTTGCGACCTCGGTTACCTCGTGACGCTCGTGCCAGATGCTTGCGCGACCTACAGCCAGGAGCGCCAGGACAATAGTTTGCGGGTGATCAAGGGGTATTGCCGCCAAGTGTACACAAACGACCTGATTGAGGAGATCAGTGCTGCTTGCCAAGTTGTCTTGAGCAAAAAATCTTAGCTGCTCATCTCTACTCGTGCCGACCGTAAGTCACTGCCCCTTCTTGAATTTCCGGAAAATCTGTACTTCATAGCTACTCGTCTTTTCTCGGCACTACACCACGCATTCCCGAGCAAAAAGCGAGCAAAAATGTCCATCATCCATTTCACTGACATCACCATTCGCTCTCTCAAAGAGGGCAACTTCTATGACGACAAGACACCAGGCTTCGGCATCCGCAAGCAGCGTAAGACATGGCATGTCGTCAAACAGCCGTCGCGCACGAAGGTGACGATTGGCTATTACCCCGGCCTCTCTCTAGCAGACGCACGCAAACGCGCACTTGTGGCCCTCGGAAGTCCGTCAGACCATAGTGTTTCCCCTCGCTATCCAGCGCCCGAATTCCTCGGGGGCCGGTAGCGAGGAGAAGTGCATGTCCAAGAGCGATACTTCAAAGAAGATAGGCCCCGGGGCATTCTGCCTGAAGCTTGCAAAGGAGTTCGCTGCCGGTTCGCCACGGCTCGGCCTCGAACCATTCGCGCAGCTGTGGTGTAGCCTTGACGAGCGGATCAGGGCGTCGTCGCTCACGCTTTGGCTTCGCAATTGGCCTGTCGGTAGGGCGGACCGCTCCGTCTTTCCACGCGATTCGCAAGCTCGACAAAAACTGTTAGATCGGTGGCACCGCAGTTGGATGGCTTGCTGGGGCGGCGTCGCTGAGACTGGCCAACTGCTCCTGCACGGCTCGGATATCGCGCAGTAAGGCGACCGGATCCAGGCGTGCACACATTTCATTGACGCGGGCGCGGACGGCATCAGGTGTTCTTGCTTATGTCAGCGCGAGGCTGGGGCCGTTCTGTATTCATTGAAACTCCATGACATGTTTGGACTCAGCCGATTAGGCGGCTCTATCGGCTGGATCGAGACGTTCGCATGCTAGGAAGCTCAGCTGTCGATAAGCTGACGAGCGTCAGGTTATCCGCCATGAAGCGGTTGCCAAGCTACTCTGCGTTCGCTCGGTGAGGATCCTGTGCTGTCGCGCAGCTGCTCAAATATTTCACTTGCAAAATTTGCAGCATCGGACTCGAGAATGCTGCTCAGGCCGGAGCATAACTTCATCCGAACGAAATACTCAGAGGCAGGTCACCTTGAGCCGCTTTGCTGGTTGCAAACTGACTCCTCTTTTGATGTGTCCGTCTATGACGCTTTCTGAGACGCTCTCTGTTGCGACCTTTGGGAGCAAGTGGTCGGTCGCGTCGGCGTTGTCTGCCCTGTCCGTCGCCTGACTCCTTGCTTGCGCGGTCTTCCGTCTGGCCCGAAGTGACGTTCCATATGCATTCACTATGCTTCCATATGCGAACGGTATTTCCACTCGATCGTGCCGCGGGCTAGAACCGTTGAAGCAGCTAATCCTGAGCGACGGCCTGCTGGAAGGCAGAGCTTTATCCGAATGCTGATGACGCGCTCAGCGGCATCAGAAGTGGTGGCCAAAACACCCCGCAGCAGGTGCAACTCTTCGGTGAAAGCCTTATTGCATTCTGGCGGATGAGGTGGGCTTAAAGCGGTGTAAGGACTATTCGTCGTTATGTCTGATTTGGTCCCGTTTGCCGCGCCGGAAAGCCGACGCCGCCTTCTGCGGTGCCTGACCGAGATTGCGTTTCTGGCCTGTCTTAAAAGCGACGTGGAGCGAGCGAGGCGGATTGCCAAGGGAATTGGTGTGGTTGCTCCAGGCGGTCGGGAGGCCGTCATCGCTTGCGTGCTTGTCGACCTATTGGCAGGCGACGTTGAAGCAGCGCTGGAGCGCCTCGATCCTCTTGCCCGCGCGAATGATCCCTATGGAATGGCATTTCAGGCGCTGGTGCTTGAGGTTGTTGGCCGCTTAAGTGAGCGGGATGCTGTGCTTCGGCGTCTTCCTCGCGGCGATCTGGCGCTCGACGGGCTTTTTGCGGCACTAGGTGGTGCAGCGAAGGTACATACAGGAGGTTCGGTCAGTGAGCGGTGTGAATGAGGTCGTGGCGCTACTTGAGGCCGTGTCGCCGGCGAGCGGGAGGCCGGCGGCATCAAGGGCGCCGAGTGACTCGGTCGAGGCCTTTCGTGCGGCCCTCGAGCGGCCGGTGCCATCATCGCCGAATGATGATCCCGCAGCGGTCACTGATCTTGCCCCCAGCGAGGAGGGGCTTATTGGTCGCGTCCGGGTGGCTGACGATATCCTTAGTGGAATGGATAAACTAAGCGCATCTTTCGGCGATGCCGCGAAAGTCGCGGCCGGGGTCGCGGAAAGCTATGCTTCCGGCGAGTTCAGCTCGATTGAGTGGCTGAACGCGCAGTCCGCCCTGTCAGCCCTGACTCTGCAATACGATATCGCGTCGAAAGTGGTTGGGAAGGCCGTGCAAACCCTAGATACTCTCCTGAAGAGCCAGTGAACAACGGTTATGCGAGCGTGATGTTGGTGTTGAAGCGCGCATTGATTCTTTTGGCGACGCTCGCGTTGACGGGCTGCGGAGCAAAGATCGAGCTTTATCGCAATCTTCCGGCGCATGACGCCAACGACATGCTCGCGTTGCTGATGCGGCACGGCATCGATGCCGAGCGGGTGCCCGAGCACAACGGGGCGGCCTCCCTGATTGTTTCGACGAAAGACGTGCCGCGTGCCATGGGTGTACTGGATGGCGCCGGATTGCCTCGCGATCGGCTTGCCGACTTGGGCACCCTCTTCAAGAAAGAGGGTATGTTGTCATCGCCAACGGAGGAGCGTGTGCGATTCATCCATGGCACGACGCAGGAATTATCGGAGACGCTCTCCAGGATCGATGGCGTGTTCAGTGCCCGCGTCCATGCCGTCCTGCCCGAATATACGATCGACGATCGCGTCCCACCTGCTCCCTCAACTGCTGCTGTATTGGTCCGCTATAAGGCTGGTACTGCCGTTGATCAGATCGTACCGAAGATCAAGGAGTTGGTCGCAAATAGCTTGAAGGGCGTATCGTACGACGGCGTCTCGGTTACGCTCGTCGAGGCAAGTCAAAGCGATAGCGGCTTGCCGCCACTTGATGCGCCTCCCGTCGCCGCCGAGGCCAGTGCTCGGCTCTATCTCCTGGTCGGACTCGTGGCTGGGCTGGTGATATCGCTAATCTGCAATGCAGCTCTTGCCTTTCTCGTGTGGCGGAAGCGAGTGAGCCACACAACAAATCCTGCGGCGCCATAGATCGATGCAAGCGAGCAATCCCGCGATGATCGCGACAGAATCGGCGGCAATTTCGGACAGCTGGCTTCACAGGCCGTGGGCCGGAGCGATGATGCGCTGCATCGCCGATCCCGCGGCCGACTTCGATGATGCTATAGCCAAGGATTGGCCGGAATGGTTGCCGCGGGATCCTGCACGGGCAGATTCGTTCATCCGAATGAGACTTGGAAGTCGGCTGCTTCGCGATCAAGATAGGGGGGCGTCGGCCATCATCTCCGCCGGCCATGCGCCGCGGACGCGGCTCGCATTTTTGCCGGTATCGGACGCCGTGCGCCTCATGTGCCTTGCCGCGGCGTGGACCGGGGTGCCGAGTCTTGTCGGGCAACTTCGCAATGCCGATGTCGTTGCAGCGCGTTCCGTCCTCGGAGAAGACGCCGTCGCGTTCGCTTTCGATGCCGCGCTGCTGCCACGACCGACCGCCGGACTGATGTCGGCTATCGGTGCTTCCAAGCTGCCGACCGGGCCTGCTGAACTGCTCCACTGCGCAGCTGCGATGTTCGGCCTCGCAATGGGCTGCATCCCGCATGCACTGCAGGTACGACTGAGATTACGCAGCCCTGCGTCGATCTGGACGGTGGCGGCTAACGCCTGTCGCAACGGCAGTGCTGGAGAGGACGCCTTTCATGCGATGCGGCGGTTGGTCCGCAAAAGGATGGCCCCATGGTCGCACTGGTTCGATTGACGTCCGAGACGATCAGTGTTCTCGGACCAGGGCAAATCTTGCCGGCGGCAAGCGCGCAGGCACTCCTGCACGCCGAGCAACTGCTGACCCAGGCGCAGCGCGATGCAGAGGCGCTTGTTGAGGAAGCGCGCATGTCCGCAAGCAGGATTGAAGCGGCCGCCAGAGCAGCCGGGCTCAAGGAAGCGCAAGTGACAATTCAACAGCGCTTGGCCGCAATCGCCGTAGAGTCGCTGCGGGTCATGGAGCAAAACAAGGAAAGGATCGTGGACCTCGGCCTGCAGATCGCCCGCCGGATCATCGACGCGACGGCGCCAGACGAGACCGCGGTGCAGATCGCACTGCGAAGCCTGCGAGTCGTGGGCCATAGCCCTGTCGTTCGGCTGCGAGTGGCCCCGTCGCTGGTCGAGACGGTTCGCGGGCGGGTCGACGAGATAGTCCCGGCGGTCACGTCACGCGCAGTCGTCGAAGTGATTTCTGATCCGCGGATCAATGATGCCGGGTGTATTCTTGAGACCGATGCCGGACTGGTCGACGCGACGATCGAAAGCCAGCTGACATTGATCGAAAGCGGCCTTCGCAAAAGCCTGGAGGCGTCGAAGTGATCTCGGAGACAGCCGGGCCGTCAACGGCGGTAGATCCCGTAGGTTGTTCGCATGAAAGCATCGATCGGTTCTTCCGGCTCGCTAACAGGGCGGTTGAGCAAACGCCGACGATGAATGTCCGTGGTCGCGTCCTTCAAGTCGTTGGAACAATCATCCGTGCGACGGCTCCTGGCGTGCGTATCGGGGATTTGTGCGAACTCCACGATCCCAAAAATGACCGTGGACTGACCGCTGAGGTCGTCGGTGTTCAGCGCGATGTTGCCGTTCTAACGCCGCTCGGGGAAATGCGGGGACTTTCTACCCTCACAGAGGTGATTCCGACGAGCAAGGCCCTGCTGGTGCCGGCGGGCTGGAACTTGCTAGGTCGGGTGCTTGACGGCCTTGGCCGCCCGCTCGATGCAACCACTCATGGGCCCATGATCGCAGAGGCCCACGTGCCGGTTCATGGCAGCGCACCGGATCCGCTAAGCCGGCGTAGCATAGATCAGGTTCTTCCGGTTGGTGTGCGGGCGATCGATGCCCTGCTGACGTGCGGGGAAGGGCAACGCGTCGGTATCTTTGCCGCTGCAGGAGCCGGCAAAAGCACACTGCTGTCGATGCTCATA
Source organism: Bradyrhizobium macuxiense (assembly GCF_001542415.1). Taxonomy (GTDB): domain Bacteria; phylum Pseudomonadota; class Alphaproteobacteria; order Rhizobiales; family Xanthobacteraceae; genus Bradyrhizobium; species Bradyrhizobium macuxiense. The sequence goes on from NZ_LNCU01000039.1 coordinate 306,588, forward strand.
CGGGGCGCTGACGTTGACGTCGCGGTGATAGCACTTATCGGCGAGCGCGGACGGGAGGTGCAAGAGTTCATCACGCAGTTCGGCTCGCAATCACGAACCAAAGCGGTTTTTGTTTTCGCGACGTCCGACCGGCCCGCCATGGAGCGCGCCAAGGCGGCCTATGTAGCCACTGCAATAGCTGAATGGTTTCGCGATCAAGGCAAACGCGTGCTGCTTCTCATGGATTCGCTAACGCGTTTTGCGCGGGCGCACAGGGAGATCGGCCTTGCAGCGGGTGAGCCACCGACCCGGCATGGTTTCCCGCCATCCGTGTTCGCAACACTGCCGCAACTTTTGGAACGTGCGGGCAACAATGCGCGTGGGTCGATCACGGCCTTCTATACCGTGCTTGTCGAGGGAGATGACATGACTGAACCCGTCGCCGACGAAACGCGCTCGATCCTTGATGGTCACATTGTGCTCTCGCGTGCCCTGGCTACGTCGAACCACTATCCTGCCATCGACATTCTTGCGAGCGTCAGCCGCGTCATGAGCATGATCGTGGCTCCCCAGCATGAAAGCATGGCGCGGAGACTGCGTGAGCTGACGGCGAAATACCAGGAGGTCGAACTGTTGATTCGTGTGGGCGAATACAAGAACGGAACCGACGAACTCGCGGATGAGGCGATCGCCAGAAGGGACGAAATACAGAACTTCCTGCGCCAATCGACAAGTGAGCAGATGGACTTCGAAGCTACGCTCCAGGAGCTTGAAGCATGCGTGGGATGATCTCGGACGCCGTCCCCCATCTCCTGGAGCTACGGAAATTGCGACATCATCGTCAGCAAGATATTCTCCGGGCGCGACAGCTGGCCCTTGAGAACGCTGCCGCTGTCGTGGAGACCGCCACCAAAAATCACCGCACCTGGCGGCAAAAGCGTCTTCGGCTTGAAGCTTCCCTGTACGATTCCGTGATCGGAGAAACCGTCGCTCTCGGCGCTCTTGTCGGTCTGAAGGCAAGGATGACCTCGCTGCACGATCACGATCAGCTGCTCGAAAAGGACATTGAAAAGGCAATCGCGGAAGCCGATCGGGCCCGGCAGGCACGCGACGAGGTGTGCAACATCGTACGTCAAACAGGCAAGCAGTTCGATAAGTGCGAACATCTGGCGCGCGCTTTGCGCGATGCCTCGGTGAGGAGGCCGGAGCAGGTTTGCGAGAACAGGACTGCTGTGAACACGTCGCAAGCCGGATCGGCCTTGGATCTCGAAGAATGTCGGGGATGCGAAGGCTAGGGGAGGAGATCAGGCGAGCGTCGATACGACGTTGGATATGGCGGGTCTAGTAGGTCGATCTCATCCATGGTGCATCGGATCCTGCGGTTTACGTCGATGCAGATCGTGCGGTTAGGCTGACGGCGATACGCTCGACCGACCGTCCCGCTGGCACGATCGCGTGTGCCTGTCGTCTAGGTCAAAGACTGCGGGCTTCCGGCAGACGATCGAAGAAACATCAGAGTCACTGTTGCGATCCGGGAGAGTTGGCTTTGAACGCAGCTAATCGGCGCGGAGGGTTCAAATTTGCTGCTCTGGGTTTGAAGGCGGGCCGGCAGTCTGCCTCAGGGCCGGAGCGAGCCATCGTCAGCTGCGTGTCGCACCTCTGGCTATGGGCTGGCATTTCACGGGGCAAGTCGCGCTAGGCTGATCATATGAAGTCACTCGACAAACTGCTGACCATCGCGACCGGCCGTAACGACATTGTTCTGGTGACGTTGCTGATCACGATCGTTTTCATGATGATTATTCCGCTTCCATCAGTGCTTATGGATGTGCTGCAAGCGGTCAATCTGGGAATTGCAGCCCTCCTGCTGATGGTGGCGGTCTACATCAAATCGCCACTCGCATTCGTCTCATTTCCATCGGTGCTTTTGCTGGCAACGCTGTTTCGTCTGGCGCTCGGTATTGCGGCAACTCGCACCATCCTGCTTCATGCGGAAGCTGGCCAGATCATCAAGACCTTCGGTAACTTTGTCGTAGCTGGTAATCTCGTCGTAGGCGCCGTTACCTTCTTGATCATGACCATTGTACAATTTGTCGTCATCACCAAAGGATCAGAGCGCGTTGCCGAAGTCGCTGCACGTTTTTCTCTGGATTCCATGCCGGGAAAGCAGATGAGCGTCGATGGCGACTTGCGGGCCGGCAGCATCGATATGCGAGAGGCACGCAGGCGCCGTGTTGCCATCGAGCGCGAAAGTCAGTTGTACGGTGCCATGGACGGCGCCATGAAGTTCCTCAAAGGGGACGCGATCGCAGGCGTGATCAGCATTATCGTGAACATCATTGGCGGGATCGCAATTGGTTCACTCCAAAAGGGAATGGGATTCTCGGAGGCGCTTGAAGTCTATACGACCTTGACCATTGGCGATGGTCTCGTCGGTCAGATTCCGGCGTTGTTCACCTCGATCACGGCAGGATTCATCGTCACGAGAGTAAGCTCCGAAGACAACAGCGCAGACCTCGGCAATGCAATCGGCAATGAACTGAGTGCGCAACCGCGTGCACTCATGGTTGGCGCATTCATGCTCATCCTGTTCTCCCTTGTGCCCGGCTTTCCGACATTGATTTTTATGGTTTTGGCAGCAGCGGTGGGTGGGGCTGGCTGGCTGCTGCAGCGTCGTGGCCAGCTATTGCGCACTGACTCGCACGGCCAGCCACTCAGCGGGGGAGCGCTGTCGACGAATCCGACTGAGGCCTCTGAGGCAAAGAAGGCAGGCGGCAATGGTATCATGCTTACTGTGCCCCTGATGATCGAGGTTGACCGGGATATCCAGACGATGATCCAGCCGGACGTGCTTGATAAAGCGTTGGTGGCCACGCAGCAGGCGCTGATGCTCGATCTTGGCGTGCCGGTTCCAGCGATCAATGTCCGAATAAGCGAGGATTGTCACAAGGGCGAATATATTATCAGGCTAAATGAAGTTCCATACGGATCGGGACGATTGCGGCCTCAACACATCCTGGCGCGTGATACTCCCGAGGGCCTCGAAATGGTGGACATTCCATGTGTCGTGGAAGAGCCCTCCTTCTTGCCTCAGATCGAGACCGTCTGGGTTGATGTCGCACATCTCGAGTCGCTGCGAGCGGCGGGCATCCCGTATCTGGAATCAGCCCAGATTCTCTCCTGCCATGTTGGTCTAATCGTGCGTCGGCACGCCGATGAGTTCATCGGTATTCAGGAAACGCAAGCGCTTTTGAAGCAGGCGGAGGGATCCTTTCCAGAACTCGTGAAGGAGGCGTTGCGCCTAGTCCCGCTGCAAAAGATTGCCGAGGTGCTCAAACGGCTCGTTTCGGAGCAGGTTTCGCTGCGAAACATGTGCGCTATCCTCAATACATTGGTCCAGTGGGGACAAAACGAGAAGGATACAGTCCTGCTGACCGAGTATGTGCGTGGCGCGCTCAAGAGGCAGATCTGCTTTCAGCATTGTGCCGGTACGAATCTGTTGCCGGCCTACATTTTGACGCCGGAGGTGGAAGATACTGTGCGCAAGTCAATTCGACAGACGTCTGCGGGGAGCTATCTCGCTCTCGATCCGCAGACCACGCAACAGATCGTTGGCAGGATAAAAGATGCCGCCGGCATCCTTGAATCGCTGCCATACAAGCCCGTGCTACTCACCTCGATCGATATCCGTCGATACGTCCGCAAGCTTGTCGAGGCCGATTTGTACGAGCTCCCGGTGCTCTCCTATCAGGAGCTTGCTCCCGACATCTCTGTCCAGCCCTTGGCGCGAATTGCGCTGCAGTGACGTGCATGCCAATGGAAAAGAATGTTCTGACCGATGAGCAGGCCAAGCTCACTTTGCGCGTGCTGTCCGGGCCAAACCTGGGCGCGGAGACATGCCTGGACGAGGGAACGTCGCTCATCGGTAGCCATGATACGGATGACCTCACCTTCGGCGATCCGGAACTCGTCGGTTCGCATATCCGCATTGTTAACGAGTCAGGGAAAATCCAGATCACTGCGTCCGCACCGGGCGTGCTGATCAACGGTAGAGAGTGCACTCCCAACAATCCGACTATCCTTGATCCGTTCACCCCTGTCCGTGTTGGCCGCACAATCTTTAGCCTCGGTCCCGTCGGGCTCGACTTTCCCAAGGAGCATACCGTAGCCGAGCGCCAGGGGGTGGATGCAAGCAGGGCCGCTTCGGATGCGACAGAGTCATCGAGTTTGGGCAGCTGGCGAACACGTCTCGCGGTGGGCTGGATACCGTGGCGATTGCGGTTGGCGGCGGTGGTTTGTGGCCTCCTGATGATAATATGTGGCGCTTGGGCAGGGATGGAGCGGCTTCACTCCCGGTCTTATTTTAACCCTCCGGGCACCCAGCCGATCGAGCCGCAGACGGCCGATCCTCATGGGGCGGACATTGCACCCGACGTCAATATCCAATCGACTGCCGGCAGGCTGACGATCGAACTGGAGCCTGGAGAGAATACCAACAAGAGCCAGTCTGACTGGCAAGACCCCAGGCTTGCGGCTGACCTCACAGCAAAGCGACCGGCTACTGCCAAATTATCTGACGCAAGGCTGATCGACCTCGCAGCTACGATCTTACACGCTTTTGATATCGACGGTCGCGTTCGCGTAGAAGCTGCAGGCGAACTCACAGTAATAGGTTATGGTCGGAGCGATGCTAAAGTAGAAGCGGCCTTTCGTCGTCTCCAGCAGGACATCCCGGGCATCTACAAGACCAATGATGAAGTGGCAACACCAGATCGCGCACGCGCTTTTTTGCTGCGGGCGGCGTCCGCCGAACTCCGCCGGTCCATCCGCATCACCGTAAGGCCCGATGTCGTATCCGTGTCCGGAGCGCTGGCCTCGGCGACATACGATGAGTGGAAGGACGTTGCCGCTCGGTTCGAGGAAAGATTCAGGCCCTATATCCGACTCGAGTCGCGGTGTGAGCTGATGGTATTGCCCGCGGTGCGAGGGGTGCACCTGGGCCGCACACCTTTCGTCGTTGTTGAAAACGGAGCTCAGTTGAAAGTGGGCGACAGCATCGATCACATCGGCAAGATTGCGGCCGTTGACCGCGACGGGCTTATCGTGCGTGTCGGAGAATCGAACCTTCGCATGCTCTATCGAGAGAACCCAGAGTGGTTAACCGAGGATGATCAACGGTGAAGAGGAATCCATCGTGCTTGAGTTGGAAAAGCAGCTGCTAAATGATGTCGATGGCTCCAGCAGAGCCGTCATCAATGAAGACCTCCAGAACTGGAGGCAGTCTCTGAAACGTCACATTGATAGCGGCGTCACGACGCGGCAGTTCGAAGCACTGCAGGCGCTGCTCGAGGCAATAGATTGCGCGACCGAAGTCGTTGATGCTACATGGGTACAGCATCACCGCGAAATAGTCCGCTGAGTAATGAGAGGTGAAATGCATTTCGGCAGTATAACCAGCTCGATTGGGCAATCCGTCGTCCAATCGGAACGCAATGTGAGAGAACGTATGGCAACCATGAACCCGGACGACACCATGGATCTGATTCGCTTTCAGCTCTCAATGACCAAGCACACGACACTGTTGAACTTGAACTCTACCATCATCAAGGCGGTTCACGACGCACTCAATGGTATCATCCGGAATATTGCCTGATCTTCATCGGTAGGTGTGGTCGTTCGGTGCCGGCACGCTATCCGGGCTGATGGGCGAGTCCGGATATCCTGATCATGCCTGAATCGACCGAGCGAAATCGAACGCGACTGATGTCACCTAACTTCCTGCAACTTCGTCATCTCCGCTATTTCCTCGGCATCGTGGATGCTGGTAGCTTTACGGGGGCGGCAGGCATGCTGCACGTGGCGCAGCCTGCCCTCAGCCAGCAAATGGCTGCCCTTGAAGCTGAGCTTGGCGTCGAACTGCTCCAGCGGAGTCAACGCGGCATTCGTCCAACTGCCGCGGGCGAAATCTTCTATCGTGAGGCGGCATCGATCATTGGGCAGGTGGAGCAGTTGGACCGCGTTGTTCGGTCGGCGGCAGGAGAACCGGAAGGCCTGGTAAGGCTTGGCATGTCATCGGGATTTGCGGTGTGCTGGGCTTGCGACTTTATGGAAGCCTGCCGGATGATTCTGCCGAAAGTGCACCTCCGTCTGGTTGCAGGTGACATTGTGCGCATGAGATCGCTTATCGCATCGCGTGCGCTCGATCTCTGCTTCCTTCTGGAAGATGAGCCTATCCAGGGCTTATCGCGGCAGCCGCTCTTTCATCAGCCGCTATCGCTGGTTGGACCTGTGTTTGCGGAAGACGTCACGCATACCATTTCGCTCGAGCGACTGGCTCACCTTCCTCTTGTGCTGCCGACAAGGCCCAACACAGTTCGCAGCGCGTTGGACCGGGCGCTTCAAGAGGTCGGCTTGACACCCAATTGCATCGCGGAAGTCGATACGTTCGCCAGTGCGCTCTCCCTGGTCAATGCAGGCATCGGTAATGTGATCGTTCCGAAGATCGTCTTCTCTGACATGCCGGGACATGGCCGTCTGAGGCTGATCTCGATAGATCCGCCGATCCATGTGACGGCATGCCTGATCTCTTCCGGCAATACTCCGCTGCCCTTCGCGGCACAGGCGGTAGGTGACCTCCTGACAACCCACGTAAAACTGGCGCTTCGAAAAGACAGCAAAAAGAAGGAAGGCTGATTATCATAACGGGAGCCTCGAGGGTACAACCAGTGTGAACCCCGGCCCGAAGTGGAATTCGTCCACCATCGACTGACTCTGAGACTTCAAACGCCAGCGTGTTGCCGAGCGGCCGTCGCCCCGCGATCCGGCCAGCAAATAGTCGAAGCCTAGCTGCAACCTGGGATCTTGCTGGTTGGACTGAGGTTTCACTGGCGCCAGATCGCCGAGGGAAGAAATGTTCGTCGATACAAGTTGCGATTGCGACGACAGTGTAGCTCGCCTGCCGCGGCCCGCGTTCAAGGAAAAGCCCGACGAGCAGCCATCCGACCTGCGGCCCGGGAGCCTGAGCGGGGCGTCATCGCCCGTGCCGGCAATCGATGGGACTGTCTGACCGGCTACCTCGATGACGGTCTTGCGTCGATCGACAGCAACCTTCTAGTCGTCACTGGATACGTACTCTGATCAAGCACAGCGTTCCGATCGGGAGACTGCTTCGCGCCAACTATCAATCGAGTGCGCTTCGCATATTGCCATCGAGCAGGGGAGATACCAGGGGCTCAGGAAAGGTTCTGGGTACCGAAATTGAGCCGGTGACGGCCGGGATTGCCAGCTCTCGCCGAACCTTCGCAGCTTGTTGGCGCTTTGGTGAGGCAGCCTCTTGTTGCGGTCCGGGCGTGAGCTGGCGGCCAAGTTCGGGTGCCAGCGATTCGAACTTCGCCCGCAACTCGTCGGTTAGGGCTCCTGCCTCTGCGTCACCTTGAAGCACCAGAGGATTGAGTAACACCAGGAGCTCAGTTCGCTCTTTGGTTTGTTCAGTACGCCGGAATGCCGCTCCCAGAAGCGGAATGTTCATCAGCAAAGGCAGCCCAGAATCGGCCCGAGAGGTACTATCCTGCATCAACCCACCAATCGCTATCGTATCCCCGTTTCGTGTGGATACGGTGCTCTGCAGGCGGCGTAGCGAAATCACAGGGGACTGGATGCTGGTGAGCTTGTTCTTGTTGGCGGTACTAACCTCCTGAAAAGTGTCGAGTGTGACACTACCGCCGGCGCCTATTCTCGGCGTAACAGCCAAAATTACTCCTGTGTCACGCAGTTCGACGTTGCTGATGATCGGCGAGTTCTCGCTTGCCGGGGATTGGGATGATCGGGACAAGATAGGGACCTGCTCGCCGACCTGGATCGTCGCCGGCTGATTGTCGACCGCGAGAATGCGTGGCGCGGATACAACCTTGACGTCCGCCACCTCGCTCAGCGCATGCAGCACAACGTTGGCACTTGTCCCGGGAAACACATAGGACAAGCCACCTTTTGGAACGGCACCCAGGCCACGAGAGGACAAAAGATAGTCCACCCCGTACCCCAGGCCGTCGTTTAGCCGGACCTCCGCGACAATTGCCTGGATGAGAACCTGACGAGGCTTGACATCAAGACGACGGATCGCGGCATCGATGATCTTGGCATCGCGCGGTGCCGCCAGAATAACAAGCGCGTTCTGGCTGCGATCCGCCTGGATCCGCACCGGCGCCGATAAACCGAGACTGGCCGGAACTACTACCGCTTCGTGCTTTGCTTGCACCGTCTGCGTGTTCGAGTCGGAGTCTGCGTTCGGCGGGCTGGACGGGTTTGGAAGAAGGTCTGATCGACTGGCCAGGTTTGCCACCGGCACCTTGCCGGACTCTCCATCGGACTGTGCGGGCGCTGCTGCAACGCTCGGGTCAGCGCCGAAGATTTGCGCCAGCACCTGAGCCACTTCCGTCGCCCTTCGGTACTTCAGAGGCCGCACTTGAACGTTTGCTGCTGCCTTCGACGTTCTGTCCAGCTTCTCGATTGTCGCACGCGCGTGCTGGAGCGCCGCAGGATCGTCGGCAATTACAAGAATGCCGTTCAACCGCTCCAGTGATGCAAACCGGACTCGCGCCGGACCCTCAGCATTCTGATTGAATAGAAAATTGAGGTCTTTCTCGACTGCGGCGGGACTTGCCTGAGCCAGGGTATACAGAGCAAAGGACTTGTGGAGCATGCTATCGATGTCCAACAAGGCTATGAGTTCACGCGCGGAACTGACGCCACCGGGCGGGCCGCTGATCGCAATGCCTCGTTGTCCGGGGGCGGGCGCCAAATGAACGTTTTCCTCGACGTTTGGTCGGATGACCTTGATGACCTCGACTGGGTCGACATAACGAACGGGAATTACCTTAACATCGCCGCGCCCTCCGTCGGCGAGATCAGCCAGGCGCGCCACCCTGACTCCCCGGTCACCTGCCGCCAGTCCGTAACCAGACTTTCCCAGCACTTCGTCCAGAAGCCGCGGAACATCATTCGCCGGAACCTTGCCGGAAGTCCGGAGCGTTATCTTTCCCTCTACGCCTGGATCGATCACAACGGACATGGCCAAGATATTGCCGACGACGTCATTCACGACCCGCCGAATATCAGCATTGACGTAGTCCAGACTGACGCGCGTGCTATTGGTGGTGACCGGTAGCCGACGCTCCGAGGTTTCGGCAGGTGGGGCGGATGGCTGGGTCAACACTTCAAAGCCCCCCGCGAGCGGTGCGCTCTCCGAGTATGTAGGTTCGGACACCTTCCGAATGCCGCTCGGCGGGTTCAGTAGAACGCTGCGCTCAGCCGTCGAGCCTGCGCATCCGGTGAGGAGTAGACAAAGAAACGTGAGTGCCGTGGGGTGCGAAGGGGGACACACTTGCGGAAGATGTGCATTCATTCAATGTTTCCATGTGCCAGCGCAAAGCCATCCTCTGGAGCTTTAGCAGCGCGAGCGATATTGGGCCTGGCGCTCAGCGGCGAAACTTTCCCGAGGATAAGACAAATAGCAGCTTGATGATTCTTCCGAGTGTCAGTACCGGAGACCCGCCAAGCTGCAAATTAATTCATCGATATCGGGCCATAACGGGAAGTGATGGAGCTGCGAGCGCTCCGTGCTTTGACCACACATTGATGGTCGCCTGGATAAGCAGGAGCGGTATTCACCACGCGGCACGTTTCGATGAGTTGTTGCCAATCTCGGCTGTTACGGGTGAAGCGCGAGATCGCGGACGCAAACTGGACCAACCCTTGCCAGGCAGTCAAACTCCGCTGCCATTGGCTCCAAAACGGCGCGTTGTATGCCGTCGTCGGCTGAACGAGCGCGATGATCATCGATCTCGTCAAGCCATGACCACCCGAGTGCCGTCGGCCGCTCCCGCATGACTAGTACAAGCGGGCTGCTCTCGCGGCACACTCCTTGATGCGCCGGAATTTGACGCACGTAAGATCATGCCGCGCTTCAGATGATGAGGCACTATGTCAGAAATCATCGATCTTCTTAGCGGCGGCGTAGCTGTCCTCGCAGCATAGCTGACATGGCCCAGCAGCAGGACCGCTATGATTGTGGCGTCTTCGTGCTCGACGCGACGCGGACGCTGGTTAGACGTTTGGCGGAAGGACAGCAGCCAGAGCAGCTGCGCCTTAACAACATCGGCGCAGATCGGCAGGCCTTGCAGGATCGACTAGGCGCTTTTCCCGGGTTGGGCTGACCGGGCTGACTGGAATATTGAGCGGTGCCAAGTCCTTGAGAATCCGCCCCCGCTCATGGAGGGGATCAGGCGGCCGTTCAACAACCATATGGATCGGGCCTGGCCCGATCGTTGGGCTGCGCCATAGCGCGATCAGCTGGACCGATATCGAAAATGTATTTGCTTCTGAGCGGCCCTAAGCAGATCAAAGGGGTGGAAGGGAGTGCCTTGTGCTGAGCGGCGCTTACCTTCCTCTTGTCTCCGGGGTACAAGGTCGTGATTGGTGACTGGAGCGATGAGCCGCGGTGCTGCAATGCGCGAATTGAGCTGTCTGCATGGCATTTCAGCGTGCCTGTCGCTGCGGCGCGTTTGATGTCTGGTGAAGCTGCGATGGAGCTGCCTTGATGAAGGTCCGTGACAGCGCTTCGATGTCGGCAATCGCGCCATGTGACCGCTCGCCCCCGCGCGTGCTCGCGGCCCAGAAGCCTGTGCCTGGTGCGGATTACGAGCGCTTTCGGCGACGACTCGAAGAGGCCGCTCTGGATGACTGCGAGTCGCCCGCGGATGGTTCCGGCTGCTCGAAGCTCGGCAACGATCAGCATGATCCGGTGGCGATGGGGGGCGTTGCGTCCTCCTGCGTGCCCGTCGTCTCGCACGAACCCGTCATGCTGGATTATGCACAGGATCCGGGAGTGGACGGAAAGCCTTCACGTTCCACAGAGCTCGCTGAGCTGGCGGAGGCGATCGTTGAGCGCGGTTTGATATGCCCGGACCGCAGGGGGGGCGCGACGGCGTATATCACGTTGAATCGCGTCGTGTTTGGAAGCGCAAGTGTGTCCGTCAGATGCCGCGACGATGCGCTATCTCTCTCCATCGTCTCCGACCACCTTAGGTCCATCTTGCAATTGCGAGGCCAAGCGTTTGCGCGCCACTTGTCTGATCGGCTCGGCATGCGCGTCATGATTGCAGTCGTTGGCCGAGGCTGGCGGGAAGAGGGCTGTCATTGGCACTCTTCCGGTTCGGAGACGACATTCCACTACAGCGCTGAGAAGCGCTCATGATCGATCTTCCGCGCTACGATGGACGCGATGCTGTCGCAATATCGCGAATTGCGAGTCGTCTTCCGTTTGCTTTCAGTCTCGCCGGCATCGAAGCGCAGGCGGTCATGGCCGATTCAACGCATCGGCACATCCCGGTGCCAAGTTACACCGTGTTAATGAATGTGCAAGGCCACAAAATCCGCCTCGCATTAGGGGCAATGCTCCTTCCACAGCTGGCCGTAGAACGATGGCCGGAGATCACCACATTGTCTCCTGGCCACGGCCTGGGTGAGATATTGTTTGATATCGTTCTGCAGGATCTGGCGATCGAGGTCGAGCGATGGTGCGGTCTGCGGCCGACCTGGTCCTGCTCCGACGTCGCGGCCCCGCGTCCCTACGCGTTCAAGATCGTTCGGCTGGAGCAACCGAACGATCTGGTCGGTTTGGTGGAACTCGATGGTGAGGGGCTGCAGTGGGTCGCCGACTGTTCCTCCGACCTGCCGGTCGTAGCCGCAGCGCTCGATGAGCTTCCGCTTCTTCTGGATGTGCGCATTGCTCCCATCAGCCTTGCCGTGGCGGAACTACAGCGACTTGCGCAAGGTGACGTCATCATGCTCGACAACCAATCGGTGGGCAAGGATGGCGTGATGAGCGTTGTCGCGCACCTCTCTAACAATCCCTGGTTTCGTGCCTCGATCCGGGATTGCCGCCTCTCTGTCCAATCAGTAGTGGATCGTTTGATGGGTAAGCCGGAGTTCCTCCCGTCTGAAAGCCTCGACAGCCTTAATCTGACCGTCGATGTTGATGTCGGACGTTTGACCATGCCGCTCGGACAGCTTCGTGAACTCGCTGTGGGCCAGGTCATCGATCTTGGCTTTGATGCAACCACTAACGTTTCTCTGCGCGTCAATGGCCAAGTCGTCGCGACGGGTGAGCTGGTGCGCATTGCTGAGCGGACCGGGGTGCGCCTGCTGGATCTGCGCTTGCCCCGGGCTGAGCGATGAATAAGTTGCCCGATCCGGCGACGCTTGTCGTCCTCATGGGAGCCATCGCGGTCCTCCCCTTCGTTGCGATTACGGTAACGTCCTTCGTAAAGCTTGTCGTTGTCTTTGGGCTGCTGCGCAACGCACTCGGCGTTCAGAATATCCCACCGAACATGGCCTTGAACGCGATCGCTATCTTACTTTCAGTCTACATCATGCAGCCAGTGGCGAAGGGCGCGTATCAGGCTCTGCGTGATAGGCCAATCGCGTACCAAACGTTCGGAGAATTGGTCGACACGATAGCCATAGGTGCCGAGCCAGTTCGTGACTTCCTCATCAAAAACACGTCCACGACAACACGTCATTTCTTCGTCAATGCCACGCACAAGTTGTGGAGCAAGGAAGACGCGGCTGACGTGGTCGACAACGCATTTTTGATCTTGATCCCGGCCTTCATCACGTCCGAACTGGAAGAGGCATTCAAGGTCGGATGCTTGCTGTTCCTCCCCTTCATCGTTATCGATCTCGTTATCTCCAACATCCTTCTGGCGATGGGCATGATGATGGTTTCACCCATGACGATATCCCTGCCATTCAAGCTGTTCTTGTTCGTTGCCGTGAACGGGTGGCAGCGCCTCATCCACGGCCTCGTCTTGTCCTACGCAGGACCGGCGTCTTGAATTCCGCCACGCTCGTCAACGTCGCCGTCGAAGCGCTTACACTGTCGGTTGTGCTGTCCTTGCCGGCAGTCCTCGTCGCTACGATCGTGGGACTGACCATCAGTCTCATCCAGGCCATGACTCAGATTCAAGAGCAAACACTTTCCTTCGCTGTGAAGCTGATAAGCGTAAATCTTGTGCTGGTCGCCACCGCGAGCTGGTTTGAGGAGCTTGGCCGGTATACCATGCGAATCTTCGACAAGATCGGCGCAGTGTAGGCGTTGGAGCTCGAGCGGGTCATCGATTGTCCATCGCGTGCGGCATCTGCAGAAAGGACCGCGGCCGCTCTTCATCATCCTGGTTGTCTTTTCATGTTGTCACTTGATCCGGATGAGATGCGTACCGCCCTCGTTGTTCTTGTGCTCGCGGTTGCGCGCATATCGGGCATGATGCTGGTCGTCCCAGTCCTCGCGCGCAATATGATGACAGGAATGGCACGCAACAGCGTGATCATCGCATTGTCGTTCCCTGTAATAGGACGCGCCTGGACAACAAGGCCTGAGGACCTCGACTTGGCCAGCCTGACGCTGATCTTGGGCCTCGGACTGAAGGAACTTCTGCTCGGGCTTGTACTCGGCTTGCCAGTTGCCGCCGTCATGTGGGGCGTGGAGGCGTGCGGCACGTTCATTGACAACCAAAGGGGTGCAACGATGGCCAGTCTGCTTGATCCGGCAAGCGGCAATCAAACCTCGCCGCTTGGGACATTCCTGGGTGAGCTTTACCTCACATGGCTGTTCGTCACGGGAGGCTTCTCCAAGCTCCTGGAGGCACTCTATCGTTCGCATGAAATCTGGCCTGTGTGGACCTTTCGTCCGACAATTGGTCCAGCATTCGTCGGAGAGGTACTGAGCCTCGCGGACCTCGTCATGCTGTTGACATTGCTCCTCGCCGGTCCAGCCATCCTCGCCATGCTCTTAAGTGAATTGGGTCTGGCGCTGATTGGTCGGTTCGTGCCACAATTGCAGGTCTTCTATGTCGCGATGCCGGTCAAAAGCGTGGTTGGTCTGCTGCTGCTGATCCTGTCGCTCGCGACAGTTTTGACTCATGCCGGCGATCATGGGCTATCGCCTGTCGCATTTGTTCGCCGCATCGCCATGTGAGTATTCATGCCAGCTGGTAAGAGCGAAAGACCGACCCGTCAGAGGCTGCGCGAGCTGCGCAAGAAAGGACAGGTTGCTCAGAGCAGGGAGGTTGTCTCGGCGGTGCTGACCATTGGGTTCTTCGCCTTGTTCGTCACCTCTTTGCCTCGCCTGGTGGACCGATTTGAGGCCGCGCTCCTGTTACCCATCGCGCATCTGAAAAATGAGAACTTTGTCGTTGTCGCGCTGCAACTCTTCGGATCGTACGGCCGTGAAATACAGAGCCTGACAATGCCGTTTCTCGGCGTCGTCCTGATCGGCGGTGTCGGCGGCCACATGTTGCAGACCGGAGTGCTCTTCTCGCCCTCAGCAGCGGCGCCATCGCTCATGAAGCTGAACCCAAGTGAGAACATCGGCAGGATATTCTCGTCGCAGAGCCTCTTCGAGCTGAGCCGATCAGTCGTGAAGGTGCTGTTGCTCGGTCTCGTTCTTGTATTTGTGGTTCGCGCAGCAGTAAGTTCGCTTGTATGGATTCCGAGTTGCGGAATATCCTGCCTGGCTTTGCTGACGGGTAACCTCTTATTCTATGTCGCGGTCTGGGCGGGGTCGATCCATCTTGTCGTGGCAATTGCGGACTTCGCGTTCCAGCGGTGGCAGTTCGAGAAGAGGAATATGATGTCGCTGGAGGAAGTGAAGCGAGAATACAAGGAAAACGAAGGCGATCCCCTGATCAAGAGGCGCCGCAAGCAACTTCGTTCGCAATTAATGGCCAAGAATCCTATCGCCTTAGCGCGCAGTGCGACCGCGTTGATCTCCAATCCCACGCATATTGCAGTGGCGCTTTACTACGATGGGCAACAGACTCCGCTACCCGTGATTGACGCTATTGGTACCGACCTGCTCGCACAGCAAATGATCGCGGCCGCCACCGCCGCTGGCGTGCCGGTGATGCGAAATGTTCCGCTGGCGCGTGCGCTCCTGGAAGACGGTCTGGTCGATGAATATATCCCGTCACACTTGATTGAACCTATCGCAGAGGTGTTGCGAGCGCTCGGGGACCTTGCGACCGAGACCGGTGGTGATCGGCTCTGAATTCGTGAGGTCAGTTGCGAGCTTCGGAATAGTCAGCATGGCGCGAATGAAATAGACCCCTTGGTGCCACCTTCGACGCCATCCTCCTCAGAACCGAGTAATTTGTCGTGAATTGTTCGGCAACATTCTTCGGATCGCTATTAGGTGCCCCCTAGGATGGATGTGGGCAATTTAAGGCCTGGGCAGGTAGTGGCGGGTGGAACGCGAGGCGTCCGGAGAATGCCACACGCTTCACATCCACGATAAGTCGCCGTTACGAACTCCGCCCTCATAAGGTTTCAGGGAAAGTTCAGAATAATCGTATTGGCCGTCAACCTGAACGGTAGCCACGCTTGCGCCGATACGAGCGGCCCTATCATTCGTGCCGATGCACCCATAATGACTCAATATTTTGCACGCCGCGGACTATCGGGTACCGTAGGGCAGGGGCCGTCCAGTACTCCTGGATGCCGAAGTTGTTCTCGGCGTCGTTCAGTCGGGATAACGGGCATCTTGTGCAAGACGCAGATTGTCCCAGCCCTGGCGTCGAGCCGCCGATCTGGCGGTCGACGTTCTCGAGTGGTTTGCACCTGCGAGCGGCATGGCGCCGTCGGGTGCAGGTCGGACCCGGGTTGCATCGCATGAAGTTGGTGAGGAAGCGAACGTGGATCTAGACGAAACGATACAAAGGTCCCGACAAACGATCAAGCAAATGGACCGCCTTCTAAGGAGGGCGGATGCTCAACTTGAGTGGCTGGCTCAACTATCGGACGCCGGGGCTGCCGACCCGGAATCCCCTCCTGCGAGTAACGGCGATTGCGACGGGGGCTCTGACGCATCTTATTCATGCGAGCAGGCGGCCCCAGGCGATGTTTTGCCTTCACCCGAAACGACTTTGAATCTTTCATGGCTCGGACAAAGGGTGTGATTTGGCGAGCGGGGTCGAGCAAGGCCTATTGAGCGATCCTGAGGCGGCCGATGCGATTGACGGCGGAGCCTCGTCGCACCTCGCGCTCGACTTCATGGCGGGGCGCGCGACGTTAGGCGATGTCGTTGGCATTACAGACGAAGAACTTGAGGCACTATATGCGCTCGGTTACCGCTATTACTGCTGCGGCAAATATGAGCACGCGCTGAGTTTCTTTCGCTTTTTATGCTTGCATCGACACACTGACGCGCGATCCTGGCTCAGCCTGGCTGCTGCCAGTCAGATGCTTGAGGATACAGAGGGGGCGGTGCAGGCTTACAAGTTGGCTGCGCTCCTGAACAGCGAGGACCCGCAGATACCACTTCGCGCTGCAGAATGTTTGGTCAAACTGGGGCGCCCGGCAGCAGCCATAGTCGCGCTCGGTGATGTCCTGACGCTCAGCGCCGGAAATTCCGAGCTCAACACGTTCGCCTGGCGCGCGCGACGGATGCTCGACCGTCTGAAAACGGAAAGGAACTCAAATGGCGCATAGCTTGAACGTAACCGGTTGGAACAGTGAAGCGCAGTACGAAGCAGGGACGCTGCTTGTACCCGGTCGCTCCTTGATTGCTCGTTCAGGCACGCTCGATACGACAGCAATTGGCAATTTGCCGCCAGCAGTCTCCCGCAAAATCGTCGCATCGGGTTCGATTCCGAACCTGGCGCTGCCGCGCGGGCTCGACCCGGTAGAACTTGCTAACAATCTGCTGGCATTGAGGATCAAAATGGCTGACCGGCTAATTGCGAGCGGGATGGCGGATGTTCGACACGAAGGCGAACTGCTAAGGCAGCAGCACGAGACGATCGGCAACAAGATCATCGAAGCCGCTAACGCTATGGCGAAAGCGAAAAAGAGCGCACACATAAGGAAGTTCCTCGGGTGGCTCGCGGTCGGGCTCTCGGTCGCGGCCGCCGTGGTCACCGGTGGCACTCTTGCGACAGTTGCCGCGGCAGTGACAGTTGGCGTTGCGGTGCTCAACGAAACGGGTGTCGTCGACAAGATGACCCAGGCGATTGCCAAACGTCTCATGCAAGACGGCAACATGGATGCTGCCCAAGCGAACAAAGTGGCTGTCGGCATCACGATGGGCATCATATTGTCGGTTACCGTGCTGACGGCAGGCGCCGGGCTTATGGGTGGGGCTGCGAATGGAGCCCGCGCGGCCGCTATGTGGAGCCGCCTTGGTGAGGCCGGCGCGTCAGCTCTCCGTGGACTTGCCTCCCTCGCAAAGCAACCGGGCTCGTTGGCAACCGTCCTCTCAAGGGCCATGAATCAAGCCGCTTCCACGATTGCAGATACAACCTCGAACGCTACCAGGATTGCTCAGATCAGCCAGAAGGTTTCGACTGCCGCCCGCGTTGGCGAGGCAACTGCTTCGTTCGGCGGGGCCGCTGCGGGCATAGCGAATGGGGTTCAGCAGAAGGAGGCCGCGGACACTCAGGCGGACGCTTTGGACATAAGGAAGCGAATTACGTGGATGAAAGAGCTTCAAAACAACGAGATGGACTTCATCAAGCGGCTCGTCCTCGACCAAAAGGCGACCACGCAGAGGATTGCCGAGGCTATCGAGAGCCGCAGTGCAAGCGATGCGTCTCTCATCCGTGCCTTCGCCTAATCATTTCTAACAGCCTTCTCTTGCGAGCGTAAGGAACGCATTCATGCTAGGTGCTATCGAGCGTGTAAATGTCGTCGGCGTTGATCCATTGGACAATGCCGCGCATCGTCAGCTTTCGCCGAGTTCGCCCTCTGTCTCCCTCCGCGGCGCCCGCGCACCAGAGGCGACCACTACTCAGTCGCTTGCCCATAGTGTTAACGGCGCGCCAAGTTCTGCACTGCTTGGAAACTCGGGGTTTCCTGAGCGTGTTACTCAGCAGACGCTTTCAGGTATTGCGCCCAAGCTCGAGGACTTTGCGACGGGGAGCAACATGTCGGCGATCGCGGCGCTCATTGTTCGTCTCAATTCTGAGCTTCGCAAAGCGGCCAGAGAGGACATGTGGGCTGCGGTTGGCGCCGATATCGCTGCGCAGGACGCGGCCGCCAAGTCGATTCGAAGTTCAGGGCTCTACCAGTTGTTTGGCTCGATCGCCGCATCGAGTGGCGCTATCGCCGGCGCCGGCATGAACCTCAAGGGTGCTCGCCAGAGTCAATTGCGATTCGAAAGCAATGCACCCAAGTCCTCGTCTGGTCTTGACGCCCACACTTCTAATAGCATGGGCCATTTAGAAGTTACGCGCATGGCTCACGCGCAAACCGCGGCCGCAGAGGAGACCATGAAATGGGGGGGCATGGCCGCCATGACAACGGAAACGTCCAAGATCGCGGGGGCCGGCATGAACATGGCGTCCACTCAATGTCAGGAAGAAAAGGCGAAGCATGACGCGGATAGCACCAAGGCGAAGGCCCACGCGGAGGACGAAAGGCAATTCATCGATTACTATCAGACGCAGATTCAGGACATGCTGAGCAAGCTTGCGGAGATGCGTAGTGCTGATAGCGAGACGAGGAGCAAACTCGTCAACATGGCCTGAGTGCAACCCATCATTTGAACAAACGATGTTTTAGACCGGAAGGAGGGTAGAAAATGATCAATGCAACTGCAAGCGTGCCGTCCTACAGTGCGGACCATGCCCTCACAGATGGGCAGTCGCTATATGCGACCATGATGCTGCTCATGATGGAGCGACACGGCATCTACGAGACGCAGCTCCGGGCTGATTATGCCAGCATGCAGGCGCGTAACAATCTTTTGAAAGACATGAATAGCGCATTGGCGACTCTGCGGGCCGAAAGGCCAAATGACGACAAGACTGTTAAAGCGTACGGCACCTTTGTCGATTCGCAAGGCAAGACCCGAAGCGTCTATGAGTTCATACAGGCGAATGGCATCGCCATCGAGAAAATCAATAACGACGTATATGGCATACAGGCGGAGTTCGACGCCGCGATCAACAATCTCAAAGCGGCGATTGATAGCGCCAACAGCGAAGGGCAAATGGCAGTGATTTCGCTTCAAGGGCTTCTGGATAAGCTCAATCAGGTCACTCAATTGACATCTAACGTTCTGTCGAAAGACGAAAAGGCCAAGGAGGCCGTCATTGGCAATATTCGATGATGGGCCAGTATTGACGGCTGCGGGCAGGTAATCGCTGCTACACTACAAAACGTTACAGGAAGGGTCAGCACGATGCGGTCAATCAATTAGTTGATAGATCCATAGCGGCCTGTTCTGGTCTTGTGGTGGATCGTTACGGAGGAGCTCGTCTTTGGTTCATCCGCGGAAGGAATGATCGGTCCCGCTGCCCTTGGCAACAGGAAACGCTGGCAGTCTTTCGAAAAGTACCGCGATCGGAGTCGCTGATCAGCAGCGGATCAGCGTCGCTGCAGTCTGTCAGTTGCCTTGTCGTTCTTCCGAGGTCGAAACCCATGTGTATGCGAGGCGATTTCAAAAGCTTCGGGCTCGATCCACCGGTTGAACTATGGCGGGGGCTCCCGATTGAGTCGTTACGTTGCGCCGGCGGACGCCTTGGGAGCGGGGTCCCAGCCCACATGCTGCCGGTGATATTCGCCGGTATACGTGCGCCAGCGAGGCGCCTCTCGGAAGAGGCGGCCGCGCGGTCTTATGAAAGGCGCCATGCATATTTGCTCTGACTGCGAATGCCTTGTCACGCTCTGCGAAGAAACACCTCGTGCTCCAGGCCTGGCGGTCCAATGCTGGCTATGTAGTCCAATCCGCGGATGGTCAATCTTGTCTCCGGCCGCACTTCGTCCGGGAGCACACCATGCAGCCGCATTCCTTTCTTGAAGTCCTCGCTCGCCCACTGCTCACCATGCTCCCATCCTTGCGGAAGATACAGCTCGAGTGCTGGCATCGCAGGTTGCGATTGCGCGCCTGAAATGCTGCGCCGGTCGTTGAATTCTCAAGAGTCCATGATGGCATCGAACTTGGCTGATTGATGCTGTCCGCTGGCGAATGGCCGCCCGAAGCGATCATCTCGAGGAGCTTCGCCGTATCCAGACTCTCAGTGGGCAATAAGCCAGTCTGCTCCGCGCCCGGCCGGTATGGATCCGGCTGGATTGACTTCGTCTTCTGGCGAACGGACGGGAGAAGCGAGCATCCCTATAAGCTCTGCGGTATCGAGACTTTCGGTTGGCAGCTGATCAACCGGATCCATACCGTCCTGACGCTCCGCCAAATTGTCGATCGTCTGCGAGAATGTCGGTTCGTCATCCAGGAGCCGCCGAAGTTTCTCCGGGTCGACACTCAAGATCGGCGAGAAGGCCCAGAACATCAACCGCCAGCGTAGCTCCTTCCGCACCGGAAGTGCGCCCGGCGTTGCGGTATTCACGGATCGATCATGCCGAGCCCGCGGATGAGGCTCTTGGAAACAGCTTATTTGCAAGCTCGAGGAGTGCGATGTGGTCCAGCTGATCAATCTTCTTGCCGCGGGCGGCGAGGCCCCCTGCAAACTTGAGGAGGTTCTTGACGGAGACTTCGACGGCTTTCCTGGCGCGTTTACTGGCGGCAGCCGCGTCCTCGATGAGACTCTTGTCTTTCGTGGAGGGAGGATGATCGGCGCGGGTTGCGCCTTTCCAGGATAGCCGGGTCACGATACTCGAGAAGCACTTCAAGCGCGGAGCTTATCTTCTGGTCGCATCGTGTGCTGCCTTGGTATGTGCAAGAAGCGCCTGGCCGATTGGTCGACGAACAGCTCGGCAATTCAAAGCGCGTGCCGACCACCGCAATCGTAGCGATCGCCGCGATCAGGACTCCAAGCAGCATGGCGGCAAAACCAGCCTGTCTGATACCTGATAGATCGTTGCTGCCGAGTGCGTGTCCGATGCGCACGTTCATCGCCATTCCGATGCAAAACGGGATCATGAATAGGGCAGCTGCAACCTGGAATGCGATCTGATGGGCGGCAACCGCTGTGGTATTGATCACACCCATCAGGAGGGCCGTCGCAGAGAAAAGACCCGATTCCATGAAAATAGCGACCGAAATCGGGGTGCCGACCACGAGGAGTTCCAGCATCAATGGCCAATCGAACCGCCAAAGATATCGGAGCACCTGGTAGTCGCGAAAAGGACGGCAGCATGCAACGAACCAAATACCGGCCAGAAAGGTCCCACTGTTCACCAGGCTAGTCGCAAGGCCGGCTCCGAACAAGTCAAGCTGCGGCAAGCCGAACTTGCCGGTGATCAACAGATAGGCCAGCAGTGCGTTGGTCGGGATGGCGGCGAGCGTGATCCACAAGGCCGGCGCCGGGCGATCGACCGCTGCCATGAAACTGCGGATCGCCAAAAACCACAGCGCCGGCAAGATACCACAGGCGAGCCCGAGCAGATATTGCTGAGCTAAGCGCGCGATAGCCGGCTCCTGGCCAAGCGCTAGCACGATTTGCTCGCCTTGCACCGGCAGAACCATGATCGGCGCCCATAGAGCGAGTGCAATCCATAGCCCCATGCGCAGCGAACTCCGTACCAGGGCTGTGTTTGCCGCGCCACGTGCTTGCGCCGCGAGCGGCCCTACTGCCGAGATCACGCCAGCTGCGAAGGTCAGGCCAACCGATAAGATCATACCGGCAAGCGCGGCTGCCGCGAGGGCCTCGATGCCGATGTGGCCGATCCAGGCCAGATCCGTCGCCATCATCGCGATCTGCGCAAGCTGCGTGAGCGCAATCGGGGTCGCGAGTGTCGCGTTGCGGCGAGTTCGTCACTGAGGTGATGGCGAGCCACCCATTTGGCCAACCCTGAGTTCACAAACGAAGTGCGACACTTCCTTGAGGAGGTGTTGCCATGGGGCGGACTTACAAGCAGCTCTCTCTGGACGACCGATGCGAGATTGCCTGCCTTTCGGCCAATGGCAGCTCGGTCCGCCAAATCGCGGCCCATGAGACCATCTACCGCTTCATCTATGCCCAGCTCGCCCGTCCCACGGACTTCAACTGGCGGCGCTATTTACCGCGCGCCAAGAGCAGGCGAGGCTACCGCGGCAAGAAGGGCGGCAGTCCCGCAAGCTTCATCGAAGGCCGTGTTTCCTTGGCAAATCGGCCGATCGAGGTGGCCGACCGCAGCATCCCCGGACATTGGGAGGCCGACCTCGGCCAGGCCGTGCTGACCGTGCATGAGCGCACCTCGCGCCTGCTGCTCGGCATTCGCCTCGCCAGCAAGGTCGCACGCGGTGTCGCCCGCCATCTCGTGCGCTTCTTCGCGAACATGACGCAGGAGCTGCGCCAGACCGTCACCTTCAACAACGGCACCGAGTTCGTCGGTCATTTGGCACTGCATCGCCTCTCGATCGAGACCTTCTTCTGCGATCCTCACGCGCCCTGGCAGAAGGGCGGCATCGAGAACGCCATCGGAGGAATGCGTCGCTTGATCCCTCGCAAGACCGATCTGGCTACCCTGTCCACAACCCGGTTCCGCCAATGCATCGCGGTTTACAACAACACCCCGCGCAAATGCCTTGACTACAGAACGCCTGCGAGTCCTTTGCCCGTCAAGTGTTGCACTTCGAGTGTGAATCCACCCAACTGGCGACGTCAGGATGATCGGTGCGTGTCGTCCCCTATCTTTCTCATTGAATGCCGCCGCTCCGGATTGCGCGCTTCAGCCAATTGCCCTGCTGACACGACATTCGCGCTCCGATCACGGGGCGCGTCATGGGCAACGTAATTGCTGATAGCATGTTCTCAATCGATGACGCTCCGCTCAAAAATGGTGAGAGCGTTTTCGCCGGCAAGGAAAGCAGTCGCTGTTATGAATGTTGTACTTGCGACTTCGGCTGTTTCCCGTCAGACGCCGCTTGTCTCAAGCGCGACAACACGACGTTTGCAGCGAGCTGATGCAGCGAGAGGCGCATCATTCCTCGTTGGAAAACTCTCAAGCGGGATTAGCATGTCGATTGCTTGAAAGACGTGAGGAGATTTATGTGACCATGATGTTTCTCCAGGAACCCATTCGGGTTTTCAAATGAAGATTGCAGGATCCTTTCGATTTCAGACAGCGCGCGCCTGTATTGCGACGATTTGTCACCTTCAGATCGTGGTTCGATTTGACGGTCGCCACCAATCAGCTTCTAAGGAGCACGGCAGGAATCTGCATACCAGATTGCGGGTGTTGCACCCGAAGGCGATCTCTCGCCTGACCTTTCATCGGTACCTCAGGCGCGAGCATCGATCAACGGCGAGATGCCGAGCCATTTCCCTTGAAGCTGAGCGACGACCAGGCAGCAGGGCTCGTGCTGGCAGATGATGAATGAGCTGATGCAGGACGATTGGGATCCTGAGCAACTATTCAGGCAACGGGACGAGCTCAAGGTCAAGTTGCTTCGTGCCCAATCGATCATAGCCGAATGTAAGGCAGAATTGGCGGAGCTCGAGCGGAGGCTTGAGCGTCGATCAGTCTCGTCGCCGATCGATGAACGCCAGGAGCGGAAATCTGCGGCAAACACTTCCGGCGCGTAAGATGCGCGCCACGCAAATCCCAGAGCGTCAATGATCCTGTCGACCCGCTGGCTGGCATGTTCACGAGTCAGTCCTGGGACCGTTGAAAACGACGGACGCTCGTGAACGCGGAGTCTCTTCAGACTTAGCAAAGCCTTCAATATCTATCGTGTTGCGAACCGACGGCCGAAATGGACGTCTAGATGCGGCACTTCTATCGACTCCGTTTCTCTGTTGTTTGCGGAGCGTTGGCCAGCGGACGCGCGTTAGATTGATGACGCAGACAGGGGCGTATCATCCGCGATTCCGACCGGACATCATCTTTCCGGATTGGGCCGCTCACGCAGAGGTCTTCGAACTCTATTGTTAGAGAGCTAAACCGGAGTGCTTAATCGGCCGTGATTGCTCGGTAAGATCGAGGTACGCCACGACCTGGGCAGTGATCGGGAAAGCTGACCAGCCTCATTGGGCATCGCCTGGATGTTATGAGAGCTGCCCGACTATGTTCCTCAGGGTAGGTTCTCGAGCAGGGGCTGATAATGGCAATCACCTGAGTTCGCGGATGCCAAAACGAGGATTCGAGGCACATCCAAATCCATATGCGGACAGCGATTTCGACAGCTTCTCGAAAGCTTGGACGAATACGAACCAACGTGGATAGGCTTAGAGATGAGGTTGGCGTGGGCTCGCATGGTTTCGATGCATCTGGTGCTGCACAGTGCCGGTGCAGAACGCCGATCTGGAAGAGCAGCAAGCTCGGGCCGAACAAGAGGCCTTTGAGCAGCAGCTGGATGCAGCGCGGATGGCCGATACCGCCCGCCTTCACCGGCGTCCCGGCCCTAAACCGCCGGCCAATGTGTCTGGTACGGATCGCGATTACATTTGGACCATGATTGAGGCCGTCGGCAAGCGCCGAAAGCTGTCACACGCGACGGCCGAGAAATATATCCAGATGCTTTACAAGGTGGCAGCGTACCTGGGCGAGAGACGCCAATCGCCCGAAGAAACTGATGACAAGACGTTAAATGAGCTTTTTGAGACGGTGTTCAAGAACAACAAGCATGTGGGTATTGCACTGCAGGCTCTCCAGGAGCAGCGTGGCGGGCTTAGAAGGCGTAAACGTGGCGCGACTGCTGGGTGTATACGTGGCGCGTATTCGGCATCCGTTGGGCGTATACCTGTCGCCCCAACCGAGGCTGATGCTCCGCTTATCGAAAGCATTATAGAAGAAGGGGTCAATAGAAAGCATTGGGCGCCGCCTAGCCGATCGCTCACCCGCTCCGCCAGACGGGGTCTCTTTGCCGCTTACGGATCAGTTCTGGATGTGGCAGTTGGTCCATACGAAAAGAACATGAGCGCATGTGAGCAAATGTTGGCCCTTCGCCCGATCGGAAAGTCCATCAGCGAAGCCTACAGTCGCGCGAGCAGAGTTGAGGGCATCCCGCAAGCGCGAAGGCTCCACCTTGGCACGATGAGCGTCGTTGGCGTGTCTTAGAGCATAGAAAAGCTGATCGTCGGGTTGACAACTGAAAATTCTGCACCACACCGTCACATGTGGTTCAACATCTTCTTCGGTCAAAGGAGCAGCGATGGCTACCGTGAAAGTCGATATCAATAACTTCCAGTCGGAAGTTCTGGAATCCGCAGCACCCGTCGTCGTCGATTTCTGGGCCGAATGGTGCGATCCCTGCAAGATGATTGCTCCGAGCCTCGAGGAAATCTCCGTCGAGATGGAAGGCAAGGTCAAGGTCGCCAAGCTCAACATCGATGAAAACCCGGAACTCGCCGCCCAATTGGGCGTGCGCTCTATTCCGGCGCTCGCGATCTTCAAGGGCGGCGAGGTGTCCGATTTCTCGGTCGGCACCAAACCGAAGACAGCTCTTTTGAACTGGATTTCGAGCGCTGCTTGATCGATATCGCTCAATTTGTCTTATTGGCGCGGGCCTCGCGTAGCTGCTTGATTTCCACTCGTACGGATCAGTGGCTCTTGGTTGGTTAGGTATTTGCCTGGACGGAGAAAGAGCCCGTGCTCCCGCTGTCCAGACAACGGTGCGGGTCGAGTCTCGGGAACTGAAACTGGAAGAAGGCGGCCTCAGTGGCCGGCAAATGACGCGATGGTAGCTTAGCCGGACGCGTTACTTTCTGCTAAGGGGCCACCTCCGAACTGGAGAAAGGATGCTGTGGTCTTGCCGCATTTGGAAATCTCGAGCTTCCAAGCTTTCTCACTCTGATATCCATAGTTGCTAATCGGCGAGCTTGGCGGGCTTATGACGCGACACCCTGACGCGGGTGTTCTCGTCGCGATCGTCAGCATCTCGTAAGCTGGACTCCGCAATATCCCGTGATCAGAAACCGGCGGCCGGCCTTTTAAAACGGGAGACTAGGCATGGAGTTTGTCGAGCGAGGCCGGGCTGATCGTGCTTTGTATACCATCATCGAAGAAGATGAGGAAATCCAGCATTCGATTACGGAAGCTTCTCCGTCAGCAACTGACCATCTGGAGCAGCCAAGCGCAGTGAGCTGGGTGGAATCATCCGATGGGGAAGACAATTCGGTGGGCAGTATGTCGCCGCAGCTGGGCGCGGTGCTGGCCGAGATTGAACGTCACCCGAATTCTCGCTTGAATCGCCCCTATCGTGAGTCCGCATTGCTTGACAGCCCTCGCCTTTTGCGAATTCCGTCACAGGGGCGCGCTACTGACGGCCTTACAGGGATCATCGACCGCAACGCCATCTTGGATTCCTCGGGCGGTATCGCTTCGGAGATGGACATTCGCAGTTATCGGCTGTGGTGCCTCGAGCGGGGGGCCAGCAGCGGGCAGGAAGCCAATCCATTGACCTTGTCCGCCGCTTCGACGGAGCGCGATGATGGCCGTGAACTGACCATCCCGGTTCAGCAAGCCGTCTCATCACGTTCCGTCGAGCCCGTGCGTGATCAAGATGCCGAGACCCTGAGATGCGTTTTGCTGGATCGCGGAGAGTTGGTCGGACAAGCAGGGCGTCCTGATAGCGAAGGAGGCCCGTACCGTATCTCCGACGCAATGTCGGACCAGCAGAAGACGCGCGAAGCGACGCTTGCCGTCGCCGGCGCGGTGGTTGCCCGCGGCGGCAATCTCGACGGATTTTCGGATCCAGAGTTGGCCGATTTGGTGTACGGCTTCAGCAGATGGCCGGACCAGCAGAAGACGCGTGAAGCGACGCTTGCCATCGCCGGCGCGGTGGCTGCCCGCGCCGGCAATCTCGACGGATTCTCGGATCAAGAATTGGCCAATCTGGTGAACGGTTTCGGCAAGTGGCCGGAAGAAGAAAAAGCACGCAAGGCGATCGTTGCCATCGCCGGCGAGCTCGGTTCCAAGGGCCGTCGCTTCGCCACTTTCAGCACGCCTGCGCTAGTCAGGGTCGCCAACGGTCTGTCGCGGAGTATCGAGGAGGGAGAGACCGCCGGCGAGGTCGCCGAACCGGCCTTGCTAAAGGACCGGCTGCATCGGCTGGCGCACTACCTCCAATATGCCGAGGATCGGCTGCAGCGGGCCGATGTCCATGCCATCGCGAGTATATTCAAGGCGTTCGGCAAGGCGCAGTTGTTGGACGATCTCGGTGCGCTGGCACAGCCGGGGCTGGACAGGCTCGAGGTGTTACGTGCCGCGCCCGAGTTTAAGCGCGACAACAATCTCGAGACGATGGGCAATCTTTGCGCCTCCCTGCTGCCACTGGCTCGCAGCCCGAAGCCGGTGTTGCGCTGGCACCGCAGGTCGGCGCTGAACCTGCTCAACGCCATCCAGCCGGTGGTGGAACGCAAGATCGATGCCTATCTCAAGTCAGGCCAGGCCGAGCGCACCAGCGGCGCCAATGCAAGCCGCTTCCCGGCGCTTTCGATCTATCAGGTGCTCAAGAGCCGGGCGGTGCTGGAGACGCTCTACCGGCGGCCCTATGTCGACGGCGACGAGCTCGCCTTGCAGGCCAGGCAGCAAGAGCTGCACGGCAAGACCAGGCAGATCCTGGACAGTGCCCGCGCCCTCATCTACGCCGACCTTTCCTACAAGAGCTGGAACGTGATCGCCGAGATCGAGGCGAAGGAGCCACTCGAAGCGCTCGACACCTTCATGGCGCAGAACGCATCGATGATCCAGGCCCAGCATGCAGCCGCCAGCTTCGATGTCCATCGGGTCCTTCAGGCCATGGACCACGAGCCGAGACCGCCGCAAGGCGATGCCGGACTGACGCGGCTGCCGGTGGTTGACATGCAAGGCCGGCCGCTGGGCAGCGAAGCCGAGTTGCGCTATTCCATTTTCCACCGCTTAACCTCGGGCGCGGTGAAGGTGGTGGCGGTGCAGCTAAAGGGAACTCCGACTGGCGCCATGCTCACACGCACGCTCACCGTGGAGGGCGTGCCCTACCGCATGGACCTGTTCGGCGGCAGCAAACTGAGGCCGCCGGAAAAGAGCCTGAACCAGCTTGCCTCTCAGCTGCCCTTCGCGGCCGAAGAGGTCCCAAGCGGCAAGCTTTTGGCGATCCCCTATGCCGAGACGGCTCCGGGGACGGCCTTTGAGCAGCTGTCGCGGGCCTGGGCGCCGTTCAAGGAAGCCTATTACTATACCCAGCGCCGCGGATTTGCCTCGCCGCCGAGCATCCCCGACGTTGGTCCGCATGATTATGCGCTGGAAGGGTGCTTCAAGCTGTCCCTTCTGCCCGACCGCCCCGCAGGCGCAGTGCATCCCTTCCGGATCGAGGGGCGAGACGGCGAGATCGCCTTGCGGCCGCATGACGGCTGCGGCTTCATCAGGGCCTCACTGGCCGAGCGCATGCCGGCCATTGCCCGAACTCGCCACGACGCTCCCGAGCGGATGCCGGCCTTTGCCGATAAAAGGCAATCGGCGGTACCGCCCTCGGCGCTGCAACATTATCCACGCAGCGTCGAGGTGGCACAGGAGACCCGCGAGAAGGCTCTGGCTTGGCTCGAAACCCATCAAAGCCTCACCGCCGAGGAGCTGTTCCGGACGGTCACGGGCGGGCATATCGAGGGTTCGGGCGCTATCGCCGTGCCGTCCAGCGACGAATACCTGCATGTGCCGACGGGCAAGAGCAAGACCTTGACCCGTGACGCGGGCGTGCTTGTAGGACGCTCCCCCTATGACAAGCCCAACCTGCGCCCGTTCGCCGCCGACCGGGTCAGGTCGGCGGGCGATGGCGATCGGACCGCGGCGTTCCTGGATCGGTGCGTGGCCTTCCAATACAGCTTCAACGTCGCGCACAGGTCGGGGGCCGGGCTTGCCGCCGACGATCCGACCTTCTTTGCCAAAGGCATCTTGATCGTTGTGCCCGACGAAATGTGGCCGGCGGACTTCGCCGAGCGCGGGGTGGTGATGTCTGCCGAGGACGTAAAGTGCCATTCGCGCTGGCTGGAGGCAAAGCAACGGGTCAAGGCCGACACCGCGCTCGAGTGCGTCGGCATCCTGCAGGCGACGGAGGTGTTCGCGCCCGGCTCTTTGGTTGCGGTTCCGAGCGCTGAACAAAAAAAGCTCGACGGCGATTTTGACGGGGACGCCGTCATCATCATCGGCGACCGACCTCGCCTTTACGAGCATGTGAGCCAGTTCGACGCGCAGCTGCAGGCGCGCGGCATCGCCTCGCTGAAGCCGCCGAAGTCGCACACGCCGGCCATTGAGAAAGGCGGCTACCAGTTCAGCCGGTCCAAGCAGATCCTGTCGGCCTCCGGGCTGGTGCTGGAGACCTACAGCTGCCTGCAGCGCAACATGCTGGCGCAGCCGCTGGACGCGCAACGCTGGTTTGCCGAGCGTGCCATCTTCGGCACCTACGAGGGCATTCATCCTGAGCTCAAGGCCGACATCCGCGCACTGTTGCAGGAAGATCGGCCGGATGGCCAGACCCTCCATGAGCTCATCGCCAGCGCGGTGGAAGACAGCAAGGTCGCCAGGCATCCGGTGGCCTGCGAACTGGCCGCCTTGCTAGTGGCCGAGCTCCAGGACTGGAACCTGCAGCTCAATAGCAAGCCGGCTCATGAGCAGTCGGACGTCAAGCAGCAGTTAGCGCGATCCGTGGCCTCAACCGGCGCGAAGCCTGCCGTCAGCGCCGACGCCGGCGCGCTCTTCCCGAAACTCAGCGAATCCTATCCGGCAGCCGCTGACGCCAGGACGCGCATCGACTTCCTGCTCAACCACTACCAGCCGCGCATCGATCCGCGGCCCGACGGCTACAACCCGGACGATCTGCGTGAAAGCGCCATCAATCTGTTGAGCGTCGGCATCAAGGTCGGCACGGACGCCTACAAGTCCGATACCGGTACGCGGGTGTTCACGCAAAAAGCCAACGAATTGCAGCGGCTCTTGGAGCGGAGGCCGGCCTTCAAGCCGGCGTCCTATGTCAAGGGGCAGGCGGCAAAGCTCCACCAGGGCCGATTTGACGTCGATGGCAGCCTGGCGGATCTGAAGGACAACCCCACGCTGGCAGCCTCGGTCATGGAGGCCTCGATCAGACTCGCCGTCGAAAAGCGCATCCTGCCCAGCGCCTTAGCAATCTCGGCCGACGACGACCCCGCCAGCAGGATAACGCTGAGCAGCGAACAGGCCCTGGAGCGCGCCACGCAAGAAAGCGCGATCACCGAAACTGTGCATGCGGTTGCCGAGCTTTTGCAGCAGGACGGCATCGAGGTGAAGGTGCCGCGTCTTGACCAACGGTCGCTCGGGCAGGTCTGGATAGCCGACGAGTTGACCGGCCAGAGCGTGAGTGCAGCGCCGGAGGCCCAAGTGGTCACCAATGCCGTGCGCCATGTCTTCGAGATCCCGGACGAGGCTTTTACGCGCGCCTTCAGGAAGGCGGCACTGGCCTTCGAGGAGCGGGACTGCAGCGAGGTCGAGACCACCAACTGGTTCATCAGGATGGACACGCCGAGGTTACGTGGCGTTCACACGACGTTCAGAACCGCGCAGAACTATCGCTTCGAGATCGAGTTCCATACGCCGGCCAGTTACCGGGCCGAGCTCGCGCAGAGCGAAGGCGAGCTGGTCCCCGTTCCCTGTGGCGCCTGGGACATATTGCCCTGGGGCCCGTCAGGAGAAAGCAGGTCGAGGGCGGCAGTGACCCACAGGTCGACCACCGTCGCAAGACAACAGATTGCCGTCGCTCGCTCGCCGCAAGCCGGCGAGATCCTCGCGGCCCTCGGTACGCGGCCGGTCGTGCTCGTCGGCATGCCGGCGAGCGGCAAGTCGCGCATCGGCGCCCAGCTTGCCAAGGAGTTGGGGGTGGAGTTTGTCGACATGGATAAGCGTATCGTCGCCGAGCACGGTAATCTGATGGAGATGTTCGCTGACCCTGGCCGGGGCGAGGCACACTTCAGGGACCTGGAGACCAAAGAGCTCACCAAGCAGCTGGAGAGAGGGCCCATCGTCATCGCAACCGGCGGCGGCTGCTTTAGCAAGGAGTCCAATCAAGCCCTGATCCTCAATAAGGCGACGTCGATCTGGCTCGACACCGAGCTGAAAGAGCTCCGCAGGCGCCTGAAAGGGGACACCAGCCGGCCGCTGCTGCAAGGCGTCGACATCGAGCAGAAGGTTGACCAGCTGCACGAAGAGCGCAGTCCGTTCTACCAAAAGGCCGATATCAGGTTGCCCATCGTCCCGCCCTTTCAGAAAGAAAAGAAGGACGCCCGCATTTGCGTAAAGGAACTCTACGCTTTCCTGTGCAGCGACGGAGAAGCCGCTCTGCCCGCTGCCGAGATATCACATGTCTCCGGTGCTTCCGGCACCGCCATCAGCATGTTCCCAATAGCGTAGCGCATGCACGATGATCATCACAACGGCTACGATTGCGGGGGCGGCGTCGTGGAAACCATCCGGGCGCCGGCGGCACCATTGAGTGAAGCGGAACGGCCGCCGCACCTCGACACCCTCATCGCCGACCAGCAGCCTTTGCTGGCCGACAGTAACGCACGAGCGGATTTAGCGTCTTCCACGAGAAGCAGAGAACGCTCAAGTCGAGGACGATAAGCTTTAGCCAGCATATCTCACGGAGTTTAAGCGCATCGGGGCTCCGAATCAGAGAAAATTGTTTTGCGAGAACGACTTCTTCTGATTCGAGGAGAGCCCCGATGCAGACAGAGTGTATCCCGGATATTTTTGGATTTGAAGCGGTCGAAGGCCGGCGGTGGTAGCGGCGTTTGATGGAGGCTCGGTCACGTCGGGGGGCCGCAATTTCAGAAGCGCCGGCGAGCTAGCAAAATCGCCAGGCGTTCTGCCTCACCTCTTCAGTTCTTTTTTGAGACAGCTCAGTTTGAGCGTTTGGGCTGAAACTGTTTGGAGGATATTCGTGAAGTTGAGAGCACTGCTTGGCCTCATGTTCGGAGCCTCGCTCGCGATTGGTGCGACACTTGAGATGCCCGGCTCTGGTGGTCGCCGGGGGAAGCAGCATCGTCAGCGTATCGGAGGCAATCACACTTCAAGCTGAATGTTTGGCAGCCTGCATCGACGAGGAGTTGGTCATACCGCAGATGATCGGGACTCCTGCCGGGAAGATCGAAACTTCGTGTCTTCGACGATCGGATTTCTTGGATGGCTAGAGCACAAGCTGCTCATTGCGAATGAGTGGCGAGCACAGTCAAGCGGAATCCGTTAGCGACCCAGCCATTATGCGAAACCCAACATCAGGCATACGGCAAGGGCAACCAGCCATGAAGAATCATCGGAGACGACAGATGAAGAGCGTGGATTGAAGCATGTCACCTTCGACAAGATCGCGCTCTTCATCGATGGCCCCAACCTCCACGCAACGGCTAGAGTGCTCGGCTTCGAGGTCGACTACAAAGCGCCTGCTAGGGGAATTTCAGCGCCGCGGCACACTGCTGCGGGCGTTCTATTACACGCCGATCATCGAGGATGAGGAATATTCGGCGGTCCGGCCGCTCCTCGATTGGCTCGGCTATAACGGCTAGTGTCGAGCAAAAAAACGAGCAAACTACAGTTCTCGGTTACAAGTAAGTCGTTGATTTCGCGGGCGTAGTTCAATGGTAGAACGGCAGCTTCCCAAGCTGCGGCTCCCGGCAGTAGGCGCTCACGGTGATGAACAGGACCCGCCAGGCGACGCGTGCGGTTGCGATGCGCTCTATGGCGACGATTTTTGCCCCTGAGCTGGGCCAAGATCGATACTGATCAAGACAGCCTGTCGGCAGTTGACCCAAATCGAGTGCGCCGGGCCCAGGCTACGATGGATGACCGCCACCTTGAGTTTCTCAAAAGTCGCTTAATTCTTCCAGAATTCGTATTTTCCTGGAGGTTAGCCCGCATAAACACGTTCCTTCTGGATCGACCCATTCCGCGTAATGGCCGGTCCGAAGTCGGACAACGGGCATGCGGGAACGGTACAGGTTGGAAATGACGAGTTCTGTCGCGCGCTCATCGTTCCTTGAACTGAGCTCCGCGTAGATAAGGCCTTCATGAAGGTGGTACTCGCCAGGGCCGCATGAGGAGCATTGGAAGCCTACCGCACCGTGGTCCGGCGTCTGAAATACAGAGTGAAAGGACAAATCTTTTCCGAATCGCTGCGCGAGTCTCGATCGAAGCTGCCGTGACAAGGGCTCTGCGCCTTTAATAATGCGCCTAATCCCAGCGTAAGTCAGATCGCCAAGTTCCAAGTAGGACAGGAGTGGAAGGAGAGCACTCAGAGGTCCAAGGATTGCGGTTGCCCGCAACTCTCGCATGATGTCCGCATTCTCCCGCCCTCTCTTGTAATCCCCGATGGGGATGACGGTGCATGCCGTTCGTGACAAGGCATAGAAGCTGCAATATTCGGCGTAATAGGTCCCGCTCCCTCCCAGTACGAGTACCCTGTCATCACTGGCGATGCCTGAAAGACAGTACGCTTTTCCGTCGAAGCATGCGTTGTACAGCAACTCCTCATGCGTTCCGATGAGGGTCCGCGGCTTCCTCGCTCTTCCTATGCAAAGGATCATGTCTGAGCCGGGACATGATCGACCGGCTTCAGAGGGCGGAGATGAATGCAGATGCTCAGAGTGATCGTAAATGTCCCTTATGCCCACCGTTGCCCAAGCCGACTTGATGTCGGCCAACGTCGGTTGTTTGCGCCCGACTGGGAATTGATGGCGCGTGGCAGGATGTCTGATCGCTCTGCGCCATAGCCTAAGTAACGACCGCCGATGGTAGTCGGCGCGGCCTTGAGCGGGAATGAAGTCCACGTCGATTGGGTTGACTTTGGGATCCACTGACTATCCTGAAGGAGGGCCATCGCTGATGATGATGATCCGGATGCGCGTCTGTAGGAGTTGCCATGACTCCAGGTTCTTTGAACCGCAGTCGTTCTATTGTCGACGGTGAACGTCGGCGATGCTGGCTCAGCGCGAGAGTGTTCGCTGCGGGGGATCTGTGGTCGCAGGAAGAGGACACATGCGAGGAAGGGACGCATCGATGAGGGGACCGAATGTAGAACTGGTGCCAGGGACAAGCCTCAAGGCTGCAGCGCTCCCGATGATGTTGCATTGTGCTGTACCACTTAGGTGCATGAGTTGGGCCAAATATGGTGGCGAAAATTACTTAGAATCTTGCCGGCGATTGTCGCGTTTGCGACGTATTGGCAGATTCGTGACGGCTAAAAGGGAGGCTTCCGGACAGAAGGCCCTTGGCGCTGCCGCGCGACGCCTTGGTTACATCGAGAATGACTGTCGGCCGGCGCTCATGTGAGCGGTACGCTCTCCTGCCTATGGCGCAGGCGCGAGGATCGGTCGCGGCTGTTGATCCGTGCCATATGATGCGACGTGCGCGGAGCAAAAGCGATAACGGCACTCGCCCGATCTCGCAGCAGTTCGTGCGATCGAACGTGGTGATCTTCGCAGTCAAGAGGTGCTATCGGGAGCCGCTGCTGGTACGCGCGTCAAGCGCTTGCACTGGAGTGGTGAACCGTACCCCGAAGAAGGGGGAATCGATGCTGCTCGTTAGGAGCAGGTGACTATCACGCCCGTTTGGCGTTTGCATCGCGAACGATACATTCCCCCATTCGCAAAGGCGTGATTGCGCGACAACTTCTTCAATCACGGCCTTTGCCTCGTAGTGCGTCTCATGCTCGCTATACAGCCGTTGCGCCCTCGGGACAAACTCTCCGGCCGTAGCGTTGACCACGATGTTGGAACGCTGCGGTATCAAGGCGTCTAGGAGTTCTTCCAGAAGAAAATACTCTGTTGACGATCTGTACTCGCCAGGATTCTTCGATAGTGCGGCAAAGAACCTTTGATGATAGTTCAAATAGACAAGCGTGCCCTTGGTATCCATGGCGGCTTCGATAACCGCAAACCGCTCGTTCTGCTGCCGGACTTCGATGATTTTGCATGAAGCGCTCACACAGTGTCCGGCAACCCTTGTGGATATCGAAAGTTGAGGAAACAGCGCCAGTTTTGCCTCAATCTCTGAAAGCCGGACATGGCTGGGCAAAAAGTTGCTGTCCGGCTCTGTCGGTTGCGAATCCGAGAACAAGCGAGCAAGAAGCCCCTTTTCGAGTTGCGCTTTAGATGCAGAAAATGACGCTGCGCCATGTTCGCTGTTGGAGAATCCTTCCAGTAGCGCTTCAACGCGGCTGTAGTTGAAGGGGTGAGACAAGGGTACGAAATCATCCTGCACGCGGGCGCGGAGAACCTTTTCTTCCTGCTCAGTTATAAGGAAGTCCGGACGGATTCGAGCCCGAATGAGGTCGTCGAGATTTGTTTCGTACAAGCTTCTCCGACGATCTGGAATGGATTGCCCTGACGTACGAATGTGATTCGTATACGCTTCACATGGCCTGCGCTCCAGTTCAAACAGCAGATCGCGGAAGGGTAGTCCGCGGATGTGATGCAGGGCTTGGCGAAGTCCGATGATGCGCCAAGTCGACAGGGATGACGCAACAGCGAGTTCACCAAACTGGAGTGGGGATACCAAGGATGTATCCAACCCCCAAAGTGCAGAGTGGTTTTCGCTCGATTGTGAAAGCTTTATCCGTTGAAGATAGGCTCTTACGGCAACTTCCGCGTGTAGATCGGCAGACTCTTCTGCAGTTCGATCGCCTCCAGATGAGAATAGAACGCGAGAAAGCCGCTCGAGGATCGTGGCATTTCTGAACTGGTTGATGTGTTCGGACTCGTGCGCAAGTGGCCAAAGAAATACCGCTGCTAGCGGAGCCAGATTGCCGTCAGTTCGTCTTTTTGCGGCAAGGGTTTCAATGTCGTCCACTGGGTCGATGATAAGATCGAATACGAGCCGGTACTCAATTTCCTGCAACTTTCTGAATATCGAGAACGTGTGGTAATTCTCAAGGTCATTGAGAATTTTGTCGTGCTGCGATTTGGAAAGAACGTCACTCGAGCTTTGATGGTATCGGCGCGCAGAGTGACTGTTAATTGATTGCTCTCGTTCGTGGTAGACATCGAATAGGAAGTGCGTGTACGCCTCCCCGTCGACGTGCAGGCAATAGAGAAGCATCTCGGCGAACCCGCTGTCGATGATGATCGTATTGGGACCGACGGCGAGCATGTTATGGTAGGACGTTTCGAACGTGCGTTGGTATCTTCGCAGTGCCGAACTCGTCAGCGCTTTTCGTACGTCAACAAAAAAGATGCATAGCTGCATCGTTTTATCGCAAGGCTCGTTTAATCCGATCGTCGCTTTCGATCCGGACTGGTCGGAGAGCATGTATTCAAAATCAGCTTTGAAAAAAGAGAACCTGTGATCGATGACGTCTGACGAAGCGATATCCCCGGCGAGGGCGCCTGAGCCAATGGCACTCCAAGGATGCAAGCATGTAACAAGGCTGACAATGACGAGGGCGTAACCGACCCAGTTCATTTCGCCGCACGCCCTTTTTTAGGAATAGATAATACCGTCTGGAAAAAGAACCCGTTTTGGAAGCCGACCAAGCAGGTCAAATAGACGTCGTTCACGTCGCGCAAGAGCTGAATGACGGACAAGACAACGATCGGGCTGGCTATACTGGCCAGAATGGCGGATTTCAGAGAATTGAAAAAGATCGAGTTGGCTGACAGCTTGTAGAAGTCGTCGGAGTTGGTGGAGGAGAAAAAGTCGAAAAGCGATTTCGAGATGATCCCTATGGCAACGGATAAGATGATCCAAATGCGGAACTCCGTAGGCGGCACTTCGTTCAGTGGTTTCGTGATCTGAGTGATTATGTCAAATAGCGACAGCAGTGCGCTGACAACGGCGAGCGTCACGCAAGTCAGCGCGACGACGCCAAGGACCAGTCTAGACTTCCACATAGGGGTTGATCTCGCCACTAGCAATGGTTGTGCTTGCCTATATAGACAACATGGTCGCTGAAACCAACGGTGGTGAAGGCGAGATTTGCCCTATAAGAGGGCAGAGTGTGGCTTCGAAAGAAGCCTCGAGCAGGCTTGCCAAAAAAGGGCGTGGAGTAGAGGGACCCGAACCCCACGTCTTCTAGGCAACTGATTTTTGAGCGAGGAGGCAAAAAGTACGCAAGGGATGCGTTAGGGCATTCCTGTCCAGACGGCTGATGGGACGAGTTTGTGCTCCGAAGCAGTAGCCCGATCGTCGATCGGAGCGAAAGTTGAAGTTTCCTCCCTCAGTAAACCTGCTCATACAAGCTGCAGATTTCCAGTTGAGGTTTCCCCTCGAGGAATGCCATCTCTCCCTTCTTGTGCTTTGCGTATGTCTCGGTGAAGCCGGCGGGAAACCAGCCGCTTACCGTGGAATTCGCCAGCAAGCGATCAAGAGCTTCGGGCAGCGATGTCGGCAGGCGGCAGTATCCACGCTCGGCCAGAGCAGATGTATCAAGAAGAGAGAGGTCCTCGGTGGTTGCGTCCGGTGTCGCCAGCTCCTCTTCGATGCCCTGGACCCCGGCGTGTACGATAGCGGCGAGTTGCAAGTGCGGGCTCGCCGTCGCGTCGGCAGCGCGGAATTCAAAATTGAACTGAGCTGCTTTGGAAATATCGCTCAAATCAGAAACGGGGCAGATGCGTACTGAAGCTTCGCGGTCGCGGAAGCCAAGATTATTGAAGGCCGCGCTCCAGCGATGCGGTGTGAGTCGCAGGTAGGATATGACGCTCGGCGCTGTGATCGCGACGATCGCGGGGAGGTACTTGAGGATACCACCGACGAATTGGCCAGCGGTTTTGGAAAGTTCATGTTTGCCGTTCGGATCCCAGGTTGCCGGCGTGTCGCTATTGAGGAAGCTGAGATGAATGTGAACGCCGTTGCCGACGCCGGCTGGGTCCCGGATCGGGGTGAACGTAACCTCTTTCCCAAAAGCGTTCGCAACCAGGTGCACCAGTTCGCGTAGGATTGTAGACTGATCCGCTATGGCGATCCCGCGCGACGGCCCCATCGTGACTTCATACTGGCCAGAACCGAACTCCTTCATGAACGTGTCCGGCTCCAGGCCCGCCGCGCGCATGGCTGCTACGAGTGTCTCAGCCAGGCGTCGCTCGATACGGAAGCCGTTAACGCTATACGCCTCCCCAATGCGACCCGCGTCATTGCGGAATTGGAACTCGTGTTCGAAAGCCCCCAGCAGCGTCAGGCCGGTGACCCGATTGAAGCGGTCGAGAGCACTCCTGAGGATCGACCGGGTACAGAATTCCCACGGTCGCCCATCAGTGTGGCGGATATCACCGAGCGCGAAATGCTCTGCCGGCAAATCGTCGCTTAATTGTACGCGGACCCTTGCAGTTTCATCGGGAATGAGGACGAGGTCACCAAGCGAACCAAACGGGCTTTCGGCAATGGTGTCGAAACACGTGATCTGAGCGTTGGTTGGCGTCCAGCCGATGCCCCGCTTGGTCCGCTTGTCGAGTTGCGTAGCAGGAAACGCCTTGCCACGAACCTTGCCGGCAAGATCCGTACAGCATGCAATGAGCATTTCCTCAGCGATCATTGTTTTTCCTCCGAAGGCTGACCCGGTGGCACCAGGCGAAGCCGGTCCCAGGCCTCGAGCCGTTTTTTGGTCGTGGACCAGTTTGATTCCGATACTTTGACGATCAAGGCTTCGACGAGCGTGAGTGCGCAGACCAGCGTGTCCCACGCTGTTTCAATTTCGATCGGCAGGGCAATAACATGGTCGCTGTGACGGGCGATTGGCGACATCCACTTGTCGGTGATCAACACAATTGACGGTCGGCATTCCCTTGCGACGATATCGGCGAGCGTCTGCAGGTCGGGCTGGTAGCGGCGAAAGTCGAACAGCACTAGAACATCTTGCCTGCGGATCGCCAGCAGCTGGTCCGGCCAGTGCTCCGGATTGGGTGGAAGATGATAGACCTTCGGTCGAATCTGCTTGAGGTGCACCGAGAGGAAACGAGCGATGCTGTCACTGACGCGGCCGCCGAGCACGAACACGGCTCGGGCGGGATCCGCGATGAGCCCCAAGATCCGATCGAATTGTTCCTGCGGAACGCTGGCGCTCATCTCATGTATTCGTTCGGAGGCCCGCCGCGCATAGTCGGCCAGAAATGCACGACGGCTGCCGAGCTTTTCAGTGGCCTTGAGCTCCAGCGGCGAGCGTCGGCTTTCCCGCAATTCTGCTATCAACTGGCGCTGGAACTCCTGATAGCCGGCAAAGCCGATCTTGGTGACAAAGCGCGTGATCGAGGGCGCACTGACGCCTGTACGCTCGGCCAATTCCTGGATGGTTTGGAGCGCGCCGAAAGGATAATCCGCAAGCACGGCATTAGAAATCTTGCGCTCGCTGGCGGTTAGGTTGGCGCTTTCACGCCTTATCGTTTCGCGCACGGTCATGATGACTTCAAATGCTGATCAAGGAAGAATGGGATATCCATCCTCGAGTACTATCGATTATGAAAAAAATTAGTCAAACGAAAAAATATAGTTGACTCTGATTGATAAGTTTTGTTGATTGCTGATGCCGAAGGCAAGCTGCGGGATCCGGTGATGTCGCCGCGCATTTGCAACGCCTTTGCTCCGCACCGACGTCTCGCGGCTAGCGCAATTTGTCACGAAGAGCCAACGACGGGCATCCTCGTTTCAGCTGATGTGCTCGATGGTCCGACTGTTCCGAACATTTTCAGCGCAGCCGCACCGCTCTGCCGTAGGCTGATCCTGCCCAGGGGCGCTGATCTAGATGAGGAAGCGGAATTGGCCGGGTGCGGATACCAAGCCAGTCGTCCTCTTTACGACGCGCGCCAAGACCTTGGCGTAACCAGTGGTGACTGGAAGCGCGCATCGAGAGCATCGTTGCTTCAGTTAGTCCTTGTGACGGCGCGCGGTCCGATTCCAACAGCCGTGCCCAGCATGCCGTACCAGGCTGAGAAGCGAGATGAAATGTTGATGTGCAGCGATAAGTCGGCCTAGCCTTGCTGTGCACCCGATCATTAGTCCGCCGCGACGCGCTGCGCTGTCAGATCGGCGGAGCGCAGGAATGTCGCAGCGAGCAAGGCTGAGAGAGCATAGCCGAGGCCCGGCAGTAGTAGCGTGACGCCGTAGCCTAATCTCGCCCCAATAAATCCACTCACCGCGAAGCCCACCAATGCAGACGCCGCCATCACCGAAGTCAGGAACGTGACATCTGTCCCAGCCTTGCCCGGCCGGGCAAGCCCGAGAAACCAGTTCGTGAATGTAACATGCTGGACTGCGAGTGCCACGAACACGATCCCAACGCTTACGACGGCGCTCACGCGAACGTCGACATAGCGGTCGACAATTGCAAGCGCTCCAAAACTGATAGCCAGGACTGCACAGCCCCAGATCACGCCTCGGTGCGGCGCCATTCGCTTCAGGATCGCGCCGGTCAGTGGCGCAACGATGGTATACGTTAATGCGTCCGACAACGCTCCGATCCACCCGATCTCTGCCGCGGCAAAGCCGAGGTCAACGAGCCGCAACTGCATCATTGCAAACGCCACAGCAATCCCGATAACGCCGGGCGCGATCGTTGCGGCCGTCGACCACAGGCCATTGTTGCGCAAGATTGTGAGAATAGACAGGCGCTCGGGCTGGCGCCGTCGGTCCTTGCGGACGAGCGGTTCAGGAATCCCAAACACCCATGCAGCGAAAGCGGCCAGCAGCAGCGCCAGACCCAGCAAAGCTGGACGCCAGCCGAAAATTCCGATCAGTTGGAGGCAGACCGCGCCACCGATCACGTGGCCGATGACCCGACCCCAGCCCAGCAGTGTGGCCCCCAACGGACGCTCGCCGGAATCGAGAACTTCCGCTATGTAGCCCAACGTTGCGATCCGTTGCGTGGCGGCAATGGCCGCAAGGGCAAGAGAAACAAGAAAAATCGGTACGAAATCGGTTCTTGGGTTCAAAAATGCCATTACTGTCAGCACAGTGGCAGTGCCGACTTGAGTCATCAGGATCCATGACCGCCTCAGCCCGAGACGATTGAGGCTCCATCGATCCACGACAGGGGCCCAAAGAAAGTTAACGGTGAAGGCAAAGAGCGCCATGCCATACAAGCCAACCAGTTGCAGGCTGGCGCCGTTGGCCCGAAGGACCACTGGAATGGCCGAATAGATGAACGCGATCGCCAGATACTGCTGACTGGCCAACGCAACCATCCCGATATGCGGCATGTAACGGCTTCCCATCAGTCTCTTCCTTAAGAGCAGTTTCACATGTGCCTCGATAGCTCGGTTTGAACAGGCGGCGGATCGTTCTAGGGCAGCAGCGCCTCAGCGCAGGTTCTGCAACTCCTGAGAATGTCGAGCAGGCGATGAAGCCGGAAGCTGCTTGTCCGTTTCAATCGTCTGCTCGAGGTCACCTTGCAACGTCGTCCGTTTGCGCGCAGAAAGAAGCCGGTCTTGCCACCCCTAGGTCCTGACGCGATATCACCGCTGCGCTTTCTCGATTGCTCGGCTCAGGAGCGGGCAACGTTGTCCCCTCAGCCGCGGTCAGGGCCGAGTGTTTGGAGGTTGCGGTGCCCGACGCGCTTCCGTGCAGGCGCAATTGGCCGCAACATTGCTGTTCGGCGCCGGCGCCGAGGGCGAACCACCACAAACAATGAAGTCCGCCGGGCCGGCGCTGATAAGGAAAACACCTGCACGCTAGTCCTTTCGATCGAGGCTTCCGAGCTAGGTCAAATCGGCGGCAGGGGGCTGGGCTGGATCGGAGCGTCGGTTGCCAAGGGGCCGGGCGCGAGTGGCAGTGCTACTTCGGATCAGGTCGTACCCAAAAGATGCGCACCGCGCACGACATCATCTTGTCGAGCAAAAGTCACCTGCCAGGAACGGGGGGCGACGACGTCGCTACATTGGCGAAGGAACACTGAATAACCTCCCGTCGTAACCACCGCCGGCCTGCGCGCCAATATATTCTCTAACCCACAGAACGGTCGGCGGCTTCACTGCTGGGCCAAAGCCCGCCGAATTGACCTCGCAGCTTGCGATGGGCGCAATCATTGTGGGTTCCGCAAGGACGAACTCAAGATCACGTCAAATCCTCCACTGCGGCTTCTCGGTTTTCAGCCAAGCGCCATGCAACTGGTACATCGGCGCGGCGGTATGAATGAAGCAAACAGCGTGCCGCTTGAAAATTGGCGGTTCTCTTGTCGCCTCGCATCGGGTGTGTGCGTCAAATCTTGAACATTGGTCTTGAACCCGACAATCGCGCTGTTGGCATTGACGGTACACACTGCGCCCAACCATGCGCAATTCAGGGGCGGAACGCTGGGATGTGACACGCGCACCCAGCGCGTCGCGGCCAAAAGGCGAATGTAATCTTCTTCCGCGATCAACGACATCTCGATGCCGAACAGCGGAGGGGCGGCTGTCAAGTACTGGACCCGGAAGGAAATTCAGGGGAACGGCAGCGCTCAAAAAGAAGATCAATCCGACTCGGCTTCCCATTGAGAAAAGGAAAAGTGCCTGGTTGGAAAATCTCCAGCAATGAAGGAAACCTTGGACCATCCGAGACGATGCATTCATATCGGTGATCGCAAGAGTGACATCTGCGAACTTTCTGCGTCGCGCGGGAGATCGGATCTCATTTCCGGACCAAGCCCTGCGTTGCCCGCCGGGCTGGAGACGGCGATCACACCATCGCCGGCGAAATGGATCAGGTCGCTGCCGAACGGCTCCATCATATTGAAGTCAGAGGCAGCACAGCGATTCCGGCCGTCTTGAGATCGGTATCGCAAGATACGCGTCCTATCGCCGACCGGAAAGCGGAAGCGCTATCCCGCTCTGAGCCTGACTGTGATCCACGCCGAAGAGCGGGGGATGTCGAAAACGGAAAGAAGATCGGCTGGAAGCCGATCACCGACTGCCTGTCGGTTCCCGCAGGCAGACGAAACGACGGAAGGTCGTCCTTGAATGGCGACCAGCTGAGCATCCCTCGCGCTATCCACGCCGACTGGCATGTCGCGAAGCTGGAGGTGGAAACCGGATGGTCATTGCTCTCAGCGGCTCAAAGGACTGGTCGAAGCAATATGACTTGTCGCTTACGGCCAAATGATCTGCGGTTTGTCCCGGGGGCAGCACGACCAGGCGATGAAGAGCACTCAACTGATCGATCAGCGGGACGGGACCGCCACATCAATCCTCTGGTGCCTCAATTGGAACAGCAAAGCCCGCCTTTACGCGGTCCATTATGACCATGGTTTTGAAGCCCTTTATGTCCGGGTTCTCATAGAAAAATCGCCGGGTGAACTGCTCATATTCTTCCATGGTCCGCGCGGTAACATACAAGACAAAATCTGCATCACCGGTGACGTAGAAGCCATTGACGACGTCAACGGACGACTTGATCGCCTTTTTGAATCTGTCGATGATATCTGAACGCTCCCGCTCCAGATTTACCAGCACGAGCATCTGAATAGGCCTTCCCACGGCCTTCGCAGAAACAATCGAGACATCGGCCTCGATGATGCCTTCTGAACGGAGCCTCTTCAGCCGTCGTTGACAGGCGGTCGCGGAAAGGCCCGCCATTTCGCCGATCACCTCGGATGTCAAACGATTGTTCTTTTGCACGATCTCGAGGATTTTGGCGTCTATCCGATCGTACTGCATGGTCGTCTCCAGCCTACAGGTGGATTTCGCCGCAAAATGCCTGCGTGATGCAGGAAATCATCCGAGCGGCAGGAAATGCGATGCAAATGTCTTGTGCGACACCAGTATCCTGAATGCACAGGAAATTTCAACAAAATGACCGCTTCGGACCTTCGAATGGCCCTTGAAACTATCCGGCACAGAAGCCCTCGTCTGCTTGGTCTTGCGGCCAGCCACCTGCAGAACCTGCGCCGTCGTGATTTTTTGGCGGGAGATGCGCTGATCGACGGACACTGGGTTGCGAGCGCCCAACGAGACGTGGTGGTCGATCCCGCGACCGGGGAGGAAATCGCCGATGTGGCTCGTTGCTCTCCTTCGGATATGAGTCTTGCGATCGCGGCAGCTGATCAATCGTTTGCTGCCTGGCGAAGACTGTTGCCAGCAAGGCGTGGGGCGATCCTCAGGTCCTGGGCGTCATTGATGCTTGATCATTCGGAAGAACTCGCGGTTCTGGTGACGAGCGAGCAGGGCAAGCCACTCCAAGAGGCACGCCAGGAAATTGCATATGGCGCTGGATTTCTCGATTGGTTCGCCGCAGAAGGGGAGCGCGCATACGGAGAGACAATACCCAGCCATAAGCTC
Source organism: Bradyrhizobium macuxiense (assembly GCF_001542415.1). Taxonomy (GTDB): domain Bacteria; phylum Pseudomonadota; class Alphaproteobacteria; order Rhizobiales; family Xanthobacteraceae; genus Bradyrhizobium; species Bradyrhizobium macuxiense. Next base: position 350,672 of record NZ_LNCU01000039.1, read on the forward strand.
GGAAGTCTGCTTCAGGTGCGAATGCAGCCGATCGGTGTGACTGCGGCGATTACTCCGTGGAATTTTCCTGTCGCGATGATCACGCGAAAAGCGGGGGCCGCCCTTGCGGCCGGTTGCCCGATCATCGTGAAGCCTGCACCTGAGGCGCCGCTGTCAGCTCTTGCGGTGGCCAGGCTGGCCCAAGAGGCCGGCGTCCCGCGCGGCGTGTTCCAAGTGTTGGTTGGTCACCCGATCGAACTTTCGACGCCGCTGCTGCGCGATACAAGGATACGCGCCCTTTCATTCACTGGTTCTACCGAGGTCGGTCGTCTCCTCCTTGAGGGCGCCGCCGACACGATCAAGAAGATCTCGCTGGAGCTGGGGGGGCATGCCCCTTTCATCATCTTTGATGATGCTGATCTTGAGAAGGCCGTCAAGGGCGCGATGGCCGCAAAGTTTGCGACGTCAGGCCAGGACTGCCTTGCCGCTAACCGCATCTATGTTCAAGCAGGCATGTACAGGGCCTTCGTCGAGGCTTTTGTTCCGGCGATGGCTCAACTGAAGGTCGGGCATGGTCTCGAAACTGCAACAGACGTCGGACCGATGACCAAATTGTCGGTCGCCAACAAGTGCAGAGCTCAGATCGATGATGCACTGAAAAAGGGCGCCCGCATTGTTTGTACTCATCAAGGCTCAAGTTTAGGTCCGAACTTCGTTGCGCCAACGCTTCTGAGCGATGTCACTGAAGACATGCTCATTGCGCGTGAGGAAACGTTTGGGCCGGTAGCTGCCGTACTTTCGTTCGAGTCTGAGGAAGAGGTCATCGCTCGAGCCAATGCCAACGAGATGGGGCTGGCTGGGTACATCTATACGGACAATCTACGTCGAGCGCTCCGGCTTTCTGAGCAGATCGAGTGCGGCATGCTCGGTATCAATACGGCCTCATTTACGGGGCCTCCGATTCCATTTGGGGGGTGGAAGCAGTCAGGCCTCGGCCGCGAGGGCTCGCGACACGGCTTGGCGGAATACATGGAACTCAAATACGTCTGCTTCGGCGATTTGGTAGCCTAGGAGAACTGAAATGATTGACATAAAAGCCATCGCTGAACGAGATCGCTCGAGTGTCCTGCATCCATTCACTCAGCTCAAGAAATACGCTACGGGAAACAGCGGTGATCCTACGATCGTCACAGGCGGCCAGGGCATTCGCATCCAGGATGCTGAGGGGCGCAGCTATATCGATGCCTTTGCCGGCCTCTACTGCGTCAACATCGGGTACGGACGGACCGAGGTAGCTGAGGCCATCGCGCGGCAGGCTTACAAACTGGCCTACTACCACACATATGCGGCTCACACGACGGAAGAGCTGGCAAGGCTGTCTGATCGTCTCGTGCGAATGGCACCGGGTAAGCCAAGCAAAGTGTTCTTCGGCTTGTCCGGATCGGACGCCAATGAAACCCAGGCCAAGCTCGTCTGGTACTACAATAACCTTCGTGGCCAGCCGAAGAAGAAAAAGATCATCTCGCGTGATCGCGGCTATCACGGCTGTTCGGTCGTTTCTGGCTCGATGACCGGCATGTCGTTCTACCACGACCATATGGATCTTCCCTTCCCAGGCATCGTGCACACCGGCGCACCGCACCATTATTGGGGCGCTGAACCAGGTGAGACGGAGGAGGCCTTTTCCCGCCGGCGTGCTGCCGAGCTCGAAGAGCTGATCCTGCGGGAGGAGCCCGACACAGTCGGCGCCTTCATCGCTGAACCGGTGTTGGGGACGGGCGGTATCACGCCGCCGCCGACGGACTACTGGCGCGAAATTCAGGCGGTGCTCCGGCGCTACGACGTGCTTCTGATCGCCGATGAGGTGATTTGTGGATTCGGACGAACCGGGGCGGACTTCGGCAGCACGCTCTACGAGATCGAGCCTGACCTCGTGACCGTCGCCAAAGGTCTGACCTCCGGCTACGTGCCGCTTTCGGCAGCCATCGTTGGTGAAAAGGTTTACGCGGTCATGGAGGAAGCTGCGGATCGAGTGGGAGCATTTTCGCATGGATACACCTATTCCGGACACCCGATTGCGGCCGCAGCTGCCAACGCGGTTCTTGATATCGTCGAAAGGGAACGACTAAGCGACCGCGCCAGGACCGTCGGCTCGCATTTCCAGAATAGGCTCAAGGAGCGGTTCGCGCAGCTCGAGATCGTAGGCGAAGTGCGAGGCGTAGGCTTGCTCGGCGCAATCGAGTTCGTTGCAGACCGCCAGACGAAACGGCGCTTTGATCCCAAGCTCAAGGTCGGTGCCCGGATCTCGAAAGCCGCCCGTGATCGAGGGCTTATTGCCCGCGCGATGCCGCACGGAGATATTCTTGGTTTCGCCCCACCCCTTGTTGTCTCTGAAGCCGAGATCGATGAAATCGTCGAACTCGCGCACGGAGCGACAAAGCAGGTGCTCGATGAGCTCTCGAAGGAGTCGGCGCTTGCCTGAAGGCTGATTCCAACGCCGCGGTAGGTCGTTGGGAGTTCTCGCGGAGCGTTTCGGTGAACGCTGGAGAATGGTCGCACACCGGAGGTGCTGCCGCTGCCGACGCCAGGACATTCTTCACCCGTGGAGTAAAGCTCGCCTGAAGAAAGGGAGCGAAAAGCGAAACCGGGGATTCTCAAAGAAGAGAATCGCATACGCGGCAGGATCGTAGTTGGCCGTCTCTTTGATGATGTCGAAAGATGTGGGAGCAGGCCGCGGTCAATCGTTTCGAACACGCGATCGCCATGGCTGCGATCTGCGGAAGGCCGCCTGACTAGTCCCGGAGATCGCTCCAAAACTGCGGAACTTCGTTGCAGTCCACCGCACAGCCGGTGTCGGGAGCGCACGCTGCCCGGACGGGCTGTCATCGGCCAATCAGACTTGGAGTTGGCCGCTCGCGCGCACGGTGCCTTGTCGCTGACAGACAGGCGCAGGAGCGCGATCCGTCTTCTTGTTCTCCGCCGGCGAGAAGCGAATGCTGGCGACGCAGCGTGTCACCGCACAGATCGCGAGATGAACATTGAACCTGTTCATGTACAGGTTTTTGTGTCGCGTCCGGCGAAAGCAGGTCCCAACCCAGCATCTTCACGACGATCGTGCAGAGTTGCGTTAGTGTCTCTCCGTTACAAGTCGCTGGAAGGCTCGACTACGCGCCCCAACCCTTCAGAACGCCAGTGAATTCTGCTATTGTCGTGGCGTGGAGAAGCATCATCAGCAGAGCGACCACAACCGCAATGAAAGCCAGATTGGGTTCATAGATCCATTCGATCGCCGGAGGCTCTTCTGCCGTCTCGGATGCAGAGCCGCCGGACAGGCGGAGCTTCGAAATCCCGCGAATGACCAACGAGTCAATAATGGCGGCGAGAGCCGCATATCCCAAGTGCGAGATGAAATTCTGAAAACTGGGCTTATGGGGCGAATGGCCGGAGGGCCACACGTCAAAAATCAAGTCTGCCAGAATATCCTTGGGATACCCATAGAACAAATGCGTCAGCCAATAAGACAAGGCTATCAAGAGCAGAGAGGTACCCCAAACAATCAGTAACGCAGCAACGGCCCCTCGACGGCGACTCTGCAAATCAGCTCTGACCGGCATTATCCCCGCCAGAACGAAGCCGGCCAGAAGAAAACTCAATACACAGATCACGGAAAAGATCACCGCGGACAGGTAACTTTCGGTCGACACGCCGCCAGAGAAACGTGTGATCACGTAATATTCAAGCGGAATGACCAACCAAATCAACTTGGGCACCCACCGGCGAAGCCCGTAATCGGCCACCAGCAGGTTGACCGGGAAATGCGACCACGAGAGCAGTTCGGCATATCCTCTGGAGATCGTCGCGACAGGACTCATTGTCCATCCCAGTTGATAACCTGGTTAATCAACTCAACAACCCTGCGGCCACGAAGTCTCTTCAGAACAACCGATGTGGTTCTCGGCTTCCAAACCGTGGCAGCTTCGATGGCATTGGACTCGGCGTCGGAGAACCAGCCCTGTGCCCGGACCGGTCCTGTAGGCAGAGGTGGACTAAAGCTGACGCAAGCCATTCCAGATGTCTCACGGTACGCAAATTCCGACGAAAGTCCCTGGTACCGGCTGGTGAGTTCTGGCTTCGGAGCGGCACTTGCTGGAGGCACGATGGTGCTCGCGACCTCATAGTCCGTCGGCGTATCCTCTCTTCTTACTGTCTGGAAGACATAGTGCCCCAGTAGGCTGGCATCGTCCGTTCGGATGCCTCTAGCACAATCGCGGGTTTCCGGATTCTGCATTTTGAAGTGGAAATAATCGTGCAGCGGACGTTCCTGCTCGCGGCTTCTATCCGCGGCGTGATAGTCGATGTATCTGTTGAGTTCAACGAAACGGTCATCGCGATTAAATGAGAGCAACTGGTTTCCGCCAGAGCAGCGCGAGACGATTGAGGGCCGGTAGACATAAACCTTGTTTGCACGAGGCGCGGCGGCTGCAGTAGTCTGCGTCCGAATGTGCCATACGCCCTCGTCACCGTCCCCGGGCGGGGGCCCTGGCGGCGAGTAAATGAACCTGCTGTTGACCGCATAGTGCAGTTTGCCGCTTCCTACGAGGCGCGCGACGACCTGTCCGTCGGAACCTATGTAGGCATAATAAAGACCTGATGTTTGCAATCGCGGACAAAGCTGATCAGCGTCAACCGATTGCGCGTGAACTTGGGCAGGCAGTCCAAGAATACAAGCCGACAGAGCAAAAATAAGCCTTGACCCGATCATAGAGCCTCCATTCCTACTTCTCAGCCGTTTCGCCGGGAACTACGTCGACAAAACCATCGGCCGCTTTTTCAGCGAGATCACGCAGGTCAGTCCGGAATCCGGTCACCGCGTCTGTCGCCCGTTTCACTGCTGCCTCGATCAGGCTGCGAGTGTCACTCGAGGCTGCGGCCAGTTGCGAGTTCCGTATTGCGACCGCCGAGATGAAGCTGCCGATATCGGAATAAGGGGTGGCCGGCTTGCCGTCGATGCTGTTGACAACGAATCGCCCGAGCGCTCGATAGGCTTCAAACTGAGTTTCCCCGAACCATTGGTCGATCGTCGGTTCGTGAGGAAATTGAGTGTTCTTGATCGCGTAGCTTCGAACAGGCGCCGGTTCGATTCCCTGAAAATCCGGTTTCAGGTAGAGGAGAAGCCCGGCTCCGCCTTCACGATAAGAAATGTCTGCAACTGCGCAGTAGGATCCGCTCGCGGTCGGAGGATTCGTACGCTTGACTATTTTAAGAGACTGGAAATCGATTTCGGCGTCAAGGTCGATCGAGATTCTCCGCAAGGCATTGCCCAAGTCTTCAAATGCACAATTGGGATCTGCTCCTGCGTCGCTGACAACAATCAGACGGCATCTGCGGCGCACCATCTCATAAAGACCGAGATTATCAAAGTGACCACCATCGGACAGATTGACGTAAGCCTTGCCTTCGTCAGTGAGCCCGAGCGCCTCTTCGAACATCGGCTTGGCCGCAAGCACGGGACCGCGATGCTCGAACGTGTGGTTCCCGGCCGGACCAGGATTGCCCAGCCATGCGCCCAGCCGCACATTGAAGAACGTCAGCAAAAAACTGAGGCCGAGGGACGAATGATAGCCCATGTTAGGGCTCGCGGCCGCGCCTGAGATCGTCATCGCAGTGCCGAGATCCATTGGACCCCCGTACTTCTCGGCAGATCGGTAATAACCTCTCGCCCATCGCAAATCAGTTGCCGGCGGCTCCGCGGGATCCCTCAGATCACCGCAGCCAACGGACAGGGGCGTCGCTGTAAAAGACAACGCCTTTCGTTCGCGCCAGGCGAGTTCACGGGTGGCGACAACGTTGAGCGCCATGTTGATCACGTGCAAATGCGGCGGCTTGCCTTTGCCTTTTACTGCAGGCCATAGTTCGTTCAGCCGGATGTTGTCCCATTGGTCGAAATCAGTGAAATGATTTGGACTTCGATCGGCCTTCGATGCGCCAAGGAAAGCTCGGATAAGGCGGTTGCGATAGATGCCGTGCAGGGAAAACCGGTTTGTGTTGATCGCCCATGATGCGACAACAGCGAGCCCAAACGCCGCGGCAAAAAATGTCATCAGCTGGTTCAGCGACTTGCTTTCGAGCGGTGCTGCGAAACTGATGAATTGGCCATCGTGGATTGTTGCGTCGACGATTGCCGAGAGTGTGCTGACGAGCACTCCAAAAAACAGCGGAACCGAAACCGCCAGAATCAGGGCCGCTGATCTGTCCTTGATGGTCGCATAGCCCTTCTTGATAACTGCTGCCGTCGATGAAGCCTTCCCAATCAGGCTCGCAACAAGACCTGCACCTCCACCCCCAACCGCTAAAGTCGTGATGGTAGGCAACTTCCCACCATCGCTGTTAAGAAAATGCAGGATCACGTAAGCGCCGCCGAAAATCAGCGGCATCGCGATCGCCCAGCCCGCAGCGGCCCGTCCGTGATACCCGGCAGCGCGCGCCAGCCACTCCCGTTCGGCGTCCCCCCATCGCACATAGCTCGTAACACCGCAGTACAGCAGTTCGCCGACAAACGACGCCCCTACGAAGAGCGGTGGCCCAAGGCAAATCAGTACGAACGGCACGAAGGACAGATGGCTGACCGACATCTGTGATGATACGACGGCACCGACCATGACAGCCAGAATGTACCCCGTCAGGGCACCGGACGCCGCGAAGGCTGCAATTATTGCACACGAATGTATCGCGGACAGCGTGCGAATATTTTCAAATGTCGAAGTGTCATCTCTGTGCCTGGGCCGTGTGAAGGACAATGCCAGCACGGCCGCGATCAGAAATACGCTACCGCCGATCATGGTCACGGCAGCAGTTCCGTTAATCGCAGATTCTGACGAAAACTGATAAAACTTCAGTGCAGCAATGCTGATGAGGCTTCCGCCTATCAGGACTGGAAGCATCTCATACCAGATAAAGCGCTGCCGGCCAGACGACTCGTCGCCCCACCCTGGACGTTGCTGGACAGAGTCCAGCACGGCGGCTCCGATCATGGCAATTCCGAAGACGCCGATAGCGGCGATCCAGGAGGGGCTGTCGCGTGGAATGATCAGGCAGAGTTGGACTAACAGCTTTACTCCGACAATGCCGGCAATCAATGCGGGGATCAGAATAAGCCAGTTCAGCAGCAGGTTCCGCACGAACAGCGCAAAGAGAGTAAGTGTGTCGGTGGACAGAAGGCCGGCCCGCGGCGTCAAATAACTTGTATATCGGCGCAGATGCTGCAGCGGTGAAATCCTCGCCCTGGCCGGCAAGCCGCCCCGGAGTTCAGCCTCGACCTCATCATAACCAGCGCGCTGTACCCAGGCAGTCAATAACGAGCCGACATAACCGCCCCCGGAGACGGTGGACAGGTAATCGAACTTCGAAAGGATCCTGCGGTCGGCAAGTCCCTGAATAACGCCCAGCGCAAATGCAGCACTGCGAATGCCCCCACCCGACAGACACAACGCGGAGAGGTCCGGCAGTTTCTGGACGCCATCTTGATAGGCTTTGACCTTATCCGTGGTCGAGCCTGCGGTGGAGATTTCCGCCATTGGGTCCGGGGTTAGACCCCGCCGGCTGTGAATCGCCTTCAGTTCATCCAGCAGTACATCGCCAACGTCCGGAATTGCCGGGGCTTCCTTGCGTGGAGTTGCGCAATGAACGGTCATCCACTATCGCCCGTCTTGGCTCGCAAGGAATGCGAAAGCACATCCCCGCTGATAAAATATCGTCTGGTTCAAATAAACTGATTTCAAAGCCCGCGGTGTAAATCTGCCATAGCTAGCAATTGACTGCAATCTTTAGTTGCGACTGGCCTGCATTACTTGGTCCATTCCGTACTGTTCGCAGCCTGCTCTTTGCCGGCTCTTCGTTCGGTGTCGTCCTCGAGTGAGCCGAAAGTGAAGCAGTCTGCATTTTCAGGCAGCGTGATCGTTCGTTTCAATCTGCTCGCCCGGTCCGAACGAGATCCTGAAGCCGCGACGAATTTGAGGTCGCCCCTGCGGGAGGGGAAAGGCCCTCACCAGATTTTCTTGACCGTCTGCTCTCACACCCAGTCATGGCCAATCCAGTTTTCCAATGGCGAACCGCGCATGACATTCGCCCAAGGAACGCCTTGCGACGGACGCGTCCCGGATGGATCACGAATGTCGAGCCGTCGTACGTCATGCGGCCCGGACGGCTTCCGAACTGGTCGTCGCCGTTCAGAAGATATGGTCGTTAAAGGCGCCCGGCGGCGGACCGTCCGGATTCCTCGAGCGCCGCCAGCGGAAGCGGGTCAGTGTAAGCGCGTCGAGCCGTCCAGGCCTCGGTAGCCGAGTTCATCGGCTGCCGCCTGGCCGATTTCAGGGCAGAGGCTTCGAGCCGTTCGACCAAACGATTTTCGATCCTCCGCATTTCTGTATCCATCACAGGCTTGCAAAGGCAAACCTCTCATCGGCGTGCTCCACGCCGGGAGGTCCCGGTGCCCCTGGCGGCACGCCTGAATCAATCCGGCCACGCCGCCAGCAACGCGCCGCCCACTGACAACGCTTCATTGAAGCATCGGTAGTCCGTGTGAATCGCGCAGTCGGCCGAGTTCATGGTCGACCAGGACGGTAGAGGTAACGCTGACCGCTTCAGCGCACAAAAGCTGCGAATGCTCCCGCTCACGCGCAGAATTTGGAAGTTGGGAGGGGCCGGATTGATGAACCCCGACTTCGGTACCTAGGTAACGTTTTGTCAGACATCGAGGGGGGCCTCGAGTCGTTCCGTCAAGCACAGTCCGTCGCAGTGAGATCAGCAGCGACGGATCTTTGGGGCACGGGACCCACGTTTTTCGAACCTGGAGGGTCATCGATGAAACTGACGAAGGGTATTGTCCTCTGTTCTGCTGCAATGTTTGGCGCTGGAGCGCAGGCCGCCGATCTTCCCGTGAAGGCCAAAGCGGTCGAGTACGTGAAGACGTGCTCCCTGTATGGAGCCGGCTTCTACTATATTCCTGGCACCGATACTTGCATCAAGCTCGGCGGGTATCTGCGTGTCCAGGTGGGGCTGGCCACCAACGCGCTCTATGATGCGGCCAATAGCGGAGTGGCCGGCGCGCAAAATCGTCTACGCAATTACTACAGCACGGGCTCGCGTGAAGATCTGACCATCGACACGCGCACGCAGACAGACTACGGCGTGGTCCGCACATTCTTCGATAGCGTATTCACCTGGAACGCGGGTGGCTATGCCGGTGCCGGTACTGCTGCAGTGAATGGTTCGACCGCTTACAGTGGAGCTACCGTCGCTGGTGGTACGTTGGGTGTCTACTACGCCTTCATTCAGTTCGCCGGCTTCACGATCGGCAAGGCGCAGTCACAATTCTCCGCTCCGTGGGCCAACTATCCCGGCAACAATTTTGACGGCTTGCCGGGCGGCGGCGGCTGGGACCCGGTCAACCAGTTCACCTATACTGCAGACTTCGGCCAAGGCATCACCGCCTCGTTTTCGGCCCAGGACCAAGTTCAGCATGACACAACCAACATCTGGAACGTGAGTGCGGCAACCGCAGCGGGTCTTGCGACCGGCGCGTATGGTGGGAACGATATCGCCGGTACGGCGTCTCCGGATTTCATTGCCATGCTTCGCGTCGACCAGGCCTGGGGCCTCTTCCAGGCGGCGGTCGCCGCGCACGACAATCACGCCGCCTACTACGGCGCCGATGAAACGACAGGGCATCCCGCCGACAAATGGGGCTGGGCTGGCCAGCTGGCACTGTCGATCAAGAACATCCCGACTGGTCCGGGTGACACGATCAACTTGACAGGTGTTTATACGAACGGCGCAAGCCGCTACAACTTCCAGGACTATACGTCGACCACCTACGCGATGTACGGCGGTACGGGCCTTGCGGGTGCTTATCAGACCGTCGGACTTGGTAGTCTCTCTGACGCCGTGTTCGTCGCGGGCTCCGGCCAGGAGTTGACCACGACCTACGGCTTCCGGGGCGGCTACACCCACAACTGGGATCCGCACTGGGCCACCAGCGTCTACGGTGCGTGGGCCGCTGTGCGATATAACAACACAGCCAAAGGCTATATCTGCGGCGCGTTCGTCGCAACGCTTGCGCTATCAAGCGGCGCTGCCGGCTGCAACCCGGACTTCAACTATTCGGTTGTCGGCATGACGACTGGCTGGACTCCCGTCAAGAACCTGACGTTCTCGGCCGACGTGGCCTACTCGATGCTCGACCAGAAGTATGCGGGCGGAAGCACGGTTACTCTGCCGGTGCAGTCAGGTATCGCCAAACCAGGTACTGTGTATGAGCTGAAGGACCAGAACAGCCTCACGCTTCTGCTCCGCGCTCAGCGCAACTGGTAAGTGTCAAGTCACACCAGCGAAGGAGAAGACGAAACGGCTCTGTTTTGATCCGGGTTAACCTCCAGGAAGGCCTCCGGCATGCCCGCCGGGGGCCTTCATATTTTGATTGTGCGCCATACCAGGCGAACCGGCCGGTCCGCTGTCGCGGCGGCGATTTCTGAAGGCCGCTGCTGTCCGAAGTCATTGCGCCGTCCGGGAAGTGCGCCCCGATGCGGAAATTACAAATCTGCTCAACGGCGAAAGACTGCTGTTCTGTTCTGCAGCGCGCCATCTGGAGCCGTTCCGCGCTGTCGGACATTCATCACATGATCGCTCACCGGATTTCGAAATATGCTGTCGAGCAGGAGACGCAATCGGCAAATGGTCGCCTGAATGCGCTCCGGCGTCGGTGCGGGTGGAGGCGGCCACATCGTGACGCTGATCGGCAGGATCGAGAAGATGCCTGTTGGCAAGATCACTCCTTCGATCGATCGGCATAAGCTCGAGTGCTCTGTCGTCGAGCAAATGATCAAATCTTTGAAACGGCGAGACCAAGCGAAACCGGACCAGGTCGCCAACTGGGGCGCCGGCTGCTTTGTGCGACGGTCCTCACTCCCCGGATACTTCACGCCGGCGGCCTGTGCCGCCTGCCTCTCGCAACGGACGATCGGCTGCGCTACCCCGACCAGCTTCGCCGATCGTCCGTCGCACCACTTGGCGTACAAAACTCCACGACTCTTGCCGCTGCCGGATGAAAACGCAGTGGCAGGTCAGTACGAGCCGACTTCTTTCGCCATGGTGTTGAAGTTTCGTAGCCACAGCTATGCTGCGAGCTTCCGAAAGAACGCTGCAGCAACACGGCTCCGATGAGGCTCACTCAGTTCGCTAAATCCCCCGCCCGTTTCGAACTCGCAAAACCAGAACTCGGAGCCGGTCCATAGCCAGTCAACGCACAGGTATGTCGTTTCCAGGTGTTCTGCGAGAGCTCGGGAGCCTTCCAGTATCGCATCCGGCGTGGCGCACAATTCTCCTTCCTTCAAGGGTTCGCGCCTGCGGCACGCGACAATCTCGCAGCGGTCGAGATAAACGCGATACTCGGCTTCGATCGAAATGCAGGGCTGAATGATATGCAATCGCCCTGGAAACGGAGGGTTTTCAATGTACTTCTGCAGCCCGGCCCGGTCGTTTATCGTTCTCTTCCCCAGCCCCGATGTCAGATCGCGTGGCCGGATGAACATTGGATAGGAGCCTACGGTCTGCTCGGCAAAGTCCAGTTGTGAACGAGTGGAGCACTCCGCCCCGAGCAGTGCCGTAGTCAATGCGTGCAGCCCAAGTTTCCGCGCGATATCAACTCCGCGAAACTTGTCTTTACAGACCATCGGGAACTTTGCCGTATAATTAAGCAGTCGTACGTTCGTCGAATTCGCGATCAGTCGATAAAGCGATTCCTGCTTTCTTTCCCTTTGCAGATCGGGGTGTATCAGACCGACGTAGGCGGCTCCATCCTGGGTCAGTATGTTCCCGAATTCACCATGCCAGGCGATGGGAGCTTCGCCGCTCGCGATGTACATATCCTCCAGATGGATCAACCGGAATTTGTAGCCCAGAGCTTCTGTATACGTGGCGTACAGACCGTTGTAGACATCAAGGGATGTCCTGATGACTTCATCCATTGTCTGTGGATATCCGTCGAATGAATCGATCCAATAGAAGTTTTTCATCTGGTTCGTTTCGAAAAGAACGGAGTCTCGACGCCGGGCGTCACCCAGATCGACTTCGGGAAAGACCACAGGAGCCGACAGGCAGTGGAAATCTATATGGTGTAAACCGGCCTGTCATGGCGGTGATCTTGAAATCCGTTCCAGAAATCGCGCAGGGCGTACCAATACCCGTAAATGTCGGACTTCTTGGCATTCTCGCCAGCTCTTAAAAGCGAGAGCAGCAAGCCGGCATTCTCGGCCGGCTCGTGAGCGTCGGCACTGTCCCTTGCGCGGCGCCAGCATCCCTCCAGCGTATCGATGAAGAAGCGATCGCTTCGAAGATAATCCAGGCTGTAAATGTTTCCGTCAACGCTGGAGAGTGTGCTCTCAATGTCGGCTTTCTCTCCCTTCTTTATCACAACGGTGTAGGGAAAGGAGATGTGAAAAAGCGGAACTATCTGTCTCGCGTTGAAAAAGCCCACTGCCGCGCGAAGCGGTCCCTGGGCCGGATGAAAGAAGTCGTCGATTACGATGTAACCCCCGTCCGAAACCCGATCATAGAGCGCGTCCAGCACCGGTCGAACACTTGTATAAAGATCGCAATCAATGTGGACGAACGCAAACGTCGCCTGAGAGGAAATCCGGGGAAGCGTGTCGTCGAAAAAACCGGGAACAATCTCAACGACGTCCTGGAGCCCAAAACTCCCGATCCTTTTTTCGAGGCGCTCTTTCCATTGTGTAACAGGGCGTCCGTCAGGGGGACCGTAGTCGCCTTTTCGAAACACCGGATTGTCCAGCTCGGGGTGAAGTGCCGGCAGGCCGGTGAAGCTGTCCAGGCAATACATCTTCCGCCGATGTTCGCGTGCCCGCAGGCCGAGGAAGAGTGACATTCCACCCATTCCAACGCCTAGATCGATGAAGTCACCCTCGATCTGCCTGATGTTCTCTTCGATCAATCGTCCGTACAGCCATTGCCCCCAGGGGAACGGGGGAAACATGCTGTAGCGGGCGAGCAAGCGAATATCGCTACCCAGCTGTCCTGGCAATTCGGAGAATTCGAAGAGATCGAACGGAAAGTAATTGTGCCGTTTCGTAAGCGCCATTGCGATCTCCAACCTCTAAGAGAGCTTTGCCCATCCGGCGGGCAGGATCCATGCCGCGGGATCGCCACTGCCGCGCGCTGAACTTGATCAGCATGTCTCGGCGCGGGCCAGCCAGAACGCCAGCGTGCAGCGTCGTCCGGCCATGACCGGCATTACCTCGTGCTCCAGTTCGGCATCTGTCACCAGGACCGTAAAGTCGTGCAGGAACAGCGCGGGACGGTCAGGTGGGTAGATGGCGAACCCGCCGCCTGCCTCGGCGGGATTGAGCTGGACGATTACCGCTGCCAGATACCGTTTGCTGGATTCGCTGTCACGATGCCGGCCGATGAATTCGCCCTCGGCCAGGACATGCGCCTGCATGCGGCGCACGACGACTGGCTCGCTGGCGAGTATCTTCTCATACAGCGCCAGCTTGCCGGGTGCCGCGACAATGGCGAGCAGCGCATCAACCAGCACCGCGTCGGTCGCGCGCGGCCTGTCGCCATCGATGAGCAAGCGGTGCACGCGTACGGATACAGCCTCGTCCGTGTCGCCGGTGGAGACGACGACGAAGCGATCGGGATCATTCATGGCAAGATGGCGGATGCGGGCTCGTTCCTCCGGGGAGAACGGGCAGTCATGCGAACCGAACGCCAGGTAGCCGGTCTGCCTGAACTGATTGGCGAGCGATTCTTCGATTACTTCGCGCATCATCCACCCCCTGGTCCATCGCGCTGCGGTTCACGTCTATTCCGTGGTCTTGTGCGTCCCGGCCGCGATACTCGCCGCCCAGTTCCTCCCATCGAATTCGACGTATTCGAGCACGACATCGGGCGGGAATTCGACGCAGCGGGCATTGACGCTGCGAAACCCCGTCGGATGCGATCGGGGCTGATAAAACGGCTTGATGCCGCAGCGGACACAAAACGTATGAACGGCGAGGAATTCACCGAAGCGATACTGTTTCAGGTATTCCTGCCCCCGGTGAAGCCGGAAATGCTCCTCACGTACCATCAGCTCCCTATGGCCTGATTTGTGGCAGATACTGCAATTGCAAAGGGTGATAGTCAGGTTTCTTGTAGCTGCAGCCGAAAACGCTACGCCTCCGCAGTGGCAGCTGCCGTGGTACCAGAAGCGCCGGACGCCCGTCTCGTCCACGAATTCGGCTGGCAGGTCGATCAATTGCAGTCTCCGTCGTAACGAGGCAAGTTCGCCTTACAACTGCTCGCGCCGGATGAGACGAAGGGCGAGCCGAAGATGAAACGCCAGATACGACGTCTCCATTGGATCTGCGCGCCCGGTGTCGGCGCGATGTGCTGAATGGAGTGCGAAGGCGGGCAGCGCTGGCTGGCGATGATGGACCGCATGATAGTTCGCGTGCCATTGGAAGAACCGGACGACGGCGTTCGAGCGGATGTTGCGCGCCCGGGGCCACGGCTTTCCCTCTTCGGCCAGGTCGAAATGTTCGGCCAGACTGAAGAACAGCGCGAACGCCGGATAGAACAGCAGCGGCAGCCAATAGACGATGAACATGGTCCGTGTCTGCCAAACCGTCGCCGCTCCGCAGGCCGCCAGCCAGAGCGAGATGGCAAGATTGTCGCGTCGGGCGGCACGTGCCCAGCGCCTGCTATTGATGCCTGCCGGAAATTCGCCCCTCCAGGTCAGGACCATGCGGCGGAAGATCGCCCCCCAGAAGCCCAGCCCCGACTGAGCATGAAGATAGCCAGATAAATTCGCGAACCGGATCTGCGGCTCGGAATCTCCCTCAGTCGCCGAAAAGCGATGGTGTATCAGATGCTGGCGACGATAGATCGTGAAGTTCACCAGAATTGGCATGCACCAGAGGGCACCGGCAACGCGATCCCACCGGCCTGCGCCGAAGTGGGTCTGGTGAATGCAGTCATGCCCGGCGTTGAGACAGCCGGACAGGATGAAGGCGCAGCCGAGGACGGGCACTGCCGCCCACGGGCGAGGCGAGATTACCAGCGCTGCCGAAGCAAGAATCGCGTAGGCAGCCAGGATCACCGTTGCCCGCGCCAAGGTCCGCACTGGGCTCGGCAGCGGTGTTCGCGGATTCAAATCGCGCGCCGAAGCTGTTCCGGAAGCGAAGCTCATGCCGCGACATCCAGCTCGTGCCGGAGCATTTCGAGCAGACGCTGCTCCATCGCACGCGCCTCATTGCTGCCTTTGGCGATGACAAGCGCCTCAAAGGTATGCGTGTTCACATCGTCGCACGCCAGCACGACAATACCGCAACGATTGCCGGCACTGAAAGCAAGGCCGCTTCGTTCGAGCAGGGCCACAAGTCGTCCGAAACCAGGTGACGGCACGTCGCGGAACGAGGCTGCGACATGCGATGCGGTGAAGCCGGAGCCGAGCAGCCGGCTTGCGACTTCGTGAAGAACAGTGCCGCCCCCCCAGCGGGCGTTGGCCTCGTTGAACAGCAACTGGTTGTCGGAGGTGATGATCGCGTCAATATTGATGTGGCCCCGATAGCCCATCATCGCGGCAAGCTGCAGCAATCGGCCGCAATGCAGGGTTGCCTCCGCCAGCCGCGCAGGCGGCAAGACGGCAGGCAATTGAAGGCCTACCCAGAACAGGCTGGTGGCCGCCGGGTCAGCGCTGCGGCGCAGGCGGATTGAGCCGGAGTTGAGAAACTCGGCCTGTCCGTCAGGCCTGATCAGAAACTCGAGATAGAACATGGCGTCGGCCCGGTGATAGGCCTCGACAACGAGCGGACCGGAATTGCGTCCTTGCAAAGTCTGCCATAGCGCAGAGAGCATCTCCGTTCGGTCGTCCCTGTTTGTGACCGGGAGCCGAATCGACCGGAAGGCGCCGGGGAACGGGCCGGTTTCCAGTTCGCTCAGCACAATGTTGCCGGTTCCGCCCGCGCCATTGTCGAGCTTCACCATCACATTCCCCGTCAGGGGCAAAAGCGCATCGATGACACGCTTGAGATCTGACTCCCCGGTTACGATCGCGCCCTCTGGTATCGGCAACCCAGTGCCGACCGCGAACTGGCGAAAATGGCTTTTTCGGTTGAGCAGGTCGGTACCAAAATGTGCGGCATGGCGTCGGGCGATCGCCTGACCGCCCGAAGCGCCCAGGCGCAACTCCTCCTGCAATCGGGCGGTGCCGGCCGTCTGATAGCAAGCGAGCATCGACCATTCTTCAGGTGCGCCGATCGCACGACGAAGTGCCTGGATCGTCCGTTGATCCAGCAGGACTTCGTCGTTCAGAACGACACTGGCCGCGCCCGTCTCGGGTGTTACGAACCGGACGGGCGCTTTCCCGTCCTGTGTCTGCCAACCGAGGATCCTGGCCATATAGGACAGAAAATCGTCGCCGGGTCGCTTGGTTGCCACCACAACATCGCCCGGACGCGCGAGCCAGACGTTCCGCGTTGCCGCTTGTGCCGCGAACAGCGCCTGCTGCTGGTCAAGCCGCTGACCGAGCATCTGCTCGGTCGCATTATTCATGATGATGATAGTCGGCATCCCTGATGCCCTGCGGTTAGGCGGGGACCGGCGAAGCTGCCACGAGACCGGCACACCATTCGTGGTTCATGGCGTAAGCACTGAGGCATTTCTCAAGGAAGCCCGCTTCCTCATCAGGCTTGATCAGTTTCTCGATCATTCTGCCGGTCATTGCCACGTGGACGGCCTCGCCGCTGCTGTCGTTTCCGATGTGAGCTTCGAAATAGTCCAGCCCTCTTGAAGCGTCCGCACCGAACAGCAACTGAATTGTTTCATGCAGCGCCGTGATCATTGCGAAGGCATGCCGCTCGAAAGCGAGCATATGGGCGATATTACGGTTTCCGTCCGGATCGGACAGTCCGTCGTAGAGCCGGTCCAGATAGTCGGCCGTCCTTCGGTTGGGCAGGGCTTCCGTGAAACCGGCTCCGATCAGTTTCCGCACGTCACTGATCAGCATCGCCGAGTGAAAATTGCGATTCACTTCGGTCAGGTCCAGCAGTCCATTCGGCCCGTTGCGCATGACGAGCTCATGCCCGCCAAATTCGTCCCACGTCAGGAACGCTCCGACCGCAGCGCTGGTCTGAATGTTGTCCTTCCATGCGGGGTGACTAAGGCCTCCGCGGTAGGCCCGGTAAATTGCGCCGCTCTGAATATAAGGGAAGGCAACAGACATCGCCGCATATTGCCCCATGAGCGCGCCGAAACTCTCCCGGTCTATGCCGCTGCCGAAGGGGTGGTCAGGGTACAAAGCCGAGATCGACCTATCCAGCCGGCGCAGGAAGCCGTCCGCATCGATGTTGGTCAGGACATCAGGAGCTCGCATCTTTCACCTTTGAAAATAACTAACCCGGTCAATCCCTGTGGAGCCCCGTGTCATGCCGACTCCGCTTCGACCTTTGGCCGGAACTGGGCGTGAATCTCGCGTTCAGCGCCCAGGGCGTGCGCATGACGCACCCAGCTGACAACTATCCACTTGAACCCGCTCGTGATGGGCAGGCAGGCGTGCCAAGCCTCAGGCCCGTTCTGCCAGACGACCGCACTGCCCACCGGCAGGTTGCGAAACACCTCACCACTGTCGAACGCCAATTCGCCGCCACCGTAGCCGCCGTTGAGGAAATAAACGATCGAGTGCGAGCGGTGCGGGCCATCAAGGTGACGTTCGCTGCCGTTTCCCGGCGGGTAGCAGACAATCTCCATCGGCTCGACGCGCTCCCGGGCGATGGCCGTCTTTTCATGCCGACCGATCAGCCCGCACGTGAGCCCGGCGAGATCTTCATCGACCCATTTGCAGTTGTAAGCCTCGCGGACCTTGGGATCGTAGACGCGTTCTCCCTTGGTCCAGAACATCGCTGGGCTCAGTCGTCCCGACATTTCCGCAATCAATTGTGCACAGCGTTGTGGCGGCAGGACCTCCGGGAATAAAACTGGCGCGCTCAAAGACATATCTCTTCCTCCCGCCATTGCCGGAGCCAAAGCATGCAATTATCCGGTACGTAATGTACGATGCGGCACACACCTGCATGAAGCTTGGCGGGTCCGCATCGCTCTCCCCAAAACTTGGATCGGGCTTGCTCGCAGCGATCATTGTCAGCGGTCCCGTTCACCGGGAAACTGCTCTTCCACCCCGGTTCAAGCACTGCGACGATGCCGTCCCGGGGCTTCGCGTTTGCAAACCATCGGGATGCAGACAACGTTCCTTGGCGAAGGCTGCAATTGACCTTCCCATTGCTCAAGTCTGCCTTGAGGCGTCCGCCCGATGACACGCCAGAGCGTGCTTGCGGGGCGCGGCTTTCGGCCGCGCCTCCATTGCCATTGCTGTCAGCCGTGCTCCGAGGCGTGATACTTGCTCGCTTCCTTTTCGTGATCTTGAGCGAGTATCAGTTCACCACGCGCGACGAGCGCATGGTGTGCAGCCTTTTCGCCATTTCCGGCATCGTAACACTTGGCTGCATCACGATATTGTTTGGCTGCAAGTTCAAGGTGCTCTCCGGCCATATTGAGATGCTCAGCACCCAGGTTCTTTGCTCCGATGCTCATTTAAAATCTCCATTATGAACTGATCGCAAACGCGGCAACAATCCGAGGACCGGCGATTCCACGTGCTGGCGGCCCGCAACTTCCTTCGACAAGTCCGTGCTGTTGAAGACGACGCACCTCAACCGAAGATTGCTTACAACTCCAAGAAACGTCACTTGATATATTCAATTTAACGACGAGCATCTCCGATGGTCAAGAGCGCTGCCATCGTGTCGTTACAGGGATCGCCGAGGGCAGTCGCGGGTCGGTGCCGGTCGTCTCCGGCGGGCGTCTGCCGGCGCTGCCCGCCTGCCGCATAGGACCACTGGAAAACAGCGCACGCCAATTGTACAAGGCAAATTCAAAAAGCACAGTGGCATTGAAGCTGCGACGGTTGCCGCGGGCTTGCATTCAAGGACCGCGTGTTGCGTTCTCCAAAATCTTTCACACGCATGTGACAAGACGAGAAAACGCCGTTCTGTCCGTATCGGACGAAGGACTGGCTCTCAGCGCACGCCCTGAAGCCGGGAAATCATGGAAAGACTCTCCGAATATCGACAGATGAAGCCGCGGCCTGGAGACGGCGATATAGGCGAGTTCGCGAACGTCGGCCATGCCGCGCCAAGCGGCATGCCTTTCAAGCTCCCTGAAATCACGCACATGCTCACCGCAGTCCCCGCGAACAGCGCAGCCTGCCTGCCGAGCGTCGGGACAAGGTCGTCGGCGGCCACCAGAAGGGCGATCTTCTCCGGATGAACCTCGTCTTCCGCCGGTCAGTGACTGCAACTTTGCCGTGACGTTCAAAGCGATGCTTTCTGCCGTGCAGGCATGCCATTCAACCATGGGCCCTCGGGCCGTCAGCGGCGATCTCGAAGCCGCGGTAAAAGCGCCGGGCAGCGCCGTGTACATGCTGCGTGTTGGCCGCGACGTGTCTGGAGGCTCATCGCAAAAGGGTGCTTCGATGCGCGGTTTTGGTTTTGGGCTGAGCTGATTGAAGAGCGCTTTGAAAAAGCGGTACGCACGAGATATATCAGATGGAATGCAATCCACGGGGGTTGCCGTCTTCGCACCCACGCGGCGTGGAATAGTGGAACTCCCCTTGAAGGAGCAGGGCCCGGCCGGGGAGCCCGCGCTCGAACGCGGGCCCGCCGGGAAGAGAAAAGCGCGCTGTGCCGCTCTTTGGGCGCTCAAGTACGCCCGACCGGACGACATTCCGCTTAATCGCACATATCGGCTGGATCACGCCGCTTTCCGGCTCTCCAGGCGCCAATGGGCTTCGAGCTTGTCACAAAGCTGCTTTTGGCGAGCGGCAACGACGGCAGGAGTCCAATCGTTGTGTTCGAGAACCTGTGTCGTGAGCACGAACGGCGATACGCCGTCCTTTGCGAAGTAGGCCTTCTTCTTGCGATCGAATTCCCAATTGCTCGCCGAGGCGTTTTTCTTTCTTGTCAGGAGGGCCAGGTTTCCCAGCGAGTGAACGACTTCGAGCCGCTTCTGCGCGTCCGGAAACCACTCGGCCCATTTGCTGTCCGCCTTGAGATTCTGCGGCAGCACGTGCTCGACGGTGATGGTGTCGTAGTCGTAACTTGCGCCACCCCCGGACATGAGCGCATCGAGACGAAGCAATACTGCGGATCGTGCGCGGGCCGCCAGAGTATCGTATAGGGGGCCGCTCAGAACCTTGTATGTTGCCGCCTGCTCAGCCTGCGAAAGCTGCAATGCGGACTTCGTGCCGCTCAGATCGTCGCCGTTCTCGATATCCCTGGTGAGCCGTGAGAATTTCTCGATGCGGTCATTGATGCTGCTCTTGCGGATCAACATGGAGTACGCAAGGCGCTCCAGATCGCGGAAGAACGTCTCCATCTTCCTGGGCTGGCTGCGGTGGCGCACCGCGAAGGCGAGGGCGGGCGGCAGCCAATCGTTAAATTCGAGACGATTCAGCCATTTCAGATGCTCATTGACGATTTCCGCCTTTTCCGAACTGACGTAAGCGGAATCGGTCAACTCGGCAAAAACGTCGCCGATGGGGACGATGACTTCATCGATCAGTTGCCTGGGCTTGTAAGCCTGCGCAACGTGTTCACGGAACTCCTTGAGGACGGTGCCTTTTGGTTTCGCTTTGCGATAGATCATGCGGATGAGGCTCAGAAGCTCGCTGAACTGATCGCGCCCCAGAGACTCTTCCAAATCTTCCCACTTCCTGGTGTAGGCGTCGCGCTGGCTGTCTTCGATCGCGCCGACGATCTCGGCCTTCAGGATATCGCCCGGTGCGAGCGGCAGGCCACGGCTGTTCAGTATCGAGAAAATGCGATAAGCGGAGTCAAGGTCCGGGGTCGAGACCACGACGAGGAAGCATCGTGTGACCATGAACTGAGCGAGAGTCAGGCGCGCCGCGACTGTCATTTCCTTCAGCCGTTCATCAAAATAAAGGGCGTTCCGGCGGAGGTTCTGGCGACTGTCGGAGTTTTGTTCGCCAAGGGCGACGAGACTGGTGAACCCTCCTTCGCGTTGAACGTAAGTTTGAAAGAATTCGAGGTCTCGGGACCGCAGAGCCAGACGAAATCGATCCTGTGTTCCCAGGATCTGACTGCCTTTTTCATAGATCAACTGCGTTATGTCGCGGCCCTCGTCCGCAGACAGGTTTGCCCGGATCGCTGAAAGAAGGAGCGTAATTGTGGTCAGTCTCTGCTGACCGTCCACCACCTGGCAGTCGGGAACGGTCTCGGGCTTGATCAGGACGATGCTTCCCAGAAAATAGGGGGATTGCTCTTCGCCCGGGTCTTTGGCCCTGGCGGCGTCCCATAGGTCATCCAGAAGATCGCGCGCCTGCTCGACTGTCCATGCGTAGGGGCGCTGAAAACCAGGAATCTCAAAAACGTAGTCGCCACCGAAAATTTTCGAGATCGGCTGTTCGTGCGCTGAAAGTGGTGAAGCCATTATATCCTCTCTTTCTATAAGAGAACACATGGCATCCAACACCCGGGGTTGTCGAGACTCATTCCACGAGCCAACAGCCCCGGCATCTTCCGTAAGCGAACATGAGAAGGCGGCGTCCCGCGCGTGGCATGGCCCGAACCGGGCCTGGCATCCGTCTGCCGGTGACACTCGAGCAAAATTGGAAGAGGCGCGCGGCGCAAAAAGCGCATTACACTGGTAGGCGTAACGCACCTGCCTCGTGATCCCGACAGGCCGGAATGAGGAAAATACCGCGATGCCGCCCCGAAACGCGTCGAGGGACTTCGCCTGCGGCCATCGGAGCGATTGCCGCGGTTCGGCTTGAAGCGCCGCCACCTCCAGGTGCGGTCGTCACGATGGCTGACAACGGTTGAATTGTTTTACCGGGCACGCGTCACGCGTTTCTGCTTGTTTCTGCCGCCGGCCACGGCTGGCTCGGCTTCAAATGCCGACCGACGATCTCGTCAATGCGACGTCGATCCGCGTACGTAGCTCACGCAAACTCTCGAACGGACAGCGGCAAGGCTGGCCGATCTCTCGGATCGATGGCTCGCATGCGCTGGTAGTTCAAGGGCGATCCGCCTCGGTAAAACAACTTAGCCTGAATTGCTCTTTGCTCGGCCGATTTACATGCCTCGAAAGCTCAACTCAAAGACGATGACTTGGGTCACTCTTCGTCCATCCGAGGACAGAGAAGTTCTGTTGCCTGGCGGGAGTCGAAGGGACGCGGCTTCCTTGCGCCTGCCATGGCAGCCTGCCGAGAACGGCGCGTAGCAGGTCGAATTCGGCCGCGCGTTTCGTCCTCCTACTCCATGCTCAGTTCGTGGCGGCCGACGACCATCCAGTGGACTTCGTCGGGGCCATCAGTCATGCGCAACTGGCGGACATCCGTGTACATCTCGGCGAGCGGCGTCCAATTCGAGATGCCGGTTGCGCCGTGCATCTGGATCGCCTGATCGATGATTCGAGAGGCACGCTCCGGCACCATAGCATTGATCATGCTGACCCAGACCCGCGTTTCCTTGTTACCGAGCACATCCATGGCTTTCGCCGCCTTCAGGACCATCAGCCGCATGGCTTCGATTTCGCAGCGCGCCAGCGCGATCATTTGCAGATTGACGCCGAGACGGGCGATCTTCTTGCCGAAGGCCTCGCGGGTGAGGCCGCGTCGTACCATCATGTCGAGTGCCTTCTCCGCCTTGCCGATGATGCGCATGCAGTGATGGATGCGGCCCGGGCCGAGGCGTATTTGCGAGATCTCGAAGCCGCGGCCCTCTCCGAACAGGATGTTTTCCTTCGGCACCCGGACATTGTTAAAGCGCAGGTGCATGTGGCCGCGCGGTGCATGATCCTGCCCGAAAACGTGCATGGGCCCGATGATCTCGACGCCGGGCGTGTCCTTCGGCACCAGGATCTGCGACTGTTGCTTGCTCGGTGGTGCATCCGGACTAGTCTTCACCATCACGATCATGATCTTGCAGCGCGGGTCGCCCGCGCCGAAGATGAAGTATTTTTCGCCGTTGATCACCCACTCGTCACCGACAAGTTTGGCGGTTGTCGAGATGTTCTTGGCGTCAGATGAGGCCACGTTTGGCTCGGTCATGGCATAAGCCGAGCGGATTTGCCCGTTGAGCAGCGGCTTCAGCCACTTCTCCTTCTGCTCTGGTGTGCCAATGCGCTCCAGCACCTCCATGTTGCCGGTGTCGGGCGCCCCGCAGTTCATGGCCTCAGGTGCAAGTAGGTCCTTGCCAAGCTCGGCGGCGATGTAGGCGAAGTCCAAATTCTTCATTCCTTCGCCGGTGTGAGCATTGGGTAAGAAGAAGTTCCACAAGCCCTCCGCCTTGGCCTTTGACTTCGCCTTCTCGATCAATTCGAGATGCGCTGGGGTGAAGCTCCAGCGGTCGGCTTTGTTCTCGGGTAGCTTCTCGATCTCAGCCGAAATTGGTTGCACGGTTTCGCGGATGAACTTGCGCACGCGGTCACACAATGGCCGCACCTGCTCAGACATGCGAAGGTCGTTCAGTTCGTCCCCGGGGTTCAAGCTATAATTGGTGTGACGGACTGGTGCGGTGATGTTCATCATTCAGCTTCTTTCTGAATTGGGCCTGCCGCGAGGCGGGCATTTTTCATTCGGCAGGCTCCCGCCTGGAAAGCCTCCTATCAAAATTCATGGGAGTAGTCGAAACGACAGCTGATAGCTTGATCCCGTGATATCGCGGTCCGGAATATTCTGTCCCTCGCACCTCACGTTGACAGATGGCGTTCAATACCGGGTGCAAACTTGGTAGCAACGGACTAGCGTGGGTAAGCGTTCCACGGTGTATCCTAGTCGCTTCATGAACGTGCGTTTCGTGCTGAAGCCGCTAGGTATAGGGGGTGCACGAATATAGGACTCCCAGCGCGCTCGGTCAGGCGTGCATTGGGGAGCCTTCGTCGAAGGCGGTCCATTGATGCGCCATTGAGACCCAAGCCGATCGAATCGATCAAGGCTTGTATGCTTTGGCACACCATTGCGGTAGACGCGCCGCATCTTGTTCTGGCCGTGGCGTCAACCGCGCGCGGCTTCCTCAGGGATACTGCCCACCCTGGTAGGTTCCCGGCTCTTAGTTCTCATGTAAGTACATGGATGTGCTTGGGGCCATGCGTCGCGCAACACATCCTGACGCGGGTCCAGACCCGCGCGCATTCAATCGCTGGTCCACAGTCAGCGCAATCTGACGAAAGCCGCTTGTGCATGACCTCTCACTTGGAAAGGAAACACGATGGGCGAGGCAATTGGCGAGCCGGCCAACTTGCGAGCTTTCGCAGCGTTAGAATCGAACGTCCGCTTGTATTCTCGTTCGCTTCCAGATGTCTTCAGTCGGGCCCGCGGCTCTATTATGTTAACGGACGGTGGCCGAGAGGTCATTGACTTCCTCTCCGGTGCCGGAGCGCTGAACTATGGCCACAATAATCATGAGATCAAGGCGGCCATTGCGGAGTATCTAGCGTCGGATGCCGTTGTCCACGGGCTTGATATGGCTACTCCTGCAAAGCGCGAATTCATGGAGACGTTCGATTCTGTCATACTTCGCGAACGAGGTCTGCAGAACTATCGCTTTCAGTTCACAGGGCCAACTGGTGCCAATGCGGTTGAGGCGGCTTTAAAGCTCTCACGCAAAATCACCGGACGTCAGAACGTCATCTCATTCACGCATGGATATCATGGTCTCAGTTTAGGGGCGGCCGCGGCGACCGGTGGTCGTCTTTTTCGCGTAGCCAGTGGCGTGGCTTTGTCCGGTGCAACTTTCATGCCCTATGATGGTTATCTCGGGCCAGCGGTTGATACGTCCGACTACCTGCGGAAGGTATTGCTTGACGAGAGCAGCGGCGTCGATGCTCCAGCAGCCATTCTCGTTGAAACTGTCCAGGGAGAAGGGGGAATAAATGTAGCCGGCAAGGAATGGCTGCAATCACTTCAGGCCATAGCAAAGGACGTTGGTGCCCTTTTCATCGTAGACGATATCCAGATGGGGTGCGGCCGCACAGGCGAATTCTTTAGTTTCGAGTTCGCCGGGTTGTCGCCGGACATCGTTGTGCTGTCGAAGTCACTAAGTGGTTACGGCTTGCCATTGTCGATGCTATTGATCAAGGAGGAACGCGACGCATGGCGGCCAGGAGAACATACAGCTACGTTTCGGGGAAATAACCTTGCGCTTGTATCCGCTACCGCAGCTATCAACGTTTATTGGCGCAGCCGGACGTTTTCAGAAGGGGTCCAGCGCACTGGAGATCTTATGCGTCGCCGGCTTGATTCCATTGCATCCGAGCATGGAAACAGTTTTGCTGTTCGCGGACGAGGCATGGCACTGGGATTTGACTGCCAAATTGCTGAAATCGCGGATGCGACGGCACGCAAGGCATTTGAGAAGGGATTAGTTATCGAACGATGCGGCCCCAGTGATCAGGTCGTAAAGTTCCTGCCCGCGCTCACGATCGACCTGGAGACATTAAATCAAGGCATTGACATATTCGAAGTATCTCTGACCGAGACATTGGAGCAGGCCAGGGTCGTATGACTGACCGCAACAATCATCCGGACGGGCTCGGAGTCTGGAGCCAAGGCGCGACATCGGGCTGGTGAAAACGGCGTGCTCGGGGATGCTCAACCGATTGCAGTCTCGATCTGCGTTCGGCCGTGCGTATCCTCGTCGACGCGCTGAATCCTCCTGCGATCCGTGTAGCAGCAATGGTGTCGCGCGCCATGGAAAACTGCCCCTTCGGCGTCATGAGGAATTGCCCCCTCCTCGGATAGCCGATGAGAGAGCGAATGAACGAGGAACGAATCACTAGAGGCTCGCCGTGGAGCGATCCACGGGGGCAGGTGATGAAGACGCCGGATGACGTGGCGGAGATGTTGCGCCTGAGGGCGTGCGGATGGGGTCTGAAGCGGATTGGGCGCCAGCTAGGCTGCAGCCATCACACGATGAAGCACTACGTGGCGGCGGGAGGGGGGGAAGCCGTTCGAGTCGCCTGAGCGGCCGAAGCGGCTCGACGGCCTTGAGGGTTGGCTGCGCGAGAGGTTCAGTCGGCATCGCGGCAATGCTGACGTGGTTCGCCAGGATCTGTTGGCCGAGAAAGGCGTGGAGGTGAGCCGACGAACGCTGCAACGCGCCGTGCAGCCCTATCGCCAGGCGCTGAAAGCGGAGGCGCTGGCGACGACGAGGTTCGAGACGCCCCTGGCCGACAGCTGCAGATCGACTTCGGGGAGCGTCTGGTCGAGATCGGCAGGGTGAAGGTCAAAGCATTCGTGTTCGTGGCAACGCTCGGGCATTCGCGCCGGCTGCGTGTGCGTGCGTACCGGACGGAGAAGCAAGAGCACTGGTTCGCTGGGCTCGAGAGCGCATTTACGACCTTCGGCGGCGTGCCGGAGGAAGTGCTGATGGACAATCCACGCGCGCTCGTCGTGCGTCACGACGCGGTGAGCCGGTCGGTTCAGTTCAACGACAAACTCATCGCGTTTGCGAAGCATTGGGGCTTCCGTCCTCGCGCCTGCGCACCGTATCGGGCATCCACGAAGGGCAAGACGGAGAATGGCGTCGGCTACGTGAAGAAGAACGCGATCGCGGGGCATTGCTTCGTAAGTTGGGAGGCATTCGAGGCGCATCTCGCCAAGTGGGAGCGTGAGGTGGCGAACGTGCGTATCCACGGCACGACGGGCGAGGCGCCGATCGTCCGCTTCGTGCGTGACGAGGCACACCGGTTAAAACCGCTCGGCGGGCAGCCCTCGTTCGGATCATTGCGCGAACTAACCCGGGTCGTCGGCAACGATTGCGCCATCGAGATCGACACGAACAGTTACTCGGTGACGTGGCGCCTAATTGGTGAGCGCGTGGCGGTAACGGTCGCGGCCGGCGAGGTGCGGATCCGTGCTACACGTCCGGCACGACGGGACGGCCGAAGGGTGTCGTATACTCGCATCGTTCGACGGTTTTGCACACGCTGGCGGCAAGCCTCGCGGAGTTCTGGGCCTTGCGCAGCACGGATGTCGTGCTGCCAGCCACACCAATGTTCCACGTAAATGCCTGGGGCATCCCGTACGGCGCGGTGAATCTTGGTGCGAAACTCGTGTTCCCGGGGCCGCATTTGCATGCGGACGACCTTCTTGATCTGATGCAACTCGAACCGCCTACCCTGGCCATCGGCGTGCCAACCATTTGGACGACCTTGATGCAGACCTTCGAGGCGTCGCAAGCCGAAGGTTCGCCCAACAAGGCTCGATGGCAGTTGCCCAAAGCAATGCATGGAATAACAGGCGGCGCTTCGGTCCCTGAGTCTCTCATCCGCGAATTCAGCAAGCACGGCGTCTGGCTCGAGCAAGGATGGGGCATGACTGAAACATCGCCGGTTTGCACCAGGTCATATCGTCGGGCCGAACTGCGCGACGCGGACGAAGACGAGAAGTACCGCCGCGCCGCATGGCCGGCGTGCCATTGCCGCTTGTGGACTTGCGCCTATGGGATGATGAAGGCGAACGTCCGTGGGACGGCAAGAGCGTCGGCGAGATCCAGGTGCGCGGGCCTTTCATTGCCGGCTCCTACCACGAGGTACCTGTAACGCGGGACAAATTCACGGAGGACGGCTGGTTGCGCACCGGTGACGTCGCCTCCATCGATCAGCTCGGCTTCGTGCGCATCACAGACCGCACGAAGGATCTCATCAAATCCGGCGGTGAGTGGATCAGCTCAGCCGATCTTGAGAATGCATTGATGGAGCATCCGGCAGTCCCTGAAGCGGCGGTGATCGCGATCCCCGACGATAAATGGAGCGAGCGGCCGCTTGCTTGTGTCGTACTCGAGCCTGGCGAACAATTCGAAGAAAGTGAGTTGAACGAGCATCTGCTGGCGAAGAGCTTCGCAAGGTGGCAATTGCTCGAGCGGTACGAGATCATCGATAGCATACCACGAAACTCGACCGGAAAGTTTTGGAAAGTCAAGCTGCGCGAGCGCTTCTCAAAGTGAGCCACGCACGCATGTGCGATAAGGCGTTGCTTTCGCTCAAGGAGACACTTGCGATCGGCGTCGAGGCCGAAAGCCTTCAGCATGAACCAGCGATCGGCAGTGGCGTCATCAGGTAAAGCGAATGGCGATCGTACGAGACATGCGGTGGTTGGCGTTGCCCACTGGCCCGGTCGTTCGCAATCAGGGAATGCGGCAACTAAGGGATTCTGATCGGTGGCCAGCGGCTCATTGTATTGATGAGGATCGAATTGTTGTTGCGGTTGTAAATCGTGCGCAACCTTGGCAAGGCGCCGCCTCCAGAGTGCGCCGCTTTTCAGGCGGGACGCGTCAGACTTAGACCCTTGCGCGCCGTATCCGTACATGCCCGCGAAGTTTGATGTCGCAAACCGCGATCCACGTCCCGGCACGATGGTGCGCCGACAATATGCGGAGAACGATCGTAGCAATGCTGGATGCGAGAATGCGCAATGGCTCCCATAGTCTCGACAGGATTCAGTAAAGTGCGGCGCAAGGTTCTGTGGAGGTTTGAGGCAGTCGCGGTTGACGCTTTATCGACCGGGCGGGCGCGGTGATCGCTGTTATCTCCGCGCAGAGGGAGGTTGCAGTGCTTCTCGATGCGGTATTGTGTCGGCCACAAGCATCGGCAGGTCGGGTGAAGGGGAAACGCGGGTTTGTTGGAGATCTTGGCCAGCTTGCTCATGTCGCGGCTTTGATCAGAAGCCTCGGACTGGCATGTTGTCTCCGACCGAGACGTGAAGCCATCGTTGGTGTTCAATAGCCAGCCACGCTTCGTCGGGCTCAACAAGCGTTTTAAGGAGTGGATCCTTACTTAGGATCATATGAGGCCGGGCTGCGGCTCAGCGAGACGCGCAGGGTGCGCCGTGGCACGCGCATGTCACTTGCTCGCGCAACAATTTCAGTCGCCAGCCCCTGGCAAATAGCCTCTATATTTTGCGCTGGGACTTATCCGGCTTACCTCAATCATCGATGTGAGCCGGTCGAGGCCAGCAGTGTGCCCTATCGATTCTGCGGAACAATGATCTGGCGAACAGCCGGGAGGACGGGGCGAGCGAACGGCGACCACGCTGAAAAGATTAGGCGGTGCCGGTAAACCTGTGCGAAATCCGGTGCGAGAAGGTCATTCAGTACGACATGGATGATCATTGGTCTGCGGCGATTTCCTCGAGCAGCCAGTCGCGAAACGCGGCGAGGGGCGGGTGGGTCGATCGTTCGGGCGGCCATACCAGGTAATATCGCTCGGTGCTTTCCATCGGCAGATTGAGGGCGCGAACGAGCTTTCCGCTCGCCAACTCGTCCTGGATCAGGAACGTCGGCAGCAGCGCAACACCGATGCCGACCATCGCTGCCTGAGTGACGGTCGCAAATTGATCGAAGTACATTGTCTGTCCGGATTCGCCGGCTATGTTCTGGATCGAGAACCATTGGTCCCAGGCATCGGGACGCGTTGAGATGCTGAGCAGCGGTGACTTCTGCAAGTCACTTGCTGCACTAAATCCGTACTGCTTCTTTAGCTCGGGGCTGCAGGCGGGGACAACCTCTTCAGAACGCAATAACATCATCTCAACGCCCGGCCAGTCTCGCGGCCCGAAATGAATTGCCGCATCCAGCGCTTCGGTCCGGAAATCAAAGTAGGT
This sequence comes from Bradyrhizobium macuxiense, assembly GCF_001542415.1. Classification (GTDB taxonomy): domain Bacteria; phylum Pseudomonadota; class Alphaproteobacteria; order Rhizobiales; family Xanthobacteraceae; genus Bradyrhizobium; species Bradyrhizobium macuxiense. The sequence continues at coordinate 380,382 of NZ_LNCU01000039.1, forward strand.
CAGGCGTGTTGCCAGATTGATCGTGATGCCGGCATTCTGCGCCAGAAATTTTGGAAGTCGAGGTGCCAGCCAACGTGTGCCGAAAGTCGGCAGGATCGCAAGATTGAGTGTGCCGCCTTTGGGGTTGGCGCGAATGTTGAACGAGGCCGTGCTGATCTTGCGCAACGCCTCGCGAACTTCGCGCGCGTAGGCGTCGCCGGCAGCGGTTAGGCGGATGGACTGGCGTTCACGCGTAAAGAGCTCCACCTCAAGTTGCTCCTCGAGCAGCCTGATCTGCCGACTGACCGCACTCTGAGTGAGGCTGAGCTCTCTCGCGGCCAGAGTGACACTGCCAGTCCTTGCGGCTGCCTCGAAAGCTGCGAGCAGTGCGGTCGATGGAAGAAATCGGCGGGGTGTGTGCATCTGCATTCCGCTGGAGAATGACCTCTTGATAAAAGATCGTTTGCCGGCTTTGAAAAGACAAGCCTAATCTCTCAGGTGCCATACCGGGTTGGTATGATCTGGTGACCCCTTGCCGCCGGAGGATTAGCAACGGAGTAATTTCATGGCCGGGCGGCATGCTCAACCAGACGACATCCGTGACCTGTTCTCGTGTGCGATGTCCGAGATGTATCGCGCGGAGGTTCCGCAATACGGGACCCTGTTGGAGCTTGTTGCCGACATAAACGCCCAGACATTGCGCGCCGATCCCCGGTTACGTGCGCGGCTCGAACAGGGCGGCGAAATCGAAAGGCTGGACGTTGAACGTCACGGTGCTATCCGGCTTGGCACGCCGCGCGAGCTGTCTGACATTCGCCGCGTCTTCGCGGTCATGGGCATGTACCCCGTCGGCTATTATGATCTGTCGCTCGCCGGGGTGCCGGTTCATTCGACCGCCTTTCGCCCGATCACCGAGCAGGCGCTTAGCCGTAATCCGTTTCGGGTGTTTACGTCGCTGCTTCGCCTCGACCTGATCGAAGAGCCTGCGCTGCGCGCCGAGGCTGAAGCGATCCTTGCCGCTCGCCAGATTTTCACACCGCGTGTTCTCGAGCTTGTCACCTTTTCTGAAACGGAGGGCGGCCTGACGCGCCTGGAAGCGGAAGAGTTCGTTTGCGAGGCACTCGAAACCTTTCGTTGGCACGGTGATGCGACCGTCGACCTTGCGACCTATCGAAGGCTGCATTGCGCTCACCGGCTGGTCGCTGATATCGTCAGCTTCAAGGGCCCGCACATCAATCATCTCACACCGCGCACTCTCGATATCGACGCCGTCCAGGCGGCCATGCCGGCATGTGGTATTGCGGCCAAGGCGATGATCGAAGGGCCACCGCGGCGCAACTGTCCGATTCTCCTTCGGCAGACCAGTTTCAAGGCACTGGAAGAGTCGATCGGCTTCAGGCAGCCTGCGGGCGAAACTGCGTCGGGGACACACACTGCGCGTTTCGGCGAGATCGAGCAGCGCGGTGTCGCGCTTACGGCGAGGGGACGTAAATTATATGACGGGCTGCTCGCCTCTGCCCGTCGTGCTATCCAGCCCGGCGCCGTGGGTTCGGGGTCGATAACTTACGAATCCGAGCTCTCGGAGAGGTTTCGGTCATTTCCGGATGACTGGGCGGAGCTGCGTTCCAGGGGACTTGCGTTCTTCCGCTATTCGACAACGGCGGCCAGCCTGACGTCTCGCCGCGCTGGTGCGTCGACCTCCATCGACGAACTGATCGCGCAAGGTTTCCTGCGATTTGATCCGATCGTTTATGAAGATTTTCTGCCTGTCAGCGCGGCCGGCATATTCCAGTCAAACCTCGGCGCCGATGAGCGGAAGAGCTACGGCGAACGATCCAACCGAGATCAGTTCGAAGCGGCCCTTGGGGAACCGGTTCGCGATGAATTTGAGTTGTACGCGCGGGCGGAAAGAATCTCGCTGGAACAAGCGCTGGAGCGGCTTGGGTGTCCACAGACTGAGTTCACGCAAGGAGAGGAATGCGCTTGAGGCTCTGCTTCGCCTGATCACCGCTTCCCTGCCATCCTCCTCAACACGTGCCGGCCATTACCCGAACCCGTACCTGGAAAACTGTCATGTCAACTTCAACCAAAGTGCAAACGCAATCCCATAGGCGCAATCTCTCAGGTGAGGTCGACAGGCTGCTCACCGACCTCGGCGTGAGCCGATCTCGCTATGGAGATGGTGAGCTCACGGTGCATACGCCTGTTACGGGCGAGATCATCGGACATGTCCGGCTGACGAATGCGAGCGAGTCTGTCGCAGCGATCGAAGCGGCTTACGCGGCATTCCGTGCGTGGAGGCTGGTGCCGGCGCCAAAGCGCGGCGAACTTGTCCGGCTGCTTGGGGAAGAATTGCGTGCCAACAAGGAGGCCTTGGGCCGGCTGGTCTCGATCGAAGTTGGCAAGATCACGTCGGAGGGCCTTGGCGAAGTTCAGGAGATGATCGATATCTGCGACTTCGCAGTCGGGCATTCTCGCCAGCTCTATGGCCTCACGATCGCAACCGAACGGGCCGAGCATCGGATGGTCGAGAGCTGGCATCCGCTTGGCGTGACCGGAATCATCTCGGCTTTCAATTTCCCGGTCGCGGTGTGGGCCTGGAATGCGGCGCTCGCGCTCGTATGTGGCAACAGCATCGTCTGGAAACCGTCGGAGAAGACGCCGTTGACCGCGCTTGCAACTGAAGCGCTCCTTGGACGCGCGATGAAGCGCTTCAGGGAGGAGGGCGGAACGGCCCCCGATGGACTCTCTTCGGTGCTGCTTTCCGGTCGCGACATCGGCGAACTCCTCGTCGACCACCCGAAGGTGGCATTAATTTCGGCGACCGGCTCGACGGCGATGGGGCGCGCCGTCGGGCCGAAGCTTGCCAAGCGGTTCGCGCGGGCGATTCTCGAGCTCGGGGGCAACAATGCCGCGATCATTACGCCGACGGCCGACCTCGATCTGACGTTGCGCGGTGTTGCCTTTGCGGCCATGGGAACAGCCGGCCAGCGCTGTACAACGCTGCGCCGCCTCTTTGTCCATGAAAGTGTCTACGACACCTTTGTGCCGCGCCTGAAGCGGGCCTATGCATCGGTGACGGTCGGAGATCCCCTCGAAGCCGGCACCCTGGTCGGTCCGCTGATCGATGGTTCGGCCTATCGCGCGATGCAAAGCACACTTGAGGCCGCAAAAGGCCTGGGTGGTATCGTCCATGGAGGCGAGCGCTTGCCGATCGAGGGAGCAGCCGAGGCTTACTATGTCCGCCCGGCCCTGGTCGAGATGCCCTCGCAGACCGGGCCGGTCGGGCACGAGACCTTCGCGCCCATCCTCTACATTCTGAAGTACAATGATTTTGACGCTGTGCTCGAACTACATAATGCCGTTCCGCAGGGCCTTTCATCTTCCATCTTCACGAATGATCTGCGGGAAGCGGAAACCTTCCTGTCCGCCCGTGGTTCGGATTGCGGCATCGCCAACGTCAACATCGGACCGTCCGGTGCGGAGATCGGTGGCGCATTTGGCGGTGAGAAAGAGACCGGCGGCGGGCGTGAGTCCGGATCCGATTCGTGGAAAGCGTATATGCGCCGGGCAACCAACACCATCAATTTTGGCCGGACGCTGCCGCTCGCCCAGGGCGTCAGATTCGACGTGGTCTGATGGAGGATCAAGCGTGAACGCTCCCCTTCAAGCGCGATCGTCTCTGTTCCGGCCGGCAAGCCGTCTTGCACCGATCGGTGTCTCGGAGATCCTGAAGATCACGGGACTTGCGACCAACCTCAAGCGGGAGGGCAAGGACATCATCGTTCTCGGGACGGGCGAGCCCGATTTCGACACGCCGGATCATGTCAAGGACGCGGCGAAACGCGCGATGGACGCCGGTGCCACGAAGTATACGGCGCTCGACGGCACGCCTGAACTGAAGGCTGCAATCCGCCTGAAGTTCATGCGCGACAACGGCCTGGACTTCGGGCTCGACGAAATCACGGTGTCGGCCGGCGCCAAGCAGGTCCTTTTCAATGCGATGGCGGCGACGCTGGAAGCCGGCGACGAGGTTATCATCCCGACGCCCTATTGGGTGACCTATGCGGATATTGTCCTGATGATGGGGGGCAAGCCGGTGCTGGTCCCATGTCGGGAAAGCAACGGCTTTCGGTTGGCGGCGGAGGATTTCGTGCGGGCAATCACGCCGCGCACGCGATGGGTGATGTTGAACTCACCCTCAAATCCGTCGGGAGCAGCCTATTCGGAGGCAGATTACCGGCCCCTCCTCGACGTGCTGATGGCGCATCCGCATGTCTGGCTGATGGTGGACGATATTTACGAGCACATCATCTACGACAGTTTTCGTTTTGCGACGCCCGCGGCGCTTGAACCGTCGCTTCGTGAGCGCAGCCTGACGATCAACGGCGTCTCCAAAGCGTATGCCATGACGGGTTGGCGGATCGGGTACGCGGGAGGACCTAGCGCGCTTATCCGAGCGATGGCAATCGTCCAGAGCCAATCGACGTCGTGCCCATCGTCGATTAGCCAAGCTGCCGCTATTGCCGCGCTTGATGGACCTGCGGAAATCGTGAGGGAGCGATGCTGCTCCTTTCAGGCGCGGCGTGATCTTGTCGTTGCCGCCCTAAACAAGATCGAGGGCGTCACCTGTCGGGTGCCCGAGGGCGCATTCTATACCTTCGCCGGCTGTGGGGGACTGATCGGCAGGCATACGCCGGATGGGCAACGCATCTGCAGTGATAGCGATTTCGCCGAATATCTCTTGCGTAGCGTTGGCGTTGCTGTGGTGCCAGGTTCGGCGTTCGGGCTAGCTCCCTATTTCCGGATTTCCTACGCCACTTCAGTTTCGGAGCTCGAGGAAGCCTGCAGGCGGATTGCCCTTGCGGCGCGCAGGTTAACTTAACATCGATGTACGCCCTTTCGATTGGCTATCCAGACTGCTGGCTTAAGGTCGGACGCGAATGCCGGACTGAGTTGTGCCCCTTTCGATCTTCTGACTTTGTTCGTCGAAATTTCCCTCCCGACGAACGGCACTGGGCCGCCCCCTTTTGCGGGGCGGCCGCTTTTCCTCTTCAGATTTGGACCTCCCAATTGGACACACACACGCAAATCGACCTGGATGACTGGCGCATGAGCAAATCTATATACAATGGTCCTGTGTTCGATATGGCCAGGGAGCAGTTTGAGCGGGTTGCCGATCATTTGCAAATCCTGGAAATGGACAGAGACCGACTTCTGTATCCAAAGCGCGCGATCGCCGTGTCGTGTCCGATTCATACGGATGACGGCCGCACAAGAGTTTATCAGGGCTACCGCGTACAGCATCATCTGACCTTGGGTCCAACCAAGGGCGGAACGCGGTTCGCGCCCTCGGTGGACATTGGCGAGGTCGCCGCCTTATCCATTTGGATGAGCTGGAAATGCGCCCTCGCGGGACTCCCCTATGGTGGAGCAAAAGGCGGTGTTACCGTCGATCCTTTCACGTTATCACCACGCGAGCTTGAGGCTCTATCGCGACGCTACATGCAGGAGATGATTCCTTTCGTCGGTCCGCACACCGACGTCATGGCCCCTGATATGGGGACTAACGAGCAGGTTATGGCCTGGTTTATGGACACCTACTCCATGTATCAGGGGAAGACGATCAACGAGATCGTCACTGGTAAACCGATATCAACGGGAGGAACACTCGGCCGCCGCGAAGCGACCGGGCGTGGCGTAGCTTATCTCGTGGGGCGCGCGCTTGAGTGCCTTGGGATTGCCGCGGGTAACGCAACAGCAATTGTTCAGGGTTTTGGCAACGTTGGGTCTGTGACAACCTATTCTCTCGCCCAGAGAGGCGTCAAAATCGTCGGCGTTAGCGATCACACGGCCGCATACTACGATCCCGCGGGTCTAGATATTTCCGGGCTACAACGCCACGTTAGCAAGTGTGGCCAACTTGTCGGATTCTCTTCTCAGGTTCTCATCGACCCATCGGAGCTATTGATCCAGAAGTGCGATGTTCTCGTCCCCGCCGCAATCGAGCGGGTTATCACCGGCGAAAATGCCTCCCACCTCAAATGTCATGTTCTAGCCGAGGGAGCCAACGGCCCAACGACGCCCGAAGCTGACTCTATCCTGCAGCAACGGGGCGATGAGATATTTGTATTACCAGATATTCTTTGCAACGCAGGAGGGGTCATCGTCAGCTATTTCGAGTGGGTGCAAGATCTCCAGAGGTTATTCTGGGAGGAAGGGGAGGTATTTGATCGCCTCTATCGAGTTCTCGAACGCTCGTTCCAGCAAACGATTGCTCGCGCGAAACGCGACCGCATCCCACATCGCACGGCCGCGATGGCAATCGGCGTCAGCGTGGTGCAATCGGCCAAGCAAACCAGAGGTCTCTTTCCGTAGACACCTATGTTGCGCACTTCAACACGATCTGGTTGCACGCGTACTATCGCTATCAAGCGTATCAAATCCGCGCTCGAAATCGAGCCTCCAACCAGATCAGGCGAAGCGATGACAGCTATTTCGTGGCACTTGTCGGCAGAGCCTCACCGGCAAAGAACCGTCGTGAGTTATCCTCCATGGACGCGATGTCCGTCTGGTCCAGATGAAGTTCATGAATATGTAGCTATAGGCTTGGCAAAGTCCCTGCGCCTTCAGCGTTCGGCCTGAGCCGTTTGGTCCGGGGGGACCGGATGGCTGCACTTGCCGAGTCCGCAGCAGATGCGATTGCCGGGACGTGAGCCTAGCCATTCCGCGGATGGGTTGTTGTAGGCCCGACCAGCACCTCGACATAGCGGTGTTGATTGATTGCTCTGACATTTCCAAGACTGGTAGGTGCTCCCGAGTGACCAGCACTTAGTGGTGCCTGATGAGGCCCGTCGAGAGTCAACAGCATCTGATGGCCGGAAGGCGGGGACACTCCCAAGTGTCGCTGCATCTCCCATTCGGCGGGGGAGCGGCGATGCACGCGCGTGTAGACGTGGATGAAGCCCAGATACTGGCCCTGTTTGGGCGTGAAGGCTTTTGCAGAATGACTCACCTTCGCTATCCGATTCAGCGATTTGTCAATGCCTCGACAGAAGGACGCAGGGATGAATGTACGCTATCGCGTCGACCTCAGCCAAACCGAACGCGCCGAACTCACTGTGCTTTTGAGCGGTGGCAAGCACGTGGCCCGCAAGCTCAAGCGGGCGCAGATCTTGTTGGCCGCTGACGCTGGCACCAGCGACAAGGAGATCGTCCGGAGCGTCGGCGTCGTCGGGGTCCATCGTCTATCGTACCAAACGACGTTTTGTCCTTGGCAATTTGGAGGCGGCTCTCAGCGAGGAGCCGCGGCCTGGAGCGAAGCGCAAGCTCACCGGCAAGGAAGAAGAAGCGCCTTGCTGACAACCGCCTGTTCAAGCTCTCCGGCAGGCTGCGCTCGTTGGAAATTGTAGCGATCGTCAAGCTGACGCCACACGAGAGCCTGTCGCGCGAGGCGGCGCGCTGACGCTTGCCGAGAACGGTCTCAAGCCGTGGCGCAAGGATATGTGGTGCGTCCGCCAGATCGACGCGGACTACGTCGCCCGCAGGGAGGACGTGCTCGATCTCTATGCCGAGGCGCCCGATCCGAAGCGGCCGGTGGGGCTGCTTCCACTAGAGCCCGATCCAGCTCATTGGCGAAGTGCGCCAGCCTATCCCGCCCAAGCCGGGCCAGCTCGAGCGCTACGATTGCGAGCATCGGCGCAATGGCGCCGCAAACCTATTCGTCTTCCTCGATGCACATCGCTCCTGGCGCAAGGTGAAGGTGACCAAGCGACGGGCGGCTGCGGAGATTTTGCAGGCTGCATGCGCGACCTCGTCGATATCCACTATTCCCGGGGCGAGCGCATCCGCTTGGTACTTGACAATCTCTCAACCCATTCGGCTGAGGCGCTCTATCAGGCCTTTCCGCCGACAAGCCCGGCGGGTCCTGCGCCGTTGGAGCCACTGCGCTCCAAATCACGCCAGCTGGCTGAACATGGTCAAGATCGAGATCGGGGTTCTCGCTCGCCAACGACCGCCGCATCGATAGTTTCGCCCGCCTCGTCGCAGCGATCACCGCCTGAGAGAAACCGCGCAATGTCGACGGCGCCTGCGTCAAATGGATGTTCACTGCCGAAACAGCTCGCGCCAAACTGGAGCGCTTTTATCCAAAACCCCCAGCCAAATCAGGCCAAGTTCAACGAGTCAAAACCTGTGCCGAGGTATTAGGATGCTGATCGCCGTGAGCACAGCTAGGGTACGTCGAAGTAGCCCTACGAACTTTGGCTTTCCGTCAGCGTCCGGTGACGTGATGCATCTTCCGCGCCTCACTTTTTGGCGTGTTTCCAGAACACATGCCACGCGTATTTGCCGACCAGCACGGAGGCCACATCGCCCTCGCTCGCGGTCGATCGCGTAAGGTCTCGGTCAACTATCGATGCTGGCAATTGATCTGCATAACCGAACCATGTCACTTACAGCGCGGTCAGCGAGGGAGATACGGCGTGAGTGGAACGATGAAATGAAGCTCAAGTGATAGTCGTTTATGGGCGATGTCACGAAGATGCATGGCGCGATCCAAACATGCCACCGAATGGTGGAGTGGACATTGATTATTTTGTTCGCCTGAAGGCAATTGCCGAACACGTTCCATTCTCGCGCGGATAGAGCCGAGAGTAGGCAGGTCAAGGTGACGCACAATAGCTCGTCTTCGTGGCGAGGGTCATTGGCGCCTTCATCGGGAGCAAAATACGGCTTTGGCACAGATTTCAAAGGAGACGCGCATGCATTTCGTCATCCCAAAGCTGCTCGTGACGCTCCTTGCGACGGCCGTCTACTCGTCTCCAGCATTTGCACAAGCGGAAAGCCGCCTTCTCGCCTCAATCCGCAAAGTTGGTGAGGTCAAAGTAGCCATTGTCTCCGCCCCACCCTACGTCGTCATATCGCCGAGCGGGGAGGCGACTGGTTACGGCGTCGAGATAGTCAATCTGGCGCTTAAGGGGATGGGCCTGCCACCCATGACGCCCGTGCTCCTCGCGTGGGGGGCCCAGTTTCCCGCACTGCAGGCTCATCAGGTCGACTTCGTAGCCTCCGGCCAGCACTACACTGAAGTCCACTGCAAAGTGGCAGTGTATTCCGGGCCTTATTTCGTGCAGCAGTCGGGGCTGTACGTTCTGCCTGGAAACCCGAAGCATCTCACGGGTGTCGCGCAGATTGCGCAAAACCCCGACATCAAGCTAGCGATAGTCGCAGGGGGGAGCTATGAACCGGAGGCCTTGCGACAGGGTGTCAAGACCGAGCAATTGGTACGTGTCCCTGACATTCAGGCCGGCGCCGTGACAGTCACCGGCGGACGATCAGAGGCGCTTCTACTTGGTCAGGTCGCCATCCCTCATCCAGAACAGAAAGGCCTCGACTTCGTCCTCGACAAGCAGTCGCCAGTGTATGGGTACGGCGCGATCTTTCGCAAGGAGGACGTAAGCTTTCGGGACGCGTTCAACGAGCAACTCAACCTATTGCGCAGCAATGGCATTATGAAGGAGCTTCTTGAGAAATCCTGGAAAGAAGGTTTCGAATATACCCGAGACTTCAACTGGGATCTCCTCTCCAAGCTCACCAAGGCTGGCGACATGGTGCCGGGCTGCGAGTAAGGAGTGCAGTGCTGTGGAAGCCGTGCTTGAGTACTGGCCCGTGCTTATTCAGGGCCTATGGGTTACAGTTTGGGTGAGCTCGTGCATCATCCTTGGTGCGGCGTTGGGCGCGATCATGCTAGGCGTACTGCGGGTCTCCAGGACCGGGGTGATACGAGTGCTTTCGATGGTTTTCATCGAGTGCATTCGCGGCCCCTCCGCGTTGGTTCTCCTGTTCTGGGTGTTTTATGCATTGCCCCTGCTGCCGGGCATGCCGCAGCTCAGCCCTCTCGCGGCGGCGATTCTTGTGCTGGCGCTCGATGGAGCCGTATACGGCGCCGAGATCGTTCGTGCTGGCATTGAGGCAGTGAATCGTGGACAAGCCGATGCGTGCCACGCGCTTGGACTGAGCAGATTCCAGAGTTTCACGAAGGTGGTGCTACCACAAGCGCTCTCGCAGATAGTGCCCGCTTTCGGGAGCCTAGCGAGGGGCATGATCAAGTGGACCTCGATTGTGAGCTTCATCGGCGTGCAGGACATACTTTATGTCGCGAACAACGTCCGCGCCCAAACCTTCGAGACGACCATCGTCTTTTGCCTTCTTGCGGTCCTTTATTGGATCCTGACCGTTCTTTGTGGCCTCGTCTTCCGCGAGCTTGAGCAGGTGTTGCCGTTGAACCGCGCATTGCGAGCCGCTAGGGCGCCGAGCGCGTATGCACCTGCAGGAGCCGCCCAATGACTTGGGATTGGAGCTACGCCGTGGAGATCGTGCCGAACCTTATGGTGGGCGTTTGGTACACCATCCTGGTAACGCTCGCGAGTTCGGCAATTGCGCTGATCGGAGGGCTGCTCCTTGCGATCCTGGAAATTGCGAGTACTAGGCTAGGGCGGACATTTGTGCGTTTTTGGCTCGAACTCGCCCGAGGCGTACCGATTCTGATACTGCTGTATTTCACGTTCTATGTGCTCCCCCAACTGGGAATTACAATTCCCGCGATACCAATCGGCATCGGCGTATTAGGTGTTGTCTACGCCGCGTATTGCTCGGAAGTTTACCGAGGCAGTCTGATCACGATTCCAACCGAACTGCGCGATGCATGCGTGGCACTCAACTTGAGCCAGTATGTCACGTGGCAACGCGTCCTCGTTCCGCTCATGATCAAACGGGCTGTCCCCGCCTTGCTCAACTACGTGCTCGGCTTATTCCGGGAAACAGCGATGCTTTTTGCGATCGGAGTGCCCGTGCTGATGGGCGAGGCTCAGGTGGCTGGTAACGAAAGCTTCCGTTTTCTTGAGCCCTTCACGCTTGCCGGCATCATTTATATGGCGATGAATTTGCCGTTCCTCTATCTCCTCTCCCGATACAAGGACAAGCATGCTTAGTGCAGCCGAATTTAGCCACTCGCGACCTTTCGTTCCCGAGGCAGCGACGGAAGCGCATGGAGTCGCTCCCAAATCGAAACATGCCAAGTGGGCTATCGAATTCGAAAGGATCTCGAAATTCTTCGGCGCTCATCGTGTGCTGGTCGATCTCGACCTGCAAGTGCAGCCTGGCGAAAAGGTTACGCTGATCGGCCCCAGCGGTTCGGGAAAGACGACTGTGTTGCGCCTGGCGATGACGCTCGAAAAGCCCACCGGGGGTGACATCCGGATCTTCGGCGAAAGTATCCTCTTCGATTCTGCCGGCAAACCGCTGTCTACCTCGCAGGAGGCCCGAATCCGTCGTCGGTGCGGCATGGTGTTTCAGCAATTCAATCTTTTTCCCCATCTAACCGTGCTGCAGAACTTGGTTCTGGCGCCCACGACCGTGCTGAGGCAGTCAAAGGAGCAGGCTGAGAACACCGCGCTCGAATACCTTCGAATGGTAGGTCTGGAAGGTAAAGTTCATGCATATCCCGCCCAGCTATCCGGAGGCCAACAGCAACGCATCGCTATCGCGCGGGCGCTTATCTTGAAACCTGAGATACTCCTTCTTGACGAAATCACCTCGGCTCTAGACCCGGAGCTTGCCGGAGAGGTGCTCGACGTCGTGCGAGGCGTGGCGCACGAGACGAAGGTGACCCTGCTGATCGTCACACACGAGATGCGATTTGCGCGCGAGGTTTCTGACCGTATTGCCGTGTTCGACGCTGGCCGTATCATTGAACAAGGTTCGCCCGACAAAATTTTTAGCTATCCCGAATGCGACCGTACGCGTGCATTCCTGCAGTCAGTCTTGAACCATTGAAAGGCCAACCATACCGATGCAGATTCTCTCTGACCTCCTCCAAGCCCGCGCCGAAGACGGCGGCCAGCGTGTGTTCTGTTCGTTCCAAGGACAACGAACGACCTTCGAACAACTACGTAACGGTGTCCAGGAGATGGCCGGCGCCCTGACGGAAGCTGGAGTGAAGTCTGGCGATCGTGTCGGTCTCATGCTGTCGCCTTCGATTGAGCACATGGAGCTCTTTCTTGCTATCGCGTGGATCGGGGCGATCTCGGTCCCGTTCAGCATCCACCTGAAAGCCGCCGGGCTAGAACTCCAGCTTAATAGCGCCAAGCCGCGCCTGCTTATTG
>NZ_LNCU01000040.1:0-5763 GCF_001542415.1 Bradyrhizobium macuxiense
CCGTGACCTCCGCCAGGTCCGCCACGCGCCGCATAGGCAGAATCCGCGAGCAGCGCTACCGATGCTGCGGTTGCGAGAATGGCGACGAGCGCCAACCACACGTGTCTGCCCCGCGCAGCTTTGGCCATGTTTGTTCTCACTTGTGTCGAAGCATTCAATTGTGCCCGACACCAACCCGCCACATCGCCGCTCGGTTCCTGCCGCAAGATGAATTGCAGGCAACCTTTTGGCGAACTTGTTCCTCCGCAAAACTCCGGTCTGGCGCAGCGATCGCGAGCCTGCGATGCTTGCGATGAAACCCGCGGCTCCGTTCCATCGCGCTGCTGATAGAGGCAGTTCGGGAATATCGCGACGGTTCCTTCATTAAAGACGTTGAGAAACCTGACTGAGCATTTCCCTTTGCACTGCAAACCACCCACGCTGCGATCGACGACGCGCGAAGCAATCTTGATTCGGAGGAGCCCATGGCAAGGCAGTTCGGCCTGAAACCAGGAGCGGCAGTGGAACAGGCGGAGCTATCGGCTCAAGACTCACGCGAGATGCATCAATCATTGGTACGAGACGAGCCGTCATCAACGACCCAAATTTGCCGGCAACCCGAGCCGCTCTATGCGCCTGCGAGCTGGCGGGGCAAGACGGACCGGCGCTGCATCTCCGCCGATTGAGCTGGTGCGCCCTCTGTCCAAGAGAGGGCGGAACGAAAGGACAAAGCTCGGACAAATTATGTCGCGAGAATGCGAATGTACGACTTACCGGCGGTTCAACGCATTCGATGTCGTTCCTGCGAAAGCAGGGACCCATACGCCGCGGCGGATGTTGTGAAAGGGCTTGTCGTTCCAGCTTCGTGCAACAATAGACATTCGTGATTATGGGTCCCTGCTTTCGCAGGGACGACAGCGAGGTTTTGGCGCGAGCGATGGCCCGTTCCAGACGAAACGAGCAGCTACACCGGCAGCGCGGTCGAATACTTCACCTGGCTCAACGCAAAGCTCGACTCGATCGAGGCGATGCCGTCGAGCCGGGTCAGCTTGTTCTTCAGGAACGCTTCATAGGAGGAGAGGTCGGCGGCGACGACGCGGAGCAAATAGTCGCGGTTGCCGGTCATCAGGTAGCACTCCAGCACCTCGTCCCATTTGGAGATCGCCCGAGCGAAGCGGTTGAGGTCTTCCTCCTTCTGCCGCGCGAGCTTGATCGAGATGAAGACAGAGACATGCAGCCCCAGCGATTTCTGGTCGACGGTCGCGATGTAGCGGCTGATCACGCCGCGCTCCTCGAGCAGCTTGACCCGGCGGTGGCACGGCGACACGGACAGTCCGACCTTGTCGGCAAGCTCCTGCATGGTCATCCGGCTGTCGGTCTGCAGCAGACTCAGGATCTTGCGGTCGATGGCGTCGAGGACAGGCATTGGGATGAACTCGCTGATGGAGGCCGGATCGTGGGAATTTATCCCAATTTTTCCTGTGCTGTCGCGTGGAATTGAGATTTTTGCGAGCCGCCGCGGCAGTAACATCCGCGATATTGCCTGGGAGCATTGCCATGGGAATCGCGCCTGAACGCCTCGAGATGCTGTCCGCTTTGGCCCGCAAGGTGCTGTGGCTTTCGTCGTGGACCATCCATCACGCCAACCATGTCAGGCCGAACACCGATGGCTTGAAGGTCGGCGGCCATCAGGCATCTTCCGCCTCGCTCGCCAACATCATGTCGGCGCTTTACTTCTCGGTGCTGCGCCCGCAGGACCGCGTCGCGGTGAAGCCGCATGCGAGCCCGGTGTTCCACGCGATCCAGTATCTGTTCGGCCACCAGACCCGCGACAAGCTGGAGAATTTCCGCGGCTACAAGGGCGCGCAATCCTATCCGTCGCGCACCAAGGACACCGACGACGTCGACTTCTCCACCGGCTCGGTCGGCCTCGGCGTGGCGCAGACGCTGTTCGCCTCGCTGGTGCAGGACTACGTCAAGGCGCATGGCTGGATGCAGGACCGGCCGGAGGGCCGCATGATCGCGCTGGTCGGCGATGCCGAGATGGACGAGGGCAATATCTTCGAGGCGCTGCTCGAAGGCTGGAAGCACGGCCTGCGCAACACCTGGTGGGTGGTCGATTACAACAGGCAGTCGCTCGACGCCGTGGTGCGCGAAGGGCTGTGGGCCAAGTTCGAGACCATGTTCCGCAATTTCGGCTGGGACGTGGTGATCGTGAAGTACGGCAAGCTGATGCTCGAAGCGTTTGCCGAGCCCGGCGGCGAAGCGCTCCGGCGCTGGATCGACAATTGTCCGAACCAGATGTACGCCGCGCTCTGCTTCCAGGGCGGCGCGGCCTTCCGCAAGCATCTGCAGGACGACATCGGCGATCAGGGGCAGGTCACGGCCTTGATCGACCGCCGCAGCGACGACGAGCTGCTGGCGCTGATGTCGAACCTCGGCGGCCACGACATGGCGAGCATGATCGAGGCGTTCGAAGCCGTCGATCATGATCGTCCGGTCTGCTTCATCGCCTACACCATCAAGGGCGTCGGCCTGCCGATGCAGGGCCACAAGGACAACCATGCCGGCCTGATGACGGTCACGCAGATGGAGAAGTGGCGCGCTGCGCAAAACATCCGCGCCGGCCATGAGTGGGACGAGTTCGAGGGCCTGTCGCAGGATCCGGCAAAGCTCGAAGCATTCCTGGCCGAGGCGCCGTTCAATCGCGAGGGCCGCCGCCGGCTGTCGGCGCCTGAAATCGAGGTGCCCGAGCGGCTCGCCTTCAAGGCCGCAGCGCAGATGTCGACGCAGCAGGGCTTTGGCCTCGTGCTGCACGAGCTCGCGCGCGGCGACAGCGCGCTGGCCTCGCGCATCGTCACCGCGTCGCCCGATGTCACTGTGTCGACCAATCTCGGCGCCTGGGTCAATCGGCGCGGCCTGTTCGCGAAGCTGGAGAACCACGACCTGTTCCGGCAGGAGAAGATCCCGTCCGCCTACACCTGGGAGTACTCCCCGAAGGGGCAGCATCTCGAACTCGGCATCGCCGAGATGAACCTGTTCATCATGCTCTCGGCGCTCGGCCTGTCGCACCAGATCAATGGTGCGCGGCTGCTGCCGGTCGGCACGCTGTACGATCCCTTCATCGAGCGCGGCCTCGATGCGCTGAACTACGCCTGCTACCAGGATGCTCGCTTCATGGTGGCTGCGACGCCGTCGGGCGTGTCGCTGGCGCCGGAGGGCGGCGCGCACCAGTCGATCAAGACGCCATTGATCGGGATCGGGCAGGACGGGCTCGCCTCGTTCGAGCCGGCCTTCGTCGATGAACTTGCCGTGATCATGGGCTGGGGCTTCGGCCACATGCAGCGCGAAGGCGCGGAGGGCGGCTCGGTCTACCTGCGGCTCTCGACGCGGACGATCGAGCAGCCGCAGCGGATCATGACGCCGGACCTGCAGCGCGACATCACCGACGGCGCCTACTGGCTGCGCAAGCCGGGCCCGAACTGCGACCTGGTGATCGCCTATACCGGGACCGTTGCGCCGGAGGCGATCGAGGCGGTCGGCCTGATCGGCGAGAGCCATCGCGATGTTGGTTTACTGGCGGTAACCTCCGCCGACCGATTGTATGCGGGTTGGTCCGCCGCGCGGAATTTGCGCCGCGACCGGCGCGGCGTGCAGCATTTGAGTCATATCGAGCAGTTGCTGGCGCCGCTCGGCCGCGAGTGCGGTATAGTGACCGTGATCGACGGCCACCCGGCCTCGCTCGGCTGGCTTGGCAGCGTGCGCGGCCATCGTGTCGAGGCGCTCGGCATCGAGCATTTCGGCCAGACCGGTACGATCGGCGACCTCTACCGCCATTACGGCATCGACGCCAACGCCGTCATCGACGCGGCGGAAAGCCTCTCGGTCGGCGCGCCGGTGCGGCATCGCAAGATGGCGGTGTAGCGTCGCGAAGGGGCGAGTGAAAGAGGAAGTGAAGGAGCCTTGCCACCCTGGCGGCTTCGATCTTATATCGCGTGGGCGCGCACGAGCCGCGTCCCGCATATGGCGGGTTCAATTCCCCCGGCTTTCGTGCAAGGATGCCTGCCGAACGCTTCCGTTCCCCTTATCCATACGCCCCGTACAAGAGGTTTCCGATGGTCAATCGCATGCAATTCTACATCGATGGCGCCTGGGTCGATCCCGTCGTCAAAGGCAAGTCCACCCCTGTCGTCAATCCGGCGACCGAAGAAGCGATGTATGAGGTTGCGCTCGGCTCCAAGGCCGATGTCGACAAGGCGGTCGCCGCCGCCAAGCGCGCGTTCGAGACCTTTTCCAAGACCAGCCGCGAGGAGCGCGTCGCGCTGCTCACCAAGATCGTCGAGGTCTATAAGGGCCGCATGAAGGAAATCGGCGCCGCCGTTTCCGACGAGATGGGCGCTCCGCTGCCGATGGCCGAAAAGCTGCAGGCCGGCGCCGGCCTCGGCCATCTCATGAACACCCTCGAAGTGCTCAAGAAGTACGAGTTCGAGGAGACCATGGGCACCGCCGTGATCGTGCGCGAGCCGGTCGGCGTAATCGGCATGATCACCCCCTGGAACTGGCCGCTCAACCAGATCGCCTGCAAGGTCGCGCCCGCGCTCGCCGCCGGCTGTACCATGATCCTGAAGCCCTCCGAGTTCACCCCGACCTCGGCGCTGATCTTCGCGGAAATCCTCCATGAAGCCGGCGTGCCGAAGGGTGTGTTCAACCTCCTCAACGGCCTCGGCCCGGAGGTTGGTGCCGCGATGAGCGAGCACCCGGACATAGACATGATCTCGTTCACCGGCTCGACCCGCGCCGGCGTCGATGTCGCCAAGCGCGCCGCGCCGACCGTGAAGCGCGTCAGCCAGGAGCTCGGCGGCAAGTCGCCGAACGTCATCCTCGAAGGCGCCGACCTCGCCAAGGCGGTGACCGGCGGCGTGATGCACATGTTCAACAACTCGGGCCAGTCCTGCAACGCGCCGTCGCGCATGATCGTGCCGCTCTCCAGGATGAAGGAAGTGGCCGCGATCGCGAAGGGCGTCGCCGACAAGACCAAGGCCGGCGACCCGCGCGCCGCTGACACCAACATCGGTCCGGTCGTCAACCGTGGTCAGTGGGACAAGATCCAGGCGCTGATCCAGAAGGGCATCGACGAGGGCGCAACGCTCGTCGCCGGCGGTCCGGGCCTGCCCGAGGGCGTCAACAAGGGCTTCTATGTCCGCCCGACGATCTTCGCCGACGTCACCAACGACATGACGATCGCCCGCGAGGAGATCTTCGGACCGGTGCTGACCATCCTCGGCGCCAAGGACGAAGCCGACGCCGTGAAGATCGCCAACGACACGCCCTACGGTCTCGCCGGTTACGTCTCCGCCGATACCGTGGAAAGCGCGCGCCGCGTCGGCCGCCAGATCCGCGCCGGCAACGTCAACCTGCAGGGCGTGCCGAACGAGCGCTCCGCGCCGTTCGGCGGCTACAAGCAGTCCGGCAACGGCCGCGAGTGGGGCCGTTACGGTCTGGAAGAATATCTCGAGGCCAAGGCCGTCGCGGGCTACAACGCCGCGTAAGCCGAGCTGAGAGAGAGAGACGAGATTTTGACGCCGGGGCAGGTCACTGCTCCGGCGTCAGACGTTTTGGAGATGGTACTTTTGAGATTGGCATTTTGGCGAAGCTTTCACCGTCGTCCCGGCGAAGGCCGGGACCCATTTCTCGTTTTGCGAAGATTGTGGCCCCAGCCTGCCGAACCGATATCCATCGGTGGTTATGGGTCCCGGCTTTCGCCGGGACGACGCGGAAATCTAC
>NZ_LNCU01000040.1:5797-18579 GCF_001542415.1 Bradyrhizobium macuxiense
GCCGCCATGAAGAGGCGGTTGCGCTTTACGCCGCCGAAGCAGAGGTTGGCGCAGCGCTCCGGCAGCGCGATGCGGCCGATCATGACGCCGTCGGGTGCGAACACGACCACGCCGTCGAGCTCGGGATCGCCCATGCCCCAGCCGCACCAGAGATTGCCGTCGATGTCGCAGCGCATGCCGTCGGGCGTGCCGGGGCCGGCATCGATGAACACGCGCTTGTTCGAGATCGTCGTGCCGTCGGCGGAGACGTCATAGGCGAGGACCTTGCGGTTCGGCACGCCGCGGGACTCCACGACATAGAGAATCTTCTCGTCCGGCGAGAAGCATAGTCCGTTCGGCCCCAGCACCCCCGCGGCGACGATGGTGGCCTTGCCGGTCGCGGGATCGAGCCGGTAGACATTGGGATCGATCTCCGGCTCGGCCTTGTAGCCCTCGTAGTTCCCGAGCAGGCCGAAGGTCGGATCGCTGAACCAGATCGAGCCGTCGGATTTCACCACGACGTCGTTCGGCGAGTTCAGCCGCTTGCCGTCGAAGGAGTCGATCAGCACCACGATCGATCCGTCATATTCGGTGCGGACCACGCGCCGGCCGCCGTGCTCGCAGGTGATCAGCCGGCCCTGGCGGTCGCGGGTGTTGCCGTTGGCGAAGTTCGAGGGCTTGCGGAAGATGCTGACCGCGCCGGTCTCTTCCTCCCACTTGATGATGCGCTGGTTCGGAATGTCGCTGCACAACAGATAGCGTCCGTCGCCGAACCATACCGGGCCTTCGGCCCAGCGCAGGCCGGTGGTGAGGCGCTCCACCGCGGAGAGTTTCAGCCAGTATTTCTCGAAGCGCGGATCGAGCGCGTGGATGGCCGGATCGGGATAGTAGGTCGCCGGACGCCAGCCGGCGGAATGGGCATCGGACATTTGCTGTTCTCGTTGTTGTGTTTCGATGGTGCTTGCCTGGTGTTTCCTCGGGCGGTTGGTTTGCTATCATTGTCGGCCTGCGACCGCAATTCGGTCGCAGCAAACGAAGCACGAGGGACGGAATGCCACGCATATTGATGACCGGCGCGTCGGGTGGAATCGGCACCAGCCTGCGCAAGCTGCTGCCGCCGATCTATCCGGACCTGCTGTTGAGCGATATCAAACCGCCGTCGGATCTCGGCAAGGGCGAACAGTTCAAGGCCGCCGATCTCGCCGACCTCGCGCAGGTCGAGGCGATCTGCGAGGGCGTCGACGGTATCCTGCATTTCGGCGGCTATTCGGTCGAGGGACCCTGGGATTCGATCCTGCAGTCCAACATCGTCGGCTGCTACAATCTGTTCGAGGCGGCGCGGAAGCAGGGCGTCAAGCGCGTGATCTTCGCCTCATCCAACCATGCCGTCGGCTTCTATCCGCGTCACCATCGCATCGGCACCGATGTCACTGCGCGGCCGGACAGCCGCTACGGCGTCAGCAAGGTGTTCGGCGAGGCGGTCGGCGCGCTCTATGCCGACAAGCACGGGCTGAAGGTGACCTGCATCCGGATCGGTAATTTCGGCGAGGCGCCGCTCGATCACCGGCGGCTCTCGATCTGGCTCAAGCCGGACGATCTCGTGCAGCTCTGCCGCATCGGGCTCGAGCATCCCGATATCCATTTCGAGATCGTCTACGGCGCGTCGTACAACGAGCGCGCCTGGTGGGACAATCACCGCGCCTACGACCTCGGCTATCGTCCGACCGGCCGTGCCGAGGATTTTCGCGAACACGCCATGGCCGAGCAGGGCAAGCTGCCGCCCGATCCGGTCGGCGACTTCTTCCAGGGCGGCGCGTTCTGCAGCATGGAGTTTGACGGCGACAAGGGAAGGGTCATCGACTGGAAGAAGTAGTCAGTCCTCACACGACGGAAGCTGCGGGGGAGTCAGCTTGGCGCTTTGCGGGCTCCCGGGCCCGTCATAGGTCTGGGCAAAATGGGCGAGCGGGAAGGAGATGTTGATCTGCTGACCGGTCAGACTCTTGGCGTCCAACGTGATCGCCTGCGCATGCTTCAGCCGCGTGATCAACTCACCGTCGCCCTCGTAGGTGCCGCCGCAGCCCAAGGTGTAGCAGTGGGGCTTGGCGATCTTGATCGGGTCGTCCTGATCGATCCGGAGGTTGATGGTGCCCTCCAGCATGGTCCGCGTGCCTACATTGGCGGTCAGAAGCACGCGCTTGCTGTTCTGCGGCGAGATGCTGATGGTGCCGCCCGACGGCGAGCATTGGCCTCGCGCGCTGGTGCCGACGAAACAACTGGCCTGCGTCAGGCAGACCTTGGCCCAGGGCTCATAGGTGAGCTGCGTCGCACGCGGGTCGGCCGCTTCGCCAACTCCGGGAAATGCGAGGGACGCGGCAAGCGACCCAAGCAAGAAAAGCAAGTTGCGCATTGCCATCTCCTCTGCGATCAGCCGGGCACGTATCCAGCCATTGCGGCTTTTTCTCGCTGGCGACGCGGGCGCGACCATCGCCTTGCGCGCTGTCGGCGAGGCCTTTGCAGTGCAGTTCGACGCGGATTGATCTCGTATTGACAACAATTCCCTCGGCTCCTTTAGTGCGGCAAACAACCACGGGAACAAGAACATGGCTGACGGACTTCGCAAGGGACTGACGAGCTATGGTGACGCCGGCTTCTCGCTGTTCCTGCGCAAGGCCTTCATCAAGGCGATGGGCTATTCGGACGATGCGCTCAATCGCCCGATCGTCGGCATCACCAATACCTACAGCGACTACAATCCCTGCCACGGCAATGTGCCTGACATTATCGAAGCGGTGAAGCGCGGCGTGATGTTGTCGGGCGCGATGCCGTTCGTGTTCCCGACCATTTCGATCGCCGAGAGCTTTGCGCATCCGACCTCCATGTATCTGCGCAATCTGATGGCGATGGACACCGAGGAGATGATCCGCGCGCAGCCGATGGATTCGGTGGTCGTGATCGGCGGTTGCGACAAGACCTTGCCGGCGCAGATCATGGCAGCGGTCAGTGCCGATCTGCCGACGGTCGTCATTCCGGTTGGACCGATGGTGGTCGGCCATCACAAGGGCGAGGTGCTCGGCGCCTGCACCGATTGCCGCAGGCTGTGGGCCAAGTATCGCGCCGGCGAGATCGACGACAACGAGATCGAGGCGGTGAACGGCCGCCTCGCGCCGTCGGTCGGCACCTGCATGGTGATGGGCACGGCCTCCACCATGGCCTGCGTCACGGAGGCGCTCGGCCTGTCGCTGCCGATGAGCGCGACGATCCCGGCGCCGCATGCCGAACGCTTCCGCTCCGCCGAAGCCAGCGGCCGGGTCGCGGCTCAGATGGCGAAATCCAAGGGACCGAAGCCGAGCGAGATCCTGACTCCGGCCTCGTTCCGCAACGCCCAGATCGTCATGCAGGCGATCGGCGGCTCGACCAACGGGCTCATTCATCTCACCGCCATCGCCAACCGCACGCCGTACAAGATCGATCTCGAGGCGTTCGACAAGCTCGGCCGCGAGGTGCCGGTGCTGGTCGATCTCAAGCCGTCGGGCGAGCATTACATGGAGCATTTCCATCATGCCGGCGGCGTGCCGAAGCTGATGGCGCAGCTCGGCGACCTGATCGATCTCGACGCCAAGACCATCACCGGCCAGACCCTGCGCGAGGTGGTCGCCGGCGCGGAGGAGGTGCCGGGCCAGGATGCGATCCGTTCGAAGGCCAATCCGATCAAGTCCGAAGGCGCGATGGCGATCCTGCACGGCAATCTCGCGCCGCGCGGCGCCGTGATCAAGCAGTCGGCCGCGAGCCCGAAGCTGCTGCAACATACCGGCAAGGCGGTGGTGTTCGAATCCGTCGAGGACATGACGCTACGGGTCGACGATCCTGCGCTGGAAGTCACGGCCGACGATGTGCTGGTGCTGCGCAACGCCGGCCCCAAGGGCGCGCCGGGCATGCCGGAGGCGGGCTATCTGCCGATCCCGAAGAAGCTTGCGCGCACCGGCGTGAAGGACATGGTTCGCATCTCCGATGCGCGGATGAGCGGCACGGCATTCGGCACCATCGTGCTGCACATCACGCCGGAGGCCGCGGTCGGCGGTCCGCTGGCGCTGGTGAAGAACGGCGACATGATCAGGCTCGATGTTGCCAAGCGCAGCATCGACCTCTTGGTCGATGAGGCCGAATTGCAGAAGCGCCGTGCTGCGCTGGCTCCGGCCATGACGCCGGATTGGGCCAAGCGCGGCTACGCGCATCTCTTCAACGAAACGATCCTGCAGGCCGACGAAGGCTGCGACTTCGACTTCATGCGCGCCAAGGGCAAGTAGCGGCCGGCTACTTCGACTTGCTGGTGAACTTCTTCACCGCGACGCGAAACTCCTCGGTGCTCATGCAGCCGATGATCGCGTCGCGCTCGGCGTCGAGTTGCGCCTCGATCGGCGTGGTCGGCGCCTGATGGATCAGCGCCTTGGTGGCGGCGAGGCCGGCAGGCGCGTTCTGCGCCAGTCGCAGCGCGAATTCGCGCGTGGCCGCCTTCAGTTCAACCGCGGGCACCACCTTGGCAACGAGGCCCCATTGCTGGGCCTGCTGCGCGGTAAAGCTGTCCTCGGCGAGGAAGATCTGCAGCGCGCGGCGCGGACCCACGCTGGCGGCGAGGCCCACGGTGCCGCCGCCATCCGGCGAGACGCCGATCTTGGCGTAAGCCGGCGTGAAGCGGGCATCCTCTGCCGCGATGCAGAGATCGGCGACGAAGGCGAGCGACAGGCCGGCACCGGCCGCGGAGCCGTGCACGCTCGCGAGCACCAGCTTCGGCATTCGCCGCAGCGAGGTGATGAAGGCATGATAGTGCGCCAGCATCTCGCCGACCACGGGCGCGATAGTGTTGGCTTCGGCTGCGGCGCCGATGGTCTGCAGGTCGCCGCCGGCGCAGAAGGCGCGGCCTTCGCCTTCGATCACGAGCACGCGGACATCCTTGTTGGCCTCGACCTCGGCGCCGAGCTGCTCGAGCTTCTTCGCAATCGACATGTCGATCGCGTTGAACGCGGCCGGCCGGTTCAGCGTGATGGTGGCGACGGGGCCGTCGATCCGGAGCAAAGCGGGTTCGGCGGCGGGGGTGGCGGGGGCGGGCATGGCGGTAACCTTGGGCTGTTATCTCAGAGCATTTAAGTCCCTGGGGCGAGGGGTGGCAATCCGGACGCCGCGTCGCGGGCGGGCATTTGTTTGGGAAAGACCCCCTTGCGTCGGCGCGAGCCATGGGGCCAAATGGCGCCCGCCTTCGGTACGCAGACACGAGCGCTGTGGGGACGGGGCAAGCAAGCTAACATCAATGGTGAGGAAAACAGCATGGGTCGCTACTCCTGCTCGCTCGTATCTGGGTTGTTCCGATGACGGGTCCGGTCATCATCGTCGGCGCGGGGCACGCCGGCTTCCAGCTCGCGGCGTCGCTGCGCCAAAGCGGGTTCGCCGAGCCCATTGCGCTGCTCAACGACGAGGGGCATCTGCCGTATCAGCGGCCGCCGTTGTCGAAAGCCTATCTCAAGGGAACCGGAGGGCCCGACAGCCTGATGTTCCGGCCTGACAAGTTCTACCAGGACAACAAGATCGAGCTCATCACCGATCGGGCGCACGCGGTCGACCGCGACGCGCGGAAAGTGGCGCTCGCCTCCGGCAGTTCGCTCGACTACGGCCATCTGGTGTTCGCGACCGGCGCGCGGAACCGGCTGCTCGACATTCCGAACGCGAAATTGGACGCAGTGCGCTATCTGCGCACGCTCGACGAGAGCGAGGCGTTGCGCCACTTGCTTGCGCCGGGCATGCGCGTCGTTGTCATCGGCGCCGGCTTCATCGGGCTCGAATTCGCCGCCACCGCACGCGGCAAGGGCCTCGAGGTCGACGTCGTCGAGCTGGCGTCGCGGGTGATGGCGCGCGCCGTGACCGCGGAGATTTCCGAGTTCTCGCAGTCCAGGCACACGGCGGCCGGAATCCGCATTCACCTCGGCGTGCAGGTCACCGGCATCGAGGCCGATGGTGCCAAGGTCACCGGCGTCAGCCTGAGCAACGGCGTGCACATCCCGGCTGATCTCGTCGTGGTCGGCGTCGGCGTGCTGCCGAATGTCGAGCTCGCCGCGGAAGCCGGGTTGCCGGTAGCTTCCGGCATCATTGTCGATGAGCATCTGGCGACCGCCGATCCGAACGTCTCCGCGATCGGCGACTGCGCGCTCTATACCAGCAGGCGCTTCGGCGGATCGTTGCGGCTGGAGTCGGTGCAGAACGCGACCGATCATGCGCGCTGCGTGGCGGCGCGGCTGACCGGCAAGACCGAGGTCTATGACGGCTTGCCGTGGTTCTGGAGTGACCAGGGGCCGGACAAGCTGCAGATGGCCGGGCTTACCACCGGCTATGACCGCGTCGTGGTGCGCGGCGACCGCGCACAAGGGGCGTTCTCGGCGTTCTGTTACCGCGGCGACACGCTGCTCGGCATCGAGTCGGTCAACCGCGCCGGCGATCACATGTTCGGCCGTCGGCTGCTTGGCGCAGGCGGCTCGATCACGCCGGAGCAGGCCGGGGATCCTGGATTTGATCTCAAGAGTGCGCTGTCCTAGCTCTCGTCGTCCCGGCGAAAGCCGGGACCCATACGCCGCGGCCTTTCGATTCCAGGCGGTGCGGGTTGATATCTGCTCAAGGCAATTGATGTCAGTGGTTATGGATCCCGGCCTTCGCCGGGACGACGTGGGGAGAGAGTGTCCTCCACTTCCTTCGCCGTCGGCATCGACGGCGCGGCGCCCATCCGCTGCACGCAGATCGACGCGGCGACGTTGGCATAGGCGAGGGCATCGCGGAGCGGCTTGTCGATCGCGAGTTGCGAGGCCAGCGCGCCGACGAAGCAATCGCCGGCACCCGTGGTGTCCACGGCCTTCACCGCGCGGCCGGGAACCAGGATCGATTGGCCCTCGACGAGCGCCAGCACACCGCGCTTGCCGAGCGTGACGCAGACGATCTTGCCTTGCGCCAGGCTCCCCGCCGCTTCCGCGAAGCGCGCAGGCGCGTCGCGATCGCGCAGCTCCGTACCGGTGAGGTAGCCGAGCTCGGTCTCATTGAGGATCAGGATGTCGACGAGATCGAGCAGCGCGGCGTCGGCCTTTTTCGCCGGTGCGGGGTTGAGCACAGTGGTGGCGCCGGCCGCGCGCGCACGCTGGAAGAAGGCCGCGATCGTCGGCAGCGGGATCTCGAACTGGCTGACCGCGACGTCGCCCTTGCCGAGGACGGGAGCTGCGACATCATCGGCATCGACCCTCGCGTTTGCGCCGGGCACGACGACGATCGTGTTGTCGGCGTTGGCGAGCGTGATGATCGCGGTGCCGGAATGCGTATCCGCCGTGTCCTTGACGAAGGCGAGGTCGACGCCTTGCGCGGCGAGGAATGTCCTCAGCTCCTGGCCGAACGCATCGGTGCCGAGCCGGCCGACCAGCGTGGTCGGCACACCGAGCTTGGCCGAGGCGACCGCCTGGTTGGCGCCCTTGCCGCCCGGGAAGTAGAGCACGGCCTCGCCGGCCACGGTCTCACCGACCCGCGGGTGACGCTCGGCGGTCGCCACCACGTCCATGTTGATGCTGCCCGCGACGAAGACACGCCCCATGCCTAACCCCGTTGAGCGCCCTCAGACCGCGGCGCGAAATTCCTGCCTGACCGCCTCGATGTCGGCGAGCGTCGGCAGGCCGGCCTCGTTGCCGAGCCTCTGGATCTTGTAGGTCGATGCCGCGCGGGCGAACTCGAAGTGCTCACGCCAGGTTTTGGTCTGGTCCGCGAGATAGGAATAGATGTAGGCGCCGTGGAAGACGTCGCCGGCGCCGTTGGTGTCGATCACGCGCGCGCGAGAAATCGGCAGCGCTGGCAGGGTGCGTGTCACGCTCGCCTCGTCATACCAGAGTAGGCCGCGCTCGCCCATGGTGACGCCGCCGACACGGCAGCCGCGCTCCTTCAGATAATCCAGCATCTGCTCCGGCGTCTTGTCCATCTGCTCGCACAGCCGCTCGGCGACGATCGCGATGTCGATGAATTGGAGCAGCTCGTGGGTGTTGGTGCGCATGCCGCCGCCGTCGAGCGAGGTCAGGATGCCTTCCTCGCGGCAGAGCTTTGCGTAATGGATCGCGGCGTCCGGCTGGTGGCCGTCGATGTGCAGCGCCCGGCAGCCCTTGATGTTCAATAGTGGAAAGGGATGGATGTGCTGGTCGTCGCGGCAGCGGACGATCGCGCGCTTGCCGTCCTTTGGCATGATGAAGGACAGCGAGGATGAGTTGACCTTGCGGGGGTGGAACGAGATGCCGTACCGGTCGGCCATGTCCCAGAACATTCGCCCCAGCCAGTCATTGGCCATGGTGGCGATCAGGTCCGGCTCGATGCCGAGCTTGGCGCAGCAGAATGCCGCTGTCACGGCGTTTCCGCCGAACGACACCGCATAGGCGTCGGCAACGTGCTTTTCGTCGCCGGTTGGCATGTGATCGGTGATGAAGGTAACGTCGATATAGGTCTGTCCAATGAAGAGAGCCTGCATTCGCTTTCCGTCGTGGCTTGGTGTGGTCCCGGCCGGCACTCCAGACTAGAGCATTTTCGGTCCTGATTGAAATCAGAACCGAGACGCTGGATTCCTGATAGCGCCGAAAATATTCGCAACCCAGCCTGGTTTGCGGGTAGAGATGAACCGAAAGCGCGGATTGAAGGCCGTTCCGGCATTCGCCATAACGGCCGTCCGCTATCCGCGGTTCCGGGTTGCAGTTGAAGGAGAGCACAATGACGGCAGATTCGGGGAGGCGGTGGCCATGATTACCGGTCTCGATCACGTGGTCGTCCTGACCGCCGACATCGCGGCTGCCGGCGCTGCCTACGAGACATTGTTTGCGCGCGCGCCTGCCTGGCGCAACAGCGGGGACGGAGCGGACCGCGTGCTGTTCACGCTCGACAACATGACGCTCGAATTGATGGCGCCGCGCGGCGACGACGCCGCTGCACAACGCGTCCGCGGCGCGCTCGCCACACAGGGCGAGGGGCTGGCGAGCCTCTGCTTCCGAACCCACGACATCGCCAAGATGCACCGCCGGCTTGACCGCCTGGCGCTGAAGCCCGAGCCGGTCGCCGAGGTCGAGAGCCGCGACGAGACGAGCGGCGCCGTGCTGTCGTGGAAGCGCACGCGGGCGGCGACCGATGCGACGCGAGGCGTGCGCATGTTCTTCCTGCAGCGGGAGAAGGAGCGGCCGCTGTCGGTGCGCACCACGCCGGCTTCGATCACCGCGATGGATCATGTGGTGGTCTCGACCGCCGATCCGGAACGCGCGGCTGCGCTGTTCGGCGCGCGGCTTGGGCTCGACATGGCGCTGGATCGCTCGCATCCGGACTGGGGCCGGCTGATGTTCTTCCGCTGCGGCGATCTGATCGTCGAGGTCACGCACAAGCCGGGCAAGGCCGAGCCTGACGCGCCGGACCGGCTGCGCGGCATCTGCTGGCGCGTCGCCGATATCGATGCCACGCATGCGCGGCTCGTCGCCGCCGGCGTCGATGTCTCCGAGGTGCGCAATGGCCGCAAGCCGGGCACGAAGGTGATGACAGTACGCAGCGGCACCTGCGGCGTGCCGACGCTCCTGGTGCAACCGTCGCCGGGCAGGGGGGAGTGAGGCAAGCGGGTTGGTCGTGCCGCAAACAATGCTGTCGTCCCTGCGCAAGCAGGGACCCATAGCCACAGGAACGCGTTGTTGAAGCGAGCTGTGGCCACAGCGTAGCGCAACATTGACCGCCGGTGGTTATGGGTCCCGGGTCGCGCTGCGCTTGCCCGGGACGACATAGAATGTGTTGCTGGACGCGATCTGCAGCATTGTTCGCAGGCGCACCTGTTCGACAAATTACGACAACATTCATTCTCAAACGTTGCGCAGCATGCTACATTCGTTGGCTCAGCGTCACTGAGCAATCGATTTGGCCAAGGCAAAGAGAATATTGAAATGGCAGCGCGACCCCGAGGGCATGCGGTTGCGCATCCTCGAGGCCGCAAAGCAGGAATTTGCCGCCCATGGCCTTGCCGGCGCCCGCGTCGATCGCATCGCGGAGAAGGCCGGCGCCAACAAGCGCATGCTGTACTACCACGTCGGCAACAAGGAGGATCTCTATCTCGAGGTGCTGGAAGGCACCTATGAGAAGATCCGCGCCGAAGAGCGCACCCTCGATCTGGAGCATCTCGATCCGCCCGAGGCGATCGCGCGGCTGATCGATTTCACCTGGAACTATTTTCTGCGCAACCCCGAGTTCCTGGCGCTGCTGAACACGGAAAACCTTGCGAGAGCGAAGCATCTGAAGCGCTCGACCAAGGTCAAGTCGATGCACTCGCCCTTTGTCGAGATGATCCGCGCCGTGGTGACGCGCGGGGTGGAGAGCGGCAACTTCCGCGCTGCCGTCGATCCGGTGCAGCTGTATATCTCGATCGCGGCGCTCGCATTTTTCTACCTCTCCAACAGCGCCACACTGAGCGTGATCTTCGGCCGCGACCTGCTCAAGAAGGAGGCCCGCGACGAACGGCTCGATCACATGATCGCGCTGGTGCTGGCGGCGCTGACCGGCAAGTCCACCGCCGCCTTCGGCAGGATGGAGATGCCGACGCTGCAGCCGGTGGAACATCAGGTGATGTAAGGCTTCGCCGGAAGGCGATTTATCGAGCGCCATCTGCGGATAGGGTTGCCTCGGATTTCGCTGCGCTTCATCCGCGCTACGAACACCCAGCGGTAAAATTCTCGTCTGACGAAAGTAGGGGGATCTCGCGCCATTTCGCGGAGCGCGAGGGGCTGGACAGTATTTATCCAACGGGTTAATTTCTGTCGCGAAGAACAGTCAAGGCGAGGGAGCGTGACGTGGCGGAGGCGAAGAGCCCTTCGGGCGTGTCGAGGGTGCTGAATGCGGCGTGGCTGCGGCCGTTCCTGTTCCTGGTCGTCATCGTGGCGGCGTGGGATCTTTCGATCCGCCTGTTTCAAATCCCGGCCTACCAGATCCCGTCGCCCGGCGACGTTGTCGCGGTGCTCTGGAGCGACTGGCCGGAGCTGCTGCAGCAATCGTGGCCGACCACCTACGCGACCATCTGCGGCTTCGCGCTCTCGGCGCTGTTCGGCATTCCGATCGCGATGCTGATCGCGGGCTCGAAGACGGTGGAGAGCTATATCTATCCGCTGCTGGTGTTCTCGCAGTCGGTCCCGAAGATCGCGATCGCGCCGCTGTTCGTGGTGTGGTTCGGCTTCGGCATCATCCCGAAGGTGATCTCGGCGTTCCTGCTGGGCTTCTTCCCGGTGGTGGTCTCGGCGGTGCAGGGCTTCAAGTCGGTCGATCCCGACATGGTCGATCTGGCGCGCGCGATGCAGGGCAGCCGCTTCCGGGTGTTCTGCGCCGTGAACCTGCCGCATGCGATGCCGGCGATCTTCTCCGGCCTGAAAGTGTCGGTGACATTGGCCGTGGTCGGCGCCGTCGTCGGCGAATTCGTCGGCTCCAATTCCGGCATCGGCTATGTGATGCAGCGTTCGATCGGCACGTTCGACCTGCCGACGATGTTTGCCGCACTGGTGATTCTCGCCCTGCTCGGCGTGATCCTGTTCTGGATCGTTGATCGCATCGAGCGGTGGGTGATCCCCTGGCACGTCAGCCAGCGTGACGACATCATCTTTGCTTCGTAGGGCTATCGTAGAGACACACAAAAAGAACAGCGTCATTGCGAGCGAAGCGAAGCAATCCATGGTGCAACATGCAGAGGAGTGGATTGCTTCGTCGCTGTCGCTCCTCGCAATGACGAAAAAGCAGGGAGAAAACATAATGCGATTGATCATCGCTGTTCTTGCGACACTGACTTGGTCCATCTCGGCGGTCGCACCGGCATCCGCGGCCGACAAGGTCGTGCTGATGCTGAACTGGTACGTCTATGGCGAGCACGCGCCGTTCTATTACGGCAAGGCCAAGGGCCTCTATGCGGCCGAAGGCATCGACCTCGAGATCCAGGAAGGCCGCGGCTCGGCCGCGACCACGCAGGCCGTGGCCGCCAAGACCGCCGATTTCGGCTATGTCGACATCCCCACCATGATGCGCGCAGCGGTGAAGGGCGCGCCCGTGATCGCTACCGGCGTGCTGCTGCAGACCAGCCCGATGTCGGCGATGGGATTTGCCGACAAGAACATCAGGAAGCCCGAGGACATCAAGGGCAAGACGGTCGCGATCACGCCGGCAGATTCGATGACGCAGATCTGGCCGCTGTTCCTGAAGAAGACCGGCCTGAAGGAGAGCGATTTCCACACGGTCGCCGGCGATGGCCAGACCAAGCTGAACGCCGTGATCAACGGCCAGGCCGACCTCCTGCTCGGTTACGTCATGGACCAGTCGATGAAGATCAAGGATGCGACCGGCAAGGACGTCTATCCGATCAAGTTCGCCGACTACGGCATCAACATGGTGTCGTCGGGCATCATCGCCAACACCGCCTATGTGAAGGCCAATCCCGACCTGGTCCGCCGCTTCATGTCGGCGACCACCAAGGCGGTGGAAGCCGCCGAGAAGGACCCGAAGGCCGCCGCGCAATCGATCCTCGATGCCAATCCGAAGGGCGGCAAGATCGACACGCTGACGCAAGGCTTCGAGCTGACGATCCCGCTGTATCGCACGCCGGAGACCAAGACCAAGCGGCCGTTCCAGGTCACCGACCAGAACATGACCGACTCCGTCGATCTGATGGTCGAGTATGGCGGTCTCGACGCCAAGGCCAAGGCCAATCCGAAGGCGTTCTACACCAACGACTACCTGCCGAAGAGTGGCTC
>NZ_LNCU01000040.1:18618-59637 GCF_001542415.1 Bradyrhizobium macuxiense
CCTGCCGTGACATGGATTGCTTCGCTTCGCTCGCAATGACGAATTCAACTACCTCCCTCAATCGGGCCTAGCCGCATGAAGCCAGCGACGAAAATAAGCTCTGCCGACCAACCCGCCGCGCATCTGCGCCTGGTGTCGGACCGCGCCGACGGCGCTGCGGCAGGCATCACGCTCACCGGCGTCTCGAAGACCTATCGCTCGCGCGATGGCGACGTGCCGTCGCTGCGGCCGCTCGACTTCACCATCGATGACGGCGAGTTCTTCGTCGTGGTCGGCCCGTCCGGCTGCGGCAAGTCCACGCTCCTGAAGATGATCTCGGGCCTGCTGCCGCCGACGACCGGCGAGGTGCTGGTCGACGGCGAGGCCGTGACCAAGCCGCATGGCAATGTCGGCATAGTGTTCCAGAACGCCCTGCTGCTGCCCTGGCGCAACATCCTCTCCAACGTGATGCTGCCGATCGACATGAAGCAGCTGCCGCGAAACAAATATCTCGACCGCGCCAAGGAGCTGTTGAAGCTGGTCGGGCTCGAAGGCTTCGAGAGGAAGCTGCCGTGGCAGCTCTCGGGCGGTATGCAGCAGCGCGCTTCAATCTGCCGTGCACTGGTGCACGATCCGAAGATCATGCTGATGGACGAGCCGTTCGGCGCGCTCGATGCCATGACGCGCGAGCGTATGAATGTCGAGCTGATGCGGATCCAGCGCGAGACCGGCAAGACAGTGCTTCTGATCACGCATTCGATTCCGGAAGCTGTATTCCTCGCCGACCGCGTGCTGGTGATGACAGAGCGGCCGGGCGCGATCGCTGCGATCTATGACGTGCCGCTGCCGCGGCCGCGCTCGCTGGATTCGATGTCCGATCCCGTCTTCACCGCGCTGGTGCAGCAGATCCGGAAGCACTTCTTCACGCAAGGGACGCTGGACTAGGAAGTAAGACTTTGAGTTACGCTGCCACCGCATCCACGGTCCACCTCTCCCCTTGTGGGAGAGGTCGGATCGCATGGTCAGATGCGATCCGGGTGAGGGGTTGCGCTCCCTCGTGGGACCTGCGCCCCCTCACCCGGCGCTTCGCGCCGACCTCTCCCCGGTGGGGAGAGGTGCTGTTTGAGGGACCGGCATGGTCAAACAACATCGAACCTTGGTGTTGAAATTCTGATGCTTCGTCTCACCGTCAACGATATTGCATTCTTTGAACGACCGCTGGTGTTCGCCCGGCCGTTCCGCTTCGGCGCGGTCACCATCAATGCGGCGTCGCAGATGTTCGTGCGGGTCGAGATAGAGGTGGAAGGCAGGGGGCGCGCGACCGGCGCGAGTGCCGAGATGATGGCGCCGAAATGGTTCGACAAGCGGCCGCATTTGACGCCGGACGAGACCGTTGACCAACTCCGCCGCTCGCTCCTGCTCGCGCGCGAACTGTATCTGTCGCAGAGCGACTTCGTCACCGCGTTCGGCCTGCACGCCGGATGCATCGGTGCGCAGGCGACGGCCTGTGCGAGGGAAGATATCCCGCCGCTTGCGGCAGCCTTCGGCCCGGCCGAGATCGACAAGGCGATCCTGGATGCGCTGCTGCGCGCCGCCGGCCTCGGCGTCTTCGACGGTATGGCCGCCAACATCGCCGGTATCGATGCGCGGCTGACACCCGACCTCGATGATGCCGCGATCACGCGCTTCCTCTCCACGCGCAAGCGGTTCGATCGCGTCGCCGTCAGGCATACCGTCGGGATGGACGATCCGATCGAAGGCGCGGGCGGTGTCGCCGATCCCAAAGACAACGCCGATGCACATTACTTCAAGCTCAAGCTGAATGGCGATCCCGCGCATGACGCGGCGCGCCTGACGCGGATCGGCAAGGAACTGGCTGGGCTGCCTTACGCCACCAAGATCACGCTCGATGCTAACGAGCAATATGCCGATCTCGCCGCACTGAACGCGCTGGTCGACCGGCTCGACCATGACGCGGCGCTCGCGCCGATTGCCTCGAACCTGCTCTATATCGAGCAGCCGATGCCGCGCGACATCACGAAGGCCTCGCCGCTCGGAGCCCTCGCTGCGCGCAATTTCATCATCGACGAGGCCGACGATTTCTACGATGCGTTCCCGGAGGCGCGCGCACTCGGTTATCGCGGCATCTCCTCGAAATCCTGCAAGGGCATTTACAAGGCGATCATCAACGCCACCCGTGCCGCGACGTGGAGCGCCGATGGCGGCCAATACTTCATTAGCGGCGAGGACCTGACCTGCCAGGCCGGGCTTGCCGTGCAGCAGGATCTTGCGCTCGGCGCGCTGATCGGCGTTACGCATGCCGAGCGCAACGGGCATCACTATGTCGACGGCTTTGCCGATACTCCGGAGGTGGAAGCCGACGCCTTCCTCGCCGCACATCCCGACCTCTACACGCGCGACGGCGGCAAGGTGCGCCTCGCGATCCATGACGGCGATCTCCTGACGGGATCGCTTGCTACGCCGGGCTTTGCCAGTTCGGTTCATCCGGACTGGTCCACCATGCAGCCGCTGCGGCGGCCGACACCACGCGTTTTGCAGGAGCAAGCAGTATGACGACCCAACGCCTCGGCCTGATCATGAACGGCATCACCGGCCGGATGGGGCTCAACCAGCATCTGATCCGCTCGATCGTCGCGATCCGCGAGCAGGGCGGCGTGCTGTTGTCGAACGGCGACCGCATCATGCCCGATCCGATCCTGGTCGGCCGCGACGCCGAGAAGGTCGCTGAGCTTGCCAAGCGCTTCGATATCGAACGCCACACCACTGACCTCGACCGCGCGTTGGCCGACAAGGGCGACACCGTGTTCTTCGACGCCGCGACCACGCAGGCGCGGCCCTCGCTGCTGACCAAGGCGATCAACGCCGGCAAGCATGTCTATTGCGAGAAGCCGATCGCGACCAATCTGGAAGAGGCGGTTGCGGTGGTGAAGCTCGCCAATGCAAAAGGTCTTAAGCACGGCACGGTGCAGGACAAGCTGTTCCTGCCCGGCCTGAAGAAGCTCGCCTTCCTGCGCGACTCCGGCTTTTTCGGCCGCATGCTCTCGGTGCGCGGCGAGTTCGGCTACTGGGTGTTCGAGGGCGGCTGGCAGGAGGCGCAGCGGCCGTCATGGAACTACCGTGCCGAGGACGGCGGCGGCATCATTTTGGACATGGTCTGCCACTGGCGTTACGTGCTCGACAATCTCTTCGGCGAGGTCGAAAGCGTGGTGTGCATCGGGACTACGGATATTCCCGAGCGCTACGACGAGAAGGGCAAGAAGTATCAGGCGACCGCCGACGATTCCGCCTATGCCACCTTCAAGCTCAAGGGCGGCGTGATCGCACATATCAACATGAGCTGGGTGACGAGGGTCTATCGCGACGATCTCGTCACCTTCCAGGTCGACGGCACCCACGGCTCGGCGGTCGCTGGTCTGACCGATTGCGTGATCCAGGCGCGCCAGGCGACGCCGCGGCCGGTGTGGAATCCGGATGAGAAGCGGCTGCACGACTTTTACGCCGACTGGCAGAAACTCCCTGAGAACGTCGTCTACGACAACGGCTTCAAGGAGCAGTGGGAGATGTTCATCCGCCATGTCTGCGAGGATGCGCCTTACAAATACACGCTGCTCGAAGGCGCCAAGGGCGTGCAGCTTGCAGAATGCGCGCTGAAGAGCTGGAAGGAGCGGCGCTGGATCGACGTCGCCCCGATCGTCGTCTGAGGAAGGACATTTGCCATGAACAAGCCGGTCCTGCCCAAGCCTGTTGCTCCGAAGTCATCCCTGTCGCTAAAGCTGCCGACCGCTGATGGAGGCCTCGAGACCTATCGCCTCGCGGCGTCGCGGACCTTTCCGGCGAAGCTTGAAGGCACGCTCAACCGTGTGGCCTTCTCGGCGGCGCATGTGGTGGCCGATCCGCGTGCCGATGTCGATCCGTGGCTGACGGCCGCGATCGACTGGGACCGGACGATCGCATTCCGCGAGCATGTCTGGGACCTCGGCCTCGGCGTCGCCGAGGCGATGGACACCGCGCAGCGCGGCATGGGCCTGGACTGGGCGACCTCGCTGGAATTGATCCAGCGCTCGGTGAAGGCCGCAAAGGCGAGGGGCAATTCGCTGGTGTTCTCCGGCGCGGGCACGGATCATCTGGCGGTGGAAGACGCGAAGACGGTCGATGACGTGATCCGCGCCTATGAGGAGCAGATCGCGGCCGTCGAGAAGGCCGGCGGCCGCATCATCCTGATGGCCTCGCGCGCACTCGCAAAGCTCGGCAAGAGCGCGGAGGATTACGCCAGAGTTTATGACCGCGTGCTGTCGCAGGTCCGCGAGCCCGTGATCATCCACTGGCTCGGCGACATGTTCGATCCGGCGTTGGTCGGTTACTGGGGTACCGCCGATCTCGACAAGGCGATGGATACGGCGGTTGCGATCATCAACGCCAACGCGGCCAAGGTCGATGGCGTCAAGGTGTCGCTACTCGACAAGCAGCGCGAGATCGACATGCGGCGGCGGCTCGACTCGCGCGTCAAGATGTATACCGGCGACGACTTCAACTATGCCGAACTGATCGCGGGCGACGACAAGGGATTCTCCCACGCGCTGCTCGGCATCTTCGATGCGATCGCGCCGGCGGCGTCCTACGCGCTGTCGCGGCTCGCGGCTGGTGACGAGGCTGGCTTCCACGACGTGCTGGGACCAACGGTGCCGCTGTCCCGGCACATCTTCAGGGCACCGACCCGCTTCTACAAGACCGGGATCGTGTTCATGGCCTATCTCAACGGGCACCAGGATCATTTCACCATGGTCGGGGGACAGGAGAGCGCGCGCTCGACCTTGCATCTTGCCGAACTGTTCCGGCTCGCCGACAAGGCCGGGCTGCTCGCCAATCCGGAACTTGCGACGCGCCGGATGACGACGATCCTCGCGACCCGTGGCATCGAGGCCTGATGCGCGACTTTTCCAACGATCATCGCTGGCTGTCGCTGAACACGGCGACGGTCCGCAAGCAGGGCAATCTCGTCGCCATCATCGAGGCCTGCGCGCGGCACGGCATCCGTGCCATCGACCCCTGGCGCGACCAGGTCGCACGCGTCGGGCTCGAGCGTGCCGTGCGCGCGGTCAGGGACGCCGGGCTCGAGATGTCGGGCTATTGCCGTGGCGGCATGTTCACGGCAGATGCCGCGCATCGCATCGAGGCGCGCGACGACAACCGCCGCGCGGTGGATGAAGCCAAGGCGCTCGGCGCGTCCTGCATCGTGCTCGTGGTCGGCGGCCTGCCGCAATATTCGCGGCCGGGCAGCGCGGCATCGAAGGACATCGCGGCGGCGCGGGCGCAGGTGCATGACGGCATCGCCGAGATGCTGGATTATGCAAGGCAGGCCGAGCTTCCGCTCGCGATCGAGCCGCTGCACCCGGCCTATGCGGCGGATCGCGCCTGCGTGAATACCACCAGGCAGGCGCTCGACATCTGCGATGCGCTCGATCCGGGCAGAACCGGTGCGATCGGCGTCGCGCTCGATGTCTATCACATCTGGTGGGATCCGGAGCTGAACGCCCAGATCGCGCGCGCCGGCAAGGACCGGCTGCTCGCCTTCCATGTCTGCGACTGGCTGGTGCCGACCAAGGACATCCTCAACGACCGCGGCATGATGGGCGACGGCGTGATCGACATCAAATCGGTCCGCGCTTCCGTCGAGGCGCAGGGCTTTGCCGGCTACTCGGAGATCGAGATCTTTTCCAACGACTGGTGGGGCCGGTCGATGGACGAGGTGCTGCGGACCTGCATCGAACGGCATCGGACGGTCGTTTGACCTCATCCTGAGGAGCGGCATCCCTGCCGCGTCTCGAAGGATGAAGCCACCGGCGGGGGCCTCATGGTTCGAGACGCCGCGTTGCGGCTCCTCACCATGAGGGACGGCCTGGCGCAGGCTTCAAGAATCCTGATCCCGATGCGCGAGCTCCAGCGTGACTAATCGCGCGAGCAGCGTCGCGGGATAGAGCTGGCCGAAGATCGCCTCGACATTGCACAGGCTGCGCGCAATCGGGTGCAGCGGCGCGACGTCGCCATAGCCTGTCGTCGTCATCGTCGCGAAGCTGAAATAGATCAACTGGCTTGCCAGCGCCGGGCTGTCTTCCACCTTCATTCCGGAGAAGGCCTTCGGCACCAGCGTGCCGACGAAGGTGTAGAGCGCCGAGAAGATCACCGCGACCGTGAGATAGAGCAGAACCGCGCCGATCACGCGGTGATAGGTCACGCGTCCCGGTGCAAAGGTAGCGCGCGCCACCGTCACCGCCATGGTGATGCCGACGATCAGCCAGGATCCGGCGAACAGGTTGAGGTCGAGGATCGAGGGCGAATGCAGCCGCAGGACCGCACCGACCACAATCATCGTGAGCGCGACCAGCATCGCGACCATCGCGAACGCGCTGCCTGACATCAAGAACACGCCGGCGACCAGGAACAGCGCCAGCAGCAGCTCGAAGATCTGGAATTCGAACAGGCCGAGCGCCTGTAGCGGCGCCACCACGAACATCATGACCACGATCAGGACGGTGAGCACCGTCAGCAGGGAATCGCCCCAGCGTTCACGCAGCTCACCGATGTTCCTCCAACCACGCTTCATTCCGGTCTCGTCATTCGGCATGGCATCAGGATGCCAATGCCAAACATTGCTGCGCAGCGGCGGTAAAGGCAAGATGGGGAACCGGCATCGCGCGGGCGCGTCCGGCGATCCGGATGCCAGGCCGGCGCTTCAGGGGCTCGCGACCTGCTGCAGCGTGTTGAAGCGTGCTTTCTGCTCGCTGCTCAGCGTGGCATAGAACTTGTCCAGCGCAGGTTCGATCAGCGTGGCGGCCTTCTGCATGGCCTCGAGCCGGTGCTGCATCGCCTCCAGCCGACCGACCGGCGTCAGCGGCACGTCGTTCGGGCAGGCCGCCTGCAGGTCCGCGATCGCCTTTGTGGTCGCATCGCTCAGGAGGTCGAGCGCGTCCTTCTGCTTGCCCGCCGGATGCAGCGAGGCCTCGATCCTGTTGATCGGCAGTTGGGCCAGGGCGGATTTCGAATCGCCGCAATTGCCGGATTGCGCGTTCGCCTCTTGCTGTTGTGGCGAACGCTCGCCGACATGTGGACCGAGCGCATTGAAGCGGGCCTGCTGCTCGTCGCTGAGCGAGTTGTAGAAATTCTCCAGGGCGGGCCGCACGATCTTGATCGCCTCGAGCGTCGCATCGATGCGGTTCAGCATCGACCGCAGGCGGCCGGTTGGTGTCATGGCATAGCTGTCGGTGCACGAGTCCTTGAAGACGTCGGCCGCCTTCGCCGCGGCGGTCTTCAAGTCGTCGAGCAGGGCGCGCTGCTGCTGGTCCGGCCGTACCGCCCGCGTGATGTCGGCAAGCGGCCAGGCCGTGACGCCCTTGTCCGGTTCTCCGCACAACTGCTTGATTGCCTGCGGGCTCGTGTCGGCGCGTTGACGAGGCCGATACCCGCCCGTGGTCGCCGGATACTCGCCAGGGTTGATGCTGGCGTAGGCGGAGTAGGGACTGTTGGTGTCCCAGAACACGGTGTCGACGAAGTCGTCATAGGCGTAGGCCCAATAGCCGGGATCGTAGGCATAGGACCAGAACGTGTAGTCAAAAATGTCGGAATAGGCGTAGGGCCAGAACACAGGGCCAAGCCACGCTACGAACGCTGCGCGGTGGCCGCGTCGCCAGGCATGCCGGGGCGCCCAGCCGCCCTGGCGCGCGGCAAGCGCGGCCTGACCTTGCGCACCTGCCTGCTCGCGGAACTGTGCGGCAAATCGTTCGCGCGCGGCCGCCTGTGTTGCGGCGGTGGCCGCGGTGGCGGCCCCGACCGTTGTCGCTGCCAGCCCCAATCGCTGCTGGCGAGCAAGGTCGGCTTGCTGCGCGCGCTGCTCGCGTTGCAGCAGGCGGTTCTGCGTCTGCAGCGTCCGGTCATGGAGGCGTTGCGCCCGCGCGCCTTCGACCTTTTGCGATTGCAACTGCTGCACGTGTTGCTGCAGCCGATCGATCCGGGTCTGCCGCTCCGCGGTCTGGCGCGAGAGCGTATCGCGCTGCCGCTGCTGCGCCGTCTGCTGGCGCTGCTGGATCAACTGCTGACGCTGTTGCGCCTGCTGTTGAACCCGTTCCGTCGGCGACGGCCGCTGGCTTACGCGCGGCGACGGGCTCGGTCGTGATGGCGCGGCGATATGCGGAGCCTGACGCTGCGGGATTGCTCCGCGACGGATTTCGGGCCGCGGCGTTGCAACGCGCGGTGCCGCGATATGAGGTGCTGCGATATGAGGAGCCTGGCGCGGCGACGGCGCGGCGAAGTGCGGTGCCGCGCGCGGCGCCATCGCGGGTCGCTGCGGGGGACGGAATGCAGGTGCGGCCGGCCGAGCCATCGCCGGCGGCCTGGCCATTGCGGGAGGGGCTGCGCGCACCATCGGCGCGGCAGGACGCGCCATCGCGGGCGGTGCGGCTGGTCTGGCCGCCAGTCCCGGTGGCCCACCCCTTCCGCGTTGTGGCTGGGCGGACGCGCCGCCGCTCGCCGCAAGCACCGAAACACCAATCAAGAACACAGCAAAGCTAACGCGACGGGAAAGCATGAGCGTAGCTCTCCGTTCACCAGTCGCCCTCAGCGCTTCAACGCACAGACGTCGAAATCGTTCGTTGTTGGCTTCAGCCGGCCTTGCGATCTTCCGACGCAGGGAACCGTCAGGAGACATCCTGCGTGAGGGCCGGGGCGATCCGCTCAACGGCCCAGTCGACCTGATCGGCCGTGATCACCAGCGGCGGAGCGATCCGGATGGTGTGCTCATGGGTGTCCTTGGCGAGGATGCCGCGCGCCTGCAGCGCCAGGCAATAGCGGCGGGCGCCGCCGGCCTCCGGGTGAAGCTCGATGGCGAGCATCAGCCCGCGCCCGCGCACCTCGCGGATCACGTTGGCGCGGATGTCCTGCAATCCCTCGAGAAAGCGTGCACCCTGGTGCGCGGCGTTCTCGATCATGCCTTCCTCGACCAGCACGCGTAGCGCGGCGCGCGCCACCGCGCAGGCCAGGGGATTGCCGCCGAAGGTCGAGCCGTGCTGACCAGGCCGCAACGTGCCGAGCACGGCGTTGTTGGAAAGCACGGCGGACACCGGATAGAAGCCGCCCGACAGCGCCTTGCCGAGCAGCGTCACGTCGGCCTCGATGCCTTCGTGCTGTTCGGCGAGCAGCTTGCCGGTGCGGCCGAGCCCCGTCTGGATCTCGTCGAGCACGAGCATCACATTATGCGCGGTGCACAGTTCGCGCACGCGGGCGAAATAGCCCGGCGGAGGAATGATGACGCCGGCCTCGCCCTGGATCGGTTCGACCAGGAAGGCCGCGGTGTTCGGTGTGATCGCCTTCTCCAGTGCTGCGGCGTCGCCGAACGGGATGATCGTGAAGCCCGGGGCGAACGGCCCGAAATGGTCGCGCGTCGCCGCATCGGTCGAGAAGCCGACGATGCCGAGCGTGCGTCCGTGAAAGTTATTGGCGCAGACGATGATCTCGGCCTGACCGTCCGGTACGCCCTTTACCTCATAGGCCCATTTGCGCACCGACTTGATTGCGCTCTCGACCGCCTCGGCGCCGCTGTTCATCGGCAGCACCTTGTGCGAGCCGGTCAGCTCCGCGAGCTCGCGGTAGAAGGGAGCGAGCTGGTCGTTGTGGAAGGCGCGCGAGGTCAGCGTCAGCCGGCGCGCCTGCTCTATCATCGCCGCCAGGATCTTCGGATGGCAGTGGCCCTGGCTCACCGCCGAATAGGCGGAGAGGCAGTCGAGATACCGGTTGCCGTCGGTGTCCCAGACCCAGACGCCTTCGCCGCGGGACAGCACGACCCCGATCGGCTCGTAATTGTGGGTGCCAAGGCGCGCTTCGGTTGCGAGGAAATCGGTGACCGATGAATCCATCCTGCGTCACTCCCGCTGCGGCACGCTGGACAGAACGCCGGCGCGCTCATGAACCTGATGTGGGCATCAGCCCGCCCGCGGGGAAGTGCCCGGCCGGCCAATGCAGCCGGAAATGCCCTACGCATTGATGCTGCAGGGCACGCTGAGGAAGCCCCGGAACCGGACTCGGCCGCCGCGTACCGGTTCGCCATCGAGCGTGTAATTCGGGAAGCGCGCCAGGAAGCGCGAGATCGCGATCGCGCCTTCGAGCCGCGCCAGCGCCATGCCGGCGCATTGATGCGCACCGGTGCCGAAAGCAAGATGGCGGTTGGGCGTGCGCGCGATGTCGAAGCGTTCGGGGTCGGGGAATTGTGCGGGATCGCGGTTGGCGGCGCCGATGCAAAGCGTGACGAGCGTGCCGGCCGGCATCTTGGTGCCGCCGAGCTCGGTGTCTTCCACGATCATGCGGTTGCCGAGCTGGTTCGAACTCTCGTAGCGCAGCATCTCCTCGACCGCGGACTTGATCAGGTCGGGCTGCGCGATCAACCGCTTCTTCTCGTCAGGGTAGTTGTCGAGCGCGACGAGACCGTTGCCGATCAGATTGGTCGTGGTCTCGTGGCCGGCGTTGAGCAGGAAGATGCAGTTGTGCAGCAGCTCCTTGGCAGTCAGCCGCTCGCCATTGTCCTCACCCTGGATCAGCCGGGTCAGGACGTCGCGATCGGGATTGCCCGGCCTGGCACGGCGGCGCTCGACGAGGGTTTCGAGATAGGCGAGGAAGTCCTTCACCGCGTTGTTGCCGCGGTCGAAGACCTCCTTGCCGATCACGGGCTCCAGCGCCCCCAAAATCGCCAGCGACCAGTCGCGCAGCGGCTCGCGTTCCTCGTGCGGCACGTCGAGCAGATTGCCGATCACCTCGACGGGAATCGCGGAGGCGAAGTCGCCGATCAGCTCGAAGCGCTCCTTCCTGGCGATCCGGTCGAGCAGGGAGTCCACCAGCGCGATCAAATCGGGCTCCATGCCGGCGATCGCCCGCGGCGACAGCGCGCCCATGATCAGCCGCCGCACGCGGGTGTGCGCCGGCGGGTCGTTGAAGACGAGGCTCGTCGTGTGGTGCTCGTACAGCGGGGAGTCGCCGTATTTCGGCAAAAACTCCTTCTTCTTGTCGGACGAGAAGGTCTTGGTGTTCTTGTAGGCCGTAATGAGGTCGTCGTAGCGGGTCAGGACGTAGCAGCCGTTCGGCATCCGCTTGACCGGCGCGTTCTCCCGCAGGGCCCGATAGGTCGGGTAGGGGTCCGCGTAGAATTCCGGCGTCAGCCTTTCGAGGTCGAAACTATCGGACAGCTCTCGCGCTTGCACATCCATGCCGAATGTCCAATCTTATTAGTTTCATTTGCAACTATCGTAAGCCGCGTCCCGTCGCCGCGCAATACAATTCGAGGTGCGTCCGGGACACTACGCCGCATCTCTTTCGGTGCGAGTAAATCGCAGAGCCATATGCGGTTTTGCGCTTTGATGAAGCGCGCGCGGCCTTCTACAGTCGCAGCCAAACAGTCTGAAACCGGAAACGCCAATGCATGCTCGTGCCGAGACCGGGGCCTCGTGGCCCGAGGAGATCTTTTCGATATTGCAGCGCTTCGAGGTCCGTCAGGTGCCCTATGTGCCGGATGCCGGGCATTCGCAGCTGATCGAGCGCGTGCTGGGCGAGCCGTCGATGCGCGGCATCGCGCTCACGACCGAGGAGGAGGGCGTGGCGCTGCTCGCGGGCGCGTGGGCCGGTGGCCAGCGCGGTGCGCTGCTGATGCAGTCGAGCGGGGTCGGCAACTGCATCAACATGCTGTCGCTGGTGCAGATATTCCGCTTGCCGTTCTTCACTTTGGTGACGATGCGCGGCGAATGGGGCGAGTTCAATCCATGGCAGGTGCCGATGGGTTCGAGCACCCAGGCCGTCTTCGAATTGTCCGGCATCAAGGTGCTGCGCGCATCGCATCCTGAGGAAGTGCGCGAGGTCGTCGAAGCCGGCGCCTCCCAGGCCTACAACGCCTGCACGCCAACCGCCGTCCTGCTGTCACAGCGCCTGATCGGGGCAAAGGTCTTCACCAAATGAGCAAAGCCAATCTCCTCGACCGCCGTGCCGTCGTTTCGCAACTGCTCAAGGATCGCAAAGGCGCCATTGCCGTCGGCGGCCTCGGTGCCTCCACCTACGACATCGCCGCCGCGGGCGACCACGACCGCAACTTCTATCTGTGGGGCGGCATGGGCGGCGCCGTCATGATCGGGCTCGGGCTCGCTCTGGCACAGCCGACGCTGCCGGTGGTCGTGATCACCGGCGACGGCGAGATGCTGATGGGCATGGGCAGCCTTGCCACCGTCGGCCTGCAGCAGCCCAAAAATCTCTCGATCATCGTGCTCGACAACGAGGCCTATGGCGAGACCGGCGGCCAGGCCAGCCACACGGGGGCGACCGCCGACCTCGTCGGCGTTGCCAAAGCCTGCGGAATCAAGGATACGAGGAACATCACGACCATGGCCGAGATCGAGGCTTTTGCCTCGTCTTTACAAGATGTTACGGCGGGACCTCGGTTCGCCAACGCCAAGATCGACGGTGCCAATCTGGAACGCGTGCTGTCCAGCCGCGACGGCACGTACATCGTGAATCGAATGCGCGGGTCTCTCGGACACACTCCGATATAAAACGTCCTTCGCGGTGCAATAGAACCTTGACATCTGGTAAGGTGAGTGATTACTCACGACCCCAAATGTCTACCTTACGCATGACGAGTGACTTGCGGCGTCAGTTGATACTGAGTGCCGCGAAGCGGTGTTTCGCCCGCAACGGCTTTGCCGGCACCACGACCAAGAGCGTGGCGGCTGCGGCTGCCATTTCGGAAGGGCTGTTGTTCAAGCACTTCCCGTCGAAGGCGGCGCTGTATGCCGAGATCCTCGCCGAGGAATGCGAGGCGGATCCTGATCTTGCGCACCTGCTTGGCCAGGAGCCGTCGACCGCCACGCTGGTCGAGCTGGTGGAGGGCATAGTCGGCCACTTCATGCAGCTCCGCAACGCGCCGGACCAGGAAGAGACGCAGCGGATGCGGCTGATGGTGACGAGCCATCTCGACGACGGCGAGTTTGCGCGGCTGCTCTATGACAAGGTCGGCAAGCTGATCGGGCCGACCTTCGCAGCCTCGATCGAGCGCGCGGTCGCCGCAGGCGACGCGGTGCCGGTCGGCGCCGAGCCGCTCAACCTGTTCTGGTTTGCCCATCACGCCGTGCTGATGGGAGCGCTGACGCAGCTCCCTGCGACACCATGTCTCTCCTACGGCGACGACGCCGCCGCCGAGCGCCAGCTTTGCCAGTTCATCCTTCGCGGTATCGGACTTACCGACGCCGCAATCTCAACGCATTTGGG
This sequence comes from Bradyrhizobium macuxiense, assembly GCF_001542415.1. Taxonomy (GTDB): domain Bacteria; phylum Pseudomonadota; class Alphaproteobacteria; order Rhizobiales; family Xanthobacteraceae; genus Bradyrhizobium; species Bradyrhizobium macuxiense. Next base: position 31,906 of record NZ_LNCU01000040.1, read on the forward strand.
CCGCCAGCCGTCACCGAGCCAGTCGGTAACTGCAGAAAGTGCATGACATGAATATTCAGACCGAAAGCCATATCTCGGGGCAACCCATCAAGGACAAGGCCGTCAAGCGCCCGGTCCGCATGGTGCGCTGGTTCATCATCGTGGGGCTGCTGCTGGCCGTGCTGGTCGGCGGCCTGGTCGGCTTCAATGCCTTCCGCAGCCACATGATCGCTCAGTTCTTTGCCAACAACAAACCGCCGCCGTCGAATGTCACCGCGGTCGCCGCGAAGTCCGAGGTGATTCCGAATCTCCTGACCGCGGTCGGCGATCTCGTCGCGGTGCATCAGGTCAACGTCACGTCAGACGTGTCGGGCCGCATCACCGACATCCTGTTCACGGCCGGCAGCCATGTGAAGGCGGGTACGCCGCTCGTGCAACTGTTCGACGCGCCTGAACAGGGCGACCTCGCCAATTACAAGGCGCAGGCGACCGTGGCGGAGCTGCAGCTCGACCGCGCCAAGCAACTTGCGGCACGTCAGTTCGGACCGCAGTCCACCGTCGACCAGGCGCAGGCAACCTTCGATCAGGCCAAGGCGGGCATTGCCCGGACCGAAGCCGTGATCTCGCAGAAGCTGGTGCGCGCACCGTTCGATGGTGATCTCGGCGTTCGCCAGGTCGAAGTCGGCCAGTACCTGACGGCAGGGACACAGATCGTGTCGCTGACCGATCTGTCGGTGCTGTATGCGAACCTGACCGTCACCGAGAAGCAGAGCTCGCAGATCAAGGTCGGCCAGGCCGTGCGGGTCGCGGTCGACGCCTATCCGGGCCGGACCTTCGACGGCAAGATCACGACGATCGAGCCGCAGATTGCAACTGATACCCGCAACATCCGCGTTCAGGCGACGATCCAGAATCCGGACAACATCCTCAAGCCCGGCATGTTCGCGACCACCACGATCGTGCTGCCGGAGAAGCCGGCGGTCGTGACCGTTCCCGAAACGGCGGTCGACTACACGCTGTATGGCGACTCGGTGTTCCTGATCAACGAGAAGAAGGGCGACGACGGCAAGACCACCCTGACCGCGGACCGCACCTTCGTGAAGACGGGCAACCGCGTCGAGGGCCGCGTCGAGATCCTCAAGGGCCTGAAGCCCGGCGATCGCGTCGTCGCCGTCGGCCAGATCAAGCTGCAGTCGGGAATGCCGGTCGCGATCTCGACCGATCCGCCGCCGCCGGTCCCGGCCCAGCCGCCGCGCTACTAACCACCATTAGCTAGATTTCGGAGGGCCATCGGGCCCTCCGCCACGCGCTGCCGGAGCAGGCAGACAACAAGAATAGAGTTGGCGATGGCCTTCACTGATATTTTCATCAAGCGGCCGGTGCTGTCGGTCGTCGTCAGCCTGCTGATCCTGCTGATCGGCCTTCGCGCTGCGATGGTGCTGCCGATCCGGCAATATCCGAACCTTTCGAACACTGTCGTGACGATCACGACGACGTATCCCGGCGCATCGCCCGAGCTGATCAACGGCTTCATCACCACGCCGATCGAGCAGGCAGTCGCCTCGGCCGAGGGTGTCGACTACATCACCTCGAACTCGGTGCTCGGCACCTCCACGATCCAGGTCTACGTCAAGCTGAACTTCGATCCGAACCAGGCGCTCACCGAGGTGCTTGCCAAGGTCAACTCGGTCAAATACCTGATCCCGAAGGAAGCGTTCGACCCGGTCGTGACCAAGGCGACCGGTGACACCATCGCGGTCATGTATCTCGGCTTCTCCAGCGAGGAGCTGACCGGATCGGCGATCTCGGACTATCTGACGCGCGTCGTGCAGCCGGTGCTGTCGACGGTCGATGGCGTCGCCTCCGCCGACATTCTCGGCGGTCAGACCTTCGCAATGCGTGTCTGGCTCGACCCGACCCGCATGGCCGGACGCGGTGTGTCGCCGAACGATGTCGCCGCTGCAATCGCGGCCAACAACTTCCAGGCGGCTGCCGGCCAGACCAAGGGCTACTTCATCGTCTCCAACGTCTCGGCCAATACCGACCTTCAGAACATCGATCAGTTCAAGCGAATGATCGTGAAGTCGAAGGACGGCGGATTCGTTCGCATCGAGGACATTGCGACGGTGGAGCTCGCGGCGCAGAGCACGGATGCCAGCGTCGCCTTCAACGGCGACCATGCGATCTTCATCGGCATCAAGGCGACGCCGCAAGGCAATCCGTTGACCCTGGTGAAGGGCGTGCGCGCGCTGTTCCCCGAACTCGAGCGCAGCCTTCCGCCGTCGATGAAGATGAAGGTGGCCTACGACTCCACCAAGTTCATCCAATCGTCGATCGACGAGGTCGAGAAGACGCTCAGTGAAGCGGTTCTGATCGTCGTCGTCGTCATCTTCCTGTTCCTGGCGTCGATCCGGTCGGTGATCATCCCGGTCGTGACGATTCCGCTGTCGCTGATCGGCGTCTGCATCCTGATGCTGGCGGCCGGCTTCAGCTTCAACCTGCTGACGCTGCTTGCGATGGTGCTGGCGATCGGTCTGGTGGTCGACGACGCCATCGTGGTGGTCGAGAACATCCACCGCCATCTCGAGGAGGGCCTGTCACCAGTCCAGGCATCACTAAAGGGCGCCCGCGAAATTGTCGGTCCGGTCGTCTCCATGACGATCACGCTCGCCGCGGTGTATGCGCCGATCGGCTTCCTCGGCGGCGTGACGGGTGCGCTGTTCCGCGAATTCGCCTTCACGCTGGCCGGTTCGGTGATCGTGTCGGGTGTCATCGCGCTGACGCTGTCGCCGATGATGTGCTCGGTGTTCCTCAAGCATGCCGACGAGGGACGTTTCGCCAGGCTGGTCAACCGCGTGTTCGGTGCCTTGACCCGCGCCTATGGTCGCCAGCTCGACCGCTCGCTTGACTACCGCCCGATCACGGGCCTGTTCGCCCTGACCGTTCTCGGCCTGGTCGGCTTCCTCTATATGCACACCCAGAAGGAGCTGGCGCCGCAGGAAGACCAGGGCATCGTGTTCGCGATCACCAAAGCGCCGAAATACGCCAACATCGACTACATCGATTTCTACGGCGACAAGATGGACAAGGCGTTCCAGAAGTTTCCCGAGACCGATCTGCGGTTCATCCTGAACGGCATCACCGGTCCGCAGGGCGGCTTCGCCGGCATGCTGCTCAAGCCGTGGGATGAGCGCAAGCGCTCCGCGCAAACGCTACAGCCGCTGGTGCAGAACGAGCTGTCCAAGATCGAGGGCGTCAACGCTTTCGCGTTCAGTCTGCCGCCGCTGCCCGGCGGTCCGGGCGGTCTGCCGGTGCAGATGGTCATCAGCTCGACCGCAGGGTTCGAGCAGGTGTTCGACCAGATGAACAAGCTGAAGGAAGCTGCCCGCAAGAGCGGCCTGTTCATCGTGACCGACAGCGATCTCGACTTCAACCAGCCGGTGGTCCGCGTGAAGGTCGACCGCACCAAGGCGAGTGATCTCGGCATCACCATGCAGTCGATCGGCAATGCGCTGGCGACGCTGCTCGGTGGCAACTACGTCAACCGGTTCAACCTGGAGGGACGCTCCTACCAGGTGATTCCGCAGGTGCCGCGCGTTAATCGCCTCGCGCCGGAGTCGTTCGACAACTTCTATGTTCCGACTGCGACCGGGAAGCTGGTGCGGCTGTCGACCGTTGTCTCGGTCGAGACCGGCGTCGATCCGAACGCGCTGACCCATTACAACCAGCTCAACTCGTCCACCTTCCAGGCCGTGCCGATGCCTGGCGTGTCGATGGGGCAGGCGGTGGAGTTCCTGCAGGGCGAAGCCAAGAAGCTGCCGTCCGGCTTCACCTACGACTTCCTGGCCGACTCCCGGCAGTACGTCCACGAAGGCAATCAGCTCATGGTGACGTTCGCGTTCGCGATCATCATCATCTTCCTGGTGCTCGCCGCGCAGTTCGAGAGCCTGCGCGATCCGTTCGTGATCATGATCAGTGTGCCGATGGCGATCGTCGGTGCTCTGATTCCGCTGTTCTTCGGCGTCGCGACCATGAACATCTACACCCAGGTGGGCCTGCTGACGTTGGTCGGACTGATCACCAAGCACGGCATCCTGATGGTGGAGTTCGCCAACGAACTGCAGCTCAATGAAGGGCTCGACCGCCGTTCGGCGATCGAGATGGCAGCCCGTATCCGCCTGCGTCCGATCCTGATGACGACGGCAGCCATGGTCACCGGCCTGCTGCCGCTGCTGACGGCCTCGGGCGCCGGCGCGGCCAGCCGCTTCTCGATCGGGCTCGTCGTCGTGGCGGGCATGACGATCGGTACGCTGTTCACCCTGTTCGTGCTGCCGATGGTCTACACGGTTATCGCGACCGACCACCAGGCCGCGGCCCGTTCCGATCGTGCCAAGCAGATCGCCGACTACGAACTCGAGAGCCGCGGCGGCGCACTGAAACCGACCTGAGCCCTCCAAGCTCATGCTCGCAGAAGAGGCGGCATTGGCGAAAGCCACTGCCGCCTTTTCTTTGTCCGCGACATCCCGCTCCGGTAGCCAGCTCGTGCGAACGCGCTGTAAGCTCGCGCGACAAGATCTGGAGGAACAGACATGGTGAGCGACTTTCGGGCCGGGAATTACCGGTTCATTCCCGCCGTCTTCCAATATTCGAGCGGCGCGCAGGCGAGCCCCGGCTATGAGATCGAGCGGGTGCGCTTCGACCGGCTGGTGCCGCTCGCGGAGGGGTTTGCGCGGATCGCAGCCTATATCCAGGCCGCCGGCCGGCCGCTGACGTCGTTCTGCGCCTGCGAATTGCGTTCGCCGGCTGCCTTCACCGAAGACGGCTTCCGCGCCTTCAACCAGCATTACGTCAAGACGCTCGCGGAATGGGGCATCTACGACGGCGGCGGCACCAACCCGGTGGCGCGCAGCAATGTCTGCCCCGAGATCGATCCGCCATCCGAACCGTCATTCTACGCATTCTCGTTCACGCGGCCGAGTGCGAACGCGTCGCCGTCCTTCGTGATCGCGGGCGGCGCCGAGGCGCGGGGCGGCGCGGGCAGCTATCCGGAGCGCATCGTGGGCTACCGCGATCTCAGCCCCGAGGCGTGGCGGGAAAAAGTTCGTTTCACCACCGGCGAGATGGAGCGCCGCCTTGCGGAGTTCGGCTTCGGCTGGAAGGACACGACGAGCGCGCAGGCCTACACCGTGCACGACGTGCATCCCGTGATCGTCGACGAACTGGTCCGCCACGGCGCCACGCGCTCGGGCCTGACCTGGCACTTCTGCCGCCCGCCGGTGGTCGATCTCGAATACGAGATGGATTGCCGAAGGGTGTTGCGAGAGGTGGTGATCTAGGCAGCCGACGTATTATCCCCTCATCCTGAGGAGCCGCGCAGCGGCGTCTCGAAGGATGAGGCCCGGATGCGGCCTCATGGTTCGAGACGCGCGTGTCGCGCTCCTCACCATGAGGGTCGACCGGCTCACCGCGCCTTCGGATCCAGCGCGTCGCGCAGGCCGTCGCCGACCAGATTGAAACTGAGCACGACCAGGAAGATCGCGAACCCCGGCCAGATCGCCATCCACGGAGCGCTGGTGAGGAAGCGCTGCGCGGCGTTGAGCATGCTGCCCCAGGACGGCGCCGGCGGCTGCTGGCCGAGGCCGAGGAAGGAGAGCGCGGCTTCGGCGATGATCGCGGCCGCGATCGACAGCGTCGCCTGCACCAGCAGCGCCGGCAGGATGTTCGGCAGAATGTGGACCAGCGCGATGCGCCAGCGCGGATTGCCCATGGCGCGCGCGGCCTCGACATAGTCCTCGACCTTGACGCTCAGCACCTGGCCGCGGGTCAGGCGGATGAAGATCGGCGTCGCCGAGACGCCGATCGCGATCATCGCATTGCCGAGGCTGGGCCCCAGGAAAGCCGCGAGCGCAATCGCGAGGATCAGGAACGGGCAGGCCAGCATCGCATCGGTGATGCGGCTGATCAGCGCATCGATGAAGCCACCGCGATAGCCCGCGAGCAGCCCTAGCGGGACGCCGATGAGGAGCGCAATGCCGACCGAGATGACGCCGGCGAGCAGCGAGGCGCGGGCGCCGAACACGACGCGGGCGAGCACGTCGCGGCCGAGCTCGTCGGTGCCGAACCAGTGTTGCGCGGAAGGCGCTTTCCGCACCAGCGACCAGCTCGTCGCGACCGGATCGTAAGGCACGATCAGCGGTGCGAACAGTGCGAGCAGGATGAAGATCGCGATCACGACGAGGCCAAGCATCGCGCCCTTGCGCTTGACGAGCCGCCGCCAGGCGCGCCGCGCCGGGCTCTCCAGCGTCTCGGAGGCGGCGAGGGTGGCAACGGTGTGAAGCGCGGTGTCGGTCATCCGGTCAGCCCCTCAGCCGCGGGTTGACGAGGATGTAGGCGATGTCGGCGATCAGATTGAGCGTGATGTAGATCGTCGCTGTCGTCAGCACCACGCCCTGCACCACCGCGTAATCGCGGTTGAATACCGCATCGACGATCAGCTTGCCGAAGCCGGGGATCGAGAAGATCTGCTCGGTGAGGACCGCGCCCGACAGCAGCGTGCCGAGCTCGAGCGCGCCGAGCGTGATGATCGGCGTCAGCGCATTGCGCATCGCGTGCTTGAGGATCACCGAGCGCTCCGAAAGCCCCTTGGCGCGCGCGGTGCGGACGTAGTCGCTCTCCAGCACCTGCAGCATGGCGCTTCTGGTGTGGCGCATCAGGATCGCCGCGATGGCGTTGCCGAGCACGAAGGCCGGCATGATCGTGGCGGCGAGACTGGCGCGCCAGTCCTCGGTCAGCGGCACATAGCCGGAGGCGGGCAGCCAGCCCAATTCAATCGAGAATAGGAAGATCAGCATGATGCCGAGCCAGAAGTTCGGGGTCGAGATGCCCCATAGCGCGAACAGATTGGCGCCGTAATCCCAGGCGGTGCCTTTCTTCACCGCCGAGACGATGCCGGCGGGAATGCCGATCAGGAATGCGATCACGATCGCCATGGCTGCAAGCTGCAGCGTCACCGGCAGCTTCTGCTCGATCAGCTCCAGCACCGGCATCTTGTTGCGCAGGGACTCGCCGAAATCGCCCGAGAGCACGCCCTTGATCCAGTAGACATACTGTACCGGGATCGGCTGATCGAGATGGTACTGCGCGCGGATCTGCGCGATCACCGCCGGATCGCGCTCCTCGCCGGCCATCACCAGCGCCGGATCGCCCGGCAGCAAGTGCTGCAGCGAGAAGATCAGCACCGAGACGAAGAACAGCGTCGGGACGATCTGGACCAGCCGCCTGGCGAGAAAGTTCAGCATGGCCGGTGCCCGTCCCTGCGCGAAGAATCGCGCGTGACAACACGCCGAGCTGTCCTCGCTCCCTCCCCCCTTGTGGGGGAGGGAGCGGAAAGAGCACCGATGCGGGTGCTCATCACTTCAGCTTCAGCCCGACCACGCGCACGAGGCCGTCGGGCATCTGCTTGTAGCCCTCGAGCTTGGTGGTGTGCGCAATGATGATGCGGCGATGGTAGAGGTAAAGGATCGCCTCGTCATTGAGCTCCAGCTTGGTCAGCTTGGCGTAAATCGCCTTGCGCTGCGCCATGTCGGTGGTGAGGCGGGCGTCGTCGAGCGCCTTGTCCGCCTCGGGGTTGCTCCAGGCGCTGTAGTTTTGCGGCGCATCGGTGTGCAGGAACACATAGGAGTTGCCGTCCGGATCAATGCGGCCGCTCCAGGCCAGCATGTAGGCCTGATAGTCGCCGGCCTCGGCCTGCTTCAACGATGTCGCGAACTCGGTGACCCTGATCTTCATGTCGAAGCCGGCGTCTGCCGCCATCGACTGGATCACCTGTGCGGTGGCCTCCGTCTCCGGTCCCTTCGGCACCATGAAGTCGACGCTGACGGGTGGCTTCACGCCGGCCTCCTTCAGCAGCGCCTTGGCCTTCTCGACGTCGCGCGGACGGATCGGAAATTCCTTCTGGTAGTAGGGATGGTCCGGGCTGACCCACTGGTTTCCGGGTTTGAACTCGCCGTTGAAGACGACCTGATTGATGGCCTCGCGATCGATCGAAAGGTCGAGCGCCTGCCGGACCTTGGCCGACTGGCTCAGCGGGCCTTTGGCCTTGTCCTTGCCGATGTTGAGCGTCATGCCCTGATAGCCGAGCTCGATCGCGCTCGACACCTTCAGGCGGGAATCCGCGCGGACATCCTTGAGGTCGGTCGCCAGCACGCGCTCGATCAGATCGAGCCCGCCGGACTTCAGATTGGCGAGCCGCACGGTGGCGTCCACGATCGGCAGATAGACGATGCGGTCGATGAAGACGTTATCCTTGTTCCAGTAGTCGGCGAACTTCTCCAGCACGATGCGATCCTGCTGCACACGCTCGACGAACTTGTAGGGGCCGGCGCAGACCGGATGCAGGCCGAACTTGTCGCCTTCAGCCTTCGCGGCCTTGGGCGACACCATCATGCCGGCGCGGTCGGTGAGCTGCGCGATCAGCGGCGAGAACGGCGCCTTCAGCACCAGCTTGATGGTCAGGGGATCGACGACGTCGATATGGTCGACACTCGCAAGCTCCGGCTTGCGGAACGAGCCGGGGAAGGTCAGATGCCGTTCCAGCGAGAACTTTGCCGCCTCGGCATCGAAGGGCTCGCCGTCCTGGAACTTGACGCCGGGGCGAAGCTTGATCGTCACCTCTTTGCCGTCGGCGGAGGTTTCGTGCGACAGCGCGAGTTGCGGCACGATGTTGAGCTTCTCGTCGATGTCGAACAGCTTGTCGCACATCGCGGCAAACACGATGCGGCCGACATAGGTGCGCGCCATGGTCGGATCGAGGACATCGGGATCCTCGGCAAGCCCGATCCGCAGCGTGGTTTGCGCCTGGACTGTGGCACCGAGCGACAGCAGCAGTGCCGCCGCGGTCGTGGCCAAACGAAGCATCCTCATCACACACCTCCCTATCTTCATGCCCGTGGCATCGTCTCGACCTGACCAACCCCGGCGCGTCCGGTTCCTTCAGCCGTGACGCCGAAGGCGGCAACCAGTTTCTCCAGCACGGGAGAGAGCGCGCCATCTGAAGGCACGATGCTCTCCGGCGGCGGCAGCTCCGCGGTGCGGTGACAGGCGGTGGAGTGGCCGGCGCTGTCCGCCAGCAGCTGCGGCACCTCGGTGCGGCAGCGCGCGATCACATAGGGGCAGCGGGTGTGGAAGCGACAGCCCTGGGGCGGATTGAGCGCGCTCGGCAGCTCGCCTTCCAGCACGATGCGGCTGCGCTTGGCGCGCGGCTTGGGCACCGGGATCGCCGACAGCAGCGCGCGGCTATAGGGATGACGCGGGGTGGCGAACAGCGTCTGCACATCAGCCGTCTCGACGATGGTGCCGAGATTCATCACGGCGACGCGGTCGGCGATGTGCTTCACGACGGCCAGATCGTGCGAGACGAAGATGTAGGCGAGCTTCAGACGATCCTGCAGATCGCGCAACAGGTTCAGGATCTGCGAACGGATCGAGACGTCGAGCGCCGACACCGGCTCGTCGCAGATGATCAGTTTCGGCTCGACCGCAAGCGCACGTGCGATCGCGATACGCTGGCGCTGGCCGCCGGAGAATTCATGCGGATAGCGGCGTGCAAAGCGCGGCTCGAGGCCGACCAGGCGCAGCAGCTCCTCGACCCGCTCGCGGCGGCGCGCAGACGGCACGAGCGCATGCAGCGCCAGCGGCTCGGCGAGGATCTGGGCAACCGTCATCCGCGGATTGAGCGAGGCGTAGGGGTCCTGGAAGATGAGCTGCGCGTCGCGCCGGAACGCGCGTAATTGCTCGGCGTTGAGCGCGCCGAGATCGCGGCCTTCGAAGCGGACGGTGCCGGCATCGGGCTCGATCAGCCGCAACACCAGCCGGCTGACGGTGGATTTTCCGCAGCCGGATTCGCCGACCAGCGCCAGCGTCTTGCCGGCCTCGACCGTGAAGCTGACGCCGTCGACCGCCTTTACATGCGCGGTCGGCCGGCCGAATATCGAGCGCTCGGCGACGAAATGCTTCACCAGCCCTTCGACCTCGAGCAGCGCGGTCATGACACCAGCCGTTCCAGCGGCGCCCGGATGCAGCGCGAGGCGTGGGTTGCGTTCAGCATCGCGAGCGGCGGCGGGGTTTTGACGCAGGCATCTTCGACGAACGGGCAGCGCGCGGCGAACCGGCAGCCCGCAGGCGGGGTCGCCATGTTCGGCACCATGCCCTCGATGGTTGCGAGATGGGTCGTGCGGCGGTCGAGCCGTGGGATCGAGCCGAGCAGCCCGACCGTATAGGGATGCTGCGGATTGGCGAACAGCTCGTCCACGGCTGCCCGCTCGACGATCTCGCCGGCATACATCACCGCGACCTCGTCGCAGACTTCGGCGACGACGCCGAGATCGTGGGTGATCAGGATGATCGCCGCGCCGCTTGCCGCCTTCAACTCGCGCATCAGATCGAGGATCTGCGCCTGCAGGGTGACGTCGAGCGCGGTGGTCGGCTCGTCGGCGATCAGGAGCTGCGGGTCGCAGGCCAGCGCCATCGCGATCATCACGCGCTGGCGCATGCCGCCCGACAGCTTGTGCGGAAATTCGTCGATGCGTTTCTCGGGCGAGGGGATGTGGACGCGGCGCAACAGCTCGATGGTGCGTTCGCGCGCGTTGCGCCGCCCGCCGCCACGATGGCGCAGGATGGTCTCGATGATCTGGTCGCCGATCGTGAAGCTCGGATTGAGCGACGTCATCGGCTCCTGGAAGATCATGGCGAGCCGGTTGCCGCGCAGGTCGCGCAGCGTCTCGTCCGGCACGCCGAGCAGGTCGACACCGTCGAAGCGGATCGCGCCGGAGACCGCGGCGGATTGCTTCGGCAACAGCCCCATGATCGCGAGCGAGGTCACGCTCTTGCCGCAGCCGGATTCGCCGACGAGGCCGAGCGTGGCGCCGTTGGCGACGCTGAGATCGACGCTGTCGACGGCATGGGTAGTGCGGCCGTCGTCACCCTGGAAGACGACGCGCAGGCCCTCGATCTCGATCAGCGGACGGGCCGTCATTGCCGGCTCGCGGTTGCAGCTTCGATTGTGGCGTCGATCGTGGCGCGATCGGTGATGCCGGCGGGATTGTCCCGCGTCGGCATGAAACGGCGGAAATGCACCCAGCGCTCGCGGCTGACGGCTTCCAGCCGCTCCAGCTCGCGTAAGGGATCGGTGTGGTCGTCGACGCGCAGGTCGAGCGCCGACCATTCGTCCGCGCCATGGATCAGCAGCGCCGCCGACTGCTTGCCGCGCTTGTCGCCGCCGGCGGCTTCGCCTGCGAGCATGGCCTTGATCAGCCGTTGCGGGAACGGCAGCGCGTCATTGGCGGCATAGACCCGCGCGGTCTCGTCGAGCACCGCGGGGCCGGTCAGCATGTTGCCGGCGATGGAAAAGCCGCCGCCTGCGATGTTGCCGAACCAGTCGATGCAGTCCTTGCCGGAATGCGCCGCGATGCGGCCTTTGGCGTCCATGACATGCACCTGCCGGCTGTCGCGGCCGGGATCGGTGGCGAGCAGCGCGGTGATGGCGTCGTGCGGGCTCTTGCCCTCGCGCAGCAGCGCGATGCCGTCGATGCCGTAATAGGGATTGACCATCGCCTGCGTCGCGATCGCACCGACGCCGGCGGCGATATAGGGCACCCGTGCGCCCACCGCGAAGAACCGCGTCGCGACGGCGATGCCGAACTGGCCGGTGGCGCTGTCGCGGGCGATGATCGACCAGGTCATCCCAAACCTTCGTGTCCTAGACCATGATGCGATCCGACTGGATCGCTTCACGGTCTACTATCTCTGTTTGACGCGTTTTCTTCACGCGAACCGGGGTCCACTTCGCTCGAAAACGCTTTACCGGCCCGCGGCGTAACCCTGCATGCCGCGCGGGTTGGCCGCTGCCCGGCGGCGAGGGCCGACCTTCGAGGCGGCGGTGAGCCGGCCTTCCGACCAATCGGGGCCAATCTCCACCACATGGCCGCGGCGCTTCAATTCGTCGATGGTCGACTTCGGCACTCGGTTTTCCAGCACCAGCACGCCGGGGCGCGCGGTGCGCGGCCAGAACGAGATCGGGAAATGCTCGGAGTGCCAGGCTGGTGCGTCGATCGCCTCCTGCAGATTGAGCTTGGCGTGGACATGCCGCAGGAAGAACTGCGTGATCCACTGATCCTGCTGGTCGCCGCCCGGCGAGCCCCAGGCGAGATACGGCTCGCCGTCGCGCAGCGCCATGCTCGGCGACAGCGTCGTGCGCGGCCGCTTGCCCGGTGCGAGCGAGGCCGGGTGGTTCTCCTCCAGCCAGAACATCTGGGCGCGGCTGCCGAGGCAGAAGCCGAGTTCGGGAATCACCGGCGAGGACTGTAGCCAGCCGCCGGACGGCGTCGCCGAGATCATGTTGCCGGCCTTGTCGATGATGTCGAAATGTACGGTGTCGCCGCGCACCTCGCCGAACCGGCCGACCGTCGGCTCGCCGGCGCCCATGGCGCCGACGGCCTCGCGGTGCCCTTCGGCGTGGCGCAGCTTGACCACGGCGCCAAATCCGTCGACCGAGCCGGGGCGGAAATCGAGCGAGGCATGATCCCGCGAGACCAGCTTGCGCCGCTCGTCATTGTAGGCATCAGACAGCAGCGTCTCGACCGGGATGTCCGTGAACTTCGGATCGCCGTAGAACGTCTCGCGATCGGCATAGGCGAGCTTCGCGCACTCGATCTGCAGATGGATGAAGTCCGGGCTGACTGGATCGAGCCCGTCGAGGTCAAAACCCTTCAGCAGTGCGAGCTGCTGCAACATCACCGGACCCTGGCTCCAGACGCCGGCCTTCTGCACGGTGTAGCGGCCGTAGTCGTAGGTGAGCGGCGCCTCAATGGTCGGCTGCCAGCGCGCCATGTCGTCGGCGCTCAGCACGCCGCGATGCGGCGAGCCGGAAACATCCATCACGTCCTGGGTACGGCAGAACTTGTCGATCGCTTCGGCGACGAAGCCTTTCGACCAGGCCTGTCGCGCGCGCTCGATCTGGGCAACGCGGTCGCTGCCGGCGCTCTCGGCCTCCTTCAGGATGCGCGCATAGGTCTCCGCCAGCCGCTTGTTGGTGAAGATGGTGCCGGGCCTCGGCACTTCTCCATTCGGCAGATAGACGTCGGCGGACGTGGTCCAGTGCTTCCGGAACAACTGTTCGACGGTCTTGATGGTTGCCGCGGCGCGCTCGACCAGCGGATAGCCGTCGCGGGCATAGCCGATCGCGGGCTCCAGAACGTCGCGCAGCTTCACCGTGCCGTAATCGCGCAGCAGCAACATCCAGGATTCGAATGTGCCGGGCACGCAGGCTGCGAGCAGGCCGGTGCCGGGCACCATCTCCAGGCCTTCGCTGCGATAATGCGCGATCGTCGCCTTGGCCGGCGCCGGACCCTGGCCGCAGATCACCTCGCTCTTGCCGCGCTTGATATCGTGCACGATGATCGGAACGTCACCACCCGGGCCGTTCAAATGGGGCTCGACGACCTGCAGCGTAAAGGCCGTTGCGACGCCGGCGTCGAAGGCGTTGCCGCCCTTCTCCAGGATCCCCATGCCGACCGCGGTGGCGATCCAGTGCGTCGAGGTGACGACGCCGAAAGTGCCTTCGATCTCGGGCCTTGTCGTGAACGGATCGGGGTTGATGTTGCTCATAGGGCTTCACTTCCAGCTGGATCTTGTGGCGCGCGCACTTGATCACAGGCCGGCTGGTATGCCAACCGTCTGGTTGACATGGCGGCTCCCATCCACGTGATCAGGCCGGAATGGCTGCGGCCGGATTGTTGACGGAGTGGCAGGCGACGCCGTCGATCAGTTCCGGCGTCTTGCGGCGGCACAGCTCGAAGGCGAGGGGACAGCGCGGGTTGAAGGCGCAGCCAGGCGGCGGATTGATCGGGTTCGGGATCTCGCCCTTGACCGGGATGCGCTGACGGCCTGACATCGCAAGGTCGGGAACCGCGCCGAGCAGCATCTTTGTGTAGGGCATCCGCGGATTGTCGAACAGACGTCGCCCCTCGGTGATCTCGACGATGCGGCCAAGATACATGACGCCGATCCGGCTCGCCATGTGGCGGACGACCGCAAGGTTGTGGCTGATGAAGAGATAGGTCAGGCCGAACTTGTCCTGCAGGTCGCGCATCAGGTTGAGGATCTGCGCCTGCACCGAGACGTCGAGCGCCGAGGTCGGCTCGTCGCAGACAATGAATTCGGCCTCCGAGGCCAGCGCGCGAGCGATCGCGATGCGCTGGCGCTGGCCGCCGGAAAACTCGTGCGGGAATTTCAGGCCGTCATCGGGGTGCAGGCCGACCAGCGACAGCAGTTCGCCGACGCGGGCCTTGATGTCGCGCTCGCCCTGGATCAGTTCGAAGGCGCGAATCGGCTCGGCGACGATGGCATCGACCCGGAAGCGCGGATTGAGGCTCGCATAGGGGTCCTGGAAAATCATCTGGATGCGCCGGCGCAGGCGGCGGCGCGCCTGGGCCTGCCTGGGATCGGTCATCGAAACGCCGTCGATGATGACTTCACCCGAGGTCGGCGGCAACAGGCCGACCACCATGCGCGCCACCGTGGTCTTGCCCGAGCCGGATTCGCCGACCAGGGCGAGTGTCTCGCCGCGCTTGATGTCGAAGCTGACGCCGTCGACCGCTTTGAGGAATTCGAGGTGGCCGCCTTCGAGCACGCGGTTGAGCCACGGCTTCGAGACGTCGAAGACGCGGCGCAGGTTCTTTACGTCTATCAGGGCCGCGCTCATGCCGCGGTTTCCTTTGCAGGCTCGAACAGGTGGCAGGCGACGGATTGGGCGCCGTGCCTGACGGGCTCGGGTCGCTCCACGCGGCAGCGGTCGAAGGCGAGCGCGCAGCGCGGATTGAACGGGCAGCCCGGCGGGATCGCCGACAGCCGCGGCATCGACCCCGGAATCTGCACCAGCCGCTTGTCTTCGCCCGCAAGCGTTGGGATCGCGCCCATCAGGCCCTTGGCGTAGGGATGCAGCGGGTTGCGCACCACGTCCTGCACTGGGCCGATCTCGGCGATCCGGCCGGAATACATCACTGCGACGCGGTCGCAGGTCTCGGCAATGACGCCCATGTCGTGGGTCACCAGCATCACGGCAGTGCCGTGGTCGCGGCCGAGCCGCTTGATTAGTGCGATGATCTGCGCCTGCACCGAGACGTCGAGCGCCGTGGTCGGCTCGTCGGCGATGATCAGCTCGGGTTCGGCGCAGATCGCGAGCGCAATGACCACGCGCTGGCGCATGCCGCCGGAGAATTCGTGGGGGTAGCCGTCGATGCGCTTCTCCGGCGCGGGAATGCCGACCTCGGCGAGCAGGTCGATCGCGCGCTGGCGCGCAGCGCTCTCGCTGAGGCTAGTGTGGGTGCGGATGGTCTCGATGATCTGATCGCCGATCCGGTAGAGCGGATTGAGGCTGGTCAGCGGATCCTGAAAGATCATGCCGATCCGCTTGCCCCTCACGCGCCGGATCTCCTCGGGCGGAAGCTGATCGATCCGCGTTCCGGACAGCTCGATCTGGCCGCCTGAGATGCGGCCGGGCGGATCGATCAGCCCGATCACGGCGAGCCCGGTCACCGATTTGCCGGCGCCGGATTCGCCGACGACGCCGAGCACCTCGCCCTTGGCGATGTCGAACGATACGCCGTTGATGGCGCGCAGGGTGGCGCGGCGGGTGGCGAATTCCACCTCGAGGTTGCGTACTGAGAGAACGGGCTGGGTCATCGGAGCTTCGGGTTGAGTGCGTCGCGCAACCAGTCGCCGAGCAGGTTGATGGACAAGATCAGGCCCGCGAGCGCAATGCCCGGAAACGCGACGATCCACCATTCGCCGGCGAACAGATAGTTGTTACCGATCCGGATCAGGGTGCCGAGCGAGGGCATCGTGTCGGGCATGCCGGAACCGAGGAAGGACAGCGTCGCCTCGGTGATGATCGCGAGCGCGAGATTGATGGTGGCGATGACGAGGATCGGGCCCATCGTGTTCGGCAGCACATGCCGCAGCATGATCTTCGGCGCCGGCAGGCCGATCAGCTGCGCGGCAGCGACGTAATCCTTGTTCTTCTCGACCATGACGGAGCCGCGCACGGTGCGGGCATATTGCACCCAGAAACTGAGGCCGATCGCGATCACGAGCACGCCGAGCGTGGCGGTCTCGTCGAGCCGGTTGCCAAGCACCGATTTGGCGACGCCGTTGACCAAGAGCGCGATCAGGATCGCCGGGAAGGTGAGCTGCACGTCGGCGATCCGCATGATGATGGTATCGATCACGCCGCCGAAATAGCCCGCGATCAGTCCGAGCACGATGCCGAGCGCGCCGGCGAAGACCACGCCCGACACGCCGGCGGCGAGCGAAATACGCATTCCGTAGAGGATGGCCGAAAAGACATCGCGGCCCTGCTCGTCGGTGCCGAGCAGGAACGGGCTTTGGCCGTCGGCGGCCCACAGCGGCGGGATCCGCGAGTTGATCAGCTGCAGCTGCGCAGGATCGAACGGGTTCTGCACCGCAAGCCAGGATGCGAAGATCGCCAGCAGGAAGAACAGCACAGTGACCGCGGCAGCCACCATGGTCAGCTTGGAGCGCCGGAACGAATAGAAGATGTCGCTGTCGAGCGCGCTCCTAAGCCAGCCTGCGCCTCCACGCGGGGCTTGCGCGTTGTCTTCGCTGCGATGGGGAACGACGGCGTCGGACATGGATCAGTCCCTCGCCTTACGTTGCACGGCTGACGGTCGCGCGCAGCCGCGGATCGACAACGGTGTAGAGGATGTCGACCACGAGGTTGATGGTGACGAAGATCAGCGAGACCATCAACAGATACGCGGCCATGATCGGGATATCGACATTCTGCACGGCCTGCACGAACAGGAGCCCCATGCCGGGCCACTGGAACACGGTTTCGGTGATGATCGAGAAGGCAATAACCGAGCCAAACTGCAGGCCGGCGACCGTGATGACCGGGACCAGCGTGTTCTTCAGCGCGTGGCCGAAATGGATCGCGCGCGTGGTCAGTCCGCGGGCGCGGGCGAAGCGGATATAGTCGGTCCGCAGCACCTCAAGCATTTCCGCACGTACCAGCCGCATGATCAGGGTCATCTGGAACAGTCCGAGCGTGATCGCCGGCATGATGATCGCCTTCCAGCCGGACACGGTGAGAAGTCCCGTGCTCCACCAGCCGAGCTTCACCACCTCGCCTCGGCCGAACGAGGGTAGCCAGCCCAGGGTCACCGCGAACAGATAGATCAGCAGGATGCCGATCAGGAAGGTCGGCAGTGAAATACCGATCAGCGAGACCGCCTGGAATAATTTGGCCAAGATGGTGTCACGGCGCAGCGCCGAATAGACACCCATCAGAATGCCGGCCACCATCGCCAACAGTGTCGCGCAGATCGCAAGCTCCAGCGTCGCCGGCATGCGCTCCGCGAGCAGCGAGGAGACCGGCAGGCGGAACTGGTAGGACACGCCGAACTTGAACTGCAGCGCGTTGATGAAGTAGTGGGCGAACTGCACCAGCACGGGATCGTCGAGGCCGAGCGAGTGCCGGATTTCGGCCCGCTGGGCGGCGGAGGTGTCGATCGAGACCATCTGGTTCACCGGATCGCCGGCGAAGCGGAACATCGCGAACGCGATGACGCCGACGGCGAGCATGACGCCGATGGCCTGCAGTATGCGACGAAGAGTGAAAGCGAGCATCTCTACCTTTCACTGCTTTTGACATCCGGCGCGCGCCGTTGCGCGGCGGGAAAACGAGAAGTCCCGGAAGCAGACGCTTCCGGGACCCAATTCGCCAAAGCCACTATTCACCCTGTTTGGTCGCCCAGTAGAGCAAGACCTGGTTGTCCGCGCGCTGGACCAATTTGACCTTTTTCGACACGCCCCACACCAGCGGCTGCTGATGCAGCGGAATGTAGCCGTAATCCTTGATAACGAGCTCATAGGCCTGTTTGATCAACTGGTCGCGCTTGGCCGTGTCGCTCTCGACCAGGACCTTGTCAGTCAGCGCGTCGACTTCCTTGTTGCAATAGCCGCCGAGATTGGCCTCGCCCCGGGTCGAATCCTTCGGATCGTCGCGGCAGCCGAGGATGTCATGCAGCACGTTGTGCGAGTCGGAGGTCGCAGGCGTCCAGCCCAGCATGAAGAACGAGGTCTGGTAGCCGCCGGGCTTCAGCACCTTGGCGAAATACTGCGCCTTCGGCTGCGCCAGGAGGTCCACCTTGACGCCGATGCGGGCCAGCATGCCGACCACCGCCTGGCAGATCGCGGCGTCATTGACGTAGCGGTCGTTCGGGCAGTCCATGGTAACTTCGAAGCCGTTCGGGTAGCCGGCCTCGGTGAGGAGCTTCTTGGCGGCATCCGGGTCGGCCTTCGGCCGGGTGAAGTCCTTCGACAGCGGATAAAGCTCGGGCGCGATCATCAGCGCCGAGGGGGTCGACATGCCGCGCATGACGCGGGTCTTGATCAGATCGACGTCGATCGCCTTGTGGAAGGCCTCGCGGACGCGGATGTCCTTGAACGGATTCTTGCCCTTGACGTTCGAGTACAAGAGCTCGTCGCGGGCCATATCCATGCCGATGAAGATGGTGCGGATCTCCGGTGCGGTCATCACGGTGGCGACGCCGCTCGCATTGACACGCTGGATGTCCTGGAGCGGAACCGGCTCGATCACGTCGACCTCGCCCGAGAGCAACGCGGCAACGCGGGTGGCGTCGGAGCCAATCGAGGTGAAGATGATCTCCTTGAGATTATGCTCCGGCTTCTTCCAGTAGCCCGGAAACGCCTTGAACACGGTCTTCACGCCGGGCTGGTGGCTCTCGATCGTAAAGGGGCCGGTGCCGTTCTCGTGCAACGCGGCGTAGCTCGGCGTGGTTGCGGAGGCCGGCGTCGGTGCGACGGAGTTGTTCTCCTCACACCACTTCTTGTCCATGATGTACCAGCTATCCCATTGCGAGATCAGGATGGGATTGGGCGAGTCCAGCGTCACATCGACGGTGTAATCGTCGACCTTGGTGAATTTGGCGTCGGCCGGAACGTTGCTGAGGAAATTGGAGCCCTTGGCGCGGACGCGGTCGGCGGAGAACAGGACGTCGTCGGCGGTAAAGGGATCGCCATTGTGGAATTTCACGCCCTTGCGCAGATGGAAGCGCCACTTGGTGGGGCTCAGATTCTCCCAGCTTTCCGCCAGTGCCGGGATGATCTTCAGGTCCTTGTCGCGCGCGGTCAGGCCCTCGTAGACGTGGGCGTGATGCGCGATCGTGGTGGTTTCCTTCAGCGTGTAGGGGTCCAGCGATTTGAGCTCGCCCTGGTTGGCGTAGCGCAATGTCTGCGCGGATGCCGGCGTCGCGACGGCCAGCGCGAGGACCGTTGCCGCAAACAAACTCCAACGTACCGACATGTGATTCTGGTCCCCCGTTATTGTGCGCCGGTTGCTGACGTCCGGCTGATATTGTCGTCCATGTTGCCAGAGTTTGCCCGCCGCGCAAGCGCGATTTCCCAAAGGGTTAATCGGCTTGCGAAGGTGCGGCGCAACGACTGGGATTTGAGGATAGGCGGGAGCTGCGAGCGCGTGACATTCAACTTTCGGAGTGCCGGACGTCCTGCCCCGGTCACCGGCCGGACGCTCGCGGAAATGACGACCGGCGAGCCCCCGGTTTGCCGATCCCGGGCCCTTTTGCCGCGGAACGATTTGGTTGACCATAACAGATGATTGAGGCCGACTGGGTCCTGAGGCAAATTGTGGTCGCTTGCGTGACTCGCCCCATAGCGGCGATACTGACGCCGGTAAGGCGCATTTGAGGAGGCGGATATGAAGGTCAATGTCGAGATAGATTGCACGCCCCTCGAAGCGCGGCAGTTCTTCGGTTTGCCTGACGTATCGCCGATGCAAACCGCCGTCATGGACAAGCTGCAGCAGCAGATGACGTCGAACATCGACAAGATCTCGCCGGAGTCGCTGATGCAGAGCTGGTTCACCTTTGATCCAAAGCTCGCCGAACGCTTCCAGGACATGTTCGTGGCGATGGCCGGCCTCGGCGGCATGGGCAAGAAAGATAAGAAATAGTGGCCGCCATGGACAGGAGCGCTGATGTGACCGAACGACGGTTGCGCCCGCCGAGCCTGTTCCTGATGTTTGCCGAAGCGCGCGGCGTGCTCGAATTCAATTCCAGCCTGTTGCTGTCGCCGCTCTTGATGCAAGCGCCGAAAGGTGACGGCCATCCGGTGCTGGCGCTGCCGGGCTTCCTCGCCAGCGACCTTTCGATGGCGCCGATGCGACGTTATCTGAAGGAACTCGGCTACGACGCCTATGCCTGGAACATGGGCCGCAACTTCGGCGGCATCGCCAGCAGACGCGGTGCGTTGCGCGACCTCTTGAAGCGGATCCACGAGACGTCGGGGCGCAAGGTCTCGATCATCGGCTGGAGCCTTGGTGGCGTCTACGCCCGCGATCTTGCGGTGCAGATGCCCGAACTGGTGCGGTCGATCATCACGCTGGGCAGTCCGTTCGCCAATGATATCCGTGCGACCAACGCGACGCGGCTCTATGAGCTGCTGTCCGGCGAAGCGGTCGGCGACATTCCCGAGATCCGCGCGGCGATCGCCGGCGATATGCCGGTGCCTGCGACCTCGATTTATTCCCGCACCGACGGCATCGTGAACTGGCGGACCACCCAAGTGCACCCGTCGGCGACGGCAGAGAATATCGAGGTGCATTTCGCCAGCCATGTCGGGCTGGGCGTCAATCCTGCCGCCCTCTGGGCGATTGCCGATCGTTTGGCGCAGGCGGAGGGCGAATTCCGGCATTTTGACCGGTCCGGCCCCTTTGCCATTGCCTATGGACCTGCAGAACAGGCACAATCCTGACTGAATAACGAGAAGCGCCGCCAGGGCGCCCGTACGAGTTCTTGCCCTCGGGAGGGAATCATGGGCGACGCCAAGAAGCTGTCCTCGCTGGACGCATCGTTTCTCTATCTGGAAACGCCGGAAATGCCGATGCATGTCGGCAGCATGGCAATCTTTCGCCTGCCGCAAGGATACAAGGGCGACTTCTTCGAGGAATTCAAGGCGATGCTCGCCTCGCGGCTGCACATCGCGCCGATCCTGAAGGCGCGGCTGCAGAAGGCCCCGCTCGACATCGATCATCCGTCATGGGTCGAGGATGACCAGTTCGACATCGACCGCCACATCTTCCGCGCCAGCCTGCCTGAGCCGCGCGACCGCGCGACGTTGGAACGCATCGTCGGCTGGATGCACGCCAAGCTGTTGAACCGCGCCCGCCCGCTCTGGGAGTTCTACGTGTTCGAAGGCATGAAGGACAACGAGATCGGGCTCTATTCCAAGATGCATCACGCCTGCATCGACGGCGGCGCAGGCGCAGCGCTGACCAGCATGATCTACGATTTGACGCCGGTGCCGCGGCAGGTCGATCCGCCGGGTGCAAAGAAGGTTGCGCCGGAGCCGCGCGACATCGCGGCCAATTTGATCGACGCCTATCAGCAGCTCTGGACCCAGCCGTTCGAGGCGGCGGCCGCGGCGCAGAAAACGATAGAGCTGCCGCGCTCGGGCAAGAGCGACCTCGGCTCGATCCTGTTCGACAACGCCATGTTCCAGATCGAGAGCGCGGTGAAGTTCGCCGGCAGCATGCCGACCGTGTTGAAGAGTCTGTCCGATGTGGTCGCCAAGGCCGCCGATCCCAAGTCGCGCGAGAGCCTGCAGGCCATGTCCTCGCCGCCGACCATCCTCAACAAGGCGATCTCGTCGGAGCGCAGCTTTGCCGGCACCTCGATCTCGCTGTCGCGCGCCAAGGCGCTGGCGAAGGCGTCCGGCGGCAAGCTCAACGACGTCGTGCTCGCGCTCGCCTCCGGCGTGGTGCGGCGCTACCTGATCAGCCAGGGTGCGCTGCCGAACAAGTCGCTGACTGCGGGCGTTCCGATCTCGCTGCGCGAAGAGGGCAATGCCGAATCCAACAATCAGGTGTTCGGCATGATCTGCTCGATCGCCACCGATATCGAAGACCCCAAGAAGCGGCTCCAGACCATCATTGCGCAATCCACCAAGTCCAAGGAGATGTCGCATCCGCTGCGCGCCCTGATGCCGCAGGTTTCGAACATCTCGTTGCTGGGTGCGCCGATCCTGGTGCAGATCCTGGCGCTGCTGTACAGCCGCTCCGACTTGTCCAACGTGCTGCCGCCGGCGACCAACATCACCGTGTCGAACGTGCCGGGGCCGCGGCAGACGCTGTATGCCGCCGGCGCGGAGCTGTTGCACATCTTCCCGGTGTCGATCTCGACCCATGGCGTCGCGCTCAACATTACCGTGCAGAGCTACCGGGACCAGCTCGATTTCGGCTTCATCGTCGGTGCCAACATCATTCCTCATGTGCAGGTGATGTGCGACATGCTGCCGCTCGAATTCGATGCACTCGAGGCGGCGTTCGCGCCTCCGCCAGCGGATATCAAGGGCGCGGCCGAATAAGGGGTCCTGTCAATGATCGAAATGCCGACGCTGCAGTTCGCCGAGACGAACGGCATCCGCATGGGGTTCTACGAAGCGGGCCCCGGGACCGACACTCCGCCTGTGGTGTTGTGCCACGGTTGGCCGGAGCTGGCCTTTTCCTGGCGCCACCAGATCAAGGCACTGGGCGAAGCCGGGATCCGGGTGATCGCGCCGGACCAGCGCGGCTATGGCGCGACCGACCGTCCCGAGCCGGTTGAGGCCTACGACATGGAGCATTTGACCGGCGATCTTGTCGGGCTGCTCGATCACCTCAAGATCGATAAGGCGATCTTTGTCGGCCATGACTGGGGCGGCTTCGTCGTCTGGCAGATGCCGCTGCGGCACCCCTCGCGGGTCGCCGGTGTCGTCGGCATCAACACGCCGCATTGGGACCGCGCGCCGATGGATCCGATTGCGCTGTTCCGCCAGCGCTTCGGCGACCAGATGTACATCGTCCAGTTCCAGGATCCGGCACGCGAGCCGGACCGCATCTTCGGTGGCCGCGTCGAGCAGACCTTCGACGCCTTCATGCGCAAGCCGGTGGCGCGCCCTGCGGGGACGCCGGCCGAGCAGCCGATCGCCGGTATCGGCGCATCGGCGCGGGCCAATTTGGCGTTTCCGCAGATGATTGCGAACTACGATGCCAAACATGACCCCCGCACGCCGATCCTGTCGGCGGACGAGAAGAAGGTGTTCGTCGACACCTTCACCAAGACCGGCTTCACCGGCGGCATCAACTGGTATCGCAACTTCACCCGCAACTGGGAGCGTTCGGCCGGGCTGGACCATACCGTGCGTGTGCCCTCGTTGATGATCATGGCCGAGAACGACGCAGTGCTGCCGCCGTCGGCTGCCGACGGCATGGAGAGGCTGGTGCCGGACCTCGAGAAGCACCTGGTCCGCGACAGCGGCCATTGGACGCAGCAGGAAAAGCCGGACGAGGTCAGTGCCAAGCTGATCGAGTGGCGCAAACGAAGATTTGGGTAATTTTTGCCGTCATTGCGAGGAGCTCGCGACAAAATTGCAAAGCAATTTTGCGCTGAAGCGACGAAGCAATCCATTCTCTCCCCTTGCGGCGCGATGGATTGCTTCGCTTCGCTCGTAATGACGGCGTAGTTCGGGGCAAGCAGAGGGGGCAATTCGACGATGGCGTCCGGCAACAGACTGAGTCCGATCCCGCATCCGCCGACGAAACCGGTGGTCGGCAACATGCTGTCGCTGGATTCGACTGCGCCGGTGCAGCACCTGGTACGACTCTCGAAGGAGCTCGGGCCGATCTTCTGGCTCGACATGATGGGCGCGCCGATCGTCATCGTCTCGGGCCACGACCTGGTCGATGAGCTCTCAGACGAGAAGCGGTTCGACAAGGCGGTGCGCGGCTCGCTGCGCCGGGTGCGCGCGGTCGGCGGCGACGGCCTGTTCACCGCCGACACCAAGGAGCCGAACTGGAGCAAGGCGCACAACATATTGATGCAGCCGTTCGGCAACCGCGCCATGCAGTCCTATCATCCAAGCATGGTCGATATCGCCGAGCAGCTGGTCAAGAAATGGGAGCGGATGAACGCGGACGAGGAGATCGACGTCGTCCACGATATGACGGCGCTGACCCTCGACACCATCGGCCTCTGCGGCTTCGATTACCGGTTCAATTCGTTCTATCGCCGCGACTATCACCCCTTCGTGGAGTCGCTGGTACGTTCGCTCGAGACCATCATGATGACCCGCGGCCTGCCGCTCGAAGGCCTGTGGATGCAGAAGCGGCGCAAGACGCTGACCGAAGACGTCGCCTTCATGAACAAGATGGTCGACGAGATCATCGCCGAGCGGCGCGGCAACGCCGATGCTGCTGCCGACGGCAAGAAGGACATGCTGGCGGCGATGATGACCGGCGTCGACCGTGCCACCGGCGAACAGCTCGACGATGTCAACATCCGCTACCAGATCAACACCTTTCTGATCGCGGGCCACGAGACCACAAGCGGCCTGTTGTCGTGCACGATCTACGCGCTGTTGAAGCATCCCGACGTGCTGAAGAAGGCTTATGAGGAGGTCGATCGGGTTCTCGGCCCTGACGTGAACGCAAAGCCGACATATCAGCAGGTGACGCAGCTCACCTATATTACGCAATGCCTGAAGGAGGCCTTGCGGCTGTGGCCGCCGGCACCGGCCTATGGCATCGCGCCTCTGGCCGACGAGACCATCGGCGGCAAGTACAAGCTCAAGAAGAACACCTTCATCACCGTTCTGGTGATGGCGCTGCATCGCGACCCCAGCGTCTGGGGGCCGAACCCCGACAGGTTCGATCCGGAGAATTTCAGCCACGAGGCCGAGGCCAGGCGGCCGATCAATGCCTGGAAGCCGTTCGGCAACGGCCAGCGCGCCTGCATCGGCCGCGGCTTCGCGATGCACGAGGCGGCGCTCGCGATCGGGATGATCCTGCAGCGGTTCAAGCTGATCGACGTGCATCGGTACCAGATGCATCTGAAGGAGACGCTGACGGTCAAGCCCGATGGCTTCAAGATCAAGGTTCGGCCGCGCGACGACAAGGATCGCGGCGCATTTGCTGGCGCCACCGAGGCGGTTGCCGCGCCAAAGGCGCCGCGCACACCGACCACCCGTCCGGGCCACAACACACCGATGCTCGTGCTCTACGGGTCCAACCTCGGTTCGGCCGAGGAGTTGGCGACGCGCATGGCCGACCTCTCCGAAATCAATGGTTTTGCCACGCGGCTTGGGCCGCTCGATGACTATGTCGGCAAGCTGCCGGAGGAGGGCGGCGTGCTGATCATCTGCGCCTCCTACAACGGCGCGCCGCCGGACAATGCCACGCAATTCGTGAAGTGGCTCGGTGACGGTCTGCCGAAGGATGCCTTCGCCAAGGTGCGCTACGCCGTTTTCGGCTGCGGCAACAGTGATTGGGCAGCAACCTACCAGTCGGTGCCGCGCTTCATCGACGAGCAATTGACCGCGCATGGTGCGCGCGCCGTCTATCCGCGCGGCGAGGGCGATGCGCGCAGTGACCTCGACGGCCAGTTCCAGAAATGGTTCCCGGAAGCCGCGAAGGTCGCGACCAGGGAATTCGGGATCGACTGGAATTTCACCCGCACCGCCGAGGACGACCCGCTCTACGCGATCGAGCCGGTCGCGCAGGGTGCGGTCAACACCATCGTCACGCAAGGCGGCGCGGTGCCGATGAAGGTGTTCGCCAACAGCGAATTGCAGAACAGGGAAGGCGCCAATCCGTCGGAGCGTTCGACCCGGCACATCGAGATCGAACTGCCGGCAAGTCTCAAATATCGCGTCGGCGATCACCTCAGCGTCGTGCCGCGCAACGACCCGACGCTGGTCGATTCCGTCGCGCGCCGCTTCGGCTTCCTGCCGGCCGACCAGATCAAGCTGCAGGTCTCGGAAGGCCGCCGCGCACAACTGCCCGTGGGCAATGCGGTGTCGGTCGGACGCCTGCTCACCGAGTTCGTCGAACTGCAGCAGGTCGCGACCCGCAAGCAGATCCAGATCATGGCCGAGCAGACCCGCTGCCCGGTGACCAAGCCGAAGCTGATGGCGTATGTCGGCGATGACGACGCATCGGCCGAGCGCTACCGCACCGAGGTGCTGGCCAAGCGCCAGTCGGTGTTCGACCTGCTGGAGGAACATCCGGCCTGCGAGCTGCCGTTCCATCTTTACCTCGAGATGCTGTCATTGCTCGCGCCGCGCTACTATTCGATCTCGTCGTCGCCGGCGGGCGAGGCGCAGCGCTGCAGCGTCACGGTCGGTGTGGTGGAGGCGCCGGCGAGCTCCGGTCACGGCATCTACAGGGGCGTCTGTTCGAACTATTTGGCCCGGCGCCGCGCCGGCGACACCGTCCACGCCACCGTGAAAGAGACCAAGGCGGGCTTCCGCCTGCCTGATGACAACGCAGTGCCGATCATCATGATCGGGCCGGGCACTGGCCTGGCGCCGTTCCGCGGCTTCCTGCAGGAGCGCGCGGCCCGCAAGGCGCAGGGCGCAACGCTGGGGCCGGCGATGCTGTTCTTCGGCTGCCGTCATCCGGAACAGGATTTCATCTATGCGGACGAGTTGAAGGCGTTTGCCGCTGCCGGCGTTTGCGAGCTGCGCACCGCCTTCTCGCGCGCCGACGGGCCGAAGACCTATGTGCAACATCTCGTCGCCGCGGAGAAGGAGCGGGTCTGGGACCTCATCCAGCAGGGCGCGATCATCTATGTCTGCGGCGACGGCGGCAGGATGGAGCCCGACGTCAAGGCGACGCTGATGTCGATCTATCGCGAACGGGTCGGTGCCGACGCGGATGCTGGGGCGCGCTGGATCGAGGAGATGGGCGCGAAGAACCGCTACGTGCTCGATGTGTGGGTGGGTGGCTAGGCCGGCTATTTCCACGTGTCGTCCCGGCGAAAGCCGGGACCCATAACCACAAATGCGGGTTGTGGAAAGACGCTTTGGCCCCAGCCTTCGCCAAACTGTCTTTGGTGGTTATGGGTCCCGGCTTTCGCCGGGACGACTAGGAGAGTTTCGGCACGCACGCTCGCTCAGAACATCGTGTTGTTGTTGGCCGATGTTTCCGGGATCGGCTGCACCACGTCCCAGTGCTCGACGATCTTGCCGTTCTCCAGCTTGAAGATGTCGATGATGGCGTTGCCGCGGGTGCCGGGCTCGCGCACGGCGTGGACGTGCAGGATCACATAGTCGCCATCGACGAAGGACTGCTTGATCTCGCTGTGCGAATTGGGAAACTTCTCGCGCAGGAAGGCGATGAACTTGCGGAAGCCTTCGGGGCCGTCGGCGGCGTTCGGGTTGTGCTGGACATAGCGGTCGCCGACATAGGCGAGCGCGGCGTCGGCATCCTTCTGGTTCAGTCCCTTCTCGTAGAACGCCAGCACGGCCTTGCGGTTGGCCTCCTGCTGAACCTCGCTGGTGGCGGCCAGCGCGGCGGACGACGCGAGCGCAGCGAGCATGGCAACGACGATGGCCATTTGTGGCCGGCGGATGAAGTTCATGTGGAAGCTCCCGGTGGCTGGCGGCGCTGGTCTCGCGCCCCGCAGCGGGCCCTGTATAGGCGGGCTGCCGGTTGACCGGAAGAGCGTACCCCTCGGTCACAAAGTTACCTCCAGGAGACCGGGTTCGGGGCCGCCCACGTTGATCGACCGTGCTAAAAGCGAAGGCATGATTCCCTGGGAAAAGATCGATACGGCACGTATTCCTGGCACCGACGACGAGCTGCGCCTGATGCGGCGGGGG
>NZ_LNCU01000040.1:59675-180126 GCF_001542415.1 Bradyrhizobium macuxiense
GAGCGAATTCTCCATCAAGCTCGGCACCAACGAGCTGATGAACAGCCGTCTCTCCGGCTCGGAAGCCGCGCTCGCGACGCTTGCCGCGAAAAGGATCGAAAAGGCTGCCAAGCCGCATGTGCTCATTGGCGGCCTCGGCATGGGCTTTACGTTGCGCGCCGCGCTCGGTGTGCTCGGGAGCAAGGCAACGATCGTGGTGGCCGAGCTGGTGCCGCAGGTTGTCGCCTGGGCGCGGGGGCCGATGGCGGAGCTGTTTGGCGATAGCCTCAACGATCGGCGCGTCAGCATCCAGGAGGCCGACGTCGCGAGGCTGATCGAGCGACAGCCGCTCACCTTCGATGCGATCCTGCTCGATGTCGACAACGGACCGGAAGGCCTCACCCGCAAGGCCAATGACGCGCTGTACGACGTGTCCGGACTGAGAGTTGCACGGTCCGCGCTGCGACCAGGCGGCGTGCTCGCGGTCTGGTCATCAGGGCCGAATGCGAAGTTCACGAGGTCGCTTCGTCAGGCCGGGTTTGCCGTCAACGAAGTGGCCGTCCGCGCCACCGGCAGAGGTGGTGGCGCACGACACGTCATCTGGATCGCGACGAATGAGCCTACGCAGCTTTCGCCGTCGCCCGATGCGCGTGCGCGTCGATCGCGTCGATGATCTGTGGCCACATTGGGATCGGCAATGCGTGTCCCATGCCCTCGATCATCAGGAGCTTTGCGCCGGGGATCGAGGCCGCGGTGTCCTTGCCGCCCTCGGGGCGCACCAGCGGGTCGACCGTGCCGTGGATGACCAGTGTCGGCGCCTTGACGCTGCGCAAGCGCTCCTTGCGGCTGCCGGACGCCAGCACCGCGCGGAGCTGGCGTCCAACGCCGGCCGGATTGAGCCCGCGCGCGTAGGTGCGTTCCGCGCGTGAACGGTCGAGCGCTTCGTCCTCCGGGAACGAGCCGTTGCGCAGCACCTTCCAGGTCTGTGCGAACCGCGCGAAATATTCCTCCTTGGTCGCCGGCGGCGGCGCCATCAGCACCGCGCCTGCCTCTCGGCTCGGCCCCGGCACCTTGGGATTGCCCGTGGTCGACATGATCGAGGTCAGCGAGAGCACGCGCTCCGGAAACGTGATCGCGATCTCCTGTGCGATCATGCCGCCCATCGATGCCCCGACCACGTGCGCTTTCCTGATACCGAGTGCGTCCATCAGCCCGATCGCGTCTCGCGCCATGTCGATCAGTCGGTAGGGCGCCGCGACGGGGATCCTCAGGAAACGCAGCTTGAGCAGCTCGAGCGCCGTCAGCCGCTTGCCGCCGCTCATATGCGAGGATTTGCCGATGTCGCGGTTGTCGAACCGGATCACGCGAAAGCCGCGCGCGGCGAGCTGCCGGCAGAACTCGTCGTCCCAGTGGATCATCTGGGCGCCGAGGCCCATGATCAGCAGCAACGGTTCAGCATCCGCATCACCGAAGATCTCGTAGCAGATGTCGATGCCATTGGCGCGGACGATCTGCGGCGGCTGATGGGCAAGCGAGGTCACGGGCATCCCCTGTTGGTATCGCGGTCAGGAACCTCTATGCCATGGTTTGACGCAGCGCAGAAGGCCTTCAACGCCGCGGCTCGCGCCGTGCTGTTGACCGATCAGCGACAACAGTGTCGTATGGCACAAACAAGTCGAAGCGCGGCAAGCGCTCGGAATTGGTGAGGAGGAGCGCCGCATGGCCGACAAGGGCAACGACCCTGCCGTGATCTGGCAGACGATGATTGGCGAGATGGAGAAGGGGTTCAACTCCTTCGGCAACCAGTTGATGACCTCGCCGGAATTTTCCAAGGTGATGAACCAGGCCGGCGGCGTCGCGGCTGGCGCGCAGAAGCAGCTTGGCGAGCTGATGGAGAAATATCTGCTCGCGATGAACCTGCCGAGCCGCGCCCAGCTCGTCGGCATGGCCGAACGCCTGCAGTCGATCGAGGGGCAGCTCAACGAGATCAAGACGCTGCTGCAGCAGGTGCACCACAACTCGCTCGCGCCGGATGACGGCCACGGCGCAACGCCACGGCCGCCACGCACCAAGCAGCCGCCGTCGGAGGGAGAGCCAAAATGAATGCTCCCACCGGGTTTGATTTCGCCTCGATCTCGGAACGGGTGCAATCCGAAGTGCAGCGCGCGATCCAGCGCAGCATCAAGGGCGTCGAATATTTCTCGACCTCCGGGCCCTCGCTCGGCGAGACGCCGAAGGATGTGTTGTATTCGCGCGGCACCATGAACCTCTATCACTACCGGCCGCAGGCGAGCGAAGTCTATCGCGTGCCGGTCCTGATCGTGATGGCGACCACCAACCGCGGCTACATCCTCGATCTGGTGCCGGGGCAGAGCTTCATCGAATTCCTGCTCAAGCGCGGCTACGACGTCTACATGCTGGACTGGACCGCGCCGAAGCCGGAAGAGAAATCGCTGCGGATGGAGGACTACGTCCTGGACTTCATCCCGGACTCTGTTCGCCGCGTGCAGCAGGATTCCGGCGAGAAGGATATCTCGGTCATCGGCTATTGCTTCGGCGGCGTGCTATCGTTGCTCTACGGCTCGATCTTCAACGATGGGCCGATGAAGAACCTGATCTGCTTCACCACGCCGATCGACTTCCACGAGATGAAGTTGTTCTCGAACTTCGCCGACCGCCGCTATTTCGACGTCGACCGCCTGATCGAGAGCACCGGCAACATGCCGCCGGAACTGATCCTGCAATCGTTCGACATGTTGCGGCCGGCCGCGCGTGTCGTCGGCCAGATCCAGCTCTGGGACAACATCTGGAACGACGAGTTCGTGAAGTCCTACCGGATGTTCGATCGCTGGGCGACCGATACGCTACCGCTCGCGGGCGAATATTTCCGCACCATCACCAAGGACCTGATGTGGGACAACAAGCTCTACAACGACACCATGACGGTCGGCGGCCGCGAGGCGAAGCTTGCCGACATCAAGGTGCCGATCCTGCACGCGGTCGCCGAGCACGATCACATCGTGCCTTATGATGCGGCGAAGCACCTGATCACCAAGATCGGCTCCGAGGACAAGGAGGAGGTGATGCTGAAAGGCGGTCACGTCTCGCTCGTCGCCGGCGCCAATGCAATCAAGCGGCTGTGGCCGAAACTGGACTCCTGGTTGGGCAAGAGATCGACATGACCGAACAACGTTCCTATCCGCGCCACGTCAAGACCGAGGCCGGTCACATCGAATTCCGGCTGATGACGCGCAGCGACGAGGCCGCGGTGCTGGCCTTCGCGCAGAAGCTGCCGACGCATGACCTCCTGTTCCTGCCGCGCAACATCAGCCAGCCCAAGGTGCTGTCGGCCTGGATCAACGAGATCGAGCGTGGCGACATCACGAGCCTGCTCGCGATCAAGGACGGTAAGGTGGTCGGCTGCGGCACGCTGGTGCGCGATCCGCATTCGTGGTCACCGCACGTCGGCGAGATCCGGATGGTGGTGTCGCTCGAGGTGCGCGGGCAGGGTGTCGGCCGGGCGCTTTCGCAGGAAACCTTTGCCATCGCACTGGGAGCGGGGCTCGAGAAGTTCTCGGTGCAGATGACGGTCGACCAGCGGGCGGCGATCGCGCTGTTCGAAAGCCTCGGCTTCAAGGCGGAGGCCCTGCTGCGCGACCATGTCCGCGATGTCGAAGGCAAGACCCATGACATCGTGGTGCTCGGGCACAATGTGGCGCAGGTTCGGGCGCAGATGGAGGCCTACGGGCTGCCAGGCGCAGTTCAGTAGTATTTTAATACCGCTAATTGTCTAATCCGCAGGCAATCAGCCCGCTCCTTATGCTCTTCACCGGTTCGTGATATCGCGCTGCAACATTAATGTTGCGGTGCATCATTCGCTGTGGCACAACAGCATTGCCCCGGGCCATTCCGGACGGGGTGAGCCCATAGCTCAAAAATGAGGATGGAGAGACCCCAATGACCACCGAGACCAATTCCGTGCTGAACAGCGTCAAGGAAGCTTTCGCGCCCGTCACCGAGGCGTTCACCAAGCTCCAGAACCTGGAAGTGCCGGAAGCCGCCCGTGAGTTCGTGAAGAAGCAGGCTGAGACCGCCAAGGTGCGCGCCGCCGACCTGCACGCCGGTTCTGAGAAGGTGACCGCCGTGATCGAGTCCGCTGTCGCCGGTTCGGTGACCGAAGCCGCCAAGATCAGCCGCAACATCCAGCAGGCGATCTATCAGGATGCCGAGGCGTTCTTCTCGGGCATCGACAAGCTCGCGTCCGCGAAGTCGCTGAGCGAAGCTGCCCAGATCCAGTCGGAGTTGGCCCGTGCGAGCGGCGAAGTGTTCGTCTCGCGGGCGAAGGCCACGACCGAATATCTCGGCAAGCTCGTCGCCGACGGTGCCAAGACCGCGCAGGACAACTTCGCCAAGGTCTACGGCAAGACCGCCTGATCGCACTTGCACTGAACAACTGCCCTTTTCGAAGGCCCGCCGTTTCGCGGGCCTTCTTTTTTGCCGACGCTTCTCATACATCGGTGACGTCGCGCCGATTGCTTCGCTTCGTTCGCAATGAAGGCTAGTGTGCGGCCAGTGCGAGAGCTTCCTCGATCCCCATGACCCTTCCTGCCGCCCTCATTGCGACACCCGTCGATGCCGAACGCGCCGCCGAGCTGCGGCGGGTGAAGTGGCTGGCGACCGGTGTACTGGCGGCAACCCTCATCATCTTCGTCGTCTCGAAGGCGCTGCTGCCGATGCATCCCGTGTTCGGCTTCATCGCTGCATTTGCCGAGGCCGCGACCATCGGCGGACTGGCCGACTGGTATGCCGTCGTCGCCCTGTTCAAGCGGCCGCTGGGGCTGCCGATCCCGCACACCGCGATCATCCAGAGCAATCAGGAGCGCATCGCCGAGAAGCTCGGCGAGTTCATCGAGAACAACTTTCTGGAATCCGGCCCGGTCGAGGCCAAGCTGCGCGAGATCGATTTCGGCAGCTTCATTGCCGACTGGCTGCGCGACCGCAAACGATCCGAGGATCTCGCCCGCTTCGTGCTGCGGATGCTGCCCGAAGCGTTTGCGGCGACGGAGAGCTCGGGCTTGATGCAGTTCATCAGCCGCCGCATCACGACGCAGGTGCTCTCGATTGACCTCGCGCCGCTTGCGGCCGGCGCGCTGCGCGGCTTCGTGCAGGAGGGCAAGCATGGCGGCCTGCTCGACGATATCCTGCGCGTGCTGCACCAGACGCTGACGCAGAAAGAGACCATGGCGGTGATCCGCGACAAGGTGCGCGCGGAGATGCCGACGCTGTTGAGACTCTATCGTGCCGACAAGTTCGTGGTGAACCGGATCATCGCCTCGGCCACGAAATTCTTCGAGGAGGTACGCAACGATCCGCAGCATCCGTTCCGCGGTGAGTTCGACCGCATGCTGCTGTCTTTCGTCGACCGGCTCGGCAGCGACAAGGCATTCGCCGATCGCATCGACGGGCTCAAGCGCGATCTGATGGCGCGGCCGGAGCTCGCCAATCTCGGGCGCACCATCTGGGCCAACGTCAAGGATTTCATCGAGCGCAGCGCTTCGGGCGAGTCGCAGGTGCTGCAGCATCAGCTGGCACGAATGTTCGTCGAGGCGGGCGACGCGCTCGACGGCGATGCCGACCTGCGCGGCGAAATCAACCAGGGCCTGGTCGCGATCCTGCGCACGGTCGTCGCCGAGCAGAAGAGCGGCGTTTCGAGCTTCATCGCCGACCAGATGAAGAGCTGGGACATGGAGCAATTGATCTCGTTGATCGAGGTCAATGTCGGCAAGGATCTGCAATACATCCGCTTCAACGGCTCGCTGATCGGCGGGCTTGCCGGTCTCGCGCTTTACACGCTCGAATATGTGCTGCGGTTGCTGTGACCGATTTGGCACGGAAGCCGTTTTAGTTGTGGCAAGTGTGATCTGCTCCGCTTGCAGGAAAGTGATCAGTTCCCTAGCTTTTCAAGGTTGATTGTTGCGTTGCGGAACGATTCCGCCGGGTTTGCGTCAGTCCTATTGACCCATCCTGTTGATCGTCACCGGCCGCCCGAGATGTCAGGGGCCGCGCTGGAAGAGGAGTTGAAATGCCCGTTGCCGCGCAGACGCTACGCCCGCCGTCCAGGACGCTGATGTTTCTGGAAGGCCGCGCCATCCATGAGCTCGGTGCCTTCCTCGGTGCTTTGCCGCTGTTGAGCCTCGCCCCGCGCGGTGACGGACATCCGGTGCTGGTGCTGCCCGGCCTGATCGCGTCGGATGTTTCAACCCGTCCTCTGCGTCACTTCCTCAGGAGCAAGGGCTACGCCGTCAGCGGTTGGCGGCAGGGCCGCAACCTTGGGCTTCGCGACGGCGTGCAGAATGCGATGATCGATCTGCTGCAGGAAATGAACGATGAGCACGGCCGCAAGGTCTCGCTGGTCGGCTGGAGCCTCGGCGGCCTCTATGCGCGTCAACTCGCCAAGATGATGCCGGAGCGGGTGCGTCAGGTAATCACGCTTGGCAGCCCGTTCGCGGCGGGTCCGAAGGCGACCAACGCCTGGCGGGTCTATGAGATGGCCAGCGGCCGTCGCGCCGACGAAGAGGATGCCCGCTTCGGCGGCTCGCTCGCTGGTGCGCCCCCCGTGCCGACCACCGCGATCTTCAGCCGCACCGACGGCGTCTGCGCTTGGCAGGGCTGCCGCGAGCAGGCGTCCGCGATGTCCGAGAGCATCGAGGTCGAGAGCAGCCATTGCGGCATGGGCCATCATCCGGCGGTGGTCTACGCGGTTGCCGATCGTCTCGGACAGAACGAAGGCGAATGGGCGCCGTTCGATCGGGGCGGCTGGCGCAGCATCGTCTATCCGGATCCCAATCGGTAGAACTTGTCGGTCCCTCTTCACCTCGCCCCGCGTGCGGGGAGAGGTCGGATTGCATCGTAGATGCAATCCGGGTGAGGGGGATTCTCCGCAGACTCATACCCATCCAATTCGCCGAGGCAGCCCCTCACCCAACCCTCTAAGAGCGAGCTTCGCTCGTCTCGACCCCCCGCAAGAGCGCGGTGAGGGAGCAGAGGCGTCGTCTCGCGCATTGTCGTGAATCGACAAACGCGCTATGCGTTGAGGCATGCCACCGCCGCTTGCCCGCATCGTCGACCAATTGAAGCGCGAGCCGTCGCGCACCGGCTCGATCATCATCACCGTGTTCGGCGACGCCATCGTGCCGCGCGGCGCCTCGGTGTGGCTCGGCACGTTGCTCGAGTTTTTCAAGTCGCTCGACATCGACGGCAACGTGGTGCGCACCGCGATGTCGCGGCTCGCCGCCGACGGCTGGCTCGAACGCAGCAAGGTCGGACGCAACAGCTTCTATCGGCTGAACGCAAAGGGCCGGCAGACCTTCGATACCGCGACCAAACACATCTACGATCCGCCGCCGTCGGACTGGACCGGCCGCTTCGAATTGCTGTTGATCGGCAATGTCGAGGATCGCGATGCCTCGCGCGAGGCGCTGAAGAACTCCGGCTTCGGCAGTCCGCTGCCCGGCGTGTGGGTCGCACCGTCGGGCGTGCCGATTCCCGATGAGGCCGCGCATGCGATCCGCCTCGAAGTCTCCGCGGAAGACGACAGTGGGCGGCGGCTGCTCAGCGAGAGCTGGCCGCTCGACCGCACCGCGGACGCCTATCTGAAGTTCATGAAGACGTTCGAGCCGTTGCACGGCTGGATCGTTCGTGGCGAACCGCTGGCCGACGCCGACGCCTTCACCGCGCGGATTCTTCTGATCCACCACTACCGTCGTGTGGTGCTGCGCGATCCCCTGTTGCCGGCGCCGCTCTTGCCGAAGGACTGGCCGGGCAGGGCCGCGCGAAAGCTCTGCGGTGAGATCTATCGAGGCGTGCTTTCGCAGTCCGAACAATGGCTTGACGATCACGCATCCAACGAGGACGGCCCGCTTTCGAAGCCCAATGGAGCGGTCGGCCGGCGCTTCGAGGGGACGTAAATATGTTACAAAAACTTCTTGCATTATGAAATTTATGTTATATATTGGCCCCAATAACACCCCGGGAGGTCGGCCATGTATACGCAGGCGCTCAACACGTCCGACGGCGACGATCGCGCGGTCGAGGATGCCGCCCGAGCCGCGGAGTTTCAGGCACGTATCGATCAGGACGAGCGGATCGAGCCGAACGACTGGATGCCGGCCGCCTATCGCAAGACGCTGACCCGGCAGATTTCCCAACACGCCCATTCCGAAATCGTCGGCATGCTGCCGGAAGGCAACTGGATCACGCGCGCGCCGAGCCTGCGCCGCAAGGCCGCGCTGCTCGCCAAGGTGCAGGACGAGTGCGGCCACGGTCTCTATCTTTATGCCGCCGCCGAGACACTCGGCACATCGCGCGAAGAACTGGTCGATGCGATGCTGGCGGGGAAGGCGAAATATTCCTCGATCTTCAACTATCCGACGCTGACCTGGGCCGATATCGGCACCATCGGCTGGCTGGTCGACGGCGCGGCGATCATGAACCAGATCCCGCTGTGCCGCTGCTCCTACGGTCCCTATGCGCGCGCGATGATCCGCGTCTGCAAGGAGGAGTCGTTCCACCAGCGCCAGGGCTTCGAGATCATGGTGACGCTGTGCCGCGGCACGGCGGAGCAGAAGGCGATGGCCCAGAACGCGCTGGATCGCTGGTGGTGGCCGGTGCTGATGATGTTCGGCCCGCCGGACCAGGCGAGCCAGCACGGCGACACCTCGACCAGGTGGAAGATCAAGCGCTTCTCCAACGACGAGCTGCGCCAGAAATTCGTCGATGCCACCGTGCCGCAGGCGCAGTTCCTGGGTCTGACCATTCCCGATCCCGGCATGAAGCAGAACGAAAACGGCAACTGGGAATACAGCCCGATCGACTGGGAAGAGTTCAAGCAGGTGCTGGCCGGCAATGGTCCCTGCAACCGCGATCGGCTCGCGGCGCGCCGCAAGGCGCATGAGGAGGGCGCCTGGGTGCGCGAGGCCGCGATGGCCTATGCCGAGAAGCGCAAGAGCCGCCAGCTCGCGCAAGCCGCCGAATAAGGGAACGCAGCCGATGGCCACGCCGAACACGCCGCTCTGGGAAGTCTTCATCCGCAGCCGCAACGGGCTCGCGCACAAGCATGTCGGCTCGTTGCATGCGACGGATGCCACGTTGGCGCTGCAGGCCGCGCGCGACATCTACACCCGCCGCGGCGAGGGCCTCTCGATCTGGGTGGTGCCGTCGAATGCGATCACCGCGTCCGATCCGTCCGAGAAGGGCATGATGTTCGAGCCGGCGGAGTCGAAGATCTACCGCCATCCGACGTTTTACGACGTACCCGACGAAGTCGGGCATATGTGATCTCTCTCCCCTCATGGTGAGGAGCGCGGAACGCGCGTCTCGAACCATGAGGCCCGTGCACAGTGATCGTGGCCCATCCTTCGAGACGCGCCTTCGGCGCTCCTCAGGTTGAGGTCTGAGCAAGTGGATCCAGGTAGGAAAAGCAGAATGGCAGCCGCCAACATTGTGGTTTCCGAAACGCCGCTGGTGCTCTACGCGCTGCGCCGCGGCGACGATGCCTTGATCCTCGGCCACCGGCTCTCCGAATGGTGCGGCCATGCGCCGGCGATGGAAGAGGACATGGCGCTCGCCAATATGGGGCTTGACCTGCTCGGCCAGGCTCGCGAGCTCTACGCCTACGCTGCCAAGGTCGAAGGCAAGGACAATGACGAGGACAAGTTCGCCTATCTGCGTCATGTCCGACAGTACCGCAATCTGCTGCTGGTAGAGCAGCCGAACGGCGACTTCGCCCGTACCATGGTGCGGCAGTTCTTCTATGCGGCGTTTGCCGATCTCTACTGGCGCGCGATGATGGCATCGGCGGATCCGACGCTGGCTGCGATCGCGGCAAAGTCGGAGAAGGAGAGTGCTTACCACCTGCGGCATACGTCAGAATGGATCGTCCGTCTCGGCGACGGTACCGAGGAAAGCCATCGTCGTGCTCAAACCGCGATCGACGATCTCTGGGCCTTTACCGGCGAGATGTTTGCCGTCGACGGCAGCGAGCGCGGCCTGATCGACGCCGGCATCGCGACCGATCCGGCGGTGCTGCAGCCGCGCTGGCTGAAAACCGTCACGGGCGTGGTCAACGAGGCGACACTGTCGCTGCCGACAAGCAGCTGGATGCAGCAGGGCGGCCGCAGCGGCCGGCACAGCGAGCATCTCGGCCATCTCCTCAGCGAGTTGCAGTCGTTGCAACGAACCTTTCCGGGGGCGACATGGTGACATCAGCGATCAGCGACGCCGACCTGCGCCAGCGTGCCTGGGCTGCGGCGGCGCAGGTGGTCGATCCCGAAATCCCAGTGCTGACCATCGCCGATCTCGGCGTGCTGCGGAATGTCGCAGTCCACGACGGGCATGTCGAGGTCGCGATTACGCCGACCTATTCCGGCTGCCCCGCGATGAACATGATCGCGCTTGAAATCGCGGTCGCGCTGGAACGCGAAGGCATTCAACGACCCAGGGTGCGGACCGTGCTGTCGCCGGCCTGGACCACCGACTGGATGAGCGAGGACGGTCGCCGCAAGCTCAAGGAGTACGGCATCGCGCCGCCGCTGCCGGGCTCCTCGCGCCGCGCGCTGTTCGGCGAGCAGATGGTCGCGTGCCCGCAATGCGGCTCCACTGAGACCGAACTGCTGTCCGAGTTTGGCTCGACCTCCTGCAAGGCGTTGTGGCGTTGCAA
The DNA here is from genome assembly GCF_001542415.1 of Bradyrhizobium macuxiense. Lineage (GTDB taxonomy): Bacteria > Pseudomonadota > Alphaproteobacteria > Rhizobiales > Xanthobacteraceae > Bradyrhizobium > Bradyrhizobium macuxiense. Next base: position 70,372 of record NZ_LNCU01000040.1, read on the forward strand.
GAGCTGCCGCGAACCCTTCGATTACTTCAAGTGTCATTGATCATGTCGACTCCGCGCTTTCACCGTCTGGCCGTCAACGACCTGCGCCGCGAGGCGTCCGATGCCGTCTCCATGACGTTTGCGATCCCCGAAGAACTCCGCAGCGACTATGGTTTCACGCCCGGCCAGTACCTGACGCTGCGCACCACGATGGACGGCGAGGAGGTCCGCCGCTCCTATTCGATCTGCTCGGGGCCCGATGATGGCGAGCTGCGCATTGCGGTGAAGAAGGTCGATGGTGGCGCGTTCTCGAGCTGGGCGGCGCACGATTTGAAGGCCGGCGACGAGCTCGATGTGATGACGCCGACCGGGCGCTTCGGCATCGCGCATGCACCCGAGCAGGCGCGGACCTATGCCGGCTTTGCCGCCGGCAGCGGCATCACGCCGATCCTCTCGATCATCAAGGGCGTGCTGGCGCGGGAGCCGGACAGCCGGTTCTTCCTGTTCTACGGCAACCGCTCGACCGAGGGCATGTTGTTCCGCGAGGAGCTGGAGGAGCTGAAGGACCGCTTCATGCAGCGGCTATCGGTGTTCCACGTCATCTCGGGCGAGGAGCAGGACATTCCGATCCTGCATGGTCGGCTCGACGGCGAGAAGGTGCGGGTGCTGCTGCGCTCGCTGGTGCCGGCTGAGAGCATCGATCACGTCTTCATCTGCGGTCCAGCCGGGATGAGCGAGGCGATCGAGGTGGCTTGCCGCAATATCGGGATCACCGACGAACGTATCCATGTCGAGCGCTTCGTCTCGGAATTCGGCGGCAAACCGCGGCCGAAGATCGTTGTTCCTGCCGGCGCACCGCCGAAGGCGACGGCGAGCCTGATCATCGACGGCAAGCGACGTGAGGTGCCCGTGGCCGACGGCGAGTCGATCCTCGACGCCGCGCTGCGCGCCGGCATGGACCTGCCGTTCGCCTGCAAGGGCGGCATGTGCTCGACCTGCCGCGCCAAGCTGGTCGAGGGTGATGCCGCGATGGATCTGAATTATTCGCTCGAGCCGTGGGAGCTGAAGGCGGGGTTCATCCTCACCTGCCAGGCCAAGCCGTGCTCCGAGAAGGTCGTGGTCGATTACGACCACGTTTAGCTGTCATTCCGGGGTCGATGCTGCGCATCGCCCTGGAATGACGGAAGTAGCGTTGACGCAGTCGGCGTGGCGCTCAAGACTGATGCCGACAAGAGGCTCGTCGTAACGGGCTCGATGACAGGGAGTTCGATGTGAACGTCAAGGCCACGCTATCGCCCGAAGACATTGCCCGTGCTTGCGCGGAGGCGATGTGGAAGGAGGACGACGCCAGCAAGGGGCTCGGCATGGAGATCGTCGAGATCAAGCCGGGGCTCGCGGTGATGGCGATGACGGTGCAGCCGCACATGGTCAACGGCCAGCGCATCTGCCATGGCGGCTTCATCTTCACGCTGGCCGATTCCGCCTTCGCGTTTGCCTGCAACAGCCACAATGAGCGCGTCGTGGCAGCGCAGGGCAATATCACCTTCATCCGGCCCGGTAAACTCGGTGACCGCCTGGTCGCCACCGCGCGCGAGATTTCGCGCAGCGCCCGTTCGGGAATCTACGATGTACGCGTGACAGCAGGCGACACCGTGATCGCCGAATTTCGCGGCCACTCGCGGGTGATCTCGGGCACATGGTTGCCGGAGACGGACAGCACGACATAACGATCGATCTCGAGGGACTTGCGATGGTTACGGCAAAGCAGAAGGTGAAGGAGGGCGGCTATCGCTCCGAGCTCGACGAGGCCGAACGCGCTTCGCGGGACGAGATCAGGGCGCTGCAGACCACACGGCTCGCCTGGTCGCTCAAGCATGCCTACGACAATGTCGCGCACTACAGGAAAGCGTTCGACGCGGCCGGGGTGCATCCGTCGGATTTCAAAGAGCTCTCGGACCTTGCTAAGTTCCCGTTCACGGTGAAGACGGATCTGCGCGACAACTACCCCTTCAATATGTTCGCCGTGCCGCGCGAGAAGCTGGTGCGGGTCCACGCTTCGTCCGGCACGACAGGCAAGCCGATCGTGGTCGGCTACACCAGGGGTGACATCGATGTCTGGTCGGATGTGATGGCGCGCTCGATCCGCGCCGCCGGTGGCCGTACCGGAATGCTGATGCACAACGCCTATGGTTACGGTCTGTTCACCGGTGGCCTCGGCGCGCATTACGGCGCCGAGCGACTCGGTTGCACGGTGATCCCGATCTCCGGCGGCATGACCGAGCGGCAGGTGCAGCTCATCAACGACTTCAAGCCCGACATCATCACGGTGACGCCGAGCTACATGCTGGCGATCCTCGACGAGTTTAAGAAGCAGGGACTCGACCCGCGCAAATCGTCGCTGAAATTCGGCATCTTCGGTGCGGAGCCCTGGACCAACGCAATGCGCATCGAGATCGAGCAGGCCTTCGATATGGACGCCACCGACATCTACGGGCTCTCCGAGGTGATCGGCCCCGGCGTCGCGCAGGAATGCGTGGAGACGAAGGACGGTCTGCACATCTGGGAAGATCATTTCTATCCGGAGGTGATCGACCCTGCGACGGGCAAGGTGCTGCCCGATGGCGAGAAGGGCGAGCTGGTGTTCACCTCGCTGACCAAGGAAGGCTTTCCGATTATCCGCTACCGCACCCGCGACCTGACGCGGCTGCTGCCGGGCACCGCGCGACCCGGCATGCGGCGGATGGAGAAGGTCACCGGCCGCTCCGACGACATGATCATCCTGCGCGGCGTCAACGTGTTCCCGACCCAGATCGAGGAGGTCCTGCTGGCGACCGACTGGTGCGGCGGCCATTTCATCATCGAGTTGACACGCGAGGGGCGGATGGACGAGATGACCGTGCTTGCCGAAGCCCGCCCCGAGAGCTGGGACGGCAACGGCCTGATCGTGCACGCCGAGAAGGTCTCCAACTTCATCAAGAACACGATCGGCATCACCACCCGCGTCCGCGCCGTTGCCCCCGAGACCCTGGAACGTTCGCTCGGCAAGGCAAAACGTGTTTACGACAAGCGGCCGAAAGGGTAACTCCTGCTTTGAAATAGAGCAGGACTGCCCTCGATGCCGGTTTCCCCTGAGCCTGACGCCCTCTCGGTAGACGCGCGCTGCGTGCGGCTTCTGGCCAAGGCGGAGAACGCGGCGGCGATTGCGCCGGTGGTCGAGACGCACGCGCTGTCGCGCGGCGCTGCCGACGTCCTGATCGAGGTCAAAGCGGCCGCCGTCAATCCGTCCGACGTCAAGGCGGCGACTGGGCTGATGCCCTATGCCGTGTTCCCGCGTACCTCCGGGCGTGATTATGCCGGCGTCGTGGTTGACGGCCCGTCGGGCTGGATCGGGCGCGAGGTATTCGGCTCGTCCGGCGACCTCGGCATCCGCCGCGACGGCACCCACGCCACCCATCTGGTGGTCGAGGCCGATGCGGTCGTGGAGAGGCCGGCCGGCATCTCGTGGGAGGAAGCGGCCGGGATCGGCGTGCCCTTCGTCACCGCGATGGAAGGCCTGCGCCGCGCCGGGTTGCCGCAGAAGGGCGAGACCGTGCTCGTCATGGGCGTCAACGGCAAAGTCGGCCAGGCTGCGGTGCAGATCGCGAGCTGGCACGGTGCACGGGTCATCGGCGTCGTGCGCAAGAACGAGCCCTATGCCGGCCATACCAATTCACCGGTCGAGGTGATCGATGCTTCGACAACCGACATTGCGGAGCAGGTGCGCGCGCTGACCGGCGGCAAGGGCGCCGACATCGTCTACAATACGGTCGGCGATCCCTATTTCCAGGCCGCGCATGAGTCGCTGGCGTTGCGCGGCCGACAGATCCTGATCGCCGCGGTCGATCGCATCGTTCAGTTCAACATCCTGGAATTCTACCGCGGCCAGCACACCTATGTCGGCATCGATACGCTTGCACTGTCATCGATTGCGAGCGGGGCGGTGCTGCGTGAGCTAGCACCCGGTTTCGCGAGCGGGCATCTGAAGCCGTTTCCGATCGAGCCAGGCGCGGTCTATCCGCTGGAGCAGGCGAGGGCGGCGTTTCTCGCGGTCGCCGGCTCGTCGCGCGACCGCGTGATTCTGAGACCGTAATTCACCGTCATTGCGAGGAGCGAAGCGACGAAGCAATCCATTCTCTCCCGCCGCGGTGACATGGATTGCTTCGCTGCGCTCGCAATGACGAAACAACCGAAGGATTTGCATGGACCCGACCACCATTGTCATCCTCTCCGCCCTGATCATCGGCCTGATCTATGGTTCGGTCGGCCTCGTCAGCGGCTTCTGCATGATGAGCAGCCTGCGCGGTTGGTGGGCGCAAGGTGACGGGCGGCTCGTCCGCACTTATGCGCTGGCGATGGGCGTCGCAATCGCGGCTTCGCAGCTGCTCGTGACCGCGGGCCTCGTCGATCTCGGCAAGTCGATCTACTTGCAGCCGTCGTTCTCGGCACCAGTGATGTTCGTCGGCGGCCTCTTGTTCGGCTACGGCATGGTGCTGTCGAACGGCTGCGGTTCGCGCGCGCTGGTGCTGCTCGGCCGCGGCAATCTCCGTTCCTTCGTGGTCGTGATCGTGCTTGGCATCTTCGCCGAGATGACGCTGAAAGGGCTGATCGCGCCGGCGCGGATCGCGATGGTGCAGGTATCGCAGCTAACGCTCACGACCAATTCGGTGCCCGCAGTGCTCGCGAGCTTCGGCCTCGGCGCCCCGCAGGCGCGGATGATTGCCGCCTCGGTGCTTGCCGCCGCGCTGATCATCTTCGCGTTCGCGCATGCCCCGTTCCGGAGATCGCTCGGTCAGATCGTTGCCGGCCTGATCGTCGGCGGCCTCGTTGCTGCCGGCTGGTACGCCACCGGCCACCTCGGCGCCGATGATTTCAACCCGACGCCGGTAACCTCGCTCACCTTCATCGCGCCGATTGCCGACGCCCTGCAATATATGATGCTGTCGACCGGATCGACGCTGAATTTCGGCATCGTCACCGTGTTCGGCGTGTTCGCCGGCAGCTTGCTCACGGCGCTCGTCACCGGGCGGTTCCATTTGGAGGGCTATCAGTCGCCGCAGCATATGCTGCGTTCGGCAAGTGGCGGCGCGCTGATGGGAATTGGCGGCGTGATGGCGTTCGGATGCTCGGTCGGGCAGGGACTGACGGGGCTGTCGACGCTGTCGCTGTCGTCTCTTGTCGCGATCGCCGGCATCTTGCTCGGCACTGGCGCGGGTCTGCGCGGCGCGCTCCGGGTGAGGCCGTTGGCGACGGCTTGACCTCAAGCGCGCGACGGCGCGTCGGCAACCGTGCTCAGCGCGATCCCTCCGACGATCAGGGCCGCCGCGAGCGCCAGCGAGAGATCGACCGGTTCGCCAAGCAGAAGCGCTGCGCTGCCGATGCCGATGATGGGCGTCGCGGTCGTGCCCAGCGACGTCGTCAGCGCCGGCAGGCTCTTGTTGACCATCGACATCGCCCAGTAGGCCAGCGCGGTGCCGATGAATCCGGAATAGAGGAACAGCAGCGCAAGGTGAGGCGACCACGTCATGCGGGGGGCGCCTTCCGATGCCAGCGACATCGCGCTCAGCACAATGGTCGCGACCAGCACCTGCCATAGCAGGAGCTGCAGCGGCGTCGCGATCCAGCGATGCGACCGGATGTAGATGATGTTCGCGGCCCAGCTGATCGCAGCCAGGATGATCATGCCGGCACCGACGATCACGTGCAGATTGGTCCAGTCGAGCGAGGCGGGGTTGAGGATCACGCAAAGGCCCAGCAAGCCGGCAGCGACGCCGACGAGCTTGAGCACGCCGAGCCGTTCCGTTCCGGCGATGCCGGCGGCGAGTGCGACCCACAACGGAGTGGTGTAGCCCAGCACGATCCCCTTGCTCGCCGGGAGATAACGCAGGCCGGCGGCGACCAATGTCGAGAACAGCGTCATGTGCAGGAGCGCCACGCTCAGCACGACCGGGACGTCGGCCATCCTTGGAACGATCAGGTTGCCGGTTGCGCGCAGGATCACGAGCAGGCCGATCAGTGCGATCCAGCTCCGGATCGCCGCGGTCCACAGCGGCGGGACCTCCGCTACCAGCGATTTGGTCACCGACCAGTTGATGCCCCAGCCCAGCACCACGATGATGAACAGGATGGCGGCTTTGGCGGGCGCGAGTGATTGGTTCACGGCAGTGTCCTTGCAGGCGGGAGACATCCTGAATAGGATCTGTCTGGCTCTCTCGAAAGAGCCAGATTTTAGAGAGTTAGGGAGCCAGATTGATCCTCGCTGAACTGATCACGCTGAAGCGGTCGGATGAGGCCGGGCTGGCGGAACAGCTGACGCATCAGCTTCGCGAGCTGATTTCGGCGGGCAGCATCAGGCGTGGTGCCGCGCTTCCGTCGAGCCGCCAACTTGCGGCCGAGCTCGACGTATCGCGAAATACGGTCACGCATGCCTATGAGCAGCTCGCGGCCGAAGGCTATCTGCACGTCGCCGAACGGCGGCGCCCGGTCGTGACCGATGATATCGAGGAGCGGTTTGCCAAAGCCGCGCCGGTGCCGAAGCGTGATGCCGCGCGCAAGCCGCTGCTGTCACCCTGGGCCCTGAGGCTCCAGGATGTCGACTGGCCGCTGTCGTATCAGGCGGATTTTCGGCCGCTTCGCCCGGGGCTCGCGGATGCGCGCGAATTTCCACATGAGATCTGGGCGCGCTGTCTGCGCCGCAGCGCGCTACGCCGCCGCTTCAACGAGCAGACAGTCGTCAACCGGCAAAGCCTGCGGGATGCATTGCGCGGCTATCTTGAGGTCAACCGAGGCGTGCGCGCCGAGGCGGAGCAGGTCCTGATCCTGCCGACGGCGCAGGCGGCGCTGACGCTGATTGCGGCGACCGCGATCGTGCCAGGCGATGCGGTCTGGACGGAGGATCCCGGATATCCCGGTGCGGCTGCGGCGTTCCGCGCGGCCGGCGCGGATGTCCTCGGTATTCGGTTGGACGAATGGGGCATGATGCGCATGCGTGAGGCGCGGGCACCAAAGCTGATCTTCACGACGCCCTCGCACCAACATCCGACGGGGCGGGTGATGCCGGTGGCACGCCGTAGCGAACTCCTTGCGGCTGCCGAGCCCGGCAAGACCTGGATCGTCGAGGACGACTATGACGGCGAGTTTCACTACGACAGCCGTCCGATGCCGGCACTACAGGGGCTCGATCGGGAAGGGCGCGTGCTCTATGTCGGCACCTTCGCCAAGGCGATGACTGCTGACATTCGCTTCGGCTATCTCGTCGTGCCGTCCGCGCTGGCGCGGACGATGGAGATCGCGCAGCGGCATCTCGGGCTGATCGCGTCCGTGCACATCCAAGAGGCGCTGTCCGACTTCATGGCCGACGGGCATTTTCTGGCGCATATCAGGCGCATGCGGCGCATCTATCGGTCGCGCCGGGATCATCTTGCGGCAGGGCTCACGCGTCACCTGGGCGACGTCCTTGCGGCGGAGATCCCGCCGGGCGGCATGCAACTGATTGCCCGCTTCAGGGACCGCGCAGCAGATAGCGACGCCGTGGCGCGGCTGGTCGCCGCAGGCGTTGAGGTGCGTGCGTTGTCCAGCCTCGCGGTGGAACGGCCGCGCGACAGCGGTCTCTTGCTCGGCTTCGCGGCCTGGCGTGAGAATGAGATCGGCGCCGCGGTCCGGATCATGGCCAACTGCCTGGCCGGCAAGCGCGCGGCTCGTGGGTAGACGGCAAGGTGGACTGCACGATTTCGGAATATTGGAAATATCTCGCTGAGTTGCCCGACGTGTCAAGCTGCGTTTTCAAACGCCGGCGGCTGCCGGCTACTTTGCATGGGGTTGTTTTCGATATTTTGAGCTCGCCTCTGCGACGGCCGGCAAGCGGGCGAGGGGGCAGCCGACATGCTGCTACGGCTCGGCCCATCTCGCTGCGTTGCAGGCTTACTCCGTGGCCTTGGTGATGATCCGGATCTCCGACGTCAGCGTTTTGTGCACCGGGCATTTGTCGGCGATTTCCATCAGCCGCTTGCGCTGGTCGGCGTCGAGCTCGCCCTCGATCCTGATGACGCGGTCGATCTGGTCGAGCATGCCGTCGCGTGTCTCGCACTCCTCGCAATCCTTGGCGTAGATCTTGCTGTGCGTGAGCGTCACGGTGACGCGGTCAAGCCGCAGCGATTTGCGGTCGGCATACATGCGCATGGTCATCGACGTGCAGGCGCCGAGCCCGGCCAATACAAAATCATAGGGGCCGGGACCTGAGTCCTGGCCGCCGACGGCCGCCGGCTCGTCGGCCAGCATCCGGTGCGGACCTGTGGTGACGGTCTGCTGGAACTTGCTGGCACGGGTCTCCTGCACCACGACGTTGCGTGGCGCGCTGCCCGCGTCGGCTGCCAGCTGCGGCGCCGCGAGGTCGACGTAGCGCTCGGCCCACGCGCCGATGAGGTCGGCGACATAGGCCGCATCCTGCGTCCCGGTCAGGAGGTGATCGGAGCCCGCAAGCGATACGAAGCTTTTCGGATGCCTGGCCGCGACGAAGATATGTGTCGCGCTGTCGATGCCGACGGTATCGTCCGTCGGCGAGTGCATGACCAGCAGGGCCTTGTGCAGCTTGGTGACCTGCGCCATCAGGTTCTGCTCGGCGACATCATCGAGGAATTCCCGCTTGATGCGGAAGGGACGGCCGGCGAGCGACACCTCGACCTCGCCCTGCGCGCGAATGTCGTCGACCTTGTCCTTGAACAGATGCGTGACATGGGCGGGGTCGGACGGCGCGGCGATGGTGACGACGGCTTTCGCCTCGGCAATCTGCCCGGCCGCCGCGAGGATTGCCGCGCCGCCAAGACTGTGGCCGATCAGGATCGCGGGTGCCGCGCGTGTCTCGCGCAGATGGTCGGCGGCGCGGACGAGATCGGCGACATTCGACGAGAACGTCGAATTGGCGAAATCGCCTTCGCTGGAGCCAAGTCCCGTGAAGTCGAACCGCAGGGTTGCGATGCCCTTGGCCGTAAGCGCGACCGCGATGCGCTTTGCGGCAAGCACGTCCTTGCCGCAGGTGAAGCAATGCGCGAACAGCGCGTAGGCCCTGATCGGACCGTCGGGGCTATCAAGGGTCGCGGCGAGCTGATGGCCGCCCACACCGGTGAATTGAAAGCGTTCGTGCGGCACGGGCTGGCTCCATCATTGTCGTCGGGATCAATCACCAGAATAGCGCTGTTCGGCCCAAGGATCACCGCGGTTGTGATAGCCGCGCACCTCCCAATAGCCCGGCGCGTCCTCGGTCAGGAATTCGATGCGCTGCAGCCACTTGGCGCTCTTCCAGAAATACAGATGCGGCACCACGAGCCGCACTGGACCGCCGTGTTCTTGCTCCAGCGGTTGACCGGACCAGCGATGGGCCAGCAGCGCGTCCTCGGCGGCGAAGTCTTCCAGCGGCAGGTTTGTCGTGTAGCCGTCATGCGAATGCAGCACCACGAAGCGCGCGTCCTCGCGAGGCTGGCAGGCAGCGAGCAGGTCACGCGTGGCAAGGCCTTCCCACTGGTTGTCGTAACGCGACCATGTCGTGACGCAATGGATGTCGGACACGAATTGCGTCTGCGGTTGCGCCAGAAACTGCTCCCACGTCCAATAGATCGGCTGCTCGACCGCGCCGTAGACGTCGAGCCGCCAGCGGGCCTGCGAGATGTTGGGCATCAGGCCGAGGTCGAGCACCGGCCAATCCCGCGTCAGATGCTGGCCCGGGGGCAGGCGTTGCTCGTCGGGCCTGGCGACTTTACCGGTCAGGAATTTGCCTTCACGCGCCCAGCGCTGCTTACTGCGCGTCAGCTTGCTCTCAGCGGGCGGATCGGTGTCGTCGGTCATCAGCTACGCCGTCACTCGTGGCGATGCATCGCGGAGTCATGCTTGGTGTCGCGCATCGTCGCATAGATCAGGAGCGAGAGGAAGATCATGCCGCTGAGGTAGTAGTAGAACCAATCCTCGTGCCCGATGCTCTTGAAATAGAGTGCAACGGCCGGCGCTGTGCCTCCGAATATCGACACCGTGATCGCGTAGGGCAGGCCGACGCCGAGTGCGCGCACATTGGTCGGGAACAGCTCGGCCTTCACGATCGCGTTGATCGAGGTGTAGCCGGCGACAAAGATCCAGGCGCCGCAGATCAGGAGAAAGGCGGTGAAGGGCGATCTGGTCTCCTTCAATGCGGTCAGGATCGGGACAGTTGCCAGCGTGCCGGCGACACCGAAGAAGATCAGGAGCGGCTTGCGGCCGACGCGATCGGAGATCGCACCATAGATCGGCTGCAGGATGGTCGCGAAGATCAGCGAACCGAAGATCACGATGGTGGTCTGGTCTTCGGTCAATCCGACGGACAGCTTCACGAAGGTCTGCATGTAGGTGGTGAAGGTGTAGAACGCCGCGGTGCCGCCAGCGGTAAGCCCGACCACCAGCAGCAGCTCGCGGGGATAGTTCAGCAATCCAACGATCGAACCGGTCGGCTTGGAGACTTTCTTGGCTTCAATGAAAGCCTCGGTCTCGTGCAGGCTGCGGCGCATCACGGCCGCGGTGATCGCGAGCATGGCGCCGATCACGAATGGAATCCGCCAGCCCCAGGCCTTGAGCTCTTCCGGTGTCAGGAACACCTTTTGCAGAAGCAACAACACGATGATCGCGGTGAGCTGGCCGCCGATCAGCGTGACGTATTGAAAGCTGGAATAGAAGCCGCGATGCTTGGCATCGGCGACCTCGCTGAGATAGGTGGCGCTTGCGCCGTACTCGCCGCCCAAGCTTAGGCCTTCGATGACGCGTGCCACCGCCAGAATCGCGGGCGCGGCAAAACCGATGGTGGCGTAGGTCGGCGTCGCCGCGATGATCAGCGAGCCGAAGCACATGCAAACCACCGAGGCCGTCAGCGACAATCGCCGGCCGTAGCGGTCGGCGATGAAACCGAACAGCCAGCCGCCGAGCGGGCGCATCAGGAAGGTGGCGGCGAACAGCACGGCCGCATTGAGCTGCTGCACCACCGGATCGCTGTGGGGAAAGAACGCGGGCGCGAAATAGAGCGCAAACGCGGTGTAGGCGTAGAAATCGTACCACTCGACGAGATTGCCGACCGAGCCGATGAAGATGGCCTTCACGCGCCGCTCGACATCGTGGACGTCGAGGTGGTCGCTCGTGGGCTGAGCGGTTTGATCGGGCATAGCGCGGCCTCCCGGACTCTTCAGTTCGATTCCGGGAGCCAAGCTAGCGCATTTCTTGCGCGCGATCTAATCGGTCGCTGATTACCTCAGGCGTTCTTGCCGAACAGCAATGGCAGCTGACGCGGGCCGCGGACCGTGCCTTCCGACCATGTCACCTTGCCTGCCGGGTCAAGGCGGAAATCCGGGATCCGCTTCAGCCATTCCTCGATCGCGACAGTCATTTCCATTCGAGCCAAATTGGAGCCAACGCAGCGGTGGATGCCGAGGCCGAAGGCGGCGTGGCGGTTCTCCTTGCGGTCGATCACCACCTTGTCCGCGTCGGGGAACATCGCGGGATCGCGATTGGCTGCCGGAAACGACAGCAGCACCATGTTGCCCGATTTCACCGGGCAGCCGCTGATGGTGGTTTCCTTCATCACCTCGCGCGCCATCGTTACCGGCGAATAGGCGCGGAGGAATTCCTCGATCGCGGTCGGGATCAGTCCGGGCTCCGCAATCAGGCGCTCGCGATCGACCGGTGTCTTGGCCAGGTGCCAGAGCGAGGAGCCGATTGCGCTCCAGGTGGTGTCGATGCCGGCGATCAGGAGCAGCCGTACCGAGCCCAATACGTGCTCGTCGGAGAGCGGCTGGCCGCCGGGGCCCTTCGCCCGCATCAACTGCGAGATCAGGTCGTCGCCCGGCTGCTGCTTGCGTTGCTCGAGATGGGCCGTGAAGTAGCCGGTCATCTCGCGGATGCCGTTCATTAGTTCATTCTCGTCCTTGATGCCGAGCTCGAGGATCTGGTGAATCCACTTGATGAAGAGGTCGCCGTCCTTTTCGGGAATGCCGAGCATATGGGCGATCGCGCGCACCGGGATGTGCTTGGTGTAGCACGCCGCAGCGTCGCACCGGCCGTCATTGATGAACTCGTCGATCAGCTCGTTGCAGATCGCGCGCACCCGCGGCTCGAGCTTCTTCATCGCGTCGGGCGTGAAGGGCGGCAGCAGCACCTGCTTGGCAGGCTTGTGCTCCGGCGGGTCAGAGGTGATCGGCGGCGCGCGGGCGCCGATCTCGGGGCGGACGTCGCGCACGATCACGCGGCGCGAGGAGAAGTGCTCGGTATCGTAGGCGATCTCCTTCACCGCCTGATAGGTGGTCGGCATGTAGCAGCCGAGGAAGCGCTCGGTGTGCACGACGGGAGAAGCGGCGCGTAGCTCTTCCCAGATCGGAAACGGATCTTCGGTCCAGACCGGATCGGTGTGGTCGAAGTCGTTGACCCAGTCGGTGACCGGAGGATGTTCGGGCAGATAACTGGCGGACGGGGAATCGGACATCGGTTCGTTTCCTTCTCGTTCGTTCAAACGTTGGTCGGTTCTATGGAATGTAGCGCGCCTTTCGGTCGCGGCTATTCCTCGGTGACCTCGATCGCGATCTCCGGACAGTTGGTCTGTGCGAGCCACGCCTTGTCCTCGAGCCCGGCCGGAACGGATCCATCGCCAACTTCATGGGCGTTGCCGTATTCGTCGAGCTCGAACAGTTCGGGGGCGAGTGATTTGCAGCGCGCGTGCCCTTGGCATTTATCCTGGTCGACGCGAATCTTCAGCTTGGACATGCAAGCGCTCTCCCTCGGCTCTCGCGCGCAATGGGCGCGCTGGGTTCCTCATTTTTCAACTTGCAAGTTTGTCTTGCTTGGGCAGTTCGGCTCCGCCAAGTTATAGTCTATTACATTATTGATCCGCTCGCGCGTCAAGCGAAAATTCGGCCAACGGGCAATCGTGATGATACTTCCCGGCTTCTGGTTGCAGTGCATGAGGACGTCCGGGTTGAACGTTCGCCCGCCGACGCAAGTGGTGTCGGTCCGGACCGCCGCAGAGATAAGCCGAACCGTTCTCGCATCCATGGGATCAAACGCAGGCATTTTCCTGCGGCGTTCGGCCAATTCGATGGAGATAGAATAACGTCACATAAGCGATATAAAAATGCCGCGGTCGCGATGAGGCGCGACGTGATCCCTTACGCAGCCGGGCAGAAAGGCAAGAGTCTTGCGCAGATCAGCGTCCTCGCTGCTGTCCCCATTCGCGCACGAGGTGCTGCGCTTCGGTGATCTCACGCGACGTCATTCGTGTTGCCACGAGGTCGCGCGCGCGTTCGGCACTGCGGCGGCCTTCGTTAGCCTTGTATGACAAGACAGCGAGGCTGAGCCATTTATACGCCTGGAGATCGTCTTGAGGCACGCCGCGGCCGAGTGCGTAGGCGACGCCGAGACTGAGCCGGGCGTGCGGGATGCCGCTCTCGGCAGCGCGTCGATACCATTCGGCGGCTACCGCGAAATCCTGCGCCACGCCTTGTCCGGTTTCATACATCTGGCCGAGATTGTATTGCGACGTGCCGTCACCTTCATCGGCCAGGCGACGCCAGAGTCGGATTGCGCTCGCATAGTCGCTCCGGCTCGCGGCCAGGTAGGCCGCGGCGAAGCGTTGATCGGTCCGGGGCGGGTGCGGCGATCCAGCGGTGTCTCCTGCAGGCGGCAGATCGAGGCTTGCAATCTGCCGATCGACCGAGGGCGGCGAGGGGGACGGCCGAGGCCGTCCAATCATGATCGCTCCCATCGAGCGCAGATCGTCGGGCGTCAGCCATGCGATGCTCTGAGCTGGCGTGACCACGATTTGCCCGATGATGCGCGGCGGCACGCCATATGCACTGACGATCCTCGCCATGGAGATCGTTGCCGCCTCGGTCTGCGCGGTCTCATGGCCCAATTTGTCGGATACGCCGTGGACGCCGATCGCGGCTTCATAGCCTGCGAACTTCTCGATCCCGGCGGCGAATATGATGAAGCATGCCGATGCGCAGTGTGCGCCTCCCGCGACGACCGTCGGGAGTTTCGCCCGGCGGATCAAATCGGCGAACTTGACCGCCTCCACAAGGCTCCCACCCGGTGAATCGAGGCGCACCGCCGACACGAGCCGACCGTTTTCATTGGCGGTGCGGAGCAACGCCTCCATCGCTTCGGTATCACCTTCTGCGACGTCGCCGCTGAGCTCGATGATGGTCGCGTCATCCTTCGATGTCACGCTGGAGAGTTCGGCGGCAGTCCCGGCCGCGCTTGCGACGACTGCACCCAGAAGGCCCAACATGGATGTCCGTATCGACATCTTCGGCTTCGCGACCTTTCTATCAGTTCTGCTTCGAATGTGGCGGGGGCGCAGGCGGAGGCTCCGGCGGCCGATTGAAGGCGGAAGGCGTGCGGTGCATCGTATCAAGGCGTGCCCTGAATTCCTCGGCCACTACCTGAGCATCGAGGCTGTTGCGGACGAGTTTCGTCGTGACGAAGACGATGATCTCGGAGCGGGTCTTGCTGTCACTCTTGTTGCTGAGCAGATCGCCCAGATACTTGATCTCGGCAATCCCTGGAACTCCGGCGATGGTTCTTTCGTCGTCTTCCTTGATCAGCCCACCAAGCAGCACTGTCTGTCCGCTCGTCGTGTTGATCGTCGAGTGGATGCGCCGTTGCGAGATCGTCGGGGTCAAATTCTGGCTGCTGGCTCCACCTGGATTGACGACGTTGGAGATCTCCTGCTCGATCTCGAGTTCGATCGATCCGTTCGGATGAACGTGCGGCAGCACCTTCAGGATGATTCCGGTGTTGTGCATCGTGATCGTGTTCACCACGGTGTTCGACGAGGACAGCACGGTGGCGCTGCCGGTCGAAATCGGAACCTGGTCGCCGACCTCGAGAATCGCCGGCTGGTTGTCGGAAACCGACAGCGAAGGCGCCGAGAGCACCTTGACGGTCGTCAAGGTGGAGAGCGCACTCAGGATCAGCTTGGGGTTCGCTTCGGATCCGAGCAGCATATTGAATCCGGGCAGTACGCGCGACAGCAGGGCGGTTTGCGCCGTCGACTGCGCGGCATTGAACAGCCCGACCGACCCCTTGTCGCCGTAGGCGCCGCCGGTGGCGGCGGCGCTCGTGAGGTAGGCCTGCACGCCATACTGCAACTGGTCCGTCAGCGTCACTTCGGCGACCATCGCATCAACCGCGACCTGCAGCCGCGGGCGATCGATCGCCGCCAGCGCGCGCTCGATCACGACGTAGTCGTCCTGGTTGGAATAGACCATGATTGAGTTGGTGGATGTATCGGCCGTGATCCGGACGTTCTGGAACACGCCGCGCGGCATGGCCCCGGGTCCCGCGCCGCCAAGGTTCGACGACGCATCCTGGTCGTCGTCCTTCGAAAAGCCGGCTTGCGTTGCGCCGCCGCGATTTGTCGCCGAGCCTGAGTTGTCAGTGCCGCCCTGCTGGGTTGTCGATCCCTGGCTGTTGTTATTGCTGCTGAGCGTGCCGCTGCCGAGTGAATCCAGGCGCGACGTCGCCGCGCCTTGTCCGGGTGCGGTTGTGCTCTGGCCGTCGGAGCCGCCGCCTTGCTGCGAGGAGCGGCCGACGAACATCTCGTTGAGCAGGCGGGCGATGCTGCGCGCATTGCCGAAGCGCAAACTGTAGACCCGCACCGTGGTGCCGCTGGGGTCGGAACGGTCCAGCCGGCTGACCCACTGGGTGGCGCGCTCCAGCATCTTGCTGTTCTTGCTCACGGCCAGCACCGCATTCATGCGCGTCACCGGCTGGAACTTGATCACACCCTGTCCTTGGCCGCCGTCAGCGGTGTCGAACACACGCTCGAGCTCGCGGATGATCGTGTCGGGGGATGTCGATTTCAGAGGATAGAGCCCGACAGATTGGTTGCGCAGCCATTCGACGTCGAGGTTTTCGATGACCCCAAGCGCGGCCTGGCGCTCCGAGGCGGTACCTTGGATAAGAAGGACATTCCGCGCCTGATCGACCCGAACCGAGCCGGGCCGCGACAGGAAGCTCTCAGCAGTCTTTGCGATCGCCGCGGCCGAGGTGTAGCGCAGTGGAACGATCGAGACGCCAAACCCGGGCTCGCCGGCGCCGAAAGTGGCGGCCCCGACTCCGGCCGCCTCAGGGAGCGGTACGATCTTGACCAGGTTGCCCTCACGGAGCACCGCGGCATTCGACATGCGCAGCACGTTCTCGAATATCGGCAGCACATCCTTGCGCTGGATGGGGCGCGCCGACGCAAGCGTCACGTTCCCCTGGACGCGCGAGTCAATCACGTAATTCAGTCCGAGGCTGTCGCCGAGCAGTGATTTTGCAACCGTCTGAATATCGGCGTTGTCGAAATTCATCTCGATGCCGTCGCCCGTCGTCGCCACGCCGTCTTCCGTCGTTGCGACGTGCACTTCGGTCCCGGGCTTGTCGGGCGATGCGGGGGCCGTGGTGCCATCATCTTGCGCGGCGCCTGGGAACACCAGGGGCCGTTGTGATCGGCCGGGCGCGGTCTGGCCTGTGAGTTGACCGCCGTTCGCGTTCGTCCAGTGCGCGCGCAGATCCGCATCGCGGATCGGATCGATGACCAGATCGCGGCCAGGCAGATCTGCGCTCTTCTCGACCCAGCAACCGCCCAGCAGGCTGCCCATCAAGAGACACAAGCCCACCTTGGCGGCGAATGCCGCCGGGCGTGAGCGACGAGACCAGCCGATACACTCCACTACAATTCTCCCTGCGACGCGCCGGTGATGCCGGCAGGCCTTTCGTCAATGCTGATCGTTTGCTGCTTTCCAAGGACGACCGGTGCGACCGATGCTGCTCCCGGCAAGGTCTTCGACCTGTCTGACCAACGCGTCGGCGCGATCGATCAGAACGCGGGCGTAGGCCGGATCAATCGGTCGGTGTGCGAAAGCCGCGCCATCGAGCAGCGCCTTGGTCTCTCGGACGAGGGGGGCGCGGGCGGCAATCACCGCACCGATCGCGTCGAGATAGCGCGCATAATCGGTGTCGGTGCTCTTGATGGCCTGGGTGGAGAACGCGAGGCTGTTGCGCCCGAGCTGCCCGAGCGGATCATTCAGCTCCCTGTAGGCATACGCCAGAGCAATGAACGCGTCGCGGCCGCGCTGCAGCTCCGGAGCCAGCGCGCCGGGCTCCACCGCCTCCGCCAGCACTACGCCATCGTGCACGTAGCTGTCGGTCAGGCCGACAAGGGCAAGCATGGTTGGCCGCAGATCGGTGTGACCGGAGACGATCTCCATGTTGAGTCCGAGATGTGCGACACCGGGACCGGCCATCCCGAACCAGGCGTTGTCGGAGATTTGCGGAACGTTGCCGTCGGTCCGCGCATATTTTGGATTCTGCTCGACGCAGGGAGCCGATGCGCTGCAGTCCGCCTGGCTCGTGACGGTCTCGTTGAAATAGTTGGGGTCGCCAAACATGATGAAGTTCGCCGAGCGCGCCGAACTTCCGGTGATCATGTGCAGGAGCTGCATCTCTGCACGATCTGCGAAGAATGCAGCCAAATTGTCGTTCTTGTTGGTGATTGGATTGAGCACGATGAGCTTGCTGACGTCCTGCTCGAGCGTGCGCGTCAGCGGATCGGTCGCAAGCGGGTTGTCGCGGATATAGAACGACGGTGCGCTGCCGAAATGAATATCAAACGCGGTTACGTTGCGGCGCTGGGTGACGAGCAGACGATTGATCGCGGTGTCGATCTCGCCGATCTGCGGATAGGCGCAAGGTAGCGCTACGCCGTCGCAATCCGGCGGGGTCGGCGGCCCGCTGGCGAAATGGTCGTTCTCCGCGGCAACGATGATGAAGAGGGTGTTGGCCTTGTTGATCCCGTCAGCGGCAAGCCGGTCGATGAAGAGCTTGAAGGCGGTATCGAAGGCCGAGAGGCCGGCCTGGGAAGCCGGCTCGCCAGGGCCGGACGCGCGTTCCGAGCGAGGATCGCTGATGTCGCCGATCGATACGTAGACGACCGGCACCCCTGCTTCGAGCATCGTTGCAGCGTAGCTGAGCGACTGCGCGGCGCCGAGCTCGAATACGTTCTGTGAACCCGCATTGTCGGCGGTGTTCAGGACGTTGCCGCCGAGGTCCTTGATCGGACCGCCCGGCGAGATTACGGGTTGGACGTGACGATTGCCGAACAGGGCGCTGAATCCGGAATAGCCTCCGGGCTCGTCGGGCAGAATGTCGGGGCGCGTTTCGGCATTGGCGCAAAGGCTGCTTGCGCGCGCGCAATGGATCGCGATCCCCAGCAGATCCGCCTTGGCCCTGGCGGGATCGCTTGCTGCCTCCGATGCCTCGGGCGAACTCGGGCCGAACACGTTCACAACATCGGGCGCGAGGTTTTGGAGCTCGAGATTGGCGGTCGCAAGGGCGCCGACGTCGCAGCCTGCGCGCGTAAATGGCACCCAAGGGGCAGACACCGTCTTGCCGGTGTCGGCCAGCATCAGCGGCTTGCCGTCACCGCCGGTCGTGGTCCAATAGGCGCGCGAGTTTGCAAAGCCAATGCTGCCGTCCCCGCGGAAGTAACCGTAGCTGTCCGCCACGGGTACACCGGTGCGATCGCCATAGAGGCCGGTCAGGATGGTCAAAGCGGCGGCGGCTTTCTGCACGAGCGGCACGCGATGGTTGCCGCCAACGGTTCCGTCACGCGCAAAAAAGTCGAGCAGGTGAGGCATCTGCTCGAGATCCGACGGGACGTTTGGATTTTCGCGCCGCAAATGCGCGTAACCGAGCTGAATTTGAACCACATGCTTGGTGGCGCCGTCGCGGGAACGCAATGCGCACGCGGTAGCGGCAGCCCGCGTGGACCCCAGAGCCAGGAACACGACGCCAAGCAGCGGCGGCACGACGCCGACAATGAAGCAACGCGAACGCATGAAGCCACGTCGGTGTTGATCGTGATGCACAATCTCAGGGATGGGACGGTGTCTTAAACCATCCTAATGTGCACGGCGTCGATGACGGTGATATGGCGGCAGCGCCTGACGTCGCGCATGACGCGAATGTCGAGAGACGATTCATCGTCACAGAACTGACGTAAAACAATTTGCCGACCCAACTCTCCATGATGGCTTGCAATGTGCGATCTTGTCGCGCAGGTTGTTGGTCTGGAAAGAGCAAGGAGAGGCGGCGTGGGTGCTTGGCGGTGCTGTTCGCTAGGGGCAGTCCTGTGCCTATATTCGTCCTTGGCGTGCGCGGCGGACCCGGCTCAGAACGGCAATGCTATCGCCAATGCTGGCTCAATCCAGGATGCCGCAATCAAGGTTGCTCCGATCAAGGATGCTCCAGTCACCCCGCTGGAGCTTGAGCCGCTTGATCAGCTATCTGCGACCACGAACCGCCCGCTGTTCTCGCCGGCTCGACGGCCGCCGCCGAAGCCGGCAGTAGCCGTCGTCAGCCCTCCGGCGCCGCCCGCCCCGCCTTCTCCGCCGCCCAGCGTGGTCGTCCTCGGCATCGTCAGCGAGGACGGCGATGGGCGTGCCGCCATTCGCTCTCGCGACAAGGACAAGGTCACGCGTGTGCGTATCGGTGATGATGTCAGCGGCTGGAAGGTTGATCGGATCGAACCGCGCCGGCTGGTTCTGACGCAGGGCGAGCGTTCGGTTGATTTTTCGATGTTCAGTACGGCGGCGAAGGCCCGGAAAGCAGCAGAGCCTGTTGTGGCCGAGCGACATCCCCGGCAGGTCCATTAGAGACATTAGGGATCTGTCTCTGGGCTGCGAGGCCGTAGATAATAGCGACATATCAGCTGGTTCCAATAATAAAGCACAAGACCGTCCGCCAGCGGTCAATCGTCAAGCGTCTCGCAGGCTGGTCACGTAGAGAAACTTCATTCGCGCGTCATCTAACTTCCGTAGAAGATCGAATTGAAGCGGCACGAGGCTTAATGCCGCAGCCCGGATGTTTGGCATCAGCGGGCGAACCGTTCAGGTCGAGCTCAAGCAGGCGCTGATGCATCGAGCAATACGCATCGGCCGCGAAGTCAGCTCACCAACGGCCGCGCGTCGGCGTCTTCGTTCGATCGTGCAACGGAATGGCGTTCGTCAGGCGCTTCTGTCGGAGCAGGTGACATCTGCGGTCGATTGCGGGCTGTTGTCTGCCGATGAGCGGTTGTCGTGATATGCGGATAACGTTTACACGGACCGCGCAGCGGCGGGTCAGAGCGAGCATCGGCAGCGCTCCGCCGGATTTTGATCTGGCGTCAACCGCGCAGCAGCCGCGTCGAATAGTAGGTGAGCCAGAGGGCTGGGCACAGAAATGCGCCGAGCGGAATCCTCGCGGTCCTTTCGATGGGTTCGCCGCGCCAGCGCGCAATGAGCACCGCGATCAGCGCCGCGCTGGTCGCCAGCGTGAGGCAGATCGGCACGACATCGAGCGGCAGCCAGGCGCCGATGGCGGCGGCGAGCTTGACGTCGCCGAGCCCGATTCCTTCGCGGTGCCGCAGCCGCGCGTACGCCCAGCGCACGAGCCAGAGCCCCCCACCAACGAGCAATGCGCCCGCGGCCGCGATGGCGAAGCTGGCCAGGGGATCGAAGGGATCGAGCGCGCTTGCTGCGACAAGTCCGGACAATGCGGCGCCGCCGGTCACGATATCCGGAAGCAGGAAGATTCGCATATCGACGTCGGCGCCGGCGATCATCAACGCTCCCAGCACGGTCGATGCCGCAGCGTCCGGCCACGGCAGCGTGGCTGCGGAGACCAACCCGACGGCAGCAGATCCGAAAATCAGCACGACGAGGTTCGGACGGAGGTTTTCGTCCGTTGCGGCGGGATCGGCATTCTGGTCGATCGACATCGTCGCCTCGCTCGGCGTTGCGTGAAACGTGGTGCCATCGCGCGCGGTCCGCGCGCTGACCTGAGAACCAACATAGCGGTGCGAAAGATACAAGCGGAAGACAGCGCATGCTACCGACTGATTTCATAGGCCATCTCGCCAGCAGGGGCGTGCTGCCTGACGGTCAGAGCGCGGATATTGCGCTCGCCGCACGCGCCGGCGATGGCTGGTCCGGCAATATCGATTGGGGCGCAGTGACGAAACTGACGCCCACCGCTCTCGCCGACGAACTGGCGGCATTTTACAGCTGCAGCCGTGTCCAGCGTGACGACCTGGTCGGAGGGCGCTTTGCCGGCGCCGAGATGTCAACGCGTTTCCTGCGGGAGTGCCGGCTGTTTCCCTACGAAAATCCGGCCGGCACGCTCAAGCTTGCGATCGCGGCCCCGATCGACAAGGAGACCCTGCGGGCGATCGAACTCGCGCTGCGTCAGCCGATCGCGCTGACAGTGACCACCAGCGACGACCTCGAGGCCGCACTGTCGGTGACGCTCAAGGCCGATCAGCACGATGCCGCGCCGGAGGCGGCCGCCAGTCCGCGCGAGGACGATCTTGATAATTTGCGCGACCTCGCGCGGGGCGCACCGGTGGTTCGCGCGCTGGACGACATGCTGCGGCTCGCGGTCGAGCAGCGTGCAACCGACCTGCACATCGAGCCGGACGGCAGCATGCTTCAGGTCAGGCTGCGCGTCGACGGCATGCTGAAGACCATTCCGTCGCTGCCGGTGAGCATGGCCAAGGGCATTCTGTCGCGCCTCAAGATCATGGCCGGCTTGAACATCACCGAGCGGCGCCTGCCGCAAGATGGACGGGCGCGCATCACTGTCAGCGGTGCCGAGATCGACCTGCGCGTCGCCACGGCGCCCTCGATGCACGGCGAGAGCGCGGTCGTGCGACTGTTGCGCAAGGGGGCCGGTCTCGTGGCTCTCGACCAGATCGGTCTTGGCGCGCGAGACGAGGGCATCCTGCGCAAGACGCTTCAGGCGCCATTCGGGATGGTGATCGTGACCGGCCCGACCGGATCGGGCAAGACCACCACGCTGGCTGCGTCGCTCGCTGTCATCAACGAGCCAACCCGCAAGATCCTGACCGTTGAGGATCCGGTCGAGTACCAGATTCAGGGCATCACGCAGACCCAGGTGCATCCGGGCATCGGGCTCACCTTCGCGTCCGCCTTGCGCTCGTTCCTGCGGCACGATCCTGACGTTATCATGGTCGGCGAGATGCGCGACGCTGAGACGGCGCATATCGGCGTCCATGCCGCGCTGACCGGGCATCTCGTGCTCACGACCTTGCACACCAACACGGCGGCGGGCGCGATCACGCGATTGGTCGACATGGGGATCGAGAGCTTCCTGCTGGCCTCGTGCGCGCGGGCGATCGTCGGCCAGCGGCTGGTGCGCATCCTGTGCGACCATTGCAAGGAATCCTACCGCTTGACGGCCACGGATATTGCCGCCGACGAGCGCTACGCGGCGCTCGGTGTTCACGTTGGCGAGACCATGTGCCGGCCCAAGGGCTGCGAATGGTGCGGCTTCTCGGGATTCCGAGGCCGTAAGGGCGTGTTCGAGGTCATGGAGATCGGCCCGGAGCTGCGACGGGCGATCGGTCCGAAAACCGATGCGAATGATCTCGAGGCCATCGCCAGACGCGAGGGCATGACCACCATGACCGAGGACGGAGTTGCCAAGCTGCGGGCAGGGCAGACGACGCTGGAAGAGGTCTTTCGCCTCACCATGAGCCTGTGAGGGACGGATGCCGCACTATCGCTACAGCGCAATGACCAAGACCGGCGAGGTCGTGCTCGGCGACGCCGATGCGCCCTCGCGCGAGGAGGTCTTGCGGCGCATCGAGTATCTCGGGCACCTGCCGATCGAGATGGAGGTCATCGCAGACCAGGCGTTGCGCGCGAGCCTGCTTGGTCGCGGATTGCCGAACCCTCGCGAGCTGACGATCTTCTTGCGTCTGCTTGCGTTGCTGCTGCGCTCGGGATTGACGCTCGAGACCGCCCTGCAAACCCTCGAGGATGATCCCAATAAGGCGGTTGCGCGTTTTGCCGGCGGACTTCGTTCGTCGATTTCGGCGGGCGACGGCTTCGCCGAGACGCTGGAGCGCTATCCTTCGATCATCGAGCCGATCTATATCGCGATGGTGCGCGCGGGCGAGATGTCCGGCAAGCTCGAAACGGTGCTGCGGGCGATCGTCGAAGACCGGGCACGACGGGAGCAGCTCTCGCAACGGATCGTCGCGGCAATCCGATACCCGATGTTTTTGGTCGGATCGGCCGTCCTCATTTTGTTTTTCTTCCTGCTCGCCGTGGTGCCGCAATTCGAACCCGTGTTCAGGGAGCTGGGCGGCCGGCTGAATTCCGGCGCGGCGTTCGTGCTTGCGGCGTCGACCGGGTTGCGTGCCCATCTCGATCTGTTCATGTGCATCTGCCTGGCCGCCATTCTGATCGGCTGGCTGGTGTTGCGGCAACCGACCACCCGGGCGGCGCTGCTGGGGATGGTGGCAACGATTCCCGGCGTGTCCGGGCCGATGCGTGACCGGCGCACCGCCCGGTTCGTCGGCACGCTCGGCCTGCTGGTCGAGAACGGCGTGGCGCTGCCGGCGTCGCTGAAGATCCTGCGCGACGTCATGACGGAGCCTCGATATGCCGCCGCGGTCGAGCAGGTGCATGAGCAGGTGCGCAACGGCCGCCGCTTCATCGACGCGCTGGCCGAGAGCGACCTGGTGCCGCCGCTGGCCGTCCGCATGCTCGGGGTCGGCGACGCCACCGGCGACCTGTCGGCGATCGCGCGACACGCGGCCCAATATTACGAGGAACGGCTCGGCATTGGACTCGATCGGCTGATGGGCGCGATCGGACCGGTGACGATCATCCTGGTCAGTGTCGGTATCGGCGCGCTCGTCGTATCGATCATGAGTGCCCTACTAAGCATAACGGAGCTCGCACTATGAATGAGTTGCTTCAAGGATGCCGTCCGGTTCGTGCTCGCGCCGTTCATCTCCGCGGCAGCCCCGGGTTTACGCTGGTCGAAATGCTGGTGGTGCTCACCATCATCGGCCTCATCATGGGCCTCATCGGCCCGCGGGTGCTGGGCTATCTGTCGGAGTCCAAGGTCAAGACCGCGAAGCTGCAGATCGAAAGCCTCAGCTCGTCGCTGGACCTGTTCTATCTCGACGCCGGACGCTACCCGTCGAGCTCGGAGGGGCTGCAGTCGCTCGTTGCGCGCCCGAGCGGCGTCGAAGTCTGGAACGGTCCCTATGTGAAGGGAGGACGTATTCCGCTCGATCCCTGGGGCCACCCTTACCAATACCGTGCGCCTGTCGATCACTCGCCGCCCTACGAGATCGTGTCCTTGGGCTCTGATGGAAATGAAGGCGGATCGGGTAACGCGGCCGATGTCACAAGCATCGCGCACTGATCCCAGATCGGGCTTCACCCTGATCGAAGTCATGGCGGTGATGACGATCATTGCCATGCTGGCTTCGCTTGCGGTGGCGTTCATTCCGGGCACTGGCCGGGCGGATATTAAAGTCCTGACGCTACGGACGGCCGCGTTGCTTCGCCGCGAGCGGCTCGGAGCGATCTTGACGGGGCACAGTCGCCGGATCGCGCTCGATGTCGGAGAGCGGGCGCTGGTCGGGGACGGCGGCGAGGTTCTTCCCATTCCGCGCGACGTCGTCCTCGATGTCGTCGGCGTGGACGAGCGGTGGTCCGGACGACAGGCCGTCGTTCGCTTCGAACCCGATGGCGCGTCGACCGGTGCAAAGCTGAGGTTTTCGCGGGAAGGAGCCGACTATGAGGTCAACGTCAATTGGTACACCGGCCGCGTTGCGATCGATCCGCCGTGACGTTGTCATCAGTCGTGCAGGCTTTACCTTGATCGAGGCGCTGGTCGCCATGGCTCTGCTCCTGGCGTTCGTATCGGTGCTGGTGCCCCACATGTTTCAGGCGCGTCGCATCGCTGTGAATGCGCAGCAGCGCGTTGCCGCGCAGGGATTTCTGCGTGGGCTTCTGGACGCCCCCCTTGATCGTCTGGCGCTGCGGAAGGGGCCTCGCGAAGGCGAAACCGACGGCTTGCAATGGTCGGTCGAGGCCGAGCCGATGTTCGTCGACGCGATGCTGCCGGCGGATGGTCCGGAACCGTCAGTCCTGAAAGCGGCTGCCAAGGACCCCGTACCCAAGAAGAATCCCGCACCCAAACGCCCACACTGGACGGCGTTCCGGGTGATCGCGAAAGTGTCGTGGGGACCTGGGCAGATGGTCACCGCCGAGACGGTGCGGCTTGGAGTCGGGGGATGACCACGACCGCCGCACCGGTCCGTCGCTCGCGCGCAGGCTCCAGAGCTGACCTGGCAGGCTTCACCCTGATCGAGGTGCTGGCCGCGCTGGCGATTTCCTCGGTCGTGATCGTTGCCACGGCCGCCTTCCTTCACGACGTCGCGCTCAACTTCGATCGTGGAACGCAGGTGGTGGGCAATGCGGAACATATGCTGCTCGCCGTCGACCGCCTCTCGGCCGATTTTGGATCGGCTCGTCCGGTGCCGCAGGCAGGTGAGGCAACCAAGGTGGCGTTCGTGGGCGCGCCCACCATGGTCAAGTTCGTCGCGGCAGGTGGGGTCGCCGCCGGACCGCAAGGGGAAGAGCTGGTCAGCCTGACGGTCGAGCAAACGGACCGCGCGAGCCGACTGATCAGGCGCCGCGCCGCCTGGCGCGGACCGCTCACACGATTCGACGGCGTCCCCCTTGGCGACAAGGTCGACTTGATCGAAGGACGGGTCGACATTGCCTTCGCATTCGGTCGTGTGGCTCCGAATGGCGCGGTCACGTGGAGCGAGACCTGGACGGCGCAACCGCGGCTGCCGGGCCTTGTGCGGCTGACGGTTCGCGACCGCGCCAGCGGCGCGGAACTGATACCCGGTGCGCAGTTCGTGCTCCGCGCCGACGCGCCGGCCGATTGCGCGGGCAACGCAGCGTGTCAGAGCGGCGGCAAGCCAAACGAGCCGGCGAAAGATGAGCAGGCACAGGACGCGCCGACCAAGGACGCGCCGACGGGAGAACGGCGATGAGCCGCAACGACACCCGACGAGGCATGGTTCTGTTCAACGTGCTGTGGGCGATCGCGTTTTGTGCGGCGCTGGCGATGGCGACGTCGACGACTTTTCGCAGCCTCACTGGAATCATCGTGATTGATCGCGACCGTGTGCAGGCCGACGGCCTCTTGACTGCCGGCCTCGAGGTCGCTGCCGGCATTGCCGGAGACATGCCGAATACGCCGATTACCGATCGCAGCACCGTCGTCACCTTGTCGACCGGGTCGGTCAGTATCCGTCTGGGTGACGAGAGCGGCCGCGTCGACATCGGCAAGGCGCCCGTCGAGCTGCTTGCCTCGCTGCTCCGTTATGTCGGCGCCGACGACGGCGACGCTGACGTCATTGCCAAGAGGATTGTCGATCGGCGGGGCCCGGAGCAGAAGGCCAAGCCGAATGACCCGGCGAAACAGCAGCCCGCGGCAGGGAACAGCGATGCCCAGAAGGCGGCAACAACGCCGCAAGGGAACGCACCGCAAGCTAATGCACCCCAAGCGAACACTGATCCGTCCAAGGATCCGTCCAAGGCAGCGCCCGTGCACCCTGCGCCGTTTACCGACATACGGCAGCTCGCCGGCATACAAGGAATGCGGCCGGAATGGATTTCCGCCTTGGCGCCGCTGATCACCGTTTACGGGAGCGATACCGTCAACCCGCTTGCGGCACCGGTCGCGGTCATCAGGGCGCTGCCGTTTGTCGATGAGGCGCGGCTGGACACCTTCCTCAACATGCGGGGGGCGCTGGTGGACCCCGAGCGGCTCGCTTTCGCGCTCGGCCCGGCACAGAAATATCTCAAGGTTCAGGAGCGCCAGGTCGTCTCTGTGGACCTCGTGGCCAGCACCCACGACGGATACACCGCCGCAGCCAAGGCCTTCATCATGCTGCTGTCAGACAGCAAGCAGCCGTATCAGGTTCTCGCCTGGAATCCCGCCTCGACCTCCGAGCAGGCCGTCGCCGACAACAATCGGGATCGCGCCGATGCGTATTGACAGGATTTTCGTCCGAGGGCTCGACATTCTGGCCGCCATGCTGATCGGCTGGCGCGAGGGACGTCCCGCCCGGCACTGGCTGAAGATCGCGCAGCGGCGCGATCAGTTGGTCGTTCAGCAGATGCGGGGACAGGAAGTCGTCTCGTTCGATGCCCTTGCCAGCGGCGCAGCGCTTCCGCCCGAGATTGCCCGCGTCGCGCAAAAATCCTTCACGGTGGTGGAGCTGTCGGCTGACGATATCATCTCGCGTCGCATGGACGTTCCGGCCCAGGCCCGAGACCTGTTGCCCGGCATCGTGCGCAATCAGATCGAGCGGCTTTCGCCCTGGCGCGTGAACCAGGCCGTCTATGGCTTCGACGCGCGCGATCGCGGAGATACGGCCGGACTCGATGTGCGGGTGCTGATCACCTCGCGCGCCGTACTCGATGAGGCGAGCCAGCGCGCCGGTGCGTTAGGGCTGAGGGTCGACCGCGTCGTGGCCGGCGAGGGCCTGGCCGATGTCGCCGCGCCTGTCACGATGTGGTCCCGGGCCGCGGATGCATCCGACCAGAGCTTGTCGCGGGCGCGCAAAATGATCGCGGGCTTCGTCGCCGCCACGGTCGCGATATCCGTGGCCGTGAGCGCTTGGGCTTTCATCACGGCGTCGTCGGCGGACAGCGAGAATGACGAGGTCGCGGCGCGCGTCGCGACGCTACAGCGGCAGCTCCAGGGCGATCTGCCTCGGGCGTCCATCGCCTCGCTGGCCCCTCCGGAGCGCGCCTGGGCCCTCAAGGAAACGTCGCCTGTCGCGGTGGTCGTCATTGAGGCGCTCTCGCGTTCGCTTCCGGACACGTCATATCTGACGGAGTTGCATCTCGAGCGCGCGACGCTGCGCATCGTCGGTCTGGCCAACGATGCGCCGTCGCTGATTGCTCCCCTGGAGCAGTCGGGACACCTCAAGGACGTGCACTTCTTCGCCCCGACAACGCGTGATTCCGACGGCGCGCGCTTTCTGTTCCACATCGAGGCCCGCGTCGAGCCGCATCTGAAGATCGGCGCAAACTGATGAATCTCAACCGGGAGCAAGCGTTCGCGATTGGAGGCCTCGGTGCCCTCCTGATCATCTGCATGTTTGCAGTCGTCTGGACGTTGCAGCTGCGCGGCGAGGCGTTGGCGAACCTCGCAGAACGCCACGACGAGCTGCAGAGCCTCGAGAGGCATATGCGATCGACGACCAATCCGCATCGGCAGTTGAGAAACCTGGCAGCGCCAGCGCAGGCATTCCTGGATGCGCCAACAAGCGGGCTCGCTACGGCCCGGTTCCAGGCCTATCTATCGCAACTGATCGCCGATCAGCACGCCGTCCTTGTCTCATCCGGAGTGCCGTCAGCCGACCGTGACGACAAGAGCGACGCGATCAAGCTCCAGGTCGCGCTGAATGCCACGCTTCCCGCCCTGCAAGGGCTGCTTTATCGGCTCGAAAGCGGCGCGCCCTATGTGCTTGTCGAGGGACTATCGATGCAACCCAGCAGCTCCGGCGAGCGCACGACCGCAAATCCAACTCTGAGGGTCAATCTGACGCTGCAGGCCTTCTGGCATCACGGGACGATCTGAGCAGCCGCCGGAGCTGGTTTCAGGCTGACCTGCCAGTCAACGTCTCGCTCGCTGGAGTACGTGTCCATCTGGCCGCGGAAATAGGCGATGGTCTTCTCAAGCCCGCTCTTGAGATCAATCCTCGGCGCCCAATCGAGCACCGTATGAGCTTGCGAGATATCCGGCTTGCGCTGGCGCGGGTCATCGGATGGCAGCGGCCTGAATGTCAGGCCGCTCCGTGAGCGTGTCAGCGTAGTCACCTCTTCAGCCAGCTCGCGGATTGTGAATTCGCGGGGGGCCGATATTGATCGGGCCGGTGAACTCGTCCGGTGTGTTCATCGCCCGGATCATGGATTCGATGAGATCGTCCACATAGCAGAAGCTGCGGGTCTGGCTGCCGTCGCCGTAGAGCGTGATGTCTTCACCCTTGAGCGCCTGGACGATGAAGTTCGAGACGACGCGGCCGTCGTTCGGGTGCATGCGGGGCCCATAGGTGTTGAAGATCCGGACCACCTTGATCCGCACGCCGTGCTGTCGCCGGTAATCGAAGAACAGGGTCTCGGCGCAGCGTTTGCCCTCGTCGTAGCACGAACGCAGGCCGATCGGATTTACGCGGCCCCAATAATCCTCGGTCTGCGGATGTATTTCGGGGTCGCCATAAACCTCCGACGTCGATAGCCAAACCGATATGCGTTGCTCTCCGTCACCGGAGGCAAATCGATGCACAGCCTTTGATGGGATCAACCGGTTACCAGGTCCACGATCGTCGCCCCGCGGACACGTAGCCGGCGACATTGGAGCAATCGCCGCTCTGCGAACCAAACACCGTCCACTGGGAAACGCGCCAGACCTCGCTTCGGCGCAGAGCTGCACCGGCGGCCACGCAGACGTTCCAGGGAGCAACCACGAATTCGACGTCGTAACAGCCGGGGGCGATGTGCGACACCGTGAAGAGCCGCGACGGGGGGAGCGATCCCGTGAGCTGATCGGGTCCCCAATCCTTCGCTCCGCACGGCGAAATGTAGAGGTGCTCGAGCGGGACGTGCGACCCGTTGATGATGGTGAATTCGGCAGCGTCCGCGGCAAACGAACTCATCGCTATCATCGCCGCTATGATGAACGTTCGATACATGACGCCGAGTACGTGTTTTCACGCGCTTCCGATCATCGGCAAGACTAGCATTCGTACCATTGCAGATTTGTGGCGCTTCCACGTTGTTGACCCGGGCGCTCGGAATTATTGCGATCCGTCGCATCGGCATACGCGTTACGCTCGGCCCGCACGCCATCGATACGCCCCAGCTGCCTGGCGATCACGTCGGGGCCATGTCGTCTGGCGCGTGCAGTCCAGCAATGTCGATTGATAGGAATATATTCCCTTATTTGTGTGGTGTTTTGGCAGGCCCACGGTCTGGTCTCGCACTTGATTTACGGATTTTGTAATCGACGTTGGACCGGTTGAAGTGGAGGCCCGAGAGTGCTGGTATGCTACTGTCAGTCCTTGATTAACCCACCAGTGATTTATTTCCGCGATGGGACAAATCGTTCGTAAGCCGTTCAAGACCTACCACCATGGCGATCTGCGCGACGCCCTGATCCAGGCTGCCTTGCAGGAGATCGAGCTCGGTGGGCCGGAGGCGATCAGCATCAAGGCGTTGGCCAGGCAGCTCGGCGTCTCGCAGCCTGCGCCGTACCGGCATTTTGCCGACCGCGACGCGCTGCTCCAGGCGGTGACGGCGGAGGCGTTCCGGCAGTTCAACGTGATCATGCGCGAGGCGATCGACAAGCCGGGCAAGCAGTCGAAGCTGTCGCGCTTCGCGCAGGCGGCGCTCGCTTTCGGCCTGCAGCGTCACGGCGTCTACCGCCTGATGTTCGCATCGCGCATCATGGCCGGCGCGCCAGAGGGCAGCGAGCTGCACACCGCGGCGATGGAAACGCTGGCGCTGCTGATCGAGGCGTTCGAGGCGCCCGCCGTCGGCCTGCTGCGCGAACGCCAGGCGCTGAAGATCTGGGCCGGGCTGCATGGCATCGTGATGCTCGCGGAGCAGGGGCTGCTCACCGGCGAGGTCGGCCAGATCAGCCGCGAGGAGTTGATGGACGAGATCGTCGAGCAGACCAAGCTTGCGCTCACCGTCGCCCTGCAGGCTGCCGAGAAGGCGTAAGCCGGCTTACTTCGGCGGCCGCGGATCGATCGGCGTCGAGTCGCGTAGGCCCAGAATGTCCTCCAGCGCCTTCGCACCGGCCAGGAGCTGCGCCTCGGCGCGAGGCTTTGCCACCATCTGCAGACCGACCGGCAGGCCCGACGTGGTGAAGCCGCAGGGCAGCGATAGCGCCGGGCAGCAGGCCAGCGTGATCGCGTAGACGATGCCGAGCCATTCGACGTAGTTGTCGAACTTCTTGCCGTCGCATTCGGCAACGTAGCGGTTCTCGACCAGGAACGGCGGCACGATGGTCGCGGGCGCCAGCAGGAGATCGTATTTGTCGAAGAAGGCAAGCGCACGCTCGGTCATCGCCACGCGCTGCGCCTCGGCGCGTTCGAGCTTTTCGACGGTGAGTTTCAGCCCTTCCTCGATGTTCCAGATCACCTCGGGCTTGAGCAGGTCGCGCTTGGAGCGCAGCAGCGCGGCCTTGCTGATCGCGAAGTCGAATGCGCGCAGCACGTGGAAGCATTCATGGGCTTCGTGTAGGTCGGGATGCGCCTCCTCGACGATCGCGCCGGCCTCGGCGAAACGCTCGGCCGCCTTGCGGGTGACGGCCTTGACCTCGGGATCGACGGGCGTGATGCCGAGATCCGGAGAATAGGCGATGCGCTTCGGCTTCTGGTTCGAGCGCGCCGCCGAGAGGAACGAGGTCGGCAGCGCGGGCAGGGACAGCGGATCGGCGGCGTGCTCGCCGCTCATTGCATCCAGCAGCAGCGCCAGGTCCTCGACGTTACGCGCCATCGGTCCCTGCACGCCCAGCGTGCGGTTGACCCCGAATTTCGGCGTGTGTGCGACGCGGCCGATGCTCGGTCGCAAGCCCACGATGCCGCAGAAGCTCGCCGGGTTGCGCAAGCTGCCGCCCATGTCGGAGCCGTGCGCGAGCCAGGCCGTGCCGGTCGCCAGCGCCACCGCGGCGCCGCCGGAGGAGCCTGCGGCCGAGCGCGACGTGTCCCAGGGATTGCGGGTCGGCCCGAACACCTCGTTGAAGGTGTTGGCGCCGGCGCCGAATTCCGGCGTGTTCGACTTGGCGTAGATCACGCCGCCATTGCTCTCGAGGTGCTCGACCAGGAGATCGGACTTCGCGGGGATGTTGTCCTTGAAGATCGGCGAGCCCTGCGTGGTCAGCACGCCCTCGACAGCGGTGAGGTCCTTGATCGGAACGGGAAGCCCGGCGAGCAGCCCGCGCTCGGCGGCGGGTTTCTGCATCAGGGCCTTGGCATGGTCGCGCGCCCGGTCGAAGCAGAGCGTTGGCAACGCATTGACCTTGCCGTCAACCTCGGCGATGCGCTGTTCCAGCACGTCGAGCAGGTCGAGCGGCGTAACGTCGCCGGCCTTCAGTTTCTCGACGACGGCGCACGCGGTTTCACGGATCAGCCCCTGGTCTGCCACTTGCTTGTCTCCGTTTGTTGGAAGTCTTCTGTTCCTGCTGCTGTAGAACATTTATCGTCGTTGTGGCAATGCGCGGGACGAACCCAGCCCGTCATTGCAATGACGGGGGAGAAAGAGGTGCCTAGCCCCACCCTGACGTCAGCCCGCCATCCACCGTGTAGATCACGCCTGATGTATAGCCCGCACGGTCGGACGCCAGGAACGCCATGAGGTCGCCGATCTCGCGCGCATGCGCAGGGCGGCCGAGCGGCAGGCCTTTCTGGAATTCCTTGTAGCGGTTCTCGTCGCCGAACTGGTTCTTGGCGCGGGTCTTGAGCAGCGTGACGTGGCGATCGGTGCCGACCGGGCCGGGATTGATGCCGACCACGCGGATGTTGTCGGCCAGGCTCTTGCCGCCGAGCGCGCGGGTGAAGGACATCAGCGCCGCATTGCCGGCGCTGCCGCAGATGTAATTGGCGTCGAACTTCTCGCCGGCGGCGCCGATATCGTTGACGATGACGCCGCCACCGCGCGCTTTCATCTGGGCATAGATCGCGCGCGTGAGATTGATGTAGCCGAACACCTTCAGCTCCCAGGCGTGACGCCAGGTCGCCTCGTCGATCTTGTCGATCGAGCCGCCGGGAATATCGCCGGCATTGTTGACGAGGATGTCGATGTCTGCAGCCTCCTTGGCCAGTCGCGCCAGATCCTCTGACTTGCGCAGATCGACCACGCTGGTTGCGGCGTCGATCTGATGCGCCGACCGGAGCCGCTCCGCGAGCGCCTTGAGCTGGTCGCCGTTGCGCGCCGCCAGCAGTAGGTGGGCGCCTTCCTCGGCAAAGGCCTCGGCGGCCGCCGCGCCAATGCCCTTGGAGGCGCCGGTGATCAGGACACGCTTGCCGCGCAGATGCAGATCCATGTGAATTCTCGCTTGCTGGAGAGGAACGGGATGTCGGCGAATTCGTAAGGGCAGGGTCGCGCGGTGGTCAACACTGCACTGCAGCGTTGCGCTCGCGCGAAGTTTGGTCCATTGCAGGGCAACCAGGATAGGCGGCATTGCCGGCCGGGCAAATCACAAGGGTGTTCTCGATGAGCAGCGCGAAGAAGCAGTATCGGATTGCGGTCATTCCCGGCGACGGCATCGGCAAGGAAGTGATGCCCGAGGGGCTGCGCGTCATCGAGACCGCGGCGAAAAAGCACGGTGTCGACGTGAAGTTCGACCATTTCGACTTCGCCTCCTACGACTACTACGAGAAGCACGGCGAAATGATGCCGGCCGACTGGAAGGACAAGATAGGCAAGCATGATGCGATCTATTTCGGCGCGGTCGGCTGGCCGGCCAAGATCCCGGATCACGTCTCGCTGTGGGGCTCGCTGATCAAGTTCCGCCGCGAGTTCGACCAGTACGTCAACCTGCGCCCGGTGCGGCTGATGCCCGGCGTACCGTCGCCGCTTGCGGGCCGCAAGCCCGGCGATATCGATTTCTGGGTGGTGCGCGAGAACACGGAGGGTGAATACTCCTCGGTCGGCGGCCGCATGTTCCCGGACACCGACCGCGAATTCGTGACGCAGCAGACGGTGATGACCCGCACCGGCGTTGACCGCATCCTGAAATTCGCGTTCGATCTGGCGCAGTCGCGGCCGAAGAAGCATTTGACCTCGGCGACCAAGTCGAACGGCATCTCCATCACCATGCCCTACTGGGACGAGCGCGTGGAGGCGATGGCCAAGAAATATCCCGGCGTGAAGTGGGACAAGTACCACATCGATATCCTGACCGCGAACTTCGTGCTGCATCCGGATTGGTTCGACGTCGTGGTCGGCTCCAATTTGTTCGGCGATATCCTCTCCGATCTCGGCCCGGCCTGCACCGGCACCATCGGCATCGCGCCGTCCGGCAATATCAATCCGGAAGGCGATTTTCCGTCAGTCTTCGAGCCGGTGCACGGCTCGGCGCCTGACATCGCAGGGCAGGGCATCGCCAACCCGATCGGCATGATCTGGTCGGGCGCGATGATGCTGGAGCATCTCGGCGAGAAGCAGGCGGCAGACGCCATCGTCGGTGCCATCGAGCGCACGCTCGGCGAACGCACGCTGCGGACGCGCGACCTCGGCGGCAATGCGGATACGACAGCATGCGGCAAGGCGGTCGCGGAGATGGTGGATTGATCGATCTTACCCTCTCCCTTGTGGGGTAGCTCGTCGCCCAACCCGTGCTGTCGTCCCTGCGAAAGCAGGGACCCATCACCACAGGATCTTGTCGTCATAGCTCGCTGTGGCCCCAGCCTTCGTGACAACGTTTAGCGGTGGTTATGGGTCCCGGCTCGCGCGGAGCCTGTCATCGGGCGGCGCTGCGCGCCGACCCGTTGGCTTGGCCGGGACGACGGCGGAGATTATCCCCTCGCGATCCTGCGGCAATGCTCCCATGCCGCGTGGATCAAATTCTCGCTCGCCTCGGGTGTGCGGAACGCCGAATGCGCCGACAGCGTCACGTTGGGGATCCTCGTCAGCGGGTGATCCTTCGGCAGCGGCTCGATGTTGAAGACGTCGAGGCCGGCGTGGCGGATGTGGCCCGACTTCAGCGCGTCGATCATCGCCTGCTCGTCGACGATCGCGGCGCGCGCGGTGTTCACCAGGATCACGCCCCGCTTCATCTTCGAGATTGTCTCGCGCGTGATCAGGCCGCGGGTCTCGTCGTTGAGCAGCAGATGGATCGAGACCACGTCGCTCCGCGCCAGCACCGTGTCGAGATCGACGAACTCGACGCCGGGATAGGTCTTCGGTGACCGGTTCCAGGCGATCACCTCCATGCCGCTGCCGAGCGCGATGCGGGCGACTTCGGCTGCGATGCCGCCGAAGCCAACGAGGCCGAGCGTCTTGCCGGTGAGCTGCATGCCGTCCTCGCGCAGCCAATTGCCGGCACGCATCTCGCGGTCCATCTGCGCGATTACGCGCGCCGACGACCACATCAGCGCGATCGCGGATTCCGCAACCGCGGTGTCGCCATAGCCCTTGATCAGGTGCACGGAGATGCCGAGCTCGGCGAGCTCCTCCGGGTTCATGTAGCTGCGCGCGCCGGTGCCGAGGAACACGACGTGCTTCAATCCGGCGCACTTTTTGGCGACGTCGGTCGGCAGCGCAGTGTGGTCGATGATCGCGATCTCCGCGCCGTCGAGCACCGCCGGATAGTCCTCGGGCTTGATGTCGGGATTGCGGTTGATCCTCACCTTGGGATCGCCGGGCCTTTCCAGCCGCTCCGTGATCACAGCGAGCGATTCATTGGCGTCGACAAACACTCCGCGCACGAAAGCCTCCGTAGCTGAAGGAAGGATCAGGATGCGACGCCGGCGAGCGCCAGCACCGTGTGCATCAGGACGTTTGCGCCGGCCGCGCAATCGCTCTGCGTCGCGTCCTCCAGCTCGTTGTGGCTGATGCCGTCCTTGCAGGGCACGAACACCATCGCGGCCGGCATCACGGTGTTGAGGTTGCAGGCGTCGTGGCCGGCGCCGGAGGTGATGCGTCGGTGCGGGTAGCCAAGCTGCGTCGCGGCGTTCTCGACCGCATCGACCAGTTTGGGATCGAAATGCGTCGGCGCCTTGCGCCAGACCAGATCGAGTTGTACGTCGACCTTGCGCCGTGTCGCTATCTCAGCAACCGCGGCACGCAGATCGCGGTCCAGCGCATCCATGATCGCGGCATCGGCGCTGCGGCAATCGACGGTGAAGGCGATCTCGCCGGGGATGACGTTGCGCGAGGGCGCCGCAATCACGGCCTCGCCGATGGTGCCGACCGCCTTCGGCCCATGCTTCTTTGCGATGCTTTCCATCGCCAGCACGATCTCCGACAGCGTCGCCAGCGCATCGCGGCGCAG
This sequence comes from Bradyrhizobium macuxiense, assembly GCF_001542415.1. GTDB lineage: Bacteria > Pseudomonadota > Alphaproteobacteria > Rhizobiales > Xanthobacteraceae > Bradyrhizobium > Bradyrhizobium macuxiense. The sequence continues at coordinate 106,324 of NZ_LNCU01000040.1, forward strand.
CGGCATCGGGGTCGAGCCCGCATGGCTCTCGAAGCCGGTGATCTTGCCGTCGTACCACAGCACGCCCTGGCCGGAATCGACCACGCCGATGGTCTTGTTCTCGGCCTCCAGGATCGGGCCCTGCTCGATATGCAGCTCGACGAAGCTGGTGAATTTCTGGCGGCCGACCGGGGCGTCGCCGCGATAACCGATCGTGTCCAGCGCCTGCGCCACCGTGATCCCCTCGGCATCCCTGCGCGACAAAATGTCGTCGGTGGTGAAATCGCCGACATAGGCCGCCGAGGCCATCATCGCCGGCGCAAACCGCGAGCCTTCCTCGTTGGTCCAGTTGCAGATGCAGATCGGCAGCTCGGTTTCGATCCCCGCATCGTTCAGCGTGCGCACCATTTCGAGCGCAGCGAGCGTGCCGAGCACGCCGTCATATTTGCCGCCGGTCGGCTGGGTGTCGAGATGCGAGCCGACGCCGATCGGCGGCTTCGACATGTCCCTTCCTTTCCTCAACCCGAACATCGAACCGAGCGCATCGACCTGAACCTCGAGGCCGGCGTCTTCGCATGCCTTGCGGAACCAGTCGCGCACCTGCTTGTCTTCGGCGCTCAACGTCAGCCGCCGCACGCCGCCCTTCGGCGTCGCACCGAACTTCGCGGTGTCATGGATGGTGCCCCAGAGGCGGGCGGAATCGATCTGCAGGTTGGTGGCGGCTCGGCTCATGCGGTCAGTCCATTTCAGGTGTCATTCCGGGGCGATGCGCCAGCATCGAACCCGGAATCTCGAGATTCCGGGTTCGGCTCTTCGAGCCGCCCCGGAATGACAGTTCATCTCCGGCTCTCGTTTCAATGGCGCGCCGTTTCGACCTCGTCAACCACGACGCGCGCTTGTGCGATCTGCTCTGCGAGATTGGCGACACGCTCGATCGCCACGGCATCGGGGGAGGCGAGCCAGCTTGCGGTGAAGGTGAGGGGCGGCAGCTTGAGGTCGGTATCGAGCAGTTGCAGGCGTCCGTCGGCAAGCTCGTTCTCGACGATCGCCGACGGGATCACGGCGATGCCGAGACCTTCATTGGCCATGTGGATCACGGTCGCGAGCGACGTAGAGGCGTGCAGGCGGATCGGCGGCAGATCCGGCGTGTTGAACAGCGCGCGCACGGTCTCGTAGGGCTGGGTCTTGCGCGGAAAGGTGATGATCGGAAACCGCGCCAGGTCCTGCCGCGCCACCGGGCCGTCGCCGAGGCCAAGCGCCGGGCTCGCCAGGAAGCCGATCGGGTAATCGCACAGCACGCGGTTGTGCGCGCCGGAGGCCGAGACCGGCCCAAGGACGAACGCAAGTTCGATCTCCTGCGCCAGCAGCCGGGCCGTCAAATTCGGCGTGATATCGACCTCGATCTCCAGCGACAGGTTCGGATAGACCTCGTTCACGCTCTTGACCAGCCGCGGCAGCCAGGTGTGCACGATGGTCTCCGCGACGCCGAGGCGGAGCGCGCCACGCATCGCCGAACGGTCGCCGACCTCAGCCATCATCTCCGAGCGCAACCCGATCAGCTTCTCGGCGTAGACCATCATCTGCCGTCCGCTCGGCGTGGGCGAGGCCACCCGATGGTCGCGGTTCAACAGCTTGACCCCCATCTCACGCTCGAGTTGTGCAATGCGCTGGGAAATCGCCGGCTGTGTGGTGTTGAGCCGCTGGGCGGCGCCGCGGAAGCTGCCGAGCTTGACGACCCAGAGGAAAGTTTCGATCGAGCGGAAGTCCGTCATTGGAAGCATTTTTCCAATCGATAAATCCAAATTATCGATTTTGATTAGAAAGGACGATTAGACATTATATCATGCTTGGTGTTGGCTTGTCCTTGTCGAGATTATGGGCAGGAGGCTCCCATGACTGTTTTTGCGGCAGCGCAGCGATCTCAGGGGGAGACGGTGCTTCCAAGCGTTGAGGCGCGGCGGGCCTGCCGCAACGGCATGGCCTCGACCACCGCCGGCGTCGCCAATGGCTTCGTCCAGGGCAATCTCGCGATCCTGCCGGAGAAGCTGGCCGGCGCCTTCCACCGCTTCTGCCAGCTCAATCCCAAGCCGTGCCCGATCATCGGCATGTCCGATGTCGGCGACCCCAGCATACCGGCGCTCGGCCTCGACCTCGACATCCGGACCGACGTGCCGCGCTATCGCGTCTGGCGCGACGGCGAGGTGGCCGACGAGCCGACCGACATCATGAAATACTGGCGTGACGATCTGGTTTCCTTCGTGCTCGGCTGCTCGTTCTCGTTCGAAGAGGCGTTGATGGACGAGGGGCTGCCGATCCGTCACATCGAGCACAATGTGCGGGTGCCGATGTACCGCACCAATATCGCCTGCAGCCCGTCCGGCCCGTTCGCCGGCCCCATGGTGGTCTCAATGCGTCCGTTCAAGCCGGCACACGCAATCCGCGCGGTGCAGATTACCTCGCGCTTCCCGTCGGTGCACGGCGCGCCGGTTCACCTCGGCCATCCGCATTCGATCGGCATCAAGGACATCGCGAAGCCCGATTACGGCGATCCGGTGCCAGTCGCTGCCGACGAGATCCCGGTGTTCTGGGCCTGCGGCGTGACGCCGCAAGCGGTGATTGCCAACGCGAGATTGCCGTTCGCGATCACGCACGCGCCTGGACTGATGCTTGTGACCGATCTCAGGAACAAGCAGCTCGCTGTGCTCTGAATAGGCAATTCGTGCAATTCATTGAGGCTTTACCGCGCGCTACAAGCACTTCATCGATAAAAACGAAATGACCTAAAGGGAATTGGGAAATGACGATCTCTCGCCGTAACGTATTGCTCGGTGCCACCGCCGCCGCGGCGCTCGGTCCGATGGCCGCACGCGCGCAGGCCAGCGAGGTGGCGATCGGCGTCATCTACCCGCTGTCCGGGTCCAGCGCCCAGATCGGCGTCGATGCGCAGCGCGCGTTCGAGACCGCGGCCGACATCATCAATAAGAACTATGATTTCGCATTGCCGCTGGCCAAGGGCGAAGGTCTGCCCGGCCTCGGCGGCGCAAAGGTCAAACTCGTGTTCGCCGACCACCAGGCCGACCCGCAGAAGGGCCGCGCTGAAGCCGAGCGCCTTATCACGCAGGACAAGGTGTGCGCCGTGATCGGCACCTATCAGAGCGCGGTCGCCGTTACCGTCAGCCAGATCTGCGAGCGCTACCAGATTCCGTTCATCTCGGCCGACAACTCCTCGCCGAGCCTGCATCGCCGCGGCCTGAAGTACTATTTCCGCGCAGCCCCGCATGACGAGATGTTCTCGACCGCGATGTTCGACTTCTTCGATGCGATGAAGAAGAAGGGCCAGAAGATCAAGACGCTGTCGCTGTTCCACGAGGACACCATCTTCGGCACCGATTCGGCCAACTCACAGCTCAAGCTCGCCAGTGAGCGCGGCTACAAGGTCGTCGCCGACATCAAATATCGCGCGAACTCGCCGTCGCTGACCGCCGAGGTGCAGCAGCTCAAGGCCGCGAATGCCGACGTGTTGATGCCGTCGAGCTACACCACCGATGCAATCCTGCTGGTGAAGACCATGGCCGAACTCGGCTACAAGCCGAAGAACATCGTGGCGCAGGACGCCGGCTTCTCGGAAAAGGCCACCTATGACGCCGTCGGCGACAAGCTCGAGGGCGTGATCTCGCGCGGCAGCTTCTCGCTCGACCTGGCTCAGAAACGTCCGATGGTCGGTCTCATCAACGAGATGTATCGCGCCAAGTCCGGCAAGGATTTCAACGACTATTCGTCGCGCCAGTTCATGGGCCTGATCGTGATGGCCGATGCGATCAACCGCGCCAAGTCGACCGACGGCGAGAAGATTCGCGAGGCGCTGGCCGCGACCGACATGCCGGGCGATGTGACCATCATGCCGTGGAAGCGCGTCAAGTTCGACGAGATGGGGCAGAACAACTTCGCCGATCCGGTGCTGCTGCAGTACGCGGCGAAGAACTTCGTGACGATCTTCCCGGAACAGGCCGCCGTCTCCGAGGCGATCTGGCCGATGAACAGCTGATCGGCCGGGCGCCAGAGACTTCCGTTCCGATGGAATCGGAACGGAGCTCTGGATTCTTGTTTTGACGCGTTTTCTTCACGCGAACCCGTATCCAGTTCGCTCGAAAACGCTCTAGTGGGGGACAGACGGCGGTGACATCCGACGACACGATTCAGAGTCTCGCATGCTCCGCCATTGCGAGCGAAGCGAAGCAATCCATCGCGCCACTAGAAGGAAGAATGGATTGCTTCGTCGCTTCGCTCCTCGCAATGACGGGAGCTAATCACAACAGCCGGGGCATGGAGTGTCAGCGGTGACAGCCGAGACCATTATCCAGAGTCTGGCGAGCGGCCTGTTGATGGGGCTGCTCTACGGACTGATCGCCGCCGGGCTCGCATTGATCTTCGGATTGATGGACGTCGTGAATTTCGCGCACGGCGAGTTCCTGATGATAGCGATGTACGCGACCTTCTTCCTGTTCGCGTACTTCGCGATCGATCCTCTGCTTGCGGCGCCGCTGGTCGCCGCGGCGCTGTTCGTGTTCGGTGCCGTGGTCTACCTTTTGGTGGTCCGCTTCGCCGTGCGCGCCAAAGCCAATGCCGGCATGGTGCAGATCTTCTCGACCTTCGGTCTGGCGATCGTGATGCGCGGCCTGGCGCAGTTCTTCTTCACGCCCGACTACCGCAGCGTCACTCACTCCTGGCTGGGCGGGAAGACGGTGTCAGTCGCCGGCATCTATCTGCCGGAGCCGCAACTGGTCGGAGCGCTGGTCTCGGTCGTCGCCTTCATTGCGCTCTATTTCTTCATCCACCGCACCGATTTCGGCCGCGCGCTCGAGGCGACGCGTGAGGACGCGGGCGCGGTGGCCCTGGTCGGCATCGACAAGAACAAGGTGTTCGCGCTGGGCTGGGGCCTTGGTGCCGCGCTGGTGGGGCTCGCCGGCGCCATCATGGCGATCTTCTTCTACGTCTATCCTGATGTTGGCGCGTCCTTCGCGCTGATTGCCTACGTCACCGTGGCGCTCGGCGGCTTCGGCAGCGTGTTCGGCGCCTTTGCCGGCGGCATCATCGTCGGCCTGGTGGAAGCGACCACCGCGCTGATCCTGCCGCCGTCGCTGAAATCGGTCGGCATCTATGCCGTCTACCTCTTGATCGTCTTCATCCGCCCACGCGGCCTGTTCGGATCGATGTGATGGATACGCACTTCGCCCAACGCCGCAGGCGTGACCTGATCATGGCCGGTTGCCTGACCGTGATCGCCGCACTGGTGCCGCTGTTCGTCAAGGACGTCTACGTCCAGAACATCATGGTGCTGACCCTGATGTATGCGGCGCTGTCGCAGAGCTGGAACATCCTGTCCGGCTATTGTGGGCAGATCTCGCTCGGCCACGCGCTCTATTTTGGGCTCGGAGCCTACACCACTGCGTTGCTGTTCACCAAATTCGGTGTGCTGCCGTGGTTCGGCATGCTGGCGGGCGGCGCGATCTCCGCGGTGATCGCGATGGCGTTGGGTTATCCCTGCTTCCGCCTGCGTGGCCATTACTTCGTGATCGCGACCATTGTGATCGCCGAGATCGCGCTGCTCTTGATCCAGAACTGGGATTGGGCCGGTGCGGCGCTCGGCATCGACATCCCTGTGCGCGGCGACAGCTGGCTGAAATTCCAGTTCACCCGTTCAAAACTGCCGTACTTCTATTTTGCGCTGGCGCTCGCCTGCATCGCCTGGCTCGTCACCTGGTGGCTGGAAGATTCCAAATGGGGCTATTGGTGGCGCGCGGTGAAGGACAATCCCGACGCCGCCGAAAGCCTCGGCGTGGTCGTGTTCAATTCCAAGATGGGCGCGGCCGCGGTCTCCGCCTTCCTGGTCGCGGTCGGCGGCAGCTTCTACGCCCAGTTCGTCTCCTATATCGACCCTGAAAGCGTGATGGGCTTCCAGTTCTCGCTGCTGATGGCGCTGCCCGCGGTGTTAGGGGGCATCGGCACGCTGTGGGGGCCGGTGCTCGGTGCCGTCATCCTGATCCCGCTCACCGAGCTGACGCGCTCGTTCGTCGGCGGCTCCGGGCGCGGCGTCGACCTGATCGTCTACGGCACCCTGATCGTCTTGATCTCGCTGGCGCTGCCGCGAGGGCTGGTCAGCGTGTTCTCCTTGCGCAAGGAGGCTGCGCGATGACGGCGCCCCTTGAAACCCCGCTCCTGGAAACCCCACTCTTGGAAACCCGCGGCGTCTGGCAGCGTTTCGGCGGCCTCGTCGCCAACAGCGACGTCTCGATCTCGGTCGGCCGCGGCGAGATCGTCGGCCTGATCGGCCCGAACGGCGCCGGCAAGTCGACGCTGTTCAACCTGATCGCTGGCGTGCTGCCGCCCACTCAAGGTTCGATCATCTTCGACGGCGAGGACGTCACCACATTGGGGGCGGCCGAGCGCTGCCAGCGCGGCATCGGACGCACCTTCCAGGTGGTCAAGAGCTTCGAGACCATGACTGTGATCGACAATGTCATCGTCGGCGCGCTGATCCGCAACACCGTGATGCGGGTTGCGCGGAAAAAGGCCTACGAGGTGCTGGAGTTCTGCGGCCTTGCCGCGCGCGCCAATGTGATGGCCAGCGATCTGGTGCCGTCGGAGAAGCGGCGGCTCGAGGTTGCGCGTGCGCTGGCGACTGAGCCGAAGCTGCTGTTGCTCGACGAAGTGCTGACCGGATTGACGCCGGTCGAGGCGCAGACCGGCGTCGAACTGGTGCGCAAGGTACGTGCTGCCGGCATCACCGTGCTGATGGTCGAGCACGTCATGGAGATCGTGATGCCGCTGGTCGATCGCGCCATCGTGCTCAATCTCGGCAAGGTGCTGGTCGAAGGCAAGCCCACCGAAGTGGTTCGCAATCCTGAAGTCATTTCTGCCTATCTCGGGGATCGTCATGCTGTCGGTGCGTGAAGTCACCACCGCCTATCAGGGCCTGGTTGCGATCTCCGCGGTCTCGATCGACGTCAGCAAGGGCGAGATCGTCTGCGTCGCCGGCGCCAATGGCGCGGGCAAGTCGACGCTGCTGAAGTCGATCGCCGGCGCGGAGCGGCCGCGTTCAGGCAGCGTGACTTTTGATGGCGCCCGCATCGATGGCAAGCCGCAGCATGTCATCACCGCCGGCGGCATCGCCTTCGTGCCGGAGAATCGCCGGCTGTTTCCGCGGCTGTCGGTACGCGACAATCTCCGGCTCGGCAGCTACCTCTATCGCAGCCAAGCCAATCGCGACGAGCCGCTCGATCTCGTGTTCAAGCTGTTCCCGCGGCTCTCCGAGCGGCTGGACCAGCGCGCCGAGACACTGTCCGGCGGCGAGCAGCAGATGCTGGCGATCGGCCGCGCGCTGATGACGCGGCCGCGGCTGTTGATGCTGGACGAGCCGTCGCAGGGCATCATGCCGAAACTGGTCGACGAGATCTTCCAGGCCGTGAAACGCATCCGCGACGCCGGCATGACCGTGCTGATCGTCGAGCAACGCATGGCCGAGTGCCTGGAGATCGCTGACCGCGCCTACATCCTGCAGACCGGCCGCGTGCTGATGCAGGGCACGGCGGCGGAGATCAGCACCAATCCGGACGTGCGCAAGGCGTATCTGGGGCTGTAATCGCCGTGAAGTTTCCGCGCCCACCACGCCACCTGAGAGGCTGTGAGTCCTTGCGGCCCGTCATTGCGAGGAGCTCGCGACAAGATTGCGAAGCAATTTTGCGCTGAAGCGACGAAGCAATCCATGCTTCCGCGTACGCCGCACGATGGATTGCTTCGCTTCGTTCGCAATGACGGGGAATAGACCGTCATCCCGATCAGGACGACGTCGGTGTCCGTGGCGGGCAGTCGCCCGACTTCATTGTTTGGTCTTGTCCGGATGGTCCTGGGGAACGACCTCGACCTTGGCGGCGAGGTCCGGCACGCGGCTGATGCGGTAGGTCGCGTTGTCGCATGTGAGAACCCAAGCCTCGTTGTCGGGCTTGGAGAGCTTCTCGTCCCGTTCGGCCTTGACCGGCTTGTCGCAAGGATAGCCCTGCGCCCGCAGTTGGGTTGCCAGCATGCCTTGCAAGGTCTCTTCGGTCCGTGCGGATGATGCCGCAAGGCCGCTGGTGAACAGAACCGCGAACGCCAAGCCTGCGAACTTCATCATGACTGTCTTCCGCATATCCGTCCTCCGCTTGATCTAGTGAGGGTGATCCGGCAGCACGAGCCCGAACGTCCTGGTCAAATCCGCCACCTGTTCGGGCGAGAGATAGCGCGGGTTCAGCCCGCGCAGCAGCAGATAGAGTTTTGCGGTTTCCTCCAGCTCCTCGGTCGCGAACACCGCCGCTTCCAGCGTGTCGCCGGAGACGACGGGACCGTGATTGGCGAGCAGCACGGACGAATATTTCCCGGCCAGTCCCCTGATCGCATCCGCGACGGCGGGGTCGCCGGGGCGATAGTATGGCACCAGCGCGGTCTGGCCGCATTTCATGACGTAGTAGGCCGTCATCGCCGGCAGCACGGCGCGCGGGTCGATCTCGGGCAGCATCGAGAGTGCGACCGAGTGGGTGGAGTGCAGATGCACCACGGCGCCGGCGGAAGCGCGCGTCTGGTAGAGCGCGGTGTGCAGCGGCACTTCCTTGGTCGGAGCATCGCCGGAGACCAGCCGGCCATTGCCGCCGAGCCGCGACATTTTCGCCGGATCGAGGAAGCCGAGCGAAGCGTTGGTCGGCGTCACCAGCCAGCCGCCGTCGTCGAGCCGGACGCTGATATTGCCCGAGGAGCCCGGCGTCAGCCCGCGCTCGAACAGCGAGCGGCCGAAGCGGCAGATATCCTCACGAAGCTTTGTTTCGCTCATGGCGCTATCCGTTTTCCGCTTTGTCTCATGCTTTGGCAGCGCGGCCAAGCCGTGATAGGCAGGCAACAACGAGCATGATCCGGAAGGGTGAAAGCCGGTTTTCCGAAAATGCTCAAACAACCAAGAATGTTCAGGGATCGCCGCATGTCCAGTTCCGCAACACAACGCGTCGCCGTCATCGGGCTGGGGTCGATGGGATACGGCATGGCAACCTCGCTCAAGCGCGCGGGCTTCGAGTTGACCGGCTGCGACGTCTCGGCGGACGCGGTCGGACGGTTTGTCGCCGACGGCGGCAAGGGCGCGAAGACGCCGGCCGAGGCCGCCAGGGGCACCGATATCGTGGTCAGCGTCGTGGTCAATGCGGCGCAGACCGAAGCGATCCTGTTTGGCGCCGGCGGCGTGGCCGAGACGTTGCCGAAGGACGCGGTGTTCGTGTCGTCGGCGACCATGGATCCCGACATCGCACGGCGTCTCGCCAGACAGCTCGAAGCGACCGGCCGGCACTATCTCGATGCCCCGATTTCCGGCGGTGCGCAGCGCGCGGCGCAGGGCGAACTTACCATCCTTGCCTCAGGCAGCGCGGCGGCGTTCGCGAAGGCGCGGCCGGCACTGGATGCGATGGCGGCGAAGCTCTACGAGCTCGGCGATGCGGCGGGGCAGGGCGCCGCCTTCAAGATGATCAACCAATTGCTCGCCGGCGTGCATATCGCCGCCGCCTCCGAGGCGATCGCCTTTGCCGCCAAGCAGGGCCTCGATATCCGGAAAGTCTACGAGGTGATCACGGCTTCCGCCGGCAATTCCTGGATGTTCGAGAACCGCATGCCGCACGTGCTCGACGGCGACTACACGCCGCGCAGTGCGGTCGAGATTTTCGTCAAGGACCTCGGCATCATCCAGGACATGGCGCGTAATGCCCGCTTCCCGGTGCCGGTCTCCGCCGCGGCGCTGCAGATGTTCCTGATGACGGCGGCCGCCGGCATGGGCCGCGACGACGATGCGTCGGTGGCGCGGATGTATGCGCAGGTCACCGGCACCAAACTGCCCGGCGAGAAATAAGAGGACCTCCAGATGCCCCGCTTTGCCGCCAATCTCTCCATGATGTTCAACGAGGTCCCGTTCCTCGACCGCTTCCAGGCGGCGGCGAAGGCGGGCTTTACCGCGGTCGAGTTCCTGTTTCCCTATGATCATCCGGCCGATGAGGTCGGCAAACGGTTGCACGGCAATGGGCTGACGCAGGCGCTGTTCAACCTGCCGCCGGGCGATTGGAACGCCGGCGAGAAGGGCTTTGCCGCGCTGCCCGATCGTTTCACCGATCTGCAGCGGAGCCTGACCGCCGCGCTGCCCTATGCGCAGGCGACCGGAGTGAAGCGGCTGCATCTGATGGCGGGTATCGCCAACCGCAACGATCCGAAGGCAGTCGCCGCGTTTCGCAAATCCGTCGCGTACGCCGCGGAATTCTTCGCGCCGCACGGCCTTGACGTCGTGATCGAGCCGATCAACCCGCGCAACGTGCCGGGCTACTTCCTCAACGACTTCACCTTCGCCCACGACCTGATCAACGAGCTGAAGATTCCGAACCTCAAGCTGCAATTCGACATCTATCACTGCCAGATCGTCCACGGCGACGTCACGATGCGGCTGCGCGAGATGATGCCTGTCATCGGCCACATCCAGATCGCCTCGATCCCCTCGCGCAATGAGCCCGACGGGGAGGAGCTCAATTATCCGTTCCTGTTCGGCGAACTGGACCGGCTCGGCTATGGCGGCTTCGTCGGCTGTGAGTACAATCCGCGCGGCAAGACCACGGATGGTCTCGCCTGGTTCAAGCCCTATGCGGGAGTGAAGCCGTGACGGTCGCAGCGAAACTGTCTCTGGGCTGCATCGCCGACGACTATACCGGCGCCTCCGACCTCGCCAACACGCTGACTCGCGCCGGGCTGCGCACCGTGCAGACCATCGGCGTGCCCGCGGCCGATCTTGTGCTGCCGGAGGTCGATGCCGTCGTGGTGTCGTTGAAGAGCCGCTCGATCGAGGCCGGCCTTGCGGTGACGCGCTCGCGCGCGGCTGAGCAGTGGCTGCGCGGCCGCGGTGCGGAGCACATCCTGTTCAAGATCTGCTCCACCTTCGATTCCACCGACGCCGGCAACATCGGTCCGGTGATGGATGCGCTGCGTGCAGATTCCGGCGATACGATCGTGCTGGTCACTCCGGCGTTCCCGGAGACCGGCCGCACCGTCTATCAGGGCAATCTGTTCGTCGGCGCGGTGCCGCTGAACGAGAGCCCGCTGAAGGACCACCCGCTCAATCCGATGCACGATTCCAACCTGGTGCGGGTGCTGGCGCGCCAGAGCAAGACCAAGGTGGGCTTGGTCGATCTCGCGACCCTCGGCCGCGGCGTGGACGCGGTCCGCGCCAAGCTCGCCGATCTCGCGGCCAAGGGCATCGGCGCGGCCGTTGTCGACGCGGTGTTCGACCGCGACCTCGAGATTATCGGGCAGGTGGCGCTCGACCATCGCGTCTCGGTCGGCGCCTCCGGGATCGGGCTCGGATTGGCGCGGGCGCTGGTTGCCGCGGGCAAGGTCAAACCGGATGCCGTGAACGCAATGCAGGACATGGCGGTCGGCGGGCCGCCGGCCTGCCTCGCCGGTAGTTGTTCGCAGGCGACCTTGCAGCAGATCGCGAGCGCCGAGAAGGTGATGCCGGTGCTGCATCTCGATCCCGAAAGGGTCGTCGCTGGCAAGGACGAGGCGCAACGCGCGCTGGCCTGGGCCAAGGACCGGATCGGCGACGGCCCGATCCTGATCGCGAGCAGCGCTACTCCGGATGAGGTTGCAGCCCTGCAATCCCGTCATGGCCGCGATGCAGCCGGACACGCCATCGAGCAGGCGATGGCCGACATCGCCGACGGTCTGGTGCAGTCGGGCGTGCGCAGGCTGGTGGTGGCTGGTGGTGAAACTTCGGGCGCCGTGGTCGACCGCCTGCGCATCCCGGGATTCCTCGTCGGTGCGGAAATCGCCGCGGGCGTTCCGGTTCTGCGCGCCGTCGGAATCAGCAGCGGCGACATGTTGCTTGCCTTGAAATCGGGCAATTTCGGCGGACCGGAATTCTTCTCGGATGCGCTCGCCTTGATGCGCTGAGCGCGCCGCGCGCCTCACTTCGCGGCAACAAATTGCGACTCCGTAGTTCAACGGGGATTCAAATTAACCCAACCGAAGGACGGGCGCAGGCTTTGATGCCCGCGACGTCCCGTCGCGTCGCCGTTTGATTCCCGACCCGGACCCGCTCCCGCCAGCAAGAGACATCACGATGTTTGCCAAACTCTCGATTCGCGCCAAGATCATTTCCGTCGTGGCGCTACTGCTTGTCGCGATGGCGGGCATGGGCTTGCTCGCAGTCAGGGACATGCACACGATCAACGCCAATACGACCGACATCACGACGAACTGGCTGCCGAGCGTGCGCGTTCTCGGCGAACTGCGCGCCGGCGTCATCACCTATCGCAACGTGATCCGCGAGCACATGCTCGCCGAGACGCTTGAAGAGAAGCTGGCGGCCGAGAAGACGCTTGCCAGCGTGGTCGAAGCCAATACCAAGGCACGGGCGACCTACGAGGCGATGATCTCCTCTCCGGAGGAGCGGGCGCTCTACAACCAGTGGGCCGAAACCTGGACCAGATACAAGAAGGGCACCGAGGATGTGATGGCCCTGTCGCGCAAGGAAGCGGGCAGGCTCCCGCAGGAAGCGCATGAGCTCAACACCAAGGTCGTGAACAAGATCGGCCTCGATGCCGATGAAATCCTCCGCAAGGACATCGCGCTCAACAACGCCGGTGCTGACAAGGCGGCGAAGGATGCGGCCGACAATTACAATTCGGCCGTCATGGTGCTGGCGACCATTCTCGGCGTCGCCATCCTGATCGGCATCGGCGTCAGCTTCTATCTGGTTCGCGATGTCTCTGCCGGTATCGCGTCGATCGTCACGCCGATGCAGGCTCTGGGCCGCGGGGACCTCACCGCGATCGTTCCCCATCAGGGCGAGAAGACCGAGGTCGGCATGATGGCCGACACCCTGCAGGTGTTCAAGGAAGCCCTGATCGCCAAGAAGGCCGCTGACGAGGCTGCCGCGGCGGATGCCGAAGCCAAGATCGAGCGCGGCCGTCGGGTCGATGGTATCACCCGCAATTTCGAGCAGATGATCGGCGAGATCGTGCAGACCGTATCGTCGGCCTCGACCCAGCTCGAAGCCTCCGCAGGCACGCTGTCGACGACGGCCACGCGTTCGCAGCAACTGACCACCACGGTCGCCGCGGCTTCGGAAGAAGCTTCCGCCAACGTGCAGTCGGTGGCGTCGGCGACCGAGGAGATGTCGTCGTCGGTGACGGAGATCAGCCGCCAGGTGCAGGAATCGGCACGGATGGCCGGCGACGCCGTCGGCCAAGCGCGCACCACGAATGATCGCGTCAGCGAGCTGTCGAAGGCCGCCGCGCGCATCGGCGACGTCGTCGAGCTCATCAACACCATCGCCGGCCAGACCAATCTGCTGGCGCTGAACGCCACCATCGAGGCGGCGCGCGCCGGCGAGGCCGGCCGCGGCTTCGCGGTCGTGGCATCCGAGGTCAAGGCGCTGGCCGAGCAGACTGCCAAGGCGACCGGCGAGATCGGCCAGCAGATTTCCGGCATTCAGGCTGCGACGCAGGAATCCGTCGGTGCAATCAAGGAGATTTCCTCGACCATCGAGCGGCTGTCCGAGATCTCCTCCACCATCGCGGCCGCCGTCGAGGAGCAGGGCGCGGCGACCCAGGAGATTTCGCGCAACGTGCAGCAGGCGGCGCTCGGCACCCAGCAGGTCTCGGCCAATATTACCGACGTGCAGCAGGGCGCGACCGAAACCGGCTCGGCCTCGACCCAGGTGCTGTCGGCGGCGCAGTCGCTCTCCGGCGACAGCAACCGCCTCAAGCTCGAGGTCGGCAAGTTCCTCGACGCTGTCCGTGCCGCCTGACGACGAACGCCAATCGGGCGAGCATCGAAGCCCTTCGATGCTCGCCTGTTGGCGCGACGGACGCGCGACGCGGGGATGGGGGCCGCTCACCACGCTTTGCAATTTCGCAGACCTGCGATGCATCAGCTTCGTAGGGCCAAAGCAGTGTCCCTGCCTTGCCGGTTTTCGGAGCAGGTCTGTCTCTTTTGAGCGCCAGCCGGCCCAGGCTGCAGGCATTTCGGCGGGCTTGCTCACGAGCTATGCCAATGAAGTGAAGGCTGCTGGCACACCACGGGTTGGCGTTTTGCCGTCCTTCGGGTAAATCGACCCCAGTGGAACGGCGCTTTTTTGAAGCGCCGATTCCTTTGCCTGGGCAGGCTTTTTCGGGAATTTCGGGAATACCCTTTCTATGATCGCACTGGTCCGTATCGCGCTGAGCCGGCCATATACTTTCGTCGTGCTCGCGCTCCTGCTGCTGATCATCGGACCGCTGGCGGCGCTGCGCACGCCGACCGACATCTTTCCTGAAATTCGCATTCCCGTGATCGGCGTGGTCTGGTCGTATACCGGCCTGCCGCCGGACCAGATGTCCGGACGTATCACCACACCGTTCCAGCGCGCGCTGACCACGACGGTCAACGACATCGAGCATATCGTCGCCAATTCCTACAACGGCGTCGGCATCATCAAGATCTTCTTCCAGCCCAACGTCGATATCCGCACGGCCAACGCGCAGGTCACCGCGATCTCGCAGACCTTGCTCAAGCAGATGCCGCCGGGCGCGACGCCGCCGCTGATCCTGAACTACAGTGCGTCGACCGTTCCGATCATCCAGCTGGCGCTGTCCGGTGACGGACTGACCGAGCAGAACCTCGCCGATATCGGCATCAACCAGCTGCGCACACCGCTGGTCACGGTGCCCGGCGCCGCGATTCCCTATCCGTTCGGCGGCAAGCAGCGCCAGGTCCAGATCGATCTCAATTCGACCGCGCTGCAGGCGCGCGGTCTGTCGGGGCAGGACGTCGCCAATGCGCTCGCCGCCCAGAACCTGATCACGCCGGTCGGCACCCAGAAGATCGGCGAGTTCGAGTACACCATCAACCTGAACAACTCGCCGCTCAAGATCGAGGAGCTCGGGGACCTGCCGATCAGGACCGTCAACGGCGCGATGGTCTACATCCGCGACGTTGCCAGCGTGCGCGACGGCAATCCGCCGCAAACCAATATCGTGCACGTCGATGGCAACCGTTCTGTGCTGATGATGGTGCTGAAGGCCGGCGCGACCTCGACGCTCGATATTATCTCCGGCATCAAGAAGAAGGTGATCGAGGTCAAGGACCAGATGCCGGATGCGCTCAAGATCGGCTTCATCGGCGACCAGTCCTTGTTCGTCCGCGGCGCGATCCAGGGCGTCGCCTTCGAAGGCGTGATCGCGGCGCTGCTCACCAGCGTGATGATCCTGCTGTTCCTGGGCAGCTGGCGCTCGACGGTTATCATCGCGGTGTCGATCCCGCTGTCGGTGCTCGGCGCCATCATCATGCTGTCGGCGATCGGCGAGACGCTGAACATCATGACGCTCGGCGGTCTGGCGCTCGCGGTCGGTATCCTCGTCGACGACGCCACGGTGACGATCGAGAATATCAACTACCATCTCGAGCAGGGCAAGCCGGTCGAGCAGTCGATCCTCGACGGCGCCAACCAGATCGTGACGCCGGCCTTCGTCTCGCTGCTCTGTATCTGCATCGTGTTCGTGCCGATGTTCTTCCTGACCGGCGTCGCGCGCTTCCTGTTCGTGCCGATGGCGGAAGCGGTGATGTTCGCGATGATCTGGTCGTTCGTCCTGTCGCGCACGCTGGTGCCGACCATGGCGAACTATTTGCTGCAGGCGCATGTCCATCACGAGGGCGGGCCGCCGAAGTCGCGCAATCCCTTCGTCTGGTTCCAGCGCGGCTTCGAGGCGCGGTTCGAGCGCATCCGCGGCGGCTATCATGGTTTGCTTGCGATGGCGCTCGGCCATCGCAAGGTGTTCGTGGCCTCGTTCCTCGCGGTCGTTGCCGCGTCGTTCCTGCTGGTGCCGTTCCTCGGGCGCAACTTCTTCCCGTCGGTCGATGCCGGCAACATCCTGATGCATGTCCGCACCCAGGTCGGCACCCGCGTCGAGGAGACCGCCAACCAGCTCGCCGACGTCCAGAAGGCGATCCGCAAGCTGATCCCCGGTGAAGTCGAGACCCTGACCGACAACATCGGCATGCCGATCTCCGGCATCAACATGACCTACAACAACACCGGCGTGATCGGCCCGCAGGACGGCGATATCCAGATCAAGCTGAAGGAAGGTCACAAGCCCACCGCGGAGCACGTGCGGACGCTGCGTGAGCAATTGCCACGAATGTTCCCGGGTACCAACTTCGCGTTCCTGCCGGCCGATATCGTCAGCCAGATCCTGAACTTCGGCGCGCCGGCGCCGATCGATCTGCAGATCCGCGGTGCCGATCTCGACGCCAACTTCGCCTATGCCAACAAGCTGCTCAGCAAGATCCGCCGAATTCCCGGCATCGCCGACGCGCGCATCCAGCAGTCGCCGAACAACCCGACCTTCAACATCGATGTCGACCGCACCCGCGCGCAATATGTCGGCCTGACCGAGCGTGACGTCACCAACTCCCTGGTCGTCAATCTCGCCGGCTCGTCGCAGGTCGCGCCGACCTACTACCTCAATCGTGACAACGGCGTGTCCTATTCGATCGTGATGCAGACGCCGCAATACCAGATCGACTCGTTGAGCGCGCTGCAGACGCTGCCGATCACCGCGACCGGCAACACGCAGGCGCCGATCCTCGGCGGCATTGCCGATATCAAGCGTTCGACCTCGAGCGCGGTGGTGTCGCAATACGACATCCAGTCGCTGGTGCAGATCTACGCGACGACGCAGGGCCGCGACCTCGGCGGGGTCGCGACCGACGTGCGGAAGCTGATCGCGGATACCGCCAAGGAGGTGCCGAAGGGCTCCTCCGTGGTGCTGCTCGGCCAGGTGCAGACCATGAACTCGGCCTTCACCGGCCTGTTGTTCGGCCTGCTCGGCGCCGTCGTGCTGATCTACTTGCTGATCGTCGTGAACTTCCAGTCCTGGTCGGATCCGTTCGTGATCATCACGGCGCTGCCCGCCGCGCTCGCCGGCATTGTCTGGATGCTGTTCACGACGCAGACGACGCTGTCGGTTCCGGCGCTGACCGGGGCCATCATGTGCATGGGCGTGGCGACCGCGAACAGCGTGCTCGTGATCAGCTTCGCCCGCGAGCGCTATGAGGAACTCGGCGACCCCGTCGCGGCTGCGCTGGAAGCCGGTTTCGTCCGATTCCGCCCGGTCCTGATGACGGCGCTCGCCATGATCATCGGCATGACGCCGATGGCGCTGGGGCTGGGCGAGGGCGGTGAGCAGAACGCGCCGCTCGGCCGGGCCGTGATCGGCGGCCTGATCTTCGCGACCTTCGCGACCCTGATGTTTGTTCCCGTGGTATTCAGTATGGTACACAAGAAACAAGGCGCCAAAGCCGCCGCCTCATCGGAGATGCCGCATGCCGCCCACTGAACAGCGCCCGCCGGTTTCTCGCCGGAAATTGGGCATATTCGGCGTGGTCGCACTGATCGGCGCAGGCCTGATTGTCGGCACCGGCATCCGTGCTCGTGAGGAGCAGGGCGCGCAGCTGAAGGAATGGACCGACGACCAGGCCATTCCGACCGTTGCCGTGGCGCTGCCCAATGCCAAGGCTCTCAGCCCGACCCTCGACCTGCCGGGACGGCTGGAGGCCTATTACCGTGCGCCGATCTTCGCGCGGGTTTCCGGATACCTCAAGAGCTGGGACGCGGACATCGGTGCGCGGGTCAAGGCCGGCCAAGTGATCGCCGAGATCGAAGCCCCCGATCTCGACCAGCAATTGCTTCAGGCACGCGCCGACCTCGCCAGCGCGCAGGCCAGCGCCAGGCTCTCGGAAGCCACGCTGAACCGGCGCAAGACGCTCGTGGCGTCGAACTTCGTCTCCGCGCAGGAGATCGACGAGCGTACCGCCGACCTCTCCAACAAGAACGCGTCGGTCAAGGCCGGCCAGGCCAATGTCGAGCGGCTCGAAGCGCTCGCCGGCTACAAGAAGATCACGGCGCCGTTCGACGGCGTGGTGACGTCGCGCGACACCGACGTCGGCGCGCTGATCAATGCCGGTGGCGGCTCGGGTCCGGCGATGTTCACGATCTCTGATATCAAGAAGCTGCGCGTCTACGTCAACGTGCCGCAGAATTACGTGCCGTCGATCAGGATCGGCGCCAAGGCCACGCTGTCGATGCCGGAATATCCGAACCGGACGTTCCAGGCGACGGTCGAGGCCTCCTCGCAGGCGGTCGATGTCGCCTCCGGCACCACGCGGATGCAGCTCGGGCTCGACAACTCCTCCGGCGAGCTGATGCCGGGCGGCTATGCCAGCGTGAAACTCAATCTGCAGCGCGATTCCACGCCGCTCAGCATTCCTGCCAGCGCGCTGATCTTCAATGCCAGCGGGTTGCGGGTCGCGACCGTGAGCCCGGACGACAAGGTGGTGTTCAAGACGGTGAAGATCGGCCGCGACCTCGGCAAGGAGATCGAGCTCGCATCCGGCCTTGCGCCCGACGACCGCGTCATCACCGCTCCGCCGGATGGACTTAGTGACGGCGAGCACGTGCGCGTGGTCGGCGCCGGCGCCAAGGGCAAGCCGACCACGGCCTCCGAAAAGCAGGACGTGAAGGGGTAGGAGCGGCCTCCTTCCTCTTCGTCATGCCCGGGCCTTGGACCCGGGCATCCGCGTCTTACGGTCCTTCGTTGAGCAAAGACGTGGATGGCCCGGGTCGAGCCTGGCCTTGACGCCGAAAGGGTCTTAGCCCACTCGCCACTCCAGCATGCCGTCGCCGGCGGTGACGATCTCGCCTGTCGTGCCGACTGGCGTGCGATCCATGTTCTGCAGATATGCCAGCGTGGTTGTGTCGCTGGCCGGGATACGGCCGAGCGTGCGGCGGTCGTCTTCCGTGCGCAGCATCGCCACACCGTGCTCGACCTCGCCATTGCCGCGATAGATCACGGTGAAGGCCTCGACCTTCCCCTTGCCGCGCGCCTCGGTGGTGAACTCCGGCACCTTGCGGCGATGGCGGTCAGCCTCCGCCTGCACGCTGGTCTCCTGCGTCAGCGCGGCCTTCGGCGCCTGGCGCGACAGCACGAGGCCGTGATGCTTGGTGACGAATCCGCCCTGGCCGTAGAGCAGGCCGAGCTTGCCGCCGCCGCGCAGTTTCCGCACCATCGCGCAGGCCGCGTGCGTCATATAGGTGTTGAGCGGTGCGCCGAAGAACGTGAGCCCGCCGGTCACGGTCGGCTGCACGTCACGGCCTAAGCCCAGCGTCCGGCGCGCCATCTTCGGCACGCAGGGGAAGCAGCTATAGAGTTCGATCGCGTCGAACTTCTTGCCGTCACCCTCGACGAGGTCCATCACGGACTTGAGCACCGCGGTCTGCGAATGGCTCTCGACGAATTGGTCGCGGGTCAAATAGTCGCGCGGCTCCTCTGCCGAGGCGCCGCCGAGCGGATAAATCAACTTATCCTCCGGCACGCCCGCGGCGCGCGCTTTTGCAAGGCTGGTCAGTATCAGCGCGCCGCCCATGTTCACGGTCGGGTTCGCCACCATCAGCTTGGTGTAGGGCCAGGCGATCATCCGGTTGTCCGGCGTCGCCGTCGTGATCTCGTCGCCGGTGAAGCGCTTCTTCAGCCAGGAGGTCGGGTTATCGGCCGCGACCCGCGCATAAGTCGACCACAGCTCGCCGGATTCCTTCAGCGCCTCGCGCGGCGTCTGGCCCCAATGCGCAGAGGTTGCGGACTCGTAGAGCGGATAGACCGTGATCGGCCGGAAGACGCCGAGCGTCACCGCCATCGGTTTCTGGAACGCGGCGCCGCGCTTCGGCTCCTCGACGTCAGTGGCGAACGGTGTCCACGGCAGTTCGATATTGCCGCGCTGCGCTTTCGTCGCGGTTGATTGCGCCTCCGCGCCGCAGACCGCGGCGACGCTGCATTCGCCGCGCGCGATGCGCTGTGCCGCCTCGTGCAGATAACGGATCGGGCTCTCGCCACCGACCGGGCCGTAATAGAGATGCGCCGGATTGATGCCGAGCCGCTGCGCGAGCTGCCTCTCCGGATCGCGGTAGCGCCAGCTCAGGAAGTTGACGATATCGAGCGACTGGATGTCGCCAAGCAGCTTCGCGCCGGAGTCGGCCTCCGCGCGCTTCAGCGCCTGTTCCAGCAGCGTGAGCGGCTCGAGGCCGGCTGCGATGTCCTTCGGACGATCGACGATCTCGCCGACGCCGACGATGACGGGAATGCGGTCTTCGGGGAGGTTGTTGGACATTCTTGTTGTTTCACTCAGAGATGTTGAGAATCGATTGTTGTTCTAGGCGTCATTGCGAGCGAAGCGAAGCAATCCATATCGCGACTCGGGGAAAGATGCATTGCTTCGTCGCTTCTGCGCAAATTGTTTCGCAATCTTGTCGCGAGCTCCTCGCAATGACGGCGGCGGGCTATGTCACTCCGCCACCAGCGCGTTCATGTGCTCGACAGCTTCGATGAAATCTTCCTTGAATTCCTGCACCACGGCGCCGGCCGACTTCACGCTGTCGATGAGGCCGACGCCCTGGCCGACGAAGTAGCTGACGAGATCGCGCGCCTTTTCGTTGCCGGCCGCGGCGGCGCGGTCGATCGAGTTGAAAGCGTCGCGGCTGATGATGCTTTGCAGCGGCATCGGCAGCGCGCCGGGGCTGTCCGGCGAGCGGTCCCACGCATCGGTCCAGACCGAGCGGAGCTGCCGCGCCGGCTTGCCGGTGCGGCCCTTGGAGCGCACCGCGTCGCGCGAAGAGGCCGCGATCATCTTCTCGCGGAAGATTTCCGAGGTTTCCGATTCCACGGTCGCGAGCCACACCGAGCCGGTCCAGGCGCCCGCCGCACCCATCGCCATGCACGCCGCCATCTGCCGCCCCGTCATGATACCGCCGGCCGCCAGCACCGGCACGTCTCGGATCGGCTTGATCGCCTTGATCACCTCGGGTACCAGCACCATGGTCGAGACCTCGCCGCAATGGCCGCCGGCCTCGGTGCCCTGCACGACGAGGATATCCACGCCGGCCGCGACCTGCCGCAACGCATGCTCCTTGGCGCCGACCAGCGCTGCGACCGGCACGCCGTGCGCCTTGCCGCGATCGATCATCGCCTTCGGCGGCACGCCGAGCGCATTCGCGATCAGCTTGATCGGATGACGGAACGAGACGTCGA
This sequence comes from Bradyrhizobium macuxiense, assembly GCF_001542415.1. GTDB lineage: Bacteria > Pseudomonadota > Alphaproteobacteria > Rhizobiales > Xanthobacteraceae > Bradyrhizobium > Bradyrhizobium macuxiense. The sequence continues at coordinate 127,470 of NZ_LNCU01000040.1, forward strand.
GCAGCTGCAGCGCGGTCTCGGCATCGAACGGCTGCGGCTGGTTGTCGGCGACGTTCCTGGTTGCGAGCTCGATGTCGTACTTCTTCAGCAGGTTGCGGGTGAAGTCACGATGTTCCTGCGAAACGCGCTTCTCGAGGCTCTTCCAGGTGACATTCTTCTCGCCCGCGGTCGAGATGTTCTCGGGGATCAAGACGTCGATGCCGTAGGGCTTGCCGTCGACATGAGCGTCGATCCATGCGAGCTCCTGCTCCAGCGTCTCCGGGGAATGCGCGGTCGCGCCGAACACGCCGAAGCCGCCGGCGCGGCTCACCGCCGCCACCACGTCGCGGCAATGGCTGAAGGCGAGCAGGGGGAATTCTATTCCCAGCATGTCGCAGATCGGTGATTTCATGGATGCGTTCTCTCCCGGCCGCAGCTTCGATGGCTGCTTGTCTTGTTCGATGGCACCAGCGGCAATGACGCTAGCCCTGATAGCCGATCAAGCCAAGCGGCTTTCGTGAATCACGATCTTGCGTGCAGGCGCTGCCCGTGCGGCGTGGTGCGCAACGCATTCCGTAAGGCAAAATATAGGACGTATGCGCCGGCGCATTGCCCCCTTGCGCTTTCGCGATCGACAGAGAATTGTGTTCGGCAAAGCGAGAAGAACTCATCGGGGAGCTTACTGGAATGTCCGCCCAACCGTTAGCCGTCAACGCAAGCGCAGGCCACTACGACGTCGTCGTGGTCGGTGCGGGATTCGCCGGCATGTACATGCTGCATCGTCTGCGTGGCCTCGGCTTTTCCGCGCGCGTCTACGAGCAGGGCAGCGGCGTCGGCGGCACCTGGTACTGGAACCGCTATCCCGGCGCACGTTGCGACGTCGAGAGCATGCAGTACTCCTATTCCTTCTCCGAAGAGCTGCAGCAGGAATGGAATTGGAGCGAGCGCTACGCGCCGCAGCCGGAGATCCTGCAATACGCCAACCATGTCGCCGACCGCTTCGACCTCAGGCGCGACATCCAGTTCGACACCAAGGTCGAGCGCGCGGGGTTCGATGAGCGCAACAATCTCTGGCAGGTCGCGACATCGGACGGCAAGACGGTGACGGCACGGTTCGTCGTGCTGGCGACCGGCTGCCTGTCGAACGCGCGCAAGCCCGATATCAAGGGGCTCGATCGCTTCAAGGGCGAGGTCTATCACACCGGCCACTGGCCGCATCAGCCGGTGGATTTCACCGGTCAGCGCGTGGGCGTGATCGGCACCGGCTCGTCCGGCATCCAGTCGGTGCCTGTGATCGCCGAGCAGGCCAAGCATCTGGCGGTCTTCCAGCGCACCGCGCAGTTCTCGATCCCGGCGCGCAACGCCAAGCTGACGGAGGACGAGCGCAACTGGTTTCGCGCCAACTATCCGGAGATCAGGACGTTCGCGCGCGAGCAGGCGAAGAACGGTATCTACACGGAATTGCCAGATCGCGGCGCGCTCGACGACGGCGACAACGAGCGCCGCACCAAGTATGAGGCGCGCTGGCAGCGCGGCGGTCTCACCTTCATGACCGTTTACAACAACCTTGCGCTCGACAAGGCGGCCAACGACACCGCGGCCGATTTCGTGCGCGGCAAGATCGCCGAGATCGTCAAGGACGCCGCGACCGCAAAATTGCTGACGCCGATCAGCTATCCGATCGGCACCAAGCGCATCTGCATCGACACGGATTATTTCGCGACCTTCAATCGTCCGAACGTGACGCTGGTCGATATCAAGACCAATCCGATCGAGGAGATCACCGAGATTGCGGTGCGCTCCGGCGGCAAGGATTACGAACTCGACGCGCTGGTGCTGGCGACCGGCTTCGATGCCATGACCGGCTCGGTGGCCAAGATCGACATTCGTGGCCGCAACGGGCAGACGCTGAACCAGAAATGGGCGGAGGGGCCGCGCACCTATCTCGGCCTGATGAGCGCGGACTTCCCCAATCTCTTCGTCGTCACCGGTCCCGGCAGTCCCTCCGTGCTGTCGAACATGATCGTGTCGATCGAGCAGCATGTCGACTGGATCAGCGACTGCCTGAGCTACATGCGCGATCATAGGCTTGCGACGATCGAGGCGGAAAAGGACGCCGAGGACAAATGGGTCGCCCATGTCAACGAGGTCGCCTTCGCGACGCTCTATCCGCAGGCGGATTCCTGGTACATGGGCGCCAACATCCCCGGCAAGCCGCGCATCTTCATGCCCTATATCGGCGGCGTCGGCCCGTACCGGCAGATATGCAACGAGGTCGCGGCGAGGGGCTATGAGGGCTTTGCGATGACGGGCGAGCAGCAGCGGCACCAAGCGGCCGCGTCGTAGTTCTCCGTCATTGCGAGGAGCGAAGCGACGAAGCAATCCATGCCGCCTCAAGTGGAGAGATGGATTGCTTCGCTTCGCTCGCAATGACGGTAGGGCAACGCAAGACCTAGATTCGTCATGGCCCGGGCTGTGCCAGGCATCTACGTCTTTGGCCGTCACTGGCGAGAAAGGCGTGGATGGCCGGGACGAGCCCGGCCATGATGAGAGGCCGCGCATCATCGCCTGCACCCTTGCCAATTCCCGCATCAACGCTAGCTAACCGACATGCGCGTTTTGCGCCGGAGCCAATTGCATGACCGATACCCCTGTCTACGAACCGCCGAAAGTCTGGACCTGGAACAAGGAGAGCGGCGGCCGCTTCGCCAGCATCAACCGGCCGATCGCCGGTCCCACCCATGAGAAGGAATTGCCGGTCGGGCGTCATCCGCTGCAACTTTATTCTCTGGCGACGCCGAACGGCGTGAAGGCCACCGTGATGCTGGAGGAACTGCTGGCCGCCGGCCACAAGGGCGCCGAGTACGATGCCTGGCTGATCAAGATCGACGGCAACCAGTTCGGCAGCGGCTTTGTCGACGTCAATCCCAACTCGAAGATCCCGGCGCTGATGGACCGCAGCGGGTCGGAGCCGATCCGGGTGTTCGAGTCCGGCTCGATCCTGGTCTATCTCGCCGAGAAGTTCGGCGCGTTCCTGCCGACCGACGTCAAGACGCGAGCGGAGACCTTCTCCTGGCTGTTCTGGCAGATGGGCGCCGCGCCCTATCTCGGCGGCGGCTTCGGACACTTCTACGCCTATGCGCCGAGCAAGATCGAATACGCGATCGACCGCTTCGCGATGGAGGTGAAGCGGCAGCTCGACGTGCTCGACCGCAGGCTCGCCGACAACGAATACCTCGCCGGCAAGGTCTACACCATCGCCGACATCGCGGTGTGGCCCTGGTACGGTGGTCTCGCCAAGGGCCTGCTCTATGGCGCCGGCGAATTCCTCTCGGTGCATGAGTACAAGAACGTGCAGCGCTGGACCGACGCGATCGCCGCGCGGCCCGCGGTGAAGCGCGGCCGCATGGTCAACCGCACCTGGGGCGAACCCTCGAGCCAGCTCCACGAACGCCACGACGCCGGTGACTTCGATACGAAGACGCAGGACAAGGTCGGCGAGCCGGTTGCGCCGTAAGACGACTCAAAGGCAATGGGTGGGGCGGATTAGCGCCAGCGTAATCCGCCATCATGCGCGGAAAAATTGGCGGGTTACGCTGAGGCGAACCCGCTCTACAGGGTGCGCTACCCCAGCAGGTCGTTGTATTCCGGGTTCTTCTTCATGAAGCCCTGAATGAATTCGCATTTGACGATGAGATTGCGGCCTTGCGCCCGCACCGCTCCGAGCGCGGCGCGGGCGAGCTTGGAGCCGATGCCGCGGCCGCCAAGCTCCGGCGGCACTTCGGTATGAACCAGCGTGATCGTATCCGGTGTCTTGCGGTAGACGACGAAGGCGATCGCGCCGTCGACCTCCAGCTCGAACCGGTTCTGTGTCTCATTGTCGCGGAATGTTTCGCTCATTGTCCCGTTCCTCGTCTATGCCTTCTGCGCGCCTTCGGCGGCCGGAAACACCACCCGGTCGTCGGTGCGGCAGTAGCGGTCGGCGAACATGCGGCCAATCGGGTGATAGCGATCCATGTGGACGCGCATCGCCTCACGGTCCCACAACTCATCGCGAATATGAAAATGGATGCCCTCGCCCATGATGAGCTGACGGTCGCCGTTGACGTCGATCAGCTTCCAGGTCTTGCATTCCATCGCCCAGGGCGCATCGGCAAGCCGTGGCACCGCGATCTTGCTTGAGGGCGCAAGCTTCAGGCCGAGATAGCCGGGCTCGCCGATCTCGGGCGGAAAGTCACCGCTCGTCTCGTGCATCGCGCGCGCCAGATCCTCGTCGGCGAGGTTGACGACGAACTCGCCCGCGCGCTGGATGTTGATCAGCGTATCCTTGTGGCGGCCGTCGGGCCGGCGGTTGACCGCGAACATGCAGAGCGGCGGGTCCTCGCAGAACACGTTGAAGAAGGAGAACGGCGCTGCATTGACCACGCCGTCCGGGCCCGTGCTCGTCACCCAGGCGATCGGCCGCGGCAGCACGAAGGAGGTCAGCACCTTGTAGCGTTCGCGCTGGGTGAGGTCGCTAGCGGCGTATTCCATGAGGCGATCCGAACGTAGGTTGGGTTGGTGAAGCGTAATCCGCCGTCGGCGGACAAGAAAGCAAAAGGCGGGTTACGCCGACGCGAACCCGCCCTACGACTCTGCTTGTTCGCCTTCTCGCTTGCGGGGAGAAGGCCTACGGCATGCTCAGTTCGTGCCGGCCGACCACCATCCAGTGCACCTCGTCCGGGCCGTCGGCGAAGCGGAGGTGGCGGACGTCCTGATACATTTCGCCGAGCGGGGACCACTGCGAGATGCCGGTGGCGCCGTGCATCTGGATCGCCTGGTCGATCACCTTGCAGGCGCGTTCGGGGACCATTGCCTTGACCATCGAGACCCAGACGCGCGCTTCCTTGTTGCCGAGCACGTCCATCGCCTTGGCCGCCTTCAACACCATCAGCCGCATCGCCTCGATCTCGCAGCGAGCTTGCGCGATGATCTGGGTGTTGCCGCCGAGATGGGCGATCTTCTTGCCGAAGGCTTCGCGGGTCAGGCCACGCTGCACCATCATGTCGAGCGCTTTCTCGGCCTTGCCGATGGTGCGCATGCAGTGATGGATGCGGCCCGGGCCGAGGCGGACCTGCGAGATCTCGAAGCCGCGGCCTTCGCCGAGCAGCATGTTCGCCTTCGGCACCTTCACATTGTTGAAGCGCAGATGCATGTGGCCACGCGGTGCATGATCATGGCCGAACACATGCATCGGGCCAAGGATCTCGACGCCAGGCGTGTCGGTCGGCACCAGGATCTGCGACTGCTGCTTGCTCGGCGGCGCGTCGGGATTGGTCTTCACCATCACGATCATGATCTTGCAGCGCGGATCGCCGGCGCCGGAGATGTAGTACTTCTCGCCGTTGATCACCCATTCGTCGCCGACCAGCTTCGCGGTGGTCGAGATGTTCTTGGCATCGGACGAGGCGACGTTCGGCTCGGTCATCGCATAGGCCGAGCGGATCTCGCCGTTGAGCAGCGGCTTCAGCCACTTCTCCTTCTGCTCCTTGGTGCCGACGCGCTCCAGCACTTCCATGTTGCCTGTGTCGGGCGCCGAGCAGTTCATGGTCTCGGAGGCCAGCGGGCTCTTGCCAAGCTCGGCGGCGATATAGGCGTAGTCGAGATTCTTCAGGCCGTCGCCGGTCTCGGCGTCGGGCAGGAAGAAGTTCCAGAGGCCGACCTCTTTCGCCTTGTCCTTGGCCTTCTGCAAGATCGCGAGCTGCTCGGGCGTAAAGCTCCAGCGGTCGGTCTTCTTCTCGCCGGCGCGGTAGAACTCGACGGACATCGGGTCGACGACGTCGCGGATGAACTGCTTCACGTGGTCGTACAGTGGCCGGACCTGATCCGACATCCTGAGGTCGTTCAGCTCGTCGCCCGGACTGAGCGTGTAGTTGGTCGTGCGGGGCACGTAGGCGTGTTTCATTGTCGTTTCTCCCATCGACGAAGGCGCTTCGCGGCGGACAATAGACGCGGCCGACGCGAAGCGCGAGCATCGATTTCAAGAGAGTGCGTGCCGCATCGCGGAATATGTCGACGGCGTTTCAAACGTTGTTTGAACGCGGTCTTGCTCGCGGAATTTCGACGGAGAGGCGTCAGCCCATCCGGTGCATCGCGCAGAGCTTGTTGCCGTCGAGATCGCGCAGATAGGCCAGGTAGAGCTTGCCGACGTTACCTTCGCGGACACCGGGCGGCTCCTCGCACGACTTGCCGCCGTTGGCGACGCCGGCGGCGTGCCAGGCTTGCACCTGCTCGGGCGAATTGCAGGCAAAACCGATCGTGCCGCCATTGGCATGCGTCGCGGGTTCGCCATTGATCGGCTTGGAGACGGAGAAAACGCCTGTCTTGGTCATGTAGAAAATACGGTGACCGTCGACCCTCGCCGGCCGGACTTCGAGGGTGGCCAGCAGCGCGTCATAGAATGCCTTGGCCTTGTCCAGGTCGTTGGTGCCGACCATCACGTGTGAAAACATTTCAAGGGTCCTCCTGTTGTTTGCGCGAGCCGCATGTCGGAAATGATCGTCCGCTGCGTACTCGCGAAGCGAACGCTAGCAGCTGTCCTGTTGCAACGGAAGTGACGCTGCGTCGCGCCGCGTTCTGATGCAACGTCGTCCTCGGTCGTCATTCCGGGTTCTCGTTTCGCGAGGCCGGAAGGACGGGGAGGAGAGGGGTTGCCCCTTGGCACTGAGTTGCCCGACGGCGCAAGTCCCGGCATCAAAAATATTTCTGTTTTACAGAATTACGATTTGGTGTATGAATTGGTCCGTCTCACCCGATCGAGGGGCGGATCGCGATCGTCACGAACGCGGTGTGGGATGCGGTGGACGCGGAATGCGCAACTGACGAGTGCGCATGACGCGGACGGTGAAGTCGTGTGGTCCTGACACCTAGTGGCAGGTGTCCTCTTTCAAGGCGCTATTGCGGCTTGAAAGGGCGGTGACAAAAAAGCCCAGTCTCGCCGGAGAGAGCACGAAGTAAGCCGTAGCCCATCGCGCAGGGAAAGCCGGATTGCTCCGGTTACACCTGTGGTCCTACCCCCTGTGCTTTTTTCATTGCACAGGGCCCATGGGTGCGATCGGCACCCGGCTTTCCCTGCGCCCTCTGCTAACGGCGGAGGAGCAACTCAACGCAAGACTCGGGCGCATCGGCGCCGCGAGGATGCGGATGTATGGCTCGAATTCGTCCAACAAATCCGGTGTCGTCCCGGGCAAGCCAACGGGTCGGCGCGAAGCGCCGCCCGATGACGGGCTCCGCGCGACCCGGGACCCACAACCACGTATGGCAACTATTCGAGCGACGCTTGGGCCGCAGCTTGTTTCGACAACACAGCCCCGTGGTTATGGATCCCTGCTTTCGCAGGGACGACACCGTTGGTGCGGCAAGAGACAGCCTAGAACGCCGTATACCCGCCGTCGATCACGAAGCAGTCGGCCGTATGATAGGACGATGCCTTGCTCATGATGTAGACGGCGATGCCGCCGAAATCGGAGGGCTCGCCGAAGCGGCGCACCGGGATGCGGGGCATCACGTTGGCGACGAATTTGTCGTTGGCCATGATGCCCGCGGTCATGTCGCTCTTGATCCAGCCGGGCAGGATCGCGTTCGCGGTGACGCCGTAGCGCGCGAGCTCGACGCCGAGTGCGCGGCACAGCGCGTTCAGCGCCGCCTTGGTGCCGGCATAGTGCTCGTTGCGCGCGGTGCCGAACAGCGAGGCGAGGCTGGAGGTCGCGACCAGCCGGCCGAACTTGTCGCCGGCGTCGGCTCGCTCGGTCATGTGGCGCGCGGCGACCTGGAAGACATGGAAGACGCCGTCGAGATTGGTCGCAAACATCCTGCGCCATTCTTCCTCGGTGCGGTCGATGAAGGCGCGACGTCCGCCGCCGCCGATGCCGGCATTGGCGAAGCAGCCGTCGACGCGTCCGAATGTATCGAGCGTTACCTTCATCGCCGTCTTGACGGAGCCGGGATCGCTGACGTCGCAGAATTGCGTCGCGACCTTGCCGGGACCCGCCGCCATGGACGCGGCTGCGGCCGCATTCTTCTCCGCGTTGCGGCCCCAGATCGCGACGTTGCAGCCTGCGGCGTTGAGCGCCTGCGCGATGCCGAGGCCGATGCCCCCATTGCCGCCGGTGATGACCGCGACGCGGCCGGTGAGGTCGAAGATGCCACTCATTGGGGTTTCCATTTGGTTTGGCGCGCGTTAAGCACGCGTCCGAGGATGGGCTTGGCCGCAACCATGGACAAGCCCGGAACAAAAATCAAATATGGTCGACATCAAATTCGACCTACCGCGGTACCCGCTGCCGAAACAACGTAAAGAGGAAACCATGCAGTTCAAGCACGTCACGCTCGACTTCGACGGATCGGTCGCGATCCTCAAGCTCGACCATCAGGAGGTCATGAACGCGGTGTCGCTCGACATGCTGGGCGGCCTTGCCGAGGCGCTCGATGCGATCGACGACAAGCGTGACGAGGTGCGCTGCCTGGTGATCACGGGCGCGGGCAGGGCGTTCTGCACCGGCGCCAATCTGCAGGGCCGCAACCAGCAGAAGCCCGGCAAGACCAACGCCGGCGCGGCGCTCGAGACCGCATTCCATCCGTTCCTGCGCCGTTTGCGTAAGCTGCACTGTCCCATCGTGACAGCCGTGAACGGCCCGGCGGCCGGCGCCGGAATGAGCTTTGCCTTGATGGGCGACCTGATCCTGTGCGCGCGCTCGTCCTATTTCCTGCAGGCGTTCCGCCGCATCGGTCTGGTGCCGGATTGCGGCTCGACCTGGCTGCTGCCGCGGCTGATCGGCAAAGCGCGTTCGGTGGAGCTGTCGCTGCTCGGCGAGCGGCTGCCGGCCGAGAAGGCGTTGGAGTGGGGCCTCGTCAACCGCGTCTATGACGACGGCGTCTTGATGGAGGAGGCAATGAAGCTCGCGCACGAACTCGCCAACGGCCCGACCGTCGCGCTGTCGCTGATCCGCAAGCTCTATTGGGACAGCCCGGAGAATTCCTTCGAGGAGCAGCTCAACCTCGAATTTGAGTCGCAGCGCATCGCGGGTGGTGCCGAAGACTTCAAGGAAGGCGTCACCGCATTCCTCGAGAAGCGGCCGGCAAAGTTCAAGGGCAAATGATCGAGACCGAGCTCGGACGTTGCGTCGCGTCCTTTTATCCCGGCGCGACCGGCGTCACCGGCGCCGCAAAACTCTCCGGCGGCGCCAGCCAGGAGACCTGGAGTTTCGACATTGTCCATGCGAGCGGCAATGTCGGCGCGATCCTGCGCCGCGCGCCGCCGGGTTATGGCGCGGCGCCCGGCCGTGCCGCGGGGCTCGATGCCGAGGCCACACTGATGCAGCTCGCGCATGACGCCGGCCTGCCGTCGCCGAAGGTGATGCATGTTCTGACGCCGGACGACGGTCTCGGCCGCGGCTTCATCATGGCGCGCGTCGAGGGCGAGACCATCGCACGCAAGATCTTGCGCGACGATGAATTCGCCAACGCACGTCCGATCCTGGCGCGCCAGCTCGGCCGCGTCATCGCCGGCATTCACGGCCTGCCGCGGGCGAAGCTGCCGCAGCTGCGCAGCATGACCGCGACCAGGGAGATCGAGGATCTCGAGCGCGAGTACCGCAGCTTCAACTGGCCGCGGCCGGTGTTCGAGCTGGCGCTGCGCTGGCTGCGTGATCACGATCCCGGCCCGTCGTCCGAGGTGACGCTGGTGCATGGCGATTTCCGCCACGGCAATCTGATCATCGGCGCCGACGGGGTGCGCGCGGTGCTCGACTGGGAGCTCGCGCATTTCGGTGACCCGATGGAAGACTTGGGGTGGATCTGCGTCAACTCCTGGCGCTTCGGCGAGATCGACAAGCCGGTCGGCGGCTTCGGCTCGCGCGAGGACCTGTTCGCCGGATACGAGGAGGCGGGCCGCAGGGCGGACCCGGCGCGCGTGATGTTCTGGGAAGTGATGGGGACGCTGCGTTGGGGCGTGATGTGCTGCGGCATGATGCAGCGCTTCCGCGCCGGCCCCGATCATTCGATGGAGCGCGCGATGATCGGGCGCCGCGCGTCGGAGACCGAGATCGATCTGTTGCGGCTGCTGGCGCCACGCGCATGATCCCGAAAAGTGGAGTCCGGTTTTCGGAATAGATCATGCGCAAGAAAGAGAACAACTGACATGCAGGACGAACCGACACTCACCGAGCTGATCAAGGCCGTCGCCGATTTCCTGCGCAGCGAGATCACGCCGGCGATCAAGGGGCACAATGCCTTCAAGCTTCGCGTCGGCATCAACGCGCTCGATTTGGTGACGCGGCAACTCGCGCTGGCGGAGGAGAGCGACACGGCCGAAGCCGCGCGGCTGAAGCAGTTACTCGGTGTCGATGGTTCGCTGGCGGAGCTCAACCGCGCGCTGTCGGAGAAGATCGCGCGCGGTGAGGTCGATCTGAAGACGCCGGGCCTGTCAGAGCATCTCTGGCAGACCACGATGGACAAGCTCGCCGTCGATCAGCCGAACTACGCGTCCTACAAGAGGGAATTCGGAAAGTAGGATGAGTAGAGCGAAGCGAAACCCATCACGACACGCGCCAAGCGCCGATGGGTTTCGCTGTGCTCTACTCATCCTACGAAGGAATCGTCATTGCGAGGAGCGAAGCGACGAAGCAATCCACGTCTCCACGCGTAGCGAGATGGATTGCTTCGCGGAGCCTGTCATCCGGCGGCGCTTCGCGCCGACCGGGTGGCTCGCAATGACGGATGAGCGCTTACCGCCCCAGCCACTTCGGCGGCCGCTTCTCCGAAAACGCCTTCGGGCCCTCGATGTAGTCCTGCGAGGCGACCATTGCCTTGACGGCCGGATATTCGCGCTGCTCGGTCATCGCCTGCTCCAGCGACGTTTCCAGGCCGCGCTGGATGGTCTGCTTCGAGGCGCGGATCGACATCGGCGAGTTCTTGGCGATGGTCTCGGCCCAGCGCTCGGCGGCGGCGAGCGCCTCGCCCTGCGGCACGACCTCGTTGACGAAGCCGAGTTCATGGCCTTCCTTGGCGCTGACGTGGCGGGCGGTGAGGATCATGCCCATCGCGCGCTTCAGCCCGATCTGCCGCGGCAGGCGGTGCAGGCCGCCGGCCAGCGCGGCGAGGCCGACGCGCGGCTCGGGCAGCGCGAAGGTCGCATTCTCCGAGGCGATGATCAGGTCGCAGGCGAGCGCAATCTCGAAACCGCCGCCCATCGCGACGCCGTTGACGGCGGCGATGATCGGCTTGTCGCAGTCGAAGCGCGTGGTGAGGCCGGCGAAGCCGCCCTTGTCCCAGCCGCGCTTGCCGCCCGCGGCCTGCCATTTCAAATCGTTGCCCGCGCAGAACGCCTTGTCGCCCGCGCCGGTGACGATCGCGACCCACTGGTCAGGATCGGCGGAGAAGTCGTCGAACACCTTGTTGAGCTCGAAATGCGCGTCGATATGCAGCGCGTTGTAAACCTCGGGGCGCGACAACGTCACGATGGTGATGGGGCCCTTGCGTGTCACCTTGGAGAATTTGAGGTCCATTTTTGCTCCCGTCGATTTTCTGTGGCGAAGAATATGAACGCCATCCTAGCGCGTGCGCGCCGTTCCGTGCCATCCAATTACGCAACGCGACCGCGCATGCAAGCGTCATCCACCTGCTTGACTTGGACGCGGGCTTCTCACCTTAATCGATCCGAACGCGAGAGCGCGATAGCGTCTAAACGCAAAACCAAAATCAACGATATTTCCGGGAGAGACCGCCTTGGATTTCAATCTGCCGGCTGACCTGACAGCCTATCTCGGTGAACTCGATCGTTTCATCGAACGCGAGATCAAGCCGCTCGAAGAGACGGACGACAACATCCGCTTCTTCGACCATCGCCGCGAATGGGCGCGTACCGATTTCGACAATGGCGGCCTGCCGCGCCACGAATGGGAAGCGCTGCTGCGCCAGGCCAAGAATCGCGCGGATGCCGCCGGTCACCTGCGCTTTGCGATCTCGAAGCGCTATGGCGGCAAGGACGGCTCCAACCTCTGGATGGCGGTGATCCGCGAGCATTTCGCCTCAAAGGGGCTCGGCCTGCACAACGACCTGCAGAACGAGCATTCGATCGTCGGCAATTTCCCCGTCGTCACCATGCTCGACCGTTACGGATCCGACGAGCAGAAGGCGATGATCGACGGCTCGATCACCGGCAAGTACCGCATCACGTTCGGTCTGACGGAGCCCGACCACGGTTCCGACGCCACGCATATGGAAACCAAGGCGGTTCCGGCGACCCGCGACAACGTCAAGGGCTGGATCATCAACGGCGAGAAGATGTGGACGACCGGGATGCACGTCGCCACGCACTGCGCGCTGTTTGCCCGCACGTCAGGCAATGACGGCGATGCACGTGGAATCAGCTGCTTCCTGGTGCCGGCGAAATCGCCGGGCGTGAAGGTCGAGCAATATATGTGGACCTTCAACATGCCGACCGATCACCCGCGCGTCAGCTTCACCGACGTGTTCGTGCCTGAAGATGCTCAGTTCGGCGAGGTCGGCCGTGGCCTGTCGCTGGCGCAATGCTTCGTCCACGAGAACCGCATCCGCCAGGCGGCGAGCTCGCTGGGCGCGGCCGTCTACTGCATCAACGAGAGCGTGAAGTATGCGCGGGAGCGCAAGCCGTTCGGCAAGGCGCTGGCCGAGAACCAGGCGATCCAGTGGCCGCTGGTCGAGCTTGCGACCCAGGCCGAAATGCTGCGGCTCCTGATCCGCAAGACCGCATGGGAGATGGACCAACTCACTCAGGCGCAGGTCGAGCACACGCTGTCGGACCGTGTCTCGATGTGTAACTTCTGGGCAAACCGTCTCTGCTGCGATGCCGCCGACCGTGCGATGCAGGTGCATGGCGGCATGGGCTATTCGCGCCACAAGCCGTTCGAGCACATCTATCGCCATCACCGCCGCTATCGCATCACGGAGGGCAGCGAGGAGATCCAGAAGCGCAAGGTGGCGGGTTTCCTGTTCGGCTACATGGGAGCCGGTAAGCACTGACCAATCAACGGAGGATGCGGGCATGAGCATGGAAGGTGGGTGCACCTGCAGAAATGTTCGCTACCGCCTGACCGGGGGGCCGCTGATCGTGCACGCGTGCCACTGCACCTGGTGCCAGCGCGAGACCGGCACCGTGCACGCGGTCAACGCGATGTACGAGGCCGAGCGGGTCGAGCATCTCGCGGCCGAGCCGGAGATCATCGATACCCCTTCGGCGAGCGGCAAGGGACAGAAGATCGCGCGCTGCCCGATCTGCAAGGTCGCGGTCTGGAGCAACTACCCGGGCTCGGGGCCCGCGGTGCGCTTCGTCCGCGTCGGCACGATGGATGACCCGAGCCAATGTCCGCCCGACGTCCATATCTTCACCTCGACCAAGCAGCCCTGGGTGACGCTGCCGCCCAGCGCGAAGGTGTTCGCAGAGTTCTACGGGATCGACGAGGTCTGGTCCGACGAAGCCAAAGAGCGCCGCCGGATCATGCGGGAGAAGGCGGGGAAGAAGTGATGCGGGTCAATCTTTCCATCGTCGTCCCCGCGAAAGCAGGGACCCATAGCCACAGCCGGTTGTTGATAGATCCGGCTGTGGCCCAAGCATCGCTCGACAATGAACGGCAGTGGTTATGGGTCCGGGCTCGCGCGGAGCCTGTCATCGGGCGGCGCTTTGCGCCGACCCGTTGGCTCGGCCGGGACGACAGAAAGGGCTAATTCACCTGCCGGTCTTTCCCCGCCCAATACGGATCACGCAAATTCCGTCGCAGGATCTTGCCCGACGGGTTGCGCGGCAGCGCCGGGATGAAGTCGACCGATTTCGGTGTCTTGTAGCCCGCGATCCGCTCGCGGGTGAAGTTGATGATGTCCGTCGCGGTGGCCGTCTTGCCCGCCTTCATCACCACCACGGCCTTCACCGCCTCACCCCATTTGTCGTCGGGGATGCCGATCACGGCGGCTTCAGCGACGTCGGGGTGATCGCAGATCGCGCTCTCGACTTCGGCCGGATAGATGTTCTCGCCGCCGGAGATGATCATGTCCTTGATGCGGTCGTGGATGTAGAGATAGCCGTCGTTGTCCATGTAGCCGGCGTCACCGGTGCGCAGCCAGCCGTCCTTGTCGATCGTGCGGGCGGTCGCCTCGGGCAGATTCCAGTAGCCCGCCATGTTGGAGCCGGAGCGGGTCGCGATCTCGCCGACCTCGCCCGGCGGCAGCGGCTTGCCGTCCGGATCGAGGATCGCAAGCTCGATGCCGGGCAGCGCCTTCCCGGCCGAGCGCATGCGGTCGAGTCCTTCGATATGGTCTTCCGGCGGCAGCGCGACGATTGTGCCCGTCGTCTCGGTCATGCCGTACATCTGCACGAAGCCGCATTTGAAGACCTCGATGCATTCCTTCAGCAGCGCCGCGGGGATCGGAGAAGCGCCATAGAGCATGTATTTCAGGCGGGAGAAGTCGACCTGCCGCGCCCGCGGCTGCCGCACCACGAACTGCATCGCGGCCGGCACCATGAACAGCTTGGTGATGCCGGACTGCTCGAAGAAGTCGAGCACCTTGGTCGGATCGAACTCGCGCGCGATCACGCCGCGGGCGCCGTGATAGAGCCCCATGACGCCCCAACCGGAGCCGCCGATATGGAAGATCGGCATCGCAACCAGCGAGACGTCGTCGGTAGTCCATTTATTCCAGTCCGGCTTGTCGGCCTCATTGCCGGTCTGCACCAAATTGAGGAAGTTGGCGTGCGACAGCATCGCGCCCTTCGGCTTGCCTGTCGTGCCCGAGGTGTAGAGCTGGATTGCGATATCCTTCGGAGCGATCGGCAGGCGCGGATCGTCGCCGCTCTGCGCATCGCGCCAGGCGAGATAGTCGGGCCATTCCGGTGCGCCGCCTTCGGTCGTGATGATGGTGCGGACGCTGGGGAGCTTATCCCTGATATTGCGCGCCAGCGTGATGAATTCAGGGCCGACGAACAGCACCGGCGCCTTGCAGTCGTCGACGATGAAAGCAACCTCGGGCCCAGCAAGCCGCCAGTTCACCGGCGCCATCACCACACCGGCCTTCATCGCGCCCATCAGGAGCTCGAAATAGAAGTCGCTGTTCTTGCCGAGATAGGCGATCCGCTCGCCCTTCTTCACGCCAATCGCAACAAGCGCATTGGCGACGCGGTTGGTCTTGATGTCGAACTCGGTGAAGGTGGTCTGGCGGCCCTCGAACTCGTAGGCCAGCGCGTCGCCGCGACTTCTGGCGCGGTCACGCACCATATCGGCAAGGTTCGCCAGTTGCTCTGCAGCGGACATGTTTCCCCCGTGGTGTTTTGTTTTGCTTGCGAGGAGTGTGGCGGCATCTCGCGCGAAAAACAATACGGGGTGTTGAGTACGATCCATCCACACCGTCGTCCCGGGCAAGCGAAGCGCGACCCGGGACCCATAACCACGAGGTCGAGTTGTCGAGCACGCTGTGGCCCCAGCGTGCTCGATGTTTTCGAGGCGTGGTTATGGGTCCCTGCTTTCGCAGGGACGACAGCGGTGATCGGGGCGCGAGCTGTTGCCTTAGCCCCGCGCCGCGCGATCCTTCTCGTTCTGCGCCTTGATCGACTCGCGCGCCTTGGTCCAGTCGTCGTCACTCCAGTCGCGCAGCTGATAGAAGTTGCCGCCCATCGCGAGCGCCTGCGCGCCGTCCATCGCGATGGTCTCGCCGTTGATCCAGTCGCAGCCGCCGGAGATCAGGAACACCGCGAGGTTCTGCAATTCCTCCATGGTGCCGACGCGGCCCATCGGGTTCATCGCCTTGGTCCGCGCGCCGGCCTCGTCGCCCGGCTTGATGCGCTTGCTCATGCCCTCGGTCGGGATTTCGCCCGGTGCGATGGTGTTGAGGCGGATGCCGTGTTTGCCCCATTCGATCGCAAGCGACATCGTCATGGCGTGGATCGCCGACTTGCTCATCGCCGACGGCACCACATAGGGCGAGCCGTTGCGCACCCAGGTCACGGTGATCGATACCACGTTGCCGCGATGCTTGCCCGCGATCCAGCGGCGGCCGACCGCATGCGTCACGTAGAACGTGCCGTGCATCACGATGTTGGCGACCGCGTCGAAGCCGCGCGGCGACAGCTCCTCCGAGCGCGAGATGAAATTGCCGGCGGCGTTGTTGATGAGGTCGGTGAGGGGACCGCTGGTGGTCCAGATCGCCTCGATCATGTCGTCGACGGCCTGCGCGCTGCGGATGTCGACGCCGTGGCTGACGACGCGTCCGCCATATTCGCCCATCAGCTCGGTGGCCGTCTCGTCGCAGACGCTCTTGCGGCGTCCGCAGATGTGGACCTCGGCCCCGAGCTGCAGGAACCGGGAGGCCATGGACTTGCCGAGGCCGGTGCCGCCACCGGTCACGAGGATGCGCCGCCCGGCGAGAAGCTGATTAGTGAACATCGTTTCCTCCCACGGGGGGTTGTCAGTTAATTGGTCGATTGACTAAAACCGGACCGCAGCCTTTCTGTAAAGCGCCAACGAGGAAAAGCGGAGGAGATTTCAATGGAAGATCGCGTTTCGATATCGATTTCGGACGGTATCGCCGACGTGCGCCTAGTGCGGGCGGACAAGATGAACGCGCTCGATGCCGCGATGTTCGAGGCGCTGGTGGCCGCAACCGACCGTCTTTCCAAGGAAAAAGGCCTCCGGGTGGTCGTGCTGTCAGGCGAGGGCAGGGCGTTCTGCGCCGGCCTCGACATGGGCCGGTTCGCCGCCATGAAGGATGGCGGTAACGGGGTGCCGGGCGGCGAGAAGCGTGACCTCAGCGTACGCACCCATGGCAAGGCCAATTTCCCGCAGCAGGCAGTCTGGGGCTGGCGCCAGCTTCCGGTGCCGGTCATCGCCGCGGTCCACGGCGTCGCGTTCGGCGGCGGCTTCCAGCTCGCGCTCGGCGCCGACATGCGCTTCCTCTCGCCCGATGCGCGGATGTCGATCATGGAAATCAAATGGGGCTTGGTACCCGACATGGCGGGGACACCGATCCTCGCGAGCCTGGTGCGCGACGATATCCTGCGTGAGCTCACCTATACCGGTCGGATCTTCTCGGCGCAGGAAGCCCAGAGCTACGGCCTCGCCACCCGCATCTGCGACGATCCCCGCGCCGCAGCGCTCGAAGTTGCACGCGAGATCGCCGGCAAGAGCCCGGATGCGATCCGCGCGGCGAAGCGAATGCTGAACAATCTCTCCGTCGATCCGGCCTCAGCGCTGCTTGCGGAATCCGTCGAGCAGCAGAAGCTGCTGGGCAGTCCGAACCAGACCGAGTCCGTGCGCGCCAATCTGGAGAAGCGTGCGCCAAGGTTTGCGGACGTTGGGTAACTGTCGTCGCCCGGATGGCCGGGCTTGTCCCGGCCATCCACGTCTTTCTTGCGGCGATGAAGACGTGGATCACCGGGACAAGCCCGGTGATGACGAAAACAACCAGGGTCGCTAACGAATAACGAAGAACAAAAGAAAAATGAGCGAAACGTCCCAACTCTTCCGCGGCATCGTCAGCGGCGACCGCAAGCGCGATCATGATGCGGTCGCCGAGCGTGCCGACCGCATCGCGAGCGGCTTGCACAAGCTTGGCGTCAAGCCGGGCGACAGTGTCTGCATGCTGATGCGCAACGACATCGCCTTCATCGAGGCCGCCTATGCCGCGATGCGGCTCGGCGCCTATGGCGTGCCGATCAACTGGCACTTCAAGCCGGAGGAGATCAACTACGTGCTGACCGATTCCGGCACGCGCGTCCTGATCGCCCATGCCGACATGCTGCACGCGCTACGCGGCGCCATTCCGCCTGGCGTCACCGTGCTCAGCGTGCCGACGCCGCCGGAGATCCTGGCTAACTACAAGATCAATCCCGATCACCTCGCCACGCCGGACTTCGCGATCGATTTCGAGACCTGGCTGACGGAGCATTCTCGCTACGAGGGGCCGGCGGTTCCGCAGCCGCAGAACATGATCTACACCTCGGGCACCACGGGTCATCCCAAGGGCGTGCGCCGCTTCGCGCCGACGCCGGCGCAGACCGCCAACGCCGAAGCCATGCGGGCGATGATCTACGGATTGAAGCCGGGAGCGCGAGCGATTCTGCCGGGGCCGCTGTACCATTCCGCGCCGAATTCCTTCGGGCTGCGCTCGGGGCGGCTTGGCGGCGTGCTGGTGCTGATGCCGCGGTTCGACGCGGAGGAATTCCTGGCGCTGATCGAGCGCGAGAAGATCGACACCATCTTCATGGTGCCGACCATGTTCATCCGTCTGATGAAGCTGCCGGACGAGGTACGCGGGAAGTACGACGTGTCGTCGCTGCGTCATATCATCCACGCCGCCGCGCCGTGTCCGGCCGACGTCAAGCGCGCGATGATCGAGTGGTGGGGCCCGGTGATCTACGAATTCTACGGCTCGACCGAGTCGGGCGCGGTCACCTTCGCCAATTCCGAGGATGCGCTGAAGAAGCCCGGCACGGTCGGCAAGATCTCGCCCGGCGCCGAGCTGCGTTTCGTCGGCGACGACGGCAAGGAGGTGCCGCAGGGCCAGATCGGCGAGATCTATTCGCGGATCGCGGGCAACCCCGACTTCACCTATCACAACAAGCCCGAGAAGCGGACCGAGATCGACCGCGAAGGATTCATCACCTCGGGCGACGTCGGTTATATCGATGAGGACGGCTACGTCTTCATCTGCGACCGCAAGCGCGACATGGTGATCTCGGGCGGCGTCAACATCTATCCGGCGGAGATCGAGGCAGTGCTGCACGCGGTCCCCGGCGTGCACGATTGCGCGGTGTTCGGCATCCCCGATGCGGAGTTCGGCGAGGCGCTGATGGCGGTGATCGAGCCGCAACCGGGCGTGGCGCTCGACACGGCGGCGATCCGCACCCAGCTCAAGGCCTCGCTTGCCGACTACAAGGTGCCCAAGCACGTCGAGATCCAGACCAATCTGCCGCGCGAGGATTCCGGCAAGATCTTCAAGCGCCGCCTGCGCGACCCGTATTGGGAGCGGGCGGGGAGGAGGATCTAGGCGGCCCCCGGAGGGTAGGGCAGCATCGGGGAGGCACAGTGTGCACCGCGCAAGTTCATCTTGCGCTGCGGCAAAAAACTTGCACACTCCAGGGCATCGCCGGGCAGCTTCTGGAGTAGCCAGCCATGTCTTCCCAGGTCTTGCCTCCCCAGACCGTGCGTTCCGAGGCCGATATCGGCGCCAAACGCGCCGAGGAAACGAGCGTCCTGGATAATGCGGCGCAGGAGGCGGACACGCAGCTCCGGAACGACATCCGGCTGCTGGGCCGCGTCCTCGGCGATACCGTGCGGGACCAGGAGGGGGCTGAGGTCTTCGACCTGGTCGAGCGCATCCGCCAGACTTCGGTCCGGTTCCACCGCGACGAGGACAAGGTGGCCCGGCGGGATCTCGAAGCCATCCTCGACGGCATGTCGATTGCCGAGACGCTGCGGATCGTCCGCGCCTTCAGCTACTTCTCCCATCTCGCCAACATCGCCGAGGACCAGAACAACATCCGCCAGATGCGCAGCGGCGGCCCGGGCGGGGCGCCGCGTACGAGCACGCTGGAGCAGACGCTGCTCCATGCCCGTGACGCCGGCATCGCCCCGGCTGACCTCCGCAGCTTCTTCAAGGGCGCGCTGGTCAGCCCGGTGCTGACCGCTCACCCGACCGAGGTCCGCCGCAAGAGCACGATGGACCGCGAGATGGAGGTCGCGGACCTGCTCGACCGCCGCGAGCGGCTGAAGATGACCCCTGATGAGAGCGAGGCCGCCGACGAGCAGCTCCGCCGCGCGGTGGTGACGTTGTGGCAGACCAATCTGTTGCGGCGGACCAAGCTGACCGTGCTCGACGAGGTCGCCAACGGCCTGTCGTTCTATGACTACACCTTCCTCCAGGAAGTCCCGCGGCTGCATTGCGCGCTCGAGGACCGGCTGAACAAGGAGGGGGGCGAGGCCGGTGATCTCGCCTCCTTCCTCAAGATGGGAAGCTGGATCGGCGGCGACCGCGACGGCAATCCGTTCGTCACGGCCGAGGTGATGCGCGGCACGCTGCGGCTGCAGTCGAGCTGCGTGCTCAGCTTCTATCTCGAGGAGCTGCACGCGCTCGGCGCTGAGCTGTCGCTGGCCGCGCATCTTGCCGATATCTCGGACGAACTGCGGATGCTTGCCGAACGCTCGCCCGACACCTCGCCGCACCGAAGCGGCGAGCCTTATCGCCTCGCGGTGTCGGGCATCTATGCGCGGCTCGCGGCAACCGCCGCACGACTCGAGGTCGAAACCACGCGGCCGCCGGTCGGCAAGGCTGAGCCTTATGCGAGCGTCAGGGAATTCCAAACTGATCTTGACGTGCTGGACCGCTCGTTGATTGCCAGTAATTCGGGCGTGATAGCCCGCGGCCGGCTGCGGCTGCTGCGGCGCGCGGTGGATTGCTTCGGCTTCCATCTCGCGCGGCTCGACATCCGGCAGAATTCGGCGGTGCACGAGCGCACCATTGCCGAGCTGCTCGATACTGCCAATCCTGGCATGTCCTATCTGGCGCTCAACGAGGACGCGCGCGTCAGCTTGCTGCTAAACGAGTTGCGCAACGCTCGGCCGCTCGCCTCGCCCTTCGTTAAATATTCGGAGGAGACCCAGAGCGAGCTCGCCGTGTTCCGTGCGGCGGCCGAGGCACATGCCAAATTCGGGCCCGAGGTGATCTCCCAATGTATCATCTCGATGTGCACGGGCATGTCCGACATGCTCGAAGTCGCGGTGCTGCTGAAGGAGGTCGGGCTGGTCAATCCGTCCGGCCGCAGCGCCGTCAACATCGTGCCGCTGTTCGAGACGATCGAGGATCTGCAGGCGTCCAGCGGCATCATGGACCGCATGCTGGCGCTGCACGATTACCGCAAGCTGGTCGACAGTCTCGGCAGCGTGCAGGAGGTCATGCTCGGCTATTCCGACAGCAACAAGGATGGCGGCTTCGTCACCTCGGGCTGGGAGCTCTACAAGGCCGAGATCGGCCTCGTCGAGGTGTTCGAGCGGCACGGCGTGCGCCTGCGGCTGTTCCACGGCCGCGGCGGTTCGGTCGGACGCGGCGGCGGCCCGAGCTATGATGCGATCATCGCCCAGCCCGGCGGCGCGGTGAACGGCCAGATCCGCATCACCGAGCAGGGCGAGATCATCTCCTCGAAATATTCCAATGCCGAGGTCGGCCGCAGCAATCTCGAGATCCTCGCCGCGGCGACGCTCGAGACCAGCCTGCTGCAGCCGCGGCGGAGCGCGCCGCGCCCGGAATATCTGCAGGCGATGGAGCAGATCTCGGCGCTCGCCTTCAAGGCCTATCGCGGCCTCGTCTACGAGACCGAAGGCTTCGCCGATTATTTCTGGGGCTCGACTGTCATCAACGAGATCGCGACGCTGAACATCGGCAGCCGCCCAGCGTCGCGCAAGAAGACCCGCGAGATCGAGGACCTTCGCGCCATTCCCTGGGTGTTCTCCTGGGCGCAGTGCCGGCTGATGCTGCCGGGCTGGTACGGGTTCGGCAGCGCGGTCGAGCGCTGGATCGCCGAGCATCCGGAGCAGGGCATGCCGTTCTTGCAGGAGCTCTACAAGGAATGGCCGTTCTTCCGCACGCTGCTGTCAAACATGGACATGGTGCTGGCGAAGAGCTCGATCGCGATCGCTTCGCGCTATGCCGAGCTCGTCTCCGACGTCAACTTGCGCGAGAGGATATTCGGCCAGATCCGCAGGGAATGGCATCTCTCGATCGAGACGCTGCTCGACATCATGGGCCATGACCGGCTGTTGCAGGGCAACCCGCTGCTGGAGCGCGGCATCCGCAATCGCTTCCCCTATCTCGACCCGCTCAACCATGTGCAGGTGGAGCTATTGAAGGAACATCGCGCGCAGAACCCGGACGAGCAGGTGCTGCGCGGGATCCAGATCACGATCAACGGGATCTCGGCGGGGCTGAGGAACAGCGGCTGAGAGTGCGCCGTCATTGCGAGCGCAGCGAAGCAATCCATTGGGCCACAAGCGGTGAGATGGATTGCTTCGTCGCTTCGCTCCTCGCAATGACGACGGAAGACGAGTCCCTCAGCAATTATGCGCGCCTCTGGTCTCAACATAGACCGCATACAACGACTGGCTCGCGGTCATGAACAGGCGGTTGCGCTTCTTGCCGCCGAAGGTGAGGTTGGCGCAGGTCTCCGGCAGCAGGATCTGGCCGATACGCTGACCGTCGGGCGCGAATATCTGCACGCCGTCATAACCCGGTCCGACCCAGCCGGCACCGACCCAGATATTGCCGTCGACGTCGACGCGCATGCCGTCCGGGAAGCCCGACTTGCCGTCGAGCGTCATGTCGATCAGCGTGCGTGGGTTCGAGAGCTTGTCGCCGTTCAGGTCGTACTGCCAGACAATGTTCTTCGCGTTCGGATAATGCGTGATGCCGGTGTCGCAGACATAGACCTTCTTGTAATCGTGGCTGAAGGCGATGCCGTTGGGCTTGAACGGCTCGTCGGCGACCTTGCTGATCTGTCCGGTCGAGGCGTCGATCCGGTAGACCGCTTCCTTCTGGTAGGGCTGGAGCGAACCGGTGTTGACGTGCTGCCCTTCATACCCCGAAAGCGCGCCGTAGCCGGGATCGGTGAACCAGATCGACTTGTCGTTGGGATGCACGACCATGTCGTTCGGCCCATTGAGCTGCTTGCCGTTGGCCTGCTCTGCCAGTGATGTGATGGTCCCGTCGTGTTCGTAGCGGACCAGCCGCGTGCGCTCGGCGGTGATCTGCCGGCCCTCGAAATCGAATGTCGAGCCGTTGGCCTCGTTCGATGGCTTGTGGAACTGCTCGGAAATGTGGCCGTCATCGTCGAGATAGCGCAACTGCCGGTTGGCCGGGATGTCACTCCACACGAGATATTGGCCCTGCGCATTCCAGGCCGGCCCTTCCGCCCACAGACATCCGGTGTAAAGCCGCTTGATCGCGGTGTTGCCGACCTTGGCCTTGAAGCGCTTGTCGTCGATCACGACGATATCTGGGTCGGGATAGCGCTGCGGTTCCGCATTGCGGCCGTAGTCGCGCGCGACGGCATCTGACGCCATCGCAGTTGCAGCAAGCGCGGTTGCGCCGCGCAAAATTGTCCGACGGTCGAACGCCTTCGCGCCGTCGCCTGCGTGTTTCACGTTGTTGCTTGGATTTGTCACGAAAGTCCTCCCAGGTTTTTTGTTATGGGGAGGACGATCATGCGCCCGCAATTCGGGCACAATGCGGGCACGCTATAAAGAAACAACCAAAGAGTGTGTCGCCCCGGCCTCGTGCGCGATTGCGCGCGCCGTTCGCCGAGGCGACTTTTTCATAAAACTGTCAGATCGGATCCCAGGTGAAGATGTCGGCCGAGCGGTCGAGCTTAGAGAACGATCCCTTCAGTGCCGGCATGCCGTGTTCCGCAATCGTCTCCGGCGTCCAGCCTTCGCCGCGATGCACCGAGCGCACCGGACGATGCTGGCCGAACAGGAATATCTCGTTCATGCGCACGCCGAAGATCTGGCCGGTGACGTCCTTGGCGGCGTCCGACAGCAGATAGGCGCAGACCGGCGCGATCTTCTCCGGTCCCATCTGCTTGATCTTCTCGACGCGCGCCTTCTCGGCGTCGGTCTCGGTCGGGATGGTGCCGATCATGCGGGTCCAGGCGAACGGCGACACGCAGTTCGAGCGCACATTGAAGCGGCCCATGTCGAGCGCGATCGACTTCGACAGGCCAACGATGCCGAGCTTGGCGGCGGCATAGTTGGCCTGGCCGTAATTGCCGATCAGGCCCGAGGTCGAGGTGAAGTGCACGAACGAGCCGCTCTCCTGCTCGCGATAGATGCGCGCCGCAGCGTGGGAGACGTAGAACGAGCCCATCAGATGCACCTTGATGACGGCCTCGAAGGCTTCCACGCTCATCTTGTGGAAGATCATGTCGCGCAGGATGCCGGCGTTGTTGACGACGCCGTCGAGCCGGCCGAAATGATCGGTCGCGGTCTTCACGATCTTGCTGGCCGGAATTGCTTCCGCCACCGACTCGAAGTTCGCGACCGCAGTGCCGCCGCGCTTCTTGATCTCCGCGACTACCTCTTCGGCGGGCGCCGCGCTCGAGCCGCCGCCGTCGGCAGCGCCGCCGGGATCGTTGACGACGACCTTGGCGCCCTCAGCCGCGCAGAGCAGCGCGATCTCGCGACCAATACCGCGACCCGCGCCGGTGACGATAATGACCTTGTCCTGCAGTGATTTTGCCATGTGGTTCTCCTTGTATCCGTATTCGCAGGCCGATGCAGGACCCACTCATCATGCGCGGGCTTGACCCGCGCATCCATCGTTCTTCAGAAGATGGATTGCCGGGTCAAGCCCGGCAATGACGGATTGAGTGCTGCGCTCGCGCCAGCCATTGCTACCGTTCGTTCGTAAAGATGATCGTGCCTGACGCTGCGAACATGCCGCCGACGCCGTGGCAGACCGAGATCTTGGCATTCGGCACCTGCGCCGGCGCGATGCCGCGCATCTGCCGCACGCTTTCCTGCAGCGCGTACATGCCGTACATGCCGGAGTGCATGTAGCTCAGGCCGCCGCCATTGGTGTTGAGCGGCAGCTTGCCGCCAGGGCGGGTGTTGCCGTCGGCGATGAACTTGCCGGTCTCCTCATGCGGCATGAAGCCGAGATCGCCGAGGCCGTAAAGCGGCAGATGCGCGAAGGCGTCGTAGATCATCAGATGGTCGACGTCCTTGTGCGTGATGCCGGCCTCCTTGAACGCCAGGGGGCCTGCAACCTTGAAGGCGCGCGACGAATCGAACGTCTTCATCTGGCTGACCATCGGGGTTTCCACGCTCTCGCCGGTGCCGAGGATATAGACCGGCTTCTTCGGGAAATCCTTGGCGCGATCGGCCGAAGTGAGGATCAGCGCACCGCCGCCGTCGGTGACGAGGCAGCACTGCAAGAGGCGGAACGGATAGGCGATCATCCGCGAGTTCAGAACGTCGGCGACAGTGATCGGGTCCTTCATCGTCGCGCGCGGGTTCTTCGCCGCCCACTCGCGTTGCACGACGGCGACCATGGCGAGTTGCTCATGGGTGATGCCGTGGGTCTTCATGAAGCGCAGAACGGGAATCGGGAACATGCTGGGCGGGCCGTAGACGCCGAATGGCGCTTCGAACTGTCCGTTGAGACTGTCGGCCGGCGTGAAGCGCGGCTGCTTGCCGATCATCGACTTGCCGCTCTCGGCATGAGTGATCAGCACGGTCTTGCAGAGGCCAGCCTCGATCGCCGCCGCGGCGTGGCGGACATGCAGCATGAAGGAACAGCCGCCGACCGACGTACCGTCGACCCAGGTCGGCGTGATGCCGAGATAGTGGGCGATCTGTTGCGGCGTTTCGACTGCGGTGGCAATGCCGTCAATGTCGGACAGTTTCAGCCCGGCATCTGCGATCGCGTTCAGTGCCGCGTCCGCATGCAGCTGGATCTGCGACATGTTCGGGATGACGCCGAGTTCGGTGGTTTCAGCCGCACCGACGACAGCAACCTGGTTCCTGCGCATCGTATTACCCCTTTGCCGGACGGAAGACGGGAAGGGTGATCTTGTCGTCGAGCTGCTGGAACGCGACCTCGAGCGGCATGTCGAGCTCGAGCGCCTCGGGCGTCTGCGGGCAATCGATGATGTTGCTCATCATGCGTGGGCCTTCGTCGAGCTCGACGACGGCAATCGCGTAAGGCGGCGTGAAGCCGGGCGCGGCGGGACGATGGTTGATGACATAACTATAGAGCTTGCCCTTGCCGCTAGCCTTGAAGACGGAGACCTTGCGCGAGGCGCAGGAGGGGCAGAACGGCCGCGGCGGGAAGTAAACGTTGGCGCAGGCATCGCAGCGCTGCAGGCGCAATTCGCCGGCCTTGGTGCCGTCCCAGAAATGCTGGGTCTCCGGCGTCGGTTTTGGTTTCGCGCGTGCGGGTTCGGCCATTTCTGAAAATCCTCCCGAAATCGTTCCAATCTTGATGCGACATTGGACCAAGGCCCGTCAACGGTCCATCCGTGCTCCGCGCATGCCCCTGTGCCAAGTGCATGCCGCATATTCCGCCCCTCGCACAATTGATAAGGCGAGCCTGCTTGTGTCCCTCCGATCCCGCGCGTAGAAGGGCCCCGTTAGCAAGCATCCGGGAGGAAATATCATGCTGAGGATGACGGGCGCGGCACTCGCTGCCAGCCTCGCGTTTGCCACACACGCCATGGCCGCGGACGCGCCGTCGGAGATCAAGATCGGCACGCTGTATGCGTCTTCGGGGCGCTTTGCCTCGATCTCGATGCCGGTCTACAGCTCGCTGAAGTTCTGGGTCGAACAGAAGAACGCCGAGGGCGGCGTCTTCGTGAAGGCGTTCGACAAGAAGATCCCGATCAAGCTCGTCTCCTATGACGACCAGAGCAACACGGCGACCGCCGCGACGCTCTATAACCAGCTCATCACGCAGGATAAGGTCGACCTCCTGGTCGCGGATTCCGGATCGGTGCTGACGGCGCCGGCGGTTGCGATCGCGCGCGACCACAAGATGTTCCTGTTCGATCAGACCGGCACCGGCGCGAGCTTCTTCTCGAAAGACAATCCGTATATCGCCCTGATGGCCGACCCGGCGTCGACCGTCTGGCCGAAGCCGGTGGCTGACTTCATCAGCCATGACGGTCCCGGCCTCGGCATCAAGAAGGTCGCGATCCTGTACTCGACCAACGAGTTCACGGGAACGCAAGCCAACGCCTTCCGCAAGTTCGTCAAGGATTCGGGCGCGCCGATCGAGATCGTCTATGACCAGGGCGTCCCGACCGAGACCACGAACTACAACGTCATCATCAACAACATCAACAATGCCAATCCGGATGCGGTGATCCATTTCGGCTACGCGCCGAACGACATCGCCTTCCTGCGCAACGTCCAGGACGTCGGCATCAAGTTCAAGATGCTGTTCGCGATCTATGCCGGCCTCGAGACCGAGCTGCTCGAAAAGAATGTCGGCGCCAAGGGACTCGAGCACGTCTGGACCTATGTGCCGCCGTCCGAGCTGAATTATCCCGTCAATTTCGGGATGAACATGAAGGATTTCCGCGCCGCCTGGGAGAAGAAGTACAGCGACGGCAAGATGGAGTTCGGCTTCAATGCGGTGGCCGGCTACACCACCGCGCTGGTGATCGAGAAGACGCTGTCGGAGGCGACCAGCCTCGACCAGATGGAGCTGCGCCGCGCGGTGTTCTCGCTCAACGGCAAGCTCAAGACGCTCGACGGCACCTTCGAGCTGGACGAGACCGGCGGGCAGATCGGCGAACTGACGCCGCTCGGCCAGCTCATCCTCGACGAGCACGACCACATCAAGTTCGTCTCGATCTACCCGCACGAGACGGCGACCGGCAAGCCGGTTTATCCGGCACCGTGATGCGGTCATCGACGTCAACAATGACCATCGGGGGCGGGCGCTAGCATGACCTACGCGCTCGTCGCCGGCGTGCTGTTCGGGCTGTATTTCAGCCTTGTCGGCATCGGTCTCAATCTCGTGTTCGGCGTCATGCGCATCGTCAATCTTGCGCATGGCGATATGCTGATGCTCGGCGCCTTCATCGCGGTCGGGGTGGTCGGCATTGCCGGCATCGATCCGCTGTTCGCGGTGCCGCTGGCCTTCGTGGTCTTCGTGCTCGCAGGTTTTCTGCTCTATTGGGTGCTGGTGCCGCGGCTGCAGGGCTCGACCAACCCGGAAATGCTGTCGATCATCCTGTTCTTCGGCCTGTCGCAGGTGATCGAAGCCGTCACCACGATCTTCGCCGGCACCAGCGAGCGCTCGATCCAGAGCCGGCTGCTCGGAACCGTGTTCACGACCATCAAGGTCAAGTGGTTCGGCGGCAAGGCCGGTGGGGCAGGGCCGATCCAGATCCTCGGCCAGGGCTTTCCCGCGCCCTGGGTGATCGCGGCCGCCACGAGTCTGGTCGCGATCGCGCTCGTCTACCTCTATCTCTATCACACGCGGCTCGGCACGCTGACCCGCGCGGTGATGTCACGGCGCGATGAGGCTCTGGCGACGGGCATCGACGTCGACCGCGTGTCGGCGGCGGCGTTCGGCATCGGGCTCGGGCTCGCCGCTGTCGCCGGCGTGTTCGCGCCCTTCATGTTCGGCTCGGTAACTCCGGCCTTCGGCGCGGATGCGACGGTGACGTCGTTCGCGATCGTGGTGCTGGGCTCGCTCGGCAATCCGCTCGGCACTGCGCTCGGCGGTATCGTTTACGGCGTCTTCTATATGCTGGTGCAGACCTATCTCAGTTCCTGGGCCGACCTGCTGCCCTATGTGCTGCTGATCCTGATTCTCTTGTTGCGCCCGAGCGGTCTGCTCGGAAGGCGGGTGCGCGTTGCGTGACGCTTCGAAACATCTGCTGTTCATCCTCGCGCCGCTGGTTGTCGTGTTCGCGCTGCTGCCCGGCGCCTATCAAAACCATCTGCTGTTGTTCAACTTCGTGATCTTTCTGATCCTCGCGCAAGGCGTGAACATCATCTATGGCTTCACCGGCTATCTGCCGTTCGGCTATGTCGGCTTCTTCGGCGCCGGCGCGTATGGCTTTGCCGTCATGGTGATGCATCTGCAGACGCCGGCGCTTCTGGCCGTGCTGGTTGGCGGTCTCGTCGCTGTCGCGCTCGGTCTGCTGCTGACGCCGTTGCTGCGGCTGTCGGGTGCGTATTTTGCGATCGCCAATCTGGCGGCCTCGCTTGCCGTGCTGCATTTCGTCGCCAACCCGGCGCTGGAAGGGATCACCAAGGGACCCTACGGCGTGTCGCTCACCGGCACGTTCAATCCGACCAACGCCTACTACGCGGCCATCGCCGTGCTGGCGCTGACCGTTGGCGGCGTCGTCTACCTGAAGAACTCACCGTTCGGCCTTGCGCTGCAGGCCGTGCGGGAAGACTCGGTCTCCGCCTCGATGGCCGGGGTCAACATCGTGAAGATGCGGGTGATCGCCTGGCTCGGCTCGGCGCTGGTCGCCGGGCTCGCCGGCGGCATCTACGCCTGGTACGTCTCGGTGTTCTATCCGGACAACGTGTTCTCCAGCGAGTTCAGCATCTTCGCGATCGTGTTCGCGCTGTTCGGCGGCGTTGCCACCATCACCGGACCGATCGTCGGCGTGCTCATCCTCTATGGCATCTACAACCTGATCGGGTTCACCACGCCGCAATATTTCCAGTTGATCTATGGCCTGCTGATCATGGGCCTGGTGCTGTTCCTGCCCGCAGGGCTGGTGTCGCTGGCAACGCGCAGGGGGTGGCATGTCCCCTGATAAATCACCCATCCTCAAGGTCTCGAAGCTGGTCAAGCGGTTCGGCGGCTTCTACGCGCTCGACGGGCTGAGCTTCCACGTCGTGCCCGGCGAGATCCTGGGTCTCGTCGGCCCCAATGGCTCGGGCAAGACGACGTCGATCAACGTGATCTCCGGCCTCTATGGGCCCGATGGCGGCGAGGTCGTGTTCGACGGCGCAAGCATCGGCGGCGCCGCCTCCCACAAGCTGGTTCACCGCGGCATCAACCGCACCTTCCAGGTGCCGAAGCCGTTCCTGTCGCTGACCGTGCGCCAGAACATCCAGGTGGCGCTGGCCTATGGCCAGGCTGCGGGCGACGCTGCGGCGGCGCCGCCATCGATGGCGCAGCTGCTCGAGGAATACAGGCTGAAGGAGGTCGCCGACCGACCCGCCGCCGACCTCAACAGCGCGCAGCAGAAGATGCTGGATCTCACCCGAGCGCTCGCCACGCGCCCTCGGCTGTTGCTGCTCGACGAGCTCGCGGCCGGCCTCAATCCGGCCGAGCTCGACTGGATCGCCGGACGCATCAAGGCGCTGGCCGCGACCGGGATGGCGATCATCGTGGTCGAGCATCTCATGGGCTTCATCGAGCAGATCACCGACCGTGTCATCGTGCTCAACGCGGGCAAGGAGATATTCGAAGGCACGCTCGCCACCGCAGTCCACGAGCCGCAGGTGATCGAAGTGTTCTTGGGAGGCGAGCATGCCCACTGATGCAGGGTCGCTTCTGGACGCCAAGGGCGTCGATGCCGGCTATGGCACCATGCAGGTGTTGTGGGGCATCGATCTCGACGTCCGCGCCGGTGAAACAGTGTTGCTGCTTGGCGCCAACGGCGCGGGCAAGACCACATTCCTGAAATCGCTGGTCGGCCTGATCGAGACCCGTAACGGGCACATCAGGCTCGGTGGCGAGGACGTCACGCGGATGCGCTCGTCGGACCGCATGAAGCGCGGCATGACCTACATGTCGGAGCTTGCGGTGTTCCCCGATCTGTCGATCGAGGAGAACATCCGCGTCGGCGCGCAGGCGCTCGGACATGCCAATCCGGGCGCGCGGGTCGACGAATTGTACGGCCTGTTCCCGGTGCTGCGTGACAAGCGTCGCGATCCCGCCTCCAGTCTGTCCGGTGGCCAGCGCAAGATGCTCGGCATCGCCAAGGCGTTGTCGGCCGACCCGAAGCTGCTTGTCATGGACGAGCCCTCGGCCGGCCTGTCGCCGCTGTTCGTCAAGGAGGTGATCCGTGCTCTCTCCAGCCTGCAGGGGCGGGGATTGTCGCTCTTGATCGCCGAGCAAAATATCAGTTTCCTCGATGTCGCCACCCGCGTATTCGTGCTGGAAGGCGGACGCATCCGTTTCTCCGGCACGGTTGCCGAGATGAGCGGCAATGAAGAGCTGCACCGCGCCTATTTCGGGCTGACGTGATACCGACGGCCCGGACCGGGGGTGGTGCGGGCCATCTGGAAATCGGCGCCGGTTCGCGCGACAATCAGATGTCAGCCATGAAGTGAGAGCCATGCCGAACAATCCGACACTCGCCTCCCTTGCCGCCGATCTCGCCAGCGGCAAGACCTCCGCCCGCAAGCTCGTCGAGCAGTGCATCGCCAGGATCGCCGATCCCGCAGGCGAGGGCCAGCGCACCTTCATCCACGTCGACAAGGACGCCGCGCTTGAGGCCGCCGACGCCATGGACCGGCTGCGCAAGGCGCACGCGGCGCCGTCGCCCTTTGCCGGTATCCCGGTCTCGATCAAGGATCTGTTCGACATCAAGGGACAGGTGACGCGGGCAGGTTCGCGGGCGCTGGACGATTCCGCGCCGGCGGAGGCCGATGCGCCGGTGGTGGCGCGGCTGCGTCGTGCCGGCTTCATCGTGATCGGCCGCACCAACATGACCGAGTTCGCTTATTCCGGCATCGGCATCAATCCGCATTACGGCACGCCGAAGAGCGCCTGGAACCGGAGCGTCGGCCACGTGCCCGGCGGCTCGTCGTCGGGTGCGGCGGTCTCGATCGCCGACGGGATGGCCTATGGTGCGCTCGGCACCGACACCGGCGGCTCCTGCCGGATCCCGGCCGCCTTCAACGGCATCGTCGGTTACAAGCCGACCCAGCGCCGCATTCCGCTCGACGGCGGCGTGCCGCTGTCGTTCTCGCTCGACAGCTACGGGCCGCTGGCGAATTCGGTTGCCTGCTGCGCGACACTCGATGCCGTGCTTGCCGACGAGCCGGTCAAGCCGCTGACCCCGCGCCCTGTGAAGGGCATGCGGCTCGCGGTGCCGACCACCGTCGTGCTCGATGATCTCGACGATGGCGTGGCCAAGACCTTCGAGCGTGCGCTCGCTTCATTGTCGCGCGCCGGTGCGCTGATCGAGCAGATCGAGGTGCCCGAGCTGCTCGACGTCGGCGTCATGAATGCCAATGGCGGCTTTGCCGCGGCCGAGAGCTACGCCTGGCACCGCTATCTGATCGCGAGCAAGGGCGACATCTACGATCCCCGCGTGTCGGTGCGCATTCTGCGCGGCGAGGGTTTTCTCGCGGCCGATTACATCGATCTCATCAATGCGCGCCGGTCGTTCATCGCGCGCACCGAGAAGCGCATCGCTCCCTATGATGCGTTGGTGTTGCCGACCACGGCGAACCTGCCGCCTGTTATCGCCGATCTCGCCGACGACAAGGCGTTTGCCACCCAGAACCTGCGCGCACTGCGCAACCCCTCGCTCATCAACGCGCTTGACGGCTGTGCGATCTCGCTGCCGGCGCATCGTGAAGGCGAGGCTCCGGTCGGCCTGATGCTTGCCGCTTCAGGCGGTTCGGATCGCCGTATCTTCGAACTTGCTGCCGGGATGGAGAGCGTGATTCGTGTTTGATCTCACCTTCAACATCGACGACAAGGGCGCCGCGACGCCGCTCACGCTCGAGATCAGGCAGGCCGTGATCGCCGGCTGGACCGGCCGCGATCCCGTGGCGCGCGACAAGCATATCGCCGAGCTCGAGGCGCTCGGCATTGCGCGGCCTGCGTCGACGCCGATCTATTACCGCTGCTCGGCACGCCGGATCACCTTCGCCGACGCGATCGAGGTTTGCGGCGCCGAGTCCAGCGGCGAGGTCGAGTTCGTGCTGATCGGCTGGCAGGGCCGCACCTTTGTCGGCTGCGGCTCCGACCACACCGACCGCAAGGTCGAGAGCTACAGCGTCACCGTCTCGAAGCAGATGTGCGACAAGCCGATCGCCTCCGAGCTCTGGGAGCTCGAGGACGTGATCGGCCATTGGGACCAGCTCATCCTGCGCTCCTGGGCCGTGATCGGCGGCCAGCGCGTGCTCTACCAGGAAGGCACGCTCGACCACATGCTGCCGGTGAGAACCCTGATCATCGGAGGCTTCGGTGCAGGCGGATTGCCGGACGGCTGCGCGATGTTCGGTGGCACCTTTGCGGCGAAGGGCGGCATCCGCCCGGCGAGCCGCTTCGAGTTCGAGATGGAAGACCCCGTGCTGAAGCGGAAGATCAGCCACGGCTATGACGTGATCACGCTGCCGGTGCTGGGCTAGCCGGTTCCGCGCGCCGTCATTGCGAGGAGCGATAGCGACGAAGCAATCCATCGTTCCGCATACGTGGAAGGATGGATTGCTTCGCTTCGCTCGCAATGACGGTCAAATTGCCGGAAATCGGGTGGCGCTGGCCGTGATCATGAGCGAGACTCGGCCTCATGAAAGCAACAGCCAAGACCGCCGCACACGCGGCACCATCGGATATCCCCGCCCGCGTCGACGCACTGGATTGGGGCCGGATCTCGGCCGATCTCGACGGGCAGGGATGCGCCGTCCTGGAGAGGTTGCTGACGCCGCAGGAGTGCGACGGCATCGCCTCGCTCTATCCGGATGACGGCCTGTTTCGCAGCAAGGTCGTGATGGGCCGCCATGGCTTTGGCCGCGGCGAGTACAAATACTTCTCCTATCCGCTGCCCGATCTGATCGCGGAACTGCGGCCGGGGTTGTACGCGCGGCTGACCGCCACGGCCAATCGCTGGAACCAGACGATGGGGATCGACATCAGATACCCCGCATCGCATCAGGCGTTCCTGAAGCGCTGTCACGAGGCTGGGCAGACGCGGCCGACGCCGCTGCTGCTGCAATATGGCGAGGGCGACTACAATTGCCTGCATCAGGATCTCTATGGCGAGCATGTGTTCCCGATCCAGGTCGCGATCCTGCTGTCGCAGCCGGGGCGCGATTTCACCGGCGGCGAGTTCGTGCTGACGGAGCAGCGGCCGCGGATGCAGTCGCGGCCCGAAGTGGTGCCGCTCACCCAAGGGGACGCGGTTGCCTTCGCCGTGCATCACCGTCCGGTGCAGGGGACACGCGGGTCCTATCGGGTTAATTTGCGCCACGGCGTCAGCCGGATCCGCTCCGGCCATCGCCACACCGTTGGTGTGATCTTCCACGATGCGAAGTGAGTGCGGACAGGCGTGACCGCTGATCTGTTCGAGACTGTTGGCGACGCACGGCCCCCGCGCGAGACGATTGGGGAGGGCGCGGCATTGCTGCGCGGCTTTGCCAAGCCGTTCGAGGCTGAGTTGATGCCGGCATTGCGGGAGATCGTCAGGCAGGCGCCGTTCCGCCATCTGATCACGCCGGGCGGCCATCGCATGTCGGTTGCGATGACCAATAGCGGCAGCCTCGGCTGGGTCTCCGACCCCAGCGGCTATCGCTATGACGGCATCGATCCGAATTCGGGTACGCCGTGGCCTCCGATGCCGCCGGTGCTGCGCAAGCTCGCCGCCGATGCCGCAGCCGCGGGCGGCTTCAATGGTTTTGCGTCTGAAGCCTGCCTGATCAACCGCTACGTTCCCGGTGCGAAACTGTCGCTGCATCAGGACAAGGACGAACTGGATTTCGCCGCACCGATCGTCTCGGTGTCGTTGGGGCTGCCGGCGATTTTCCTGTTCGGCGGCCTCAAGCGCAGCGATCCGACGCGCCGCTACCGGCTGGAGCATGGCGACGTCGTGGTGTGGGGCGGACCGTCGCGGCTGGCCTTCCACGGCGTTGCGCCGCTCGCCGACGGCGAGCACGGACTGCTCGGCCGCCAGCGCATCAACCTGACCTTTCGTAAGGTGCGCCTAGGTGCCGCCGGCCGTTAAGCCGGCGGCTGTCGCACACGGCGCTGAAGCGCGATGGATTCAGATCGGATCGGTTTGGGCCGCTCGTTCGGTTCACCTCTCCACGCCGGGGAGAGGTCGTGCGCAGCAAATCGGGTGAGGGGCCGCGGTGCTAACGAGAGACCGTAATCCCTCACCCGGCGCTGCGCGCCGACCTCTCCCAAGGGAGAGGTGAAGCACCCCGCCGCTGCAGCTCAGCCTAATCTCATCACCCTCAGATGTTCTTCGCGGGGTGGATGAACGCCCAGGGCGAGACTTCGGATCCCGTCGGCACTTCCACCGAGATCACGTAGGGGCCGCCGTCGGCCAATGCCTTTTCCAGCGCCGGGCGGAAATGATCGGGTGAGGTAACGCGCGCCGCACCCGCGCCGAAGGACTCCGCGAGCTTGACGAAATCCGGATTGACGAGATCGGAGGCGACAATGCGGCCGTCGAAGCGTTCGTGCTGGTCGCGACGGACATTGCCATAGGCGTTGTTGTTGAAGACCAGCGTCACCACGCCGATCTTGAACTGCACCGCGGTGGCGAGTTCCTGAACGCCGAACATGAAGCCCCCGTCGCCGGTGATCGCGACCACCGGCTTGTTCGGGTTGGCGACCTTGGCGCCGAGCGCCGTCGGGAAGCCCGAGCCGAGCGTGCCCTGATAGCCCGAGGTCACGAAGGTGCGCGGCTCGTAGATCGGGAAGCCGTACCAGGAAGCGAAACCGACCTGCGAGAGCTCGTCGGTGACGATGGCATTCGCCGGCAGCACCTCGCGCAGGATCTTCAGGTAGGCCATCTGCGGCTGGATGCGCTGGATCTCATGCTCGGCGGCAGCGGTTGCTTCACGGATCGCCGCGCGGCGGCCAGAGGTCTTGCTGTAGCCGGCCTTGCGGACGGCGGCGGCGAGATCGTTGGTCGCGGACTTGGCGTCGGCGATAACAGCGACGTCGGATGGCCAGCGGCGCATTTCGACGGGATCGATATCGATCCGCACGGATTTCAGGCCGTCCGGACGATAGGGCCAGCGCGACATCGTCGGCAGCTCCAGGCGGGTGCCGATGCCGATCATCAGATCCGTCTTCGGCCACAGTCTGTAGGCGGCGGCCATCGTCAACCCGAGCTCGTGCGCATTGGAGACGATGCCGCGGCCGCTGCGGAAGGCGACGACCGGCGCGTCGATCATCTCGGCGAGCTCGAGAATCTCCTCGCGCGCGTCGATAGCGCCGCTGCCGACGAAGATCATCGGCGCCTTGCTGCCCGCGATCAGGTCGGCGGCGGCCTTGATGCGGTCGGGGTCGGGTTGCGGCGCCGGCAGTGCATCAAACGGCTTCACCGCCGCGACCTGGGCGCGCTGGGTGAACACGTCCCAGGGCATCTCCAGCGAGGCAGGTCCGCGCCGGCCGGACAGCATCTCCTGGAATGCGCGCGACACCATCGCCGGCGCGTTGTCGGGATACTCGATGCGGTCGGCCCATTTCACGAAAGTGCGCAAGGTCGCGAGCTGATCGGGCATCTCGTGCAGATGTCCGCGGCCCTTGCCCAGAAATTGCGTCGGCACCTGTCCGGTGAGGCATAGCACGGGTTCGTTGCAGCCGAATGCGGTGAGCAGCGCCGCCGAGGCATTGAGCACGCCGGGGCCGGGCACCACGCTGAATACGCCCGGCCGTCCGCTGGAGCGCGCATAGCCGAAAGCCATGTAGCCGCAGGCCTGCTCGTGCCGCGCGCCGATCACCTTGAGCTGTGCCTGGTGGAACGCATCGAACAGGCCATAGATCTGCGCGCCGGGCAGGCCGAACACGGTATCGACGCCGTGGGCGACGAGACCATTGACGATCGCTTCGCCGCCGGATGTTGAGGTCATGGCACTGTCCGTTCGTTTATTGATTGGCTTCGTCGACGACGCCGTTGCGCAAAATGCCGACGCCTTCGGCCTCGACCTCGATGACGTCGCCCGGCTTCAGGTAGCGCGGCGGATCGAACCGCGCGCCCGCGCCGGTCGGCGTGCCGGTGACGATGATGTCGCCGGGAACCAGTGTCGCAAAGGTCGAGATGTAGTTGATGAGGTAACGGAAGCCGAAGATCAAGCGCGAGGTGCGGTCGTCTTGTCGCGTCTCGCCATTCACCCGCGTGGTCAGGCGGATATCGGCGATCTGGGCTTCGTTGGTGTAGGGCACGATCCACGGGCCGAGGCTGCCGGTGGAATCGAAGTTCTTGCCCTGGGTGACGTTGAACTTCGCATGGCGCACCCAGTCGCGGATGGTGCCCTCGTTGCACAGCGAGATCGCGGCGATGTGATCGAGCGCGGCGCTCTTCGGGATGTGACGGCCGGCCTTGCCGATGACCAGCACGAGTTCGCCTTCATAATCGAGTTGCGGCGAGGCGCGCGGGCGCACCAGAGGAGCGTTGTGGCCGACGAAGGAGCGCGGCACGCGCAGGAACATGCTCGGATACTTCGGCGCGTCCGAGCCGTCCTTGTACTCGGCGTTGCGGTCCGGATAGTTGACGCCGATGCAGATGATCTTTTCAGGTGTCGGGATCGGCGGCTGGAAGGCGACCGCGTCGAGCGCGTGATCGGGCGAGCGTCCGGCAGCGGCGTCCACGAGCTTCGTCAGGGCGCCGGCGGCGATGGCTTCGCGCAAGCTCGGATAGTCCTTGGCGAAACGCGAGGAGAGATCGACGGTCCCGGCGTCGGTGACGGCGCCATACTTGACGGCGCCGTCGACGGAATAGGTGGCGAGGCGGGGAGTGGACATTAGCAATCCAATTCTTGAGGTCGTCCCGGCCAAGCGAAGCGCGAGCCGGGACCCATAACCACAGGCCTCATATTATGGCACGTGGGGCGACGATCTTGGTAGCAATACGGTCCTGTGGTTATGGGTCCCTGCGTTCGCAGGGACGACGTGTCGAGAGGGGCGCGCGTTAGTCCGCAACCAGTACGTCGGCGACGAAGCGCGGCTCGCGCACGGCCTGGCCCGCGAAGGGCGAGCCTTCCTCGAACCAGGAGCGGGGTGCGGGCGCGCCCCACAGCGTCTGGCGGCGCGGATCGCGCAGCGACCAGCGCAGCGGCTCATGGTCGTGATCGCCGGTGAAGTAGTCGCTGGTGTAGAGTTCGATGCGATGGCCGTCGGGATCTCGGGCGTAGAGGAAGAACGCGTTGGAGATGCCGTGCCGGCCCGGGCCGCGCTCGATGTTGCTCAGGAAGCCGGAGGAGGCCATCACGTCGCAGAGATGCACAATGTTCATCGCGGTCGGCACCCAATAGGCGATGTGGTGCAGGCGCGGACCCTTGCCGTTGGTGATGGCGAAGTCGTGCACATTGCCCTTGCGGTGCATCCAGGCCGCGGCGATGCGGCCGTTCGCGCCGTCCTCCTCGGCATATTCGGTCAGGCGGAAGCCGAGCCGGGCGTAGAAGTCGACGGTGTCCTGCACCTCCGCTGCGAACACGTTGAAATGGTCGAGCCGCTGCGGGTGGCAACCCTTGTAGAGGTCGTAGCGCCGCAGCAGATGCGGGCGCTTCTCCATCGTGGCGTAGAGCTCGATCTGGAAGCCGAAGGGATCGGTGAACTGCAGGGTGCGGCCCTGGAACGGCTGGTCGACGAAGGCGTGCTCGATGCCGTTCTCGGAGCAGAACGCAGCCGCCTTGTCGAGGTCGCGGTTGTTGCCGACCTTGAAGCCGAGCCGGTTGCAGGCCGCTTTCGCCGCCTTGCGCAGCACCACCGAGTGATGCTGATGCTCCTCGCTGGCGCGCAGGTAGACCGCCTTGTCGTCGCGGTCCTCGATGTGGAGGCCGATCGTCTTCTCGTAGAACGCCGCGCTCGCGTCGAGGTTGGTGACGTCGAGAATGGCGTGGCTGCAACGGATGATGTTGAACGGCGGATCAAAAACGTGCGTCGGAACGGGCATAGGTGTTTCCCCTGTGTGTCGTCATTCCGGGATGGTCCGAAGGACCAGACCCGGAATCTCGAGGTTCCGGGTTCGATGCTGCGCATCGCCCCGGAACGACGGGTTTCAAATTCCCAGTTTCTGAATCTTGTGCGTCCCGCGCGCGAGCGAGACGTGCTTAGTTTCCATGTAGAACTCGAACGAGTAATCGCCGCCGTCGCGGCCGATGCCGGAGGCCTTCATGCCGCCGAACGGCGTCGGCAGATGCCGGACGTTTTCCGAGTTGAGCCAGATCATGCCGGCTTCCAGCGCATCGGCGACGCGCAGCGCGCGGCCCATGTCGCCGGTCCAGACATAACCTGTCAGCCCGTACTGCACGCCGTTGGCGATCTCGATGGCGTCAGCCTCGTCGCGGAACGGGATCACGGTCAGGAACGGGCCGAACACTTCCTCCTGCGCGACGCGCATTTTGGCGTTCGCACCGGTCACCAGGGTTGGCTGCACATAGTGTCCGCCGCCGGGACCGTCATGCGGTTTGCCGCCGACCGCGATCGTCGCGCCGTCCTTCTGCGCAACGTCGAAATAGCTGCAGACCTTGGCGAGATGCCGCTCGTGGATCAGCGGCCCGATTTCAGTTGCGGGATCGAGCGGATGGCCGACCGTGAGGGCCTTCACGCGCGCCGTCAGCTTCTCGATGAACTTGTCGGCGATGTTCTGCTGGACCAGCAAGCGGCTCGACGACGTGCAGCGCTCGCCGTTGAGCGAGTAGATCATGAACACGACCGCATCGAGTGCGCGATCGAGATCGGCGTCGTCGAACACGATCACCGGATTCTTGCCGCCGAGCTCGAAATGCACCCGCTTCAGTGTCTTGGCGCCTTGCGCCATGATCGCCGATCCCGTCGAGCTCTCGCCGACGAAGCCGATCGCCTTGATCGCGGGATGCTCGGTCAACGCCTTGCCGGCGTCCTCGCCGAAGCCGTGCACGGTGTTGAGCACACCATCGGGGATCCCGGCTTGTTTTGCCAGCTTGACCAGCAGGTCTGCGGTGACCGGCGACCATTCGGCCGGCTTGTGCACGACCGTGCAGCCAGCGGCCAGCGCAGGCGCAATTTTCCAGGTCGAGAGCATGAACGGCGTGTTCCACGGCGTGATCACGCCGACCGGACCGATCGGCACGCGGGTCGAGATGTTCCAGTGCTCCTCGCTCGGCGTGTTCAGGCCGTCACGCGCTTCGGCGCATTTGTCGGCGAAGAAGCGGAAGTTCTCGGCGGCCCGGATCGCGGCCTTGGCCATGAAGCGATACGCCTGCCCGGTATCGATACATTCGAGCACGGCGATGTCGTCGGCACGCTCCTCGATCGCGTCGGCCACACGATGCAACAGCTTGCGGCGCTGCGCCGCCGGCATGTCGCGCCAGGTCTTGAACGCGCGCCAGGCCGCGGCTGCGGCGCGGTCGATGTCCTCCGCATTGCCCTTTGCGACCGATGCCAGAGCCGTGCCGTCGATCGGCGACTTAGTCTCGAAGGTTTCGCCCGTCACCGATGGCACGACCTTGCCGTCGATCATGTGGCCGATGCCTTCGGCTTTCAGCTTGGCGAGCAGGGGACCCGCACGGTCGCGGTTGGCCTGGAACACGTCTGCCGATTTCGGGCTGGCCTTATCCATTGACCGTCTCCACCTTCAATGCGTCGTGAATGTTGTTGCGCTTCCAGCTCGTCTCCTTGTCGTTGATTTGCATGTCGAACGACAAAGCGAACTTGCTCTTTGCAAACACCGGGTCGAGATGGGCCGACAGCGCCTTGAAGATGCGCTCGCCGGCCTTCTTGCGCGCGGCGAGATCGCGGCCTTCGCCGAGCCGCAGCACCATGTCGAGGAAGCCGTAGCTCTTGCGGCCGTCGGCGATTGCGTAATGCTCGCATTTGATGGCGCGGACGCGAATGCCGCCGAGCGGGAAGATGCCGGTTTCGACCGCCGCCTTGCGGACCACTTCGACGGTCTCGGCCATATCGACGAGGCCGTCGAGATTGGCTGAATATTCAAGCGTGAAGTGCGGCATGGGCGGTCTCCTTGCAATTGCGTCCGGCGTCAGGCGAAGTAGCAACTCACGGAACCGTAGGGTCCATAGTCGGCCTGAATCGTGTCGCCTTTGCGGGTCTCGATCGGGCGGATGAAGGAGCCTGCCAGCACGACCTGTCCAGCCTCCAGCGCGAGCCCGTTGGGCGCGATCTTGTTGGCAAGCCACGCCACCGCGGTCGCCGGATGATTCAGCACACCGGCGGCAAGGCCGGTTTCCTCGAGCTGGCCGTTGCGGAAGCAGAGCGCGCCGATCCAGCGCAGATCGGCGTCCAGCGGACGGATCGGCCGGCCGCCGAGCACGATGCCGGCATTGGCGGCGTTATCGGCGATGGTGTCGTAGATCTTGCGCGTGGCCTTGGTCTCGGGGTCGACGCGCTCGACGCGGGTATCGAGGATCTCCAGCGCCGGCACCACGAAGTCGGTGGCGTTGAGCACATCGAACAGGGTGCAGTTCGGCCCCGCCAGGCGGTGCTTCATCACGAAGGCGAGCTCGGCTTCGACGCGCGTTCCGATGAAGCGATCGCTCGGCACCAGCCCGCCATCGGCAAAGAACATGTCGTCGAGCAGGATGCCGGAATCGGGCTCGTCGATATTCAGCGCGCTCTGCATCGCCTTCGAGGTCAGGCCGATCTTGTGGCCCTTGACGACGCGGCCCTGCGCCACCTTCATCTCGACCCAGGCCTTCTGAATCGCGTAGGCATCTTCAAGGGTAATGCCGGGATATTGCAGCGAGAGCTGGCGGATCTGCTTGCGGGTCTTTTCCGCCTGGTCGAGGCTTGCGGCGGCAGCGCGGATATCGTCTTGGGAGAGGGCCATGCGTAATACACAAATTTGGATGTCGGGAGATGATTAACATGTTAAGTGAATTCCCGCAAACTGAATCAGGCTATGCTGCAACGCGAAAATTCGTGGCAGTGGGTTGAGGGATGGCGCGCAAGAAATCATCGAACGACATGCGATCGGCGCCGGCCGAGACCGGGGCAACCCGCCGCGCGCCTATGCGCGAGTTCTCGCGCTCGCTGCCGATGTCGCTGCTCCGCGCGCGCGAGGCGGTGATGCGGCAGTTCCGCCCCTCGCTGCGCAATCATGGACTGACCGAACAGCAATGGCGGATCCTGCGCGCGCTGACTTCGGTCGACGAGATCGAAGTCACCGAGCTCGCGCGTGTGGCGTTTCTGCTGGGGCCGAGCCTGTCGCGGATCCTGCGCGATCTCGAGGCTCGTCAACTGATCGAGCGCAAGGCGGCGGAGAACGATCTGCGGCGCGCGGTCGTCTCGATCTCGCCGAAGGGTCTGAAGCTGATCGAGGCGGTGGCGCCGACGTCGGAAGCCATCTACGCCACGATCACCAAACGTTACGGTGCGCGCAGGCTTGCGGAACTCCAGGAGATGCTGGGCTTGCTGGAGGCGAGCCTGGCCGGAATGACATCCGCCGATGACGGCGAGGTCGAGGCCGACGAGTGATCGAGAGTTCGTACGATCATGGTTGCCTGCTAGGCCATGTAAGGAACGCGCGAAATCACGTTGATGGCACGGAATTCGGCAATCCAGCGGGCAACTTTCGAATGAGACCACTCGATATGACGGCGCATTGTTGCGGCGGCTGCGTCGGCGTCGCGCGCGCGCAATGCTTCAATGATCACCAGATGCTCTTCCATGAAGGAATCGATCTGCGGCGCGGTCAGGGCCACCTGGATGTGCTTGCCGATCACGAACGCGCAGTGTGAGCGCTTGAGGGCTTCGATCATCTCGCGATTGATGCCGTAACCCAGGCACCGGATATGGAGGTCGCCCTCGATCTCGTCGAGTTCGCCGACGCCGATACGGTCGCGGAGCTGGATTCCCTCGCGCAGCCGTTCCGCCATCCGGTCCAGCATTGCCGTCGGGATCCTCGTCGTGGCCGATTTCAGTAACAGCGGTTCGAGAGTTGAGCGCAGCTCGAAGATGTCGCGCACGCGATCCTCGTCCAGTGGCACGACATACCAGTGGGCCTTGGCGCCCTTCTCCAGGATTCCGATCGCCTGCGCGCGCAGCAGCAGGTTGCGGGCAACCGTGCGTCCCACCCTGAAATGTCGCGCCAGCGCGAGTTCGCTGACGCGAAAGCGTCCGAACATCGACCGATAGATGATTTCACGTTCGAGCTCGTAGTAGAGGGCGTCCCAGGCGTCGCTTCTGACTGCCTCGACCGGCCCGTTGGTCAGCCCCAGCATTGTCGCCGTGATCGGGACGCGCCGAGGTTCGGCCTTGCGCTTGCCGGCGATGACGCCGCGGCCGTCGAAGCGGCGCACCAGGCCGCTGTGCTCCAACTGCTCGAAGGCTTGGCGCACCGGGGAGCGGCTGGAGCCGAACAAACTCGCGATCGCCGATTCGGAGAGAACGGTGCCGGCCGGAACGTCGCCGGTGCGAATGCGCTTTGCCAATGCGTCCTTGATCAGCGCATAGGCCGGCTGTTTCCGTCTGGTCTGCGATTTCGCTCTTGGCATCGACATGGAAGGCTGCCCCGCCGGTCACACTATCACGTGATCTCGCTGAGGTCGCTCGTTGCAGGCATTTACGCACCGCCTATGATGAACTTTTGACTATTGCGTGCAATGTACAATCATGATTAGCTGCCGGGATACGCTTAGATTGATTATCGCCGTTGCACGTCGGGTGCGCTGCAGCGGCGCAAACGTTTGTTCGTCGCGCTGTGTGATGACCAAGGGTGAGGCAACAAGTCTACGCGTCCAGCTCGTCTCAATGCAGCCGACATCAAGTTCGGCGTTATACAGGGAGGATTGAATGAAACTGACGAGACGTGAGTTTTCCGCCGGCTTGGCGGCAGGTCTCGCCGCTCCTGCGCTGCTGCGGAGCGCGCATGCGCAAGGTGCGACCATCAAGATCGGCATGTGCGCGCCCGTCACCGGCCCCGCGGCCGAATCCGGCGGCTACGCCATCAAGGGCGCCAAGCTCGCGCTCGAGGCCGTCAACAAGGCCGGCGGCATCCTCGGCAAGCAGGGCGAACTGATCGTCGAGGACGATCAGACCACCAATCCCGGCATCGTGCTGGCGTTTTCCAAGCTCGCCTCCCAGTCCGACATCGTCGGCTTCCTCGGCTCGATCCGCTCCACTCAGGTCCACGCGATGGCGCCCGACGTGTTGAAGCTCGGCAAGCCGGTGATGATCGGCGGCACCGATCCGAACCTCACCCATATGGGCAACAAGTGGCTGTTCCGCTTCCGCCCGAATGACAGCTATTCCGGCCGCGTCATCGCCGAATACGGCGTCAGCACGCTCGGCAAGAAGAAGTGGGCCGTGCTGCATTCGAC
Organism: Bradyrhizobium macuxiense; assembly: GCF_001542415.1. Taxonomy (GTDB): domain Bacteria; phylum Pseudomonadota; class Alphaproteobacteria; order Rhizobiales; family Xanthobacteraceae; genus Bradyrhizobium; species Bradyrhizobium macuxiense. The sequence goes on from NZ_LNCU01000040.1 coordinate 171,203, forward strand.
CGACGCGTTCGGCACCGCCGGCGGCAAGGCGCTGACTGAAGCGCTGCAGAAGCTCGGCGCGCCGCCCGTGCTCGACCAGGGCTATGCCAACCAGAGCCAGGACTTCACGCCCGTCGTGCTCGCGATCAAGCAGTCCGGCGCCGATATCCTCGGCTCGTACTTCACCTTCGAGAACGATCTCGGCATCTTCGCCCGCCAGTTGCGTCAGCTCGGCGTGAATATTCCGTGGGTCGGCTCGCCCTCGATCGTCAACATCACCGCGCTCAAGCTCGCCGGTCCTGCGCTCTACAATACCTATGGTGTCGCCGATTACGCAGAGGATTCCAGCGACGCCTCGAAGGCGTTCGGCAAGATCTATCGCGATGCGACGAAGGTCGCGCCCGACAACCAGAGCGCCTGGACCTATGACGCCGTCACGGTGCTCGCCGCGGCGATCAACAAGGCCGGTTCGACCGAGCCCGAGAAGATCCGCGACGCGATCCTGGCGATCAAGAAATTCCCGGGTGCCGAGGGCGAATACAATTTCGACCAGAACGGCGACGGACTGCACGGCTACAACATCGTGAAGAACGACAAGGGCAAGATCGTCTTCGACAAGCACATCGAGTCCAACGACTGACGCGGGCGAGGGCCTCCCCGGCGGTCGCCGGGGAGGCCGCGTCGGTCATCCGTTGCAACGAGTTCCCCTTCAACCGAACGCTTGTCATGGATCTGGTCCTTCAACTCCTGTTCACGGGCATCGGCATCGGCGCGGTCTACGCGCTGGTCGCGCTCGGCTTCGTGCTGATCTTCCGCGCCACCAATGTGGTGAACTTCGCGCAGGGCGAATTCTCCATGGTCGCGGCCTACCTCATGGTGGTGTTCTCCGTCGATCTCGGCTGGCCCTATTGGCTGTCGTTCCTGATCGCGCTCGCCGGCATGGCGCTGCTCGGCGTCATCTTCAATCTCGGCGTCTACTATCCGTTGCGCCACCGCACCTATCTGCCCGTGATCATCGCCACCATCGGCGCCTCGATCCTGCTGTCGAATTCGGTGCTGGCGATCTACGGCCCGCAGCCACAGGTGCTGCAGGGCTGGTTCGATACGCCCGGCATCCAGCTCGGCCCGGTCTATCTCGATAGCCAGTATCTGTTGATCATCGCGGTCACGATCCTGCTGGTGCTGTTCAATTTCTGGTTCTTCGAGAAGACGCTGCTCGGCAAGAAGCTGCAGGCCACCTCGCAGGACAAGGAAATGGCCTCGCTGCTCGGCATTTCCGTCTCCACCATGATCATGATCACCTTCATCTATTCGGCCGTGCTCGGCGGTCTCGCCGGCATCCTGGTCGCGCCTGTGCTGTTCGTGTCGATCCAGATGGGCTCGACGATCGCGCTGAAGGCGTTTGCCGCGACCATCATTGGTGGCTTCGGTGACGTCACCGGCGCCATCATCGGCGGCCTCGCGCTCGGCGTGATCGAGACCTTCGGCGCCGCCTATATCTCGGTGCCGTACAAGGACGGCTTCGCCTTCCTGGTGCTGATCGCCTTCCTGATCTTCCGGCCGCAGGGCATCTTCGGCGAACGTGTCGCGGAGAAAGCATGAGCGCCAGCGACAACATTCAGGTCCCGGTGCCTGCGGTGCGTTCGAAGCCGCTGATCATCCGTCATCTGCCGTATTTTATCGGCGCAGCCGTACTGGTCGCGCTTGCCGGCAGCATGGGCTTCGACGGCTACGTCCTCAATATCTTGCTGCAGGCGACGACCTTCTCGATCGCGGTGTTCGGGTTGTCAGTCGTGCTCGGTCTCTGCGGCCAGATCAACCTGGCGCAGGCGACGTTCTTCGGTTTCGGCGCCTATGCGGTCGGTCTTGGCACCGCCGACCTGCATTTGAGCTTCTGGCCCTGCCTGGTCGGCGGCTGCATGATCGCGCTGATCGCCGGCGCGTTCCTGGGCATGTCGACGCTGCGGCTCGGCGGCCACTACCTCGCCATGGTGACGATCTCGTTCCAGCAGATCGTGACGCTGGTGATGATCAACGCCATCTGGCTGACGCACGGGCCGGACGGCGTCTCCAACATCACGCGGCCCGAGCTGTTCCAGTCCTCGCAGAGCTATCTCGCCTTCTGCGTCGCGGTGCTCGCGATCGTCGGCTATCTGGTCTGGCACCTGCCGGACACCAAGCTCGGACGTTCGATGCGCGCCGTGCGCGATAACGAGCTCGCGGCCGGGGTCAACGGCATCGACGTCTTCCGCACCAAGATCTATGCCTTCGGGATCTGCGCGCTGCTCGGCGGTTTGGCCGGCGGCCTGTTCGCCGGCGGCTTCGCCTATGTCAGCCCGGATCAATTCTCGTTCGCGGAATCGATCGGGTTCCTGACCATGTCGCTGCTCGGCGGTGTGGCCTCGCCGGTCGGATCGGTGATCGGCACCGGGCTTCTGATCCTGATTCCGGAATGGCTGCGCTTCCTCAAGAGCGTGCCGGGGCTCTATCTTGCGATCTACGGCCTGTTCGTGATCCTGATCATCCGCTTCATGCCAGACGGCATCTGGGGCTTCGTTTCCGACGCCTTCACGCGCTGGCGCGCGCACACCAAGGCGCCGCCGGTCGCGGCCGCGCTGCAGCTCAAGCCGGCGACCTCCGGCGGCGATATCGTCCTTAAGGTGACCGGGCTCACGAAGCATTTTGGTGGCCTGAAGGCAGTCGACGGTGTCGACATCGCGGTGAAGCGTGGCGGCGTGCATGCGTTGATCGGCCCGAACGGCTCCGGCAAGACCACGACGCTGAACGTGCTGTCCGGCCTCTACAAGGCCACCGCAGGCAAGATCGTGCTCGACGGCACCGACATCACCAACATGGCGCCGCATCAGCGCACGGCGGCAGGGTTGGGGCGCACCTTCCAGAACATCCGCCTGTTCCGCTCGATGACGGCGCTGGAGAACGTCGAGATCGGAGCGGAGCGTCCCGGCAACACCATGATCGGCAAAGGCGAGGACGCGCTGACCGAGCGCGCGATGGAGGCCTTGACCTTCGTCGGTCTCGGCAACCGCGCCAACGAGCTGATCTCGAGCTTCTCCTACGGCCACCAGCGCCTGATCGAGATCGCACGCGCGCTCGCGGCCAACCCGACGCTCCTCTTGCTCGACGAGCCGGCCGCCGGCCTCAACTCGACCGAGAAGCTCGAGCTGCACGAACTGCTCAAGCGCATCGCGGCACAGGGGCTCACCATCCTGATCATCGATCACGACATGACGCTGGTTTCGGAAGCCGCCCAGCACATCACGGTGCTGAACTTCGGACGCCGCATCGCGGACGGCGAGTCCATGGCGGTGCTGCGCCATCCCGACGTCGTCTCCGCCTATCTCGGGAGCGAATGATGCCGCTGCTCGAAATCCGCAATCTCGTGGTCCGCTACGGCGAGATCGAAGCGCTACGCGGCATCACGATCGCCGTGGAGCAGGGGCAGGTGGTGACGCTGCTCGGCGCCAACGGCGCCGGCAAATCGACCACGCTGCGCGCGATCTCCGGTCTCGAGAAACCCGCTTCCGGCGACATCCTGTTCGACGGTCACTCGATCGCGGGCCTCGGGCCGGAAGCGATTGTCCGGCTCGGCATCTCGCATGTGCCGGAAGGCCGCCGCGTGTTCCCGGGTCTCACGGTGAAAGAGAACATCATGCTCGGCGCGTCGAACCGGAAGGTGTCGGCGTCGCAGATCTCGCGCGAGGCCGACGCGATGTTCGACCTCTTCCCGGACATCCGGACGTTCTCCAACGCGCTCGGCTGGACGCTGTCCGGCGGTCAGCTGCAAATGGTGGCGGTCGCCCGCGGGTTGATGGCCAAGCCGCGGCTGCTGCTGTTGGATGAACCCTCGCTCGGTCTCGCGCCTGTGATCGTGCAGGCGGTGTTCCGCATCATTTCGCAGATCAGGAAGGACACCACGGTCTTGCTCGTCGAGCAAAATGCGCGCATGGGACTTTCGGTCGCCGATCACGGCTTTGTCCTGGAAACCGGACGGATTGTGCTGGGCGGCAAACCCGACGAATTGTGGGGCAATGAAGCGATTGCTGCGGCCTACCTTGGCGGTCACGCCAAGGCCCGCGCATAAATTCAGCGAGCTACGGATCCATGGTCACCATCAAGGTTGATAATCTCATCAACTTCGTTTCCGAGGTCTTCACCCATTCGGAATCGTCATCGGAAGAGGCGCGGCGCATTGCGACCTATCTGACGACCGCGAACCTCACTGGCCATGATAGCCACGGCGTGATCCGCGTGCCCGTGTATGTCAGATGGAAGAAGATGGGCTCGATCGTGCCGAACCAGACCCCCGAGGTCGTGGTCGACACGCCGTCGCTCGCAGTGGTCGACGGCAAGTTCGGCTATGGCCAGACCGTCACGCCGATCGCAGTCAAGCTCGGCATCGAGAAGTGCAAGAAAGCAGGGCTCGCTGCGGTCGCGCTGCGCAACTCCGGCCATCTCGGCCGCGTCGGCGACTGGGCGGAAATGGCGGCTGCGGAAGGTCTCGTCTCGATCCATTTCGTGACCGCGGCAGGCTCGCTCTTGGTCGCGCCCTACGGCGGCGTCGAGAAGCGCCTGTCAACCGCGCCGTATTGCGTCGGCATTCCGCGCCAGGGACAGGACCCGATCGTGCTCGATTTCGCCACCTCGGTTGTCGCCGAGGGCAAGTGCCTCGTTGCAAGCCGCGGCGGCAAGAAGCTGCCATCAGGCGCACTCGTCGATGCCGACGGCACGCTCAGCGAGGATCCGCATGTGCTATATGGCCCGTACACACCCGATGGGCCGCGCGATCACACCAAGGGCACCGGTGCGATCCGCGCCTTCGGCGATCACAAGGGCTCGGGCCTTGCGTTCATCTGTGAACTGCTCGGCGGTGCCTTGACGGGCACCGGCGCGACGTCGTCGGACCGGCGTTTCGCCAACGGCATGATGGCGTTCTACATCGATCCGAAGGTGATCGACACCAGCAACTTCTTCGATAGCGAAATCACCCGCTACACCGATTTCATCCGCGCCACCAAGCCGATCGCAGGCACGGATTCCGTGCTGGTTCCGGGCGATCCGGAGCGCAAGACCCGCGCCGAGCGCACCAGGAACGGCATCCCCTTGCCTGACGACACCTGGGCGGCGATAGTGAATACCGCGCGCGAAGTCGGCGTCAGTGAAGTCTCCATCCAGCGGGCGACCAGCTAGGGCTCGTCCTCCAAGAAACGTGAAAAGGGAACGCGATCAATGGCAAACAAAGTCAAGCAGGTCTGGGCGTCGGGCAAGGCGGTGGTGAACGCGTGGCTGGCGATCCCGTCGGGATTTTCGGCCGAAGTGATCGCGCAGTGCGGCTTCGACAGCGTCACCGTCGACATGCAGCATGGCGTGCAGGACTATCTCTCGATGGTGCAGTGCTTCCAGTCGATGCACGCCCATCCCGTCACCCCGATGGTCCGCGTGCCGTGGAATGAGCCTGGCATCATCGGCAAGGTGCTCGATGGCGGCGCCTACGGCGTGATCTGCCCGATGGTCAACACGTCGCAGGAAGCCAAGAACCTCGTCTCCTACGCCAAGTATCCGCCGAAGGGCGTCCGCTCCAACGGCCCGATCCGCGCCGGCATGTATGGCTCGGCCGGCACCTATCAGCAGACCGCGAACGACGAGATCGTGCTGCTGCCGATGATGGAGACCAAGACCGCGGTCGAGAACATGGAAGCGATCCTCGATGTCGAGGGCATCGACGGCGTCTATATCGGCCCGTCCGATCTCGGCTTCTCCTACGGCCTGGTGCCGAAGCTCGACCGCGACGAGCCGGAGATCCTGAAGATCTACGAGAAGATCATCAAGGAGTGCGGCAAGCGTGGCCTCAACCCGGGCATCCATTGCTCCGGCGCCGAAGGCGCGGTGCGCGCGATCAACATGGGCTTCAAGCTCGTGACGCTGTCGAACGAAGTCGGGTTGATGCAGACCTACGCGAAGATGCAGGTCAACCAGACCCGCGAGAAGTCCGGCGGCAAGGCGTAAGCTTCTCCACCGGCACGACCTACGTTGTTCTCCCTCGCCCCGCTCTTGCGGGGTCGAGACCAGCGAAGCTGGCTCTTAGAGGGTTGGGGTGAGGGGCCTCTATCCGGCGAGCACTGTTGTTGTAGTCAGCATTGTGCATCGCCCCTCACCCGAATTCTCGCTCTGCGAGAATTCGACCTCTCCCCGTGAAGGACGGGGAGAGGTGAAGAAGGCACCAAGGAGACCCACATGGCCCCGGCACAAGTGATCCGCCTGCATCCCGATGACAGCGTCCTAATCGCGCGCGCGAGCCTGCCGCCGGGATTGGCGGTCACCGACGGCGTCACCACGGTCGATCGCATTCCGGCTGGCCACAAGGTCGCGATCAAGCCGATCGCGCAAGGCGAGCCGATCAAGCGCTACGGCCAGATCATCGGCTTTGCCACGCAGCCGATTGCGCCCGGCCAGCACGTGCACACCCAGAATTGCGGCATGGGTGACTTCTCAAAGGACTATGCCTACGGTGTCGACGTCAAGCCGGTGCCGAACTTCGATCTGCCGGCGACCTTCGACGGCATCCGCCGTCCCGATGGCCGGGTTGCCACGCGCAACTATATCGGCATCCTCACCTCGGTGAACTGCAGCGCCCATGTCGCGGGCCTCGTCGCCGATGTCTTCAAGAAGAACCCGTTCACCGGCGAGAATCCGCTAGCCGACTTTCCGAATGTCGACGGCGTCGTCGCGCTGACCCACAAGACCGGCTGCGGCATGACCCAGGACGAGCCGCTGGCGCTGCTTCGCCGCACCCTCGGGGGCTATGCGCGGCACGTGAATTTCTCCAACGTCATCGTGCTCGGCCTCGGCTGTGAGGTGAACCAGATCGGCGGCCTGATGCAGGAGCAGAGGCTCGCCGGGCGCCTGCGTGCGATGGACATCCAGGAGGTCGGCGGCACGCGCAAGACAGTAGAAGCCGGCGTTGCCTTCGTGAAGGAAGCATTGGCCGACGCCAACAAGGTCAAGCGCGAGGCAGTACCGGCGAGCGAACTCACGGTCGCGCTGCAATGCGGCGGCTCCGACGGCTATTCCGGCGTGTCGGCCAACCCCGCGCTTGGCGCGGCGAGCGATCTTCTGGTGCGCCACGGCGGCACCGTCATCCTCTCGGAGACGCCTGAGACCTATGGCGCCGAGCATCTTCTGACGCGCCGCGCGGTCAGCCGCGAGGTCGGCGAGAAGCTCGTCGGCCTGATGCGCTGGTGGGAGGAATACACGAGCCGCGAAGGTGCCGAGATGAACGCCAATCCGAGCCCTGGCAACAAGGCCGGCGGCCTGACCACCATCCTCGAAAAGTCGCTCGGCGCGATGGCCAAGGCCGGCAGCACCAACCTTGTCGACGTGCTGCGCTATGCCGAGCCGGTGACCAAGAAGGGTTTCGTGTTCATGGACACGCCCGGCTACGACCCGGTCGCCGCGACCGGGCAGGTCGCCGGCGGCGCCAATCTCGTCTGCTTCACCACCGGCCGCGGCAGCGTGTTCGGCTGCAAGCCTGCTCCCTCGATCAAGCTCGCCACCAACACGCCGATGTACAAGCGGATGGAAGATGACATGGACGTCAATTGCGGCACCATCCTCGAGGGTGAGGAGAGCGTGCAGGAGTGCGGCCAGCGCATCTTCGACCTCATCCTCAAGACCGCATCGGGCCAGCCGACCAAGAGCGAGAGCTTCGATTTTGGCGGCGCCGAGTTCGCGCCTTGGGTGCTAGGGGCGACGATGTAAAGGGCCGAACGCCTCTACGCCGTCATTGCGAGGAGCTCGCGACAAATTGCAGAGCAAATTTGCGCTGAGCGACGAAGCAATCCATGGCTCCACTTGCGGCAGGATGGATTGCTTCGCTTCGCTCGCAATGACGGGTAGCCGGGACCACCAGCCCGTCTCCTGGGCACCCATGCCCGTTGTTAGTGCTTGATGTCGACCGGAACCAGTGTTCTGCTCAAAAAAGCTGCTGGAGCCAACGGTCCGTGTCGATATCAGTCGCACTGCATCACGTCACGCACTACAAATACGATCGGCCGATCGATCTCGGGCCCCAAACCATTCGCCTCCGTCCTGCGCCGCATACGCGCACGCCGATCCTGAGCTATTCGCTCAAGGTCACGCCATCCAATCATTTCGTGAACTGGCAGCAGGATCCGCAAGGCAACTGGCTTGCGCGTTACGTGTTTCCGGAGAAGGCAACCGAGCTCAAGATCGAGGTCGACTTCACGGCGCAGATGACCGTGGTCAATCCGTTCGATTTCTTCGTCGAGCCTTACGCCAACAGCTTTCCGTTCGACTACGCTGGCGATCTCAAGACCGAGCTCGCACCCTATCTGAAGACGGACGAGCCCGGCCCGTTGCTTGCCGCGTATCTGAATGACATTCCTCGCACGGCCGATAGCACCGTCAACTTCCTGGTCGAGCTGAATGCGCAGCTGCAAAGGAAGATCAGCTACATCGTCCGGATGGAGACCGGCGTGCAGACGCCGGAGCAGACGTTGGCCGCGGGCTCCGGCTCATGTCGTGACTCGGCATGGCTGCTGATCCAGGCGGTGCGTCATCTCGGGCTCGCCGCACGTTTCGTCTCGGGCTACCTCATTCAGATTCGACCTGACATCGATCCGCTGGAAGGGCCGCGTGAGGTCGAGAACGACTTCACCGACCTGCATGCCTGGGCGGAAGTCTATCTGCCGGGCGCCGGCTGGATCGGCTTCGACGTCACCTCGGGCATGCTGACCGGCGAGGGGCACATTCCGGTCTGCGCCACGCCGCACTACCGCTCGGCCGCGCCTGTGACGGGCACGGCCGGATTTGCCGACGCCGAATTCGCCTTCGAGATGAGCGTCAAGCGTATCCGTGAGGCGCCGCGGATCACCAAGCCGTTTTCGGATGAGGCGTGGGCGCGGCTC
>NZ_LNCU01000040.1:180138-220662 GCF_001542415.1 Bradyrhizobium macuxiense
GACAGGCTCGGCGAGCAGGTCGACCAGGATCTGAAGAGAGACGACGTCCGGCTGACCATGGGCGGCGAGCCGACCTTCGTCTCGGTCGACGATCTGGAATCGCCGGAGTGGAACGTCGCCGCGATCGGCCCGACCAAGCGGGCGCTCGCCGACGAGCTGATCCGCAAGCTGCGTGGGCGTTTTGCGCCTGGCGGCCTGCTGCATTACGGCCAGGGCAAATGGTATCCGGGCGAAAGCCTGCCGCGCTGGGCGTTCGGTCTTTACTGGCGCAAGGACGGCAAGCCGATCTGGAAGAATGCGCATCTGATCGCGGCGACCGCGAAATCGCCGCACGCGACCATCGAGGACGCCAGGCGTTTCGCCGAAGGGACCGCGACCAAGCTCGGGCTGAACGCCGACCATGTCGTACCTGTCTACGACGACCCTGCCTTCTGGCTGCAGCGCGAAGCAGGACTGCCGGCCAATGTCAGCCCCGCCAATTCCGGATTGACCGATCCGGAAGAGCGCGCGCGGCTGGCGCGCGTGTTCGACGAGGGACTGACGACGCCGAAAGGCTACGTGCTGCCGATCCAGCGCTGGACGCCGCTCGGCGATCGCGTGCCGGCGCGCTGGCGCAGCGAGCGCTGGAAGGTCCGGCGCAGCCATCTGTTCGCGTCGCCTGGCGATTCTCCGCTGGGTCTGCGGCTTCCGATCGCCTCGCTCGAATACGTTCCGCCCAAAGATTATCCCTATATCGTCGAACTCGATCCGATGGTGCCGCGCGATGCGCTGGCGGAGGGTGACGCGGAGCTGCGGCAGGCGCTCAAGGAGATCCCCGAGCCGTTGCCGGTGCGCACCGCGATGTCGATCGAGATTCGCGACGGCGTGCTGTGCGCATTCATGCCGCCGGTCGAGACGGCCGACGACTATCTCGATCTGGTCGCCGCGATCGAGGCGACGGCGGAAGAGCTCAAGCTGCAAGTCCATATCGAGGGCTACGCGCCGCCGTACGATCCACGCATCGAGGTGATCAAGGTGACGCCGGATCCCGGCGTGATCGAGATCAACGTGCAGCCGGCGCAAAGCTGGCGCGAAGCCGTCGACATCACGCTTGGCCTCTATGAGGACTCGGCGAAGACCCGGCTCGGCGCCAACCGTTTCCTGACCGACGGTCGGCACACCGGGACCGGCGGCGGCAATCACATCGTGGTCGGCGGCAGCAAGCCGGAGGATTCGCCGTTCCTGCGTCGGCCCGATCTCCTGAAGAGCCTCGTGTTGTACTGGCAGCGGCATCCGTCGCTATCCTACCTGTTCTCCGGCATGTTCATCGGCCCGACCAGCCAGGCGCCGCGTATCGACGAGGCGCGGCATGACGGGCTCTATGAGCTGGAGATCGCGTTGTCGCATGTGCCGCCACCAGGCATGGACGCGCCGTTGTGGCTCGTCGATCGTCTGTTCCGGCACGTCCTGGTCGATATCACCGGCAACACCCATCGCGCCGAGATCTGCATCGACAAGCTCTATTCGCCCGATAGCCCGACCGGTCGACTCGGCCTGGTCGAATTCCGCGCGCTCGAAATGCCGCCCGATCCGCGGATGTCGCTCGCGCAGCAGCTCCTGATCCGCGCGCTGATCGCAAAACTGTGGCGCGAGCCGCAGCAGGGCAAGTTCGTGCGCTGGGGCACCACGCTGCATGACCGCTTCATGCTGCCGCATTTCCTCTGGGATGATTTTCTCGGCGTGCTCGCGGAGCTGAAGCTATCAGGCTACGACGTCGAACCGGAATGGTATCAGGCCCAGCTCGAATTCCGCTTCCCCGCCTTCGGCCGCGTCCATCATGGCGGGGTCGGCCTCGAGCTGCGGCAGGCGCTGGAGCCATGGCACGTGCTGGGCGAGGAGGGCACCTCCGGCGGCACCGTGCGCTATGTCGATTCCTCGATCGAGCGGCTGCAGGTGAAGGCGACCGGCTTCGTCGAGGGCCGCCACGTCATCACCTGCAACGGCCGGCGGATGCCGATGACCGAGACCGGCCGCGCCGGCGAGGCGGTCGCGGGTGTCCGCTTCAAGGCATGGCAGCCGGCCTCGGGCCTGCACCCGACCATTCCGGTGCATGCGCCGCTGACATTCGATCTGATCGATACCTGGAACGGCCGTTCGCTGGGCGGCTGCGTGTACCATGTCGCGCATCCCGGCGGCCGCAATTACGAGACCAAGCCGGTCAATTCCTACGAGGCCGAGGCGCGGCGGCTAACCCGCTTCCAAGACCACGGTCACACCCCCGGCAAGATCGAGACGCCGCCGGAGGAACGCACAGTTGAGTTTCCGTTGACCCTCGACTTGCGGACGCCGCTCCTGCACTAATTGGTGTGGGGAAATGGCATGTCCGAACCGGTTGGCCAAGGCAGCAATCACGAAAGCAGGGCCCGTCCGGGCCAACGGCGGATGGTGCAATGGATGCGCGATTATGTCCGGCTTCCCGGTACTCCCGACGAATATATCGGCGAGAGCGGCACGCCGCGTCCGGTCTGGACCCGCTTCTTCGACGCCTTTGCCGCGCTGTCGCCGGCCGATATCGAGCGGCGTTTCGCCTCCGCCGACCGCCATCTGCACGAGGCCGGCGTCACCTATCGCGCGCCCGGCGACACTGCCGACCGCTTCTGGCCGCTCAGCCATCTGCCGCTGATCATCGATGCCGCCGATTGGCGGCAATTGAGCGCGGCGGTCGCGCAACGGGCGCAATTGCTCGAGATGGTACTGGCCGATCTCTATGGCGAGGGCCGCCTGGTCGCGAGCGGCGCCATACCGGCCGCGGCGATCGCCGGCAGCAACGAATATCTGCGCGCAGTCAGCGGCATCAAGCCGCCGGGCGGTCGCTATCTACACCTCTATGCTACCGACATCGGTCGCGGACCTGACGGCCGATGGTGGGTGCTCGGCGATCGCACGCAGGCGCCTTCGGGTGCCGGCTACGCGCTGGAAAATCGCCTGGTGCTGTCGCGCGCCTTCTCCAATCTCTACAAGTCGATGAATGTCGAGCGCGTGGCGCCGTTCTTCGAAGCGTTCCGCGATTCACTGCGCGCCAGCGCCGATCGCGACGAGCCGCGGATCGGCCTGCTCACACCAGGCGCATTCAGCGAGACCTATTTCGAGCACGCGACGCTCGCGCGCTATCTCGGCTTCCTGCTGGTCGAAGGCGATGATCTCGCCGTCTCCGGCGACCGCATTCACATCCGCACCGTCGCCGGGCTGAAGCGGCTCGACGTGCTGCTGCGCCGGGTCGATTCCAACATGCTCGATCCGCTGGAACTCGACGCATCGTCCTATCTCGGCGTGCCGGGCCTGGTCGAGGTGTTGCGCAAGAGCGGCGTCGTGGTTGCCAACATGCCGGGCTCGGGCGTGATGGAGGCGCGGGCGCTGCTCGGCTTCCTGCCCAATCTCTGCCGGCGCCTGCTCAGTGAAGACCTGATGATGCCGCATATCGCAACCTGGTGGTGCGGCCAGACGTCGGCGCGCGAGGAGGTGCTGTCGCGGCTCGACGAGTTCGCGATCGAGGGGGCCTATGGCCGCGGCGTTCCCGGCTTCCCCGGCAACGGCCCGGTGCTGCCTGGCGAATTGTCGGCGGGCGAGCGCGATCGTCTGAAGGACGCGATCAGCCATCGCGGCATCGACTATGTCGCGCAGGAGCTGGTGCGGCTCTCGACCACACCGGTGTGGGAGAACGGCCGCATCGCGCCGCGGCCCTTCGTGCTGCGGGTGTTCGCAGCCGCGACGCCGAACGGCNGGCTGGTCCGTGCTGCCCGGCGGTTTCTGCCGGATCGCCGAGCGTGCGGATGCGCGCGCGGTGTCGATGGGCGATGGCGCCGTGTCGGCCGATGTCTGGGTGGTCTCCGACAAGGCGGTTGCGACCTCGACATTGCTGCCGGCAGTCGACACCGTGCGCATCCGTCGCATCGCCGGCGTGCTGCCGAGCCGCGCCGCCGACAATCTGTTCTGGCTCGGCCGCTATCTGGAGCGTGCCGAGGCGACCATCCGGTTGATCCGCGCGCTGTGCACACCGTTGCGCGATCCTGCGCGCAACAATTCGGCCGGCGCGACGCCGACGCTGCATTCGGCCGAGCGCATCCAGCGCCTGCTGGTCGCTTGGGGTGCGGCCTCGCAGACCGCGCGCGCCAATCCCGCCAAGGTCGCCCTTGAGGCGCTGCAGAACGAGGACAAGTTTGGCTCGGCGCTCTCGTTGGTGCGATCGGCGCAGCGCACCGCGACGGGCTTGCGCGAACGGCTGTCGCCCGACGCCTGGCAGGTCATCACCGAGATGGCCGAGCGGCTCGCGATCGAGGTTCATGACGACGACGGCGTCGTCAGCGCCGCCGAGCTGACGCTGCAGGAGCTGGCGAGCTTCGCAGGCCTCGCGCAGGAGAACATGAACCGCGCCGCCGGCTGGCGCTTCCTCGAGATGGGCCGCCGCGCGGAGCGCGCCATCAATACCGCGCGCTTTGCCCGCCAGTTCGCCTTCGACGAAGCCGGCGACGAGGACCTCGACGTCCTTTTGACGCTGGTCGACTGCCAGATCACCTATCGCTCGCGTTATCTGGTGCAGCCGCTGCTCGCGCCGGTGCGCGATCTCGCGGTGCTCGATCCCTACAATCCGCGCTCTGTCGCATTTCAGGTCGCGGCGCTGAACGAGCACATCGCCGCGCTGCCGAGCCTGAAGGAGCACGGCCTGATCGAGCGGCCGCAAAGACTTGCAGTTGCGGTGGAGGCGATGCTGACCACCGCGGAAGCCGCCACCCTCGACGTCAAGACGCTGTTCGCGCTGGAGCAGGATCTGCTCAACCTCGCCGACGCAATCGGGTTGCACTACTTCCCGCACGGACCGAACGCCAGCCGGCCGGAGAAGCTCACGGGGCTGGCGTGATCTACGACATCCGTCACGTCACGACCTACAGCTACGAGACCCAGGTCAGCTTCGCGCGCTGCTCGCTGCGGCTGGTGCCGCTGAGCGGCGATGGCCAGGAGCTGATCTCCCATTCCGTCGAGATACGACCAAAGCCCGCGGAGCGCACGGCGCGGCGCGATTTCTTCGGCACGTTGACCGAAAGCGTCCTGATCGAGACCGCGCACCGCAGTCTCCGCATCGACTCCCGCTCGCGCGTCTCGGTGGCGCGGCAGGCGCCGGCCCGCGACGCCGCGAGCCCATCATGGGAGAGCGTGCGCGATATCGCGTTCGAGGTGACAAGCCTCGGTCCGGCATCGCCGGTCGGCTACGTCTTTGCCAGCGCACTGGTGCCGCTGCTGCGGCCGGCGGCGGAATACGCTGCCGGGAGTTTTCCGCAGCAGGGAGGCATCCTCGCCGGCGCGGCCGACCTGATGCGCCGCATCCGCAACGATTTCAAATACGATCCGAAGGCGACGGTGATCTCGACGCCGCTGACGGAGGTGTTCGAGAAGCGTCACGGCGTGTGCCAGGATTTCGCCCATGTGATGATCGCTGGGCTGCGCGGGCTCGGCCTGCCGGCAGCTTATGTCAGCGGATACCTGCGCACCGTTCCGCCGCCCGGCCAGCCGCGGCTGCAGGGCGCGGATGCGACGCACGCCTGGGTGTCGGTCTGGTGCGGCAACGAGCTCGGCTGGATCGGGTTCGATCCGACCAACGATCTGATGGTCGCCAACGACCACGTCATCCTCGCCATCGGCCGCGACTTCGCCGATGTTTCGCCGGTCGACGGCGTCATCGTCGGCGCGCGCAAGCAGAATCTCAACGTCGCGGTCGACGTGCTGCTGGTGGAGTAGGCTGGTTACGCCGCGCGGCGTTCGCGGGGGCCGTCGCGCCCGACCGGGCTGATCACCACGCGGTCGCGGCCGGCGTGCTTGGCCTCATAGAGCGCGAGATCGGCGGCCGAGACGAGGTCATGCGATGTGCGCTCCGCGGTCGGCGTGAAGCAGGCCAATCCGATGCTCACGGTCGGCAGCTCGTGCTGGGATTGACGGAACGCCGTCAGCCGCTCGCGGATCCGCTCGGCGACCTCCATCGCGCCGGACCTGTTGAGGTCGGGCAGCAGCACGGAAAACTCTTCGCCGCCGTAGCGCGCCCCTAGGTCGGACGCACGCTTGGTGCTCGCCGCGATGCACTGACCGACCGTGGCGAGCACGGCGTCGCCAGCCTGGTGCCCGTAGGTGTCGTTGAAGGCCTTGAAGTGATCGACATCGATCATCAACAGCGCCAGAGGCGATTGTGCGCGCAGGCCGCGGCGCCATTCGATGGCCATGATCTCGTCGAGCCGCCGGCGGTTGGCGAGGCCGGTCAGCCCGTCGGTGCCGGCGAGACGCGCCAACTGGGTCTCCGCGGCAGCCCGCCGCCTCACCGCTGCCAGCAGGTAGAACATCAGCACGATCGAGCAGCCGCCAAGCGCGGCGACGACGGCGCCGATCAGCCAAAGCTGTTGCCACCAGTCGGCATAGATGCCGTCGAGTGCGAGACCCTCGGCGATCAGCAAGGGATGGTGCCCGACCTGCTGAAAGACGTAGAGCCGGCGGATCTGATCGACGATCGACTTCGTCATGTAGGAGCCGGATCTTCGCGCCGGAAACTGCTTGAAGACCTGGGCTTCCCTGATGCTCTGCCCGATCCTGCTGATGTCGAACGGTGCCCGCATCAGCATCACGCCGTCGGTGTTGAACAGCGCCATACTGTCGCTCTCGCCGAAGTTCAGCTTCCGGAACAGATTGTGGAAGTAGCTGAGCCGCATGCTGCCGGCGACCACGCCGGCGAACGATCCGTCATTGTTGCTGATGCGCCGGCTCAGACTGATCAGGTACTCGCCTTCCGACGTAACCCAGGGAGGGCTGATGAACAGTCCGGCATCCTTGCGCGCTTGATGAATCCGGAAGAAATCATGGTCGGCGAAATTCGCTTTCCGCGGCGCCAGCGTTCTGGAATCGAGCGTGACGTCGCCGGCGGTGTTGAGGACGAGGATCGAACCGAGGTCCTTGGCGGTCGCCGCTCGATCGAACAGCACGACCTGGCGAAGCTCCGGACTGATGCTGTTGATCTCCGGCAGCTTCTCGCCGTCAGCGACGGCCAGCAGTGAGAGGTCATAGAGTTCGATGTTGCGGTCGATCTCGCTGGCGATGGAGGCGACGAGGTTCGTCGCGCCTTCCTTCGCGTGCTGGTAGTCCTTCTGCGCCATCTCCCAGAGGATGGACGCACAGAGCGCCGAAAAGCACAGAACGAGACCGATGCCGAGCGCAAGCAGCCGTTTAGCTGGTATTGCCCTCGGCCGTGGCAAAAGCCCGTCCATGACCGCCGCTTCCCAATTCCGCGCCCCCGCGCTTTGGCTCTTCTTATAGGGGCATCAAATTGAGAAAGGCGGCGCGCCGAGCGGGCAATTTACGCGCGCGGATTAAGGTGTTGTTAACCGTGGTGGCGCAGGCAACGACGCTCACGTCCCGGTCGGTCGCATTGCGTCCACCGTATCGTTGCGCAGGTTGCGGAAGAACTGCTCGACCTCGCGCGACAATGTCTCGGCGGTCGAGGTGAGGTCGTTCGACGCAGCAAGCACCGATTCCGCCGCCTTGCTGGTTTGACTCATGTCGTCGCGAAGCGAGCCGATGTTCGCGACCAGCGTTTCGTTGCCTTGCGCTGCCATCTGCGCATTGACCGAGATCTCGCGCGTGGCCGCATCCTGCTGGCCGACGGCCGCTGCGATGGTCGACGCGACGTCGGAAATCTCGCGCACCGCGTGGCCGATCTCGCGGACGGCGTTGACCGAGTTGCGGGTCGAGGCCTGGATCAGGCCGACATTCTCGCTGATCTCGGCGGTTGCCTTCGCGGTCTGCCCGGCCAGCGTCTTCACTTCATGCGCGACGACGGCAAAGCCGCGGCCGGCGTCGCCGGCGCGCGCCGCCTCGATCGTGGCGTTGAGGGCGAGCAGGTTGGTCTGCTCGGCGATCGCCTGGATCAGGCTGAGTACGCCGTCGATGCGCTGGGTGGTGGCGGCAAGGCCTTCGATCTCGCTGATCGATCTGTCGGTCCGCGTGCCCGCCTGCTCGACCGCGCCGGAGGACTGCTTCACCTGCCGGCCGATCTCCTGGACCGAGGCGGAGAGTTCTTCGGCCGCGCCTGCCACCGCGGAGACGTTGCTGGAGGCCTGTTCGGTTGCGCTCGCCGCCGTAATCGCACGGCCGCTCGCATTCGCCGCGACGCTTGCAATGGTCTGCGCGGTGTTGCGCATCGCGCTTGCATTGTCGTGAACCGCACGGAGCACCGAGCCGATCGTGGCGCGGAACTCTTCGACTGATGTCTCGAGGTGCCGGCTGCGGGTATCGCGCGCCTCGGACTCTTGCACGACCTGCGCATTGAGGGTGCGGTTGTGCTGCATCGCCTCCTGGAAAATCTTGATTGCGCGCGCCAATGCGCCGATCTCGTCGCCGCGATCGACATGCGGAACCTCGACGTGGTCCGCACCCTCGGCCACGCGCTTGATGGTCGCGGTGATCTGCGACAGCGGGCGGGCCACCGAGCGGGCGATGATCAGCACGCCAAGCACGACCACGATCAGGGCGGCTGCGCCGAGACAGGTCAGGACAAGAGCCATTTCGCGGTTGACGGCGGCTTGTCGCGCCAGTCGTTTGCTGCGTTCGGCATAGACGCTGGAGAGCGCTTCGAGATCCTTGTTCAGGGCGGTGCGCACCTCGCGATTGGCGTCGTTGTCGCCCCATTCGCGTCCTGCGGCGGCGCCGATCTCGACGCCGCGGCGGACCAGTTCCTTCCGGAACGCGACGAACTGCTCGATGCGCTTCTTGAAGGTCGCAAACTGCTCGGCATCGTCGGCCTGCACCAGCGCTTCCCAGTTTTTGACCACGGCGAGGATCTGCTCGTTGAGCTTCAACAGGCCGTCGCCATATTTCTTCACTGTCGCGGGTTCGCTCGACATGTAGATGCCGCGGGATTCCATCACCACCGCATAGACCAGCGAATTGACCCGCTCGACGTTGAGCGCCGCACGGCTTGCGAGGTCAACGGCCTCGGTGAGCTCCGCATTCCGTCGCGTGTTGTAGTCGGACAGGAAGGTGATGGCCGCGGTCAGGGCCGCGATCAGGGCAAAGATCGAGTACAGCTTGGCTGTGAGCGAGAATCGGGATGCCATGGGACGCCGAAATGAACAATCAGGAAGCGATCGAGATCGGCATCGAGGGCGCTCCAGCAGGCCGGCGGGCCCCATCAGCCGATCAAAAATTATGCAAAGTCTTCATGGACGATTCCTTAATGCGCAAAGTTCATGTAGGCGTAATCTTTGGAATTTCTTAGCATTACCAACTGTTTAGTTGGATGCTGCGGGTTTCACCCGGTGTGGAGCGCGTCACGGCGGCGGTCGAACGCAGCGCTGATGTCGTCGATCGTTCAAGGGAGCTATTAGCAAAGAGGTGCTACGCTACGTCGTTCCGCCTGTTCCCAGACCCGAAATGCCATGGTCTACCGCCACACCGTCTTCGCGACCTCATACGTCTTTGATGACCTGCGCGAGCTGCTTGCGAAGGCAACGCCGCCGCGTTCCGGCGATCGGCTCGCCGGCATCGCGGCCGACAGCGCTGAGGAAATGATCGCCGCGCGATTGGCGCTTGCCGACGTTCCGCTCAGGCAATTCCTCAATGAGCCGGTGATTCCCTATGAGGACGACGAAGTCACCCGCCTGATCCTCGACAGCCATGACGTTGCAGGATTTGTGCCGATGTCGTCGCTTACCGTCGGCGGCTTCCGCGATTGGCTGCTGTCGGACGCTGCGACCACTGACGCGCTGAGGAAGATCTCGCGCGGCGTCACGCCGGAGATGGTGGCGGCGGTGTCGAAGCTGATGCGCAACCAGGATCTGATCCTGGTCGCCCGGAAATGCGAGGTAACGACGCGCTTCCACAATACCATCGGCCTGCGCGGGCGGATGAGTGTGAGGCTGCAACCCAACCATCCCTTCGACGATAGCAAGGGCATCACCGCCTCGATCCTCGACGGGCTTCTGCTCGGATCGGGCGATGCCTGCATCGGCATCAATCCGGCAAGCGATGATCCCAACGTGATCGCGAGCTTGCTCCGGTTGCTCGATGACATCATCACGCGGCTGCAGATTCCGACGCAAAGCTGTGTGCTCACCCACGTCACGACCACGCTCGGCCTGATCGGGCAGGGGCTGCCGGTCGATCTCGTCTTCCAGTCGATCGCCGGCACCGAAGCCGCCAACCGCAGTTTCGGCGTCGACCTCTCGATCCTGAGGGAAGCTCGCGAGGCGGCACTGTCGCTGCACCGCGGCACGGTCGGCAACAATGTCATGTATTTCGAGACTGGGCAGGGGTCGGCGCTGTCGGCCAACGCCCATCACCAGGTCGACCAGCAGACCTGTGAGGCACGAGCCTATGCGGTGGCGCGCGCGTTCGATCCGCTGCTGGTCAACAGCGTGGTCGGCTTCATCGGTCCCGAATACCTCTATGACGGCAAGGAGATCATCCGCGCCGGGCTCGAGGATCATTTCTGCGGCAAATTGCTAGGTCTGCCGCTCGGCGTCGACGTCTGCTACACCAATCATGCCGAGGCCGACCAGAACGACATGGACAATCTCCTGACGTTGCTGGCCGCGGCCGGCGTCACCTTCATCATGGGCGTTCCGGGCGCCGATGACGTGATGTTGAACTATCAGTCGACCTCGTTTCATGACGCCCTTTATGTCCGCGACCTCTTCGGCCTGAAGCGGGCGCCCGAATTCGACGACTGGCTGATGCACGCTGGCCTCGCGGGGCAGGACTTCCGCCTCGTCGCCGATCCAGGGCAACTGCCCGAATTCGCGTCCAAACTGCTGGCCTGACCCTCGAACGGAAATTTTCGGAGCAACCATCCCGACGTTGTGACGTTAGCAGGTGCCACAATATTGAAGAATTTCTAGCCCACCGTTCAATGGCGTGGTTAGATTTGTTGGTGCTTCGCTTGAGGATGTTTGATGAGAGCTGAGGGCATTGAGGGAGTGCGGCGTATCCTCTGCGTCTTTCCGCGCTATACGTCAGCCTTTGGGACCTTTGAATACTCCTATCCGCTCACCGACGGCGTCAAGGCATTCATGCCGCCGCAGGGGCTGTTGCTGATCGCGGCCTATCTGCCCGAAAACTGGCTGGTCCGCTTCGTCGACGAGAACCTGCGTCCGGCGACGCACGACGATTTCGAATGGGCGGAAGCCGTGTTCGTCAGCGGTATGCACATCCAGCGCCAGCAGATGAACGATATCTGCCACCGCGCCCATGAGTATGACCTGCCGGTGGCGATCGGCGGTCCGTCGGTTAGCGCCTGCCCGGACTACTACCCCGCGTTCGATTACCTCCATGTCGGCGAGCTCGGCGATGCCACCAACGAGTTGATCAAGCGCCTGGCAGAAGACACGAGACGTCCGAACGAGCAGGTGGTGCTGACGACCGTCGACCGGATGCCGATGACGGATTTCCCGCTGCCGGCCTATGAACTGGCCGAAACGAAGAAGTACTTCCTCGGCAGCATCCAGTTCTCCTCCGGCTGCCCCTATCAGTGCGAGTTCTGCGACATCCCCGGCCTCTATGGCCGCAACCCGCGACTGAAGTCGCCGCAACAGATCATCGCCGAGCTCGACAAGCTGCGCGCATGCGGCATGACCGATACGATCTACTTCGTCGATGACAATTTCATCGGCAACCGCAAGGCGGCCGTCGAGCTGCTTCCGCATCTGATCGCATGGCAGAAGCGGACCGGCTACGTTACCCGGCTTGCCTGCGAGGCAACGCTCAACATCGCCAAGCGGCCGGAGATCCTGGAGAAGATGCGCGAGGCGTACTTCGTCACGATCTTCGTCGGCATCGAGACGCCCGATCCCGACGCGCTGAAGGCGATGCACAAGGACCAGAACATGATGGTCCCGATCCTGGAGGGCGTGCGGACGATTAATTCCTACGGGATGGAAGTGGTGTCCGGTATCATCATGGGGCTTGATACCGACAAGCCAGAGACCGGTGATGCGCTGCTCTCTTTCGTCGACGAGTCGCGCATTCCGCTCCTGACCATCAATCTGCTGCAGGCGCTGCCGAAGACGCCGTTGTGGGATCGTCTCGCAAAGGCCGGACGGCTGGTCGAGGACGACAGCCGCGATTCCAACGTGCAGTTCCTGCTGCCCTACGACGACGTGGTCAGCTCCTGGCGCAAATGCATGGAGGTCGCTTACCAGCCCGAAAAGCTGTTCGAGCGTTACGAGTACCAATGCAACTATACCTACGCCAACCGCATCAAGGTTCCGGTCAGCCCGGAGATGAAGAGCTGGGCCAACATCCGCCGCGGCCTGATCATGCTGCGCAACATCTTCTGGAAGGTCGGTGTGATGAGCAGCTACCGGCGCGCTTTCTGGAAGTTTGCGCTGGGACGGCTGAAGCGCGGCGACATTGAGGGCCTGATCTCGGCGACGCTCGTCGCGCATCATCTGATCACGTTCGCGCGTGCGGCCTCCAGTGGCCGGCAGAACGCGTCGAACTACTCGATCCGGTTGCGCGAGGCGTCCGTCCCCGCCGAATAGACGCATGACTTCGCCGGCGCCAGCGTCCCATCCTCTTGCCAATCTGCGAGAGCTGACGCCGGCGCGCGTCGGCCTCGGCCGGTCCGGCGCGAGCCTGCCGACCGAGGCGCTGCTCTCCTTCACGCTCGACCATGCGCGCGCCCGTGACGCGGTTCACGCGGCCTTCGACGTCGCCGGTATCGTTGTGGGTCTCGCCGGTCTCGGCTTCGCACCGATCGAGGTGTCGAGCCAGGCCCGCAGCCGGCGCGACTATCTGCGCCGTCCCGATCTCGGCCGCATGCTCGACCCTGCATCGATGCGAAGCCTGGAGGCCAAGGGCATCGGCCCCTGCTCCTGTGCCATCGTGATTGGTGACGGCCTTTCGCCGACCGCGGTTAACGTCCATGCCGTCGAACTGCTCCGGCGTCTCCTGCCGCGCCTCGCGGCGGACGGCATCGACGTCGGCGCGCCAATCATTGCATCCGGCGCGCGCGTCGCGCTCGGTGACGAGATCGGCGCCGTCATCGGCGCACGTATGCTCGTCATGCTGATCGGCGAGCGGCCGGGCCTTTCGGCGCCCGACAGCCTTGGCGCCTATCTCACCTTCGCGCCGCGGATCGGGCTGACCGATGCCGAGCGCAACTGCGTCTCCAACATTCACGGCGCGGGACTGAGCTACGCCGAGGCCGCATTCAGGGTTTCCTGGCTTGTGCGCGAGGGCCTGGCACGCCAGATCACGGGGGTCGCACTGAAAGATGAAAGCGGCGGTGGATCGTTCCCGAATACGCTACCCGGGTGTGACAAATCAGCTACTTAACCACCGTTTTCGGCAGTTCCGCGCCGATTTGACATGGCGCTCGCGCTTGCGAGCAGGGGGGCGGGCCTGTAAAACCGGCGCCGGTCAATATTCGCGTGTTTTCAAGGACTAGCGCCGATCAGATGCGCTCGCGAGCCTCATTCGCGCCCCGGGACCCAAGCTAGACAGATTGAGCCGTTTTCAGAACTGGACAGGGCATGCTCGAAAAGAACTCCGAAAGTCAGGTCCACGTCGAGAAGGTTGAAGAACCGCGAACCGGGCTCAGCATCGCGTTCGGGATCGAGCGCCTCGGCCTGATCCCGATGCGGGCGCCGATTCTGTCCTGCATCGTCCTCGTCCTGCTCTTGATCGGCGCCGTGTTCGGCGTCCACCGGATCAAGATTGACGACTCGCTGTCGCAGCTGTTCCGGTCCAACTCCAAGGATTTCAAGCAATACGAGGCGGTCACCAAGCGCTTCCCCTCGACTGAATTTGACGTCCTCGTCGTGGTCGAAGGCAAGACGTTGCTCGCGCGCGACAACCTCGAGAAGCTGCGCGACATGGTCACCGACCTGCAGCTCGTTGACGGGGTCCGCGGCCTGGTCTCGCTGTTCTCGGCGCGGCAGGCGCCGGCACCGGGCAAGCTGCCGGCGGCGCTGTTCCCGAATGAGCTGCCGCAAGGCGAGGCCTACGACAAGTTCATCGAGACCGTTAAAAGCAACGAGATCATCCGCGGCAAGCTGCTGTCGGAAGACGGCACGCTCGCGCTGATCGTGCTGTCGCTCGAGCCCAAGGTCGTCAGCAGCAACGATCTCAGCAAGACGGTTGGCGACATCAGGAAGATCATGGCCGATGATCTTTCCGGCAGCGGGCTCAACGCACAGCTCTCCGGCGTGCCGGTCATGCAGCTCGAGATCCGCAACGCGGTCGAACGCGACGGATTGACCTACAATGTCCTCGGCATCCTCGCCGGCTGCATCATCGCGATCATCTTCTTCCGCAAGATATCCTTCATGGTGGCGGCAGCGTTCCCACCGATGATCGCGATCCTGCTGGCGCTCGGCGGCCTCGGCTGGGCCAATTTCAACCTGAACATGTTCCTCAACGTGATGACGCCGCTCATCATGGTGATCAGCTTCTCCGACTCGATGCAGCTGACCTTTGCGGCGCGCGACCGGCTGATCGCGGGCCAGGACAAGTTCACTGCGTTCAAGAACGCGGTGCTGGTGGTGGGCCCCGCCTGCGTGCTGACGCACGGCACCGCGGGCATCTCGTTCATCGCGCTGCAGTTCTCGGATTCCGATCTGATCCGCAAGTTCGGTGAGGCCGGCCTTGCTGCCACGATCATCGCGCTGATTGCGGTGCTCAGCCTGGTGCCCGTGTTCGGTGTGCTGCTCGTGCGCAACGAGCGGATCTTCGCGGTCAAGTTCCAGAGCGCGGATGCCGGCGTCCAGGCGCTGCGCAACTTCTGCTACTGGATCGCCGTGCGCATGGTCGGCCGTCCCGGCCTGTTCAGCCTGATCGCGCTGCTCGTCGTCGGTAGCCTCGGCGTCGTCTATGCCAATCTGCAGCCGCGTTACCGGCTCGCCGATCAGGTGCCGGACAAGCAGCAGGCGGTGGCGGCGTCGAATCGCCTCGACGCCAAGTTGACCGGCGCCAATCCGATCGACGTGCTGATCCAATTCCCCAAGGGCGCCTCGCTTTATTCGCCGCAGACGCTGAAGACGATCGCCGACGTCCACGCGATGGTCGAGAAGAGCGCCGGCGTCGGCAACGTGTGGTCGCTGGAAACCCTGCGCCGCTGGCTTGCGGAGAAGGCCGGCACAACCGACGTCAATACGTTGAAGGAATATGTCGACCTGATTCCCGAACACCTGGTGCGTCGCTTCATCGACAAGGAACAGGATGCGGTCGTGGTGTCGGGTCGCGTGCCCGACCTCGATTCCAGTCAGATACTGCCTGTCGTCGACAAGCTCGACCACGAGCTCGACAAGGTGCGCGCCGAGCATCCAGGCTACGAGATCGCGGTCACCGGTCTCTCGGCGATCGCCGCGCGCAACAGCGCCAGCATGATCGAGAAGCTCAACCGGGGGCTCACCGTGGAGTTTGCGCTGGTGGCGATCTTCATCGGGCTGGCGTTCCGCTCGGTCGTTGTGATGTTCTCCTGTATCCTGCCGGGCATCTTCCCCGTAGTGCTGTCGGGTACCGTGTTGTGGCTGCTCGGGGAGGGGCTGCAATTCGCCAGTGTGGTTGCGCTGACGGTGTCGTTCGGCCTCGGCCTGAGTGCGACCATCCACTTCCTCAACCGCCTGCGGCTCGAGACCAAGCCCGGCGTCACGCCGGAGCTCGCCGTGGAGCGGGCCACCGTGCTGGTTGGTCCTGCGCTGATCCTGACCACGGTGGTGCTGGCCTGCGGCCTCGTCGTCACCGTGTTCTCCGACCTGCCGTCGCTGCGTCTGTTCGGCTGGCTCAGCGCATTCTCGATGGTCGCGGCCCTTGTCGCGGATCTCTTCATCCTGCGGCCGACCTCGATGTTCCTGATCAATCTGTCGCAAAAGCTTCGCGGCAAATCCGGACAGCCGGCACCGATCGAAAAGGCGTGACAAAAAGGCCCGGATCCGATCATTCGGGATCCGGGCCTTTCTTGTGAAGGCGGGATGAAGCCGAGCCTCAGCTCTTCGTCATCGTGATCGTGACGCCGCGAATCTCGCCCTTCGAGTCGATCTGCACGACCTGCTTGGAGCCGTTGGTCCGCAGGTTCAGGTTTGCGGCGAAGCCGGATGCCTCGACGAACACGTCGATCTGCCCGCCGCCCGCGGTGCCCCGCAAATTGCCGAAGATGTTGCGGCTCGCCTCGCTCCAGTTGCCGGAGATGTGGTCGCCCTGGCTGGTCACGTCGCTCGAGAGGTCGAACTTGTAGCTGTCGCTCGCGCAGTGCAGGCTCTGCTTCAGGCTCATGCCCGATGGGGCGACCTGGTAGCTGGCCTTGCAGCGAATTCGTTCGGTGGAGCCGTTGGAGAGCGCAACCGTGCCCGCACCGGTCCATGAGCCGGCAAAGCCGGCGAAGGGCCCGGAGGATTGCGCGTGGCCCGCCGCGACCGAAAGCATAAGTGCGGTGCCGACGCCGGCAGCCTTCAAGGCCTGACCAAAGAGGCTGGAACCAAACAGTTTCATTTTGAGTATTCCCATCAAAATCAACGCTTCTCGCAAGAACAAGAAAACGTCGTTCCGCACCGAAGATTTAGTGTCACCGCGGTATGTTAGGGTTCAAACGACTGCAGCGGCGGACGTGACGCCGCTAGGTCGCCGAACAGAATCAAAACCGCCGGCAGCGTGATGGCATCTAGTTTGCGCAGGCCTGCTCCGCAATCGCCCCGAGCAACTCTCGATGATGTGTAAAATAGCCGTTCAAAATCAATATTTTACATGGGGGTTTACAGCGCCGCAAATTTAGCCGCATTTAGCGGTGCTTGTCGTCGTTCCGTTGCTGCGTTACGCGGCGTTTGCAATCCCTACAAATCCGTCCCGGCCATGCCGAAGCGCTTTCGGGGACAGATTTTTCTGCTGTCGGAAATGAAGGAATACGATGCGTAAATTTCTCCTGGCTGTTGCCCTGTTGTCGATCCCGCTCTCGTCCAGCGCCTTCGCCCAGCAGCAGGGGCGCGGTACACCCGACGAGCAAAAGGCCTGCACGCGCGACGTGCAGCGTCACTGCCGCGCCGTGATCGATCAGGGCGATTTCACCATTCTCGCCTGCCTGCAGCAGAATCGCAGCAAGATCAGCGCCGCCTGCGATCAGGTGCTGAAGACCCACGGCCAGTAAGGCCCGCAGTCGGCCTTAGTGATCGCCGGGGAGCCTGTGGCCGGGATGCATCCGGCCCCGGGCCGCATTTGCTGGCGGTCACAGATGGCATTGGTTTTGGCGGCGTATTCCCCTATATGGGGCTCGCAATTCAACACACGCGCCTGACGATTGCGCACGCGCCGCGCCTCGCCACCACCAGTGTAGCCAATTTCCAATGACCACCGCGAGCGACCTGCGATCCGGAAAGACCCACCGCGACGAGAACTTCCCGGTCGCGTCGTGGATCATTCATCCGCGGCATCGTGCCCTGATCCTGGCTTTCTATAATTTCGTCCGCACCGCGGACGATATTGCGGATCACGCCACGCTGCCCGCCGAAGAGAAGCTGCGCTATCTCGACCTCATGGAAGCCGAGCTGCTCGGCAATGGCGACACCCAGAAGGAAGCCGTCAACCTGCGCCGCGCATTCGCCGAGCGCGGGATGGCGCCGCGGCATGCGCTCGACGTGCTGGTGGCGTTCCGCATGGATGTCACCAAGCTGCGCTACGAGAACTGGGACGACGTGATCGACTATTGCCGGTACTCGGCGATGCCGGTCGGGCGGTTCATGCTCGACGTGCATGGCGAGAGCACGTCGACCTGGACGGCATCGGATGCGCTCTGTGCCGGCTTGCAGATCAACAACCATCTGCAGGACTGCGCCAAGGACTACAAGAATCTGAACCGCGTCTACCTGCCGCGCGATGCGCTGGACGCGTCGGGCGCGACCGTCGAGATGCTCGGCGAAGCCAAGTCGCCGCCGCCATTGCTGAAGTGCCTGCGAGGACTCGCGGTGCGCACTGCGGCGGTGCTCGATGAGAGCAAGTCACTCGCGGCCGAGGTGAAGGATTTCAGGCTCGGGCTCGAGATCGGGGTGATCCAGGCTTTCGCCGACAGAATCGTCAATATGCTGAAGGTGCGCGATCCCCTCAGTGAGCGCGTTCACCTCAGTCCGATCGAGCTATTGCTGCACAGCCTCGGCGGCATGGCGAGCGAGACCGCTCGCCGCGCGACTGGGCGGCGCTCGGGCTCCAAGTCGGCGGCGGGCGCATGAGTGTCGAGGCGGCGGCCAACGCAAACTACGGAAGCTCCGCATCGGGCAGCTCATTCTACGCCGCGATGCGCATCCTGCCGCGTGCGCAGCGCGAGGCGATGTTCCAGATCTACAGCTTCTGCCGGCAAGTCGACGACATCGCCGATTCCGACGGCCCGCGGCCGGAACGTCTGGCTGCGCTCCAGCAATGGCGTGACGACATCGACGCGCTCTATGCGGGCAATCCGCCGCCGCGCCTTCAGGATTACGTCGGCTCGGTGAAGACCTTCGGGCTGAAGCGCGAGGATTTTGTCGCGATCGTCGACGGCATGGAAATGGACGTGCCGCAGGATATCCGCGGGCCCGACCTTGCGACGCTCGATCTCTACTGCGATCGCGTCGCGAGCGCGGTGGGCCGGCTGTCGGTGCGCGTATTCGGCCTGCCCGAGGATGACGGCATCGAGCTCGCGCATCACCTCGGCCGCGCGCTGCAACTCACCAACATCCTGCGCGACATCGACGAGGACGCCGGCCTCGGCCGCCTGTACCTGCCGCGCGAATGGCTCTGGCACGCCGGCATCACCAACAACGATCCGGCCCGCGTCACCGCCGACCGGGCGCTGCCGAAGGTCTGTGTGCCGCTCGCCGAGCGTGCCAAGATGCATTTCCAGAAGTCCGACGAGATCATGAAGCGCAATTCGCGCCGCGCGGTGCGCGCGCCGCGGATCATGTCGAAATACTACCGCGCGATCCTCGACCTGCTGATCACGCGTGGATTTGCCGCCCCGCGCGCGCCGGTGCGTGTGTCCAAGGCCGCCAAGATCCGCATTCTTCTTCGTTACGCGATCATCTGATGCAAAAGACCGTTCATATCATCGGCGCCGGTATCTCCGGCCTGTCGGCCGCCGTGCGGCTCGCCAATGCCGGCTACAAGGTGTCCGTCCACGAGGCGACGCAGCAGGCCGGTGGCCGCTGCCGCTCTTATTTCGACGCCGCCACCAACCTCACCATCGACAACGGCAATCATCTGCTGCTGTCGGGCAACAGCCATGCGTTGAGCTACGCGCGCTCTATCGGCACCGAGGCCGGCCTGGTCGGGCCGAAGCGCGCACAGTTTCCGTTCGTCGATCTCTCTACCGGCCAGCGCTGGCAGCTCGATCTCGGCGACTCCCGGCTGCCGCTCTGGGTGTTCGACGAGGCGCGCCGCGTCCCCGATACGAGCCTGCGTGACTATCTCGCACTGGCGCCGCTGGTCTGGGCTGGCACCGAGGCGCTCGTCGGCAAGACCATCCCCTGCGAGGGCCCGCTGTACAATCGGCTGGTGCAGCCGCTGCTGCTTGCCGCGCTCAACGTCGATCCGCCGGAGGGCTCGGCCGGACTTGCCGGCGCCATCGTGCGCGAGACGCTGCTGGCAGGCGGACAGGCGTGCCGCCCGCTGATCGCGCGCGACGGCCTGAGCTCGGTGCTGATCGAGCCGGCCGTGAAACTGCTGCAGGATCGGGGCAACAGCGTCCAGTTCAGCCATGAGCTGCGCGCATTCGGCATGTCCGGCGATCGCGCCGGCGAGCTCGATTTCGGCAACGGTGACAAGATCGCGCTGGCCGCCGACGATGCCGTCGTGCTCGCGGTGCCGCCGCGCGCTGCCGCCACGCTGCTGCCGGGCCTCAAGACGCCGGCGAAATTCCGCGCCATCGTGAATGCGCATTTCCGCGTCGATCCGCCGCGCGACGCTGTGCCCATTTTGGGCGTCGTCGGCGGCCTCGTCGAATGGCTGTTCGCGTTCCCGCAACGGCTGTCGGTGACCATCAGCAATGGCGACCGCCTTGTCGATATGCCGCGCGAGGAGCTGGCGCAGGCGATCTGGGGGGATATCTGCAAGGCGTCCGGCGTTTCCGGTGAATTGCCGCCCTGGCAGATCGTGCGCGAGCGCCGTGCCACATTTGAGGCGACGCCGGAGCAGAATGCCCTGCGTCCAGGACCTGCGACTGCGCAAAAAAACCTGTTCCTTGCCGGCGACTGGACTGCTACCGGGTTGCCGGCAACCATCGAGGGATCGGTGCGGTCGGGTGACCGCGCCGCCGATCTGGTTCTTGCCAGGCGCTAGATTTGACCTGTTGTAGCGGTTTGCGGCTCCCGATGGGCCGCCCCGCGATGAAGAGGATATCGAGCGAAATGCTTTCGAGAGACCACGGCGTAACTGTCGACTCGGGCGCGCTGCAGAACAGCATCTCCAGGGCGACCGAGGCGCTGCTCGGCCATCGTCAGTCCGACGGACACTGGGTGTTCGAGCTGGAGGCCGACAGCACCATTCCGGCCGAATATGTCCTGCTCCGCCACTACCTCGCCGAGCCGGTCGACACCGCACTCGAGGCCAAGATCGCCAATTATCTGCGCCGCGTGCAGGGCGCGCATGGCGGCTGGCCGCTGGTGCACGACGGTCCGTTCGACATGAGCGCCAGCGTGAAGTCGTACTTTGCGCTGAAGATGATCGGCGATTCCGTCGATGCGCCGCACATGGTGCGGGCGCGCGAGGCGATCCGTTCACGCGGCGGCGCTGCAGGCAGCAACGTCTTCACGCGCTTCCTGCTCGCTCTCTATGGCGTGGTGACCTGGCGCGCAACGCCGGTGCTGCCGATCGAGATCATGCTGCTGCCGATGTGGTCGCCATTCCACATCAACAAGATCTCCTACTGGGCGCGCACCACGATGGTGCCGCTGATGGTGCTGGCCGCGCTGAAGCCGCGTGCGAGGAATCCGAAGGGCGTCGGCATCGACGAGTTGTTCCTCGAAGATCCGAAATCGGTCCGCATGGCGCCGAAGGCACCGCATCAGAGTGCGAGCTGGTTCTATCTGTTTCGTTCGCTCGACGCCG
Organism: Bradyrhizobium macuxiense; assembly: GCF_001542415.1. Lineage (GTDB taxonomy): Bacteria > Pseudomonadota > Alphaproteobacteria > Rhizobiales > Xanthobacteraceae > Bradyrhizobium > Bradyrhizobium macuxiense. The sequence goes on from NZ_LNCU01000040.1 coordinate 201,211, forward strand.
TGCTGCGTGTGATTGAGCCGATGTTTCCGAAGAGCCTGCGCCGGCGCGCGATCGACGCCGCGCTCGCCTTCACCGAGGAGCGCTTGAACGGCGAAGACGGCATGGGCGCGATCTATCCGCCGATGGCCAACATCGTCATGATGTATGATGCGCTCGGCAAGGACGAGAATTTTCCGCCGCGCGCCATCACGCGGCGCGGGCTCGACAAGCTGCTCGTGATCGGCGACGAGGAGGCCTACTGCCAGCCCTGCGTCTCGCCGGTCTGGGACACCGCGCTGGCCTGCCACGCGCTGCAGGAGGCGGGCGGCGACGACACCTTTGCCAAGATGAAGCAGGGGCTCGACTGGCTGAAGCCGCGCCAGGTGCTCGAGCTGAAGGGTGACTGGGCGGTCAAGGCGCCGAACGTCCGTCCGGGCGGCTGGGCCTTCCAGTACAACAACGATCACTATCCCGATCTCGACGACACCGCCGTGGTCGTCATGGCGATGGATCGCGCCCGGCGCCAGACCGGAAGTAAGGAATACGATGGCGCGATCGCCCGCGGTCGCGAATGGATAGAGGGGCTGCAGAGCCGCGACGGCGGCTGGGCCGCCTTCGACGTCAACAACCTGGAATATTACCTCAACAACATTCCGTTCTCCGATCACGGCGCCTTGCTCGACCCGCCGACCGAGGACGTCACCGCGCGCTGCATCTCGATGCTGGGCCAGCTCGGCGAGACCGCCGAGACCAACAAGTCGATGGCCGACGGCCTTGCCTATCTGCGCCGCACCCAGCTTCCCGAGGGCTCCTGGTACGGCCGCTGGGGCCTGAACTATATCTACGGCACCTGGTCGGTGCTGTGTGCGCTAAATGTCGCAGGGGTCGACCGCGACGACCCGATGATTCGGAAGGCGGTCGACTGGCTGGTGTCCGTCCAGAATCAGGACGGCGGCTGGGGTGAGGACGCTGTCAGCTACCGGCTGGATTACAAGGGCTATGAGGTCGCCCCGTCGACCTCCTCGCAGACGGCATGGGCCTTGCTTGGGTTGATGGCGGCCGGAGAGGTCGAAAATCCGGCCGTTGCGCGCGGGGTGGAGTACCTAAAGGCAACACAGACGGAAAAAGGACTCTGGGACGAGCAGCGATACACCGCTACAGGGTTTCCGCGGGTGTTTTACTTGCGATATCATGGCTACTCGAAGTTCTTTCCGCTCTGGGCGCTGGCGCGGTATCGGAATCTGAGAAGCACCAATAGCAGAGTGGTAGGGGTCGGGATGTGATTTTGGGGGCGGGGGCCGCCGAGACCGTGGGCAGTAGAATTGATCCTCGGCCGGTGTTGATCGTGACTGGATTGGTGCAGGAGGCCCGCATCGCGGCAGGGCCCGGCATGATCGTGATTTGCAGTTCCAGCGATCCGCAGCAGCTGCGTGCATTGCTGGCGACTCTTGATCCACGGACGTTTCGTGGCGTGATTTCGTTTGGCGTGGCCGGCGGGCTCGACCCGTCGCTCAAATCGGGCGACGTCGTGGTCGCGACCGAGGTGATGTCCGGCGATACCCGTTTCCTGGCAGCGTCCGCGCTGAACGAGGAGATGATCGCCAGCGCCGCGCTGAAGGGCCGCAGGATCGTCCGCGGCGGGCTCGCCGGCGTCGAGCAGGTGGTCGTGGCACGGGCCTGCAAGGCCGCACTGCGCTCGATCACAGGGGCGGCTGCCGTCGACATGGAGAGCCATATCGCAGCAGCCTATGCCGAGAAAGCGGGCATTCCGTTCGCCGCGCTGCGCGTGATCAGCGATCCCGCGCACCGGGCGCTGCCCGAGCTTGCCAAGTCCGCAGTGAAGCCGAACGGCGATATCGACCTGCGCAAGGTGCTGCGCGGCATCGTGCGCAATCCGCGGACGCTGCGCGCACTGGTATCGACCGGGATCGATTTCAACCGCGCGCTGCGCTCGCTGCGCGGCTGCCGCGGCTTCCTGCTCGGAAACGAAGTCCTGGCTCCGGTCGAGGACGTTCTGGTGACGGCGAAGGCGGCCCGATTGAAGGCAGCCTGATCGTTATCCGCGCCGGCGCAGTTCGGCGCCGGATCGAACGCAAAAGCACCGAAAGAATAGCATCAAAAGAAAAGGGCCCGATCGCATCGCGATCGGGCCCTTTTGATTCTCGCCTCGGTGCGCGGTTTACGCGGCCGTGGAAGCCTTTTGCTGGGCCGCAGCCGCCTCGTCGCGGCGGATCTCCGAGAGCTTCTTCTGGACCTGCTCCGAGAAGATGTACTGCGCCGGACGCTGCTTGGTGAGATCGATCTCGGGCGCCATCGGGCCTGTCGTCTTGACGCCGCGTAGCGCCACCCACATCGCCTTCAGCGGGTTGTTCAGCGCAGCAGTCGCCGCGGTCGGCTCGTAGCCGCAATGCGCCATACAGTCGGCGCACTTCTCGTACTTGCCGGTGCCGTAGGTCTCCCAGTCGGTGGTCTCCATCAGCTCCTTGAAGGTCTTCGCATAGCCTTCGCCGAGCAGGTAGCAGGGCTTCTGCCAGCCGAAGATATTGCGCGCCGGCATGCCCCACGGCGTGCACTCGTATTCCTGGTTGCCGGCGAGGAAGTCGAGGAACAGGCCGGAATGCATGAAGTTCCACTTCTTGCCCTTGCCGAGCGCAAACACGTCGCGGAACAGCTTCTTGGTCTTGGTGCGGTTCAGGAAGTGCTCCTGGTCGGGCGCACGCTCATAGGCGTAGCCCGGCGACATCGAGACACCCACGCCGAGTTCAGTGGTGAAGTCGAGGAACTTGGCGATCTCCTCGGCCGGGTGGCCGTCGAAGATCGTGGCGTTGACGTTCACGGTGAAGCCGCGGGCCTTCGCCGCCTTGATCGCGGACACTGCGCGATCGAACACGCCCTTCTGCGACACGGCCTTGTCGTGATGGTCCTTCAGGCCGTCGAGATGCACCGAGAAGAAGAGGTAGGGCGATGGCTCGAACAGGTCGAGCTTCTTCTCGAGCAGCAGCGCGTTGGTGCAGAGCGAGACGAACTTCTTGCGCGCAACGAGCCCGCGCACGATCTCGCCGATCTCCTTGTGGATCAGCGGCTCGCCGCCGGGAATCGCAACCATCGGCGCGCCGCATTCGTCGGCCGCGTCCCAGCATTCCTGCGCGGTCATGCGACGGTTGAGGATCGCATCCGGATAATCGATCTTGCCGCAGCCGACACAGGCGAGATTGCAGCGGAACAGCGGCTCCAGCATCAGCACGAGCGGATAACGCTTACGGCCAAGCAGCTTCTGTTTCATCAGGTAGCCGCCGATACGGATTTCCTTGAAGAACGGTATAGCCATTAGACGGTTTTCTTTCTGGACTAGGTAAGGTGTATTTCGATCAGCCCGCAGTCAGTTCGGCTGGCAGCCGGAATTCGATGTTCTCTTCGCGGCCCGGGAGCACCGAGACCGTAACCGGCCCGATTCGCCTCAAAGCCTCGATTACGTCGTCGACCAGAACCTCCGGCGCCGAGGCGCCCGCGGTGATGCCGACGGCCTTCGCATCCTTCAGCCAATCCGGGTTGAGCTCGCTTCCATCGGCAACAAGGTAACTCGCGACGCCGACCTCGGTGCCGATTTCGCGTAGCCTGTTTGAGTTGGAACTATTGGCAGCCCCCACCACCAATATGACGTCAACGAGTTTGCTCAGTTCCCTTACCGCAGATTGGCGGTTCTGTGTCGCATAGCAGATATCCCGGATGTCTGGCCCTTGAATATCTGTAAATTTTGCCTGAAGAGCCGCGATTATGTCCTTTGTGTCGTCAACGGACAGGGTGGTTTGGGTGATATAGGCCACCGGGGTGTCGACCGGAAGAGTGAGTTCCGCCACGTCCTGGACGCTCTGGACCAGCAAAACCGGCCCTGGAACCTGGCCCATGGTTCCCTCGACCTCGGGGTGGTCAGCATGCCCGATCAGGATCAGGGCCCGGCCCTTCGAGATATAGCGTTTGCCCTGGTTGTGGACCTTGGTGACGAGGGGGCAGGTGGCGTTGAGCACCGGCAGGCCCCGGGACGCAGCCTCCTCCTCGACGCTCCTGGCCACGCCGTGGGCACTGAATACCGTGACCGCCTTGGGCGGCACTTCCGACAGGTCCTCGACGAAGATTGCGCCTTTCTTTTTCAGGCTTTCGACCACGTATTTGTTATGGACGATCTCGTGGCGGACATAGACCGGCGGGCCATACTTCTCGAGGGCACGCTCCACGATCTCGATGGCACGCACGACGCCCGCGCAAAAACCCCGCGGCTGAGCAAGAAAAACTTCCATAGGACGTCCGTTACGCAAGTTGCACCCGTCTCATTCAATGCCCTTGCGGCATTTTCGACACCGCAATTTACCCGGCCGGACATCCGCAACGTGAGTTGCAACATCCGCACCAAGTCAGTTCCCGAACTTGATCCACGTCCCAAGCACATGGAAATACAGGGCTTTGTGTCAAAAAGTAAGCGCCTCGGAAAGAGGCGCTGGCGGCATGGGAGGTCATTTTATGGTATTATGGTATAGGTAATGGCCCGCGCGACCGTCCGTTCCCTCACTTGTTCGTCACTTTATCGCCCATCCGAGCGGTTTATACCGGCCACTCATAGCCGTTGATGCTGTTCGGCAACGCCTCGCCGTCCCGTCGAGGAAGATGACCAAAACAACATTAGATCGGCCCCGGGAACTCCGCTAGACAGCGAGCGTTTTCGGCCATGCCTCCCAGAGATTAGAAAGATACGAAGTGCTGACAAATATTGTCGTCTCCGTTGTTAGGACGTGTACGCGTTTTGCCCTTCCTGTTGTCGTTTTTTCTCTGCTCCTGTCGATCGGAGCCGGCTTCTACACGGCCCGGAATTTCTCGATCAACACGGACATCAACAAGCTGATCTCGCCCGATCTGGATTGGCGCAAGCGCGACAACCAGTTCGAGGAGGCGTTTGACCGCGACCGGCTGATCCTCGCCGTGGTCGAGGGCGCAACCCCCGAACTGACTAGTGCGGCGGCGAAGGCGCTCGCCGACAAGCTGGCCACGGACAAGAAGAATTTCGAGGCGGTGACGCCGCTCGGCTCCGGCGAATTCTTCGAGAAGAACGGGCTGTTGTTCCTGCCCACCGAGGAGGTCGCCAAGACAACCGGCCAGCTCGAACAGGCCGCACCGCTGATCGAGATCATGGCGGGCGACCCCTCGATCCGCGGCCTGACCGGCGCGCTCGAAACCGGCCTTGCCGGCGTGAAGCGCGGGCAGGTCAAGCTCGACAATACGGTACGTCCGTTCAACCAGATTTCAGAGACCGTCGAGACAATCCTCGCCAAGGGTGACGCCACCTTCTCCTGGCGCGAGCTCACCAGCGACAAGCCGCTAACCGATTCCGACAAGCGCGCGTTCATCGAGGTCAAGCCGATCATCGACTATTCGGCGCTGGAGCCGGGTAAGGCTGCAACCGACGCGATCCGGCAGGCCGCGGCCGACCTGAAATTCCCGACCGAATATCACGCACGCGTCCGCCTGACCGGACCGGTGCCGATCGCCAACGAGGAATATGCCACCGTGCAGGACGGTGCGATCCGCAACGGCATCGGCACGATTCTGATCGTGCTGGTCATCCTCTGGATGGCGCTGCATTCCGCCAAGATCATCTTCGCGGTGTTCGTGAACTTGTTCATCGGCCTTGCCATCACCACGGCGGTCGGTCTGATGATGGTGGGCTCGCTGAACCTGCTTTCAATCGCCTTTGCGGTGTTGTTCGTCGGCCTCGGCGTCGACTTCGGCATCCAGTTCAGCGTCCGCTACCGTTCCGAGCGCTTCAAGAACGACAATCTGACGCTGGCGCTGGAGAACGCGGCGCGCCGTTCGGCGGTGCCGCTGTCGCTCGCGGCGATGGCGACCGCGGCCGGCTTCCTCTGCTTTCTGCCGACCGACTACGAGGGCATTTCCGAACTCGGCAAGATCGCCGGCGTAGGCATGCTCGTGGCGTTCGTTACCAGCATCACGGTGCTGCCGGCACTGCTCGACCTGCTCAATCCTCCGGGCGAGAAGGAGCCGGTCGGCTACGCCTTCCTCGCTCCGCTCGACGACTTCCTGGAGAAGCACCGCATCCCGATCATCGTCGGCACGCTGTTGGTCGCGATCGCCGGCATGCCGCTGCTCCACTACATGAAGTTCGACTTCAACCCGATCAATCTGCGCAACAAGCAGGCGGAATCGATTGCGACCTTCCTCGATCTCAGGAAGGATCCGAACACCGGCGCCAACGCCATCAACGTGATGACGCACTCGGACGCCGACGCCAAGCGGATCGCGGCCAAGCTCGAAAAGCTGCCGGAAGTGGCGCGCGTGATGTCGCTCGACAGCTTCGTGCCCGATGACCAGCCGGCCAAGTTGCAGCTGATCGCGCAGGCGGCAAAGGTGCTGGGTCCGGCGCTCAATCCCGATTCGGTCGATCCGGCGCCCTCCGACCAGGAAAACGTCGAGTCGCTGAAGAGCTCGGTCGACAGCCTGCGCAAGACCGCGGGCGACGGCAAAGGACCGGGCGCCGTTGCGGCGCGCCGGCTCGCCGACGATCTGCAGAATCTCGCCGACGCGAATCAGGCGACCCGCGACAAGGCGCAGCAGATCTTCGTCGCGCCGATGAAGATCGTGTTCGATCAGCTCAGGAACACGCTGCAGGCCCAGACCATCACGCTGCAGAACCTGCCGCCGGAGCTGGTCAACAGCTGGAAGGCGAAGGACGGCCTGATGCGGGTCGAGGTGGAGCCGAAGGGCGATCCGAACGACAACGACAACCTGCGCCGCTTTGCCGATGCCGTGCTTGCCGCCGAACCGACCGCGATCGGCGGTCCGGTCTCGATCCTGAAATCAGGCGATGTCGTCGTGAACGCGTTCATCCACGCCGGCATCCTGGCGCTGGTGACGATCAGCCTGCTGCTGTGGCTGACGCTGCGGCGCGTGACGGACGTGCTACTGACGCTGGTACCGCTGCTGCTCGCCGGCGTCGTGACGCTGGAGATCTGCGTGCTGATCGGCCTGCCGCTCAACTTCGCCAACATCGTCGCGTTGCCGCTGCTGCTCGGCGTCGGTGTCGCCTTCAAGATCTATTATGTTACTGCATGGCGGCAGGGCAGGACGAAGCTGCTGCAGTCGAGCCTGACGCGCGCGATCTTCTTCAGCGCGCTGACCACGGCAACCGCGTTCGGCAGCCTGTGGCTATCCAGCCATCCCGGCACCGCGAGCATGGGCAAGCTGCTGGCGCTGTCGCTGGTCACCACGCTTGCAGCGGTGCTGCTGTTCCAGCCGGCGCTGATGGGCAAGCCGCGCGAGGTCGGCAAGGATGCGGAAGTCGGCAACGACGTCACCTGACGCGTTGGCTGCGCGCTAAGGCTTGGCGGCTGATGCCGCCGAGCCGATGATTGTCGAGTTGTGCGGCTATTCAGCCATCGCGGCATCGCGGGTACAGTCCCGCGTCCTGTGCTCGCCCGTCGCCGCGCGTGCGGCGACGTCGCTATTCCGGTGCGCGTGTCGGGTGCGCAATATCCGGAAGGAGACAGATATCGCCAATGGTATCACCTGACGCATTGGCGGCCGGCTTCTGACCCGGCTTGCTGGCAGGCGCGACCGAACCTGTGGTTTTTTGCGACGCTCCCGCCTTGGGGGCGGCACGCTTCGCCGCGGGGTTGTCGGCAGCGCTCACCGGAATCGGCGGGCCGACGCGGGTCCAGGTCTGGCCGCCACAGAGGAAGCCGAGCACGCAGCCCTGGATCTCGAGCTGATCGATGCCGACGGGCTTGATGGTTGCGCTGTAGAGCTGGCCGTCCTTGGCGTTGTAGACTTGGCCCTCCCACGCATCGGCGCCGACCTTCTTCTTCATGTCGATCAGGATCGGCATGCCGAGCGTCGGCCGGGTCTGCTTGGCCGGATCAGGATTGTTCTTATCCTTGCCGCCGGGGGTCTTTTCCCAGACCACTGCACCCCACATATTGCCATTGCACTGGGCGACGCGGATGTTGGCGAAGCCGTCCGCATCCTTCCAGTCGCCGGTGGGGTCCGCAGCCAATGCCGGTGTTACTACGGTGGCCAAAAATAAACCTGAAAAGGCTATTGTGCGCGCGAAAGTTCTTGGGCAGTGCAACATGGTCCAAACCTGTGCTTAACTAGACGATCCTAGCGGGGGTCAAAACGCCGCTGTCGAGCGTTTTAAGTTGACGAGATGGCCATCAACCGACGTATGTAGCGAATGCTAAGTTCCAATTTAGACGTTTCCGAGATTTTTGTGGAGCGCGAGGGGCAGCGCGGTCCCATGCACACGCGGCACCTCAATGAGCAGCTCGTTCGCGTTCTCAAAACCATCGGCTACGACGTCGGCTTCCAAAAGGGGCAAGGTCAATACCTCTTCGATCGTCAAGGGGCCCGCTACCTTGATCTATTGAGTGGATTTGGCGTTTTTGCGATCGGCCGCAACCACCCCGCGCTGCGCCAGGCGCTGAAGAGCGTGCTCGACGCCGATTTGCCCAATCTGGTGCAATTGGACGTCTCCACGCTTGCCGGCGTGCTCGCGGAACGGCTTTTGGAACATGTGCCATATCTGGACAAGGTATTCTTCGCCAACTCGGGCGCTGAAACCGTCGAGGCCGCGATCAAATTCGCGCGCGGCGCGACCGGCCGCCCGGGCATCGTCCACTGCTCGCATTCGTTCCATGGTCTGTCCTATGGCGCGCTATCGCTGACGGATGACACGAATTTCCGCACCGGCTTCGAGCCGCTGCTGCCGGGCTGCACCGCGATCCCGTTCAATGATCTTGAGGCACTCGAGAAGGCTTTGTCGTCGCGACAAGTTGGCGCGTTCATCGTCGAGCCGATCCAGGGCAAGGGCGTCAACATGCCCACCGACGAGTTCCTGCCCGGCGCGCTGGCGCTGTGCCGCAAATACGGCACGCTGTTCATCGCCGACGAGATCCAGACCGGAATCGGCCGCACCGGAAAGTTCCTTGCCATTGAGCATTGGGGTATCGAGCCCGACATGGTGCTGCTGGCGAAGGCGCTGTCCGGCGGACATGTTCCGATCGGCGCGCTGCTGACGCGCAAGAACATCTTCGACAAGATCTTCAACCAGATGGACCGCGCGGTCGTGCACGGCTCGACCTTCGCCAAGAATGATCTGGCGATGGCCGCCGGCATCGCGACGCTCGACGTCATGAAGGCCGAGAAGTTGGTCGAGCAGGCTGCGAAACGCGGCGCGGAGCTTCGTCTCGCGCTGACGCGCATGGTTCCGGGCTACGAACTGCTGAAGGAAGTTCGCGGCAAGGGCCTGATGATCGGCGTCGAATTCGGTCCGCCGAAATCGCTGCGGCTGAAGGCGTCGTGGAATCTGCTGGAGACCGCCAACAAGGGCCTGTTCTGCCAGCTCATCACGGTGCCGCTGTTCAAGGATTACAAGATCCTGACCCAGGTCGCCGGCCATGGCAGCCACACCATCAAGCTGCTGCCGCCGCTTGTGATCACCGAGGAAGACTGCGCTTGGATCGAGAAGGCGTTCGACGAGGTGATCGCCGGCAGTCACAAGGTCCCCGGCGCGATCTGGTCGCTCGGCAAGACGCTGGTCGACAACGCGGTGCGCAAGTCGGCGTAATTACTGCTGTGTAGGGCGGATCCTCCGAAGGGCGTAATCCGCCGACAATCGCAACCGACGAGAGATCTGGCGGCGGGTTACGCTGCGCTGACCCGCCCTACAAATCTCACCCCTCCTTGTTCGCCTGCATCGCGGCTTCGAACTTGTCGCCGAACTCCGTCAGCTCGTCGGCGCCGATGTCGCTGACGGCCCAGTAATTCAGGCCGTGATCGCTCCAGCGGCGAATGTTGAAGCCCTGCAGCGTCGTCATCGTCGCCGGCCGGCGTTCGGTGTTCGCAGTCTGCGCCACGAACAGATTGATGACGTGCTGGCGCCGCTTGTAGACCACGGCGCCGATCTCGCGCGTGTTGACGTAGTCGAGCCGGCCGCCGACCAGCGTAAAGCCCTGTGCGGTGAGGTCGATCACGGGCGGCGAGACGTCGAGCTTGCCGTTGAACCACGGCTTCACTGTGTGCTGGTCGGTCGAGATCACGTCAGTGAGGTGTCCGGCCTGCAGCGAGCGCAGATGCGCCGAGACGATCTCGGCCTCGATGCGCTGCTCGTCGTCATTGCGCAGTACGATTGCGAACAGACCTGTCGCGGCGATAGCCGATACTGCCGAGCCCATCGCAAAGCCGCGCAGCACGGAGCGGCGGCTCGGCACCACTGCCTGGGGCTGCGGCTGCGGCAAGGCCTTCTCGATGCGGCGGCGCAGCTCGAGCGGCGCCTTGTAGCGCAAGTCGGTCTCGGCCATCGCCTGGCGGATCTCCTGATACTCCTTCATCAGCGCCGCGCAATGCGGGCAGCCCTCGATATGAGCCTCCACCTCGCGCGCATGGCCGGCGTCAAGTTCGCCGTCGATCAGCGCGTGAAGCAGCACTTCAGCCTCCTCGCAGGTCATTTCGCTTGCTCCTGTTCCGCAAGCCAAGCCGATCGCAGCATGGCGCGGGCGCGCGCGAGGCGGGACATCACGGTGCCGACCGGCACGGCGGCGACATCGGCGATCTCGCGGTATGAAAGATTCTGAATTTCCCTGAGCACGAAGGTCTCGCGGAACGGCTCGGCGAGCGCCGCGATCAGCTTGCGCACGGTGTCGCCGTCGAAACGGCGCATCATCTGCCGCTCGGGCGTGTCCGGAGTTTCGTTCCACATCGACGCCTGTTCGGCGCTCTCGGGCACTTCCTCGACAGCGGTGGGGGCGGTCTTGCGCCGCGCATATTCGGCGCGGCAGACGTTGCGCAGGATCGCGAACAGCCACGGCTTCATCGCCGGACCGCGATAGCTGTCGAAATGCTTGTAGGCCCGCAGATAGCATTCCTGCACCGCGTCTTCGGCGTCGGCGGTATCGCGCAGCAGATAGCGCGCGAGTGTGTAGGCATCGTCGAGATACGGCAGCGCGGCTTCGCGGAAGCGCCGCGCTTTCTCGGGGTCGTCTTGCGACGCGTTGACAACCATCGTGTCCTGCCCGGCATGTCGAGAAACGGCTTGCGTCCGGCCGGGGGCGGAAGGCCACCGGCCGGGCATGGTTGTGATTGTGTGGCTGGACACGTTACCCAACCTTGATGCTGCCTGTCATGTGCGGATGCAGCGAACAGAAGTATTTGTATTCGCCGGCTTCCGTGAAGGTGAACGAGAAGGTGCCGTCGGTGTCCATCGGCTTCGAGCGGAATTTGCCCGCACACACCACGGTGTGGGGGATGTCGTCGCGGTTGGTCCAGGTCACGGTGGTGCCGATCTTCACGTCGAGCTGGGCCGGCTGGAACACGAAGTTGTCGATGTGAATCGCGATGTCCTCGGCGCGGGCCGCGGTGACAGGCAGCAGCATGGTCGCGACCACGGCGATGCCGAAGTCGCGGCGATTGATCGAAGTCATGGTCGTATCGTCCTTCTCTTAGCCTTGCAGCGGCGTGTCGATGATGGCCAGCGGCTGGTTGTTCTGCTTGAAGTTGATGCTGGCGACGCCGAGCATGCTGCGCAGCTTGGCATCCTCGACCTTCATCGGGCCGGGCGAGGGGGCAGCGCCCGGCGCCGGCTGCGGGAAGGCGGTGGAGCGCGCGGTGTGGAAGGTGACGTTGCCCTCGACCTTCTGCATCACCTGGTGGATGTGGCCGTTGAGCACCGTGACCGAGCCGAAGCCCTTCACATATTCAAGCGCGCGGCCGCCGTCCTCGGTGCCCCAGCCCCATTGCGGATAGACCGTCCACAGCGGGATGTGGGCGAACAGCACGATCGGGGTCGATTTGGAGCGGCCCTTGAGATCGTTCTCCAGCCATTCGAGCTGCTCGCCGCCGAGATTGCCGAGGCCGCCGCCCTTGAGGTCGACGACGTTGACGAGGCCGATGAAGTGGACGCCGCCGGCATCGAAGGAGTACCAGCCGGCGCCCTTGGTGCCGCGGCCGTAACGCTCCTTGTAGAGCTTGACCTCTTCGTCGATGAAATCGTGCTCGCCCGGCACATAGTGCACGTCGAGCTTGGCCTGCGAGATGATCCGCTCGGCGTCGTCGAACTCCGAGGCCTTCGACAGATGCGAGATGTCACCGGTGTGGATCATGAAGGAGGGCTTGGCCTGCATCGCCTTGACCTTGTTGATGGCCTCCTCGAGCGTGCCGAGTGCATTCGGATTGGCCGGCTTGTCGAAGCCGACATGGCTATCGCTGATCTGCATGAAGGTCATGCCGGTCGGCTCCGCGGCCGCGGCCGAGTCGACGAGGCCGAGCGAATGCGGCACGCCGCCGGTGATCGTCCAGAGCACGCCGGTTCCAGCCCAGGTCATGCATTCCAGCACCTTGCGCCGGCTGACGCCTTTTTCCTCATCGTGATGGTCGTGATCGCTCATGGCAAACTCCCGTGGGCCCAGGGATTGGGTTTCCGGGGAGGTGATCGGGGCGGGACGGGGTTTATTCCCGGCCCCCCAGGCCGGGCGGGGAGGGAAGATGACGATTTCGTGAGGGTCCCGGCCTCGGCCGGGCCGTCCAGCGCCGGTGGCATGAGATGACGTGGCGGGCCGGTGACAATGGCGTGAATGTCACCGCCCGCGCTGCCCGGCAGGCCGATTATGAACGGCGCAACAAAGCTGTCTTGCAGCCGTCAGCATAGTGTCAGCGCTTCTGCGTAAGGATGGCAGACCTCCTTCGCCACACCGGGAGAGCTTTATGAGCGACCACGCAGGCGTTGAGCATCACAACAAGGTAGCAGAGCATCACGAACAGGCAGCGCGCCACGCCCACAGCGCCTATAGCCATGGCAGCCATGCCCAGCATCACCACACCGAGGCCAGCCGGCATCACGCCGAGCACCATGGCGAGCATTGATCCGTTCCAGTACTGCGTGAGTAGCGTCTGCCGTCCCCGCAAGGGGGCGGCATTTTCTTTGCAGGCCGGGTGAGATCTAGATCTCCATCCGACTGCCGATCTCGACTAGCGAGCCGCGCGGGATCCGGAAGCGGTCGATCGCGTGTGCGGAATTGCGGGACATGAAGGCGAACAGTGCAATCTGGAATCGTGCAAAGGGATTGCGGCGCGGGCGGCTGACGGGATCGTGACGTTCGACATAATAGGTTGCGTTGTTGTGGACCGGCACCCCGACCTCCTTCGCATTCGCGAGCACGGTCGGCAGGTCCGGGATCTCGACGAAACCGAAATGCACGGTGATGTGCCAGAGACCCTCGCATAGCTGTTCGCAGCGGATGCGATCGGTCGGCCGGATCCGCGGGACGCCTTCAAAGCTCGCGGTCAGCGCGATCGTGGTCTGGTGCAGCGAATGCGCCTGCCTGACATAGTCGACGATGATCGGCGGAATCCTGTGGCCGAGCCGCGTGAGGAAAATCGCGGTCCCCGGAACGCGCACGATGTGCTGGTCGCGCAGATCGGCATAGAACGCGTCGACATGCTCTGAGCGCGCCATGCTGCGCCGATGCAGCGCGTCGAGGCCGAAATGCCAGGTCGTCATGATTCCGAACACCAGTGCGCCGAACAACAGGGGAATCCAGCCGCCTTGCTCGATCTTGAAGAGATTGGCGAGGAAGAACGCGAGATCGACCGTGAGCAGCACGCTTGCGATCGCGGCTGCCTGCACCGCGCTCCACTGCCATGTGCGTCGCATCACCTGGTAGAGCAGCGCGGTGGTCAGGACCATGGTCGTGGAGACGGCAGCGCCGTAGGCGCCTGCAAGGCGGTCGGAGCTGCCGAAGCTGATGGTGAGCGCGACCGTCAGGCACATCATCGTCCAGTTCACGAACGGCACGTAGATCTGGCCGTATTCCTCGGCCGAGGTCTGGTTGATCCGCACGCCGGGAAACCATCCGAGCTGCATCGCCTGGCGCGTCATCGAGAACGAGCCGGTGATGATGGCCTGGCTCGCGATGATCGTCGCCAGCGTCGCAAGCGCCACCAGCGGGTAGATCGCCCAGACCGGTGCGAGTTTGAAGAACGGATTGGCTGATGGATCGGGCGATGCGATGAAATTGCCGACTTGGCCGGCGTAGTTGAGCACGAGCGCGGGCAGCACGATGCCATACCACGCAAGCCGGATCGGCCGGCGCCCGACGTGCCCCATGTCGGCGTAGAGGGCTTCGCCGCCGGTGAGCGCGAGGAAGACGCCGCCGAGCAGCGTGAAACCGAGCAGGCCATGCGTGGTCAGAAGCAGAAAGCCGTGCACCGGATTGAGCGCGCGCAGCACGTCGGGATGCCGCGCGACCGCGCTGATGCCGAGCACCGCCATTGTCACGAACCAGAGCAGCATCACCGGACCAAATGCCTTGCCGACGGTAGCGGTGCCGTGACGCTGAAACGCGAACAGTCCGACCAGGATCGCGACGGCGATCGGCATCGTGTACGGCCGAAACGCATCCGTCGCGACGTTCAGGCCTTCGACCGCGCTCAGCACCGAGATCGCCGGCGTGATGATGCCGTCGCCGTAGATCAGGGCGGCGCCGAACAGCCCAAGCGCGATCAGCCAGCGTCCGCGGCCGGACCACCGCGCGCCGGTCAGTGCCATCAGCGCCAGAATGCCGCCTTCACCATGATTGTCCGCGCGCATCACGAACAGGCAGTATTTGATCGAGATCGTGATGATCAGCGCCCAGACGATCAGCGACAGCGAGCCGAGCGCGGCTTCCGGCGTGAAGCCGCCGCCCATCAGGTGAACGATGGTCTGCAGCGTGTAGAGCGGGCTGGTGCCGAGGTCGCCATAGACGATGCCGATCGCCAACAGGATGCTGGTCGCGCTCGGTGCCCGCTCGAACCGGCTGTGCGGCTCGCCGGTGAATCCGGTCTTGTCGTTCAGGGCCGAAATCGTAAAGGGCATCCGCTCCCACCATTGTCGCCAAGTTCCGAGCAATGGGCGGCCGCCCGGCTACGTGTCACCTCGTTACAACGACGATGTCGCCGGATCGTTGCGCCGAGGCTTGTCGTCTTGCGCGGCGAATGCCTTGAGCGCGCCGAGCAGCAGGGCAGGCGCTTCCTGCGCGACGCAGTGTCCGACGCCGTCGAATGTCCACCGGCTCGCATGTGGGATCAGTTTTGCCGCGCGATCGGCCATCTCCGCGTAAACAGGCCAGGACTGCTCGGCGGTGGCGATGCAGACCGGGCAGGTGATGTTGGAGAGCCACGGAAACGGATTGCCGCGCGCGTCGCCGGTGTAGGTCTGCTCCATCGCCTGGAAGATCGGCTTGAGCAGGGCGGATTCGATCTCGGGCGTGCAATGAAGCCGCATGCGGCCGTCATCGAGCCGCGCGAACCCGCCATGGACATAGGCCCAGAGCGATGGCTCCGTCCATGGCGCGAAGGTCGGCGCCTTGCGCAGCCGCTGGAACAGGACTTCCGCGCTGTCGAACTCGGCCCGGCGGCGGAGCGCACCCTGCACCGATCCCTTTGCGATGTCGCTCAGGTCGCCGGTGCGCGGCGCGTGCGGGTCCATCACCGTCGGCTCCATCACGAACAGACGCGCAAAGCGCTCGGGCATCAGCTTCGCCGCCAGCAGCAAGTCGGTGGCGCCGGCGCTGTGGCCGATGCCGAAAATGTCGTGGAGATCGAGACTTTCGATCACCGTGCAAACGTCCTCGGCGAAATCCTGGAAGTGATAGCGGTCGGCGGCGGGCTTGTGGCTGAGACCATGACCGCGGCGGTCCAGTGCATAGACGGTGTAATTCGACGCAAGCGCAGCCGCTACTTCCGCCCAGACTTCGGCAACAAAGCCGGTGCCGTGCAGCAGCAGCGCCGGCGGCTTGCCCGACGCCGGCTCGCCCCATCGCGCCAGCGCGATCGGTGCGCCGGCATCGCCGACCATGATGCGATGCGGCTGCGTCATCAGCCTGCTATCGCGCGTCCTGCAGGATCATCGCCGCGCCCTTCTCGGCGATCATCGCGGTCGGCGTGTTGGTATTGCCCGAGGTGATGGTCGGCATGACGGAGGCGTCGGCAATGCGCAGGCCGTGCAGGCCGTAGAAGCGCAGGCGCTCGTCGACGACGGCCAGCGGATCGTTGGCCGTTCCCATCTTCGCGGTACCGACGGGATGGAAGATCGTGGTGCCGATGTCGCCCGCGGCCTTCGCCAGCGCGGCATCGTCGTCGCCGACGGCGGGGCCGGGCAGGAATTCCTCGGGATGATATTTTTCCAGTGCCTTCTGCCTCATCAGCCGCCGCGTGGTGCGGATCGCATCGGCCGCCACCTGGCGATCGTCGTCGGTCGCGAGATAATTCGGCGCGATCGACGGCTTCTCGTCCAGCGCGGCGGAGCGGATGCGGACGGTGCCGCGTGAGGTCGGCTGCAGGTTGCACGCGCTCACCGTGATCGCGGGGAAGCGATGCAAGGGATCGCCGAACTTGTCGAGCGACAGCGGCTGCACGTGGAACTGGATATTGGCGCGCGAACGCATCGCATCGGAGCGGGTGAAGATGCCGAGTTGCGACGGCGCCATGGTCAGAGGACCGCGGCGGCGGAACGCGTAGTCGAGCCCCATCAGGCCGCGGCGGAACAGGTTGTAGTAGGTCTCGTTCAGCGTGCGCACCCCCGACACCTTGTAGATCGCGCGCTGCTGCAGATGGTCCTGCAGGTTGCGGCCGATGCCCTGCACATCGAGCACGATGTCGATGCCGAGCGGCGACAGCCATTCGGACGGGCCGATGCCGGAACGGTGCAGCACCTGCGTCGATCCGATCGAGCCGGCACAAAGGATCACTTCGCCCCTGGCACGCGCCTCGATCACCTCGTCGCCCTGCCGGAACTGGACGCCGGCGGCGCGGCCGCTCTCGATGACGAGGCGGTCGACCAGCACGTTGGTCTCGAGCCGCAGATTGGGGCGGTTCAGCACCGGCTTGAGGAAGCCGCGCGCCGACGACCAGCGCCGGCCGCGCTTCTGGTTGACGTGGAAATAGCTCGTGCCTTCATTGTCGCCGGTGTTGAAGTCCGGGATGCGCTTGATGCCCATCTCCTCCGCGGCGTCGCCGACCGCGTCGAGCACCTCCCATGACAGCCGCGGCGCCTCGATGCGCCAGCCGCCGCCGGCACCGTGGTGCTCGCTTTCACCGAGGAAGTGATCCTCGAGCCGCTTGAACACCGGCAGCACGTCGCTGTAGCTCCAGCCGGTGAGCCCGAGCTGGCGCCAGTGATCGTAATCGGCGGCCTGTCCGCGCATCGAGATCATGGCGTTGATCGCTGACGAGCCGCCGATCACCTTGCCGCGCGGATAGCTCAGCGCGCGGCCGTTCAGGCCGGGCTCGGCCTCGGTCTTGAACATCCAGTCCGAGCGCGGATTGCCGATCGCGAACAGATAGCCGACCGGGATGTGAAACCAGATCCAGTTGTCCTTGCCGCCGGCTTCGAGCAGCAGCACGCGCTTGCCCGGATCGGCCGACAGGCGGTTGGCCATGATGCAGCCGGCCGTGCCCGCGCCGACGATAATGTAGTCGAAATCACCCTCGAGCCTTCGCGGCATGTCCTCGTTTCCCGGCAAAATGTCCTTGTTGATCTCTATTAGTCAGACGCAGCCGGTGGAGACAAGCCCGGCCGACGGGACCAGACGTGCTTGGATCACCAAAGTCGGCATGGCCCATCTCGGCCCATCAGGGATTTTTTGGTTTTGCGTCGCTTTCCCGGGCTTACTCCGCGGGCGCGTGCGTCGGCGCCGCAACGAGCCGCATCGTCAGGCTCACCACGATCAACACGACGACATTCACCGCCAGTGCGACGATACCGATGTTGAGGTCCTGGATCTGGATCGGCAGCCACGACAGCGTGCGGAAGTTGACACCCGTCAGGCTGACGGCGGCGACCGTAGCGACGCCGGCGATAATGCCCGCCGCCGCGCCCTCGCGCGTTGCGACGTTGCGGCGCGCGAGGCTGAGCACTAGCGCGGGAAACAGCTGCGTTACGAAGCTGTAGCCCATCAGCAGCAGCGCCACGATGGTCTCCCCGCCTTTCAAGGTGAAGAACACCGCAACCAGTGCGACCAGCGGCACCAGGATCTTCGCAAGCCGCGATATCTGCTCGTCATTGGCTGACGGGTTGACGGCGCGGTAGAGATTGTTGGCGATCAACGTCGCGGCGGTCATCAGGATCATCGAGCCCGGCACCAGCGCGGTAAGCACGCCGGTCGCGCCGATCACCCCGACGAACCAGGGATCGAATGTTTTCACCGACAGCTTGAACAGCGCGAGGTCGATGTTCGAGCCCGTGAGCCCGGGAACCTGCAGGGTCGCCGCGAAGCCGACGAAAAACACAAACAGCAGGATGAGCTGGTAGAGCGGCAGCACGATAGCATTCTTGCGGATCACCGTGGCGCTCCTGGCGGTGTAGATCGAGCCGAAGGTGTGCGGCCACATGTAGAAGCCGAGGGCGGTGAGCAGCACGGTCGAGGAGAACCACCACAGGCTCTCGCCGTGCGGCGGCAGGGTGGTGAATCCCGGCTTGGCTTGCTCGATCGCCGTGAACATCGAGCCGAGCCCGCCATAGTAGTGATAGGGCAGATAGATGCCGAGGAAGATCACGATGCCGAGGATCAGGCTGTCCTTGGCGACCGACGTCCAGGCCGAGCCGTGCACGCCCGAGACCATCACGTAAGCCGCGACGATGATCGCGCCGATCCAGATCGCCAGCGTCGGGGAGATCGCGCCATAACCCGCGACGTCGACGATGATGCCGAGCCCCTTGAACTGGAGCACCAGGTAGGGGATCAGCGCCACGATGTCGACGATCGCGACAAGAACGCCGAGCGCCGGGCTGTCGTATTTGTGCACGAAGAAGTCCGACTGCGAATAGAGCCGGTTCTCCTTGGCATAGCGCCAGATCGGCGGCAGCATGAAATAAGAGAGCACGTAGGCAAGCGTGCCGTAGGCGAGAATGTAGTAGGCCGGCGCGCCCTTGCCGTAGGCGTAGCCGCTGCCGCCGAGGAAGGTGAAAGTGGTGTAGATCTCGCCGGCGAGCAGCAGGAACACGAAGATCGCGCCGAAGCCGCGCCCGCCGACCGTCCACTGCTCGAGGGTCATGTCCTTGCCGCGGCGGGCGAGGAAGCCGAGCACCAGCGCCAGCAGTGCGGCGGCGGCGATGAAGGGCAGCGCGCCGTTCATGGCTCGTCCTCGCGGTTGGCCGGATCGGCCGCGTAAATCACGGCCATGATGAGCGAGGTGATGAGGATCCAGGCCACGATCCACGCCAGCAGGAACGGCAGGCCGAGGATCAGCGGGGTCGCGCGGTTGACGAAGAACGGCCCGACGAGGAGAGCGAGAAACGGAACGATGGCAAGCCAGCGGATGCTGCGCATGGATGTGGACTCTTGCTTGTCATGAAAACCTGCTTCATGCGCGAAAGTTCCAGGCGGCTCCCAATGGTTACGAAAGCTTCAGGTCAGTGGCTGGGCCGGGCCGGCA
>NZ_LNCU01000040.1:220711-276840 GCF_001542415.1 Bradyrhizobium macuxiense
ACGCTTGCCGATCTGAACGATGTTTGCGCTCCTTCCAAATGCGGCCCGCCGGGACAAGCGGGACGCTCGAGGGTTGCGCGGCGCTGGGAGCCCGTTCAGGGCCGGCCGGGCTGCGCCAGCGCGACCTCCTGCCTCGGCTTGGGAACGCCCACGATCAGCGTCAGCATGCCGACCGCGAGCACCGCGCCGACGATGGCGAGCGGCGTGTAGATGCTCCCGGTGGCGACGTTCATCCAGCCGATCAGGGCAGGGCAGACCGCGCCGCCGAACGAGCCGATCGCGCTGATCAGCGCGATGCCGCCGGCCGCTGCGCTACCTTCCAGCGTCGCGTTCGGGATGGTCCAGAACAAAGACAGGATCGCGAAGATGCCGATCGATGCGATCGCGAGCAGCATCACCGTCAGCGCGACGCTGTTCTGCGCGGCCTGCAGGGCGATGAAGCAGGCGGCGGCGGCGAGGCCGCAGGAGACCACGTGCCATCGGCGCTCCCGCGTGCGGTCGGAACTGTAGCCGATCGCGACCATACCGATCGCTGATGCAACCGAGATGGCGCCGCTCAGCCAGCCGATGTCGGTGGCTGTTGCCACGCCGACCCGTTTCAGCAGCGTCGGCGTCCACAGCAGAATGGTGTTGAGCGAGCAGAAGAACGCGAAATAGATGAACGACAGCAGATAGACGCGCGGCTCGCGCAACGCGGCACCGAAGCTGCGCGTAGCGCCGGAGGCGGCCGCGCGATCGCGCGCAAGATCGCTCGTCACCTGCCGCCGCTCGTCGGCACTCAGCCACGTCGCGGTCTGCGGGCAGTCGGCGAGGCAGAGATAGGCGACGATGCCGAGCAGAACCGCAGGAACGCCTTCGAGGATGAACAGCCATTGCCATCCATGCAGGCCACGGGCGCCGTGCATGTGATCCATGATCAGGCCCGACACGGGACCTGCGATGATGCCGCCGAGCGGCACCGCCATCACGAACAGGCTCGTCATGCGGCCGCGCATGCGGTCCGGGAACCACAGCGTCAGGTAATACAGGATGCCGGGAAAGAACCCGCCCTCGGCGGCGCCGAGCAGGAAGCGCAGGATGTAGAGATGATACTGGTTCTGCACCAGCGCGAGCAGGATCGTGACGGCGCCCCACAGCACCATGATCCGCAACAGCGTCTTGCGAACGCCGATCTTCACAAGCAGCAGATTACTGGGAACTTCGAGCGCGACGTAGCCGACCGAGAAGATGCCGGCGGCAAACCCGAACACCGCATCGTCGATCTTCAGGTCGTGCAGGAATTGCAGCTTGGCAAAGCCGATGTTGAAGCGATCAATGATCGCGACCGTGTAGCACGCCAGCAGAAACGGGATCAGGCGCCAGGCGATCCGCCGATAGAGCGCGGAATTGGCCGCATCCTGCATCGAAACCTCCAAATACTTCTTTTGATTGCTGAGCAAATTGCGCCGCGAACGAGCTGCGCTCCCTCGCCCCGTTCTTACGGGTCGAGACGAGCGAAACTGGCTCTTAGAGGGTGGGGTGAGGGGCTATTTCCTCACATATGGTGATAGTTTGCCCTCGCGGAGACGCCCCCTCACCCGGAACGCATCTTGCGATGCGTTCCGACCTCTCCCCGCAGGCGGGGCGAGGTGAAGTGGAGTTCGCTGCTCGGTTTGAGAAACGCAGTTCGCGCTAGCTCGCTTTCGCCGGAAATTCCAGCATCGCTTCACCGGCCGCGACCGTTTCGTCGCGCTGGTTCTGCACGGCGACGTCGACCAGCACCCAGCGGGACTTGCTGGTGACCTGCTTGGCCTTGATGGTGCCGGCCGGGCGGATGGTGTCGCCGGGCTTCACCGGCTTCAGCCAGCGTGTCTCGAGCCGGCGATGTATCGCGCCCGCGGGCATCGCCCAGTCGGTCAGCATGCGCGAGATCAGGCCGAAATTGTTCATGCCATGCATGATGATGCCGCCGAAATTGGTCTTGCCGAAACTGTTCTTCATGTAGTCGTCGTCCAGATGCAGCGGGTTGTAGTCGAGCGATGCATCGCAGAACAGGCGGATGGATTCGCGCGAGACCGCGAACGCGGCTCCGTCGATGGTGTCGCCGGCCTTGAGCTGATCGAAATTCACTGTGGTCATCGTGATCCTCACATCGGACGGATGGTCTGGCCGCGACCTGAGCAGATCACGTCGCCATGCTGGTTGAAGAAGACGTTGTCGTGCACCACGAACAGCCGCTCGCGCTTGATGAACTTGTCGAGCGCACGGGCCTGCAAGGTGATGGTGTCGCCGGGCCGGGCCGGAATGTTGTAGCTCCAGGATTGCCCGGCATTGACCGTGCCCGGTGAGCGCATCCAGTCGTCGGCCGGCGTGCAGGCGAACATCAACAGGATGTGGATCGAGGGCGGCGCGATCAGCCCGCCATAGGGACCGGCCTTCGCCGCAGCTTCGTCCAGATAGAGCGGATTGGTCTCGCCGACCGAGCGGCAATACAGCGCGATTGCTTCCTGCGTCAGCTTGTAGGGCAGCGTCTTGCGCGCCTCGCCGGGGACGATCTCGTCCCACACCTTGCGCAGTTTCGCGTCCTTCCAGAAATCGGTTTCGAAGTTGCTGGCCGCAGAACTTTCTGCTTGCGCCATCGTTGATCCTCCTGCTAAGAGTTCGCCAGGCGAACGTTTCATTCGCTATGTGAACTGACGCTAGCGCGGTCGGGGCCACCTGACAAGCGCAGAGAGCCGCGTTACGCGCAGGTAGCCATGCCGGCGGCGATGTCGTGAGCGAAGCCAACCCGTGAGCAGAACGGTGCCATGAGCAAAGAGAGCGACGGCTTCGTGCGTGCGATCGCGCGCGGCTTCTCGATCATCGAGGCGCTCGGCAAGCCGCCGGGACGGCACACGCTGGCGGAGGCCGCCGATACCGCCGGCCTCAACCGCGCCACCGCGCGCCGCATCCTGGCGACGCTGGTGGCGTTGAAATATTGCACCTCCGACGGACGCTATTTCAGCCTGAGGCCACGCGCGCTCGGGCTCGGCCTGTCCTATCTCAACGCGCTGCCGTACTGGGCGCATGCGCAGCGCGCACTGGAGAATCTGCGCAACGAGGTTGGCGAGTCCTGCGCGATGGCGGTGCTCGACGAGGACGAGATCGTCTACGCGCTGCGCCTGCCGGCGCGCCGCATCCTCTCGGCCAATCTCGGCGTCGGCAGCCGGCTGCCGGCGCATCTCGTTTCGCTCGGCCGTGTGCTGCTCGCAGCGCTGCCGCCCGTGGACCGCGAGACCTATCTTGGCTCCGGCACGTTCAAGCAGGTCACGCCACGCACGATTACGGATCCCGTTCGCCTCAGCGAGCAGTTCGCGCGCGTCGAGAGCGAGGGCTATGCCTGGGTCGACGGCGAGCTCGATCCCGCAATCTGCGGCATCGCGGTGCCCTTGCGCGATCCGGCCGGCGCAGTGGTCGCAGCGCTCAGCGTCAACACGATCTCGGGCACGGTCAGCGAGGCCGGCGCGCGCAAGAAGTTTCTGTTGCCGTTGCGCCGCACCGCGCAGGAGATCCGCAGCCAGATGCTGACGTCTAGCTAGGCGGATACGTCAGTCTTTGACAACGATCCTGACGGTAGACCCGTCCGGCAAGCCCTTTGTTTCTGAGTAAATCGTCGCTGCAAAGGCGAGCCAGTCTCGACAAGAGCACATCCACACATTGGCGACGGTGTATTCGCCCCCGAACAGGGGGAGCGTCGTGAAGGCGTAGCACTGGGAGGGAGCAAGGATATGTCCTGCGGAGCGGCACTGATCGACCAGTGGCCGCAGCAGCCAAACCATCTGCATCATCAACGCAACGTTCGCGGAACGCTCCCTCGGAAGCGGCAATCTTTGCGATCGAGCCCGCCGATGCTTCGAGCATGTAAACCGCTCCTGCCGCATCCGCCAAAAATACGTCCGCGAACAGGTTGGCACCCAAGACGCGGCTTCCCGCAGGAAGTATGTCCGACTAGGCATCGAGCTGGGTGAGCGCTATTTCAATCGGAAGGAAGTATGAGCCGTCCTGTTCCATCGCGGGATCATGAATGCCCGGTCGCGCTGCGGCAAGCGGGAAGCTTCATGCGGGGAATGTCCAAGCACACGGCCCGGCGCTTTCGATGAATTCCGGTCGGTAGGCTCTGCATTTGTCGCGCTGCGGGACCCAATCTGGAGCATGCCACGGCTGTTGGGTGGACCGGTCCTTGCATGCTAGAGAAGACAATTACAGTCCAACCTTCGAGGTCAGAACTCTCATGCCCATCGTCAACCGCGTCGCCGACCTGCAACCCGATATCCAGGCCTGGCGCCGCAACATCCACGAAAACCCCGAATTGCTCTATGACGTGCACCGCACGGCATCATTCGTGGCTGACAGGCTGAAGGAGTTCGGCTGCGACGAGGTCGTGACCGGCCTCGGCAAGACCGGCGTGGTCGGGGTCATCAAGGGCAAGAAGGGTCCCGCCAAGGGCGATATCAAGGTGATCGGGCTCCGCGCCGACATGGATGCGCTGCCGATCGAGGAGCAGACCAACCTGCCTTACGCGTCCAAGACGCCGGGCAAGATGCACGCCTGCGGCCATGACGGCCACACCGCGATGTTGCTGGGTGCAGCGCGCTATCTCGCCGAGACCCGCAATTTCGCCGGCGACGCCGTCGTGATCTTCCAGCCAGCCGAGGAGGGTGGAGCAGGCGCTGCCGCCATGATCAAGGACGGCCTGATGGACCGCTTCGGCATAGAGCAGGTCTACGGCATGCACAACGGCCCGGGCATTCCGATCGGCTCGTTCGCGATCCGCAGCGGCCCGATCATGGCTGCGACCGATGCGATCGACATCAAGATCGAGGGCCATGGCGGCCACGCCGCGCGGCCGCACAAATGCATCGATTCCGTGCTGGTCGGCGCGCAACTGATCACCGCGCTGCAGCAGATTGTCTCGCGCACCGTCGATCCGCTCGATTCCGCGGTGATCTCGATGTGCGAATTCCACGCCGGCAACGCCCGCAACGTGATCCCGCAGACCGCTGAACTGCGAGGCACCGTGCGCACGCTGACCAACGAGGTCCGCGACCTCGTCGAGAAGCGCGTGCGCGAGGTGGTCGAGGGTGTCGCCAAGATGACCGGCGCGAGGATCGATCTCACCTATGAGCGCGGCTATCCCGTCACCGTCAATCACGGCTCACAGACCGAATTCGCGACCCGCATCGCGAAGGATGTCGCCGGCGCCGCCAACGTGCACGAAATGCCGCCGCTGATGGGCGCGGAAGATTTCTCCTACATGCTGGAATCGCGGCCCGGCGCCTTCATCTTCTGTGGCAACGGCGACAGCGCCGGCCTGCATCACCCCGCCTATAATTTCAACGACGAGGCGATCGTCTACGGTACGTCGTATTTCGTGAAGATCGTGGAGAACGCGCTGGCGGCGTGATCTTTTCTTCAGCGGCAAACTCGCGCTCTCAACCGTCATTGCGAGGAGCGAAGCGACGAAGCAATCCATGGTTCAGCAAGGTGAGCTATGGATTGCTTCGCTTCGCTCGCAATGACGGCTGATGGGTTCCTCACACATCCCATCGCACCGGTAGTGACACCGGACCGCGGAACACCCAGCCACGCACCACCGGCGGGGCGTCGTCGCGGAGCCGCAGATTGCGCAGGCGCTCGAACAGCATCGGGCCCACGATCTTGCCGACCGTGAGCCGAGAGACCCAGGTGCCGGCGCAGAAATGCGGTCCGGCGCCGAATGCCAGGTGCGACTGCTTGGGCCGCGAGATGTCGAAGCTGTCGGGATCGGCAAAGCGCTTGTCGTCGCGGTTCGCGGCACCGACGCAGAGCCCGATCTGGAGGTCTTGCGGCAACGTCATGCCGGAGAGTTCGACGCTGCGGGTCACGCGACGTGGATACATGCCGATCGGCGAGATCCAGCGCACCGCCTCCTCGAGCGCAGCCGGCCATAGCTCGGGCTTCACCAGTACGCTCTGCTTCTGCGCCGGATGGTCCAGCAGGCCGAGCACGAGCGTGAGGATCGCGTCGCGCGGCTCGTTCAGCCCGCCGCCGATGATCACCTTGATGTTGGCCCTGATGGCCTCGATCGGCATCGACGGATCGGCGTTGATCATTGACGACAGGATCGAGGGATTGGGATTGCTGCGGTGACGATCGAGCACGGCCTCGATCGCGGCATCGACGTCGGCGCCGGCCTGCATCGCCTTGCGCTCGATCTCGGCGTCGGCTGCATAATTGCCCGCGCCTTCGATCAGCGATTGCGACCATTCGGCGAGCCGTTGCCACGGCATCGGTTCGAAGCCGATCATCTCCATCAGGGTGAGGGACGCCATCGGCGCGGCGAGCGCCGCGAACAGATCGGCTTCNCCCGCCGGCGCGAGGGCGTCGATCAGGCTCTCCGCGATCGCAGTGAATTTCGGCGCCCAGTGTTCCTTGATCGTGGTGGCCCGGAAGGAGGGCTCGATCGCCTTGCGGCCGATCGCATGCTCGGCGCCGTCCTTGCGCATGAAGGTCGGCCCCATCACCTTGTTGACCAGCGAGACGGGATTGTCGGCCGAATAGGTCGCAGGATCGCGCTCGATTTTGGTGATGTCGTCGAAGCGCGTCACCAGCGTCAGCTTCGCCGTCTCGACGAAGACGGCGGGTGCCATCTCGCGCAGGCGGCGGAAGATCGGATAGGGGTCGTCGAGCAGATCCCGGTACGCGATGTCTGTGACGACGGGCACGGTGCTGGTCATTGGTTCTCCCGAGCGGTTTTTTGCAGAGCCTAGCCGCGGGCGGGCAATCGCTCAATTCGATGGAGTCAATGAAGACAATCGAAATCTTGCATGACATGTGATAGGCTATCGGCCAACAGGCAGTGCGGGAGGCGAGGGGTGGCGGTCAATTCTTCGGTCGATCCGGTCGACATCGGGAGCTTGCGGACGCTCGTGCTGGTGTACGATTTGCAGTCGTTCTCCGCCGCAGCCAAGCGGCTCGACGTCAACCAGTCCACGATCAGCTACACGATCGAGCGGTTGCGCGGCGTGCTGCGCGATCCCTTGTTCGTGCGCCAGGGCAATGGCGTCAGCGCCACTGAACGCTGTACGGCACTGGTCGCGTGGGCGCGGGACATGATCGGCGAGATGGAGGGACTTGCCGCGCCGGCGGAATTCGATCCGGCGATCGCGCAAGGCACCGTGACGATCTCCTGCAACTATCACGAACGCCAGACGCTGATCCCGCAGTTTTGCGCGAGGCTGCGCGCGGGCGCGCCGCGGGCGAAGCTCGTGCTGCTCGATGCCGCGGGACACGGCAACATCCACCTCAAGCAGAACCAGTGCGACATCGTTCTCGGCCCGGTCGGGGTCGTCGGCGAGAGCTTCTATCGGCGCCACATCCTCACCGACCACTATGTCTGCATCATGGATCCGGCCAATCCGCTGGCGCGGGGCCGGATCACGCTGTCGGCCTACGCCAGGGCGGAGCATGTCTTCGTGACCCACAGCGGCGAGTGGCAGCCGCTTTATCTCGATGTGCTCAAGGCCAGGGATATCGAGATCGAGCCGGCGGTGAGCCTTCCCAACCACGACAGCCTGGAGCGCATCATCGCGGGCACCCGGCTCGTCGCCACGATCCCGCATCATCTGGCACGCGCCATGCGCGGCGGGCTGCACGTTGCGTCCCTGCCGTTCCGCGTGCCGATCTCGATCGACATGTACTGGAGCGCCCGGACCGCCAAGTCAGGCCTGCACAAATGGGCACGCGGCCTGCTCGCCGAGGTGGCCAAGGAGTACGCCGCCTGAGCGCTTTGGTCTTACGCGGATGTCATGACACCGCGCATGCCCCAAACGCAAAAGGCCCGCACCGATGGTGCGGGCCTTGTCGTTCGGCGCCGGGGGGCATCGCGCCGAAAGCGTCGGTGTCAGAACACGTGGTAGAACACGTAGTACAGAACGCCCGAAAGGATCATCGCGGCCGGCAGCGTCAGCACCCAGGCCATGGCGATGTTGCGGATCGTCGCCCATTGCAGGCCGGATCCGTTGGCCGCCATGGCGCCGGCGATGCCTGACGACAGCACGTGCGTGGTCGAGACCGGCAGGCCGTAGCCGTCGGCCGCCGCGATCGTCGCGGCCGCCGTGATCTCGGCGCAGGCGCCCTGCGCGTAGGTCAGGTGGGTCTTGCCGATCTTCTCGCCGACGGTGACGACGATGCGCTTCCAGCCGACCATGGTGCCGAGGCCGAGCGCGATGGCGACGGCGAACTTCACCCAGCTCGGGATGAACTTGGTCGCGGCATCGAGCGAGGCCTTGTACTCGGTCAGCGTGGCGATGTCGGTGGCGGAGAGTTCGGCTTCCTTGTCCTTCATCAGCAAGCGGATCGCTTCCGAGGCGAGGTACATGTCGTTGCGGGTGTTGCCGACGGCCTCAGCAGGGAACTTCGCCAATGAGCCGTACTGGGCGACCTGCTGGCCGATGTCGCGCACCAGCACCGCGAGTGACGGGAAGGTGCCCTCGTTGATCTGGTGCTGCGAGACGTAGTTGGTCACGGCGGGGCGCGGGTTGCCGATCACGTTGTAGCCGGCGGCCTTGCCCTCGATGACCTTGCTGGCGGCGATCGAGTGTGCGGTGAACTGCTCGATCGCGCTGTTGGGCAGCGCGCGGTTCAGCGCATAGGCGGTCGGCACGGTGCCGATCAGGATCAGCATGATCAGGCCCATGCCCTTCTGGCCGTCATTCGAGCCATGGAAGAAGCTGACCAGCGTGCAGGTCAGGATCAGGATGCCGCGGATCCACCACGGCGGCGGCTGATCGCCGACCGGCTCGCCGAACAGCTTGGGCGTCGCGCGAAGCAGCACGGCCTTGAGGACATACAGCAGAACCGCGGCGAGCACGAAGCCGAACAGCGGTGACAGCAGCAGCGCCTTGGCGATGTTGGTCGCCTGCGACCAGTCCACGCCGGAGGTGCCGTCGCGGCCGCGCAGCAGCGCGTTGGTGATGCCGACGCCCATGATCGATCCGATCAGCGTGTGCGAACTCGAGGCCGGCAGGCCGAGCCACCAGGTGCCGAGATTCCAGATGATGGCGGCGATCAACAGCGCGAACACCATGGCGAAGCCCGCGCTCGAGCCGACCTGCAGGATCAACTCGACCGGCAGCAGCGACACGATGCCGAATGCGACGGCGCCGCTGGAGAGCAGCACGCCGAACAGGTTGAACAGGCCCGACCACACCACGGCGACATGCGCCGGCAGCGAGCGGGTGTAGATCACGGTGGCGACCGCGTTGGCGGTGTCATGGAAGCCGTTGACGAATTCGAAGCCGAGCGCGATCAGCAGGGCGACGAACAGCAGGAGATAGGGCACGAACGAGGTGATGCGTGCGCCGGTGGCGTCGACATCGGCATAGATGCTGTAGCCGACAAACAGCAGGGCGGCCGCAACCACGCCCATGTAGATGACGCCGGTTAATGGATGAAAACCCTTGTCGAGGTCCGGCCCTTTCTTCAGGGCGGGTTCGATCGAGCCGGGTAGCGCCATATCGCTCATTGGTAATCTCCTATTCCAATGCGGCCGATCTTGATCGATGCATATGACAAGCAATTGAAATTCGGCGCGGCCGGTCGGTAAACGGCGTGGATTGAGCCGCTCTTGCGCAATGCGGTTGATGGCGTCGCTGGAGATCGCGGTTCAGGCGCGCAATCTTCAGTGACAAACGTCACTGATCGCGCACGAACCCTGCGGAGGGCGCGTTACGGATCTGGAAATTGCCGGAGGCGGCGGAAGGATCAGGCAGCATTGCTTCCGGAAAATCCGGTGAGGCCTGCAGGTGGAGGTCGCGCGCTGCGCGATTGGGGCTAGTCGAACCGCGCAGCGCGCTGACCTCAGGGTACGTCATGGCGTGAACATGACGCCCAATACCTGTAGAGCCTGTGACGCTATCACGGATCAATTAAAGGTTGTAGGGGGGTTCTCAAAATGTTTCTCGTTTTTCATATCGAAGTGTGATTTTGGGGAGGTTGTGGCGCCGGGACATCAGGCCGCGCGATCCGAGCGGCGCAGCCAGCCGGCCGCGATTTTCAGGTCGTCGACAAAGCGCTGATATTCCAGCGCCTTGGCGTCCTCATCGGGCAACCGCAGCAGATAGGAGGGGTGCACGGTGACCAGCACTTTTGTTCCATCATGCTCGATCAGGCAGCCGCGGCTCCTATTGATAGCGGTGATTTTGCCGAGCACGCCCTGTGCCGCGGTCGCCCCAAGCGCCACCACCAGCTCCGGTTTGATGGCGGCCAGCTCACGCTCGTACCATTGCCGGCAGGCGCGGATTTCCGGCGTGCTCGGTTTCTGATGCAGCCGGATCTTGCCGCGCGGCACGAATTTGAAATGCTTCACGGCGTTGGTGACGTAGACCTTGCCGCGGTCGATGCCGGCATCCTCAAGCGCGCGATCGAGCATTTGTCCGGCGGGGCCGACGAACGGCTTGCCGGCGAGGTCTTCCTTGTCGCCGGGCTGCTCGCCGACCAGCATGATCGATGCATCTTGCGGGCCTTCGCCGAACACGGTCTGGGTCGCATCCTTCCAGAGCGGACAGGCGCGGCAACCGGCGGCCTCGGCGCGTAGCGCCGCGATCGTGTCGTGGGTGTCTTTGCGAGCCATCGGCATATCCTGCGGTTTCTGCGGCGTGTGCGGTTTCGTCGCCTTGGTTGCGATGAAGGCGCCGCCCGTCATCCGCATCGCGTCTTCGAGCAGGGGCTTAATGATCGAGTCCTCGGGCAGGTTCCTCCAATAGGCCTGCGGCATCTCCATCACTTTCAGCTGCGCTGGATTGAAGAGGCCGCTGTAATGACGCCGCCAGGTTTCCTCAAGCCGGTCCTCGCTCGGCACTTCGGATTTGTCGATGCCCGGCGTGATCGAGACCGCGTGGCCATCCCAATGCGCGCAGACATCGGGCGTCAGGATCGACCATGGCATGTCGGCGAAACGGCTCGCGAAAAACGGCGCGGCAAGCTCGACGACATGATGCTCGGGCTCGAACCAGGCGACGTAATGCGCCTTGTGCTCGCGGCCGATTTCGCGGAAGCGGAGCTGCGCGATCATCCTGTCCATCTCGCGATAGACCAAACGCGCCATCGCGTTGGCCTCGGCGATGTCGGGGTCGTTCGCCAGATCGTGGTGGCCGCGCAGACGCCATAGCAAGCGATAGAGCAGGGCGAAGCGTTCGCCGCTTCGATGCAGGATCGCGGCCCTTGCCAGCTCGACGAAGGTGGCGGGGACGTTGAACGCATGCGGCGCATCGGGCAGGTCGCTCGCGCCGGATGCCGCATACAATTCCGCAGCATCGCGTACTTTCCATGTGACGTCAGATGGCTTCACGTCATTCACCGCCAATCGTCGCGCGGCTTTGCGCCAGCCCTCGAAATCGATGTCGCTGTCGAGCATGATGATGTGCATGCGATTGCTCCGTTTCCGTCTCGTCGCCGTCTCTTGTCGCCGTCTCTTGGGCTCGCGCGCCCGGTGAGGCCGGGGAGAGGATGCGGAGGCCGCGCTCCGTTTCCGGGCGTGCTTTAATCCCCTTGATTCCGCTGATGAATCCGGGAGCCCACCAATCCGATTGACTCCGTCGGCCCTGTTAGCTTTTATATTAGAACATATCATGAACAAATGAGCCAGTGCCTGGCTCTCTGTTCTGACCAGTGACGGCTTCAAATCTCTGTTGGAAGGAGCGGCGCAATGCCGGAGCGCGATCAGCAAAAGTGGTCGCCGGTTTTGCGTTCGATCGCGCTCCTCCTTTTAAATAAGGGCGCATGATCATGTCGCCAAACCGCTCACACTTTGGCGGATCATGCGCCACCGCACGCATGAGTACGCTTGCGTCCCTGCGCGGCAGCATCGCGCGCATCGAGGCGCCATCTGATGCGAACATGCCGAACCGCATCGCGCTCGGCCACGCAGGCGCGGATGCGATGCTGCGCGGCGGGCTTGCACCCGCATCGCTGCACGAAGTGTTCGCGAGCGGCCATCAGGGCGGGGCGGCGACCGGCTTCATCGCAGGCCTCGCCGGACGGATGTCGCCGCGCAAGCCGCTGGTCTGGGTGCGGCAGGATTTTTCCGATCGCGAAAGCGGCGCGCTGTCGATGAGCGGGCTCGCCGAGTTCGGCCTCGATCCGCGTCTGCTCGTCACGGTGCGCGCGGCCGATGTCGATACCGCGTTGCGCACCGCGGCCGACGCGCTCGCCTGCGATGCGCTGGGCGCGGTCGTGCTCGAGGTCTGGGGCGATGTGCGCCAGCTCGATCTCGTCGCCAGCCGCAAACTGACCCTGGCCGCGCAAGCCTCCGGGGTCGCCGCGCTGGTGCTGCGGATCGCGGCGACCCCGATCCCCTCGACTGCGGAAACGCGCTGGATCGTGCGCGCGGCGCATTCGCCGCCCGGCACCGCCGCCAGCGCCTGGGGTGCGCCGCGCTTCGACGCCGAACTCGTGCGCAATCGTCATGGCCCGGTCGGGCGATGGATCATGGAATGGAAATGTGATGAGTGCCTTTTCAGCGAACCGTCGGCGTATCCTCAGCCTGTGGCTGCCACGCCTTCCCATCGACCGCATCAAGCGCAAGCTCGCGCAAAGCATCGCCTCGCAAGCTGATGCACGGGAGGTGGGTGAACCTTCAAGCGAGGTGAGCACTCTGGCGGGGCTCTCTCCCCCCTTGTGGGGGAGAGTTGGAGAGAGGGGTACCACGGACGCCGGCGTATGCGGCTTACCCCTCTCCCTAACCCTCCCCCGCAAGGGGGGAGGGAACCCGGCCGCTGATGCGTCCCTTACGAATGGCAACGACATCCCCAGCGTCGTGGTCGCAAAGGACCACAACGCGATCCTGCTCCACGCCATCGACGAGGCCGCGGTGCATGCGGGGCTGTCGATCGGGCTGCCGCTCGCCAATGCCCGGGCGATCTGCCCGGAGCTCACCGTCTACGATGCCGATCCCGCGGCCGATCTGAAGACGCTGAACGACATCGCCGACTGGTGCGACCGCTTCACGCCGCTGGTGGCGCTGGACCCGCCCTATGGCTTGTTCCTCGACATCACCGGCTGCGCGCATCTGTTCGGCGGCGAGCGCGCGCTGCTGCAGATCGTGACCAACGCGCTGAGCCGCCGCGGCTTTGCCGTCGGCGCCGCCATATCAGGCACCTCGATCGCAGCCCGCACGCTGACGCGGCACGCTTCGGGGAAGATCACAGCCGATGGCGAGGAGGCCCAGGCCGTCGGCCCGCTGCCGGTGTCCGCGCTCGGCGCCGATCCTGCGATCACGACCGGCCTGCGCCGCGCCGGGCTGAAGACCATCGGCGATGTCGCCGCGCGCGCGCCGCACGAAATCTCGGCGCGGTTCGGCTCCGCGTTCACCACGCTGCTCACCTGTGCGCTCGGGCAGGGTGATGCCCCGATCAGCCCGCGCAAGCCGCTGCCGGATTACATCGTGGAGAAGCGTTTCCCGGAACCCATCGTGACCGACACCGTGATCGCGCTGACGCTGCAAAGCCTCGCCAAAATGCTTGTCGTGGCGATGGACAAGCAGGGCAAGGGCGCGCGGCAATTGGAGGCGAGCTTCTTCCGCACCGACGGCGCGGTGCGCTCGATCATGGTCGAGATCGGGCGTCCGGTGACGCGGCCCGAGATGATCGACCGCCTGTTCCGCGAGCGGCTCGAGGCGCTCGCCGATCCCCTCGATCCCGGCTTCGGCTTCGATCTCATCCGTCTCGCCGCCGGCCGCACCGAGATCGTGGTGCAGCAGCAGCGCGACCTCGACGCGTCAGTGCATGACAATGACGAGCTCTCCGCGCTGATCGACCGCATCGCCGCCCGTATCGGGGGCAAGCGCGTGGTCGTGCATCTGCCGCTGCAGAGCCACATCCCCGAACGATCGGCGCTCGCCGTTCCGGCGCAGCATCATCTCGCCGCCGCGATCGCCGCAGCCTGGCCGGAACGCGTCGCAGGCGAGCCGCCGCTGCGACCGTTCAGGCTGTTCGAGCGGCCCGAGCCGATCAAGGTGCCGTTCGCGACCGTGCCTGACGGTCCGCCGCATCAGTTCACCTGGCGACGCGCGCGGCATGAGGTGGTGCGGGTCGAGGGCCCCGAACGCATCGCGATGGAATGGTGGCAGCAGGACGGCAAGCGGCTGACCCGCGATTACTTCCGCGTCGAGGACACCGAGGGCCAGCGCTTCTGGATCTTCCGCGACGGCCTCTATGAGAGCGAGCTAAGGGACGAAGACGGCAACCCCGTTCCGGCCAACTGGTATGTGCACGGGCTGTTCGCATGAAAGCCCCGCCCGACTATGCCGAGATCGGCATCACCACCAATTTCTCCTTCCTGCGTGGCGGCTCCGATCCGCGCGCCTATGTGCATCAGGCGAGCGAGCTCGGGATTCCCGTGATCGGGATCGCCGATCACAACACGCTGGCCGGCGTGGTGCGTGCCTGGAAGGAGCTCGACAATTCCGAGGTCAGGCATCCGCCAAAGCTCCTGATCGGCGCCCGTATCGTCTTCATCGACGGCACGCCCGACATCCTGGTCTATCCGCGCGACCGCGCCGCCTACGGCCGGCTGTGCCAGTTGCTGACCCGCGGCAAGCGCGGCGATGACATCTTGCGGATAGAGAAGGGCGAGTGTCATCTGAAACTGTCCGACCTTCTCGATTACGCCGAAGGCCAGCTTCTGGTGCTGGCGCTGCCGCATCGCTTCGATCCGGCGCAGGAGCTCGATCTGCTGGCAAGACTGAAGCAGAGCTCCGCCGAAGGCGTCTGGCTCGCCGCAAGCCTGCTCTATCGCGGCGACGACAGGCGCCGCCTCGCGCAGTTGCATGGGCTCGCCACTGATGCCGATGTGCCGCTGCTTGCGACCAACGAGGTGCTCTATCATCATCCCGCGCGCCGCCCTTTGCAGGATGTGCTGACCTGCATCCGCGAGAAGACTACGATCGAGGCGGTTGGCCGCAAGCTCGAGGCCAATGCCGAGCGCCATCTCAAGCCCGCCCATGAGATGATGCGGCTATTCCGCGACTGGCCTGCCGCAATCGCCGAAACCATGCGCTTTGCGGAGCGCATCAGCTTCTCGCTGGACCAGCTCAAGTATCAATACCCCGATGAGCCGGTGCCGCCGGGCAAGACCGCGCAGCAGCATCTGGAGGATCTGACCTGGGCCGGCGTCGACAAATATTTCGGCGGTGTGGCCAAGATCGATGCCAAGCTTCACGCCACTCTCAAGAAAGAACTCGCGCTGATCGCCGAGCTGAAATACGCGCATTACTTTCTCACCGTGCACGACATCGTGCACTATGCGCGCAGCCAGAAGATCTTGTGCCAGGGGCGGGGCTCGGCGGCGAATTCGGCGGTCTGCTACGTGCTCGGCATCACCTCGGTCGATCCGACCAAGGTCGATCTGCTGTTCGAGCGCTTCATCTCTAAGGAACGGCTGGAGCCGCCCGACATCGACGTCGATTTCGAACATTCGCGGCGCGAGGAGGTGATGCAATATGTCTACCGCCGCTACGGCCGTCATCGCGCGGCGATCATCGCCACCATCATCCATTATCGCCCGCGCAGCGCGATCCGTGACGTCGGCAAGGCGCTCGGGCTAACCGAGGACGTCACCGCCGCGCTTGCCGACACGGTGTGGGGCAGCTGGGGCAAGGGCCTCAACGACATGCAGGTGCGGCAGGCCGGGCTCGACCCAAAGAATGCGATGATCAACCTCGCGGTCGAGCTCGCCACCGAGCTGATCGAGTTTCCCCGCCATCTCTCGCAGCATGTCGGCGGCTATGTGCTGACCCAGGATAGGCTCGACACCTATGTGCCGATCGGCAACGCCGCGATGGACGACCGCACCTTCATCGAATGGGACAAGGACGATGTCGACGCGCTCAACATGATGAAGGTCGATGTGCTGGCGCTGGGCATGCTGACCTGCATCCGCAAATGCTTCGACCTGATCGAGCGGCACAAGGGCAAGCATCTGGAATTGGCGACCGTCGAGCAGGACGACGAAGAAGTCTACGACATGCTGTGCCGCGGTGAATCGCTCGGCGTGTTCCAGGTCGAGAGCCGTGCCCAGATGAACATGCTGCCGCGGCTGAAACCGCGAGAGTTTTACGATCTCGTCATCGAGGTTGCGATCGTGCGCCCCGGACCGATCCAGGGCGACATGGTGCATCCTTATCTGAGGCGGCGGAACAAGATTGAGAAGGAGAGTTATCCAGCGCCGTCGCCCGAGCACGGCCCGCCAGACGAACTCTTTAATGTCCTGCACAAGACGCTCGGCGTGCCGCTGTTCCAGGAACAGGCGATGCGGATCGCGATCGAGGCGGCAAAATTCACCTCCGAGGAGGCCAACGGCCTGCGCCGCTCGATGGCGACCTTCCGCAATCTCGGCACCATCGGCACCTACGAGGAGAAGCTGGTCGGCAACATGGTCGCGCGCGGCTACTCGCCGGACTTCGCCCGAAGCTGCTTCGACCAGATCAAGGGCTTTGGCAGTTACGGCTTCCCGGAAAGCCACGCCGCGAGCTTTGCGCAACTCGTCTACATCTCCTCATGGCTGAAGCACTATCATCCTGACGCCTTCTGCTGCGGCCTGCTCAACTCGCAGCCGATGGGTTTTTATGCTCCCGCACAGATCGTCGGCGACGCCCGCAAGAACGGCGTCAAGGTGCGCGAGGTCGATGTGTCCCATAGCTTTGCGCAGAACACGCTGGAGGAGAAGGACGGGGAGCACTGCGCCGTGCGGCTCGGCTTCCGCCAGATCGACGGGTTTCACTGGCTGGATGAGGACGAGGAGAGGCTGAAACGCCTCCAGACGTCATTCCGGGGCGCGCCCCTTGGCACGAGCCCGGAATCCATCTCTCAACATGAATGCGGCCCGATGGATTCCGGGTTCGATGCTGTCGCATCGCCCCGGAATGACGAGAAAGACTGGGCCGACCGCATCGTCGCTGCGCGCAGCCGGCGGCCGTTCACCTCGCTGGAAGAATTCGCCCGCGACACCGGCCTGCCCAAGCGCGCGCTGATCCTGCTCGCGGACGCCGATGCGTTCCGCTCGCTCGGGCTTGATCGCCGTGCGGCGCTGTGGGCGGTGCGGCGGCTGCCTGACGACGTGGCGCTGCCGTTGTTCGAGGCGGCGACGGCGCGCGAGCAGCCGGATGAGAACGCAAAGCCGTTGCCGGAAATGCCGCGCCCCGAGCAGGTGGTCGCCGATTATCAGACCATCCGCCTGTCGCTGAAGGGTCATCCGATGGAATTCCTGCGCGAGATGTTCACCAGGGAGCGCGTCGTCGCCTGCCACGAGATCAATCGCGACCACGACCGCCGTCGCGTGCGCTGCGCCGGCGTGGTGCTGGTGCGGCAGCGGCCGGGCAGCGCCAAGGGCGTCGTCTTCATGACGCTGGAGGACGAGACCGGCATCGCCAACATCGTGGTGTGGCCGAAGGTGATGGAGCAGTACCGGAAAGAGGTGATGGGCGCGCGCCTGATCCTGGTCGAGGGCTATATACAGAGCAGCCCGGAAGGGGTGACCCAT
The DNA here is from genome assembly GCF_001542415.1 of Bradyrhizobium macuxiense. Taxonomy (GTDB): domain Bacteria; phylum Pseudomonadota; class Alphaproteobacteria; order Rhizobiales; family Xanthobacteraceae; genus Bradyrhizobium; species Bradyrhizobium macuxiense. The sequence continues at coordinate 238,247 of NZ_LNCU01000040.1, forward strand.
CTGGTGGCGCAGCGCATGATCGACCGCTCTCACGATCTGATCGGTCTCGCCAACGATTCCCTCAGCCGCAAGCATCCGTTGCCCGTGGGCCCGGCGCTGATCGAGCCGCTCAATGACGATCGCCGCGATCACGTCGATACGCCGGCGCAAAAAATCCGCCACCCGCGCAATGTCCGCATCCTGCCGCCGTCACGGGATTTTCATTGAGGCGATCGTCGGGCGTTTGTCTCCGGAAGCGAATTGCCGCCGACAGGCATGCATCCGACGATGCGAGATAGGTCCAAGCGGCCCGCATACCCGTGCCGCGCCCGCCGATGTCGTCTTGCGTCGACCAATTGCTATCGTCCCCCGTCCGGGCGATCGACCCGGGTGTCGACAAGAACAATCATTTGGGAGGACTACATGCGTTGTTTCACTGCGCTCCTTGGCGCGGCCTGCGTCGCGTTCGTCACGGCCACCGGCGCTCTTGCCCAGACACCCCCCAATTCCGACAACCCGAACGACGCCATTCCCGATGCCCTGACGCCGCCGCCCTATGGCGAGCCGATCAATCTGGAGACCGCCAAGAAGGTCGCCGCCGCCGCTGTCGCCGAGACGCAGAAGCGGAACTGGAATGCGTTCTGCATCGCGATCGTCAATCCGAGCGGCGATCTCGTCTATTTCGAGCGGCAGGACAATTGCCAATACGCCTCGGTCGAAGTCTCGCAGCACAAGGCGCGCACCGCGACCCGCTATCGCCGGCCGACTCTGGTGTTCGAAACGCTGATGGGCAAGGGGCAGTACTTCGCCTATCTCGCGACGCTCGATGGCGTGATCGCGTCGCGCGGCGGCAACCCGCTTGTTGTCAACGGCAAGGTCATCGGCGCCATCGGCGTCAGCGGCGGCTCCGGCTCGCAGGACAACGTGATCTCGCTCGCCGGCGTGGCGGCGCTGAAATAGGCTCGCGCCGCATGCAATGAACTGCCGCGGGACGGACCGATCCGGCCCGCGGCAGTTCCGCTTCGATCGACACAATCTGAGCTAAACCCTTAAGCAACCTGAAAGCGAAGCGATGTACCGTTTCTATCGGCCAAGCCGGCCTTGAACACGGGTGATTGGTTGCAGCATTCGGAATCGCCGCGGAAGCCGCGGGGCCTCGTTGTCGTCAGCCAGCCCGATCGAAAGCCTTCCCGGATCGACAGGCTGAATCTCTGGTTGTCAAAGGGCTCGACGATCGATGGTCTTTGGGTTGGCACCCGGGAATCCAAGGCATATCCCGGCTTGCGCAGGGTCGAAGAGGCGTTGCAGTTCATCAAGTATCACGATCCCCTCAACTATGACCGCGTGACCAGCAATCTCGACCGAGTATGGGTAGACCTGATTCCGGGGTCCCTTGCGCATTACCGCTCATCGCTCAACGCCTGCGTGATCGACGAACGATTTGTCCTCGATCAGGCGACGACGGTCGAAAGAATCGCGTCCACCATCGTTCATGAGGCGACCCATGCCCGGCTCGAGGCATGGGGCATCGTCTATGTCGAGCAGGATCGCTCACGCATCGAGAGGATCTGCATGCGTCGCGAGTTGAATTTCCTCGCCAGGGTGTCGGCGAGTGATTCGCTGCAGGCCGAGATCGGTCGGACGATCGAATGGTACGACAACAACCATAATCAGTTCTCGGACACTATCTTTCAAGACCGCGAAGAGCAGGGCGCGGTCGAAACGCTACGCCATCTCAGTGTACCGAACTGGGTCCTCAGGCTTGTGTTGTGGGTGATCTGGCGGCGGCGAATGCGTCGGTTCACTGTACAGGCCATGAAGTGAAGATCGTAGGATGGATTTCGCTTCGCTCTATCCTACGGGCGCAGATTATTTTCGGATTTTCGTAATTTAACTTGACGCCGTACCCAACTCAGGTGTTCAATCCACCGGTCTCACCCGATGAGGGGCGTTTCGCGAACGTCACGAACGCGGTGTGGGATGCGGTGGACGCCGAGCGTGCGACTGACGAGAGCACGCGAAGCGGACGGCGAAGTCGTGCAGGCCTGACGCCCTAGTGGCAGGTGTCTTTTCGCATTGCGCGGTGCGCGTTGTGAAGACGGTGACAAAAAAGCCCAGTCTCACCGGGGGGAGCACGTATAAGCCGTAAACCATCGCGCAGGGAAAGCCGGATTGCTCCGGTTACACCTGTGGTCCTACCCCTGTGCTTTTTTTTGTTGCACAGGGCCCATGGGTGCGATCGGCACCCGGCTTTCCCTGCGCCCTCTGCGAAGAGAGGGTGAAACGAAAGACAAGACTCGGACAGGTCATGTCGCGAGAATGCGAATGTATGACTCACCAGCGGTTCAGCACACTCAGTGTCGTCCCTGCGAAAGCAGGGATCCATAACCACGAATGTCTATTGTTGCGCGAAGCTCGAACGACGAGTCCCACCCACAACATCCGCCGCGGAGTATGGGTCCCTGCTTTCGCAGGGACGACAATTAAATGCGTTTGTGCGTCAAAAACTACTCCACCGCCGCCCCGACAGGTGGGCCGCCGGGCGGCCGATGCAGGAAGGTGATCGACGCATAGGCGCCCACCCAGGAGCCGGCCGCGGCGAAGGCGACGTAGATCCAGTTCTCGGTGTAGCTGATCACGGCATAGGACGAGAGCAGGTACCAGATGCTGCTCCAGGTCGCCGCCGGCACGCGCTTGCGCGCCACGACCGCCGAGGTGAACATGACATAGACCGCGTCGGTGGCCGCGGTCGCGACGAACACGCCGCCGGCGGTGAGGGGATCGATGGCAGCCATTGCAACTCCTGTTCCGGTCGGGCGGGGCCCTTGAAAAGCTGGGCGTGACGGGCCAAACCGGGCACCGCCTTTCTGTCATCATGCTCGGGCATACAACGGTCGGAAAGAGGGATGCGCATGCAGGATGTCCGTGAAATCCTTGCCGATATCTGGACTTCAGCCGGCGGCGCGCCGTCCGCGCTAGCTTACATGAACCTGACAGGTGCGGAGCCGCAACTACCGTCGTCGTTCCGCGTCGGCGCGGCCGCGCAGACCTCGATCGCCGCGGCGGGCCTGGCGGCTGCGGAGATCTGGCGCGCGCGCAGCGGCGAGACGCAGGACGTCGCGGTCGACATGCGTCACGCCGTGGTCGAATGCCGAAGCGAACGTTACCTGCGCGTCGATGACAAACCGCCGCCACCGACCTGGGACAAGATCGCCGGCGTCTATCGTGTCAGGGACAACCGCTTCGTTCGTCTCCACACCAATTTCCCGCACCATCGCGACGCCGTCTGCAGGGTGCTGAATTGCAAGGCCGAGCGCGAAGACGTGCAGGCCGCACTGATGCAGTGGGATGGCGAGGCATTCGAGACCGCGGCCTATGCCGCCGGCGGCGTCGTTGCGATGATGCGCTCGTACGACGAATGGTCGGCGACGCCGCATGCGAAGGCGCTGGCGACGCTGCCGCTGATTCTGATCGAGAAGATCGGGGAGGCCGCGCCAAAACCCTGGCCTGGCGGCGACAGGCCGTTGGCCGGCATCCGCGTCCTCGATCTGTCGCGCGTCATCGCGGGTCCGGTGGCCGGCCGCACGCTCGCCGCGCATGGCGCCGACGTGCTCTTGATCTCCGGTCCCGATCTGCCCGCGATCCCGTGGCTGACCATCGACACAGGCCGCGGCAAGCTCACGAGTTTCGTCGAACTGAAGAGCGAAGCGGGCCGCAGCGTGATGCGCGATCTCCTCGCGCAGGCCGATATCCTCTCGCAGGGGTATCGGCCGCAGGCGATCACGGGTCTCGGCTTCTCGCCGGAGCAGGCGGCGCGCATCAACCCCGGCATCGTCTATGTGACACTGTCGGCCTATGGCCACGCCGGTCCGTGGGCGGACCGGCGCGGCTTCGATTCCCTGGTGCAGACCACAACCGGCTTCAATCACGCCGAAGGGCAGGCAGCCGGGATCGACGGACCGAAGGAACTGCCGGCGCAGATGCTCGACCATGCCACCGGATATTTCATGGCGTTCGGCGCCATGATGGCGAAGGCCCGCCAGGCGCGCGAGGGCGGTAGCTGGCATGTCCGGGTGTCGCTGGCGCAGACCGGGCGTTGGCTGTGGGATCTCGGCCGCGTCGCGGGCGGTCTCGCCACCGAGGACCTGAAGGCCGATGCTGTGACGCCGTTCATCGAGCAGCTTCCGTCCGGTTTCGGCACGCTGAGCTCGGTCAGGCACGCGGCCGCGCTGTCGAAAACGCCCGCCCGCTGGGCGCGCCCCGCCATGCCGCTCGGCAGCCATGCTCCGGAGTTTCCCGGATGAGGCATTCAGCTGCCGTTCAGGCCCCCGAAACTTTAACGTTAGCCTTGGCCGAACTGAGATTTTTAGGTTGTTTGCAACACCAATTCGGCACTATTAGCGCACCGCTGGGGCCGTCCCGCCGGAAGCTGAAACGATCGACCCCCGGACCACATGCTTAAACAGTTTACCAAACGGATGCAGAGCCTTAGCCGCCAGGGGCTGGTGACGGTCGTGGCGGTGCTCGCACTGGCCGGTGCCGGTGCCTATGGTTATACGCGTCTCAACGCCGCCAAGCCGGCGTCTTCGGAAGTCTCCAGCCAGTCCCGCAAGGGGTCCTCGCGCTATACGCCGACCGCGGCCGAATGGGCCAGCCTGACCTTCCAGACGGTGACCGAACACACCTTCCGCTCCGAACTGGTGACCGAGGGCAAGATCGGAATCGACGAAGACCGCTCCACCCCGGTCTATTCGCCCTATACGGGCCGCGTGACCCGGCTGCTGGTGCGGCCGGGCGAGAGCGTGGTCAAGGGACAGCCGCTGTTCGTGATCGAAGCCGCCGACACCGTGCAGGCGCAGAACGACTATGTCTCGGCGATGACCGGTCTCAACAAGGCGCAGTCGGCGCTCGATCTCGCGCAGATCCAGGACACCCGCGCCAAGGACCTGTTCGAGGGCAAGGCGATCCCGCTGAAGGATTACCAGCAGACGCAGGCGACGCTGGTGCAGGCCCAGAACGACGCGCGTTCGGCGCAGACGCAGCTCGAGGCCGCGCAGAACAAGCTGCACATCCTCGGCTTCGGCGACGACGCCATCACGACGCTGCAGCAGAAGGGCCGTCTCAATCCGGAGACGACGGTGTTCGCGCCGCTCGGCGGCACCATCGTTCAGCGCAAGGCCGGCCCGGGTCAGTACGTCTCGACCGGCGCCAGCGATCCAGTCTACGTGATCGGCGACCTCTCCACGGTCTGGCTGATCGCCTATGTCCGGGAATCCGACGCCGACAATGTCGCGGTCGGGCAGGACGTCAGCTTCAGCGTGATGGCGCTGCCGGGCAAGGTGCTGAACGCCCGGATCAACTACGTGGCTGCCGCGATCGATCCGACCTCGCGCCGCCTCCTGGTCCGCGCCACCATCGACAACAAGGACAACCGGCTGAAGCCGGAGATGTTCGCCAACGTGACGCTGTACTCGACCGGCGATCACCCGGCGGTCGGCGTGCCGAAGCAGGCGCTGATCTACGAGGGCGACCAGGTCCGGGTCTGGGTCGTCCGCGACGACAAGACGATCGAGCTGCGCCAGATCAAGCCCGGCCTCACCAACGGCGATCTCGTCGAGGTCGCCGGCAACCTGAAGTCGGGCGAGCAGATCGTGACGAAGGGAAGTCTCTTCATCGATCGCGCCGCGTCCGGCACCTGAGAGGCTATGAACCCATGCAATCTCGTCATTGCGAGGAGCTCGCGATAAAATTGCAGGGGCAATTTTGCGCTGAAGCGACGAAGCAATCCATGTCTCCGCCTGCGGAGCTATGGATTGCTTCGCTTCGCTCGCAATGACGAGGATAGACCAATCACCCTGAGGCACATGATCCGAAGCGGTCATGCTCAATCCAAAACGCCCTTCCAGCCTGAAAGCTCCGATCTGAATGGATCGTCTTGTCGCCCTTGCCGTCAGCCGCCGCTACTTGATGGTGGCCATGTTCGTCGCCGTGATGATCGGCGGCCTCCTCGCGTTCAAGCAGCTCAACATCGAGGCCTATCCCGATCCGACCCCGCCGATGGTCGACATCGTGACGCAGAGCCCGGGCCTCTCGGCGGAAGAGATCGAGCGCTACATCACGATCCCGATCGAGACCCAGGTCGCCGGCATCAAGAACCTCAAGACCATCCGCACCATCTCGCTGTACGGCCTCTCCGACGTCAAGCTGCAGTTCTCCTTCGACTACACCTATGACGAGGCGCTGCAGCAGGTCTTGAACCGTCTGTCACAGCTCGCGCCGCTGCCGGGCAATGTGCAGCCCGGCATTTCGCCGACAAGCCCGATCGGTGAAATCTTCCGTTACCGGCTTAAGGGTCCGCCGAACTACAGCGTGCTCGATCTCAAGACGCTGCAGGACTGGGTGCTGCAGCGCCGCTTCCGCGCGGTGCCCGGTGTGATCGACGTCACCGGCTGGGGCGGCAAGACCAAGACCTATGAAATCCAGGTCGACTTCAACAAGCTGGTCGCCAACGGCCTGACCCTGCCGCAGGTGCTGCAGGCCGTTTCCAACGCCAACATCAATGTCGGCGGCAACACCGTGAACATCGGTTCGCAGTCGGCCGTGGTGCGCGGCGTCGGCCTGATCCGATCGATCGACGACCTGTCCAACACCATGATCTCGCAGTCCGGCGGCAATCCGGTGCTTGTCAAGGATATCGGCACCGTCACCGTCGGCGAGAAGCCACGGCTCGGCATCGCCGGCATCGACGATGACGACGATATCGTGCAGGGCATCGTGCTGATGCGACGCGGTGAGCAGAGCTCGCCGACGATCGCCCGCGTGGAGCAGCTCGTCAAACAAATCAACAGCTCTTCGATCCTGCCGCCTGGCGTGAAGATCGAACGCATCTACGACCGCAAGGACCTGATCGAGCTCACCACCCACACCGTGCTGCACAACATGGTGGTTGGCATCCTCTTGATCGTGCTGCTGCAGTGGATATTCCTCGGCGATCTCCGCAGCGCGATGATCGTCGGCGCGACGATACCGTTCGCGCTGTTCTTTGCCGTGATCATCCTGGTGCTGCGCGGCGAATCCGCCAATTTGCTGTCGGTCGGCGCGATCGACTTCGGCCTGATCGTCGATGGCACCGTCATCATGGTGGAGGCGATCTTCAGGCGGCTGTCGCAGACCACGGCGCTGTCGGAGGCCGAGCAGAGCCATATCTCCGAAGATACGGTGATGGGGATGAAGAGCCACGCGATCCTGTCGGCCGCGGCCGACGTCTCGCGCTCGATCTTCTTTGCCGCCACCATCATAGTCGCGGCCTTCCTGCCGCTGTTCACGCTTGGAGGCGTCGAGGGCAACATCTTCGGGCCGATGGCGCGGACCTATGCCTATGCGTTGGCCGGCGGCCTGCTGGCGACGTTCACGGTCACGCCGGCCTTGAGCGCAATCATCCTGCCGGCGCATATCCACGAGACCGAGACCTGGATCGTCGGGAAGCTCCACCAGATCTATCTGCCGGTCCTGAACTGGGCGGTTGCCAACCGCAAGGTCGTGATGGCCGGCGCCGCCGGCCTCGTGGTCATGACCATCATCTTCGCGCGATTCCTGGGCCTCGAATTCCTGCCCAAGCTGGAAGAGGGCAATCTGTGGATCCGCGCCACGCTGCCGCCGACGATCTCGCTGCAGGAGGGCAACACCTACGTCAACGAGATGCGGCGCCTGATCCGCGCGCGTCCCGAGGTGGAGGCCGTGGTGTCGCAGCACGGCCGGCCGGACGACGGCACCGACGCTGCCGGTTTCTTCAATGCCGAGTTCTTCGCGCCCCTGAAACCCGCGAGCGAATGGCCCGGGACGCATGACAAGGACGAGCTCACCGCGCAGCTGCTGGCGCAGTTGCAGGACAAGTTCCCAGGCGTCGAATTCAACTTCTCGCAGTATCTGCAGGACAACGTCTCGGAAGCGGTATCGGGCGTGAAGGGCGAGAACTCGATCAAGCTCTACGGCAGCGACCTGCAGGCGTTGACCGACACCGCCAACAAGATCAAATCCGTGCTCTCGACCGTGCAGGGCATCACCGACCTCGCGGTGTTCACCTCGCTGGGGCAGCCGACGATCCAGATCGACGTCGACCGGGCGCGGGCGGCGCGCTATGGCCTGTCACCGGGCGACATCAACGCCACGATCAAGGTCGCGGTCGGCGGCGACAGCGCCGGCGACCTCTATGAGCCCGGCAGCGATCGGCATTTCCCGATCATCGTGCGGCTGGCGCCGGAGTACCGCAAGAGCGCAGAGGCGATCCACAATTTGCGCATCGGCGTGGCGAACGGCAATGGCGGCATCACGCAGATTCCGCTGAGCGAGGTTGCGTCGATCAAGCTGGTCTCGGGTGCCGCCTACATCTATCGCGAGCAGCAGGAGCGCTATCTGCCGATCAAGTTCTCGGTGCGCGACCGCGACCTCGGCAGCGCGATCCTGGAGGCGCAGCAGAAGGTCAACGAGCAGGTGCAGCTGCCGCCCGGCTCGCATCTCGAATGGGTCGGCGAGTTCGGCAATCTGCAGGACGCGATCAAGCGGCTGTCGATCGTGGTGCCGATCAGCCTTGCGCTGATCGCGGCGCTGCTGTTCTTCAACTTCGGCTCGATGGTCGACACGCTGCTTGCCATGAGCGTGATCCCGATGGCGATCTTCGGCGGCGTGCTCGGGCTCCTGATCTCGGGGATTCCGTTCAGCGTGTCGGCGGCGATCGGCTTCATCGCGCTGTTCGGCATTGCGGTGATGGACGGCATCATCATTCTGTCGCAGTTCAATCAGCTGATCGACGAGGGCTACGACCGCATGCGCGCGGTGATCCGGACCGGCGAGTTGCAGCTTCGTCCGGTGCTGATGACCTGCGTCGTCGCCGGCATCGGGCTGTTGCCGGCGGCGGTGTCGGAGGGCATCGGCTCGCAGGTGCAGAAGCCGCTCGCGATCGTCGTCGTCACCGGCATGCTGCTGGCGCCGCTGGTGATCCTGGTCACGCTGCCGGTGCTGATCTCCTATTTCTCGCGCCGGCCGCGGGAGCGTTAGTGAAGCGTGATGGTCAGGCGAAGCCGTAAAGCCGTGCCGGATTGTCGACCAGGATGGTCTTGCGGACCGCGGCATCCGGCGCCCAGACCGGAAGCTGGTTGAGGAGGCGGCCGTCGTCGATCTGGTACAGCGGCGTCACGTCGGTGACCTTCTTGCCGGGCGGCGTCACCGAATCCGGGTGCGGCCAGTCGGTGCCCCAGACGATGCGCTCGGCATTGGCCGCGATCAGCGCCTTCGCCAGCGGCGCGGCGTCCGGATAGTCGGGTGCGAGCTTGGAGGCGCGGTAGGCGCCGGAGATCTTGACATAGGCCTTGCCGGATTTGACGAGCTCGAGCAGGTCGGCAAATCCCGGCTGCGTGATGCCCAGCGCGGCCTCGGCGCCGCCGAAATGGTCGAACACGACCGGGACCGGGGAGGCGGCGACCAGGTCCTTGATCGCCGAGATCATGGCGAGGCTGGTGAAGAGCTGCACGTGCCAGCCGCGCGCCTTCATCCGCTCCACCGCGGCCGAGAAGCGCTGCCGGCCGACATTTGGATCGTTGACGCCGCCGGTCGCGAGGTTGAGACGGATGCCGCGAAAGCCGGCCTTCTGCATGGCGTCGAGATCGCTCTCGCTGGTCTTGTCGTCGATCACGGCCACTCCGCGCGCCGTCGGGCCACGGGCCATGATGCCGAACAGCGTCGCGGAATTGTCGGGGCCGTAAACGCTCGGGGTCACGATTACCACGCGCTCGATGTGCAGGGCCTTGTGGAGCGCGCTCATCTCCTCCGGCGATGCCTGTTCCGGCGTGTAGACGCGGCCCGCGAAGAACGGGAATTTTGCCGGGTCGCCATGGATGTGGGTGTGGCAGTCGCATGCCCCGACCGGCACGTCGAAGTTGACGGCGGTCGATGGTTGCGAAGCCTTGGAAAATGCGTTGCTGCTGTTCATGGTCACTCCCGCCGCGATGGAAGCCAGCATCATACTGCGTCGCGTCAGCATTGGACGTCTCCCTGCGTGCTCGACTGTTATGCGCGTTGTCCGCGCGTCGGCGTTATGTGTCGCCGGCGGGGAGGGAGGTTATCGGTGGATCGCTCGGGCGGGAAGGGCTCGGCGCTCGCTGTGCGAGCGGTTCCGCATCGACGCCTATTGACCCGACGGCGTGCGCAGCCCGTGCCAGGCGTCGCGGACCTGATGGTAATGGACCTCGGGCAGATAGTCGGGCGTCTTGAGATTGAGCGTCTTGACGTCGAGATGCCCGATCGCGCTAAGCAGCGTGTACGAGGCGACCACGCGATCGCGCTGCGCGCCGATCAGTCGCGCCCGTGCCGTGATCAGATCCTGCTGCGCGTTGAGCACGTCGACGGTGGTGCGCTGGCCGCCGGCGGCTTCCTTCTGCACGCCCGCCAGCGCAACCTCGGCAGCCTTCATCTCGGACAGGGAGGCCGACACCGCGATCTTGGCGCCCTCGCTGGCGACCCAGGCGCTGACCACCGCGGTCTTGGCCTGATTGCGGACCTGGTCGAGCACGAGCCGGCTCTGCGCGGCGACTTCCTTGGCCTGCCGGGTCTGCGATGCGGCCGTGCCGCCGTCATAGATCGGTTGCGTGACCTGGCCGATCACCGAGGCCTGATCGGTTCCGAACGTGGAGAGCGAGGTGTCGGAGTCGCGGTTCTTGCTGACGCTGCCCTGCAGCGTGACGTTCGGCATCAGGCTGCTTTCGGCGACCCGGATCGAGGTCGAGGCGACGTCGACATCGTAGCCGGCGGCCATCACGGCCGGATGCTCGCGCAACGCAATCGCGAGCGCATCCTCGCGGCTGCGCGGCAGCAGCCGGTCAACGGTCTCGGCGGGGCGCAACTGGGACGGCGCGTTGCCGATCACCTGCGCATAGGTGGCCTGGCTGATCGCGAGATTGACTTCGGCGGCATTGAGATCGGCAAGGCCGCGATTGAGCCGCGCCTCGGCCTGTGCGGTATCCGTCGGCGTGACGTCGCCGGCATTGAGGCGCCGCTGCGTGATCGCCTGGGTCTCCTTCAGGAAGGCGACGTTGGAACGCTGGGCATCGACCAGCGTCTGGTTGGCCAGCACGTTGGTGTAGGCGGTAACGGCGTCGAGCAGCACGCCCTGGCCGACATTGCGGAGCGCCTCGCGGCCGGACTGCACTTGCAATTCAGCGACACGCACGCTGTTGGCGGTCTTGAAGCCGTTGAACAGGGTCTGGGTGACCGTCAGGCCGATCTGCCAGGGTTTCAGCGTCGCGGTCTGGATGACGTTGCCGGGCAACAGGTCGCGCACCGCCTGCAGGCCGACCGAAAGGCTGGCCGCGATCTGGGGTCTGTAACCGGCGAGGGCCTGCGGCACGTTTTCGTCGGTCGCACGCTGGCGCGCGCGTTCGGCATTAAGCTGCGGGTTGGTCTGATAGGCTTTGACCAGCGCTTCCGGCAGGCCCTCGGCGCGGGCGGCCGGCATCGCCAGCAGCAGCGTACACGCCAGCGCGCCAACGCAACTGCCCGACAACAACACACGCCTCTTTACGTCGCCCAAGCTGGCGGCACGCTCAACCATGTGATCCCGCACCCCAAACCCCGGCAGTCCGCCCCCGCCGGCGCATTCGACACGTCTACCTGTTTAGGGGGCGACGCAGCCACAGGCAAACCGTCGCGAGAGATCTGCACATTCAATTCTTGTCTGTTGCCGCTTCGTCACAGGCGAACGCCGGTGTCATATGCAGTATAAATTTCACCCACCGGCTGCCGATTCACGAGGCCGGTTGTCCACAGCCTCGCCGGGTTCATTCGTGATGCCGAACATCTTCTCCGACCCCGAGGCGATCGCGGAATACATCATTCGTGACGTCGGAACCGATCTGGTGGTCGGCTTGCCGCTCGGGCTCGGCAAGGCCAACCACGTCGTCAATGCGCTATATGCGCGGGCCGCCGCCGACCGCTCCATCAATCTCACGCTGCTCTCGGCGCTGACCCTGGAAAAGCCGAGGCCGAACAACCTGCTCGAGCAGCGCTTCATCGGTCCTGTGATCGATCGCCTGTTCGGCGGCTATCCGGATCTCGCCTATGCGGATGCGCTGCACGCCGGTGCCCTGCCGCCCAACATCAAGGTGATCGAGTTCTTCTTCCTCGCGGGGCAGTGGCTGTACCAGCCGTTCGCGCAACAGCATTACATCTCCGCGAACTACACCCACGCGGCGTCTTACCTGCTGTCGCGCGGGCTGAATGTCGTCACTCAGCTGGTCGCCAAACGCGTGGTCGACGGCGAGACGCGGTACAGCCTGAGCTGCAACACCGATACGACCCTCGACGTCCTGCGTGCGCGCAGCGACGGGCGCGCGTCGTTCAAGCTGATCGCCCAGGTGAATTCCGAGCTGCCGTTCATGCCTGGCGCCGGCGACCTGCCGGCCGGCGAGTTTGCAGCGGTGCTCGACAGCTCTGCGACCGACTTCCCGCTGTTCGCGCCGCCGTCGGAGCCGATCAGCGATACCAAATATGCGATCGGGCTGCACGCCGCGGGTCTGGTGCGTGACGGCGGTTCGCTGCAGATCGGCATCGGCCAGATCGGCGATGCGCTGGCGCAAGGCCTCGTGATTCGGCATCGCGACAACGCGCAGTACCACGGCATCATGAAGCGGCTCGCGCCCGGCAGCGAGCAGCTCGGCTCAATTGAGACCGGGCCGTTCGAGAAGGGGCTCTATGGCGTCAGCGAAATGCTGTTTGAGGCGTTCCTCGGACTGATCGATGCCGGCATCCTCAAGCGCGAAGTCGACGGCGTGATCCTGCACGGGGCGTTCTTCCTGGGGCCGCAATCGTTCTACCGGGCGTTGCGCGAGATGACGCCGGAGCAACTGGCGCGGATCCAGATGATGCCGGTGTCCTTCACCAACGAGATCTTCGGCGAGGAAGATGCCAAACGCCGCGCCCGCGTCGATGCGCGCTTCGTCAACAACGCGATGATGGCGACACTGCTGGGTGCCGCGATCTCAGACGGACTGGAGAATGGCCAGGTCGTGAGCGGCGTCGGCGGCCAGTACAATTTCGTGGCGCAGGCGTTTGCGCTCGAGGGGGCGCGTTCGGTGCTCACGCTGGAGGCAACGCGTCCGTCGGCTAAGCGAACGCAGTCGAACATCCGCTGGAGTTACGGCCACGAGACCATTCCGCGGCACCTGCGCGATATCTTCGTCACCGAATATGGCGTCGCCGACACGCGTGGGAAATCCGATGCCGATGTCGTCGCGGCGATGCTGCAGGTCACGGATTCCCGCTTCCAGAGCGAGTTGATGCGGCAGGCCAAGGAGGCCGGCAAGCTGCCGCGCAATTACGAGATCCCTGCCGCGCACCACGAGAACTATCCGGAGCGCATCAGCGCTGCGCTGAAGCCCACGCGTGACGCGGGGCTGTTGCCGTCATTCCCGTTCGGCAGCGACTTCACCGAGGTCGAGCAGCGGCTGATCCCTGCCTTGCAGATACTGCAGCAGGCGCAGCGCACATCGCTCCAATTGGCCAGGATGCTGTGGCAGGGCATGAGGCATCCACCCAATGCTGCGGACCGCGAATGCCTGGCGCGGCTCGGCCTCGACAAGCCCACGCATGTTGCCGAGCGCGCCTACCGCGCCCTGGTCAGCGCGGCACTGGCGCGGAGCAGGGGGCGTTAGAGCATGATCCGGAGAAGTGTGCAGCGGTTTTCCCTCGCGACAAACGCGGAACGCGTTTGCGCGGAGATCATGCTCCAACCAGGGAGCTAGACGAGAACCTTGTCGCAGCTTAGCGGTTCTTGTTCACCGGCTTGCGCTTCTCGATGAACGCAGCCATGCCCTCGGAGCGGTCTTCCAGCGCGAAGGTCGAGTGGAACAGGTTGCGTTCGACATTCATGCCTTCCGACAGCGGCGTCTCGAAGGCGCGGTTGATCGCTTCCTTGGCCATCGCCGCTGCCGGGCGCGACATCGAGGCGATCTTCTCGGCTGCGGCAAGCGCCTCTTCCAGCAGCTTGTCGGCGGGAACGATCCGCGACACGAGGCCCGAACGTTCGGCCTCGGCCGCATCCATCATCCGCCCGGTGAGGCAGAGATCCATCGCCTTCGACTTGCCGATCGCGCGCGTCAGCCGCTGGGTGCCGCCGATGCCGGGGATGGTGCCGAGCGTGATTTCCGGCTGGCCGAACTTGGCGGTCTCGGCGGCGATGATGATGTCACACATCATCGCAAGCTCGCAGCCGCCGCCCAGCGCATAGCCGGCGACCGCCGCGATGGTCGGCTTGCGACATCGCGCGACACGATCGCCGCCGATCGAGGCGAAGTCGCTGTTGAACATGTCGATGAAGCCCTTCGGCTGCATCTCCTTGATGTCGGCGCCGGCCGCAAAGGCCTTCTCGCTGCCGGTGATCAGAATGCAGCCGATCTTGTCGTCGGCCTCGAGATCGTCGACCGCCGCGGCGATCTCGCGGAACACGCCGAACGACAGGGCATTCAGCATTTTCGGCCGGTTCAGCGTGATGACGCCGACCGGTCCCTTGCTCTCGACGATGATGAATTCAAACGTAGCCATGGACGCAAACCCCGTGCCTGATTTGTCGGGCAATGTGCCTGCTGCCGGGATACGCTTCAAGTGGCCGAAAGGTAGCCGGGCCGCGGGTGCGACGCTACCCGCGCCGCACCCGCGACAATGGCCCGGCTAAGCCATGAACATGCGTGCGGCGGAGGCCACGGTGAGCAGGGCGCCGAACCCGATGAAGATCTTTCCGATCAGCGAGGTCTGGTCCCAGGTCGAGCTTTCGCCGCTGGCCAGGACCGGTGCCGCCCGGGACGAGGCCGTCGCCGGGGTCTGCGGCTGCGCCGGCGGGGTCTCCGGCTGAGCTGCCTGCTGCTGTTGGGCCGGCTGCTGCGGTTCCACCGGCTGCGCCTGCTGCAGGGTGCGATCGACGTCGTTGAGCTGGTCGGACGCAACCACGCTGGAGTCGGCCGGCTGCTGCGCGTCGACCGGCTTGTCGGCTGCGGCCAGAGTGGAATTGGTCGCAGCGGCGGGCGCGGCGTTCGCCGTGTCGCCAGAGGTCAGCTCTGCATTGGCGTTGGCGACCGAGGCGGGGATACCTGCCGATGTCACGCTGCCGGCGTCGCCGACCTTGCTGCCGGCGGTCTTCTGGCTTTCGGACTTGTCGGCGGTTTTGGAGGACTTGCGGTGAGCAGCGTGCTTGCTATGCCGGACCGATGTATCGGCGCTTGCGCTGTCGGATTTCAATGCGGTGGTGTCAGAACCGGCCGCACGCGCCGGCAACTGGCCAACGGCGCAGACAAGGAACCCTGTCGCAACCATCAAGGCCAAGCGTCCGCTGGCTTTGATTGTCATTTGATCATCTCCCCATTCGCCCGCCCGAGGTCGAAATGAGACCCCGCTGCGTGTCCACACCGGGGCAGAAAAAGGGAATCTTCGGGCTACAGGGGGCGAAAGCTGGGCAATTTCCGCCCATCACAGACCTGATAGCCGGAAGCCGCGCCGATGCTTGTCGGCCAGATCAGTGTTATGAGCCAAGGCGTGTGGATATCCACCAGAGCGATTCTGCCAGCCGGTCGTCGGTGCCATCCCCGCGGGAGCCTAACATCACGAGTTCGTGATGTGATCGGCTTCTGTGTAACGAATTGAAAGATCGACCGAATTGCACTCAGGAGCAGGCGTGCGGGAACGTGAGGATGAATGGACCGGCCTGATGCGGTCGGCCATTTCAGGCGATGACGCGGCATATCATCGCCTGCTCGAGGCCATCACGCCGGTGCTCCGCGCCGCAGCGCGCCGGGGTTTGGCGCGCGCGGGCCAACCGGTCGATCAGTCCGAGGACATTGTGCAGGACATCTTGCTGGCGGTGCATCTGAAGCGGCAGACCTGGGACGCCAACGCCCCATTTGCGCCCTGGCTGTTCGCGATCGCGCGCAACAAGCTGATCGACGCGCTGCGCCGCCGCGGCAGGCGCATCTTCGTCAATATCGACGACTTCGCAGAGACGCTGCCGGGAGAGGCGCCCGAGCCGACGGCCTCGGCGAGCGAGGTGACGGCTCAATTGCAGACGTTGCCGCCACGGCAGCGCGATGTGCTGCAGTCGATTGCGGTCGACAGCGCCTCGATCAAGGACACCGCGGCGAAATTCTCTATGAGCGAGGGCGCGGTGCGGGTCGCGCTGCATCGCGGGCTGGCGAGCCTCACGGCGAAACTACGGGACCGATGAGCATGGATACCGATCAACTCATTCGAACCCTGGCAGCGGACAATGCCTACCACTCGCGCCCGGTCGGTCTGGCGCTGATGCTGGCGCTGCTCGCCGCGGCTCCCGTCTCGTTGCTGATCTTCTTTGCCGAGCTCGGCGTCCGCCCCGACGTGATGACCGCGATGCATAATCCGTTCTTCGACCTGAAATTCGCGGTGACGGTGGCGCTCGCTGCGTCCGCGATCGCGGTCAGCCTGCATCTGTCGCGCCCCGAAGCCTCGCTGCGCGGTTTCGGCTGGTGGCTGTTGATTCCCGCCGGCATCCTCGTGGCCGCTATCAGCGGCGAGATGATGATGCCGCAGCGCACGCCGATGATGACGCGGCTGATCGGCAAGAACTCGATGACCTGCATGTCTGCAATCCCCGCGATGTCGCTGCCGCTGCTCGCGGGCGCGCTGTACGGCCTGCGGCAGGGCGCTCCGTCGCGGCCTGCAGCGGCCGGCGCGATCGCCGGCATGCTGTCGGCAGGATTGGCGGCGACGATCTATGCGTCGCATTGCACCGATGACTCGCCGCTGTTCGTCGCGACCTGGTACACGCTCGCAACGGCGATCGTCGCGACCGTCGGCGCCTTCGCGGGACGGCGCGTGCTGCGATACTGAGGTACTAGGCCGCCGGCGCGGACTGCTGCATGCGATGGAAGCGGAGCACCTGCTGCGCGGTCGAGGGCCGCAGCCGCTCATAGGTGTCCTTGCAGGCCTGCAGGTCGGTCGGTTCGCCGCCCGAGATGTCGTCCCGCAGGTTGATGATGGCCCGCACCGTCGTCCATGACAGGCCTGAGACCTTGGCGAGGATCATCACGCCCTCGGCGCGGGTTTCGATCATCATGTTCTCGGCAACGCCGACCGTGACATTGGCAAGCGCAGCGAGCGAGGCGTTGGTCTCGTCGAACTTGCCGGCCTCGGCAAACGCCGCCAGCTGGAATTCATCGAGCCGGCCGTCCGCGTAGAGCGACTTGACCAGGGCATGTGCGATGGTGGTGTCGCGGGTGACGGCGCCGGATGCCGAGCGCGCGCGTCGAGTCGCTTCCTTCACTGCGATCGGGATTTCTTTGGCCTGCTGCGGAATCGCGGCCTCGAGCCGCTGCCGCACGGTGTCGGATGCCTTCGCAACCAGCTTGAGATAGAGGTGCCGCGGAATGCTCGGGCGCAGGCCGACGCAAGTCGACAGATCGTCGTCGCCCTCGGCGCGGCTGACCAGGCGGGTGAATCCGCGCTCGGTGAATTCCGCGCCGGGATTGGTGACCGTGCTCTGGATCACCTCGTCATTGCCGCGCAACACCAGCACGTCGGTCACGGCGCCGCTCAGCGCCTTTCGGGTCGAGATGGCCAGCAGATGCGCCTGGCTCTTGCTGCGCGCCGTCTCGATCAGGGTGTCGTCGTCGAGCCGCGTCGATTGCGCGAGCACGGGGCCGGCGACCTCGATCAGGTCGTCGAAGGCGAGCGTGCGGATCGTCTGCGGCGGCGCGGTGTCGATCGGGGCAAGCCGGTTGGCGAGCAGCGCCTTTGCCGAGCTTTCGATGTGCTCGAGCAGGCACTGGAAGACGTCGTCGAACAGTCCGACCTGCTCGTTCGAATAGTCGATCGAGCCGTTGATGAAGAGGTCGGTCACGCGACGCAGCGTCTCGACACGGCGCGCGACGGTGCCGTGGGCAAGCGTCGTCTGCAGCTCGTCGAGCAGGCTTTCGGGGGCGGTCGCGGACTTCGAACTCATGACTCTATCCTGGAGCGGTGGCGACGGATTCTCCGGCGCCGGATTCAAAACTCAAACGATCAGGCGCTGACGATGCGGTTGCGGCCCCGGGCCTTGGCTGCGTAAAGCGCGCTGTCGGCGCGCGCGAGCAATGTGTCGGAACTTTCGCGCGGTCGCAGCGTCGTGACACCCGCGGAGATCGTCACCTGCATGCCCGGCGAGAACGCGCTCCAGTCGAGATCGGCGACGATCATGCGCAGCCGCCCCAGCGCGCGCATCGCCTGATCCTGGGACAGGTCGGGCAATAGCAGCAGGAATTCCTCGCCGCCGTAGCGGCCGAAACGGTCGATGCTACGGAGATTGGCGAACATGGTGATGGCGAAGGTGCGCAGCGTCTCGTCGCCGGTCGGATGGCCGTAGACGTCGTTGATCCGCTTGAAGTGGTCGAGATCGATCAGAGCCACCGCGCAGGAGCTGCCGTTGCGCGCGCAGCGCGCGATCTCCTCGTCGAGCATGCGCATGATGCAGCGGCGATTGAAGGCGCCGGTCAGCTCGTCGAGTTCGGCGAGCTCCTCGATGCGCCGGTAGGCCTCCTTGAGCTTCAGCCCGCTCTGATACAGCGATTGCTGCATCGAGCTCGAGAAGATGCCGAGGCACATGCAGCGCCCGATGGTCAGCGCGAACACCAGCGTGGTGGCAAGCCGGTCCATCGTGGTGCCGGTCGGCATTCCGATCGGCTTGTCGGTTCCGAGGAACAGCGCGGCCAAGCCCGCGACCATGATAGTCCAGACGATGGCGGTCTGCCGTGCCGAGATGCGCAGCGCGCCGAAGCCGAACACCACGAACAAGTTGCAGAGGAAGAGCACGCCGACGTCCGGCGCGATGTAGGTGAACACCAGCAGGTTCACCATGTTGATGGCCGATTGCGGCGTGACCAGATAGTGGTCGCGGAAGCGCTCGTGGAAACCGCGCTCCGAGAGCAGCACATAGATCGCCACCAAAGCGAGGCCGGTGAGGGCGTAGCCGGCCGCGACGCCGACCGTGGTGGTGCCGGCACGTGCGTAGATCAATAGGACGACGGCATCGAGCACGTAGCAGGCGGCGATCATCGACTGGATCTGGCGCCGTTGCCTGGCCCGCAGCGCCAGGCGTTCGGCCGTCAGCTTGGGACGGTCGCCTCCCAATACGCCCGCGATCGGGCCGAGAAATGACGACGCAGCGCTGCCCATGGTCTCGCCATTGGTGGAATTCGGCAAAAATCTACGTGGAAAGCCTTTAGGTTTGGTATCTTTTGGAGCCGAATCCACCCCGTTGGAACCCGGTCATCACCCTTGTTTCGCAAGGGAAATCCGTTTGCCGGCGGAGCGGGGAGGCGGCGCGCCGGCGTCGCGCGCGCAGTAATGGCTGCGGGCGGGAAGCCTTGGTAAGGTCGCACCTGACGCTGCGGTGTCAGAGAGAGTATACGTTATTATGATACCGTTTTCCGGGTGCCGGCCACGTGAGGCGAATTTTCCGGAGCCGAAAGATCGTCTGTGGTGTAAATCACACATGCAGTCCGAGCATTGCCGTAATGTGAAGAATCTTGGCTCTCGCGTCGAACCACGCCCCACCCCCCTCAGACCAACTTTGCGAGACGGCCATTGAGCGCGACACAGGCGGCTTCAGACGAGGTTCTGATCGCCCGGATCGCTCAGGGCGACCGGCTTGCCATGCAGGTGCTGTACGGACGGCACCATGTCAGGGTGTATCGTTTCGGGCTTCGGCTCGTGCGGGACGAACAGGTGGCGGAGGACCTGATTAATGAGGTCTTCCTGGACGTGTGGCGTCAGGCGGGCAAGTTCGAGGGTCGATCCGCCGTTTCAACCTGGCTTCTGGCGATAACCCGGTTCAAGGCGTTGTCTGCGCTACGGCGCAGGAAAGACGCCGAATTGGACGATGAGGCCGCGAACGCGATCGAGGATGCGTCCGACGATCCGGAAACGGTGGTGCAGAAGAAGGATACCGGTGAAGCGCTGCGCAGGTGCCTGACGGCGCTGTCGGCGGACCATCGGGAGATCGTCGATCTTGTCTACTATCACGAGAAATCCGTGGAAGATGTCGCCGAGATCGTCGGCATTCCGGAGAACACCGTGAAGACGCGACTGTTTTACGCACGCAAGAAACTTGCCGAGCTGCTCAAGGCAGCCGGCGTCGAGCGAGGTTGGCCATGATGGCAGCGGGCAAGAAGGTGCTGGATCAAGAGCCCGGCGATATCGAGATGCTGTTGCCTTGGTACGCGGCGGGCACGCTGAACGCGCGCGACACGCGCCGCGTCGAGGACGCGCTTGCCCGCGATCCGGAGTTGGCGACGCAATATGCCGTCATCCGCGAGGAATATGCCGAGACCATCCGCCTGAACGAGAGCCTCGGTGCGCCCTCGGCGCGCGCCATGCAGAAGCTGTTCGCCGCGATCGATGCCGAGCCGGAGCGCAAGCCGTCGATGTGGGCGCGCATCTCCGCCAGCATCTCGGAGTTCTTCGCGAAGCTGTCGCCACGCACGCTGGCCTGGTCGTCCGCCCTCGGCGCGGTGGTGGTGCTGTTGCAGGCGGGGGTGATCGGTACGGTGCTGATGCGGAGCCAGCCGACCTCGTTTCAAACCGCCTCGCTCGATGAGGCCGATCGCAGTGCGCCGGTCACCCGTGAACTCGCGAGCCCGGCGCCAACGCCACCGCAGATGACCGAACGCAGCGCCCCGCTGACCCGCGACCTCGCGGCCCCGGCTGCTGCGCCGTCGCGTGTGCTGGTGCGGTTCGCGCCGGATGCCAGGGTCGCCGACATCAGCGCGCTGCTCGACGCCTATCAGGCCTCGATCGTCGACGGAGCCAAGGGCGGGCTGTTCCGCCTGCAGGTCGGTAACCGCGCGATGTCCAAGACCGACCTCGCGGCGCTGGTTGCCAGGCTGCAGAAGGAAAGAATCGTCAGCTTCGCGGCCGAAGCGCAGTAGGCCGTCGGTTGACGGTTCGCATCGAGCCACGGATCAATCCGAGCGTTGCCTGAAGGGCAGGCGGTAACATCGTCGTCATCGCGGCGCTTGCTGCGACTATTTGATGCGTCTGCCGCTCGTGTTGCTGCGATCTCGGACAAACCGTCGCAGGCGGCCAAGGCGCGGTCGGCAATAACACTTCCGTGAGCCTCGTCGGCGTTCTGCGAACGTATTTGACAGATCCGCCGCAAATGCCTTGCTGTGCAGTGATTTTCGGCGTTGAGCGCCCGGTATGACGCAGCGACGCGTCGCGGGGAGAAGGTTAAAAAAATCGTCGAGGGTTTGAACGTCGGCGTAGCTGTCACGACTTATGTGTGTGGGAGCGGTTTATCCCTCCCCGGCTATATCAGGCGCGAGCGCCCATCCACCCCAAGCGCCCATATGGCTTTGACCCGTCCGGTTGTCCCCCCGGACGGGTCTTTCATTTTGGGCATGCCTTGTGTGATGGCTGATCGGACGCGGCCGGCCGATTTCGCTCCCGTCGGCGTCAATGGCGAGCAGCCGCAGCGCCGCGGCGGATTGTTGTGGATCGTCCGGCGGGCTGTCGTCGGAAGCGCGAGGCATCGTCATCCTGCAAGCCCATGAGTCCACTATGGATCGCGTCGACTATGGATCGCGCCAGAAACTCCGTAGTGGAGCGGACTTCCCTCGTCGGCGTTCTCCAATTAAGAATTTAGTTAGACTTTATTTACCTTTTCCACAGAATATCCAGGTCACGTCCAGTTGATTCGGTTCGGTTGCGTCTGCGTCCGTTTTCTCTCCCTGCGGGCAAGTTGAATGACACATCGGACTGACGTGGCCAAAGGTCACGAGATCGTTGCACGCTGGTGCAGCCTTGCCGAGCAACGGCTGGAACACCTCACCGAATTGTTCGAGACCGGGCGCTGGCGCCGCTACCACACCGAGGACGCCTTTCTCGAAAACATCAGGGAAGCCAGGACGGCAGTCGACACCTGGCGCGAACTGCTGTCGCGCGAGGCCTCGCTGGACAACTCGCCGATCGATCTGTCGTGGCTCGGTCGTGGACGCCCGAACCTGCCGCCGCGCGTACCCCTGTCGATGCCGGATCCCGAGCCGGAAGCGTTGACCTTCGCCGAAGCCACGATGACGGCCATGACCGCCGCGCTCGAGACCGCGGCCGAGGTGCTGGAAGAGGCGCCCACCGTGAGCGATGCACCGCCGCTGGAGATGCCCCCTCCGCTCGTGCTCGATCTCAACGCGATCCAGGCACGCTATCCGTTGCTGCGCAACTCGCTGTAGCGAGTCACGGCCTAGCGCCGCACGGCGTTGGAGCCGACCATCAGCTGCGCATATTGCTGGGCCCCGCCGGCCGACAGGTCGGTGGTCACTGCGCGGGCGTGATCGAGCCCGACCACCGCGCCGCGCGGCGTTTCCGAGATCATGTTGTTGTTGATCAGCGCCGTGCCCGCGCCCGGCACCACGGAGACGCCGACGCCGATAAAGGCGTTGCGGATGACGTTCCCGGTGATCGCGACATCGCGCAGATATTTGCCCCAGCCGGCGATGATCCCGAATGACGGGGCGTTCTCGACCACATTGCCGGTGACCGTCGTGTCAGCCTCGACATAAATGCCGATGCCGGCGTCATCGTCGGGTGCAGTGCCGATCGGGCGTTTCGGGATCAGGTTGCGGATGATGTTGCCCTGGACCACCGCGAGGCGGCCGCCGTCATTGAAATTGCACACGGAGACGCCGACCGCGGCGCCGTCGACGGTGTTGTTGGCGATGACGGCAGCCTCGAAGGAGAATTCCGAGTAGAGCGCCACCTCACGGACATTGCTGACACTGTTGTCCGTGATGTGGATGTTGGCGGCCGAATTGCCGCGCACCGCCGAATAGTCGCAGTTCCTGATGCGGTTGCCGCGCACGATCACGTTGCCGGCGCGGAAGGCATTGATGGCGTTGCCGTACTGGCCCGAGCCGCCGGGACCGGCCTTGATGTCTTCGATGCGGTTGTCGGCGACGATGCTGCCGTCGTCACCGATCGCCGTGCGCAGGATCTCGATGCCGTTGTCGCTGGTGCCCTTGATGGTGTTGCGCGAGACGATCAGGCCGAGCGCATCGAACGAGATCAGCGCGGTGGCCGCCATATCGGTGAAGATGTTGTTGCTGACGTCGCCCGACACCTGCTCGAGCCAGATACCGTTGCGACCGCTGCCGGTGAATTCGCAATCGGCGATTCGGATGTCGCGGCCGGCGATGCAATGCACTAGTCCGCGCCGCTCCGGCAGCGGGATGTTGCCGCCGTCGAAGGCGAGTCCGGTGAGACCAGCGCCGTCGGCACCGTCGCCCGAGAGTATCGATGCGCCTCCGGTGAATGCGAGCCGGCTCGCGCCGCGCACGCCGATCAGCTGGCTGCCGGGCGCAAGCCGCAGCAGGCCGGTGCGGTAGACGCCGGGCGGGAACACCAGCGGCACATGGGCGCGGGCGGCCTCGTCGATCGCGCGCTGCAGGTTTCGGGTTTGATCGTCGGGACTGCCGGGGCGAACGCCATATTGCGTGACGTCGCGACCAAGCGAGCCGACTGCTGGCGCCGCGCGCGCCGCCTCCGGCGACATCGCGAGCGCGCCGGCAACGCCGACGGCGGATGCTCCGATCACATGACGGCGGTTGACGTCCATGACGCGTGGCTCTCGCTTGAGACGCGAGCGGTGTCGTTCGCCCATGTTACGTAGCGCGAAATGCGGCGCCGCATGGTGAACGAGCCAAGGGAACAGGGCAATAGTTGGCGGTAGGGTTAACCCCCGGTGCAGCGATCAGCGTCCATGGTGCGCGAGAGCGCGGCTTGCCGCGTCAATTTGACCAGCTCCATCAGCATGGCCTCGCCGGCGTCGACCAGTTGCTCCAGCGTGATGGTCGAGACGCCGCGCGCGGCGCTGCCGTCATGCGCGAGCGGCGGAACGTGGACGAATTGCGTCAGATGCAGGCCATCGTCCTTGCCTGCGGCCTCGATCGCGCGCCAGCTCAGATAGTTGCAGAGGTAGCTACCGGCATCGCGCGACAGCCGTGCGTCGATGCCGGTGGCGAGCGCGGCGCGCAGCAGCCTTTCGGACTGCGGCCCGAACGCTCTCGCATCAAAGCCATCGACGATCGATCCCTTGCGCGCGTGCTGGCGGCCTGCATCGGGAAAGCGCGTGGTCACCGCGTTGCGGGCACGGGTTTCGATCCGCAAATGGCCGGTGCGGCCGGCAAGCCCGAACATCAAGAGCGCCAGCGGGCGGTGCGTTGCGAGGAGCTCCGGCAATTCGCGATCGACAGTCGCGTAGGTGACGTCGAAGATATGGCCGGTCAGCGCGACATCGTCGAAGGCCGGGCGGCGCAGCCCGGTCAGCCGCTTCACCAGCGCCATGGTCGGGTTGAAAGCTGCGCCCGGGAACGATCCGAAGCCGGTGACGAGGATGCGCAGCCGCGCACTCACCGCAGCATCTCTGCGATCTGTTCGGCGGCGACGGCTGGAGAGATGCGGCCGTCGGCGACGTCGGTTTCCATCCGCTTCACCTTCGCCCGGATCGACGCATCGGCGCGCAGCCGCGCCATCATGCGGCTCTCCAGCATCGACCACATCCACTTCACCTGCTGCTCGCGGCGACGGCCTGCGAACTCGCCGGAGGCGGTCATCGCGGTGCGGTGCTCGAGGATTCTTTGCCAGATCTTGTCGAGGCCCGCGCCAGTCAGCGCCGAATAGGTTTCGACCGGCGGATGCCAATGTTCCGAGCGCGGCGAGAGGATATGCAGCGCGCTGCGATAATCTGCCGCCGCGAGATTGGCGCGCTTGATGTTGTCGCCGTCGGCCTTGTTGATCGCGACCATGTCAGCGAGTTCGACGAGGCCCTTCTTGATGCCCTGCAGCTCGTCGCCGGCGCCCGGCAGCATCAGCGCCAGGAAGAAATCGGTCATGTCGCAGACCGCGGTTTCGGACTGGCCGATGCCGACGGTTTCGACCAGCACCACGTCGAAGCCCGCCGCCTCGCACAGCAGCATTGCCTCGCGCGTCTTTGCCGCGACGCCGCCGAGCGTGCCCGAGGAGGGCGATGGCCGGATAAAGGCCTGATCGGAGATGGCGAGCCGCGCCATCCGCGTCTTGTCACCGAGGATCGAGCCGCCGGTGCGCGCCGAGGAGGGATCGACCGCCAGCACCGCGACCTTGTGGCCCTGCTCGATCAGGAACATGCCGAGTGCATCGATGGTGGTCGACTTGCCGACGCCGGGCGAGCCAGTGATGCCGACCCGCACGGCGCTACCGGTGTCGGGCAAGAGCGCCTGCACCAGATCGCGCGCCGCGGCCTGATGGTCGTTCCGTCGGCTCTCGACCAGCGTGATCGCCCGCGCCAGCGCCGCGCGTTGGCCGGCGCGGAGTTGCTGGGCGAGGGAACGGATGTCGGGGGAGGCGGTCTTCGGCGCAGTCATAGGCTTGGTTTACAACGATAGCTCGTGATGGGCGAGGGGGCCGGCCAAGCTCGTCAGATACCTAGTTCTGATCGTCTTGGTCGCCCTTCGGCCGCGCCCCGGCAAAAATCTTTGCGCCTTCCGGGCTGAGGTACGGCTTCAGCGTCTCCCACGGCACGAAGGCGACATACTGTCCCTCGGCATAGGGGCCGACGGCGTAGGGCGGGTAGTGGAAGGTGAGGCCGGAGCTCTTGCCGGCCTCTGTCGAGGGCGCGAGCGTCACAGCCCCGATCTTGAGCAGCGTCGGCTTCAGGTCCTTGTACCACTCGGCGGTCGCGGTCTCGCCGGCGCCGCGCTTTTTCTTTTCGGCATTGAGCGAGGTGATGATGGCCTTCAGCATCGTCTTCATGGTCGGACCGTTCTCTGCGGTCTCGCCGAAGAAGGGGCGGATGCTGATGCGCTTCGTCTCAGTCGCATCCCACAGGACGGTGTTGACGTCGGAGTTCGGATGCGCGCCATGGGTGTCCATGTAATCATCCCGCAGTACACTGACATAGCGGCCGTCGACGATCGAGCGCACCGAATAATTGCGCCCGAATGAATAGCCGCCGCGGTCTTTGAAGAGCTCGGGCTCCTGCTTGCGGTCGGAGGCCGCCTCAGCGGCATTCTTGTCGATCCACTTCTTGCCTTCGGCGAGGCAATCGGCGGCGAGCGCCGCATCCGCCTTGATCTTGTCGTCGAGATAGATATTGGCCTCGACGCTCTTGTTCTTGATCGAGGCGTCGGGCTTGGGATCGTCGGCCAGCGCGGGGAGGCCGAGGCAGGCCAGCAGCCCGGCAAGACATATGATGCGAGCAGGCGTCGTGAAGCGAACGGCGCGCATGGAGAGCTCCCTTCGAACGGGAAGAGGAAGAAAGCGGCAGAGCTACTCGGCCGCCTCGCTGTGGCCGAGCCTTGCGTTGAGCTTGTGGATCAACTCCTCCGCGGCATCCGAGATCACCGTGCCCGGTGGGTAGATCGCCTCGGCGCCGGCCTTGTACAGCGCATCGTAATCCTGCGGCGGCACCACGCCGCCGATGATGATCATGATGTCCTCGCGGCCGTGCTTCTTCAGCGCGGCTTTCAGCTCCGGCACCGCGGTGAGGTGGGCGGCAGCGAGCGAGGAAACGCCGAGAATGTGCACGTCGTTCTCGACCGCCTGGCGGGCGGCTTCCTCAGCGGTTGCGAACAGCGGCCCGATATCGACGTCGAAGCCGACATCGGCGAAGGCCGATGCGATCACCTTCTGGCCGCGGTCGTGACCGTCCTGGCCGATCTTTGCCACCAGGATCCGGGGACGGCGGCCTTCGGCCTCCTCGAACGCATCGATCAGGGCCTGCACCTTTTCGACCTTGTTGGACATGGCCGCTGCCTCTCGCTTGTAGACGCCGGTGATCGACTTGATCTCGGCGCGGTGCCGGCCGAACACCTTTTCCATCGCGTCTGAAATCTCGCCGACGGTGGCCTTCGCGCGCGCCGCGTCGATCGCGAGCGCCAGCAAATTGCCGTTGCCTTCGCCCGCCGAACGGGTCAGCGCAGCCAGCGTCGCGTCGACGTCCTTCTGGTTGCGCTCCTTCTTCAAGCGGCCGAGCTTGTCGATCTGCAGCCGTCGCACCGTGGAGTTCTCGACCTTCAGCACGTCGATCGGCTTCTCGTTCTCCGGCTTGAACTTGTTGACGCCGATCACGGCCTGGCGGCCGGCATCGATGCGCGCCTGGGTCTTGGCCGAGGCCTCCTCGATGCGCAGCTTCGGCACGCCGGCCTCGATCGCCTTGGCCATGCCGCCGAGCGCCTCGACCTCCTGGATATGATCCCAGGCCTTCGCTGCGAGATCGCGGGTCAGCCGCTCAACGTAATAGGAGCCGCCCCAGGGATCGATGATGCGGTTGGTGCCGCTCTCCTGCTGCAGGAACAGTTGCGTGTTGCGGGCGATGCGCGCCGAGAAATCGGTCGGCAGCGCCAGCGCCTCGTCGAGCGCGTTGGTGTGCAGCGACTGGGTGTGGCCCTGCGTCGCCGCCATCGCCTCGATCGTGGTGCGCATCACGTTGTTGAAGACATCCTGCGCCGTCAGCGACCAGCCCGAGGTCTGGCAATGCGTGCGCAGCGACAGCGAGCGCGGATCCTTCGGGTTGAACGGCTTGAGCAGCTTGGCCCACAACAGCCGCGCAGCGCGCATCTTGGCGACTTCCATGAAGAAGTTCATGCCGATCGCCCAGAAGAACGACAGCCGCGGTGCGAAGCGGTCGACGTCGAGGCCTGCGGCAAGACCGGCGCGCAGATATTCGACGCCGTCGGCCAACGTATAGGCGAGCTCGAGGTCCTGCGTCGCGCCGGCCTCCTGCATGTGGTAGCCGGAGATCGAGATCGAATTGTATTTCGGCATCTTCTGCGAGGTGTAGGCGAAGATGTCGGAGATGATCCGCATCGAGGGCACCGGCGGATAGATGTAGGTGTTGCGCACCATGAACTCTTTCAGAATGTCGTTCTGAATGGTGCCCGACAGTTTTTCCGGCGGCACGCCCTGCTCCTCGGCGGCCGCGACGAACAGCGCGAGGATCGGCAGCACCGCGCCGTTCATGGTCATCGACACGCTCATCTGGTCGAGCGGGATGCCGGCGAACAACGTGCGCATGTCGTAGATGGAATCGATCGCGACACCGGCCATGCCGACGTCGCCGGAGACGCGCGGATGATCCGAGTCATAGCCGCGGTGGGTGGCGAGATCGAACGCGACCGACAGGCCCTTCTGTCCCGCCGCGAGGTTGCGACGGTAGAAGGCGTTGGAATCCTCCGCCGTGGAGAAGCCGGCATATTGCCGGATGGTCCAAGGCTGATTGACATACATGGTCGGGTAGGGGCCGCGCAGATAGGGCGCGATCCCGGGCCATGTCTCGAGGAAGTCGATGCCTTCGAGATCAGCTTCGCTGTAGATCGATTTGACCGGAATGCCTTCCGGCGTCAGCCACGGCTCCGCGCTCGCAGCTTGCTCCGCTGTAGCGACGGACTGGAAGGCGACATCAGCGAAATTGGGAATGCGGGTCATTCCTTGGATTCCTCAAACTGGCTAGTCATGGTCCGGATGCTGATGGCTGGTGATCGTTGCCATCTTCTCCGGGCCGTAATTCTGCATCGTGGTCTGGCTCGGCAGATTGGCAATGCCGACCACCCAGCCGAGCCGGGACTCGGTTCCAAATTGCTGTGTCGGCACCACCCGGTCCGGCCGGTCGAAGGCGCCGGTCATGATCTCGATCCGTGGCCCGTCGATGCGACGGAAGCTCAACGGCGTGCCGCAGGCGGCGCAGAAGTCGCGCTCGGCGATCGAGGACGACTTGAACGCGGCGGGCTTGCCGCGGGTCCAAGTGAAATCGTTGCGATCGATGTCCGCGAAGGAGGCGAACGGCGCGCCGGAGGCTTTTTGACACATCCGGCAGTGGCAGATGCTGATCCGGGTTGGCGCCGACGACACGGCGAAGCGAACGGCGCCGCACTGGCAGCCACCGGTCAGAACAGGTTTCGTCGATGTCTCGGCCGTCATGTCTGCTCCATCCGCCGATAGGCGTCGCGCAATGTCGCCAGCGCATCGCCGCCGGCGAAGACGAACTCACCGATGCCGGCCGCCCGCAACGCCGCTTCCTGGCCGCCGGGGCGCCCTGCCAGATAGATATGCTTCGCTCCGGCGCCGTGAAGGGCCCTGCCGGCATCAGCCGCACTGATGGCATAGACCTTGTCCGAGGAGCAGATGCAGGCCATCGCCGCACCGGAGGCCTTGAAGGCGGTGGCCAGTGCCGCTGCATCGGCAAAGCCCTCGCTGTCGATCGCTTCGATGCCGCCGGTCTCGAAGAAGCTCTTGGCAAAGGTGGCACGCGCGGTGAAATCCGCAGGCGTGCCGAGATTGGCGAGGAAGATTTTTGGCCGCGTACCCTTCGCCTTCAGCGCCGCATCCGACCTGTCGCGCAGGGCCTCGAACGGTTCGGCGAGGCGCATCGGCGCCAATGCGTCGAACCTGATCGTCGCATCGGCCGGGATGACTGGCGCCGCAGGCTTCACGTCCAGCACCGCGATGTCCGGTTCATGCAGGTTCGGGAACTCGCTGGCGCCGGTCAGCACGTCGCGGCGTTTTGCCACATTGGTTTCGCGCAGGCTCCGCGTTGCCGCGACTTTGTGCTGGATCAGGCCTTGCTCAAGTGCTGCGAAGATGCCGCCGGCCTTTTCGATCTCCTGGAACAGCGCCCATGCCGCGTCGCACAGCTGCGAGGTCAGCGTCTCGATGCCGCCGGAGCCTGCCGCAGGATCGGAGACCTTTGCGAGGTTGGATTCTTCCAGCAGCACGAGTTGGGTGTTGCGCGCCACGCGCCGGGCGAAATCGTCGGGCAAACCGAGCGCCAGGGTGTGCGGCAGCACGGTGATCGCATTGGCGCCGCCGAGGCCGGCGGCGAATGTCGCCATCGTCGCGCGCAGCATGTTCACATTGGCGTCGCGCTGGGTCAGCATGCGCCATGCGGTCTGCGCATTGACGAAGATCGGCTTCGGTGCGAGGCCGCAGGCCTGTTCGACCCGCGCCCACAGGAGCCTGAGCGCGCGGAATTTCGCCAGCGTCAGGAACTGGTCGGCGTCGGCGCTGAGCCGGAACGAGATGGCCGCGCGCGCGGCGTCGAGCTCGATGCCCGCGGCTTCCAGCATGCGCATATAGGCGAGCGCCACCGCAAGCGTGAAGGCGAGCTCCTGCACGTCCGACCCGCCGGTATCGTGCACCGGCCGGCCATCGGCGAGCACGAACGGTCCCTTGAAGCCGCGCTTGATCAGCCCGTTCACCACTTTGCCGAATGGCTTCTCGTAGTCGGCCCAGGCGGCAGCCGCGGCGCCGCGCACCGCGACCGTGCTGAGCGCCTGATAGTTGAAGTGCAGGTCGAGCTTGGCGGGATCGATCTTGCGGGCCTCGATCATGTCGGCGAATGTTTCGCCGGCGTTCTCACGCCCGATCACCGGGTTGAGCGCGATCATGATGCCGGCATCAAGATGGATGCCGTCGCACACCCTGGCCAGTGTCTCCTTGCTGGCATCGGCAAGGCCGAAGCCGCGCGTGCCGGGTCCGCCGGCGAATTCGAATTCGAGCCCGGTCGCCCCGTTCTCGAGATCGTGCAGGGCCTGCGCATTGGCCTGCGCGGCGTCGGGATGGTCGACCCGCTGCAGGACCTGCCAGGGGGCCGCGGCGGCGCGGGCGGCGATCGGGCCGGTGTTGGTCGCGCGCCGGTAGATCGGATCGATCTTCAACCCGTCATAGGTCTTGCCGACCAGCTTCTCGAACGGGGCGCCCTTCAGCACGCCGTCGACCAGCTTGCGCCAGTCCTCGTAGGTCGCCGGTGGAAAATCCGCTGCCAGCCGCAAATCGTCAGTCGTGGTCGTCATCCGCCCAAAATGTCCTTCGCCGGCCCCGCGACGGGGCCACCTGATTTGGCCGGAAATTGCCACGGGCGGGCGGCCAAGCCAAACAGTTGTTTGAGGTTTTTTGGGCCTCAATCGAGGTCCGGCAGGCGGAAAATACCGTCGGTCGAAACCCCGGCCAGCGCGTCAGCGACCCGGCGCCCGGCAATGACGCGGTCTGGAACGATCTCGGCCAGCGGCACCAGCACGAAGGCGCGCTCGAACAGGCGCGGGTGAGGCAGCGTCAGTTCCGGCTTGTCGAGCTTGATATCGTCATAGGCGACCATGTCGAGGTCGAGGGTGCGCGGGCCCCAGCGCCGCTCATTGGCGCGGTCGCGGCCGAACCTCGTCTCGATCTTGTGCAGCGTGAACAATAGCGCATGCGGGTCGAGGCTGGTCTCGATCTCGATGCAGGCATTGGTGAAGCTTTGCTGCTGCTCCTCACCCCAAGGGGGCGTCGAATAGTCCGCCGAGCGCGCCAGCAAGGCGGCTTGCGCCATCCCGCAGATGTTGGCGATGGCCTTGCGGAACGTCGTGCGGACGTCGCCGACATTGCCGCCGAGTGCGATCAGGACGCTAGGCATGGGACGGTGGATGCCTCGAGCGTGTCAGTACCACGCCGACATCCTCGAAGATCGCGGCGATCGGGGCGTGCGGCTTGTGGACCGTGACCTTCACGGCCCTGATGCGCGGGAACGTGCTGAGGATGTCGTCGGCCACTGCGCCGGCGGCGCGCTCCAGCAGCTTGTAATTGGTGTTCTTGAACGCCGACGTCGCGGTCGCCACCACGTTGGAATAGGAGACGGTGTCGGAGAGGCGGTCGGTGCGCGAGGACTCCGAAAGATCGGTATAGAGTTCGAGGTCGATGACGAAGCGCTGTCCAACTTCGGTCTCATGTTCCATCACGCCATGACGGGCATGGATGACGATCCCGGTGATGAAGATCGTATCGGTCATTGCTGTTTCCTGATTGCTGCAGCCACCCGCAGCGCCTGAACGGTTTCCACAACGTCGTGCGCACGGATGATGCGCGCGCCGTTCTGCGCGGCGATCAGATGCGCCGCGATCGAGCCGCCGATGCGCTCACGCGGCTCCGACGGCACGACCGTGCTGATGAAGCGCTTGCGCGACGCGCCGATCAGCACGGGCAGGCCGAACGCGTCGAGCTCGGAGAGCCGCGCCAGCACCCTCATGCTCTGCTCCTGCGTCTTGCCGAAGCCGATGCCGGGGTCGAGCACGACCTTGTCGGACGAAATGCCGGCCTTTGTCGCAATGTCGAGCGAACGGGCAAAAAAGGCCGCGATGTCCTGCATGATGTCGATCGCCGGATCGGCACGCTCGCGATTATGCATGACGATCACGGGTACGCCGCGCGCGGCGACGAGCGGCGCCATGCCGCTATCGCGCTGCAGGCCCCAGACGTCATTGGCGATCGCGGCACCCCGGTCTAGCGCCCAGGCCACAACCTCCGATTTCATGCTGTCGATCGAGACCGGGACGCCGAGCGCGACCACGTCGGCCAGCACCGGCTCCAGCCGGTTCATCTCGGCGTCCGCCGAGACGGGTTGCTGGGAGCCATAGGGGCGGGTCGACTCGGCGCCGATGTCGATGATGTCGGCGCCGTCCGCGACCAGCTTGCGGGCCTGCGCCAGCGCCTGTTCGGGCGCGATGAACTGCCCGCCGTCGGAGAATGAATCCGGCGTCACGTTCAATATGCCCATCACCGCCGGATAAGGCTTGGACAGCAATGCCGGCAGCAGCGCGCGGCCGGCGGCGCCGGCTGCGGCTGATGATATGGGCCTGGTTGCCATCATGCGGTGGCTTTGCGCTGCCGGCGCCGGCAAGTCAAGGCATGCCGACGCGAGGCCGCAGCCGATAGCGGCGCAGAGCCTTTAGGCAGGCTAATAGGTGATCTTGGGAGGCAGCTTGCGTGCTTGCTCGATGAGCAGTTCGACCGATTTCTCTGAAGGCATGACGCGGACGAGCTTCCGCTTGATATTGGCGTCCTTCATGCTCTGCGACAGCCGCGACGGATTGCGGTGCGCAAGCTCACGCACAGTGGTGACGCCGGCGGCGCGCATCAGGCCGACCTTCGCCTTGCCCATGCCGGGAATCCGCATGTAGTCGGAGATGTTGGCCCATTCGAGCAATTGCTGCTCGCTGATCCCGGTTTTGGCGGAGAGCGCCTTGCGTCCCTTGACGGTGCGGGCGGCTTCAAGCAGCGCTTCGGTCGTGCGGATACCTTGTGATTTCAGTTTGGTTGCGCAATAGGCCGACAGGCCTTCGATCTCGGAGAGGGGGTATGTCATGATACTCGTATGCAGGTAGAAGAGAGCGTATGCGCAAGGGCGTCAGAGATAGGGCGTCAAGGTGTGCTTCAGGCAAACTGGCTAAGGCCCGGCGTCCCCGAGATGATCTCGCCCATTTGATCCGCTCCGATTTTGTCGCGGCCGAACACAAAAAGTTCGCGCGCGATCTTCTGAATCTCGTTCACGGTCAAACCAAGCGCCATCAGTCGGGTGCCGGCGGCCATCATTCCGCCGCCCATCAACCGCGATAGACCACCGCTGTTGCTGGAGGCGGCGATTGCCGCTTCGGCGCCGGGGATTTGGTCGATGAGAGCCTGGACTTTGTCGGAAGGTCCCTCGTTACGGAGGAAACCCAGAACGATGCCGATGGTTTTTTCAGCGACAGCGCCATCGATGCCGGCCTTTGTGGCCAGCTGTCCAACCAGTTCGTCCATCTTGCCCCGCCTCATCCGGCTTTTGCCGGATAGCTCTTAAGAATTTATCTTGAGCGTCCGTGCCACGAAATACAAGCGATCCGCGCATTTCAGTTCGTTTTCTTTTTCGATCGCGTCGTGAGTGTTGCACCGCTGCAAGAGTGAGCGCCGGATTCACGCTATCTTGTCGCAATGCGCAATCCCTTTCTTCACCCGGCACGGAAGAAAGTATGAGGAACCTCGGGGTGACTTTATACGTCTGCGCGTGCAGATGGTTTTATTCGACCGCTAAGATGCAATATGATTGCTGCGGGCTCGACAATCGAGCCGATCTAATCTGCGCGAAGAGATGAAGCGATGGCGACGTCCGACAACAAGCTGGCCGATACCGACGAGAAGATTTTCATCGGCAAGGGTGAGGAGACAGCGTGGCTGACGCTCGCGCTGGCCAACCGACACGGTCTTGTGACCGGTGCGACGGGAACCGGCAAGACCGTCTCGCTACAGGTCATGGCTGAAGGTTTTGCGCGCGCCGGTGTTCCGGTCTTTGCCGCCGATATCAAGGGTGATCTTTCCGGCATCTCCGAAGTCGGCGAGGCCAAGGACTTCATTGTCAAGCGCGCCAAGGAGATGGGGCTGACCTTCCAGCCGGATCAGTTCTCGACCATCTTCTGGGACGTGTTTGGCGAGCAGGGTCATCCGGTGCGCGCCACCGTCACCGAAATGGGCCCGCTGCTGCTGTCGCGAATGCTCGACCTCAACGACGTGCAGGAAGGCGTGCTCAACGTCGCCTTCCGCGTCGCCGACGAGAACGGCCTTGCGCTGATCGACATGAAGGATCTGCGCGCCTTGCTCGATGCGATCGCTCCCGACGGGAGCAGGAAGGCGGGCGACGATGAGGAAGATCCGCTGGCGCCGCTCCGCAAGGCCGCGCAAAGCTACGGCAACGTCTCCAAGGCGACGGTCGGGACCATTCAACGCCAGCTCCTGGTGCTCGAGAACCAGGGCGGCACGAAGTTCTTCGGTGAGCCGGCACTCACGCTGAAGGATTTCATGAGGACCGACCGCGACGGTCGCGGCATGGTCAATATCCTCGTCGCCGACAAGCTGATGCAGAGCCCGCGACTTTACGCCACGTTCCTGCTCTGGATGCTTTCGGAATTGTTCGAGGAATTGCCGGAGGCCGGCGACCTGCCAAAGCCGAAGCTGGTGTTCTTCTTCGACGAGGCGCACCTGTTGTTCAACGATGCGCCGAAGGCGCTGATGGACAAGATCGAGCAGGTGGTGCGTCTGATCCGCTCCAAGGGCGTCGGCGTCTATTTCGTCACGCAGAATCCGATCGATGTGCCCGACAAGGTGCTGGCGCAGCTCGGCAACCGCGTGCAGCATGCGTTGCGCGCCTTCACGCCGCGCGACCAGAAGGCCGTTGCCGCGGCAGCGCAGACCTTCCGGCCCAATCCGAAGCTCGACACAGCACGCGTGATCATGGAGCTCGGCAAGGGCGAGGCGCTGGTGTCGTTCCTCGAAGGCGGCGGCACGCCGTCGATGGTCGAGCGCATCCTGGTCCGGCCGCCATCGGCGCGGATCGGACCGATCACGCCCGAGGAGCGCAAGGCGATCATGGATGCGAGCCCGGTGAAGGGAAAATACGACACCGCGATCGACGAAGAATCCGCTTACGAGATCATCCAGAAGCGTCTCGCCGGGACGGCGGCGCCGGCGGAAGGCGGTGACGGCGGCGGCATCCTCGGTCAGATCGGTGCGATTGCAGGCGCGATCTTCGGCACCAACGTCAAGCGCGGCCGGCTGTCGACCGGGCAGGTGATTGCGCGCAATGTCACGCGCTCGGTGACCGACAAGGTGGTCGGTGGCGTGGTCGCCGATCTCGGCAAGTCGGTTGGCGGCTCCGTCGGCGGGTCGATCGGCCGCGCGATCGTGCGCGGTGCGCTCGGCGGATTGCTGCGGAGGTAACACCTCGCGCTCGCGCGGTCGAAGAGAGCCGGCGCTTTGCCTTGGCCGGCCGGCGGGCTACAACCCGATGCTATCTTCACCAACAGGATGTCCGCGATGTCCAACGCCAAGCTGCAGCCGGTCCTCGACCGCATCGATGCCGATTTCGACAACAGTCTCGAGCGGCTGTTCATGCTTCTGAGAATCAAATCGATCTCGGCCGACCCGGCCTTTGCCAAGGACTGCAAGGCGGCCGCCGATCATCTCGCCGCGGACCTTGCAACCCTCGGTTTCAAAACCGAGGTGCGGCCAACCGCGGGCCATCCGGCCGTGGTCGGCAAGCTCAACGGCAGCACCGACGGACGCCCGCATGTGCTGTTCTACGGCCATTACGACGTGCAGCCGGTCGATCCCCTGAATCTCTGGCATCGTCCGCCGTTCGAGCCCGTGGTCACCGACCACGCCGACGGTCGCAAGATCATCGTTGCGCGCGGCGCCGAGGACGACAAGGGCCAGCTGATGACCTTCGTCGAGGCGTGCCGCGCCTGGAAGACGGTGACGGGATCGCTGCCGGTCGACATCACCGTCATCATCGAGGGCGAGGAGGAGGTCGGCTCGAAGAATTTCGTGCCGTTCCTGGAGGCGAACAAGGCCGAGCTGAAGGCAGACTTCGCGCTGGTCTGCGACACCGGCATGTGGGATCCGAACACGCCGGCGATCACGACCTCGCTGCGCGGCCTGGTCTATGACGAGGTCAAGATCAAGGCTGCCAATCGCGACCTGCATTCCGGCGTGTTCGGCGGCGGTGCGCAGAATCCGATCCGCGTGCTGACCCGCATCCTCGGCGGCCTGCACGACGAGAACGGCCACATCACCATTCCCGGATTCTACGACGGCGTGAAGGATCTGCCGCCGGATATCCTGGCACAGTGGACGAAGCTCAATCTGACGCCGGAAAGCTTCCTCAAGCCGATCGGGTTGTCGCTGCCGGCCGGTGAAAAGGACAGGCTGCTGATCGAGCAGGTGTCCTCGCGGCCGACCTGCGACATCAACGGCATCATCGGCGGGTACACCGGCGAAGGTTCGAAGACGGTGATCGCGGCGGAGGCGTCGGCGAAAATCTCGTTCCGCCTGGTCGAGGGACAGGACCCGGAGAAGATCCGGCAGGCGTTCCGCGACTACGTCAAGGCGCGAGTGCCGGCGGACTGCAAGGCGGAGTTCACGGACCACTCCAGCGCACCCGCTATCGCGCTCGACTGGAACATGAAGCCGCTGGCAGCCGCCAGGCGCGCGCTCACCGACGAATGGGGCAAGGAAGCGCTCCTGATCGGCTCCGGCGCCTCGATCCCGATCGTGGCGGACTTCAAGCGCACGCTCGGCCTCGACAGCGTGCTGGTCGGCTTCGGGCTCGACGACGACAACATCCATTCGCCGAACGAGAAGTACGACCTCAAGAGCTTCCATAAGGGCATCCGCTCCTGGGCCCGCATCCTCGCGGCCTTCGCCGACGCCAAGTGAGGCGCGAAGCCCGCGACCCTTGCCGAACGTGAAAACGCCGCCCGGAATTGGGCGGCGTTTTGATTCAGGTCGTGCAGAGGGTGTTGACCCTAATCTACGCGCAGTTTGTGAAAATTCAACTACGGTAGCCGGGATTGACCCGGTCGAGCTTGCGCAACAGCGGTGGCCAGACGAGCTGCGTCGAGCGGAGCTCGGCGCGATCCGGGTTGGACAGCAACTGTGTGTTCTTGTCGATCGCCTCCTGCTCGACCGGATAGGTGATCGGGCCGAGCGCGCGGGTCGCCACCTGCATCGAGCAGGCACGCTCCAGATGGTACATGCGCTCGAAGGCCGAGGCGACCGAACGGCCGACCGTCAGCGTGCCGTGATTGCGCAGCAGCATGTGGTTCTTGGTGCCGAGGTCGCGCTGCAGGCGTGGGCGTTCATCGTGATCGAGCGCGATGCCTTCATAGTCGTGATAGGCGAGATCGTGGGTGACGAGCTGCGCGGTCTGGTTCAGCGGCAGCAGTCCGTCCGGGTTGCTCGACACCGCGGTCCCGTCGATCGTGTGCAGATGGAGCACGCAGCCGGCGTCCTCGCGTACCTCGTGGATCGCCGAATGGATGGTGAAGCCGGCCGGGTTGATGCTGTAGTCGCTCTTGGAGAGCTGATTGCCATCGAGGTCGACCTTGACCAGGCTCGACGCGGTGATCTCGTCGAACATCAGGCCGTAGGGGTTGATCAGGAAGTGATGGTCCGGGCCCGGCACCCGCGCGGAGATGTGCGTGTCGACCAGGTCGTCCCAGCCATAGAGGGCAACCAGGCGATAGCAGGCGGCGAGGTTGATCCGCTGCTCCCATTCCGCCGCGCTCATATCCGACGGCACTTCCTTCAGGCGCGCTTCCGCTGGCGACATAGTCCATTGCTCCATTGCGCTGTTGTTGGGAGCCTAGCGTTGCCGCCCGACCGCAGCAAGGCCGCGCTCCGGCGTGACAGTCATGCTGCCATGTGAAGGCTAGGCATGATCGGAAACGATCATGCTCCGACACCGCGCCAGGGCGCGATGAATCTGCTGCGGAGGCGTCGCGCCCTATGGCGCGGGGATCGAGAGCAGGCTCGAGATGCTGCGGCCACGGATGTCGTAGACGCGGGCGAACACGACGTCGTCGCGCTTGATCTCGAGCATCACCGGGGCAGCCAAGCCCTTGCAGT
The DNA here is from genome assembly GCF_001542415.1 of Bradyrhizobium macuxiense. Lineage (GTDB taxonomy): Bacteria > Pseudomonadota > Alphaproteobacteria > Rhizobiales > Xanthobacteraceae > Bradyrhizobium > Bradyrhizobium macuxiense. Next base: position 276,485 of record NZ_LNCU01000040.1, read on the forward strand.
AGAACTCGCCGAGCGTCATCGCGAAGTCAGCGGCGTTGCTGTCCCAGCCGATCGTGAAGTCGGGACCGAGCGCGACCTGCGCCGGCCGCTGCGGTCCGCAGACCGCGACCTTCCACTTGCGGTCTTGCGGCGGGACTTCCTGCCGCTCGACCAGCTGCTCGCGCAGTCCGTCGGAGGCCTGCTTCAGTGCCAGGCCCCAATAGTCCAGCATGAAGTAGTTGTCGGCGGTCCGCACCGTACCGGCGATGTGGTTGAAGTGCGCGTATTGATACGGGTGCAGGCGGATCATTTCGCTGAGCGGCAGCAGCAGGCCGAACGCGAAAACCGCGAGCGCGGCAGGCTGCCAGGCGCGGCGG
>NZ_LNCU01000040.1:276900-285535 GCF_001542415.1 Bradyrhizobium macuxiense
GGCGGGATCACGAAGATGAAGTGACGGATGCCGTTGTAGAGCGCCGGCCGCTTCACCATCGCGATGACCAGCGGCAGCATCGCCGCGAGCGTCAGCATCAGCATGATGGTCTTGCGCCGCGCCGGCACGTCCTTGCGCGACAGCGACATGAAGGTGATGACGACGGCGGCGCCCAGCAGGGCCAGCAGCACCTCGGGAAGCTGCAGCGCGAACAGGGTCGGCAAATAGGACCACGGCATGTCCGGCACCGACACCAGCGCGCCGTCGAACATCTCCTTCCACGGCTTCTCGAAGAAGTGCGAGAAATAGGTCACCGCTTCCAGCGGATGCCCGGGCTCCATGATCGACCAGGGCCAAATCAAGCCCATCACGAGATAGCCGAACATCAGCCCCGGCAGCAGCACGTAGACAACATGCGCGAAACGGCGCACGGCTTCGCGCACGCCCTGGCTGCGATACTCGTCGAGCCATAGCGGGACGAAACCGATGGCCGCGTAGATCAGCGCGAGCCCGCCGAGCACCCGGCATCCGAGCGACAGACCGGCGCCGAAGCCGACGATCAGGATCGTGCGCGGCGAGGGGGCTGGATATTCCTCCGCGAGGCGGACGAGGCCCATGATCAGGAAGATCATTGCGACGGCGAACGGCGCATCCTTGGGATTCATGAACATGTGGCCGTAGAAGGTCGGACACAGCGCCAGCAGCAGCAGCGCCGCGAAGCCAGCGAGCGGCCCGCTCACGCGCCGGGCGAGCCTCCAGGTGATCGCAAGCCCGATCACGCCGACGATCGCGCCGAGCAGGCGGCGCGTTTCGAACAACTCCAGCGGAATGACCTTGTGCAGCAGCGCGGCCGCCATGTCGAAGCCGCCGCCGTACATATAGAGGTTGGCAAATGACAGCGCGCTGGTGTCCTTGAAACCGGACCCGTACATGCGCAGCAGGAGGTCGGCATACTCGGCGTGGGTATAATCGTCCCAGCCCAATCCGTAGTCGCGGAATGTGAGTCCGGCGATCACCGCGACCATGCCAAGGACAAGGATGGCGAGATCGTCGCAGGTCTTCTCCACCGAGCGCCGCGCAGGCGTATCGATGGCAGACGTCGTGATAGATGACATGGCTAGCGGTACCGGCGTCCCTGTGGCCCAGTTGGCGCTTTAGGGCCTCATTCCCCGGCGTCCATATAGCGCAGTTCCATTTCCAAGTAATTGGGAATTGTGGCGTAATTTCCCCGAAGCGTTGCAATAAATTAGCAGCATTTCGTAGGCAGTAGATTTACGGAAACCGCCGCCGCGACGACCGGCGGCAAACCTGACAGGAGGCCCGCGCTGCCGGCTGTAATGAGATTTTCGGGAACTCTGTCCACAATTGGCGGTTGGCGATGTGGGCAATATGACGGTATCGTGGCGTCGGTATCCGCACCGATTTTCGGTCGGATCTCCCGGGGGTTAGTTCGATGATGGTTGCTCTGTTGGTCGTCGGCATCGGCCTCATCCTGGCAGGCCTGGCCGCGGTCGGCCTTGGAGTTCCCTACAAGGAATTCAGCGTTGGCAGCACGTTGATCACGACGGGCGTGACCGGGGTCTGCACCGGCGCGATCGTGCTGGCGATCGCGGTGGCCGTCCGCGAGCTTCAGGGCATCGCCCGGCGGCTTGGCCCGGTGGTGGCCGCGGGGGCGCGATCCGAGTTCCCGCTGCAGGAGCCTGCAACTTCCCCGCGCACCGCGGCGAGTGACGGTGCCTTTCGGACCCAGCGCGATCCGCACGCCGTCGTGCCTCCGCCGTTGGCCCCGGCGTCGGCTCCGTCAGCACCGGCCGCGCCGCCGCCCTGGCACGAAGAGATCGCCACACGTGGCGCCCAGAGCGAGGAGCCGCCGCCCGCGCCGACTGCGGCTACTGCCGCTCCCTCCGAGGGCTCTCCGGCGCAGCCCAAGCGGCGCAACTTGCTGTTTTCCTCGACCTCACGGAAGGAGCGCGAGCGCTCCCAGACGCGGTCCACCGACCCGCTCACTCCGGATATGTTGTCGCCGGAGCTCCGTCCGAACCCGGGCGCGCCCGCTGACACCTCGTCCCCGACGTTCGATGATGCCTGGCCGAAAGCGGAGCGGCCGCGGTCGGTCGATGTTGCCCCGCGCCGGGCCGCACGCGCGCCCTCGACTTTCGGCGAGGCCCAGGCCGCCCCGCAATCGCCCGGCCATCCGCCCGCCCCCCAGGAGCAGCCGCCGGTGACCGTGCTCAAATCGGGCGTCGTCGACGGCATGGCCTACTCGCTCTATTCGGACGGCTCGATCGAAGCGCAGATGCCCGAGGGCATGATGCGGTTTGCCTCGATCGATGAGCTCCGGTCGCATCTGGAGCAGCGGCCCTAAGTCGAGGCCAATACTTGCGGCAGGTCCCGCTTTTGAAGATGGACCATCGTCGTTCTTGTCAGGTTTCCTGTAGTCCGCTCATATTCGCGAAGTAGTACGGGATTCTGTGGATGTATCGTCGCGGTCGGATACTGACCGCCCGGCGCGTCGTGCCGCGCCCTTCGACAGCATAGGGAAGGTCAGCCATATGTCCGATACGTCAGGCAAGAATCCGGTCGAACTGACCGCCAACATCGTGTCGGCCTATCTCAGCAACAATCCGACCCCGGCCTCCGATATCCCCGGCCTGATCAGCCAGGTCCACGCTGCGCTGCTACGCGTTTCGAGCGGACGCAACGATGCGCCGCTGGAGCCGGCCAAGCCCGCGGTATCGATGAAGAAGTCGATCACGCCGGAATATCTGGTGTGCCTTGAAGACGGCAAGCGCTTCAAATCGCTCAAGCGCCATCTGCGCACGCAGTACAACATGACGCCTGAGCAATATCGCGACAAATGGAGCCTGCCGGCCGACTATCCGATGGTGGCACCGAACTACGCCGTGGCACGTTCGCAGCTCGCCAAGAAAATGGGGCTGGGACAGCAGACGCGGAAGAAGAAATAGACCTGGTCGCGTCATTCCGGGGCGATGCGTTTGGCATCGAACCCGGAATCTTGAGGTTCCCCGATGCGCAATTGCGCATCTCCGGTTCGCTTCGCGCCGCGGAACGACACGGCGCGACTACGCCGCCCGCGTCATCGGCACCCTTTTCACGTTGCTCGAAGCAACGCCTACGAGGCCGACTCCAGCGCCTCGCGCGCATCGGTGCGGATGCGCTCGACCATCGACCGCAGGCCGTTCGAGCGCTGCGGCGTCAGGTGGTCGCGGAAGCCGAATTCGTCGAACAGCGCGATCGCGTCCATCGACAGGATCTCCTTCGGCGTGCGGTCCGAATACAGCGTCAGCACGATTGCGATCAGGCCGCGCACGATGTGGGCGTCGCTGTCGCCAAGATAGGCCAGCCGCGGCTCGCCGTTGGCGTCGCGCTCGGTCCGTTTCGACAGCCAGACCTGGCTGACGCAGCCCTGCACCTTGTTCTCAGCCGAGTGCTCTTCCTCGGGCAAGGGCTCAAGCTCGCGGCCGAGCTCAATGACGTAGCGGTAGCGGTCTTCCCACTCGTCGAGCAGTGAAAAATTGTCCCTGATTTCGTCGATCGTCGTCATCGTGACCCGCATCCCGTTCTTAACGGCTTATATAGGAAGGCGGGCCGCGAAAGCGACGAAAATGGAACCGGTTCCGCGCTTAATTTGCGGTCATGGTGTCGGGTAACGGCCGGAATTCGATCGCCTGATCGTCCGCCGTCAGGGTGTCGCCGGATGAGGCCACGGCCGACGCCGCGTCGGTATCGTCGCCGCCGATCGAGCCGGTGTGATCAGGCGGCTTCTTGTCGGTGATGATCTGGTAGAGCTTGCGCGCACCGTCGGTTGCACGCTGGCCAATCGCGGTCGCGGCCTGGCCGCCGACTTCACATGCGGCTGGTTGACGCTTGCAGAACTGGCCCATGTCGCTGATGGTCGCGGTCGCAGCCGACACCGCGTCGGATGTGCTGATCTGCGGGGTCTTGTCCGCTTCGGGTGTTTTGTCTCTTGGCAGCAGCACGAGCACCAGCCCGAGCCAGAATGCCAAGCGCAGCAGGAAAAACATGGCGCGACCCCGGTCGTCTGTCTTGTCTTTTGTTTCACATGCGGTCGATGCCGCAGTTGGCTCAGGCGTAGCATCCGTCGATAAATCGGAAGTGTTTGCATTGAAGTAAACTCGCCGAAAAAACGCGGAAAATCCGCCTGAATTGATTCGGCGTAAATTTTCGATTGATGGCGTCGTGCAAATGCCGACTGTGCGGCAGGCGCTGTCCACCATTTCGAAACCATAGATCGTCACATCCGGAAACCAGCCGTTCACCATCCCCGACAAATGCGCGGTGAATAGCGCGCCAAACCTTCGCGAATGCACGGTGTTTGGTGGCAGGGCGCCGCGCCTTAGCGTTCGCTTAAGTTCGCTCTGACACGTTGACCTTCAATCACCAAGGAGGCGTTCCGGCGCGTCTGTCTGACGATCGAGCCGAAGCGCGAGTGCTGTGAGTGTTGTGAGTCTGATCCGCGATTGCCTCGATGCGCTGCTGCATCCATCGGCGCAATATGATGCGCTGACGCGTGCACGCCATCGTGCCTTCATGGCGCCTCGGCTGCTCGGCAGCCTGGCGGCGTTCGCCTCGTTCCCGGCCTTCCTTGCGATGCGCGGTGCACCCACTGCCATCGAGGTTGCGGCGTTCGCCTGGCTGATCGCACCGATCCTGCTGTCGTGGTTCCTGTCGCGCACCGGCCGCTATGAGGGCGCGCATGTGCTGTCGTCGCTGGCGCTTTCCGGCCTCGTGATGATGATCGCGGCGACTACCGGCGGTATCACCTCCTTCGCGGCCGTATGGCTCGTCGTCATTCCGATCGAGGCGGCGCTGTCGGCGTCGCGGCGCGTCGTTGCGTTTGCGTTTGCGCTGGCGATGACATGTGCGGCGCTGCTGAGCGTGCTCGGACACTATCACGTGCTGCCGGCGTTCGATCCCGCTGCCGCGGCCAACAGCATGCTGGGCGGCTTCGGCGTCGTGTCGGCGATCTTCTATGCGGCCGGGCTCGCCTTTGGCGCCGAGTCGCTGGCGCGCACCAGCGTGGCGCTGCTCTATGTCGAGGAGGACCGCTATCGCCTGCTCGCGCACAATATGAGCGACGTGTTGTCGCGGCACAGCCGCAACGGTGCGGTGCGTTTCATTTCGCCGGCGGCCGAGATGATGCTCGGCGTTCCGGCTTCGCGGCTGTTGGGCCACGGCCTGTTCGACCGTGTTCATGTCGCGGACCGCCCGGCCTATCTCACCGCGCTCTCGGATGCCGCGCGCGGCGGCGAGTCGCGCAGCGTCGAGTTCCGCCTGCGCCGCGACGCCGCCCGAGGCCAGAACATCGCCGCCGACTTCATCTGGGCCGAGATGCGCTGCCGCCCGCTCGATCAGAGTTCCGACGAGACCGAGGTCGTCGCCGTGATCCGTGACGTCACCGATCGCAAGACGCAGGAGCAGGCCCTGGAACTGGCGCGCAACGCCGCCGAACAGGCGGATGCATCGAAGACGCGCTTCCTCGCCACCATGAGTCACGAACTGCGGACGCCGCTCAACGCCATCATCGGCTTCTCCGAGATGATTGCGCAAGAGGACGTGCTGGGGCTCGATGCCGCGCGCCGCAGGGAATACGCACAACTGATCCACGATTCAGGCCAGCATCTGCTCTCGGTCGTCAACGGCATCCTCGACATGTCGAAGATGGAGTCCGGCAATTTCGAGATTTCGCCGGAGCCGTTTGCCCCGCGGCCGGCGCTGCTCAATTGCTGCAACCTCGTTGCCCTGAAGGCGCGCGAGAACGGCGTCGATCTCGTGACTCGCGTGCCCGATGATCTGCCGGTCATGAACGGCGATCCGCGCGCGTTCAAGCAGATCGTGCTCAATCTGGTGTCCAACGCCGTCAAGTTCACCGAGCGCGGCGGCAAGGTGACCGTGTCGGCGGCGGTCGAGGGATCGCGGCTGCTGCTGCGCGTCTCCGACACCGGTGTCGGCATCGCGGCCGACGATCTCAAGCGGATCGGCGACCCGTTCTTCCAGGCCGGCAAGACCTATCAACGCCGGCACGAAGGCACGGGCCTTGGCCTCTCGATCGTGAAGGGACTGGTGGGCCTGCATCACGGCGAACTGAGCGTTGAAAGCAAGATCGGCGAGGGCACCACCGTGTCGGTCGTGATGCCGCTCGCGTTCGCGCCGCCGGCCGCGACCGAGCCGACCAGCAATGTTTCGACCCTGAAGCCCGCGCTGCGGTCCGGGCTACAAGAGCAAGCCCAGCAGGTGAAGAAAAGTGCCTAGAAAGACTTTGGACGATGATGAAGCGCCGCGCCGTCGCCGCGGTGCCAAGGCGGTAGCGATCGAGGCCGAGGAAGAGCGGGGCCTCGTCCTGCGCATGCTGCTGCACAGTCCGAAGGACATGGTCGCGGGCGTGCTGGCAGCGGCCGTCATTGTCGCGATCCTGATCAATGCGCTGTTCCTGCAGGCCGGCCGTCACCCGTCACCCATGTTTGGCGGTTCGGTCGTGACGCTGCCGGCGCCAGTCGCCGCCGTGACCAATCCGATCCCGCGCCCGCGCCCCGCTGAAGCCGCCGCGCGACAGGTCGAGCCGGCAGCCATGGAGCCGCCGAAGCCTGTCGAGGCGAAACCGGTGGAGATGAAACCGGCCGAAACCAGGGCTGTCGAAACCAGGCCTGCCGAGGTCAAGCCAACCGAAACCAAGCCGGCGTCCGACCCCATGACCAATCTGGTGATGAAGTCGACCGCCGCGCCGCCGGCCGCTGCGCCCGCGCAGTCCAACGTTATTCGCCCGCCGGCACCGATCCCGGCGCCACATCTCAGCGCGGCCGGAAGGCGGATCGCCGCTGTCCAGCGCACGCTGACCGAGTATGGCTACGGCCAGCTCAAGCCGACCGGCACCATCGGTGCCGACACCCAGGCGGCGATCGCGAAGTTCGAGCGCGCGCGCAAACTTCCGGTGACCGGACAGATGTCCGAGCGCCTGGTCCATCAGCTCACCACAATGATCGGTCACCCGATCGAGTGAGCTTCGGTCTCAGACATTCTCCGCGAATGGAGTGAAGACGTGACCGTCATGCCCGGGACAAGCCTGGGCAGTTATCCAGTGGTACGTGTGATGATTGGACGGAGCAGCGCCGCTGTCCTATAGGTCGGCGCATGCGATTGAAAACCAGCATATGGGTGGCCGCCTATCTGCGCCGCTGCCAGACCGAGGGCGTCTTCGGCGCGGTCCGCAAAAAGGGCGCCGAGGAAGCCGGCGCTGTGTTCGTCAAGGTGGCGCTGATGGATGGCAACGCGATGCTCTATGCGCCGGCGCCGCAGACGGTCTATGACGACAGCCGTCCGGTCGAGCGTCTGTTCGTGGCGATCGCGCCGCAGCCAGTGCCTGAACCATCGGTCGAGGAACGGCTGGTCAAGGAGCTCCGCTTCGATCCCGACGCGTGGATCGTCGAAACTGAAGACCGCACAGGGCGGCACTTTCTCGATCTGGCGAGAAGCTAGTACCCGCTTTTCTTGGAACGTGAGTCGTGATTCAAGGTCGGGATGATACCCGAAGCAAGAGAAGTCCGCCTTTCGAGGAAAGATCGCAAGGTGCTTGAGGCGTGTTGTCGCTCACCGATGACATTGCAGCGCGATTTGAAGCGGGCGCGGATAGTCCTGTTAGCGGCGGACGGGCGCAGCACCCGGTCGATCGCCAAGGAAGTTGGGGTCCAGCCGCGGATTGTCAGCGTTTGGCGGCATCGCTATGCCGACCAAGGCCTTGAAGGGCTGCAAGACAAGCCGCGGCCCGGCAAGCAGCCGATCTATACGAAGACGACCGACAAGCGGATTCTGAAGCTGCTGGATAAGCCGCCCCCGCAAGGGTTTGCGCGCTGGACCGGCCCTCTGCTGGCCGAGGCGCTAGGCGATGTTGACGTCCAATATGTCTGGCGGTTCCTGCGCAGCCACAAGATTGACCTCGCGGCTCGCAAGTCCTGGTGTGAGAGCAACGACCCGAACTTTACGGCCAAAGCCGCCGATGTCGTTGGCCTTTACGTCGCCCCGCCGGCGAAGGCTATTGTGCTCTGCGTGGACGAGAAGCCCTCGATCCAGGCTTTGGAGCGAGCGCAGGGCTATCTGAAGTTGCCCAATGGCCGCGCCTTGACCGGCCAGAGCCACGATTACAAGCGGCATGGCACCACGACATTGTTTGCAGCGCTCGAAGTCGCCACCGGAAAGATCATCGCTACGCATTCAAAACGCCGTCGCCGTGTCGAGTTTCTCGATTTCATGAACAGCCTCACCGCGGCCTTTCCGGGCCGAAAGCTTCACGTCATCCTCGACAACCTCAACACCCACAAGAAGAATGAGAGCTGGCTCAAGGCCCATCCCAATGTGCAATTCCATTTCACACCGACGAGTGCGTCCTGGCTCAACCAGATCGAGGTATGGTTCTCAATCCTGCAGGGGCAGTCGCTCAGCGGCACCTCCTTCACAAGCCTCAAGCAGCTTCAGGAACACATCGATGCCTACGTCAACGCCTACAACGACAAAGCCGAGCCCTTCGTCTGGACCAAGAAAAAGATCCGTCAACGCCGTTTCAAGGGCCGCCGTATCAATCAACTCTGATTCCGGGTACTAG
>NZ_LNCU01000041.1:0-64508 GCF_001542415.1 Bradyrhizobium macuxiense
CTAGTACCCGGAATCAGAGTTGATTGATACGGCGGCCCTTGAAACGGCGTTGACGGATCTTTTTCTTGGTCCAGACGAAGGGCTCGGCTTTGTCGTTGTAGGCGTTGACGTAGGCATCGATGTGTTCCTGAAGCTGCTTGAGGCTTGTGAAGGAGGTGCCGCTGAGCGACTGCCCCTGCAGGATTGAGAACCATACCTCGATCTGGTTGAGCCAGGACGCACTCGTCGGTGTGAAATGGAATTGCACATTGGGATGGGCCTTGAGCCAGCTCTCATTCTTCTTGTGGGTGTTGAGGTTGTCGAGGATGACGTGAAGCTTTCGGCCCGGAAAGGCCGCGGTGAGGCTGTTCATGAAATCGAGAAACTCGACACGGCGACGGCGTTTTGAATGCGTAGCGATGATCTTTCCGGTGGCGACTTCGAGCGCTGCAAACAATGTCGTGGTGCCATGCCGCTTGTAATCGTGGCTCTGGCCGGTCAAGGCGCGGCCATTGGGCAACTTCAGATAGCCCTGCGCTCGCTCCAAAGCCTGGATCGAGGGCTTCTCGTCCACGCAGAGCACAATAGCCTTCGCCGGCGGGGCGACGTAAAGGCCAACGACATCGGCGGCTTTGGCCGTAAAGTTCGGGTCGTTGCTCTCACACCAGGACTTGCGAGCCGCGAGGTCAATCTTGTGGCTGCGCAGGAACCGCCAGACATATTGGACGTCAACATCGCCTAGCGCCTCGGCCAGCAGAGGGCCGGTCCAGCGCGCAAACCCTTGCGGGGGCGGCTTATCCAGCAGCTTCAGAATCCGCTTGTCGGTCGTCTTCGTATAGATCGGCTGCTTGCCGGGCCGCGGCTTGTCTTGCAGCCCTTCAAGGCCTTGGTCGGCATAGCGATGCCGCCAAACGCTGACAATCCGCGGCTGGACCCCAACTTCCTTGGCGATCGACCGGGTGCTGCGCCCGTCCGCCGCTAACAGGACTATCCGCGCCCGCTTCAAATCGCGCTGCAATGTCATCGGTGAGCGACAACACGCCTCAAGCACCTTGCGATCTTTCCTCGAAAGGCGGACTTCTCTTGCTTCGGGTATCATCCCGACCTTGAATCACGACTCACGTTCCAAGAAAAGCGGGTACTAGCACAGGCGCTTCTTGGCGAAGGCTCGGCCGGAATGGGACTTGAGGTATTTCTCGAACGCGAGAGCTTTGTATTTATCCGGAAATGCGCAGTACCAGGTGAGCTGCCACGGCCTGAACTTCGAGGTGTGTGCGGACTTGCCGGCGTTATGCTCCGGGATGCGGCGCTTCAGGTCTTCGGTGGCGCCAACGTATTCCTGGTCCGGGAATTCGACGCTGCGGATGATGTAGACGTACCACATTGGCATCCGCGCATAAGCAGTAACGTTCGGAGTTTTCGGCAGCCTACTGATTCGAGGCAGGTTGATAAAGTGGCGGCGGATGGAGCCGGTCCGTCTTCGCCCTTTGGGCTACGCCGGACACCACGCTTCACCCTTCGGGCTCTGCGCGGCTGCGCCACGCGTAGCCCGAAGGGCGAAGCGTGGTGGAGCCAGGCGGGATCGAACCGCCGACCTCTTGCATGCCATGCAAGCGCTCTCCCAGCTGAGCTATGGCCCCTTACAGTATTCCGGCTTGGGCGCGATCCTTAAGACCCTGCCCGGCCCCCGAGTCCTAGGCGACTCGTGAGGCAGCACCGTTGATCACAGATCGGCGACGATCTCAAGTCTCTTCGTCACCGCCGACGTCACCAATGATGTCGGTGACGTCCTCGTCGCCCTCTTCCTCGTCGGCGATGAAGGTCGAATCATCGTCGTCATCGTCCTCGAGGGTCTCATCCATCTCGATGTCGTCCTCGGATTCGGGAACCTGAGTCTTGACCTTGCCGGTGTTCTCTTCGGCATCGGCCTCCTCGAGCGAGACCAACTCTTCGGCCTCCGCCGCCTCGGGCATATCGGCAGCGGTTGCGGGCGAACTCACGGGCGCGCTGCGGCCGCCCCGCGGCGGGGCTACCGGCGCGATCGGCACGACCTCGCCGGTGTAGGGCGAGATCACCGGATTCTTGTTGAGGTCGTAGAACTTCTTGCCCGTCGTCGGGCAAATGCGCTTGGTTCCGAGGTCGGACTTGGCCACGTGGTAATCCCAGAATTTTCCTGAAAAACGGAGCTTCACTTGGCTAGTTGAGGGGCCGCTGTCAATAGCGGTTTGCGCGCATTTGACGGGCGCGTGACGCGGTGTTGCCTATGTGATACCTGCCGCGGCGCGAGAGGACACAATCTTGGCCCATTCTGACACCCCGACCCCGCTGGAATCCCGCGCGAGCGGCCCCTTGGCCGGCAAAGTCCGCGTACCCGGCGATAAGTCGATTTCCCACCGCGCCCTGATCCTGGGGGCGCTGGCGGTCGGCGAAACCCGCATCTCCGGCCTCCTGGAAGGCGAGGACGTGCTCAATACCGCCAAATCCATGCGCGCGCTGGGCGCCAGGGTGGAACGGACCGGGCCGTTTGCCTGGACGGTCTCCGGCGTCGGGGTCGGAGGCTTCGCCCAGCCCGCCGCAGCGCTGGATTTCGGCAATTCCGGCACCGGCTGTCGGCTGGTGATGGGAGCGGTCGCCGGTTGCCCGATCGCGGCGGTATTCGATGGCGACGCCTCGCTGCGCTCGCGCCCGATGCGCCGCATCCTCGATCCCCTGGAATTGATGGGCGCCAGGACCAGCGATATCGGCGAGGGCGGCCGGCTGCCGCTGACATTGCACGGGGCGCGCTACCCGGTGCCGATCGTCTACAAGACGCCGGTCGCCTCGGCCCAGATCAAGTCCGCGGTGCTGCTGGCCGGGCTGTCCGCACCGGGCATCACGACCGTGATCGAGCAGGAAGCGAGCCGTGACCATACCGAGCTGATGCTCAAGCATTTCGGCGCCGAGATCTCGTCGGAGAGGGAAGGCAGCGATGGCCGCAGGATCACGCTCAACGGCGAACCCGAATTGCACGGCGCCGAGATCGTGGTGCCGGCGGATCCGTCCTCGGCCGCCTTCCCGATCGTGGCGGCACTGATCGTCGAAGGTTCCGACGTCGTGTTTTCCGACGTGATGACCAATCCGCTGCGTACCGGCCTGCTCACCACGCTGCGCGAAATGGGCGCATCCATCGAGGAGAGCGGGGTCCGCGGCGATGCCGGCGAACCAATGGCGCAGTTGCGCGTTCGTGCTTCGAAGCTGCGCGGCGTCGTGGTGCCGCCGGAGCGCGCGCCGTCGATGATCGACGAGTATCTGGTGCTGGCAGTGGCGGCCAGCTTTGCCGAGGGCACAACCATCATGCGCGGCCTGCAGGAACTGCGCGTCAAGGAATCCGACCGGCTCGAAGCCACCGCCGACATGCTGCGCGTCAACGGCGTCAAGGTCGAGGTCTCTGGCGACGACCTGATTGTCGAGGGCCGCGGCCATGTCGAGGGTGGCGGGCTCGTCGCGACCCATATGGACCATCGCATCGCGATGTCTGCGCTGGTGATGGGCTGTGCTTCCGACAAGCCGGTCAAGGTCGACGACATCACCTTCATCGCCACCAGCTTTCCGGATTTCATTCCGATGATGCGCTCGCTCGGAGCAGACTTCGCATGATTATCGCCATCGACGGTCCCGCCGCCTCAGGCAAGGGCACGCTCGGCAAGCGGCTCGCCCACCACTATGGCTATCGTCATCTCGACACCGGCGTGATTTATCGCGCGGTGGCCTATGCGATGATGGCGATGGGAGCCGATCTCAACGATGAGGTGCTGGCGGTGGCCGCCGCGCTCGAGCTCGACCCCGAGAAATTCGGCAATCCGATCCTGAAGACGCAGCAGGTCGGGGAAGGCGCATCCGTGGTCTCCGCCTTTCCCAAAGTGCGCGAGGTGCTGGTCAACTTCCAGCGCCAGTTCGCCGCCGATCCGCCCGGCGCGGTGCTCGACGGCCGCGATATCGGCACCGTGATCTGCCCTGACGCCGACGTGAAGATTTTCGTGGTCGCCGATCCACGGGTGCGCGCGCGGCGGCGGACGCTGGAGGCCCGCGCCCGCGGCGAGGTAGCCGACGAGGAAGCGGTGCTGGCCGACATCCTCAAGCGCGACGAGCGCGACAAGAACCGGGCCGTTGCGCCGTTGCGGCCGGCCCCGGACGCCCATACGCTCGACAATTCCAATCTCGACATCGAGGCCGGCGTGCGCGCCGCGATCGCTATCGTCGAGCAGGCGCGCGCCAAACGCTGAGATCGGTCGTCGGAAGCAGACCGATTCGGTCTCAAAGTCCAGCAAAATGAGGCATTTCCTGCTTGCCGAAAACGGCTCGCAGGGCTATATCAGCGCCGTCCGGACACCCATCGACCATGTCGAGGCTATGTCCGAGCGGGCCGGCGATGGGTTTGAGCTATTCTCAAACGAAACCAACGCCGCATCTGGAGGAACGCCCGCTCCCAGGTCTTGAAGGCGATATTCTCGTTTCAGGCTCCGGATAAAATCAAACGTACCGTACGTGCAGTCCTGCTGCCGGCCCGCTGTTGCGTCTCCTGCAACGAGCGGACGTCAGGGTTTGCGGAACCCAGACACTTCTCGCACGGTGCGCCCATCAACCCGAACGGCCGGCAATTTCCCGCATCTGGAGAACAAATGGCTTCGAATACTGCGTCTTCCTATACTCCCACCCGCGACGACTTCGCGGCGATGCTTGATGAGTCCTTTGCCGGCGGCAATTTGCAGGAAAGCTCGGTCATCAAGGGCAAGGTGGTTGCAATTGAGAAGGACATGGCCGTCATCGACGTCGGCCTGAAGACCGAAGGCCGCGTCGCGCTGCGCGAATTCGCCGGCCCCGGCCGTGAAAGCGATCTGAAGGTCGGCGACACCGTCGAAGTGTTCCTCGACCGCATCGAGAATGCGCTCGGCGAAGCCGTGCTGTCGCGCGACAAGGCGCGCCGCGAGGAAAGCTGGGGCAAGCTCGAGAAGGCGTTCCAGAACAACGAAAAGGTCAACGGCGTCATCTTCAACCAGGTCAAGGGCGGCTTCACCGTCGACCTCGACGGCGCAGTGGCCTTCCTGCCGCGCTCGCAGGTCGACATCCGTCCGATCCGCGACGTTGCGCCGCTGATGAACAACTCGCAGCCGTTCCAGATCCTCAAGATGGACCGCCGCCGCGGCAACATCGTGGTGTCGCGCCGCACGGTTCTCGAAGAGACGCGCGCCGAGCAGCGCCAGGAGCTGGTGCAGAACCTCGAAGAGGGTCAGGTGATCGACGGCGTGGTCAAGAACATCACCGATTACGGTGCGTTCGTTGATCTCGGCGGCATCGACGGCCTGCTGCACGTCACCGACATCGCCTGGCGTCGCGTCAACCACCCGACCGAGGTGCTGACGATCGGCCAGACCGTGAAGGTCAAGATCATCAAGATCAACCACGAGACGCACCGCATCTCGCTCGGCATGAAGCAGCTGCTGGATGATCCGTGGCAGGGCATTGAAGCCAAGTACCCGCTGGGTGCCCGCTTCACCGGCCGCGTCACCAACATCACCGACTACGGCGCGTTCGTCGAGCTCGAGCCGGGTATCGAAGGCCTGATCCACGTCTCCGAGATGTCGTGGACCAAGAAGAACATGCATCCCGGCAAGATCGTTTCGACCTCGCAGGAAGTCGAAGTGCAGGTGCTGGAAGTGGATTCGGTCAAGCGCCGCATCTCGCTCGGTCTCAAGCAGACCATGCGCAATCCCTGGGAGGTCTTCGTCGAGAAGTTCCCGGTCGGTTCGGTGGTCGAGGGCGAGGTCAAGAACAAGACCGAGTTCGGTCTGTTCCTCGGCCTCGAGGGCGACGTCGACGGCATGGTCCACCTCTCCGACCTCGACTGGAAGCTTCCGGGCGAGCAGGTCATCGACAACTTCAAGAAGGGCGACATGGTCAAGGCCGTGGTGCTCGATGTCGATGTCGAGAAGGAGCGGATCTCGCTCGGCGTCAAGCAGCTCGAAGGCGACCCCTTCGCCGAGCCGGGCGACGTCAAGAAGGGCGCGGTCGTGACTTGCGAAGTGCTCGAAGTGAAGGAGAGCGGCATCGAGGTCCGGATCTCGGGCACCGAGTTCACCACCTTCATCAAGCGGTCCGAGCTGGCCCGCGACCGCAACGATCAGCGCGCCGAACGCTTTGCCGTCGGCGAGAAGGTCGATGCCCGCGTCATCCAGTTCGACAAGAAGGCCCGCAAGGTGCAGGTCTCGATCAAGGCGCTGGAAGTCGCCGAAGAAAAGGAAGCCATCGCGCAGTACGGCTCCTCCGATTCGGGTGCGACGCTCGGCGACATCCTTGGCACCGCGCTCAAGAATCGCGGCACCGACAAGTAAGCGTTCGCGCGGTTTTGCGCGAACCAACGAGGCCCCGGCGCAAGCCGGGGCCTTTTGTTTGAGGCACGCAGGCTACGGATACTGCAAAAGACCGGGCCTTGTTTTCTTCATATTGCGTCGCAATTGATGTATTTGGCTAAGGTGATAGTGACGCTGCGATTGCAAAACCGCGCGGACATTCCTGGAGAATTTCGATGTCGCTGGATTCAGACGTGATCGTCGATCGCCGCCGTATCAGACGCAAGCTGGCTTTCTGGCGCATCGCCGCCGCGGTCGTGACGATCGCGGCCATTGTCGGCATCGGTCTTTTCGCGACCGGCGGACGCGGCGTGCTGGAGACGAAGGGCGCGATCGCGCGTGTCAATATCGAGGGGTTGATCCGCAGCGACCAGCAGCGCGTCGCGGCGCTGGAGTGGCTCGAGAAGTCGAGCTATGCCGCCGTCGTCGTGCACATCAATTCGCCCGGCGGCACCACCGCGGGCTCCGAGCAGCTCTATGATTCGCTGGTGCAGCTGAAGGCGAAGAAGCCGCTCGTCGTCGTCGTCGAAGGATTGGCCGCGTCGGGCGGCTACATCACCGCCATCGCGGCCGATCACATCGTTGCCCAGCAGACTTCGCTGGTCGGTTCGATCGGCGTGCTCTTCCAGTTTCCGAACGTTTCAGAACTTCTCAAGACCGTCGGCGTGAGGGTCGAGGAGATCAAGTCGTCGCCGTTGAAAGCGGCGCCGAATGGCCTTGAGCCGACCAGCCCCGAAGCGCGCGACGCGATCGACTCGCTGGTGAAGGACTCTTATGCATGGTTCCGTGGATTGGTGAAGGTGCGGCGCGGCATGGACGACGCCCTGCTCGAAAAAGTCGCGGATGGACGCGTCTTCACCGGCCGGCAGGCGCTTGATCTCAAGCTGATCGATCAGCTCGGCGATGAGAAGACCGCGATCGCATGGCTCGTCGCGGAAAAGAAGGTCAAAAGCGACCTTCCGGTGCGCGATTACAGCCTCAATCCGCGCTTCGGCGACCTGACATTCCTGCGCACCGCGGCATCCATAACGCTCGATGCGCTCGGGCTGGGACCTATCGCGCGGCGAATTGAGCAGGGCGGGATGGCGCAGGCGGTCGATCGGTTCGGACTTGACGGCATGTTGGCCTTGTGGACCCCGGCCGGAACCAATTGATCGGTGTCTGGGCGTGTTGTTGAGGGGATTCCCGTTCTGCGGGAATCGTGAAATGGCCCAATTGGGCTACTTATCATCCTAAATCGCGACGTCGGGAATTGATTTAGCGTCTTGACAGTGCAGGGCATTTTCACGGAAATGGACTTCCGCGAGATCCCGGATCCCATTTTCGATGATCAAATCCGAACTTGTTCAGCGCATCGCCGAGCACAACCCGCACCTCTATCAGCGGGATGTCGAGAACATTGTGAATGCGATTCTCGACGAAATCGTCGCGGCGCTGGCGCGCGGCGACCGCGTCGAGCTGCGCGGTTTTGGCGCATTCTCGGTGAAGCATCGCCCGGCGCGTGCCGGGCGCAATCCGCGCACCGGCGAGCATGTGCCGGTCGATCAGAAGAGCGTGCCGTTCTTCAAGACCGGCAAGGAGATGCGCGAGCGTCTCAATCGCGACGGCACCGAGGCGCAAGCGTCCAAGATCGACGCACCAAAGGCTGACGCGTAGCGCGCGACGTCAGGCGTTGCCGTGTTGCGGGCTGTGCGCCCGCGCTTTCTCCATCGCTATGAGAGATGGTCATGCGAAAGTTCTTCACGGCAGTGGTCGTCATCCCGCTCGGGCTGATCTTCATCATCTTCGCGGTCGCCAACCGTCATTGGGTGACGGTGTCGTTCGATCCCTTCAACTCTGTTACCCCGACGGTTGCAGTCACGCTGCCGCTGTTCGTCGTCATCATCGCCGCCGCGATCCTGGGCGTGATCGCCGGGGGGATCGCGACCTGGTTCCGGCAGGGGCGCTGGCGCCGCGCCGCCCGGCAGCACGAGGCCGACGCCCGCCATGTCCGGGCGGAGCTCGCCGATCTCAGGGCCGCCGCCTCCCGGGGCGATGTGCCGCGCCTTTCGGCGCCGGGCCAATCCGGCTTTTACGGGTCCGCCGGGCGAGACAAGCAGGGCGCGACGTTGTAGAACCCGCCCGTCGGACGTCGGCGCGTCCCGTTCCGGCCGCCCGAAAACCCGTTCGAAAGACCACGTTTCGAGACCATGCCCCTGCTCGTCAAAATATGCGGCCTGTCCACGCGCGAGACGCTCGACGTCGCGCTCGACGCCGGTGCCGACATGGTCGGGTTCGTGTTCTTTCCGCCGTCGCCCCGCCACATCGGCCTGGAAGTCGCGCGCGATCTCGGCAGCCGCGCCAAGGGCCGCGCGGTCAAGGTCGCGCTGACTGTCGATGCGGACGACGCGACGCTGGAAAACATCGTCGAGACGCTGCGGCCGGATATCCTGCAATTGCACGGCAAGGAGACCACGGCGCGGCTGCGCGACATCAAGCAGAAGTTCGGCCTGCCGCTGATGAAGGCGCTGCCGGTCGAGACCGCTGCCGATCTCGCGCCGTTGCCGGGCTATGCCAGTGTCGCCGACCGCATCCTGTTCGATGCCCGTGCGCCGAAGGGCGCGACGCGGCCGGGCGGGCTCGGTGCGCCCTTCGATTGGCACGTGCTGGAAAATCTCGATCTCGCGCTGCCCTACATGGTCTCAGGCGGACTTCACGCCGACAATGTCGCAGAGGCGGTCAGTGTTACCCGTGCCGGCGGCGTCGATGTCTCGTCGGGCGTCGAGCGCTCGCCCGGTGTCAAGGATCCCGAGCTGATCCGCGCCTTCATCCGCGCCGCGCGCGCAACCCAGGAACTGATGGTTCGATGAATCCAAACCTGCCCAATTCCTTCCGCAGCGGTCCCGACGAGCGCGGGCATTTCGGCATTTTCGGCGGACGCTTCGTCGCGGAAACGCTGATGCCGCTGATCCTCGACCTCGAGAAGGCCTATGCCGAGGCGAAGGCCGATCCGTCGTTTCAGGCCGAGATGAACGCCTATCTGAAGGACTATGTCGGCCGGCCCTCGCCGCTTTATTTTGCCGAGCGGCTCACCGAGCATCTCGGCGGCGCCAAGATCTATCTGAAGCGCGAGGAGCTCAACCACACCGGCTCGCACAAGGTGAACAATGTGCTCGGCCAGATCATGGTCGCGCGCCGCATGGGCAAGAAGCGCATTATCGCCGAGACCGGCGCCGGCCAGCACGGCGTGGCGACGGCGACGCTGTGCGCACGCTTCGGGCTCGAATGCGTGGTCTATATGGGCGCGGTCGACGTCGAGCGGCAGCAGCCGAACGTGATCCGCATGGAAATGCTCGGCGCCAAGGTCGTCCCGGTGCAGTCGGGTGCGCGCACGCTGAAGGATGCGATGAACGACGCGCTGCGCGACTGGGTCACCAACGTGCACAACACGTTCTACTGCATCGGCACCGTCGCAGGTCCGCACCCCTATCCGATGATGGTGCGCGACTTCCAGTCTGTGATCGGTGAGGAGACCCGCCGGCAGATGCAGGAGGCCGAGGGCCGCTTGCCGGACTCGCTGGTGGCCTGCATCGGCGGCGGCTCGAATGCGATGGGCCTGTTCCATCCGTTCCTTGACGATCCCTCGGTCGAGATCTTCGGCGTCGAGGCCGCTGGCCACGGGCTGACCCAGCTGCACGCCGCCTCGCTCGCCGGCGGACGCCCCGGCGTGCTGCACGGCAACCGCACCTATCTGTTGATGGATGCGGACGGGCAGATCGAGGAAGCGCACTCGATCTCGGCCGGCCTCGACTATCCCGGCATCGGGCCCGAGCACGCCTGGCTGCATGAGACCGGCCGCGTGAAATATCTCTCGGCGACCGACGAGGAGGCCCTGGCTGCGTTCCAGCTGCTGTCGCGGCTCGAAGGCATCATCCCCGCGCTGGAATCGGCGCACGCCATCGCGAAGCTGTCCGAACTCGCACCGCAGCGTCCGAAGGATCACCTGATGGTGGTCAATCTCTCCGGCCGCGGCGACAAGGACGTGCCGCAGGTCGGCGACATCTTGAAGGGCAGGAAGAAGTGAGGCGCGAGGCACGCTCCCTTCACCTCTCCCCGTCGGGGAGAGGTCGGCTGCGCAGCAGCCGGGTGAGGGGCCTTTCCGCTCAATCGAATCGAAGTGATGTTTCGATCATCTCGAGCGCTCCGTCTAGATTTTCGTATACGTCACTGTTTGAGACACGAACGACGAGGAAACCGCAGGACTCAAGGAACTGCGATCGAATAATGTCTCGCTCTATCTCGTTCGGTTCAGCGTGTGTGACACCGTCGACCTCAACGACCAGCTTTCCGTCCAGCGTCACGAAATCGACGATGTACCGGCCGATCGGGTGCTGGCGACGAAATTTCCACCGCGCCAATCTTCGATTGCGCAGCGCCTGCCAAAGCTTTGCTTCTGCGCTTGTCTGTGACGCGCGGAAGCTTCGTGCCCTTGCCTTGAACCGCTCCATCCCCCTCACCCGGCTGCTACGCAGCCGACCTCTCCCCGGAGGGGAGAGGTATAGCACGGCGACCACCATACCATGACCACCCGTATCGACGCCAAGTTTGCCGAGCTCAAGAAAGCGGGCCGCTCCGCCTTCGTCACCTTCGTGATGGCCGGCGATCCCGACGCAAAGACTTCGCTCGACGTCATCAAGGCGCTGCCGAAAGCCGGCGCAGATATCATCGAGCTCGGCATGCCCTTCACCGATCCGATGGCCGACGGCCCGTCGATCCAGGCCGCGGGCCTGCGCGCGCTGAAGGGCGGCATGACGCTGCGGAAGACGCTGGAGATGGTCCGCGGTTTTCGCGAAGGCGACAATACCACGCCGATCGTGCTGATGGGCTACTACAACCCGATCTATATCTACGGCGTCGAGACGTTCCTGGCCGATGCGAAGGGTGCCGGCGTCGACGGCCTGATCATCGTCGATCTGCCGCCGGAGGAAGACACCGAGCTCTGCATTCCCGCGATGAAGGCCGGGCTGAATTTCATTCGGCTGGCGACGCCGACGACAGACGACAAGCGCCTGCCAGCGGTGCTCGCCAACACCTCGGGCTTTGTCTATTACGTCGCGGTCACCGGCATCACTGGCAGCGCGGCCGCCGATTCGAAGGTGGTCGGCGAGGCCGTGGCCCGCATCAAGCGGCACACCGACCTGCCGATCTGTGTCGGCTTCGGCATCCGCACGCCGGAAACGGCGCGGGCGATCGCGGAGAGAGCCAATGGCTCGGTGGTCGGCACCGCGCTGGTCGACGCGCTGAAGGGCAGCCTCGATGCCGAGGGCCGCGCCACGGCCAAGACCGTGACCGCGGTGGCGGACCTGGCAGCGGCGCTCGCCCAGGGCGTCCGCGGCGCCAAGCAGGCCGCTGAATAAGCCATAATTTGCGGCGACAAGTCCGCGGACGGCGGCTTGCCGGCCCTTGGCCGGCCCGCCATATATGCAATCGATGCGGGACCGATCCGCATTTCGGAGCGAACCATGAATTGGCTCACCAACGTTGTCCGGCCGAAGATCCGCAACATCCTGCGCCGCGAGACGCCGGAGAATCTGTGGATCAAATGCCCGGATTCCGGGCAGCTCGTGTTCTACAAGGACGTCGAGGCCAACCAGTTCGTGATACCCGGCTCGAACTACCACATGCGCATGGGCGCGGTGGCGCGGCTGAAGTCGATCTTCGATAACGAGACCTGGTACGACATCGCGCTGCCCGAGGTGACGGCCGACCCGCTCAAGTTCCGCGACGAGCGCAAATATGCCGACCGCATCAAGGATGCCCGCGCCAAGACCGGGCTGAACGACGCGGTCAAGGTCGGCTACGGCAAGCTCGAAGGCGCCGGCGTCGTGGTCGCCGTGCAGGATTTCGATTTCATGGGCGGCTCGCTCGGCATGGCCGCAGGCGAAGCGATGGTGCGCGGGCTCGAGCTCGCGGTCGAGAAGAAGTCGCCCTTCATCGTGTTCGCGGCCAGCGGCGGCGCGCGGATGCAGGAAGGCATCCTGTCGCTGATGCAGATGCCGCGCACCACCGTCGGCGTGCAGATGCTGCGCGAGGTTCGCCAGCCCTACATCGTCGTGCTGACCAATCCGACCACCGGCGGCGTCACTGCATCCTATGCGATGCTCGGCGACGTCCACATCGCCGAACCCGGCGCGCTGATCGGCTTTGCCGGCGCCCGCGTGATCGAGCAGACCATCCGCGAAAAGCTCCCTGAGGGTTTCCAGCGCGCCGAATATCTGCGCGAGCACGGCATGGTCGACATGGTCGTGCACCGTCACGACATGAAGGCCACGCTGGCACGGCTGTGCCGCCTGCTGACCAAAGCGCCGGCGCTTGAAACCGCCTCGAAGCCCACCATCGCCGTCACCGAGCCGACCCAGATCGTCACGGCCCCGGAGACGGTGCCGGCTGCGCCGCACGCGTGACCGCGAACGCCGCCTCATCGCAGTCCTCGTTCGAGGCGTTGATCGCGCGGGTGTCGGCGCTGCACCCCGAGCGTATCGATCTCAGTCTCGATCGCATGCTCGGCTTGATGGAGCGGCTCGATCATCCCGAGCGCAAGCTGCCGCCGGTCATCCATGTCGCCGGCACCAACGGCAAGGGATCCACGATCGCCTATTTGCGCGCGATCCTGGAGGCCGCCGGCCTTCGGGTGCATGTCTTCACGTCGCCCTATCTTGTGCGGATTAACGAATGCTACCGACTGGGCGCCGTCGGCGGCGGCAAGCTCGTCGATGACGACGAGCTGCGCACGACGTTCGAGCATTGCGAGCGCGTCAACGCCGGCAATCCCGTCACCATCTTCGAGATGGAAACCGCGGTCGCGTTCTGTCTGTTCGCAAAGCATCCGGCCGACGTGGCGCTGCTCGAGGTCGGCCTCGGCGGCCGGCTGGATTCGACCAATGTGGTGGAGACGCCGCTCGCCTCGGTGATCGCGCCGGTCAGCATGGATCACATGGAATTCCTCGGCGACACGCTGACCTCGATCGCCGGCGAGAAGGCCGCGATCATCAAGCGCAAGGTGCCGGTGATCTGCGCTGAACAGGCGCCGGAGGCGATGGCCGTGATCGAGGCGCAGGCGAACCGCATGCGTGCGCCGCTGCACGCGGCCGGTCAGCAATGGCATGTCGGCGTCGAGCGCGGCCGGCTGGTCTATCAGGACGAGCGCGGCTTAATGGATCTCGCCGCACCGAAACTGTTCGGCCGGCACCAGTTCGACAATGCGGGACTTGCGATCGCAACGCTGCGCGCCATCGATGCGCTCAAGCTCAACATGGCCGCTTACGAGGCCGGTATCGTCAATGCCGAATGGCCGGCGCGGATGCAGCGGCTCGTCGCCGGTGCCCTCGTCAGCCAGGGGCCGCAAGGCTCTGAAGTCTGGCTCGATGGCGGGCACAATGCCGAAGGCGGCCGCGTCGCGGCGGCAGCGCTCGGCGATCTCGAGGAGCGGGTGTCGCGGCCGCTCGTCGTCATCGCCGGCATGATGGGCAACAAGGACGCCGACGCCTTCCTCGCCAACTTCGCCGGGCTGACGCGCCATATCATCGCCGTCCCGGTGCCCGGCCGCGACAACGCGATGTCGCCCGACAGGCTGGCCGACGCCGCGCGAGCGCTTGGCATGCGGGTCGAGATCGCACCTGGTGTCGACGCCGCGCTGCAGCGTCTCGCCATGCTGGCCTACGAGGTGCCGCCGCGCATCCTGATCACCGGCTCGCTCTATCTTGCCGGCCCCGTGCTTGCCGCCAACGGCACGCCTCCTGCATGATGCGTCTTGCGTCGTCGACGCGGCGGATAGGTTGAGTCGTTGCCCGGATGACGCGTGGTGAATCCGGACGACTTTGTCTGCGGACGGAGATCGCCGGATTGCGCATCGCTTCGTCCGGTCCACAAGGGGCGAGCTTCTCTCCGCCGCGTCAGTGGATGTGTGCCTCATCCGACACGCCGACGTGCTCGCGATAGACCATCTCCCAGCCCTTCCAGCCCGTGAACAGCAGGATCAGGACCACGATGAGCGACAACACGAGGCCCGTTGGTATGATGGCGGATGAGCCGTGCTCGAAGCGGGAATACCAGTTGTACAGCGCGATCAACACCACAATGACGTTGCCGCCCGCATGCTGCCACGCATCGGAAAGGTTGCGGACCTGGTCATCTCCCAGGAGATCGGTCAGGCCGGCAACCGCTGCGAGGGCTGCCATGATCAAGCCGATTCCAAGCAGCCAGAGCGAGGCGCTGGCCCAGAAGTCAGTGCCTGTCTTCCAGAAGGCGAGGTCGGCAACAAAGGTCAAGACAAAGCAGGCAACCGGAAACGGAATCAGCATCGGATGAATGGGATGTCCCGCGACCTGCGCGGTTGATCTGGGGTTCGACATAGGTCCCTCCTAAGGGCCGTTTGAGACCTCAACCGGGGCTGCACACACAAGTTCCTATGAGCGAGCGCAATGCAGGGTTAAACGCTGCAATGCAGAAGTCGGGGACGGTTCAACTCATTTCATCGCACTTTAGGCTCTCAACAGCTTCATTGGATCGGCGGCCCTCTGCATCAGTTGCTCGAGCGTGCATTGCCTCGGCGACTTGTCCGGACGCCAGCCCGTAGCCCGGATGGAGCGCAGCGTAATCCGGGACCGCGATCCGCGGATACAGAACCCCGGATTACGCTTCGCTTCATCCGGGCTACACGAGCAAAAACAAAACGGCCGGCTGATCGCCGGCCGTTTCACAATCAGCTAATTTGATGCGGATCAGACTGCGGCGGAAATCCACTGCTGCAGCTTCGCCTTCGGCGCGGCACCGACCTGACGGGACGCCATCTCGCCGCCCTTGAAGATCATCAGGGTCGGGATCGACATCACGCCATATTTCGAAGCGGTCTTCGGGCTCTCGTCGACGTTGAGCTTCACGATCTTGACCTTGTCGCCCATCGCGCCGGAAATCTCGTCAAGCGCGGGCGCAATCATGCGGCAAGGACCGCACCACTCGGCCCAGAAGTCGACGACCACCGGCCCGGTCGCCTTGAGCACTTCGGCTTCGAAATCGGCGTCAGACACCTTGCCAACGGACATGGAAGTACCTCGTTCGGTTGTGACAAAAGGGCGCGGTTGAGAATCGCGCCCGGGAGCATGGGGCAAACGTATGAACGCCCCCTTGCCGGGTCAAGCTCAGTCACGCCGACATGACCTTATGCCAGCCCGGCGTCCAGCGCGTGGGCAGAAAGTTCCATGATTTCAGGTGTTTCCGTCCAAAGCAGCGCGGCGCGGACGGGGCGCTGGGGATAAAGCCTGGCGAGCAGCGCGCGGTACAGCGCGAGCTGCCTGACATAGCCCTTGGGCGCCTCGGCCGCGGTCGTCGGCGGCGCGTGGTTGGTTTTGAAATCGACGATCAGGACTTCATCCGGCGTCACCACCAGCCGGTCGATCTGGCCCGAGACCAGCGCCTTGGGCTGGCCCGGCCGGTCCAGCCGCCCGACGATCGAGACTTCCGCGCGACTGCCGGGGGCGAACACCGCAGCGAAACGCGGGTCGACGATCAGCCCGAGCACCTGGTCCGCCAGCGCCGCGCGCTCCTCCTCGCTCCAGCCGTCGGCATTGCGCGCGAGATAGCCGAGCGCGGCGTGGCGCCGCCGCTCGGCGGCGACATCGGGCAGCGACTGCAGCAGGCGATGCACCAGCGTGCCGCGCTGCAAGGCTCGGGCGCGCAGCAGGACGGACTCGCCGGTCCGCACATGGTGGCCATCGCCATCGGCGGGATCGGACGGACGCAGCAGGCCGGGGGCGGACGCTTCGGGTGCGGCTGTGGTGTGCAGCCACGACGGCAGCGCGACCGGCGCCAGTGCCGTCGATGCGGTTGCGCCGGTAGTTGCGGTGCCGTCCTCGGGCCGCGAGTAGCGCTTGATCTTGCCGGCCGGCGTCTCCAGCTCCTCGAGCTTGAGCCCGGAATTGGCCAGTCCCCTGGTGATCAGGTCGTACCAGGAGGATTTCCGCACCGTGTTCATGTTGCCCGGCAGGCAGCCGCCGACGACGAGCCGATCGGCGGCGCGCGTCATCGCGACATAGAGCAGGCGGCGATATTCGTCCTCGGTGTCGCCGAGCATCGCCGTGCGCGCGTCGGCGACGCGGGGCGGGTCTTCCGCCTTCTTGCCGGCCCACACCACGACGCCGGGCGCATGCGGCGCGGCGTTGCCCTGCGGCAGATGGATCAGGCGCAGGCGCTGCGTGTCGGATGGCGACGTCGTGGTATCCACCAGGAAGACGACCGAGGATTCCAGGCCCTTGGCGCCGTGCACGGTCATGACGCGGACCTCGTCGCGCGAGATCTCCATGTCGCGCTTCACTTCGGTGTCGGCGGCGCGCAGCCATGCCACGAAGCCCTGCAGCGAGGCCGGCGCCTTACGTTCATAGCTGAGCGCGAGCTCGAGGAATTCGTCGAGCGCGTCATTGGCCTCGTGCCCGAGCCGCCGCAAAATGCGCGCGCGTCCGCCGTCGCCGCCGAGCAGCCAGGCATAGAACGCGAACGGCGTTTCACTGACGAAGCGACGCTCGCATTGCTCGAGACGCCTCAGCACACCAGCAACGCGCTCATCGGTCGGCGCCTGCGCGGCGAGCGCCTCGCGCAGCGAGCCGCGGCGCTCCCACGCCAGCTTGAACAGATCGTCATCGTCGAGACCGAACAGCGGGCTCTTCAATGCGACTGCGAGCGCAAGATCGTCCTGCGGCAGCAACAGCGCATCGGCAAGGTTCATCAGATCGATGATTGCGATGTGCTCGGTCAGCTTCAGCCGGTCGGCACCGGCGACCGGGATGTTGGCGTGCTTCAACGCCTGGATCACGGCATCGAAGGCGTTGCCGCGGCGGCGCACCAGGATCAGCATGTCGCCGTAGCGCAACGGCCGCCGCGCGCCGGCGCTGCCGGTCATGGTGCCGCTCTCAACGAGGCGCTTGATCTCGGCCTGGATGCGTCGTGCGAGCTTCACCTCGGGGCTCGTCACCGACACGCCGTCGAATGGCGCGCGCCAGCCTTCGATATCCTGGCGATCGTCGGCTTCGGCGAGATCCCAGAGTTCGATCAGGCTCGGGCCGGCGTCGGTCATCGCGTTGTGGATCGGATAGCCGTTCTCGACGGCATGGATGCTGCGATAGATCTCCTGCTCGCGGAACACATGATCGACCGAATGCAGGATCGTCGGTCCCGAGCGGAACGAGTAGGTGAACGAGACCGGGTCGAACTTCAGCCCGGCCTCCTCGAACCGCCGCTTCAGCTCGCGCCGGCGCAGGTCGAATTCGCGCGGGGCGGCGCCTTGGAACGAGAAGATCGACTGCTTCTCGTCGCCGACCGCAAACACGGTGCGGACCAGGCCGTCGCGCGCGCCGGCGCCGGAGGTGAATTCCGAGATGATATGGGCGACGATGTCCCACTGCCGCGGGCTGGTATCCTGCGCCTCGTCGATCAGCACGTGATCGACGCCGCGGTCGAGTTTGTAGTGCACCCAGCCCGAGGAGACGCGGTTCAGCATCTCCAGCGTCTTGTCGATCAGGTCGTCATAGTCGAGCAGGCCGCGTTCCAGCTTCTCGCGGCGGTAGTTCGCGGCTGCCGCGGTTGCGATGTAGATCAGCGCCTCGGTGCGGTCGCGGGCGACCACGGCGCGGCGGCGCTCGATCAGGGGGCCGAGCCGATCGACTTCCGATTCGAAGCGCCGGCCCGGGACGGGATTCTTCTTGATGAAGTTGTTGGTGATGACAGACGCGCGGGGTGCGCGGTCGTCCGTGAGGAAGACGCCGAGATACTCATCGACCTGAGCCGCACCGGTAAAGGTCAACGCACCGCGCAGCCGTTCCGCCTGCTTCTGGTCCGCCTTGCTGCTGGTGTCGAGGACCGAGGCCACGTCTTTCCAGCTTGAACGCGGCAGGTTCGGGCCATCGACGATCTCGCGCTCGACATCCTCGATGCGATCATCGGGCGATACTCCGAGTGCGGCCGACATCTGCGCGGCCGCCGCGGCGGCGCTGCCGGCTGCATCGGTCCAGGCCATGAAGTGGTCGCGGCTGAGACAGGCTTCGCGGATCACGTCCTTGAAGGTGACGTCGGCAGCGCTCGCCATCGCCGTCATCAGCGCGCGGCCGGTCGGACTGTCGGGATTGCGCGACGCTTCCAGGAACACCGCGAGATTGGCGCGTTCCATCATTTCGGTCTGGTCACGGTCGTCGAGCACGGCGAAACGCGCCGGCACGTTGGCCTCGAACGGAAACTGCTGCAGCAGGCGGGTGCACAGCGCGTGGATGGTCTGCACCTTCAATCCGCCCGGCGTCTCCAGCGCGCAGGCAAACAGCTTTCGCGCATCGCGCCGGAGCTTCGCGCTCGGGTAGGCGATGCCGGCCTCGCGGATCGCAGCATCGAGCGCGGCGTCGTCGAGCGTCACCCAGTGACCGAGCGTCGTGAACACGCGCTCGGCCATGTTGGCGGCGGCAGCCTTGGTGAAGGTGATGCAGAGGATCTTCTCGGGCGGAACGCCTTCGAGCAGCAGGCGGATGACGCGCTGGACCAGCACGTGCGTCTTGCCCGAGCCGGCATTCGCCGACACGAAGGTGGATGCCTTTGGGTCGGACGCACGCGCCTGCGCGTCGCGCACCGCGGACGGAATCGGGCGGGGCGCTTTCACCATTCTTCGATTCCCAGGCCGCCGGCGGCGGACCATTCCTTGATCCGCGCAAGATCGTCGTAGGCGCCGTAGCGGTTTGCCCACATCGACAGGTTCAGTGAGGTATAGGCCTGCTGCTCGTCGTCGAAGGCGCGGATCAGTGCCTCCAGCTTGTGCCGCGCGCTGTCGGCGGCCTCATCGGGCGGCTGCGGCGTGTCGCTGGGCTTGATCTTCAATTCCAGTGTGCGCTGCTCGCCGGGCGGATTGTTGCCGCTCAGCCTGACATAGACGAGCTCGCCGACCGAGGAGCCGGCCGGAATGTCGGCAAAGCCGCCCTCGCGCAGGATCGCGGCTTCCAAAGTGAGTTGGGGCGAAAGCCCCATGCGCACCTGCTTTCCGGTCGGTGGCTGGCCGGTCTTGTAATCGAGGATCGCGAAGCTGCCGTCATCCCGCCGCTCGATGCGGTCGGCGCGCGCGGACAGCGTGAAGGTCCGCTCATTGCCGAGGGGAATGCCGATCTCGCCTCGGATCTCGGCCTTGAGCGCCTCGATCTGACCGCGCCGGGCCTGCTCCCATTCGGTAAACCATGCCGCGATGCGCTGGAAACGCGGCCACCACAGCGCGCGCGCCTCCGGGCGCTCCATCAGGGGCGCGAAATACTTGCCGCCGATCTCGCGCAGCGTGCGCATCGTGTCGGGTGGCAGGGCGTCGGCATAGGTTTGCGTGAACTCGCCGAGCGCTTCATGGATCGCCGAGCCGCGATCGGCGGCCGACAGCGGCATATCGACGGGATCGAGCGGATCGAGCTTCAGGATATAGCGGGCATAGATCGTGTAGGGATCGCGCAGCCAGTCCTCGATCGCGGTGACGGACATTTTCAGCGGCCGTGCCTCGCGCGGCGGCCGTGGTTCCGGCTGCGGGATCGGCTCGACCTTGTCGGGCCGGTCGAGTTCGGCAGCATATTGCACATAGATTTCGCCGGCGGCGTTCGCTGCCTTCCAGCGCTCTTCGCCTGCAACCGCTTCCAGCCGATGCAGGAAGCGCGAGGCGACCGCCGGCGCGCCGCCGACCTTGGCCGCATGCGTCAGGATCACCTCGTCATGACCGAGCAGCTGCGCGAAATCGTGTGCGGAGAGGCCGATGCGCCGCTCCGGCAGGTCGAGGCCGAGTTCGTGCCGCATCGGCCGGCTCAGCCAGGGATCGATCCGCGGCGCCGGCGGCCAGACGCCCTCCACCAGTCCGCCGAGGATGACGCGATCGGATTCGGTGAGACGCGCTTCGAGCTGGCCGAAGATGTTGAGCTGGGCGCCGGCGGATTCCGGCCGCCGCACCATGCGGTCGGCGAACGCGGTCTGGAACACTTCGGGATAGTCAGCGAGCGGCGTGGCCAGACCGCTCGGCTGCTGCTTGGCGAGCAAATCGTCGAATGCCGATGCCAGCGCTCCGCCGGCGCGCTCCTCGAACACGACGGCGACGCCGTGCTGGTCGCAGGACAGCGCCATCAAGGCTTCGCGATGCCGTGATGCCAGTTCTGCGAAATCGTGGGGTTTCGACGACGCCATACCCTCAAGCGGCGCGAGCGCCGCCTGCAGCTTCGCAATCAGGGCCTGCGCCTGGTTGAGCTCGTGGTCGCGCAGGCGCGCGCGCTGCTCGGCCGGGTGCAGCGACGAGGTCTCGCCGTTGCGCAGTTTTGCGAGCTCGGTGCGGAAGCGCTCGAAATCTCGCGCAAGGCCGCCGGTTCCTGCTTGCGGCCGCGTCCCGCGCAACACCGCGAGCTCCAGCACCTCGATCGCGCGCTTCAGCGCGCCGTGAGCGCCACCGAGCCGGAACAGCGGATGCTTGAGCAGCGCGAGCAATGTCGGCGGCTCCAGTCCCTTCGCGGCCGCCTCTGCCGCGAGGCGGGCGAACACACCCGGTGCCGTCTCCATCAGCGCATCGCCGCCGGAATCGTCGAATTCAAGATTCCAGCGCGTCAGAGAAGCCATCACGCGGCGCGCCAGCGCGCGGTCCGGCGTCACCAGCGCGGCCGATTTGCCGAGATGCCGCGCCTCGCGCATCGCTACCGCGATCGCCAGCGCCTCCATCTCCGGATTCGGCGCCTCGACCACGGCGAGGCTGCTCATGCCGGCGGAAATACGCGCGACGATCTCGGGGCGTTCCAGGCGGTCGTGCCATTGCGCGGTCGCTGTCGACGGCCGCATCGTCTCCGACACCAGCACCTCGCGGCCGAGCGGCGCTGGTGTTGCAAGGCTCTCGACATCGCGACGCTTGATGCCGAAACGATCAAGCAGCGCATGCATCGCGAATTGCGGATGGTTCGACGAAGGCGGCGTAGTGAACCTGCCGTCGTCGCTGCGCTCCCCGCCGATGGTGTCCCAGGAGTCTTCGTCGAGGTCGGTATCGAGCCCGGGCAGCACGACCGCGCCGTTGGGAAGCTTTGCCACGGCGTGCAGGAATTTGGCGGTCGCCGGCATCGAGCCGGTCGAGCCGGCCGCGATCACCGGGCCCGCGTGATGCGCGGTGAGCCGCGCCGCTTCCGCCTCGATCAGGAGATCGCGCCGCGCCGCGGGCTCGATCCGGCCGATCTCCTTCAGGTAGTTCGGCCAGGCATCGCGCGCGATGCGCAGGAATTCGAGCGAATGCTGCCAGTATTTGTCGAGCTGGTCCGGCACCAGCCGGTCGAGCTCGCGCCAGTCGACGCCGCGCGTCACCATGTCGTCCATCAGCCGTGCGAGGTCGCCGGCGAGCTGCAGCGTCGACGCCGGGCCGCCAACCACCAATGGCGACGACACCGGCGTCTTCGCCCAGGCGGCGACCAGATGCGCCAGCGTCAGGCGGCGCTCGAGCTCGCCGAGTTTTGGCGGAATATCGAGCGGCGCCGCGCCGCCGACGTCGTCAGACTGGTCTGCGAAGGCGAGCTCGTCCTCATCGATATCGCCGAGCGCGACGATCCGCGGCAGCACCGCGGCATCGGCATCGAGCACATCGAGGAAGACTTCGCGCGCCAGCCGCCCGGCACGCCGGGTCGGCAGATAGAGCGTGGCATTGGCAAGCTGCGCCGGATCGTTCCGCGCGTCGAATCCCGCGACCAGCCGGCCGTCGACCAAAGCCGAGATGACGGTGTGCAAGAACGGTGCGGAGATGGGAACGCTGAAGACGCGCATGAGCTGCCTGATTCGGAATCAGGCGCCAATATAGGGAGGGCCAACCACCATTAGCCACCCCTTCAATGTCGTAGTCGCCCGGCGCTACGGCTGACGGCACCCAGAAACCAGCGCAGCGCAGGATCTTCAGCGGCGCGTCTGGTGTGGATGAGATCGATCGCGAAGTCAGGGAGGTCGAAGGGCGGTGTGACGACGGCTACATCGGCGACTTCCGTGAAGCGTCGGGCGATGCGTTCCGCCATCGTGGCGACAAGATCGGTGCTGGCCACGGCGAAGGGAACGGCCACGACATGCGCAAGCGTCACGGCCACCCGACGCTTCAGGGCGTGGCGCGCCAGCAGGGCGTCGATCACGCTCGGCAGGCCGTCGCCGCCGGCGGCCGAGAACAGGGCGTGCGGCAAGGTTGCGTAGTCCTCAAGACTCAGGCGTTCCGATCCGTTCGCGCGGGTCGCGTCGCGGATGCAGACAAAGCGCTCCTCGAACAGCCGATGCCGAACGCAGCGCGGCGAATCCGGCAGGTGCCCGCCGATCAGCGTGTCGAGCTCGGCGCGCTCCAGTTTCGCCAGAGCCGCGGTCGCATCCGTCAGCGGGCGCACGGCGAGGTCAATGTTGGGTGCTTCCGTGCGCAGCAACCGGGTCAGTTCCGGCACCAGCACGAGATCGCCGTAGTCCGTCGTGGCAATCGTGATGCGCCGGCGCGCCGTGGACGGATCGAAGCTTTGATCGGGCGCGAGTGCGCCGCGGATCTGACGCAAGGCCTCGCCGATCGGCGCCGCCAGTGCCAGCGCCTTTTGGGTCGGCTGCATGCCCGCGCCGGCGCGCAGGAACAGTTCATCGCCAAACAGGGCGCGCAGCCTGCGCAACGCGCTGCTCATCGAGGGCTGGGCCAGGCCGATGCGCTCGGCCGCACGAGTGACGTGGCGCTCCTCCAGCAGCGCTTCGAAGGCGACCAGCAGGTTGAGATCGACGGCCGATAAATTCATAGTGACAATAATGCCTATTTGAATAATCAATTTCAACAATGATCTGCGCGCATCTATGGTTGCACCGGACACATGACGACAAGGCGAGACGATTTGGGGCGATCATTCGCAAGGCTGGTGCCACGGGGGCCGACGCTGCTCGCGATCGGCGTCCTCGCCGGACTGGCTTTCCCCGCCCTGGCGGATGCCGTCCGTCCGCTGATGGCGGCCGCGATCTTCGTTCTGGTGCTCGGCACCTTCCTCCAGGTCGACGGCGAGGCCTTCCGGCGCGCGCTGCGGCGGCCGCTGGTCTGGTTGCTGTTGCCTGCGGCCGCCATGCTGGCCTGTCCGCTCGCGGTCGGCTTCGCCGCGCGAGCCGCCGGATTTCAGGCGGAGCTGTTCGTCGCGCTGGCGCTCTCGGTTTGCGCTCCGCCGTCGAGCGGCACGGCTGCGGTCGCCCGCATGCTGGGCTTCGATGCGACCGTTCCGCTTGCGGTGACGCTGCTGTCGATGGCGCTGGCGCCGATCACCGTGCCGCTGATCGCAGCAGGGTTCACCGGTCTCGCACTCGATCCGCTGGCGCTCGCGGCGCGATTGGCGCTGCTGGTCGGCGGCGCCGGTGCAGTGGCCCTGCTGCTTCGCCAGAAAGCGGGCACGCTGTTGGTGAAGCATTCGCGCAGCATCGACGCCCTCGTGCTCGCCTCGCTGCTGCTGTTCGCCGTTGCCACCATGGCCGGGGTGCGCGCGCAGATCGAAACGCAGCCGGTCGCTGCGTTCACCTGTGTCGGCCTCGCCTTCGCTTGCAATGTCGCGTTGCAAGTGCTCGGCGCCCTGCTCACGCCGGGCAGTCTGGCCGAGCGGCTGACCATTGGCCTCATTCTCGGCAACCGCAATGTCGGGCTGGTCTGGTCGGCGATGGGCGCGGCGGTGTCGCCAACGACGGCGCTGTTCTTTGCGGCGACGCAATTTCCCATCTACATGACACCGCGCCTGATCGAGCTCATTGTCTCGCGCAGGCAAAAGGAGGAGTCCTCAGCATGAGCGCCCCGATCCTCACGGAAGACCTCGCCGTCCGCTTTGCCTGCATCGCGCTCGGGCATGTCACGCGCGAATATCCGAACAAGCCGGATCATGTGCTGGCGGGGGCGCAGGACGCGCGCACGCCGCGCGAGCTGCACCCTGTGTTCTACGGCAGCTACGATTGGCACTCCTGCGTCCACAGTTACTGGATGCTGGCCCGACTGCTGCGCCGCTATCCGAAGTCCGAAGCCGCCGACGACATCCGCGCCTTGTTCGACGAGCAGTTCGTCGCGGAGAAGATCGCGGCCGAGTGCGCCTATCTCGCAGCCCCGACGGCGCGGGGCTTCAAGCGGCCCTATGGCTGGGGCTGGCTATTGAAGCTCGCAGCGGAACTCGCGTCCCTCGACGACGCCAGGTGGCGCGACCGCATCGCTCCGCTCGCCGAGATCTTCGCGCAGCGCTTTCGCGATTTCCTGCCGCTTGCCAGCTATCCGGTGCGGGTCGGCACGCATTTCAACACGGCCTTCGGGCTGCGCATGGCCGCCGACTATGCGGCCGCGACCCAGGATAGCGCGTTCACCACGCTGTTGCGCGAGACGGCACTGCGCTGGTACGGGGTCGACGAGGATTGCCCCGCCTGGGGCGAGCCGAGCGGCGACGATTTCCAGTCTTCCGCGCTGATCGAAGCCGAATGCATGCGCCGCCTGCTGCCGCAGGACGCGTTCCTGCCCTGGTTCGATCGCTTCCTGCCGCGGCTTGCGCAGCNGAGCCGGCAACGCTGTTCCGGCCGGCCACAGTTACCGATCGCACCGACGGCAAGATTGCCCATCTCGACGGCCTCAATCTCAGCCGCGCCTGGTGTTGGCGTGCTTTGGCCGAGGCGTTGCCTGAAGCCGATTCCCGCAGTCCGATTCTGCAGGATGTCGCACGACGCCATCTCGACGTCGGCCTTCCCCATATCGCCGGCGATTATATGGGCGAACACTGGCTGGCGAGCTTTGCCGTGCTCGCTATCGACGATGAGGGCTAAATGCGGATGAGATTAGATCGAATAGCGATCATGATTGCGCTGCGCTCCCTCTCCTCGTTCTTTACGGGGAGAGGGTTGGGGTGAGGGGCCATCTCCGCGCAGACGGCGATAGCTGCGTTTGCGAAGACTCCCCCTCACCCGGAACGCATCTAACGATGCGTTCCGACCTCTCCCCGCACGCGGGGCGAGGTCAAGCGGAGTCCGTTGCTAGATTCGAAGTAAAGCCATCGCGCCTTAGCGGCGGAGGTTTACGCCACACTTTCCAGAAATGCCTCTTCCGCGGCCTGGATTGCGTCGGGAGTTCCGACATGCATCCAGACGCCGTCGAGGCGCAGGCCGAACAATCGTTCCTGCTCGTTGGCGCGGTCGAACATCTTGGTCAGCGAGAATTCGCCAGTGGGCGCGTCGGCGAACAGCGCCGGCGACATGATCGCCACACCCGCATAGACGAACGGCACCACCTGGTTCTCACGCCGCTTGCGCAGCGCGCCGTCGGGCAGCATGCCGTAGTCGCCGCGGCCGCTATAGCCGATGCTCGAGGCGGTCGGCGCCATCAAGAGCAGGATATCCATGCGAGCCGGATCGAAGGCTTCGGCCAGCCGCGCCAGGTTGGAGCGCACGCCGTCGATCCACATCGTGTCGGCGTTGAGATGGAAGAACGGGGCATTGCCGAGCAGCGGCAGCGCCTTCACGACGGCGCCACCGGTGCCGAGCACCTGATCGCGCTCGTCGGAGATGATCACGCGCGGGCGGCTGCGGATCTTGACGTGATCGATGATCTGATCGGGCAGATAGTGCACATTGACGACGGCTTCGCTGACGCCGGCGCCGGCGAGCTTGTCGAGCACATGGTCGAGCAGCGGCTGGCCCGCCACGCTCACCAGCGGCTTCGGCATCGTATCGGTCAGCGGGCGCATGCGTACGCCGAGGCCTGCGGCGAGCACCATGGCTTTGTGCGGGGTGACGGGCATCTTCCGGACAGTCTCGATCATCATTTCTCTGCGCCGATCATACCACGGCGATTCGGCAGGCACATCGACCAGACGCCATAGTCATCCGACATGACGGCCGTAAGACGGCAATGACGACAGCGACCCTTGTTTGAGCATGATCCTGTCGGAAAGCCGGTCTCCACCTTTCCGGATCACGCTCTAGACGTCAGCGGCCTGTGCGCTGCGGCGGGTCATTTTTTTCTTCTTGTCGCCTTGTTTCAGGAAATTGACGCCGATCTGGTCGCCATTGACCCATGCCAGCTCGCAGCGGCGATAGGCCAATCCTGTGGACGACAGCAGCAGGAAAAATTCCTTCAGGTTCAGTCCCTCGACCGAACCCTCGACGGTGAGCTTGGCGCCCATCTCGGATACGTCTTCCATGACGCAGTCGCGACGCCAGGTCCCGTCGATGCCCATCATGTGCGCAGTGATGCCACGCTCGAATGTGACACGATCGCCCCTGCGTCGTTCCGTCGCCATGATGGTCCCGCTCCAGATCCGGCCGCGCCCGGTACAGGGCACAACCAGTGCAACCTTAGGCGGTCGACGGCTAACAACCGGTAAACCTACGGTACCGGAGGAGGGACGTTGGCCGTGTACCAGTCGCGGAGCGTCGCCAGCGACGGATGGGCCAACGACCTGTTGAGATAGGTCCAGATCCGCGGCTGATGCTTCAGGTACCATGGCTTGCCGTCGCGCCGGTTGAGCCGGGCGAAGGTGCCGAGCAGGCGCGTGTTGCGCTGCGCCGACATGATCGCGTAGTTCGCGGCGAAATCGGCCGGATCGAAGCTTTCGACGGTGGTGCGCCGCGCCTTGATGTAGCGGGTGAGGAGCGACAGTTCGAGCTGCTCGGGCACGTCGATCCGCGCATCCTGCAGCAGCGACACCACGTCGTAGGCCGCGGGGCCGAGCAGCGCGTCCTGGAAGTCGATGATGCCGATGCGCAGGATGCCGCTGCGTTCGGCGAGCCAGATGATGTTCGGCGAATGGAAATCCCTGATCGTCCAGGTCTGCGGTGCCGCGGCGGGCTTTTCCAGCAGCGTGCGCCACATCTCGATGAACTCGGCGCGGAGTTGTTCGCTCGGCTGGACGCCGCGGTCGGGCATGTACCATTCGAGCATCAGCCCGATCTCGATCAGCCAGGCGTCGACATCGAACACGGGCATGTCGTAGCTCGCGTCCGCCGTCAACGGCAGCGTCGCGGGCAGCACCTCGCGATGCAGCGCCGCCAGCATGTCGATCGCAGCCTCGTAGCGCTCGGTGATCGGCCGCGGCGGTTCGCCCTCAACGACGCCGGCATTGCCGAAATCCTCGGTAATCAGGAAGCCTGATTCGAGATCGGTGTGCCGGATCGCGGGCGCCGAAAAGCTGTGCTTGCGCAGGCCGTTTCCGATCGCGACGAACGGTCTCACGTCTTCGGCGAGATGCACCGCCGCGCTGTAGGATTTGCCGTTGTACATCGGCGGGCCGTCCGGGCGGCGCGGCGAGTTCATCAGGATGACGCTGCCGTCGCCGGTGCGTAGCCTTGCGTAGGAGCGCGTCGAGGCATCGCCGGGCATGCGCTCGCGCCTGCTGTTGAGATAGCCCGCATCGTCAAGGAACTGGCGCAGCAGCTTGAGCCGGGTGACCTTGGCCGCGCCCTTGCCGTGGCCGGTGATCTCGGCCGCGCGTGCGGTCGACCCCAGCGCGGGACGATGGCTGAACGCGATGTCGATGCGATCGTCTGGCAACGCATCGGGCGCGCGTTCCGGCCACTCGATCAGCGCAACGATGTCGTCGGGCAGCGGCGACAGGCCGATCTCCTCGAGCTCGCTCGGATCGTTGATGCGGTAGAGATCGGCATGGATCAGCGGATACGACGGCAGCTCGTAGCTTTGCGCCAGCGTAAAGGTCGGGCTCGGCACCTCCAGCGTCTCGTCATCAACGAGATAGCGGATCAGCGCGCGGGCGGCCGCGGTCTTGCCGGCGCCGAGGTCTCCCGACAGCGTGATCACGTCGCCGGCGCCGATCAGCAGCGCGAGGTCGGCCATCAGCTCCGCCGTCGCGGTTTCGTTCGCGAGCGCGACCGAGAATGTGGAGATCGCGATCATTCCGCGGCGTTGCGATGTGCGGTCTGGTCGACGGGGAAGTCGCAGGTCACGGTCGTGCCCTTGCCGACGGTGGAATCGACGCGCACCCGGCCGCCATGCAGCTCGACAAAGGAGCGTACCAACGACAGGCCGAGTCCCGCGCCGCGATGCCGCGAGCCATGGGAATGGCTCTCGAACCAGTTGAACACCTTGTCCTTCATTTCGGGTGGAATGCCGGGGCCGGAATCGGTCACCGCGAACACCACGCTGTGCTCGTTCCGGTGCGCGCTGATCGTGACGGTGGCGTCGTGCGGCGAGAAGCCGACGGCATTGGCGAGCAGGTTATACAGCACCTGCACCACGCGCCGCTCGTCGCCGATGAAGCCGCCGATATCAGGCTCGACATCGACCTTGAGCGCGATCCGATCGGTCGCGAGCCGGTCCTGGATGCCTTCGGCGGCGGCCTCGATCGTCTGGGCGATATTGACGGGGCCGAGCTCGAGCTTCATGGCGCCGGCGTCGATGGTGGCGAGATCGAGGATGTTGTTGGTCAACGCCAGCAGCGCGTTGGTCGATTTGGTGACGTAGTCGAGATATTCGGCCTGCTTCGGGGTCAGCGGCCCGGTCGATGGATCGCTCAAGAAATGCGCGAAGCCGATGATGGTGGTGAGGGGTGCGCGCAGCTCGTAGGAGACGTGGTGGACGAAATCCACCTTCATCTGGTCGGCGGTTTCCAGCGCCTCGTTGCGTTCGCGCAGCGCGCGCTCGACATTTTCGGTGTCGGTGATGTCCTGGAAGGTGAGCAGCGTGGCGCCGTCGGGCAGCGGGATCGTCATGCAATCCAGCACGCTGCCGTCCTTGCGCTCGAGCTTCAGCGCCACCTGCGCGCGGTTCTCGATTGAGGTGATCGATTCGCGGAGCGTCCGCCAGGTCCGCGGATCGTCGTAGAGCGGCTTGCAGAGCGCTTCCACCGCCTCGATATGCGGCTCGCCGTTGAGCGCGTCGGCCGACAGCTTCCACATCTTCGCGAAGGCCGGATTGAAGAGTTGCGCGCGGCCGTTGCTGCCGAACACCGCGACAGCTTCGGCCAGATTGTCGAGGGTTTCGCGCTGCACCCGCGTCAGGCCGTCGTAGCGGCGCGCGAGGTCGAGGCTTTCGGTGACGTTGTCGAACAGATAGGTGACGCCGCCCTCGAGGTTCGGCGTGGTGACCACGCTGACCGCGCGTCCGTCGGGCAGGAACCAGGTGTAGGTCCCGGATTCGACCGCGCGATAGGCCTCGTGCAGCTTGGCCTTCCAGGCGCGGAAGTCCGGCTGCTCCGGCAGCTTGCGGTTGGCACGCAGCCGGTCGAGGATGCTGGAATCGTCGGGGTTGCTGTCGAGGAAGGCCTGGTCGAGGCCCCACAGCCGCCGGTAGGATTCGTTGTAGAAGGTGAGCCGCCGGGTGGCGTCGAACACGGCCACACCTGAAGACAGTTGGTCGAGGGTTCGCCGGTGCGCCTCGACCATCCGCGTCAATGCCGCGCGCAAGGCCGCGGCCTCGCTGGCGTCGATCGCGATGCCGGCGCTGCCGCTGCCGAGCTTGAGCGCCTGCACGTCGTAGATCCGCCGCTCGCCGCTGACGACGATCGGCAGGCGCGCGGCATAGCTCGCATTGTCGTTCAGGGCCCGGGTCAGCTCGGAGCGCTGCTCGCTCTCCAGCAGTTCGAGATTGCGCTGGAGTGCATCGGCAACGCTCTTGCCCTCGGTGGCCCGGACATAGGCTGCGTTGGCGTAGCGCAGATTGCCCTCGATGCTTTTGGCCCAGATCGGCCACGGCGCGGCCGCGGCAAAGTCGCGCAGCAGCTCGGTCTCTTCCTGCAGCGCCTTGTAGCGCAGGTTCGATTCGGCGAGCTCGCGGCGCAGCCCGCCGAGTTCGCGGATCCGTACGATCGCCTGCCCCCCGATGGCGCGGCCCATCGCCTCGATGCCGCGGCCGGCCGATGTCGAGAGGTTGAGCAGGAACGCCTCGCCCTTCTCGCGCAGCGCGTCGACGGCGTGATCCATCCGCAGCGCCGGCTCGGGCGGCAGCCAGGTTCCGAAGGCGAGGATACGCTGCGGCGATCCCTCCTGCGACATCACCAGCGAGATATCGCCGCTGATCTGCGGCCGGTTGTCGCCTGCCGCCCAGGAGATCAGCACCTGCGGCTCGACGAACAGCAATGCGCGCAACCGGTCGGATTGCGATTGCAGGTCGGCAATCTCGGAGCGCAGCAGTTCCTCGTTCCGGGTCGCGCGCAACCTGGTGCGCATCAGCAGGATCGCGGCGACGACGGAAAAGCCGACCAGCGCAAATGACGTCGCGAGAACCGCGACCTCCTGGTGATTGAGGCCAAAATGATCGGACATCGCCTGGACCAGGTACGATTCGGCGGCGAAAGCCGAGCGGGCCGGCAGCAACGCCGTGGCGACGAGCCCAATCATGCCGTCGCGCGCCAGTGAGGTGCATGACAGCAGGGTTCGACGCATCGCCGCGACTACGCCCGACATATGTTGCCCCAGAACGCACAACTCCCAGGCATGATCCGGAAAAGTGGAGACCGGTGTTCCCTCGCGACAACGCGCAATGTGTACGCGGGGATCATGCCCAAGCAGGACCAGAAAGCTCGACGAAGACCCCCCGTCGTGCTCGAATCAAAGCAGAATAGTCCCAACGGGAGTCGGCGAGTAAGAGTCCAGACCGTGAACGCAAAATCCGCTGTGAAAAAATGGGCGCGATGGTGCGAATTTTACGCGAAGTGACTCGGTCTGCACGCTGGCGCTAGCGGCCGGTGGAGCCGAATCCACCGCCGCCGCGCTCGGTCGCCGACAGCACGTCGACCGGAACCAGCTCCGCCCGGGTGACGGGCGCGATCACCATCTGCGCGATGCGCTCGCCGCGCCGGATCGAAAACGCCTTCTCGCCGTGATTGATGAGGAGCACGTTGATCTCGCCGCGATAGTCGGCGTCGATCGTGCCGGGCGAGTTCAGCACGGTGATGCCGTATTTGGCGGCAAGGCCGGAGCGGGGCCGCACCTGCGCCTCGTAGCCCGGCGGCAGCGCAATCGTCAGCCCGGTCGGAACCATCTCATACCGTCCGGGCAGGAGGATCAGGGGCGCCGTGCGTGGTACCGCCGCCAAAAGGTCGAGCCCGGCCGCGTCGGCAGTCTGATAGATCGGCAACAGCAGATCTGCACCGTGCGGAAGCTGGTGGACCTCGACCTTGATCACGGCGCTCACGATGTTGCTCCTACGGTTCTTGCGATGCGCGACACCAGGGCCGCGGCAACCTCTTCCTTGGTCATGACAGGCCAGGAATCGACCGTCACCTCCTTGCCGTCGCGCGCCAGCAGATGAACGGTATTGCGGTCGCCGCCCATCACGCCGGTTGCGGGCGAGACGTCGTTGGCGACGATCCAGTCGCACCCCTTGCGCGCGAACTTCGCCTTGGCGTTCTCGATCAGATGCTCGGTCTCGGCCGCGAAGCCGATCACCAGCGGCGGCCGCTTGTCCTTCAGTTTCGAGATCGTCGCAAGGATGTCCGGGTTCTCGACGAGCTGCAGCGGCGGCATGCCGGCGGCGGTCTTCTTCAGCTTCTGCGTGCCTTCAGTGGCGACGCGCCAATCGGCGACCGCCGCGGCGAAGATCGCGACATCGGCCGGTAGCGCCGCCTCGACCCGGTGCAGCATGTCGCGCGCCGACTCCACGCGCATGACGGATACGCCTGGCGGATCGTGCAGTTCGACCGGACCCGTGACCAGCACGACGTCGGCGCCGGCGGCCCGCGCGGCGGCGGCGATGGCAAAGCCCTGTTTGCCGGAGGAGCGGTTGGCGATGTAGCGGACGGGATCGATCGCCTCATGGGTCGGGCCGGCCGTGATCAGCACGCGCTTGCCGGCGAGTGGGCGCGGCTGCGGCGGCCGCAGCATGTGGTCGGCGGCAGCGGCGATCTCGGTCGGCTCAGCCATCCGCCCGACGCCGGCTTCGCCGGCTTCCGCCATCTCGCCGGCATTGGGGCCGACGGTGTGGATGCCGTCGCGGCGGAGCTGCAGCACGTTGCGGCGGGTGGCCGGATTGTTCCACATCAGCGGGTTCATCGCCGGCGCGAGCAGGATCGGCCGGTTGGCCGCAAGCAGGATGGCGCTGGCGAGATCGTCGGCATGGCCCTGCGCCATCTTGGCCATCAGGTCCGCGGTCGCCGGCGCCACCACGATCAGATCGCATTCCCGCGCCAGCCGGATGTGGCCGGCGTCGAACTCGCTCTCGGCATCGAACAGGTCGCTGTAGACGCGCTCATGCGACAGCGCGCTGGCCGCGAGCGGAGTGACGAACTGCTGGGCCGCCTTGGTCAGCACGCACCGGACCTGGATGCGCCGCTCCTTGAGCCGTCGGATCAGGTCCAGCGCCTTGTAGGCCGCGATCCCGCCGCCGATGATCAGGGTGATACGGGGCTCGCCGGCCGCACCGGTGGCCCGCGGGGCAGGCGCGGGGGCTGCCGCAAGAGCCGGGACGGACGCTTCTACGGGCTCCGCACGGCCCTCCGAGAGCTCCCGCAGGATCACCCGGACCTCCTCCTCGACCGAACGCCCGTTCTTCGCGGAACGCAGCCGCAGATAGGCTTTGAGCGTGTCGTCGAGTTTGCGGATGGTCAGGCTGGCCATGGCATGCCCTCACAGCATGATCCTGGAAAGGTGCGAAGCGTTTTTCCCTCGCGGCAAGCGCGAAGCGTTTGC
Organism: Bradyrhizobium macuxiense; assembly: GCF_001542415.1. GTDB lineage: Bacteria > Pseudomonadota > Alphaproteobacteria > Rhizobiales > Xanthobacteraceae > Bradyrhizobium > Bradyrhizobium macuxiense. The sequence goes on from NZ_LNCU01000041.1 coordinate 33,003, forward strand.
GCGGAGATCATGCTCAAACAAGGATGATAGCGATGCTATCATATGATGCATGCATTGCAATCATTGTCCTCGGATGGCGAAGAAGATTCCGATCAGGGCGACGGCAATGACCCAGAGGCCGACGGTTTGCAGCCGCGCCTTGCGGGCCTCAGCGCGGGCCATTTCGTCGATGGTGTCCGACGACAGCATGTGGCCTTCCCGGGTCATGGTCTCCAGCTGCTCGAGCACCGTCATGGCGCGGCTGGCGATTGACGGGAGGTTGGATATGACGCGGCCGAGCTCGCCGGCGCCCGACAGTGCGCTCTGGATACGGCCGGCCGGGCCGAGATTATGCGTGATCCATTCGCGCACCACGGGATCGGCGATCTTCCAGATGTCGAGCTTCGGGTCGAAGCCGCGCGCCACGCCCTCGACCACCACCATGGTCTTCTGCAGCAGGATCAGCTCGGGCCGCGTCTGCATGTCGAACAGGCCGGTCACCTCGAGCAGGAGCGTCAGCAGCTTCGCCATCGAGATTTCCTCGGCGGTCCGGTTGTGGATCGGTTCACCGATCGCGCGGATCGCCTGCGCGAAATTCTCCACCGAATGGTGCCCCGGTACGTAGCCGGCCTCGAAATGCACCTCCGCGACGCGGCGATAATCGCGGGTGATGAAGCCGAGCAGAATCTCGGCGAGGAAGCGTCGCTCCTTCAGCCCGAGCCGTCCCATGATGCCGAAATCCACCGCAACGAGGCGGCCGGACTCGTCGAGGAACAGATTGCCGGGGTGCATGTCGGCGTGGAAGAAGCCGTCGCGCAGCGCGTGGCGCAGGAAGCTCTGGATCACCTTGCGGCCAAGATCGGGCAGGTCGACCTTGGCCTGCTCGAGCCGCGCATGGTCGTTCAGCGCGATGCCGTCGATCCACTCCATCGTCAGGACATTGTGGGTGGTGCGGTCCCAGTCGACCGCCGGCACGCGGAAATCCGGATCGCCGGCGGTGTTCTCCGCCATCTCGGACAGCGCGGCCGCTTCCAGCCGCAGGTCCATCTCCATCGCGACCGAGCGCGACATCGTGTTGATGACCTCGATCAGCCGGAGCCGCCGCGCTTCGGCGGAATGCGCCTCGGCATTGCGCGCGACGAAGAAGAAATCGCTCAAGTCACGGTGGAAGCGTGCGGCGACGTTCGGCCGCAGCACCTTGACCGCGACCTGGCGCCGCATGCCGTCATGTTCGACCTCGCCGCGATGCACCTGCGCGATCGAGGCGGCGGCAACCGCCGGACCCAGCCTGGCAAACGCCTGCGACAGCGGCCGTTCCAGCGATTGCGTGATCACGGTTTCGGCCTCTTCCTGCGAGAACGGTGGCAGCCGGTCCTGCAGGCTTTCGAGATCGCGCGCCATCACGACGCCGACCACGTCGGGCCGGGTGGCCAGGAATTGTCCGAGCTTGAGATAGGCGGGGCCGAGCCGCGTCAGCGCGCGCGACAGCCGCGGGCCGGATTTGGCGCCGTGGCGTTCGACCAGGCGCGCCAGCTTCAGCGCGAGCTGTCCGGGCGGCGGCACCAGCGATGGATCGACGACGCCGAACACGCCTTCGCGCGCAAACACGAAACCGGCGCGGGCGAGGCGCGCGATGTGGGACAGTGCGGAGATCACAAACGCCAGCCCGTATGCAACGCCACGATGCCGCCGGAGAGGCTCTGCCACTTCACACGCGAAAAGCCCGCGGCGCCGATCATCTCGGCGAACGCGTTCGGGCGCGGGAATTTGCGGATCGACTCGACGAGATATTGATAGGACTCGGCGTCACCGGTGACGGCGCGGCCAAGCGGCGGGATCACCTTGAAGGAAAACAGATCGTAGATCCGGTCGAGACCGGGCACGTCGACAGTGGAGAATTCCAGGCACAGGAAGCGGCTGCCCGGCCGGAGCGCGCGATAGGCCTCGCGCAAAGCGAGGTCGATCCGCGGCACGTTGCGGATGCCGAAAGCGATCGTGTAGGCGTCGAACGAACGGTCGGCGAATGCCAGCGTTTCGGCATTGCCTTCGACGAACGACACGCGCTCGTCGAGATGCTGCTTGGCGGCGCGTTCGCGGCCGACGGCGAGCATGTCGCCGTTGATGTCGCAGACGGTCGCGTGGAAACCGGTGCCCGCCGCCTTGGCGGCACGGAATGCGATATCGCCGGTGCCGCCCGCGACGTCGAGCAGCGCGAACGGCCTGTCGCCCTTCGGCGGATCCAGCGTCGTGATCATGATGTCCTTCCAGACCCGGTGCAGGCCTGCCGACATCAGATCGTTCATCAAGTCATAGCGCTGCGCCACGCTGTGAAACACATCGTTCACCAGCGTCTGCTTGTCGCCCAGGGGCACGTCCCTGAAGCCGAAATGGGTAGTTTGACCCGGCCGATCCATTAATTCTAACTCCTGGCCGGACCATAGCGCGGCGGCCGCAATGGCGCTATCACGTCACTTCCAAAAGGTGAATGCCTGCCATGCCGGAATTACCCGAAGTCGAGACCGTCCGCCGCGGCCTGCAACCGGCGATGGAAGGCTCACAAATCGTCAGGGCGGAAGCCCGTCGAAAAGATCTGCGATTTCCGTTTCAAAAAGACTTTATCGCCCGGCTCGAGGGCCAGACCGTCACCGGGCTCGGCCGCCGCGCCAAATACCTCATGGCGGACCTGACCTCCGGCGACGTGCTGGTGATGCATCTGGGCATGTCGGGTTCGTTCCGCGTTCTGAAGGCGGATGACACCGCTGCCCCGGGGCAATTCCACCATCCGCGCAGCGAGGATCGCGCGCACGATCACGTCGTGTTCCACATGTCATCAGGCGCGGCTGTCGTGTTCAACGATCCGCGGCGCTTCGGCTACATGAAGATCGTCGCCCGCAACGCGATCGAGGACGAGCCGCTCCTGAAAGGACTGGGGCCCGAGCCGCTCGGCAACGAATTCGACGCCGCGATGCTGGCGCGCTCGTGCCATAACAAGAAGACCAGCCTGAAGGCCGCGCTGCTTGATCAGCGCGTGGTGGCGGGACTTGGCAACATCTATGTCTGCGAGGCCCTGTTTCGCTCGCACCTGTCGCCGCGGCGTCTGGCCGCAACGCTCGCAACCAAGAAGGCGGAGCCGACCGACCATGCCAAGCGTCTGGTCGGCGCGATCCACTCGGTGCTGAACCAGGCGATCAAGGCCGGCGGCTCCTCGATCAGCGACCATCGGCTGACCAATGGCGAGCTTGGCTACTTCCAGCATTCGTTCCAGGTCTACGATCGCGAAGGCGAGACGTGCCGGACCGCTGGCTGTGGCGGCATCGTGAAGCGCTTCACCCAGAACGGCCGTTCGACGTTCTGGTGCCTGAAGTGCCAGAAATAGGTTTGGGTTCGCGTTCATCATTCCGGGGCACACCGGAAGCGCAACAACAAGGGAGCAGGATCATGAGCGGCAATTGGCGGGATCGCGCGGCAACGAATTTCGAATGCCAGAAGCAGCCGTCGACCGGCAGCCGAGGCATGGTGGTGAGCAATCATCCGCTGGCTTCAGCCGCAGGCGCCGAGATGCTGGCTGCCGGCGGCAACGCCATCGATGCCGCGATCGCGACCCTGTTCACGCTGACCGTGGTCGAGCCGATGATGGTCGGCATCATCGGCGGCGGCATGGCGCATATTCGCCTCGCCGACGGCAGCCATCGTTTCATCGACGGGCAGAGCACGGTGCCGAAGGCGGTGCGGCCGGACACTTACACCTCCAAGCCCGGTTCGGCGCATGACGTGTTCGACACCGTCGGCAACGAGAACCTCAACGGGCCGAAAGCGGTGGCCGTGCCGGGTTCGCTGAAGGCCTGGTGTGAAACGCTGCGCCGCTTCGGCACCATGAGCCTCGCCGACGTGATGCAGCCCGCGATCAAGCATGCCGCGCGCGGCTATGCGGCGACGCCTTATCTGCACGAATGCATCACCGACGGCGCCGCGGAGATGCTGAAGGACAAGCCGATCTCGGCGATCTATTTGCCGAAAGGCGAGCCGCTGAAGCCCGGCGAGCGCGTGGTGCAGTCCGAATATGCCGAGACGCTGAAATACATCGCCGATCACGGCGACAACGCACTTTACGAGGGACCGCTGGGCGACATCCTCGTCGACTACATGAAAAAGAATGGCGGCTTCATCGCGCGCGAGGATCTTGCGACCTACAAGACCGTCGAGCGGCAGCCGATCCGCTGCGATTACCGTGGCTGGGAGATTCTGGGTCCGCCGCCGCCGGCCGCATCCGGCGTGCACATCACGCAGATGCTCAACATCCTCGAAGGCTATGACATCGCGCGCCTTGGCTTCGGCTCGGCGGAGACGATCCATTATCTCGCCGAAGTGCTGAAGATCGCCTTCGCCGATCGCGAGGCAGCAAGCGGCGATCCCGCCTACATCAACGTGCCGGTCGAGCGGCTAACCTCGAAGGCCTATGCCGAGGAACGTCGTCGCGCGATCGATCCCGGTCGCGCGCAGGCCTGGCGCGCCGGCGTCACGCAGCTCGAGAGCGCGCACACCACGCACATGACCGCAGCCGATGCGATGGGCAATGTGGTTGCGACCACGCAGACCATCAACAATCTGTTCGGCGCCAAGATCCTCATTCCGGGCCTGGGCACCGTTCCGAACAATTACATGAACCTGTTCGATCCGCGGCCGGGACATGCGCTGTCGCTCGCCGCAGGCAAGCGCGTCACCACCTCGATGTCACCGATGATGGCGCTGCGCGACGGCAAGCTCGCTTATGCGCTCGGCCTGCCCGGCGGAAAGCGCATCTTCCCGAGCGCGATGCAGGCACTGATCAACCTGATCGACCACGGCATGAGCCTGCAGGAGGCCGTCGAGGCGCCGCGGGTCTGGACCGAAGGCAACGCGCTGGAGGTCGAGCAGGCCGTGCCGGAGACGGTCCGTGCTGCGCTCGTCGCGAAAGGCCACAAGGTGCAGGTGGTGTCGACGGTCGCTGGCGGCATGAATGCGATCCAGTTTCACGGCAACGGCACGATGTCGGGTGCGGCGTGCTGGCGCGCCGACGGCACACCGATCGGCATTGCCGGCGGTCTCGCCCGCGTCGGCGTGCGGTTCGCTTTGCGGTGAGGGCGGGTACACTCACAAGTGAGATCGTCATGCCCGCGAAAGCGGGCATCCAGTACGCCGCGGCTTCTCGGCTCTATCGCAACTAGCTCTGGAATACTGGATCGTCCGCCGGGGTCTGTCATCGGGCGCGCGTTCGCGCGACCCCGGTGGCGGACGACGGCACCGCGTGTTTGAAATCTTGAATCGAGAGCCATCCCCATCGTCGTCCCGGCGAAAGCCGGGACCCATAACCACAGCCCGTCATTGTTGCGCGCTGCTGAAACGGCGAGTCCCGCCTGCAACGCCTGCTGCGGCGTATGGGTCCCGGCCTGCGCCGGGACGACGAATGGACAGAGCCCGGGCTGCTCTGCCGGATCGTCCGCCGGAGCCTGTCATCGGGCGCGCGACCCGGTGGCGGACGATGACGGCTTGAGTTATTTCCTGACGCAGATCACACGGACGACCGCAGCCTTGGCATCCGCCGATCCGCCTGATGCCGTCACGTCATGGGCTTTCAGGAAGTCGCGCACCGTGCTTGCGGGCACCAGTGCGGCTTGCGCCGGAGGCGTCGCGTTCGCGGGGCCGGCAACGATGACGGGCTTCAGCAACGCGATGCCGGCAAACCTGCCGTCGCTGTCGAGCGCCGCCGCGCCGGAGAAGCCGATCGCCGGCGCCGGTGACAGGGCCGCATCGCCCCCGCCGCCGAGCTGCGCCACCGATGCCTTCACACTGCTGACTGCCGCACCGCCGCCCTGGTTTTGCGGATCGGCGATGCCGGTGATGTCGAGCGCCGTCGTTGTCGCATTGCCGGCGATATCGAGCGGCTTCAACCCGCGCGCGCCATAAATGCGCAGCAGCGCCAGATCGTGCTCCTTGTCCTCGGCGACCCGATCGGCATTGCCGTAGCCCGGGATCGTCAGCGCGATGCAGTCGTCGGTCGCGACGCGGTCCGTGATAACAGCGCCGTCATCGCTGACCACGATTCCGGTGCCATATTCCACGGTCTTGCGCGGCGGCGGTCCGATCTGCGCGCCGGCAGGAAACGCGTTGAACGCGCTCGACATCGCGATCACAACAGGCTCGACGGTATTCTCGGTCGCCTGGTCGTAGAGAATGGTGAGGATGCGGACCTCGTCACCCCTGAAGGTGCCGCGCAGGTAAAACTTCTTCAGCCCCTGCATACCCGACAGCACGAAGAAGTCAGGCTTTACGACGGTGTAGTCGATGGTGCGGCCGGCCGGCTCCTTCTTCTCGCGGTCGGCAAGACTGGCGGTGGTCGGGTTCGCCTCCTTGCGCCGCGTCAGCAGCACCTGGATCGTGCCGGTCGCCGACGTCCATTTGGCGCCGGAGGCATCGCTGGTGAGCTGCGGCACCAGCTTCGAGGGAATGCCGAGCCGCGCGCCGGTGGCGGGCTCCGTGACGATCTTCCAGCCGACATTCTCCTGCCGCCGCCGCGCGGTGTCGGCGAGCACGCCGCGCTCCTGCGGGTTCAGCACGCCGGTCGGTTTGCCGCCACGGCCCTTCTGGAATTCCTTGATCGCGTTGACCATGCGCTCGCTGACGTCGCCGGTGATCGCGCCGTTATATTGGCCGACCCAGGCGAGGTCTGATTGCAGCGCCAGCCGCTCGGCCTGCGCCATCGCGTTCGCAGTATCTTCCGGCTTTTGCAGCGGGGGCCGGATCGGCACTGTCGTCACGGACTTCGGCTTGGCGCCAAGCGTCGACGGCGGCGTCATCTGGGCGTGCGCCGCGCCCACCCCTGCGACCATAACGGCCGCGACCATCAATGTTGCCGAAAGCACCGATCTCATGACAAATCCGGAAGAGACGACTGAAACCATTGACGTCCGGGCAATTAAGCACATCTGCTTGGTCGGCAACAACCGCGCCTGGGTTCAGCTTTCAACCCTCATCCTGAGGAGCGGCGCGAGCCGCGTCTCGAAGGATGAGGCCACGGACCGGGCCTCATGGTTCGAGACGGCGCTGCGCGCCTCCTCACCATGAGGGGATAGGGATGTAGGACTGATCGAACATGCTGAGTGCCGACGAACTCGAACGTTACGCCCGCCACATCGTGCTGCGCGAGGTGGGTGGCCCTGGCCAGAATGCGCTGAAGGCGGCCTCGGTCCTCGTGATCGGCGCGGGCGGTCTCGGAGCACCGGCGCTGATGTATCTGGCGGCGGCGGGCGTCGGCAGGCTCGGTGTGGTCGATGACGACATCGTGTCGCTCTCCAACCTGCAGCGCCAGATCATCCATACGACGTCGGATGTCGGCAAGCGCAAGGTCGACAGCGCCGCCGCGCAGATCCACGCACTCAATCCGCATGTGAGGTTCGAGGCGCACGCGATGAGGCTCGACGCAGGCAACGCGATGCCGTTGATCGCGGATTACGATCTCGTGCTCGACGGCTCCGACAATTTCGAGACCCGCTATCTGGTGTCCGATGCCTGCTTTCTCGCGGGCAAGCCGCTGATCACGGCGGCGCTCGGGCAGTTCGATGCCTCGCTGACCACGATCCGCGCCCATGAGAAAAACGCGCAAGGCGAGTTCAACCCGACCTATCGCTGCCTGTTTCCGGAAGCGCCGCCGCCCGGCACCGTGCCGGCCTGCGCCGAGGCCGGCGTGATGGGCGCGCTTGCCGGCATTTTGGGATCGATGATGGCGCTGGAGGCGATCCGCGAGATCGTCGGCTTCGGCGAAGGCCTGGTCGGCCGGCTGCTGATGGTGGATGCGCGCGCGATGCGCTTCGAAACCCTGCGTTACGCGCGCGATCCGCAGAACCCGCTCAACGGTGATGAACCCGCCATCACCGATCTGAGCGGGCATCAGTAGGATTCAGGCGTGATGAGATCAGGTCGAACTGGATCGACAGCGGAGGTTCACCTCTCCCTTGGGAGAGGTCGGCGCGTAGCGCCGTGTGAGGGGTTACAGTCCCTCGGTAGGTCTGCGGCCCCTCACCCGATTTGCTTCGCAAATCGACCTCTCCCCGACGGGGAGAGGTGAAGCAAGTGCATCGTCGAACCGATTCGATCCAAACTCATCTTGCTCTAGAACGCCGTTGCGGGCTTCTCGCTGTCCATGTGCCGGAGATGTTCTTCCGGATAGCGGCCGCCGGCGGCGATGCCAGGCGGAAATGCCTTGGCCAGCGCGGCAAGATGCGCGTCGCTCAGCTTCACGTCGAGCGCGCCGAGTGCTTCGTTCAGCCGCTCGCGCCGCCGTGCGCCGACCAGCGGCACGATATCCTTGCCCTGTGCCGCGACCCAGGCGATGGCGAGCTGCGCCGGAGAAGCGCCGATCTCGCCGGCGATGACGCGCAGGCGATCGGCAAGCGCGAGGTTGGTATCGATGTTGCCGGCCTGGAAGCGCGGGCTGAGCAGGCGAAAATCCTTCGCCTCGGCATGGTCCTTCGACCAGTGGCCGCTGATCAGCCCCCGCGCCAGCACGCCATAGGCAGTGATGCCGATGCCGAGCTCGCGGCAGGTCTTCAGGATGTCGTCCTCGATGCCGCGCGAGATCAGCGAATACTCGATCTGCAGGTCGGCGATCGGATGCACCTTGTGGGCGCGGCGGATGGTCTCGGAGCCGACCTCGGAAAGGCCGATATGCCTGATCCAGCCGGCCTTGATCATGTCGGCCATCGCGCCGACCGTGTCCTCGATCGGCACATTGGGATCGAGGCGCGCCGGGCGGTAGATGTCGATGTGATCGACGCCAAGCCGCTGCAGCGAATAGGCGACGAAGTTCTTCACCGCAACGGGGCGGCTGTCATAGCCCAGAAAGCCGTAGTTGCGATCGCGCAGCGCGCCGAACTTGACGCTGATCTGCAGATTGTCGCGGTTCCTGCCTTTCAGCGCCTCGCCGATCAGCATCTCGTTGTGACCCATGCCGTAGAAATCGCCGGTGTCGAGCAGCGTGATGCCGGCGTCGAGCGCGGCGTGGATGGTGGCGATGCTCTCGCTGCGATCGGTCGGGCCGTAGAAGTCGGACATGCCCATGCAGCCGAGGCCGATCTGCGAGACGACAGGGCCGGTGGAACCGAGTTTGCGTGTGTCCATGGTGGTGGTGTTCCCTAGAGGTCGCGAGCGGGCGATCCGCCGCAAATGGTGCAGCTGATATGCGTCCGCCACCTTCCCGCGATAAGCTGGACAATGCCGAATAGCTTGTTCACTATATCGAACAATGCAGGATTTCGACCTCCGCGACCTCGACGCCTTCGTGGCGGTGGCGCGCACGCGCAACTTCCGCCGTGCCGCGCTGGAGAGCCGCGTCTCGGTCTCGAGCCTCAGCCAGCGGCTGCGCGACATGGAGGAGCGGCTCGGCGTTCGCCTGATGAACCGCACCACCCGCAGCGTCGCGCTCACCGAAGCCGGCGAACTGTTGCTCGCTCGCGTCGGACCGGCAATGACCGATGTCGGCGATGCGCTCAACCAGGTGCGCGGCCTGCGCGCGGAGCCGTCGGGCCGCTTGCGCATCAACGCGCCGCCGCCGGCGATCGACCTCGTGCTGTCGCCGATGGTCGCGTCTTTCCTCGCGAAATATCCGAAGATCGATCTGGATATCGTCGCGGAGAGCGCGTTCGTCGATATCGTCGCGCAGGGCTTCGATGCCGGCGTGCGCTATGGCGAGCATCTTGCGCAGGACATGGTCGCGGTCCCGCTCGGCGCGCCGCAGCGCTACGCTGTCGTGGCTTCGAGCGACTACGTCGCAAAGCATGGCCGGCCGATGCAGCCGAAGGACCTGCTGAACCACGCCTGCATCCGCACCCGTTTCAGCAACGGCGCGATCTTCGATTGGGAGTTCGAGAAGAACGGCCGCGTGGTCAAGCTATCACCGCCGGCCAGGCTGATCGCAAGCTATCTCGGGCTCGCGCTGCGCGCGGTCCATGACGGCGTCGGCTACTGGGCGACGTTCGAGGGCTATGTCCGCTACGGCGTCAAATCCGGCGCGCTGATCAGCGTGCTCGACGATTGGTGCCCGCCGTTTCCCGGGCCGTTCCTCTATTATCCGAGCCGCCGCCAGCCGCCGCCGGCGCTCGCCGCCTTCGTGGCGTTCGTCGCCGACTGGCGCAAGCAGGCGGGACGGAAGAAATAGGGCAGGCTGTCACCACACCGTCGTCCCGGCCTTGAGCCGAGACCCTGCTGTCGCCCCTGCGCGCAGGGGCCCATAACCACAGGGCATAGTTTGAGGCACAACGGGCGGACGGCGATCTATTGCGTCAAAACGAGGTTGCGACTGGTCGGAACGCGGACCTCGTCCAACAATTTGGGCCAGTGGTTATGGGTCCCTGCTCCCGTGCGCAATTGCGCACTAGGCAGGGACGACACCGAATGCGCGGCTACAGCGAGCACCGGCTACTTTGCATGGGGTTGTTTTCGATATTTTGGCTGTGCCGTAGGAGCTACAGCATGCTCGGCAGCACGCGATCCGGCGGCTTGTGGTTGTCGAGGAAGGTGCGGATGTTGATGATCACCTTCTCGCCCATCTCGACGCGGCCTTCGATGGTGGCCGAGCCCATATGCGGCAGCAGCGTCACCTTGCCGGCCTTGGCCAGCCGCACCAGCTTCGGGTTCACCGCGGGCTCGTGCTCATAGACGTCGAGACCGGCGCCGCCGACGTCGCCGGCTTCGATCAGCTTGACCAGCGTGTCCTCGTCGATCACCTCGCCGCGCGCGGTGTTGACGATGTAGGCCTCTTTCCGGATCAGCTTCAGCCGCCGCGCCGACAGCAGATGGTAGGTGGCGGGCGTGTGCGGGCAGTTCACCGAGATGATGTCCATCCGGGCCAGCATCTGGTCGAGGCTTTCCCAATAGGTCGCGCCGAGTTCGTCGGCGATGACCGGCGCGACCGGGCGGCGGTTGTGGTAGTGGATCTGCAGCCCGAAGGCGCGGGCGCGGCGTGCCACGGCCTGGCCGATCCGGCCCATGCCGATGATGCCGAGCCGCTTGCCTCCGATGCGGTGGCCGAGCATCCAGGTCGGCGACCAGCCCGCCCAGTGCTGCTTGCCTTCGGTCAAGATCGAGGCGCCCTCGATCATGCGCCTGGGCACCGCGAGGATCAGCGCCATGGTCATGTCGGCGGTATCCTCGGTCAGCACCTTCGGCGTGTTGGTCACGGTGATGCCGCGCGCATGGGCCGCCGTCACGTCGATATTGTCGACGCCGTTGCCAAAGTTGGCGATCATCTTCAGCTTGCATTCGGGCTGGTTGATCACGTCGTCGCGGATCAGGTCGGTCACCGTCGGCACCAGCACGTCGGCGCTGCGCACGGCTTCCGCGATCTGCTCCGATGTCATCGGCGTGTCGTCCAGATTCAATCTGGCGTCGAACAGCTCGCGCATCCGGGTCTCGATCGAGTCCGGCAGCTTGCGGGTGACGACGACGAGAGGCTTTTTCTTTACCGACATGTCCTGCTCTCATGAGGCATTCAGCTCGCTAAAATTCGAGCCGTTCAGACCTCATTAACCCGGTTGATCGACACTGCTGAATGCCGCGCTGTCCCGGCGTTTCCTTCGCGTTTCCTACGGTTCCCCGATATCGACCGCACATTTGCCGGCGGAAAATTCGGGCGTTCTGGTTCTCAAGCTTGTCGTCCTCTCTAGCAGAAGGCCGGGCCAAGACAAGAACCCCTCGGAATCACGGCTGGGGGAGCGGACGGCGCCGGCACAGGGGGCCTGGTATCCAGGCGTGGGTTTGGGTTGCAACTCGCCGAATGCGGGTTGGTCATCTCGACAGGAGACGAGTTGATGTTCTGGCGTTTCGGTTCGTTGGCGGCGCTGGTCGGGAGCATGCTCGGCGCGTCGATCATGCCGGGACATACGGCCAAGGATCTGAGCCCCACCACCAGCGGATTGCCGATCCCGCGCTATGTCAGCCTGAAATCCGATCATGTGAACGTCCGCGCCGGCCCGACCAAGGACAATGACGTCGCCTGGGTCTACACCCGAGCCGGCCTGCCGGTCGAAGTCACGGCCGAATTCGAGAACTGGCGCAGGGTGCGCGACTCCGAAGGCGCCGAAGGCTGGGTCTACCACTCCCTGCTGTCCGGCCGCCGCACCGCGGTCGTCACGATGAAGAAGAAGGACGATCTCGCCTCGATCTACGATCATCCCGACGTCACCAGCGCGGTCGCGGCGCGGCTGCAGGCCGGCGTCGTTGCGCAGGTCAGGAAGTGCGCCAACAACTGGTGCCGGATCACCGGCAACGGATTCGACGGCTGGATCGAGCAGCAGCGCCTGTGGGGCGTCTACGCCGACGAGAAGGTGGATTGACGCGACAGCCCGTCATCGCCGGGCTTGCCGCCTCCGCTGAAGCTTCGGCGCGCCCGTGAGCCTTGGCCCCGTCGAAGCCTTGGCGTAGACGGGACCCGGCGATCTATCAGACAAAATTCAGCCGGGAACGATGGATGCACGGGCCAAGCCCGCGCATGACGATCGGGTGGGATCAGCGCTTCTTGCGCAGCCGCACGACCATGTCGACGCGGGCGATCTCATAGCCCTCCGGTACATCCGGCATCTTGGTCAGCACGAGGTTAGGGTCGGGAATATCGACCAGCTCGTGATTGTGCTCGAGATAGAAGTGGTGGTGCGCCGACACGTTGGTGTCGAAATAGGTCTTGGTGCCGTCGACGCTGACCTGGCGCAGCAGACCGGCATCGGTGAGCTGGTTGAGGGTGTTGTAGACGGTCGCCAGCGACACCGGAACCTTGGCCAGCGTGGCTTCCTCGTACAGCATTTCGGCGGTCAGGTGACGCGCGCCCTTGCCGAACAGCAGCCAACCCAGCGCCATGCGCTGGCGGGNCGGGTCGGCCGAAGGCCGGCAGCCTGCAGCATCTCGTTGACGTCATGCCACGGGCAGCCGGTCAGGGCCGGGTGATGCCCAGCGCCCCGTGCGGCCGGGTGCACGGCGTCATCGTTCGAAACCGATACTTCCTCGTTCATATCCACTCTATGCACCTAACTCGGGCGATATTCCTAGGAAATATAAAAAGGATGACCATCAGATGCAAGTTTTTCGCAACTAGAACGGATCCAAGGTAAAGAGGGAACCCCATGGAGAAGCGGCGATTTATCCCCGGAATGCTGCTTTGCTGCCCCCTTGAGCCTATGTTAGAGAGCGCGCGGACCACATATGCGCTATCGGCAGAGAACCAAGGCCGATAGCGTACCCGGATAGCGCCAAAGGGCGGGATATCCCAGCCCGGCGGGAACAACGGTCCGACTCAAGCAAAAAGCGCTTCATCGGGACATTTGAGAGGCTGAAGAGGATGCTGGATCGGCGCGGCGGTTATGAATACGAGGATTTGCTGGCCTGCGGCAGGGGAGAACTTTTCGGCCCCGGCAACGCTCAATTGCCGCTGCCGCCGATGCTGATGTTCGATCGCATCAGCGATATCTCCGAAACCGGCGGCGAGTTCGGCAAAGGACTGGTGCGCGCCGAGCTCGAAGTGAAGCCCGATCTCTGGTTCTTCGGTTGTCACTTCAAGAACGATCCGGTGATGCCGGGCTGTCTCGGTCTCGATGCCATGTGGCAAATGGTCGGCTTTTACCTCGGCTGGATCGGAGGCGAAGGTCGTGGTCGCGCGCTCGGCCTCGGCGAGCTGAAGTTCTCAGGGCAGGTGCTGCCGCATGCGCGCAAGGTTGTGTACAACGTCGATATCAAGCGCGTGATGCGAGCAAAGCTCGTGCTTGGAATCGCCGATGGGTGGCTTTCCATGGACGACGAGATTATTTATCGCGCCAAGGATTTGAAGGTCGGGTTGTTCAAGCAGGGCACGGCTCCGTCTTGAGCAGGATCATCATGCGACAACATTTAGGCAGGGCGAGGCGAACATGAGGCGGGTTGTCATCACGGGGATGGGCATTGTCTCATCCATCGGTAACAACACCCAGGAAGTGCTTGCGAGCCTCTACGAGGCGAAATCGGGCATCTCGCGTGCGGCGAAGCACGCGGAGTTGGGCTTTCGTTCGCAAGTGCACGGTGCGCCGACACTCAATCCTGCCGAGGTGATCGATCGCCGCGCGATGCGGTTCCTTGCAGAAGGTGCGGCGTGGAATCACGTCGCCATGGAACAGGCGATCCGCGACTCCGGTCTCGAGGAGAATGAAGTCTCCAACGTGCGCACCGGCATCATCATGGGATCAGGCGGGCCGTCGACGCGGACGCTTGTGGAGGCGGCCGACATCGCGCGCACCAAGGGTCCGAAGCGCATCGGTCCGTTCGCCGTGCCGAAGGGAATGTCGTCGACGGCGTCGGCGACGCTCGCGACCTGGTTCAAGATCAAGGGCGTGAACTACTCGATCTCCTCGGCCTGCGCGACGTCGAACCATTGCATCGGCAATGCCTATGAGACGATCCAGATCGGCAAGCAGGACATTATCTTCGCCGGCGGCTGCGAGGAACTCGACTGGACGCTGTCGGTGTTGTTCGACGCCATGGGCGCGATGTCCTCGAAATACAACGACACGCCGGCCACCGCCTCGCGTCCCTACGATATCAGCCGCGACGGCTTCGTGATCGCCGGCGGCGCTGGCGTCGTGGTGCTTGAAGAGTTCGAGCATGCCAAGGCGCGCGGCGCGAAGATTTATGGCGAAGTGGTCGGCTATGGCGCGACCTCCGACGGCTACGACATGGTTGCGCCGTCGGGTGAGGGCGCCGAGCGCTGCATGCGCATGGCGCTGTCGACCGTGAACACGCCGATCGACTACATCAATCCGCACGCCACCTCGACGCCGGCCGGCGATCCGCCGGAGATCGAGGCGATCCGCAAGGTGTTCGGCACCGGCGACAAGTGTCCGCCGATCTCGGCGACCAAGGCGCTGACCGGCCATTCGCTCGGCGCCACCGGCGTGCAGGAGGCGATCTATTCGCTGTTGATGCTGAACAACGGCTTCGTCTGCGAGAGCGCGCATATCACCGAACTCGATCCGGTGTTCGCCGACATGCCGATCGTGCGCAAGCGCATCGACAATGCCAAGCTCGCCACCGTGCTGTCGAACTCGTTCGGCTTCGGCGGCACCAACGCCACGCTTGTCTTCAAGCGGCTGGATGCGTGATTTGGCTGTTACCTCTTCTCACTTTCTGACGAAGGTCGGCAGGCAGCAAATGATGCGACGATCCGAAATGGGGTGGGCATGATCATCGAACCGCGCGTGCGAGGCTTCATTTGCACGACGGCGCATCCCGTCGGCTGCGCCACAAACGTCCGCGAGCAAATCGCTTACGTCCTCCGCCAGGGACCTGTTCCGGAATGTCCCAAGCGCGTCGCCGTGCTGGGGTGTTCGACGGGTTACGGCCTCGCGAGCCGCATTGTTGCGACCTTCGCGGGTGGAGCAGAGACCATCGGCGTGTCGCTGGAGCGCGAGCCGACAGCGACGAGGACAGGCAGCGCCGGCTGGTACAACAATCGCGCATTCGAGATCGAGGCCGAGAGGATCGGACGATCGCCTCTCACGTTGGAGGGTGACGCCTTTTCCGACGAGATGAAGAAAAACTTCATCGAGCGCGTGCGCGAAAAGTTCGGGCAGTTGGACCTGCTGGTCTACAGCATGGCCGCTCCGGCACGGACAGACCCGGTCACGGGCAAGACCTATCGCTCGGTCATCAAGCCGCTCGGTGCGCCTGTCGAGATCAAGACCCTCGACACCGAGACGGGCGAAGTGTTCCAGACGACCCTTGAGCCGGCGAGCGAAGATCAAACGACGGCCACGGTCGCGGTGATGGGCGGCGATGACTGGAAGCGCTGGATCGACCAGCTTGCTGACGCCGGCGTTCTGGCGCCAGGTTTCCGGACGCTCAACTACACCTATATCGGCAGTGAATTGACCTGGCCGATCTACTGGCACGGCACTCTGGGTCGCGCCAAGGTCGATCTCGACAGCAAGGCGGAAGAGATCCGGGGCCGGCTCGGTGAGGACGCGGCCCGCGTTGTGGCGCTCAAGGCCGTGGTCACTCAGGCGAGTTCGGCCATTCCGGTGGTGCCGCTCTATGGAACGGTGCTGTTCAAGGTCATGAAGCAGCTCGGGCTGCACGAAGGGTGCATCGAACAGATCGATCGCCTGTTCCGGACGCGCCTTGGCGCGAATGCCGAGATTGACGAGGCCAAGCGCCTGCGGGTCGACGACTGGGAGCTCTCGCCCGAAGTTCAGACGGAAGTGTCGCGACGCTGGCCTCTGCTCTCCACCGAGACGATGGGTGAACTGGCGGACCTCCAGGAATACAGGAGCCAGTTCCTTCGCCTGTTCGGATTTGGCATCGACGGCGTCGACTACACACAGGATCTCGATCCTCGCGTCGTGCCGGGCTAAGCCTTCGTAGCCCGGATCGCGTTGCACTGATCCGGGCTACACAGTTGCGACGTCACCCCGCCGCGATCTTCTCTGCGCGCTGGAACGCGGGCCGTGCCATGCAGCGATCGATATAGGCGTCGAATGACGGCCGCGCTGGCACCGTCTTGAAGATGCGCACGGCAAAGTTCAGCCCGGAGCCGATCGCGATGTCGGCGGCGGAGAACTGATCGCCGAGGATCCACGGTCCCTTCTGCAACTCCGCGTCGAGCACGTCGAACACCTGTGCCGCGCTGCCCCACGCCGCGGTGCTCGTGGGCACTTCGAGCTTGGTGAAGAGCTGGATCAGTGCGGGCTCTATGCAGCTCGGCGAGAAGAACAGCCATTGCAGATAGCGTGCGCGCTTCGGGTCCGTCGTGGCCGGCGCGAGCTTGGTCTCGGGATAGCGGTCGGCGACGTAAGCGCAGATCGCCGCCGCCTCGGCGAGCCGGGCGTCACCGTCGGTCAGCGCCGGAACCTTGCCCATCGGATTGATCTTGAGGAAGTCGGGCGACTTCTGTGCGCCCGTGCTGATATCGGTCAGCACTCGTTCGTAGGCGAGGCCGGATTCTTCGAGCAGCCAGATGGCGGAGAACGAGCGCGACCGCGGCGACCAGTAGAGCTTGATCATAGGCTGAACCTTTCATCGGCGAGGGACGAACAGCGCCCGTTCATCGCGCGCCTGCCGCGGATATGCAACCCGGGTCGAGGCTCAGGCCCCCTGTGCCCTCCTCCACCGATAGTGCTTCATTGTGAAGCCTGTCTGCGGATTGAGCTCTTCCTTTTCGAACGCAAATCCCTCGCGCTCATACCAGCGCCAGGCCTTTTCGTTCTCGCGAACGCACTTCAACCAGATTTCATCGGGCAATTGCTGGCGCGTGAAGGCGAGGCACTCGCGTCCCAGGCTCCGTCCTTGATAGACCGGTGCGACCATCAGTTGGTCGAGAAGGCAGGTCGGCAGATGCAGCGCCAGCATGCCGGCGATTGTGCCGTGATCGTCGGCGACGAAAAGGCTCCAGCCGCCATCGATCTCGCGCCGCAGGCGTGCACGCAGATCGCTCAACAGGCCGTCGCTTGACCGCGAGAGTTGGGTCGAGACCCAGCTCTCCATCCAGACGCGCGCGATCTCGTCATATTCGTCCGGGCGAGCAGCGCGGATTGTCGGCAACGTCATCCTTGATCTCTCAGCGTACGAAAGGCCCCGCGGTGTCTCGCGAGGCCTTCAGCTTAGAGCATGATCCGTAAAAGTGTGAAGCGGTTCTCCCTCGCGACAAGCGCGTAGCGTTTGTGCGGAGATCATGCTCAAACAAGAAGCTAAAGCGCGATGACGGTTCAACCTGATCTCATCGCGCTCTAGTCGAGCAGATCGCATCCGACGATCCTTCTGACGGCTCACACGTCGAGCGCCCCTGCCTTCGCCGCTGCGTAGCGCGCGCTCACGGCTTTCCAGTCCACCGTATTCCACCACGCCTTCAGATAGTCCGGCCGGCGATTCTGGTAGCTCAGATAATAGGCGTGCTCCCAGACGTCGTTGCCGAGCAGTGCCCGCTTGCCGTCCATGATCGGATTGTCCTGGTTCGGCCGCGTCTCTATCGCCAGCTTTCCGTCCCTGGTCACGGTGACGAACACCCAGCCCGAGCCGAACACACGTCCGCCAGCGGCATTGAAGTCCGCCTGGAACTTCTGCATGCCGCCGAGATCGCGGTCGATCGCCGCCAGCACCTCGCCGTCTGGCTTGCCGCCGTTTGGTCCCATGATCTGCCAGAACATCGTATGGTTGGCGTGGCCGCCCATGTTGTTGCGCACGCCGGTGCGGATCTGCTCCGGCACATCGCCGAGATTGGCGAGCACGTGAGTGACCGGCTTCTCCGCGATCTTCGGGTGATCCTTGGCGAACGTGTTCAGGCTGTTGACATAGGCTTGGTGGTGCTTGTCGTGATGGATCGCCATCGTCTGGGCATCGATGTGCGGCTCCAGTGCGTTGGTCGGATAGGACAGCGGTTCGACCTTAAAGGGTCCGCTCGGAGCCGATGCCGCCTGGGCGAACACCGTGCGTGATGAGGCGGCTGCCGAAGCGATACCGGTTGCTGCGATGATCAGGTGGCGTCGGGACATCAGGGACATTTGCGGTTCTCCTTGCTGGAAAGGCATCCTGATGTTAGGCGCGAGGTGTGAACGGGTTCCAACGTTGTTGGTCACAATGCCGGGTCAAAACCGCGCATGCGGTCAGCGGAGATTGCTTTGCGGCGCGTGTCCGCAAACTGAAAAGGGCGGCCGTAGGCCGCCCTTTTTGCAACAGTCGATTTGTTTGTAACAGTCGATTTGCTTTGGCCTTACTCGCCGGCGGCCTCGCGCGGAGCGGGCGCGTCGGCCTTCTGCTTGGCTTCGAGATCCTCGCCGGTCGTCTGGTCGACCGCCTTCATCGACAGGCGGGTCTTGCCGCGGTCGTCGAAGCCGAGCAGCTTGACCTTGACCTTGTCGCCTTCCTTGACGACGTCGGAGGTTTTCTGCACGCGGTTGGCCGCGAGCTGGCTGATGTGGACCAGGCCGTCCTTGGCGCCGAAGAAGTTCACGAAGGCGCCGAACTCCATCACCTTGACGACGGTGCCCTCGTAGATCTGGCCGACCTCCGGATCGGAGGCGATCGACTTGATCCACTTGATCGCGGCCTTCATCGCCTCGCCGTCGTTGGAGGCGACCTTCACGGTGCCATCGTCCTCGATGTTCACCTTGGCGCCGGTCTTCTCGACGATCTCGCGGATCACCTTGCCGCCGGTGCCGATCACTTCGCGGATCTTGTCGGTGGCGATCTTGAAGGTCTCGATGCGCGGTGCGTATTCGCCGAGCTCGGCGCGGGCCGCGGTCAGGGCCTTGGCCATCTCGCCGAGGATGTGGACGCGCCCTTCCTTGGCCTGGCCAAGCGCAACGCGCATGATCTCTTCGGTGATGCCCTCGATCTTGATGTCCATCTGCAGCGAAGTGATGCCCTGCTCGGTGCCGGCGACCTTGAAGTCCATGTCGCCGAGATGATCCTCGTCACCGAGGATATCAGACAGCACCGCAAAGCGCGTGCCTTCGAGGATCAGGCCCATCGCGATGCCCGCGGTCGGCCGCTTCAGCGGCACGCCGGCGTCCATCAGCGACAGCGAAGCGCCGCAGACCGAGGCCATCGACGAGGAGCCGTTGGACTCGGTGATCTCGGAGACCACGCGCACCGTGTAGGGGAACTCGTGGTGGGGCGGCAGCACCGGGTGGATCGCGCGCCAGGCGAGCTTGCCGTGGCCGATCTCGCGGCGCTTGGTGCCGCCGAGGCGGCCGGTTTCACCGACCGAGTAGGGCGGGAAGTTGTAGTGCAGCAGGAATGTCTCTTTGTACGTACCCGACAGCGCGTCGATGTACTGCTCGTCCTCGCCGGTGCCGAGCGTGGTCACGACCATCGCCTGGGTCTCACCGCGGGTGAACAGCGCCGAGCCGTGGGCGCGCGGCAGCACGCCGACTTCGGCGACGATGTTGCGCACGGTCTTGACGTCGCGGCCGTCGATGCGCTTGCCGGTGTCGAGGATGTTCCAGCGAACGATCTTGGCTTCGAGCTCCTTGAACACGTCGGCGACGCGCAGCTTGTCGAATTTCGGCTCCTGCCCTTCCGGGAAGAAGTGCGCCATCACCTTTTCCTTGACGGCGCCGACGGCGGCGTAGCGCTCCTGCTTCACCGGGATCGCATAGGCCTGGCGGAGCTCCTGCTCGGCGATGCCAAGCATCTCCTTTTCGATCTCCGAATTGTCGATCGTCGTGACGTCGCGCGGCTCCTTCGCGGCCTTCTCGGCGAGCTCGATGATCGCGTTGATGACCGGCTGGAAGTGGCGATGGCCGAACATGACCGCGCCGAGCATCACGTCTTCGTTGAGCTCTTTTGCTTCCGATTCCACCATCAGCACGGCGTCGGCCGTGCCGGCGACGACGAGATCGAGCTGGGTCTCGGTCATCTCGTCCAGCGTCGGGTTGAGCACGTATTCGTCATTGGCGAAACCGACGCGCGCCGCGCCGATCGGGCCCTTGAAGGGCGCGCCCGACAGCGTCAGTGCCGCGGATGCGGCCACCAGCGCGACGATATCCGGATCGTTCTCCATGTCGTGGGAGAGGACGGTGACGATCACCTGGGTTTCGTTGCGCCAGCCGTCGACGAACAGCGGGCGGATCGGGCGGTCGATCAGGCGGGAGACCAGCGTCTCCTTCTCGGTCGGACGGCCCTCGCGCTTGAAATAGCCGCCGGGAATGCGGCCTGCGGCGTAGGTCTTTTCCTGGTAGTCGACGGTCAGCGGAAGGAAGTCGACGCCCTCGCGCGGCGCCTTCGCCGCAACGACGGTGGCGAGCACCACGGTCTCGCCATAGGTGGCCATCACGGCGCCGTCAGCCTGACGGGCGATCTTGCCGGTTTCAAGTTTGAGGGGACGTCCACCCCAGTCGATCTCGACGGAATGCGTTTTGAACATTTCGGTCTTCTTTCATGGTTTCGCGAAAGCACGGCGCCCGGAAACGCAAAGACCATGAGCAAGACGGCGAGACACTGGTGCGCTGCTGCGACCAGTATCCGGCGATCCTGCCATGGTCCCTGGATTTCGGATGGCGTCCATCCTTTCGGTCATCTGGGCATCTTGCCCCGTCCAGCTGCCGGATTGCTGCTGGACGCTAGTGCGCATGGCGTGCGTGCCATGCTGTTGCGCATGATCGTCTTTCGAAAATTCGAAAGTCCGCACTCCCGGAAGATCATACGAAAACGCGCGCGAACCGCGCGCGCGTGCTTCTCAATATCAACGACGGATGTTGTGCTTTTCGAGCAGTGCCTTGTAACGCGCCTCGTCCTTGCGCTTGATGTAGTCAAGCAGGGAGCGTCGCGTCGACACGAGCTTCAGGAGGCCGCGGCGTGAATGATTGTCCTTCACGTGGGACTTGAAGTGCTCGGTGAGGTTATTGATGCGTTCCGACAGGATCGCGACCTGAACCTCGGGCGAGCCGGTGTCGCCGGCTTTGGTGGCATTCGTCTTGATGACTTCCGCTTTGCGTTGCGCGGTAATCGACATCGTCAGTTGCTTCCATGGTTGCGAGCCGGACTGGCAGTCAATCCGCTCAGGTTGAACACGCGCTTGGGGATGAGTTCGCCATTGCCAAGTTCGGCAAGCGCCAGAAGACGGCCTGCCACCGTGACATAGACTGTGCCGCTACTATTGGGCGCATCCCGTCCGCGCAACAAAACGGCCTGGCCCCTGTGGAGCCTTGCCGCATCAGCCCGTGTAACGGCCAGTGCCGGGATGTCGTCCAGCGCGGTCTCAACGGGCAAAAGCGCGTCGGCGAGGCTGCCCTCGCCAGACGCGGCTCTATTGCATAAAGCCTCCAACTGTTCCAGCGGAATCATGTCCGCTTCCGTAAACGGGCCGACAATGGTCCGCCGCAGGGCCGAGATATGGCCGAAACAGCCCAGAATCCGGCCCATATCGCGGGCCAGCGCCCGGACATAGGTTCCTTTGCCGCACTCGGCCTCGAACACGGACTGGCCGTTATCTCCATGTTCGACAAGGATTAATTCGTGGATCTCGACCGGGCGGGGCTTCAGTTCCACGGTCTCGCCGTCGCGCGCCAAGTCATAAGCGCGCTCACCCTGCACCTTGATGGCCGAATATTGCGGCGGGATCTGCTCGATCATCCCGGTGAAGCTCGGCAGCAGCTCGCGGATCGCCTCTGCCGTCGGCCGGCTCTCGCTGGTCCTGGTCGGGCGTCCTTCGGTGTCGTCGGTGTCGCGCTCCTCGCCCCAGCTCACCGTGAAGCGATAGCGCTTGCGGCCGTCCATCACGAACGGCACCGTCTTGGTGGCTTCACCCAGCGCGATCGGCAGCCCCCCGGAGGCGAGCGGATCGAGCGTGCCGGCATGGCCTGCGCGCTTCGCCTGAAACAGGCGCTTGAGCACGGCGACCGCGTGCGTCGAGGTCATGCCGATCGGCTTGTCGAGCACGACCCAGCCGTGCACGTCGCGCTTGTCGCGGCGCGGCTGCTGATTCTGCTTGCCCTGCTTCTGCCGCGGATCATTGTTCACCCGACGCGAACCCTCACTGCGCTGTTCGGAAAAAATATCTCTGTCAGCGTCGCGCGCGTCGGCATCTTTCGCGTCGATCACGCTGTTGGTCGTCGTCACAGTCATCACTCGTCGTCCGAATCGGGTGCAAGGTCTCGCTGCACCGCAGGTGTTCGCAGTAATTTCTCGATACGTTCCGCTTCGTCGAATCGCTCATCGACGCGGAAGCGAATGTCGGGTGCAAATTTCAGGTTAACGCGATGCGCGATCTCGCCGCGGAGGAATTTCTTGTTGCGCTCGAGCGCTGCGATCACCGCGTCGGTGTCGCGCCCGCCGAGCGGCATCACGTAGATCGTGGCGAGCTTCAGGTCCGGCGACATGCGCACCTCGGGAACGGTGATGATGTGGCCTTCAAGATCCGGATCGTGGACGTCACCTTGCGAGAGAATCTCGGCAACCGCATGGCGAACTGTTTCGCCGACGCGCAGCTGACGTTGTGATCCTCCGGGCGTGGAACTCTTCTTCTGACGGGGCATGACCTTCTTCCAAAACCGTCGCGCCCGCGGGCCAAGCCGCAGGCATCAATGTCCTAGCTATTCAATTCAGGCAACGCGGGGGTGGCCGGACCAGGCCCGGCCACGCCGACGCATTTTCAGTTAAATGGATCCAACGCTTAGTAAGATCTGCGCTTCGTAAGATTTGGACTTACAGAGAGCGCTGGATCGTCTCGATGCGGTAACACTCGATCACGTCGCCGACACGCATGTCGCCGTAGTTTTCGAACGCCATGCCGCACTCCTGGCCGGCGACCACTTCCTTCACTTCATCCTTGAAGCGCTTCAGCGTCGAGAGCTTGCCCTCGTGCACCACGACGTTGTCGCGGATCAGGCGAACATTGGCGCCGCGCTCCACGGTCCCGTCGGTGACGCGGCAACCCGCGACCTTGCCGACCTTGGAGATGTTGAACACCTCCAGGATCTGCGCGTTGCCCAGCATGGTTTCGCGCAGCGTGGGCGCGAGCAGGCCGGACATCGCCTTTTTGATGTCATCCACCAGATCGTAGATGATGTTGTAGTAGCGGATCTCGATGCCATTGCGCTTGGCCGCGGCCGCCGCTTCCTTGTTGGCGCGGACGGAGAAGCCGATGATCGCGGCGTTGAAGCCTTCCGCCAGCGTGACGTCGGACTCCGAGATGCCGCCGACGCCCGCATGCAGGATGCGCGCGGCGACTTCGTCGGTGCCGAGCTTTTCCAGCGAGCCCAGGATCGCTTCCAGCGAGCCCTGCACGTCAGCCTTCACGATCAGCGGGAATTCCTTGCGTCCCGCGGTCTTGAGCTGCGACATCATCTGCTCGAGCGAGCCGCGCATGCCGGAGATCGAAGCTGCCGCGTTCTCGCGCTTCTGGTGCGCGCGGTAGCTCGTGACCTGGCGGGCGCGGGCTTCGTTCTCGACCACGGCGAGGCGGTCGCCGGCTTCCGGCGGACCGTTGAAGCCGAGCACCTCGACCGGCACGGACGGTCCGGCTTCGTCGAGATTCTCGCCCTGATCGGAGATCAGCGCGCGGACGCGGCCCATCTCGGCTCCGGCCACGATGATGTCGCCGACACGCAGCGTGCCGCGCTGCACCAGCACGGTCGCGACCGGACCGCGGCCACGATCGAGCTTGGCTTCGATCACGGTGCCTTCCGCCGGACGATGCGAGTTGGTCTTCAGGTCGAGGATCTCGGCCTGCAGCGCGATCATCTCCAGCAGCTTGTCGAGATTGGTCTTGTTCTTCGCCGACACCTCGACGTCGACCACGTCGCCGCCGAGCGATTCGACCTGCACCTCGTGCTGCAGCAGCTCGGTGCGCACGCGCTCGGGCCGCGCATCGGGCTTGTCGATCTTGTTGATCGCCACGATGATCGGCACCCGGGCCGCCTTGGCGTGGTTGATCGCTTCCACCGTCTGCGGCATCACGCCGTCATCGGCAGCGACCACCAGCACGACGATGTCGGTGACCTTGGCGCCGCGGGCGCGCATCGCAGTGAACGCGGCGTGGCCGGGCGTGTCGATGAAGGTGATCTTGGTGCCGCTCTCGGGCGAGAGCACCTGATAGGCGCCGATATGCTGGGTGATGCCGCCGGCTTCACCCGACACCACATTGGCGTGGCGCAGCGCGTCGAGCAGCGAGGTCTTGCCGTGGTCGACGTGACCCATGACGGTGACCACGGGCGAGCGCGGCTCGGTGTCCGTGGAATCGTCGACGACGTCGAACAGGCCTTCTTCCACGTCGGACGCGGCGACGCGCTTGACGCT
This sequence comes from Bradyrhizobium macuxiense, assembly GCF_001542415.1. Classification (GTDB taxonomy): domain Bacteria; phylum Pseudomonadota; class Alphaproteobacteria; order Rhizobiales; family Xanthobacteraceae; genus Bradyrhizobium; species Bradyrhizobium macuxiense. The sequence goes on from NZ_LNCU01000041.1 coordinate 57,762, forward strand.
GTGGCCGAGCTCTTCCGCGATCAACTGCGCAGTGTCGGCGTCGATCACGTCGGTGATCTTGTGCATCGCGCCCTGCTTCATCAGCATGCGGATGACGTCGACCGCGCGCTCCGACATGCGGTTCGCGAGTTCCTGGATCGTGATCGCTTCCGGAATGATGACTTCGCGGACCAGCTTCTCCTTCGGCTCGTTCGACGCATGTCCCTTCAGACGCTGGGTGCGGCGGCGGAACGAGGCGATCGAACGCTCGCGCACATCGTCGGCGTTGAGCGCGGTCACGACCGTGAGGCGGCCGCGCTCCTTCTGCGGGCCGGGCTTGTGGGTGGTCTTGGGCGCGGCCGCGGGACGCACGGCGCCGCCGGGGCGCCGCACCAGACGCGGACCTTCATCCTCCTCCGCTTCGGCGGGGACCCCCGGCCTCGGCGACGCGGCCGGGGGACGCGCTGCCGTGGTTGCAGTCGTACGGGCACCCGGCGTCGACGAGCGGGCCGCCGGCGCTGTCGTGCGAGTAGCTGGCGCGGGCGCAGGTCTTGCGGCGGCGGGCGCGGCCGGCGTTTGCGGCTTGGCCTCGCCCTCGCCGAAGCGGCGCTTGGCCTCGACTTCAGCCTTGCGCTTGGCGTCTTCCTCGTGGCGATGGCGCTCCTCTTCCGCCTTGCGGCGGGNCGGGCTTCGGCGGCCTCGCGTTCGGCCTTCTCGATCGCTTCGCGGGCGGCGCGGCGCTTGGCTTCCTCTTCCGCCTGGCGGCGCTCTTCGATATCGCGCTGCCGCGCATCTGCGAGCGCGTTGGCGCGCGCCGAGCGCTCGTCCTCGGTCAGCGTCGGAAGAACGACGCCCGAGCGAGTGTTGCGCTGTGGCTGGCCGGGCGGCGGGCCCGACGGACGACCCATCGGTGGCTTGTGAGCGGGAGGCGCAGGCTTTGCAACCACGGGTTCCGGCGCATGCGCTTCGCCCGGGCCGTCGCCGCCAATGCGGCGCTTGCCCCGCTTCTCGACCACGACCTGCTTGGTCCGGCCGTGGCTGAAGCTCTGGCGCACGGTGCCCGTCTCGACGCGTGGCTTCAGCGTCAAGGTCTTGCTCGGGACACTCAAAGTCTTGTCGCCAGGGGTTTTGGTATCAACCATTCAGCAGTCCTAATCTCGTTTCGCTGTGCGTTTGCCGCACAAGTCCTTCAACGTCGTCTTTTGTTGATCATGATCCCGTTGGAAAGGCGGTATCCGCCTTCCCGGATCATGCTCTGGAATTTCTGGCCGCTTCGGCGGTCTTGTCGTCGTCGGCCATCCGGTATCGGACCAGCATCTGGCAGCGCGACAGGAACGTCTTGCTCGCCGGGCCCGCGAGCAGCGCAGCATGTATCACATTTGTCCGCCCAAGTGCCAAATCCAATTCTGCCGACGTCAAAACATTGACGGTGGCGATTACCGGCGATTCACCACGTTTTTCGCTCCTTTGCCGGAGGATCGCGTCCAATTTGCGGATTCCGTCCGCAGCGCCGTCAGAAGCGTGGATCAGGGCTGCGGTTTCGCCCCGGTTGAGTGCGTCCTCGACCTTGCCGAAGCCCGACACAACCTGGCCGGCCTTGGCGGCCATCGCCAGGGCATCGGTGATGCTGCGCAGCAGGAGTGCCTCAGTGTCGGCAGGAAGGGTCGGCGCGACGCGGACATCGCGCTTGAATCCCTTGCTAAACTGGTGACGGCGCACGGCTTCCGCAACACTTCGCCGCGATGCGGAAACCCATAATCCGCGGCCGGGCAGCTTGCGCTTGAGATCCGGGATCACCTCGCCCGTGGGCGAGACAACGAACCGGATCAGCTCGTCGATCGGATGCACCTCGCGGCTGACCGCGCACATCCGCGTGGTCGCGGACTTCTGTGTCCGCGGCCCATCGTCGAGATCCGGGTCAGCCTGAGCGAGCATCCGTAGGCCATCTCCTTACGCCGCGGGTTCTTCGGCAGGCTCGGCTTCCGCAGCCGGCTTGGCGAGGTCGGCCTCGGTGATCCAGCCGGCCTTGAGGCGGGCCTGCATGATCATTGCCTCGGCATCGTCCCGCGAAATCTCGATGCCGTCGAGGAACCCGGTATGCTTGGTCTGCTCGCCGCCGTCCTTGCGCTCGGTCCAGCCGACCAGATCGTCGGTCGCGCAGCCGGCGAGGTCTTCGACGGTCTTCACGTCGTTCTCGCCGAGCTTCACCAGCATCTTCGAGGTCACGCCGGGCACTGTCTTCATGGCGTCCTCGACGCCGAGTTCCTTGCGCTTGGCCTCCAGCTCGGCCTCGAGCTGCTCCAGATATTCGCGAGCACGGGTCTGCAGCTCGGTGGCGGTCTCCTCGTCGAAACCTTCGATGCCGGCGAGTTCCTTGACGTCGACCAACGCAAGTTCCTCGACCGAGGTGAAGCCTTCGGAGGCGAGCAGCTGGCCGACCACCTCGTCGACATTGAGCGCTTCCATGAACACGCGCGTCGAATTCTCGAAGTCGGCCTGGCGGCGCTCCGACTCTTCCTGCTCGGTCAGGATGTCGATGTCCCAGCCGGTGAGCTGGGAGGCGAGGCGGACGTTCTGGCCGCGGCGGCCGATCGCCAGCGAGAGCTGGTTGTTGGTGTCGGGTACCACGACCTCGATGCGCTCGCGGTCTTCGTCGATCACCACCTTGGCCACTTCAGCCGGCGCCAGCGCGTTGACGACGAAGGTCGCGATGTCGGGCGACCACGGAATGATGTCGATCTTCTCGCCCTGCAGCTCGTTGACCACGGCCTGCACGCGCGAGCCGCGCATGCCGACGCAGGCGCCGACCGGATCGACCGAGGAGTCGCGCGAGATCACGCCGATCTTGGCGCGCGAGCCCGGATCGCGGGCTACCGCCTTGATCTCGACGATGCCGTCATAGATTTCAGGCACTTCCTGCGCGAACAGCTTCGCCATGAACTGCGGATGTGTGCGCGACAGGAAGATCTGCGGGCCGCGGGTCTCGCGGCGGACGTCGAAGATATAGGCGCGGACACGGTCGCCGTTGCGGAACACTTCGCGCGGCAGCATCTCGTCGCGGCGCACGATGGCTTCGCCGCGGCCGAGGTCGACGATCACGCTGCCATATTCGACGCGCTTGACGATACCGTTGACGATATCGCCGATGCGGTCCTTGAACTCCTGATACTGCCGGTCGCGCTCGGCCTCGCGCACCTTCTGCACGATCACCTGCTTGGCGGATTGCGCGGCGATGCGGCCATATTCCAGCGGCGGCAGCGTGTCGGCGATGGTGTCGCCGACCTGGGCGCCCGGATTGGCGCGCTGCGCGTCGGACAGCGAAATCTGGTTCGAGGCGTTCTCGACGACGTCGACCACCAGCATGTGGCGCGTCAGCCGGAGCTCGCCCTTCTTGGCATCGATCTCGGCATGGATGTCGGTCTCGCTGCCGTAACGGGCGCGCGCCGCTTTGGCGATGGCATCTTCCATCGCCGCGATCACGATGGAGCGGTCGATCGACTTTTCGCGCGCAACTGCGTCTGCGATCTGCAGCAGTTCGAGTTTGTTGGCGCTGACTGCCATGGCTTAGTCTCCTTCGGATGGATCGATCTCGCCTCGGCGCGCACGCGCGGCGGCCAGGCGGTGTTGTTTGGTGTTGGTCGGAGCCTGCTTCTTGCCGGGCTTCGGCTTCGGTTTATGGCTCTTTGCCGGATCGCTGTTCCTGGCGTGCGCCGGTTGCGGCGGTGCCAGCCCAAGCTCGCGGCGCAGCTCGCGCTCGGCGGCCTTGCCGCGGCGCATCGATTCTTCGATCAGCTCGTCGGTCAGCACAAGCCGCGCATCCGAGATATCTTCCATGACCAGCAGGACCTCGGCGTCCTCGTCGGCGCGCGGATCGTCGCGCTTGACGCGCACCGCATTGTCCTCGACGCCGGCGAGCGTGCCGCGGAACCGCTTGCGGCCCTGATGCGCCACCGCCATCTCGATCTTCACGAGATGGCCGCTGTAGCGCTCGAAGTCGGAGCGGCGCACCAGCGGGCGGTCGATTCCGGGCGACGAGATTTCGAGCCGGTAGGCGCGTTCGATCGGATCGGCGACGTCGAGCACCGGCGACAGCGCGCGCGAGATCGCCTCGCAGTCATCGAGCTGCATCGAGCCGTCGGGCCGTTCCGCCATGATCTGCACGGTGCAGCCGGCGTCGCCGGAGACCTTGATCCGCACCAGGCGATAGCCCATGCCCTGCAGCACCGGCACGGCGACTGCCGCCACGCGCGCGGCCACGCCGGGCTCGACGACGAGCCGCGGCTCGCTGAGCAGTTCGACGTCCACGGACGTTGCAGTCGGATCGGTCATATCCAGTGTCAGGGTCAAAGGCAGTCTGAGGTCTGTCGTGTTGTTTCGGTCGGCCTTAAGGGGCCGCTAACGCTACCCAAACGAGCCGTCGGCCCGGCCGGGTCCCTTCGGGTAATAAAAAAGAGCGGGTCCCGGGGGGCCCACTCTCCTACGCGATCGTATGAGATACCATAAGTTGCTGCCGATATAGCGCTTTTGCCTGGGTCCGGCAAGACCTCCGGGCCTCGGGGAGCGTGATTTTGCGGCGTCCCCGGGTGGGCGGCCGATCTAACCCTCCGTTTACGAAGGGGGTCCTAGATTGCCGGAAAACCGGCAGAAGCCGCTGGTTGGACAGGCTTATGACGACAGCCCCTGCGCTGATACCGGAACTCGACGACATCGTTCGCCGTGGCGACCCCAAGCGCCGCGCCGAGGCCGCGCGGCGGGTCAGCGAGCTGTTCCTGCAGGGGGCCGCGAGCTTCCGCCCCGACCATGTCGATCTGTTCGATGGCGTGCTGACCAGCCTGGTTCCACATGCCGAGCTCGACGCGCGGATCGATCTGGCCGAGCGGCTCTCGGTGCTCGTCAACGCGCCGCGGCAGCTGGTGGGCCAGCTCGCCCATGAGGACGATATCGCGATCGCAGGCCCGCTGCTGCGCCGCTCGCCCGTCATCGACGAGCGCGTGCTGGTCGAAATCGCCAACGCCAAGGGCCAGGGCCATCTGCTTGCGATGGCGGAGCGGCCGAAGATCTCGACCGGCCTGACTGACGTCATCGTCCGCCGCGGCGATCGCGATGTGATCAGATGCGCGGCCGGCAATGCGGGCGCTGCATTCTCCGACGATGGCTTTGCCTCGCTGATCCGCCGTGCCGGCCAGGACGGCGTGCTGACGCTGAAGATCGGCCGGCGCGACGATCTGCCGCCGGAGCATCTGAAGAGCCTGCTGGCTGGTTCGATCGATGTGATCCGCCGGCGCCTGTTCGATGTCGTCAAGCCTGAGCGGCAGGCCGAGATCAAGCTCGCGATGAGCGAGATCGAAGGCGTGATCATTCCGGTCGAGGGCCGTCGCGATTTCGTGGTGGCTCAGCGCACGATCCTTGCGCTGCATCGTGACGGCAAGCTGAACGAGGCCGCGCTGCTCGACTTCGCAAAGTCTTTCAAATACGAGGAATCGGTTGCGGCGCTCGCCGCGATGACCGGCGTGAAGATCGCGACGCTCGACCGCCTGATCTCGGGTGACCGCTATGATCCGATCCTGATCGCGAGCAAGACGGTCGGTCTCGAATGGCCGACCGTGCGCGCGCTGATCCTGATGCGGCTCGGGCCGAATCGCGTGCCGGCGGCGGCCGACATCGAAGGTGCGCGGGTGAATTTCGTTCGCCTGATGCCGTCGACCGCGCAGCGCGTCGTGGATTTCTGGAAGTCGCGGTAAAAATCCCGAAGACACAATCATAAAATTCCGTTGCGGGGAAAGTCGCGCCGTCCGCTCGCGTTGCATCGGCGTGGGTCGCACAAGGCGCAGGCACTCCCCATCGCCGGCAAGTCTGGCTATGCTCGCATGCAAGGCGCGACACAGCGCCAACAGGGAGATTGCCATGCTGACGGACGCCGACATTCAATCGCACGCCGACCGGATCCGCGACGACGGATACACCGTGATCGAGCGCGCCGCCTCGCCCGAGCTGGTCGAGGGATTGAAGGCGGCGGTGCTGCGGATCGAGCGCGAGCACGATCTCGGCCTGGCGAAGACCTCGTTCGAAGGCTTCAAGACGCTGCGCATCAACAACCTCCTGACCTACGACGATCTGTTCTGGGAGGTGCCGCTGCACGAGAACGTGCTGCCGGTGGTCGAGCGCGTGCTTGATCGGGAATGCCTGCTGTCGTCGTTCTGCTCGCTGGTGCTTGGTCCCGGCCAGGAAGCGCAGCCGATCCACGAGGACACGCAATTGATCCCGCTGCCGCGGCCGCATATTCCGATCACGATCAATGCGATCTGGGCGCTGACGGATTTTCGCGACGACAACGGCGCGACGCGGATCCTGCCCGGCAGCCACAAATTCCCGACATCGCCGGAATACGGCAAGGAGTACGACGCGGTGACCGCGACCATGCCGGCGGGCAGCGTGATGCTGTTCGACAGTGCGCTGTGGCACGGCGGCGGCGCCAACACCAGCGACGCCAGGCGATTCGCCTTCTCCTGCGCCTATTGCTGGGGCTGGATGCGCCAGCAGGAGAATTTGCAGCTCGGCATTCCCCGCGAGACCGCCGTTCGCTTTCCGCGCCGCTTGCAGGAATTGTGCGGCTATGGCGTCTACAAGGGACAGTTCGGCCACATCGACAATCGCGACCCGATCGAGCTGCTCGGTCGCGAGCGGGGAAAACGCATGGTGTGGGAAGCGACCGATGTGAAGAAGGCGCGGATGGCCAACCAGTAGTTTCCGTCGTGGCCGGGCTTGACC
>NZ_LNCU01000041.1:64520-179087 GCF_001542415.1 Bradyrhizobium macuxiense
GGCCCTAAGTCGTGGACGCCCGGGTCAAGCCCGGCCATGACGAGATGTTAGAGTCTTCGAAACCGCAAATACGCCGCCTTGCGTCCCTCTCGCTCGGCCTTGGCGCCGTAGCGCGTCATCGTGTAGTCCGGCCACGGCTGCTGCCAGTCGATGGCGCGTTCGGCGAGCCAGGCAAAATCCGGCGCGCGCATCAGATGCGATAGCGTCCAGGCGCAATAATCGTCGATGTCGCTGACGAAGCGGAATTCGCCGCCGGGTGTGAGGATCCGCGCCATCGCGGCAACCGTCGCATCCTGCACGAAGCGCCGCTTCCAGTGCCGCCGTTTCGGCCAGGGATCGGGATGGATCAGGTCGATGCGCGCGAGCGAGCGCGCCGGCGCCCACGCCAATAGCTCCGCGGCGTCGCCGGCGAACAGCCTGATATTGCCGACATTGAGCGCCTCGATTTGCGTCAGGATCTTCGCCATCCCGTTGACGTAGGGCTCGCAACCGATGAAGCCCGTGCTGCGAAACGCCTGCGCTTCCGCGATCAGATGCTCGCCGCCGCCGAAACCGATCTCGAGCCTGACGCTCTCGGTGCCGTCATCGAACAGCTCGGTCAGGCTTTCGGGTGCCGGCGCGCCGATCTCGAGCGCCAGATGCGGCAGCAGATTGTCGATCAGGTCGGCCTGATGCGCGCGCAGCTTGTGGCCCTTGCGCCGCCCGAAGAACGATCCGCGCGAATGGGCAGCCGCGCCATCGTCTGCGGGCCCGTCATTGTCGCCGGCATCGCGCGGTGCAGCGATCATCGCAGCGTCTGGTAAAGCCGGTGCAGGAGCCGCGCGCGTGGCTCGAGCGAGGAGACATAGAGCTGCTCGTAATGGGTATGCGCGCCCTTGCCGTCGACGCCGAGGCCATCAAGGGTCGCGGTATGCGGCGCCGTGAAATTGCCGTCGGAGCCGCCACCGGTGAAGACATCGAGCAGGTCGAAGCCGAGTTCGGCGGCGAGCGTCCGGGCGTGCTCGTAGAGCGCTGCACCCGAATTGCTCTTCTCATAGGGCGGACGATTCAGGTCACCGGTTACCTTCACGCTGACGCCCTTGGTGCGCGACGTGATGCCGAGGATCTTCGGCACGAGCTCGTTGGCGTCGGCCATCGTCGGTACGCGCAGGTCGACCTCGGCGTAGGCCTCTTCGGCGATCACGTTCGGCTTGGTGCCGCCCCTGACGACGCCGACATTGACGGTGACGCCGCGCTTCAAGTCGTTCATCGCTTCCAGCGTCTGGATCACGTTGCCGAGCTCGCGGATCGCGCTGCGGCCGTCCTCGGGACGCGTGCCGGCATGCGCCGGCGCGCCCTTGATGAACACGTCGAACCGTCCGACACCCTTGCGTCCGGTGACGATCTTGCCGCCGTCGCGCGCCGGCTCGGTCACCAGCACATATTTGGCCTTGCGGCCTTCGGCCTCGATCAGCGCGCGCGACGTCGGGCTGCCGATCTCTTCGTCGGACACGTAGAGCTGTGTGATGCCGAGCGGGGCGCGTGCGCCATCGGCGCAGATTCGCCGGAAGGCGTGATAGGCGAGATAAGCGCCGCCTTTCATATCGTAGATGCCGGGGCCGAACGCACTGTCGCCCTCGACCTTGAACGGCAGGCGCTCGATGAATCCCATCGGATGCACGGTGTCGAGATGGCTCAGCACCAGAACGCCCGGAGCCTCCTGGCCCCAGGACGAGCGCGCGACCAGATGATCGCCGCAGCCGTCGCGTCCCGCGACGCGCTCCACCGTCGCCGGCAGATCGCGATAACCTGATGCCACGAGGTCAACGAGCTTGTTGACCTGATCGGGCCGCTCGGTCGGAGATTCGATCTCGACCCAGCGGCGGATGCCGTCGAGAATCGCTGCTGCTTCAAACGGGTTGCTGGACATGGTGATGTCGACGCCTGTGAACTCGTCCTTATTGTATTGCGCGCACGACCGGGCGCGCGCCGGAATGACATATTCCAGATTTGGCGATCCCTCAAACGGATATGGTCAGCGTGAGGCTTGGTCGGCTGCTTCGCGTGCTGCGATCTGCTCGACCAATTCGACGATGCTGCGGCGGAGCTTGGCATCGGCGATGCGGGTGAAGGCGCGGGTCAGCGCCAGTCCCTCGGAGGTCGCGAGGAAATCCGAGACATAGGCGGGCGAGGCGCCCTCGCCGAAGCCGTCGGCCGTCCTGACGCCGCTCGGGCCGCCATCGAACAGAAAGGAAACCGGCACCTGCAGGATCTCGGAGATCTGCTGCAGCCGGCTGGCGCCGACGCGGTTGGTCCCCTTCTCGTATTTCTGCACCTGCTGGAAGGTCAGGCCGAGCGCTTCGCCCAGTTTCTCCTGACTCATGCCAAGCATGATGCGTCGCATGCGGACGCGGCTGCCGACATATTTGTCAACAGGGTTGGGCGCTTTCGTAGACATCTCCAACTCTCCTAGGGATTGTGCGCGCCCGACGATGAGGCAGGGTGGAATCGGAATATGCCTCAGGCGCCGGTGCCGTCAAATCCTGCGAGGAGGATCGGGACGAAATGCGGACAATTTGCGCAAAGGGGCTGACTTGGCTTGGGATTTCGCTCGGACCGTACAATGCGAAGCGCACGGTCAATCTGTCAACTGGTGGAATCGCGCCGAGGCGAATTTCGACGTTTTTTCGGGTTCGGCGACAACCGGCAATATATATTCGTCAGGCTTTTCGCCTGACAAAACGCCGCCGCAATACGATTGCAAGGGCAACGATCACAATTACAGCGGCCGGGATATTCCCGATGCGCGCATAGATCGTCGGTGCGATGGCCACCGGGAGGCCGGCGTCGAGCACGCCTTCGATGCCTAATCCCAGTCGCGCGACGATTCGCCCTACGGGATCAACGACGGCGGAAATGCCCGTATTTGCGGCACGCACCAGCGGCAGCCCTTCCTCGATCGAGCGGAGCCGTGCCTGCTGCAGATGCTGGTAGGGACCGGTCGAGATTCCAAACCAGCCGTCATTGGTGACGTTGATGATCCAGCCCGGACGCTCGTCGCGATTGACAATGTTGCCGGGAAAAATCGCCTCGTAGCAGATCAAAGGCAGCGCGGGCGGCGCATTTGGCACGTCGAGCGGCCGGCGGATCGTGCCCGGGATGAAGCCGCCCACCACCTTGGTGAGCTGCTGGAAGCCGAGCTTCTCCATCCACGACTGGAACGGCAGATATTCGCCGAACGGCACCAGATGCAGCTTGTCGTAGACCGACAGCACGCTTCCGTCATGGTCGATGACATAGATGGAATTGTAGGCACGCGTGATGCGGACGCCGGGCGGTAGATCGGGCGCGCGCACCGATCCGGTGATCAGCACGGTTCCCTTCGGCAAGAGATCGGCGATCTGCGCCATCGCGTCGGCTTCCCGCGTCAGGAAGAAGGGAAACGCTGATTCGGGCCAGATCAGGATATTGGCATCGCGCACGCCGGTGGATTGCGGCCCGGACGCCTTATCCGACAATGTGAGATACTTCTGCATCACCGCCGCCTTGGCGGAGTAGTTGAACTTGGCGTCCTGCTGCAGGTCGGGTTGCATGATGCGGAGCTTGGTGCCCGCGACCATCGCGGTCGGGTGCTGTGACAGCCGCACCGCGCCGAACGCGAGCATCGCCGCCAGAACCAGCACCGCCGCGACCGGCGCGCGCCATGGCTTGCGGCCGCGCGAAGAGCCGTCGATCAGCACCGCCGGGCTTGCGAAGATCGCAACCGCGAGGAACGTCATGCCCCACAGCCCGATCAGCGACGCGGTTTGCGCCAGCGCCAGCGGTTCACTCAGCGCATAGCCGAACGTGTTCCACGGAAAACCGGTCAGCAGATGACCGCGCAGCCATTCCGAGATCGTCAGGCTGGCCGCGAGCGCGAGCACGCGCGAGGCATCGCGCGGCCAGATCAGCCGGGCGAGGCCGAAGCCGAAGGCGGTGAACAACGAAAGATAAGCGGGCAGGCCGAGCACTGCGAACGGCGTCAGCCAGGCGAAAGTCTGCGCATCGACGAAGAAGGCGTAGCCGAGCCAGTACAGTCCGGGCACGAAGTAGCCGAAGCCGAACCAGAAGCCGGATAGCGCCGCCGCGGACACGCCGTTCCAGCGCCCGGCTGCCGCACCGTCGATCAGCCAGACCGCGACCGAAAAGGTGAGAAACAGCACCGGCCAGGCGTTGAACGGCGCCATCGCCAGCGCGGACAAGGCGCCGGCGGCGAGCGCGATAAGCGCACGCTTCCAGCCCCAGGTCAGGATGATCGCAAGCCCGGCGGCGCGAAGTTTATCGGAGAATCTCACTGCTGACCGGCTCCATCGCCGGATGCCGGCGGGGTGTTGTCATTGGCCTGCGGTGTTCCGGAGTCCGGAGCCTGCTCGCGGCGCCGCTCGCGCTCCTTGCGCGGCGTCGGCCGTTCCTTGCGCGTGGTGATCCGCAGGCGCTTCACGCGCCGCGGGTCGGCGTCGAGTACCTCGACCTCGAAATGGCCCGGTCCCGAAATCACCTCGCCGCGCACCGGCAGGCGGCCGACGAAGGAGACGAGATAACCGCCCAGCGTCTCGACTTCCTCGCCGGCCTCGCCGGTGACGAAATCCTCGCCGATCACCGAGCGCACGTCGTCGAGGCTGGCGCGCGCGTCGGCAATGAAAGAGTTATCGGCCTGGCGGACGATCGCCGGCGGCTCGTCGGAATCGTGCTCGTCGTCGATCTCGCCGACGATCTCCTCGACGATGTCCTCGATCGAGACAAGCCCGTCGGTGCCGCCATATTCGTCGACCACCAGCGCGAGGTGGATGCGCGAGGCCTGCATCTGCGCCAGCAGGTCGATCGCCCGCATCGATGGCGGGATGTAGAGCAGCTTGCGGATGATATGGGCTTCCGACAGCGGCAGCGCGAGGTCGACCGAGCGCAGGTCTAGCCCAGCCGGGAACGGCTTCTTGCGCCGCGTCTTGGTCATGTCGGCGACCCGCGCCTTCGCGGTCATGAAGGCGAGCAGGTCGCGGATATGCACCATGCCTTCGGGATCATCGAGGGTCTCGTTGTAGACCACGAGCCGCGAATGCGCCGCGCTTTCGAACAGGCTCATCAGCTCGCCGAGCGGAATGTCGCGCTTGACCGCGACGATGTCGGCACGGTGCACCATGACGTCGGCGATCCGTCGCTCGTTGAGCGACAGGATGTTGCGCAGCATGGTGCGCTCGATCGCGGAGAAGCCGACATCGTCCGGCGTCGAGGCGTCGAGCACAACTTGCAGGTCGTCGCGCACCGAGCCGGCCTTCCAGCCGAACAATGTGCGGATCGCGCGCACCAGCCAGCTCTCGGCTGCGGGGCGCTGCACCTCGCCGTCATGCACCACGGCCGGCAGATTGCTCACGTTGCGCGGATTGTCATGGGTTGGTTCGGAATCCGGCATGTCAGTCGATCCGATCCGCATAGGGGTCGGGGATACCGAGTTGGCCGAGAATCTCGCGCTCGAGATTTTCCATGTCCTCGGCATCGTCGTCATTCTCGTGATCGTAGCCGATCAAATGCAGGAAGCCGTGCACGGCAAGATGGCTCAGATGTTGGTCGAACGGCTTGCCTTCCTCGTCGGCTTCACGCCGCGTCGTCTCGTAGGCGATCGCGATGTCGCCGAGCATGGGCGGAGCGTCGTCCGGTCCGCCGTCGCCGGCCGGCTGCAACGCGGGAAACGACAGCACGTTGGTCGGCTTGTCGATGCCACGCCAGTTGTTGTTCAGGGTGCGGATGCCCGCATCGTCGGTCAGCATGATCGCGAGTTCAGCGTCCCCGACATCGGCATCGGCAACATCGGCGGCCGCTTCGATGGCGCGATGGATCACCGCTTCGGCGTCGGGCTCGGTCTGCCAGCATTCGGCGGTGACGAGAACCTCGGTTGCGGGAAAGGAGGACACGGTGGTTCCAAAATCTGCGTTGTGGCCGGAACCCGCATCGCGCGGGCTGCCGGCCGAAGCTATTGGTCTCAAGATCTGGCGTTTGCCGGCCGCTGCGGCAATCCCTCATAAGCGGCCACGATGCGCGCCACCAGCTCATGGCGGATGACGTCTCCGGCCGTGAAATGCACCTGCGCGATGCCCTCGACACCGTCGAGCAGCTTCACCGCCTCGGCAAGCCCCGAGGTCTGCCCGTTCGGCAGGTCGATCTGCGAGGGATCGCCGGTGACGATCATCCGGCTGTTCTCGCCGAGACGCGTCAGGAACATCTTCATCTGCATCGATGTGGTGTTCTGCGCTTCGTCGAGAATGATGGCGGCGTTGGTCAGCGTGCGGCCCCGCATGAAGGCGAGCGGCGCGATCTCGATCTCGTTGCCCTGCAGCGCGCGTTCGACCACGCGCGCGTCCATCAGATCGTACAGCGCGTCATAGATCGGGCGCAGATAGGGATCGACTTTCTCCTTGAGGTCGCCGGGCAGGAAGCCGAGCCGCTCGCCGGCCTCGACCGCAGGCCGCGTCAGGATGATCCGGTCGACTTCCTTGCGTTCGAACAGCTGTGCGGCATGGGCGACGGCGAGCCAGGTCTTGCCGGTGCCGGCCGGGCCGATGCCGAATACCAGCTCGTGCCGCTTCAGCGCGCGGATGTAGGAGTCCTGCGCGGCGGTGCGTGCCCGCACGGGCCGCTTGCGCAGGTTGATCGTCTCGAATGTCGGCTTGGCCGCCTTGTTGTCGAGCTCGAACAGCGAGCCCTGTGCGATCACGGCGCGGATCGCGCCCTCGACTTCGCCCTGATCGAGGTCGTGCCCCTCGACGGCCTGCGCATAGAGCGTCTCGAGCACGCGCCGTGCCGCATCGCAGCCGTCGCGCGAGCCGGCGATCGTGACGTGATTGCCCCGGGAATCCACGACGACGCCGAGCCGACGCTCGATCAGCGCGAGATTCTGGCCGTAAGGGCCGACCAGCGCGGAAGCAGCGCGGTTGTCGTCGAAATCGATGACGACCTGGGTCTCAGGTGGCATTTGCATGTCGCGGTCTGGTTTGCGGCTGGGAGCGAGCGAAGACGAATCCGATGCGCTTTTGGGCAAGGATTTCAGGCTCCAATGGTCGTCTGTGAAACGAGGCTTGGCGTGGACGATGCCGCAAGCTCGCCGATCAGGCTGTAGCGCTCGAGGCTGTCGATCCGCACCGGAAGGATCTTGCCGATAATGTCAGGCGAAGCCATCACATGCGCGGGCTGCAGATAAGCGGTGCGGCCGACGATCTGGCCGGGATTGCGCGCGGCGCGCTCGAATAGCACATCGACCGTTGTGCCGATCGCAGCCCGATTGAAGGCCGATTGCTGGCTGTCGATCAATTCCTGAAGCCGCCCCAAGCGTTCGTCCATCTCTGCTGCTGACACCGTCTCCCGCATCTCCGCCGCCGGCGTGCCGGGCCGTGGCGAATATTTGAATGAATACGCCGCAGCGTACCCGATTTGCGTGACAAGCGCGAGAGTGGCGGAAAATTCTTCCTCCGTCTCCCCGGGGAAGCCGACGATAAAATCCGATGAAAAAGCAATATCTTGCCGTGCGGCGCGGAACCGGTCGATGACACGCCTGTAATCATCGGCGGTATGTTTGCGGTTCATGGCTGCGAGGATCCGGTCCGCGCCGGACTGGACCGGCAGGTGCACGAACGGCATCAATTCCGGCAAATCGCGATGCGCGGCGATCAACGAGTCGTCGACGTCGCGCGGATGGCTGGTCGAGTAGCGCAACCGTGCCACGCCGGGGATCTGGGCCAGCCGCTGCAACAGTTTGCCGAGCGGCCAGGCGCGGCCATCGGGGCCGTCGCCGTGATAGGCGTTGACGTTCTGTCCGATCAGCGTGATCTCGCGCACGCCGTTCTCGGTGAGCTGCGTGACGTCGTCGATGATCTTCGCAACCGGACGCGAAACTTCGGCGCCGCGCGTATAGGGCACCACGCAGAAGGTGCAGAACTTGTCGCAACCTTCCTGCACCGTGACGAAGGCCGAGATGCCGCGCGCGCGGATCGCGTCCGGCTTCGGCTGCGGCAGGAAGCCGAACTTGTCCTCGACCGGGAATTCCGTCTCCAGCGCGCGGCCGCTTTCCTTGGCGCGCTTCAGCAGTTGCGGCAGATGGTGATAGCTCTGCGGCCCGACCACGATGTCGACCGTCGGCGCGCGATGGACGATCTCCTCGCCTTCGGCCTGCGCGACGCAGCCGGCGACCGCGATCTTCATGTCGCGCCCCTGGCGCGCGGCCTCTTCCTTGGCGACCCTGAGACGGCCGAGCTCGGAGTAGACCTTCTCCGACGCCTTCTCGCGGATGTGGCAGGTATTGAGGATCACGAGATCCGCATCGTCTGCGCTCGCCGTCTCGACAAAGCCTTCGCCGGCCAGAGTGTCCACCATGCGTTGCGCATCGTAGACGTTCATCTGGCAGCCATAGGACTTGATGTGCAGCTTGCGCGGCGTCGTCATGGAACCCGGATCACGGAATGGAAACGGCGCCATCAGGGCGCCGGTGCTCAAATATAGCCTAAAGGGGCGAAAATCCAGCGGTCCGCCCGGTCATTCCGGGATGGTCCGAGGGACCAGACCTCAGGCGCGCAAGGGCGCGCCATAGTTCGATGCTGACGCGTCGCCCCGGAATGACAGTGCCGAACATTCAGGCTATCGAGATTCGCCGTCGATCCGGTTCATCAACCCGGGCAATTCGCGCATATCCGCAAAGGTTGCAGCCGCTCCGGCCCTGCGCAGCATGTCCTCGTGTTCCGCCGTGCAATGGCTGCCGCCGTGGAAGCCAAGCACGGTCATCCCCGCGGCGCGGGCGCCGGTGACGCCGTGCACGCTGTCCTCGATCACGATGCAGTGCTCTGGCCGCGCGCCCATCTGCTCGGCCGCGAACAGGAAGATGTCTGGTGCGGGCTTGCCGTGCTTGACCTGCGTTGCGGAGAAAATGTGTGGCGTGAGCTGGTGGTAGAGCCCGGCGCAGGTCAATCCGTGGCGGATCTTTTCCGGCGTTCCGCTGGAGGCCACGCATTTCGGCAGATCGAGCGCTGCAATCGCGTCGCCCACATGCGCGATCGCGCTGAGGTCGTCGGCGTAGAAGCTGAGTGTCGCCTGCTTGACCTCGGCCTCGAAGCTGTCGGGCAGCTTGCGACCGATTTCGGTCTCCACAATCTGCCGCGCCTCGCGATCAGACACGCCGAGGAAACGCTTCAGCACGCCATCCGGCGTGATCGGATAGCCGTGGCGCGTCAGCGTGTCCGCATGCGCGCGACAGGAAATCACTTCACTGTCGACGAGCACGCCGTCGCAATCGAAAATAACGAGATCGAAGCTCATGATTTGTTGACGCGTTTTCTTCACGCGAACCGGTGTCCACTTCGCTTGAAAACGCTATCGATCACGACTTGCTGTCGTCGTCGAGCGGCACGCAATAGAGCTCGAGGCGGTGATCGACCAGCTTGTAGCCGAGCTTGCGCGCGATCTCGGTCTGCAGCTTCTCGATCTCCTCGGAGGTGAATTCGATCACCTTGCCGTCGCGCAGATTGATCAGGTGGTCGTGGTGGCTCTCCGGCATCTGCTCGTAACGCGCGCGGCCCTCGCGGAAATCGTGCCGCTCGATAATGCCGGCGTCCTCGAACAGCTTGACGGTGCGATACACCGTCGAGATCGAGATCTTGTCGTCGACCGCGACGCAGCGCCGGTACAGTTCCTCGACATCGGGATGATCCATGGCTTCCGCCAGCACGCGCGCGATGACGCGGCGCTGTTCGG
Source organism: Bradyrhizobium macuxiense (assembly GCF_001542415.1). GTDB lineage: Bacteria > Pseudomonadota > Alphaproteobacteria > Rhizobiales > Xanthobacteraceae > Bradyrhizobium > Bradyrhizobium macuxiense. The sequence goes on from NZ_LNCU01000041.1 coordinate 74,268, forward strand.
TCATGCGCATGCCGGTCGCGGCGCAGCGCGCCTCGATACCGGTGTGCTTCGGCGCAGGCGGGATTTTCACCGTGGTCATGGGTTTCGGGCCTTGGGTGGCGGAGTAGGCGCTGTTCTGCCACTGCGCGGATGTTACGACAAGTCGCGCCGCATCAGAAGCGCATTCAAATGTTCCCCGCCCGGTTGCTTGTAGTAGCGTTCGCGGCGGCCGATCACACCGAATCCGACCCGTTCATAGAGCCGTCGCGCCGGCTGATTATTTTCTTCCACCTCGAGAAAGATGGTGCGGATGCCGCGGCCGGCCAGGTGGCCGAGATGGGTCAGCAGCAGATCGCGCGACAGGCCGCGCCCGCGCTGGCCGGCATCGATCGCGATCGACAGGATTTCGGCCTCGTCCGCAGCCATGCGCGAGACCGCAAAGCCGATCACCTTGCGTCCCTGCCTCAGGCGATGCACCAGCGTGTTGCGTTCGGTCAGCATCGTCTCGAACTCGCCTTCGCCCCAGCCGCGATGAAACGACGCGGCGTGCAATTGCGCGAGCCGCGCCGCGTCGCGCAGGGTCGCGGGCTCGATCGCGGGCGTATCGCCGCCCCACCATCGTGAAAGCCAGGGGATCATTTGGCTGACGGCTGCGCGCTGAGCTGGAACTGATTCCGCGGCGGCTTCGCATCGGGGGCGCGCAGATAGAACGGACGCGGCGGCGCGGTTGTCGGATCGATCGCCGCGCCAACCCAGGCGACCCAGGTGATGTCGGGCGCGGGTTGCGTGTCGACCTTGAACGGCGGCGCAGCGTCCGCAGGCCAGCGTTCGGCGAGGATCTTCGCGGCGTTGCCGACCAGATGCAGCGTGCCGAGCTTGGCGGCCTCGAGCGCCTCCGCGATCGGCGCCACCTTTGGCTTCACCAGCGGATCGCCGCCGCCGCCCACCACCTGGAAATAGACGTGATCGTGCCGCGCGTCGATCGCCGACAGGATCGGATGCTCGCTATTCTCGGCGACCACAGGTGCGGCATAGGCGGCGAGGGTGGTCAGCCCGACTACCGGCTTCTCCGCGGCGAGCGCGATGCCGCGCGCAGCCGAGAGGCCGACGCGCAAGCCGGTGAAGCTGCCGGGACCCGTGGTGACTGCGATGCGGTCGAGCGCGGTGAAGGCGATGCCGCTGTCTTGCATCACGCGCGCGATCAGCGGCATCAACGCCTCGGCGTGGCCGCGCTGCATCGCCTGAGATTCGATTGCGATGGTCGTGCCGGCGGTCGTGTCGAGCACGGCCGCAGAGCAGGCGTCGAGTGCGGTATCGATGGCGAGGACGATCATGAGGGGGCGAATGGCGAGCAGGGAGTAGCGAATAGGGAATCAGAGCGGATTGCTATTCGCCATTCGCCATTCACCATTCGCCTCCCGTTACATCGGCCGGACTTCCTGCACGTCGGGCACGAAGTGCCGGAGCAGGTTCTGGATGCCGTGTTGCAGCGTGGCGGTCGATGACGGGCAGCCCGAGCAGGAGCCCTTCATGTTGAGATAGACGATGCCGTCCTTGAAGCCGCGGAAGGTGATGTCGCCGCCGTCATTGGCGACCGCGGGACGCACGCGGGTCTCTATCAGGTCCTTGATCTGCGCGACGGTCTCGGCGTCTTCCTCGCTGAAGAACTCGTCTTCTTCATCGCTGAGATCGTCGCTGCCGGCGGAGCCGTCGGCGAGCAGCGGCGCGCCCGACATGTAGTGCTCCATGATCGCGCCGAGGATCGCGGGCTTCAGGTGCTGCCAGTCGCCGTCCGCTTTCGTCACGGTCACGAAGTCGGAGCCGTAGAACACGCCGGTGACGCCTGATACGGCGAACAGCCGTTCGGCCAGCGGCGAGCGTGCGGCCGACTCCGGCGAGGAGAATTCCATGGTGCCGCTTTCGAGCACCATGCGGCCCGGAATGAACTTCAGGGTGGCGGGATTGGGCGTGGCTTCGGTCTGAATGAACATTTGCTGTCTCCGGCGTCGCCGGTTCAAGGCCGGCACGTTGGGTTCCCTTATCAAATGGCAACTAAAAAGGCAGCGATCAAGGCGTAAAACCGCGGTTCCGGGCCTGCAGCAGCTGATTCTGAGTGGCGAGGCCGACAATGAAGGGCTGCATTCCCAAGCTCGTCATGCCCGGCCTTGTGCCGGGCATCCACCTCTTCGGTGCCGCACGCTAGAAAGACGTGGATGGCCGGGACATAGGCGAGCGGAAGCGACGCCGTCCTTCGGCTGGCTATGCCCGGCCATGACGGAGGTCTGCGGATTCCATCTAAGACAGCGCGTCGACCTCGGGGTCGGTCAGCCCACCGGGCACGATGGTGACGGGAATCGGGAACGCGCCCATGGTCTTGGCCATGGTGGTGATGATGGGGCCCGGCCCCTCGGGACCGGGGCTCGCGGCCAGCACCAGCATCGCGATATCGACGTCCTTCTCGATCACATCGAGGATCTGCGTCGTCGGGTCGCCCTCGCGAATCACCCGCTCCGGGGTGATCGCGGCAATCCCGTTGGCGCGGCCGGCGGCGCGGTCGAGCGCCTCACTGGCGGTCTCCTCGGCCTCGGCGCGCATGATGTCGGCGACGCCAAGCCATTGCTGGTTCTGGTCCTCGGTCTCGATCACCCGCAGCATCACCACACCGCCGCCGACCCGCTTGGCCCACCGGCTGGCATAATAGACGGCGCGGTCCCATTCCGCGGTGTCGTCGACGATGACCAGGCACTTCGGCTTGTGACCCGTCTCGTAGCTGCGTCGCTGGGTGGTCATGCATGTCCCGGTGCTGAGCCAACAGCATGATCCGGACCCGGAGGGCCGCGTCAGCGAAAAATGTGCAGCGGTTTTCCGAACAGATCATGCTCTAACGAGGCCCATGCTGCCACACTCCCTCTCCGTTTGGGAGAGGGCGCCGTGGTTCCTGTTCGCCGTGTCGCGTTAGCGCTGGCGGATGAAGCCGACGATGTCCTTGGTCAGGCGCATGGTCTCGTCGGCGATGCCGCGGGCGCGGTTGGCGCCGTCGGCCAGCACCGCGTCGACATGGCCGGGATCGGCGACCAGCTTCTTCATCTCGGCGGCGATCGGCGCCAGTTTGGTGACGCACACCTCGACCAGCGCGTTCTTGAAGCTCGAGAACTGCCCGCCGCCGAACTGCTTCAGCACATCCTGCTTGCTGATGCCGGCGAGCGCCGCGTAGATGCCGACCAGATTGTCGGCCTCCGGTCGCGTCTCCAGGCCCTTCTCCTCCGACGGCAGCGGCTCCGGATCGGTCTTTGCCTTGCGGATCTTCTGCGCGATGGTGTCGGCGTCGTCGGTGAGGTTGATGCGCGAATTGTCTGATGCGTCCGACTTCGACATCTTCTTGGTGCCGTCGCGCAGGCTCATCACCCGCGTCGCGGGTCCGGTGATCAGCGGCTCGGGCTGCGGGAAGAACAGGCCGTCGGCGAAGCCATGACCACGAATTGAATCGACGAAGTCGTTGTTGAATTTCTGCGCGATGTCGCGGGACAGCTCCAGATGCTGCTTCTGGTCCTCGCCGACCGGCACGTGGGTGGCGCGGTAGAGCAGGATGTCGGCGGCCATCAGCACCGGATAGTCGTAGAGTCCGACGGATGCGTTCTCGCGGTCCTTGCCGGCCTTCTCCTTGAACTGGGTCATGCGGTTCAGCCAGCCGATGCGCGCGACGCAGTTGAAGATCCAGGTCAGCTCGGCGTGGCCGGCGATCTGGCTCTGGTTGAACACGATGTGCTTCTTGGCATCGATACCCGCGGCGATGAAGGCCGCGGTCACCTCACGGGTGTTGCGCGCGAGCTCGGCCGGGCCGCCCCAGACGTCGACGCCTTGCGTGATCGCGTGCATGTCGACCACGCAGTAGATGCAGTTATACGTCTCCTGCATCTTCACGAAGTTGACGATCGCGCCGAGGTAGTTGCCGAGGTGCAGGTTGCCCGTCGGCTGGACGCCTGAGAAAACCCGTTCAACGAACGCCATGGTTCAAATTCCCGGAAATGGCTGCCTTTAGAAGCGTTTTCGAGCGAAGTGGGCATCGGTTCGCGTGAAGAAAACGCGTCAAACGATGAGTCTGCGGCGTCGTTTGCCATTTAAGCCCCGCGTGCGCAAGTCAGGCAGGTCGCTTTTGCCTGATGGCGTTAATCACCTCGCGCCAGCCGGCGACGCCGAAAAGCTGCAAAAACAGCCCGTAGCTCGCCATGCCGGCTGCGATCAGCAGCAGAAGCGACACCGCCTGCACAAAACCGTGTGCGCCGGCAACCGGAAGGACGCCTTCCGCAAGCCACAGCGCCGCGCCCATCGCGGCGGCTGCGGCGAGGATGCGCGGCAGGCGGCGGCGCGCGTCGGCATCGATCGAGAAGCCGAAGCTGGTCGCACCCTTCCGGAGCAGCGCCAGCGCATTGCTCCAGGCGCCGAGCGCGATACCGGCGGCGATTCCGTTGGCGCCGAGGAAATGCCCGAGCAGGAACGAGGCGGCGATCGCGACCACGATGGCATTCAGAGTCGCGAGCAAGGGCGTCAGCGTGTCCTCGCGGGCAAAGAACGCCGGCGACAAGGCCTTCACCAGCACATGGGCCGGCAGAGCGAGCGCGAGCCAGATCAGGGCCTGCGCGGTCGCAGCGGTGTCATCGGCCGTGAATGCGCCGCGCTCGAACAGGATGCGCGTGATCGGCGCGCTCAGCACCATCAGGCCGAGCGTGGCCGGGAACGCCAGCCCGACCGCAAGCTCGAGGCCGCGCGATTCCGCATGCGCGATCGCGGTGTGCTCGCCACTCCGCACCGCCCGCGTCATCTCCGGCACCAGCACGGTGCCCATCGCGACGCCGACGATGCCGAGCGGCAGCTCGAGCAGGCGATTGGCGAAATAGAGCCAGGATACCGCCGATGGCGACGTCGAGGCGATCACCGCGCCCGCCACCATCAACCATTGCGGCGCGCTGCTTGCGACCATGCCGGGAACCGCACGGGCGAGGAAGCCGCGCATCTCGCCATCGAAGGAGACGCGAAGCGGCGAGGCGGCCTGGCCGCCGCGCAGGACCAGCATCGAGAGTTGCAGGAAGCCGGCTACGCCGATCGTCGCTGCCATGATCTGCGCGGCTTGAACTGGATCCTGCTGCCGCACCAGCAGCACGGCCATCACAGCGATCAGTGCGATGTTGAACAGCAGCGGCGAGAACGCAGTCAGCGCGAAGCGGCCCTGCGCGTTGAGCAGCGCCATCATCACGGTGACGGGGCCGGCGAAGGCCAGATAAGGCAGCATCAGCCGCGCATTGCTGACCGCGAATTGCAGCGTGTCGCGGCCGACGAAGCCGGGCGCGATCGCCGCGATCACCAGCGGCATCAGCACGCCGAGCACGAGCGCGGCTACGACCACGGTGGCGCTTACGGTGCCGAGCACCCGGCCCGCAAAGGCGGCTGCGGCGGCGACGCCATCGCGGTCGCGAACCTTGAGCCAGGCCGGCACCATCGCGGCGTTCAGCCCGCCCTCGGACAACAGCCGCCGCACCACGTTCACAAGCTGAAATGCCGCCAGGAAGGCATCCGCCACGGGTCCCGCCCCGAGCAGTGCCGCGATCACGGAATCGCGCACGAAGCCGAGCAGTCGCGAGGCCAGCGTTCCCGAGGAGACCGTGAGAAACGAGCGGATCATCGCGCCTCTATAGCAGCAGGGCGCGCCGCTGCCAGTAGCGCTCCTCCAGCGACGAAGGCGAAGCCTTTGCGCGGGGATGACGGAACACAGGGAGCCCGGCTTGCTGCCACGGGGACGAACGTGATAGGCCGCAGCCTTCTTGGATAGCCGTAACAGGGCAGGTCAATGGCTGACGCAAAATATGACGTTCTCGGGATCGGCAATGCGATCTTCGACGTGCTGGTGCAAACCGATGAGGCACTCCTCGCCCGTCACGGCATGACCAAGGGCTCGATGCAACTGATCGACGAAGCCCGCGCCGCCGCGATCTACGGTGATATGGGCCAGGCGACCGAGATGTCGGGCGGCTCCGCGGCCAACACCATCGTCGGCGTCGGCAATCTCGGCGCGCGCGCGGCCTATGTCGGCAAGGTCAAGGACGATCAGATCGGCAAGCTCTACGTGCACGACATCCGCGCCGCCGGCGTGAGCTTCGACACCAGGCCCGCGACGGCCGGGCCAGCCACCGGTTGCTCCTACATCCTGGTCACGCCGGACGGCGAGCGCACCATGAACACCTATCTCGGCGCCGCGCAGGACCTGACGCCCGACGACATCGATCCGGCGCAGATCGAAGCCGCCAGCATCATCTATCTCGAAGGCTATCTGTGGGACCCGAAGAACGCCAAGGATGCGTTCGTCAAGGCGGCGACGATCGCGCATGGCGCGGGACGCCAGGTGGCGCTGACGCTGTCGGATTCATTCTGCGTCGATCGCTACCGCGATGAATTCCTCGAGCTGATGCGCAAGGGCACGGTGGATCTGGTGTTCGCCAATGAATCCGAGATGCACTCGCTGTACCAGACCTCGGATTTCGACACCGCGCTGAAACAGTTCGGCAAGGATACAAAGCTCGGCGTCGTCACCCGCAGCGAGAAGGGCTGCGTCGTCGTCGCCAAGGACGGCGTCACGGCGGTGCCGGCCTGCCCGATTGACAGGCTCGTCGACACCACCGGCGCCGGCGATCTGTTCGCCGCCGGCTTCATGTTCGGTCTCGTGCGCAACGCGGGCTATGAAAACGCCGGCCGTCTCGGTGCACTCGCCGCGGCAGAGGTCATCCAGCACATCGGCGCGCGGCCGGTGGTGTCGCTGAAGGATCTGGCGAAGCAGAAGGGGCTTCCGGTTTAGGGCAGGACCTCTCCATCCGTCATGGCTGGGTTCGACCCGGCCATCCACGTCTTTCTTCGCGAGCGGACCGGAAGACGTGGATGCCCGGGACAAGCCCGGGCATGACGGTGTTGAGCGTGAGGTCGCGCATCACGCCGTCTTCGCGGCCTTCAATCCCAGCCGCGCCTCGACCGCCTCGCGCATTACGAATTTCTGGATCTTGCCGGTCACCGTCATCGGAAATTCGTCCACGAACTCGACATAGCGCGGGATCTTGTTGTGGGCGATCTGGCCCTGGCAGAACGCGCGGACCTCGTCTGCGGTCAGCGTCTCGCCCTGGCGGATCCTGATCCACGCGCACAGCTCCTCGCCATAGCGGTCGTCGGCGACGCCGAATATCTGCACGTCCTGAATCTTCGGATGGCGGTACAGGAATTCCTCTATCTCTCTTGGATAGAGATTCTCGCCGCCGCGGATGACCATGTCCTTGATGCGGCCGACAATGTTGCAATAACCCTCGTCGTCGATCACGGCGAGGTCGCCTGTGTGCATCCAGCCATTGGCGTCGAGCACGTCAGCGGTCTTCTCCTTCTCGTCCCAATAGCCGAGCATCACGCTGTAGCCGCGGGTGCAGAGCTCGCCGCGCTCGCCGCGCGGCACCACCTTGCCGTCGAGATCGACGATCTTGACCTCGACATGCGGAAGGATGCGCCCGACCGTCGAGACGCGGCGTTCCAGCGGATCGTCGGTCGCGCTCTGGAAGCTCACCGGGCTGGTCTCGGTCATGCCGTAGGCGATCGTCACCTCGCTCATGTTCATCTCGGTGTTGACGCGCTTCATCACCTCGATCGGGCAGGGCGCGCCGGCCATGATGCCGGTGCGCAGCGACGTGAGATCGAAGCGCGAGAATTCCGGATGATCGAGCTCGGCGATGAACATGGTCGGCACGCCGTACACCGCGGTGCATTTCTCCTGCGCCAGGGTCGTCAGCGTCGCCAGCGGATCGAAGCCTTCGCCGGGATAGACCATGGTGGTGCCGAGCGTGACGGAGACAAGGTTGCCCATCACCATGCCGAAGCAGTGATAGAGCGGCACCGGAATGCAGAGGCGATCCTGTTCGGTCAGCCGCATCGCGCGGCCGACGAAGTAGCCGTTGTTGAGGATGTTGTGGTGGGTCAGCGTCACGCCCTTGGGCGAGCCCGTGGTGCCGCTGGTGAACTGGATGTTGACGGGATCGTCGAACTGCAGGCTCTCGGCCAGCGCCGCGAGCTGCTCGAGATGGCGCGGCCCGCCCATGCGCGTCACGTCCTCGAACGGAATAGCGCCGGGCGCAGCCGGACCGCCGATCTGGATCACCGCGCGCAATTGCGGCAGCCGCGCCGATTGCAGGCGGCCGGGCTCCGAGCTCGCAAGCTCGGGCAGCAGCGTGTTCAGCATGTCCATATAGGCCGAGGTCTTGAACGCGGTCGCCGTCACGATCGCGGCGCAGCCGACCTTGCCGAGCGCGAATTCGAGCTCGCTCAGCCGATACGCCGGATTGATGGTGACGAGGATCAGCCCCGCTTTCGCAGCAGCAAATTGCGTCAGTGTCCATTCCGGCCGGTTCAGCGACCAGATGCCGATCCGCTCGCCGCGCGTGAGCCCGAGCGCGAGAAAGCCCGCGGCCAGCGCCTCGACGCGCTCGGCGAATTCGTTCCAGGTCCAGCGCACATTGTGGCTGGGCGAGACCAGCGCCTCGCGGCTGCCCCAGCGCGCGCGGGCGCGGTCAAGGCTGCGACCGATGGTTTCGCCGAGCAGCGGCGTATCGGACACGCCGCAAACATAACTCTCCGCCTTGGATGCCAGAATCTTGGGTGCCAAGATCGTCCTCCTCCTGATCGCGTTTCACGTCGCGTTTTGCGCGATCTTAGACTCTTGGCGCCGGCCGGACACGCCCGACCTATGGCGGGTATTGAAGAGGTCCCTCCCGCGAAGAAGGGACCTCTGCTGTCATGCAATGGAACCTTAGGCCGCCTTCTGGCCGCTGCCGGCATCGAGCCCGTCATAGATGCCGCGCTCGAACCCCGCAAAGGCTTCCAGGCTGTGCTTGTCCGCGAACGGCAACAGCTGCGTCAGGATCACGCCGCAGACGTCGCGCGCCGGATCGATCCAGTAATAGGTGTTGGCCAATCCCGCCCAGGCGAGGCTGCCGGGGCTACGGCCTTCCGGCGTCTTGGCGGCGTTGATGAGGAAGCTCAGCCCCCATTTCTTGATCATGTCGGGATAGAGGTCGACATCGTTGGTGTACGGCGGCGCCGCCGTCGTCATCTTGCCGACGGTGAGATCGCCCATCTGGTTCTGCGCCATCGCCGCGACGGTCTCGGGCTTCAACAGCTGGTTGCCGTTGCCTTCGCCTTTGTTGAGGATCATCTGGCAGAACTTGATGTAGTCGGCCGCGGTCGAATACAGCCCGCCGCCACCCATGTGGAATTCCGGATTCTGCTCGAGCTCGAATGGCATCGCCGCCAGCGCTCCGTCCTCGCCCCGCGCGTGCATGCCGACCAGCCGCTTGCGCATGTTGTCCGTGATCTTGAAGGCGGTGTCGCTCATGCCGAGCGGCGCGAACATATTGTCATGCAGATACGCATCGAGCTTCTTGCCGGATGCGGCTTCCACCGCCTTGCCGACGAAGTCGATATTGATGCCGTATTCCCAGCGCGTGCCCGGATCGCTCGCGAGCGGCGTCTTCAGCGCGGCATTCAGGCAGGAGATGATCCCGGGCGTGCCGGTCTTCTCCATATATTTCCCCATGTCGGCGTTCCACAGGTCGTAGCAGAAGCCGGCGGTGTGGGTCATGAGCTTGCGCAGCGTGATCGGCGCTTTCGCCGGCCGCAGCTTCGGCTCGCCATTGGCGTCGAAGCCGTCGAGCACCTGGGGGGCGGCGAGGTCGGGCAACAGCTTGCCGATCGGTTCGTCGAGCGACAGCTTGCCCTGTTCGACGAGTTGCATCGCGCCGGCCGAGGTCACGGCCTTGGTCATCGAGGCGATCCAGAACACGCTGTCGGCGGTCATGGCATCGTCCTTGGACAGGTCGCGTTTGCCGAACGCGCCCTGATAGATCACGTCCTTGCCGGTTGCCGCGACCGCGACAACACCGGGTATCTCCTTGGCGTCGCTCTTCTGACGCAGAAGCTGATCGATCTGAGCCTTGCCTTGCATTGGGATTTCCTCCGGTGGGTTATTGTTCTGGAGTGAGGCGATCATCCTCCCGCTTTGGGAGCCCCGCAAGCAGGGCGCGGGGCGATCGCGTCGCGATCTCGTGAGGGCAGCGCAACAGGAACGGTCTTGCGCGGCCTGCATTCACCACGCGCGCAGATTTCGTCGCGAACTCCGCCGCAACCCTGATGACCCCGGGGGCGACCCACGGTAACGTGATTGCGAGGTTGATTTCCGTGCCTGTTGTTTTGCATTAACGCATTCAGATCGCTGCATAAACAGTGCGGCCTAAACCGATGATTTGAAGAAAGCTGGCCGTGACGGCCGGGGTTGCGGGGACGCTGTGATGATTTCGACGTGGAGTGAATGGAAGCGCTATCCGCGGCCCGGCCGCGGCGAGAATATCGAAGCGCCAATCAGCCCCGGCCTCTATGAAGTTCGCTACGCGGGTACCGGAGCGCTGCACTCGTTCGAGGCGGTCGACAATGTCGCGCAGGCTCTGGCGCTGCTGCAGACCGGCTCGCGATCCTGGTTCGGCCGCCGCGACACCAAGGCGCAGGCTGATCTTGAATATCGCACCTGTGCGACCTCGACCAAGGCGGATGCCAAGGCCGCCGCCCAGCGCATGATCGGCCGCCGCGAGACTTATATGAGCGGCGCGGCCTGACATCACATGAAACTGTCATTCCGGGTTCGTCCTCCGGACGCCCCGGATCGAGCCCTCAGCGATCCGGTCTCAGCACCGCATTTGCGTGCAAGCAGAGCCGCGTCGCAGACAATGCATCGCGGCGTGTTTCGGCCTATATAGGCCGCGAATCCCCACCAGGACGTTCAGGAGTAACGCTATGACCCCACCCGTTGCCGCACGCGCTTCGCAATCCGCAGCATCCCTCCACGACCGCCTGAAGGATCCGTCCCTGCTGCGCGACCGCTGCTATATCGATGGTGCCTGGGTCGGCACGCCGGAGTTCGCCGTCAACAATCCGGCCACCGGCGCGGAACTGATCAAGATCCCCCAAATGAACGCTGCGGACGCGACCAAGGCCGTCGAAGCCGCCGAGCGCGCATTTCCGGCCTGGGCCAAGCTGACCGCCAAGCAGCGCTCCAACATCCTGCGCAAGTGGTTCGACCTGATCATCGCCAATCGCGAGGACCTCGCGCTGATCCTGACCTCCGAGCAGGGCAAGCCACTGGCGGAAGCCCTCGGCGAGGTCGATATCGGCGCGGCCTATGTCGAGTTCTTCGCCGAAGAGGCGCGCCGCGTCTATGGCGAGACCATCCCGACCCAGCGGCCGGATGCCCGCCTGCTGGCGATCCGGCAGCCGATCGGCGTTTGCGGCGCGATCACGCCGTGGAATTTCCCGAACTCGATGATCACGCGCAAGGTGTCGCCGGCGCTGGCCGCCGGCTGCATGGTCGTGCTCAAGCCCGCCAACGAGACGCCGCTCTCCGCGCTTGCGCTCGCCGCGCTGGCCGAGAAGGCCGGCGTGCCGAAGGGCGTGTTCAACATCATCACCGGAGACGCGCCGCCGATCGGCAAGGTGCTGTGCGAGCATCCGGCGGTGCGCTTCGTCGGCTTCACCGGTTCGACCGAGGTCGGCAAGATCCTGTACCGGCAGGCCGCGGTCGGCGTGAAGAAGCTAGGCCTCGAGCTCGGCGGCAACGCACCCTTCGTGGTGTTTGACGATGCCGATATCGATGCCGCCATCGAGGGCGCGCTCGTCTCCAAGTACCGCAACATGGGCCAGACCTGCGTTTGCGCCAACCGCCTCTACGCCCAGGACAAGATCTACGATCAGTTCGTGCAGAAGCTCTCGAAGAAGGTTGCCGAGATGAAGATCGGCGACGGCACTGAAGCCGGCGTGGTGCAGGGGCCGCTGATCAACATGGAAGCGATCGAGAAGGTCGAGCGGCATATCGCCGACGCGGTGAAGGGCGGCGCCAAGGTCGTGACCGGCGGCAAGCGCTCGCCGCTCGGCGGCAGCTTCTTCGAGCCGACCGTGCTGTCGGACGTGAAGCCGGACGCGCTGGTGGCGCGTGAGGAAACCTTCGGCCCGCTTGCGCCGGTGATCCGCTTCAAGGACGAAGCCGATGTGATCGCGATGTGCAACGCCTCGCCGTTCGGCCTCGCTTCCTACTTCTATTCCCGCGACATCGGCCGCGTCTGGCGCGTCGCCGAAGCGCTGGAGTCGGGCATGGTCGGCGTCAACTCCGGCCTGATCACGACGGAAGTCGCACCGTTCGGCGGCGTGAAGGAAAGCGGTCTCGGCCGCGAAGGCTCGCGCCACGGCATGGAAGAATATGTCGAGATCAAATACGTGATGATGGCCGGCGTCTAACCCGGCCTATGCTGTCGTCCGGCGCTTGCTGGACGACGGCAATTCTGCCTCGACGAAGCCTGCCGTGATCCCAAATCAGAATTGGCTCGGCGAACGTTGCGGCGGGCAGTCAGTGCGTTCTGAACTGTTCGCCGATGCCTTTCAGCGCCTCGCCGATCCTGGCGATCTCCTCGCTGAGGTTCAGCCGGCCGCCGAGCTTCTCGTCCGCCAGCTTCAGCACGGCTTCCGCCTCCTCGCGTCGGCCTTCGAGCAGAGACGCTGCCGCGGCTGTCGTCAGGGAGTTACGCAGCATGTAGTCGTGTTGTTGTTGCAGGACCGTGTTCTGCAGGGCCAGTGCGACCGCATGCGCCATCGCCTGATAGGCGATGGCTTCGGGCACATTTGGGTTCATGCCCTTGAACGATTCGTTCAACTGCTCGACGGCATCCCTGATCTGGTCGTTCAATTCGGCGCCCGGAGACTCCGCGCGAGCAGCAGCATCGGTCATGTCGAAGAGCCTTTCGAAAACATTCACGCAGCGAAGCGTCGCGGCGCCGCTTACGCCTTCACAGCCGCGGCCGAGCCCAGCAGGACCTGAATGCAGCGCGTGGTCACGGCCTGGGCGAGCGCGAAGTTCTGTTGTTGCGCGTTGGTGGCGTTCTGCGCGGCGGTCGCGAGCGCCTGCGCCACCGCCATGTAGACGTTCCCCATCGCGATCGCCGGCGCGTCGCCGAGAACCTGCACGTCGGCCTGGGTTACGGAATCGGTGATCTGGCTGTTTACTGCAGTCGGAAATGCCATGGGAGCTTTGTCCTGTTCCTTGATGTCAATTGCGGATCGTGGAATTCGTGACGGTGTTCGGCGTTACGATCGCGTCGCGGCTGCCGGCGCCGCGACCGAGCCCAGCAGGATTTGCACGCCGCGCGTGGTCGCGGCCTGGGTCATGACAAGGTTCTGCTGCTGCGCATTTGCGGCGTTCTGGAATGCGCTCGCCTGGGCCAGCGCAAACGCTTGAAAGACATTCCCCATTGCGACCGCAGGCGCATCGCCGAGCACGTGAACGTCGGCCTGGGTCACGGAATCGGTAATCTGATCGTTCACGGATGTCGGAAATGCCATGGCGTGTCTTCCTGTTGCCTGATGTGGCTATGATCTGTCTCGGGTTTCTGGTGCGGCGTCGATTAGGCTGTTGCGGCGGAGCCCAGCAGGGTCCGCACGCAGCTCGCGGTGACCGCCTCGGCCAGTGCGAAGTTCTGTTGCTGGGCGTTCGTTGCGTTCAGGGCCGCGTTCGCAAGCGCCTGTGCCGCCGCCTGAAAGAGATTTCCCATCGCGGTCGCGGGTGCGTCGCCGAGAACCTGGACGTTGGTCTGGCTGACGGAGTCGGTGATTGCCGAATTGAGTGATGTCGGAAATGCCATGTTGCATAGCTTTCTACTTAAGATTGTCTGAAATGGATTGCTTCTGAGAGTCCGCCATGCCTTGCACAGCCTTGGACACAGCGTCCTCGGCGGCGTGCATCGCGTTCAGAACCTCCCCCCATGACGCCTTGGCTTCCGCGGCGGCGGTCTCTTGCTTGCTTGGAATCGGCTTATCGTCCTTTTTTAAAGCAGGTTGAGCGTTCGGCAGGGCAGGAGTGTCACTCGCCTGGTCAGTGGCCTCAACCATAACGGGCTCCATAAGCCAGAATAGATAATGTGCGCGGACTATTGCGGCTCGACATCAGCGAGTCAAGTGAATTCCCGCTGAGGTTGAGTTGATCCATCATGGGGCAACGGCCAGGCATGCCCGCTCGACGCGATCGCGGAAGCGGCCGTCACACGCCCTTGTCGTTTGGATTGGCCACCGCGTCCTTCAGCGGCGCGGTCATCGGGAAGTTCAGGTTCACATTCTTCGGCGGGATCGGGCGCGTGAACCATTTGGCGTAGAGTTCCTGGAATTCGTTGTCCTTCATCATGCCGGTCAGCGTGTTGTCGACCAGCGCCTTGAACTCGGGATCGCCCTTGCGAATGATCAGTCCGTAGGGCTCGGTGCGCAGACTGTCGTCGATGATGCGCCAGTCGGACGGATTGGCGCTGCCCGCGATCAGGCTGGCGAGCAGGATGTCGTCCATGATGAAGGCTTCGCTGCGTCCCGTCGTCAGCGCGAGGAACGACGCGCCATGATCCGGGGTCAGGATATTCTTGGTCTGGAAATTCTTCTCCTGGGCACGTGCCGCCAGCAGGCCGATCGAGGTTGAGCCCGAGGTTAACGACACCGGCCGCCCGCTCAGATCCTCGAAGGTCCTGATCGGCGAATCCTTGCGCACCACGGCGCGGATGCTCGACACGAAGATGGTGTCGCTGAAGGCGACCACCTTCTGCCGTTCCACCGTGTTGGTCGCGGGACCGCAGACGATGTCGATGGTGCCGTTCTCGATCAGCGGAATCTGGGTCGAGAGCTGGATCGGCTGCAACCTGGTCTGCAGCGACGGCAGCTTGAGCTCCCGTTTCACGGCATCGACGATCCGCGCGCAGAGGTCCATCGCGAAGCCGACCGGCTTCTGGTTGTCGTCGAGATAGGAGAAGGGGACCGAGACGTCGCGGTGCCCAAGCCGGATCTCGCCGCTGTCGCGGATATTGGCCAGCGTGCCACCCGGAGACTGGGCGTGAGTCGGCCCGGATGCCAGGATTGCCAGAAAGACTAGGAAAATCAGGCGCTTGTGGACTGAATTCATCACACGATCCCGAACGTTGGCGGAAGTGGATGCAACAAGGCAGGATTTTGTACGCACGGTTGCATAATCGACAACGCAATTTTATACAATAAACGTACGATCGGATATCGTAGTCTGCATAGGCAGCGAGGGAAGCCGGATGGGAACTGGAACCGCCACAGGCGGCCGAGGGGCGGGAACTCACGGCTCCGCGCCTGACGCGGTGCGCGAGGCGCTGCGGCGGGCCATCAGCTCAGGCGAGCTGGTCCCCGGGCTTCAGCTTCGCCAGGACGAACTGGCCGAGCGGTTCGGAACCAGCCGCATTCCGGTGCGGGAAGCGCTCCGGCAACTGGAGGCCGAAGGCTTCGTGACGATCCTGCCGAATCGCGGCGCGGTTGTCTCCGATTTGTCGATCGACGAGGTGATCGAGCTGCTTGAAATCCGTATCGCGCTCGAATGCCACGCGTTGCGGCTGGCGATCCCCGCGATGGGCGAGATCGATCTCGACGAAGCAACACGGATCCTGCGCGCCTACGACACGGAGCCTGATCCGGCGAAATGGGGCGCCTTCAA
This sequence comes from Bradyrhizobium macuxiense, assembly GCF_001542415.1. Lineage (GTDB taxonomy): Bacteria > Pseudomonadota > Alphaproteobacteria > Rhizobiales > Xanthobacteraceae > Bradyrhizobium > Bradyrhizobium macuxiense. Next base: position 89,848 of record NZ_LNCU01000041.1, read on the forward strand.
CTGGAAATTCCACGCGACGCTCTACGCGCCGTGCAATCGCCCGCGCCTGCTCGCGATGATCGAGGCGAATTACGGCCATGTCAGCCGCTTCACGCGCGCGCTGGTGTCGCAGGCGACCGGCAAGGAGCGTCCGCAGCGCGAGCATTACCGGCTGCTCGAGCTGTGCCGCGACGGCGAGGTCAAGAAGGCGTCCCGCCTTTTGCGCGAGCACATCGAGGAGACGCAGAAGACGCTGCGATCGGCGCAGCGTCAGGCCGCGCGCGACGCGGGCGCCGAGAGCTGATCGCGACCGCCGCTTCGAAATCAACCATCGCCGGCCGTGCCATCGGGCCGCAGGAGAGTGCGTGTGAAGATCAATGACGTCGAAATCCTGGTGATCGGTGCCGGCATCGTCGGCATCGCCACGGCCTATTATCTTGCCGTCCAGTACAAGCGCTCGCGCCTCCTGATGGTCGACGAGGGCCAGCCGATGGCGCTGACTTCGGCGCAATCGGGCGAGAACTACCGCAACTGGTGGCCGCATCCGACGATGGCCGATTTCACCAACTACTCGACCGACCTGATGGAAGATATCGCGCGCCGCACGGACAATCGCATCCACATGACGCGGCGCGGATACCTGCTGGTCACGCGCGAAGAGAAGCCCGGCGAGCTGCTGCAGCAATTATACGCCGGCTATGGCGAGCAGGCCGCGAAACAGATTCGTCTGCATGAGGGATCGGGCGGCAATTATCTGCCGCCGCATTCGGCGGACTGGCAAAGCGCGCCTGACGGCGTCGATGTCCTGCTCGGCCGCGATCTGATCCAGACATACTATCCGAGGTTCGACAAGGAGATCGCGACTGCCCTGCACATCCGCAGGGCAGGCGACATCAGCGGCCAGCAGCTCGGGCAATACATGCTGGAGACGATGCGTCCGACCGGCGCGCAGTTTCAGCAAGCCAAGGTTCTCGGCATCGCCAAGACGGACCGCTTCGTTGTCGATGTGCTTGCCGATGGCGCGAGCCAAACCATCAAGGCCGACATCATTGTCAACGCTGTAGGACCGTTCGCCGCGCACGTCGCCGCAATGCATGGCGAGGAGCTGCCGATCTTCAACGTGCTGCAGCAGAAGATCGCGTTCGCCGATCGCAATCGCGCGGTCGATCGCCGCATGCCGTTTGCGATCGATCTCGATGGCCAGACGCTTGCCTGGTCGGATGACGAGCGCGAGGCGCTTGCGTCGGCGCCGGAATTCGCAAGGCTGCTGGCGCCGATGCCCGGCAGCATCCATTGCCGGCCCGATGGTGGCGATCATGGCGAATGGATCAAGCTTGGCTGGGCCTTCAATGCCGAGGCGACCACCGATCCGGTGCGCGAGCCGGAGCTCAATCCGTACTTCCCTGAAGTCGTGCTCCGCGCAGCGAGCCGATTGCAGCCGGCACTTGCGCAATATCTCGGCGCACTGCCGCGCAACCGGGTGCATTACGGCGGCTACTATCCGATGACGAAGGAGAACTGGCCGCTGATTGGCGCCGCGAAAACGCCGGGCGTGTTCCTCGCGACCGCGCTCTCGGGTTACGGCACGATGGGCGCTTGTGCCACGGGCGATCTCTGCGCCCGCGCGGTCGTCGGCGCGCCCGTCCCGCCATTCGCACGCAGCCTTTCGCTCGCGCGCTATCAGGACCAGTCGTTGATGAAGCAGCTCGAGGCGAGCGAGAGCCGGGGTCTGCTCTAACCGAGGCTGTCCATGAACGTGCGCAGCCGAGGCGCCCATTTGTGCGCGTCGCGGCCCGATGCGGAGTGGCCGTAGTCGCTGTCGAGCAGAAAATAATCGGCGTCGACGCCGGCGGCCTTCAGCGCCGGCATCACCTGCGGCGCGAGCTCCGGCGGGAACAGCTTGTCGGTTCGCGACAGCACATAGAGCACCTTGGCCCTGATCCGTCCGAACTGCGCCGTCACGTCGAAGCCGCGCAGCGCCTTGGCAAGCGTCAGCAGCGAGTTGGCGTCGAACCCTCGGGCCCATTCCGCCGCTTCGGCGCGGACCGCGGCCTCGATGTCCGCGGGATCGGTCAGCGTATCGCGCAGCCGCGTTTCGATGCCGTAGGTCTTCAGCGTCGCCGTGCGGATCTGGATCATGCTCTCGAGCACGCCGCCATGATCGTAATAGTCGCCGCCGCTCCAGTTCGGATCCCGCGACAGTGCCGCCATCAGGCGAGCGACGTTGCCCTCGGCGCGCTCGCGCGGCACCAGCGGCGCGGTGACGACAGCAGCGATGCCGCGCATGGCGTCGGGATAGTTCACGGCCCATTGCAGCGCCTGGAAGCCGCCATAGGACGGGCCGACGACCGCAACGAGCTTCTCGATGCCGAGATCATCGAGCAGTGCGCGCTGGGTGGCGACGATGTCGGTGACGGTGATATCAGGGAAGCGCGGCCCGTAACGCCGGCCCGTCCGCGGGTCGATGCTCGCCGCGTTGGTCGAGCCGTAGGACGAGCCCAGCATGTTCGGGCAGATCGCGAAGTAGCGATTGGTATCGACGGGCTTGCCGGGCCCGACGATCTCAGACCAGCTGCCTTCGCCGGTCGATCCGCCCGGATCGATCATCTGCGGCCCGCTGGTGTTGCCGTGGGTGATCAGCACGACATTGTCACGGTTGGGCGCTAGCGTACCGACGGTGCGGTACGCGATCGTGACCTCCGGCAGCACGCTGCCGTTCTGCAGCCGGATATCGGATGTGGTGAAGTTTTTCAGCTCGGTTGCGATCGATTGTGCGGACATCTTCTTGCTTCCGGAATGGGTGCGGCAGCTCAGCACGTTCGCGGCGCGAACGCAAAGGCCGGCGCCTTGAAAGGCCGGCGCTTTGAGACTACCCGTTGCCGCCTTCACTGCCGAACGCGCCGTGCCGGCCGATGCCGGACGCAAAGCGCATCGCGCCGGATAGCGTTTCGCCGGAGGCGATCACCTCGAGCCCGCCGCGCATCTCGTTCCTGATCGCGTCTTCCTCCTCGAGATCCCATTGCCGCAGCGCCGACAGCCGGTCGGCGCGCATGCAGTTCTGCGGGAATTTTGCGATGTTCTTGGCGAGCGCGATCGCATGCGCACGGGCTTCGCCCTTCGGCACCAGCCGGTTCGCTAGCCCCATGCGCTGCGCTTCGGGTCCGCCGACCGGGCGTCCGGTGAGGATCAGGTCGATCGCCTGCGAATGGCCGATCAGCCGCGGCAGGCGGATGGTGCCGAGATCGATCAGCGGCACGCCGAAGCGGCGGCAGAAGATGCCGAAGGTTGCGTCTTCCGCGACCACGCGCATGTCGGCCCAGAGCGCGAGCTCCATGCCGCCGGCGACTGCAAAACCCTCGACCGCTGCGATCACCGGCTTTGACAATCGCAACCGGCTCGGCCCCATCGGCGCGATGGTGTTGTGGCCGCCGATCTCGCGCTTCTTGTTGGGATCGCCTGTGGCAACAGCCTTCAAATCCGCGCCGGCGCAGAAGTAGCCGCCGGTGCCGGTGAACACCGCGACCGATGCGCTGGCATCGGCGTCGAACGCCAGGAACGCGTCATACAGCTTGCGCGCGGTGGCGCCGTCGACAGCGTTGCGGCAATGCGGACGGTTGATCGAGATGATGGTGATGGCGCCATCGCGCTCGACAACCACGCTATCGGCCTCGGACATGGGGGCACTCCCTGATGCTTTTGTTCTGTCCGCAGAGTGACATCAGCAGTGAGGTTTGGGCAATCCCAGCGCCGTCATTGCGCGCGGAGCTAGACCTTCAGCTCGCTCCCCGTCACGCGCCTGTAAGCTTCGAGATAGCGCTTGCTCGTCGCGTCGACCACGCTTGCCGGCAGCGCTGGCGCGGGGGCGTCGCCGTTCCAGCGGCCGGCTTTGCGCTCGGCGTCGAGATAGTCGCGCAGCGGCTGCTTGTCGAAGCTCGGCTGCGGCTGGCCGGGCTTGTAGGCGTCGACCGCCCAGAAGCGCGAGGAGTCCGGCGTCATCACCTCGTCGATCAGGATGATGCGGCCGTCCTGCTCGCGGCCGAATTCGAACTTGGTGTCGGCGATGATGATGCCGCGGGCGCGGCTGGTCTGCTCGCCATAGCCGTAGACGTCGCGCGCCATCTTCTCCAGCGTGGCCGCCACGTCGCTACCTACGATCTCGCGCACCTTCGCGACCGTGATGTTCTCGTCGTGGCCGGCCTCGGCCTTGGTCGCCGGGCTGAAGATCGCGGGTTCGAGCTTCTGGCTCTCGACGAGACCCGCGGGCAGCTTCTCGCCGGCGAGCGTGCCTTCGGCGGCATATTCCTTCCAGGCCGAGCCGGAGATGTAGCCGCGGATCACGCATTCGATCGGAAACACCGTGGTCCGCTTGCACAGCATCGCGCGACCCAGGATGTCGGCGCGATGGTCCTTCAGCGCGGGCACGGCGCGGATGATCTCGTCGGCATCGGCGCTGATCATGTGATGCGGCACGGTGCCTTCGAGCTGCCGGAACCACCAGGCGCTGATCTGGGTCAGCACCGCGCCCTTCATCGGGATGGTCTCCGCCATCACCACGTCGAACGCCGAGATGCGGTCGGTGGTGAGCAGCAGCACGCGGTCGTCGCCGACGGCATAGATATCGCGCACCTTGCCGCGGCCGATCCGGGGCAGGGGCAAATCGCTTGATAGCATCGCGGTCATGGGCGTGGTCTTTCTGGCAAAAGCGGCCCGCCCGCGCTCGACACGCGGGCGGCAAGGAGACTGCTGCAGGAGATAGCTCACTCCGGCAGCGGAATGAACTCGTGTTCCTGCGGAACCGCGGCGAAACGGCCGGTTTTCCAGTCCTGTTTGGCCTGCTCGATCCGCTCCTTGGAGGAGGAAACGAAATTCCACCAGATGTGGCGCGGGCCTTCCAGTGCGTCGCCGCCCAAAAACATCATCCTGGTCGGCTGCCGCGTCTTCACGGTGATGCGGTCGCCGGGCCGGAAGATCAGGAGCCGCGGTCCCTCGTAACGCTCATTGGCGATCTCGACCTCGCCGTCGACGATGTAGATCGCGCGCTCCTCGTGATCGGGATCGAGCGGCACGCTTGTGCCGGCCTTTGCCGTCACCTCGGTGTAGAACCACGGCGAGACCATGCTGACCGGCGAGGTGATGCCGAAGGCAGAGCCCGCGATCACCCGCGCGTTGAAGTCGCGCTCCGAGATCATCGGCAGGTCGCCGGCCGAGTAGTGCTGGAACGACGGCGCGATCTCTTCTTTACCGGCCGGCAGCGCGATCCAGCTTTGCAGCCCCAGCATCTTCTGCCCGTCGCGGCGCTGTACGTCTGGCGTGCGCTCGGAATGCGCGATGCCGCGGCCGGCGGTCATCAGGTTCATCGCGCCCGGCTCGATCTCCTGGACGTTGCCCTCGCTGTCGCGATGCATGATGCTGCCGTCGAACAGATAGGTGACGGTGGCGAGCCCGATATGCGGATGCGGCCGCACGTCCATGCCCTTGCCGGCGAGATACTGCACCGGTCCGAAATGATCGAAGAAGATGAAGGGCCCGACCATCTGCCGCTTGCCGTGCGGCAACGCGCGGCGCACGGCAAAGCCGTCGCCGAGATCGCGGGTGCGCGGCACGATGACGAGATCCAGCGCATCGCAGGTCTTGGGATCGCCGAGTTCGGGATCGGTCGAGGGCATCCAGCTCATCGCAAAACTCCTTCTCTGGCGCGACGATCGTACTCTCTATCCGTCGTCCCGGCCAAGCGAAGCGCGAGCCGGGACCCATAACCCCAAATGCCTATTTTACGAAGGCTGCCGCCCCACCCCTGCGTACCAACAGATATTGGTGTTATGGGTCCCTGCTTTCGCAGGGACGACGATATACTTCTGGCGCGTGCACACACGTGATAACAGAGCAATCTTGGAAACTGGAGCGAGCGATGGTTTCCCTGTTCAAGCCAGGTGCGAAGCTCTTGCAGGTCGACGGCCCCGCGATCGAGACCGCGCGCCTGATCCTGCGGCCGTGGCGCGCGTCCGACATCGCGGCGAACACGCTGATGCTGTCCGATCCCGAAACCGCGCGCTTCATCACGCCGAACCACAGACCGGTGACGTCGGAAATCAATGGCTGGCGTAACGCGGCCGTGATCGCCGGGCACTGGGCGCTGCATGGCTTCGGCATGTTCGCGGTCGAGGACAAAGCCTCCGGCCGCTACATCGGCCGTGTCGGCCCCTATTATCCGCCGGGGTGGCCGGGCTTCGAGGTCGGCTGGGGTATCGCGAGGGACTATCGTGGTCGGGGCTATGCGGTGGAAGCGTCGCGCGCGGCGATCGACTGGGTGTTCGGAAATTTCACGCTCGACCGCATCATCCATTGCATCGATCCGGTCAACGTCGCCTCGCAGGCGGTGGCGCGGCGGCTGGGCGCCGTGAACGAAGGCCCGGGCGAACTTGAGGGCGACATCGTCGACATCTGGGTGACGACGCGTCAACGCTGGCGCCGCGATCCAGCTTGAAAAACGCCGCTTGAGCGACGATTGTTCGGCTGACCCGGAGGTCCTTTCGACTGATGACATTGGCCGCAACCGAACTCTGCCTGCGCGCCGCCGCCGTGACGCTGCTGCTGGTGCTTGCGGCCTCGATGTTCGCGGATTTCCGCAAAGTGCTGGCGGGGCGGCTCGTGATTGCCTTCGCGCTCGGCGCGGCCGCGCATGCGGTGACCGCGTCGATCGGCGCAGGGGAGCCGATCTCGGTTTGGCACGCGCCGCTGATCGCGCTCGCCACCGGCGACATCGTGGTGTTCTGGCTGTTCACCCGCGCGCTGTTTGATGACGCCTTCGTCCTGCGCTGGTGGCACGGCCTGATCTGGATCGCGGTGGTGGCGTTCAGCTTTGTCAATTGCATGTGGATCGCGCCCGGCGGCCACGCGCAGGCAGCGATTACCACGGTCAATTTGCTGGGGCTCGTCTTCATCGCGCTTGCCGTGGGGCAGACCATCGGATCATGGTCGGCGGATCTGGTCGAGCGTCGCCGCCGTGTCCGCGTCTTCATCGTCGCTGCGTCAGCGCTGTACGGCGGAATGAACGCGCTGCTGCAGATCGCGTATGCCGGCAGCCGCGTGACCGTGGAGTGGGCCAACCTGCTCAACGCGGCCATGCTCGCCGCCATCGTCGCGGCCATTACCTGGACGATGATGCGCGTCGATGGCGCCGACCTGTTCGCCGCGCCGGTCGAGCCGGTGGTCGCCAACGCGCCGCCGGCCGCAGCGGAGGACGCGGCGGACCAGAAGCTGGTCGATGGCTTGATGCGGCTGATGGCGGACGAGCGCATCTACCGCCATGACAACATCACCATCGGAACGCTGGCGACGCGGCTCAAGATCCCGGAATACCGCCTGCGCCGGCTGATCAATCAGCGGCTCGGCTATCGCAATTTCAACGTCTTCCTCAACAACCACCGGATCGAGGAAGCCAAGGTGGCGCTCGCCGATCCCACGCAGGCCGAAGTCCCGGTCATCACCATCGCCATGGACGCCGGCTTCCAGTCACTCGGCCCCTTCAACCGCGCCTTCAAGGCGACGACGGGCGTGACGCCGACGGAATACCGGCGGCTGAAGGCGAGCGTGGTGTGATTCTTCTCCCTCTCCCGCTAGCGGGGGAGGGCCGGGGTGGGGGTGTTTCAGCGAAGTACGCACTCTCATTTTGGGGAGAGAGCCCCCACCCGGATCGCATCGTTCGATGCGATCCGACCTCCCCCGCAAGCGGGAGAGGTGAAGCGAGGTCGCGGCAGCGGCCATTGTAATCACACAACAATTCCAGAATCGGCGAGTCCGCCTCAATCCTCGGCCAGCCCGACTTCCAAATCCGGCGAGCGTCCCCGCGCCGCATCCGGCTTCATCCCCGCCACGCACTCATCGCGCCATGCCGGAGGATCACCGTGACCCGTCGAAAGCTCATTCTCACCCTTGCCGCCACATCAGCGCTCAGCGCGCTAGTCTTCTCCGCTGCCCGCGCCCGCGACGTGCCCAAGGTTGCGACCGGGTTTGTCGTCGGCATCCTCTGTTCCGAAACCTTCGTGACCGGGCTCGACCCGGCGCGCAATTTCTCCGAGACCACGGAGGCGATGCCGGGCGTCGGCCTGATCACCTGGGCGATGAACTATCAGGTCGATCGCGTCACCAAAGATGTCACCGTGACGCTGTTCGGCCTCGGCCGCAGCCATGCGGTCTATCGCGAAGGAATGGGCTGCACTCTCGATCACGGCGAGGCGTTCGCCGACGGACCGCTGCCGCCGGCGACGCCGCAAGCCGCGTCGCTGCCCGAGATCGCGGGGCCGTCGCTCGTGGCGCCGCAGAGCCCGCAACTCGCCGCCGCGCTCGACCGCGCTTTCGCCGAGCCGGCGCAGCCGCCGTTCCGCCGCACCCGTGCGATCGTGGTGATGAAGGACGGCCACATCGTCGCCGAACGCTACGCCGACGGCATCGGCATCGAGACGCCGCTGCTCGGATTCTCCGCGACCAAGTCGGTGATCTCGGCGTTGATCGGAATTCTGGTCCGCGACGGAAAGCTGACGCGCGATCAGCCGGTCCCGATCGCAGCCTGGCAGAACCCGGATGATCCGCGCCACGCGATCACGGTCGATCAGTTGTTGCGCCACACCGCGGGGCTGGCGCTCGGCAGTTCGCTGCAGGCCTCGCTGGCGTCGGCGCTCGAGCCGGTCAACCGGATGCAGTTCACGGAAACGGACATGGCCGCCTTTGCCGAGAGCTTCCCGCTGGAGAGCACGCCCGGCCAGGTCTGGAATTACCACGACGGCAACTACATCATTCTCTCGCACCTGATCCGCAATGCGGCCGGCGGGCATGCGGCCGATGTCATGCGCTTTGCGCGCCGCGAGCTGTTCGGCCCGCTCGGCATGCGCAATGTCGTGCTGCCGTTCGACGGCGTCGGAACGCCGGAGGGAGGGAGCCAGATGATGGCGAGTGCGCGCGACTGGGCGCGCTTCGGCCAGCTCTATCTCAACGACGGCATGGCCGGCGGCAAGCGCATCCTGCCCGAGGGCTGGGTGAACTACGCCGCGTCACCGACGCGGAATGCGTGGGTCGGCTATGGCGCCGGCTTCTGGACCAATCGCGGCTACAGCTACGGCGCCAGCTATCGCGTCGAGCACGGCTGGCCGCGCGACGCCTTCTTCGCCAAGGGCACGATCGGGCAATACGTTGTTATCGTGCCGTCCGAGCATCTCGTCATCGTCCGTCTCGGCCGCTCGCCCAACGCGCCGCCGAATGTCGACGGCGTGTTCGATCTGGTCCGCGATGTCGTCGCGGCGACCTCAGGCAAGGCGCAGCTCGCGGGCGGGAATTGAAAGTGCGTGTGAGCGAGCGCACCCGCGACACCATTCCCGTCATTCCGGGGCGATGCGACGGCATCGAACCCGGAATCTCGACATCCCAACTGTCATCGCCCGGCTTGACCCTACGAGATTCACACATCTCGGCGGAGTTTCCAGCCATGAAGCATGGCTTTGAGGGATTGGAGGCCTTGCATCATGACAATGGGTCCCGGTTTTCCGTAGTAGCCGGTCCATCCGCCAAGCCGGGCACACACCCAACTGGCATATGCCAACGACCCTTTGGGATGAGGGTTCTTCTGTTTCTCGGTTTTGCCTTCGAGGGTTTGACAAATCGCCTCCAGCGCTGGCTGATCCTCGGGATCGAGCGCGTCCTGCAGCGGGCGCCCGGCCACGCCATCGCGCTCGCGCACCATCTGCAGCACTTGAATGGCCGCGATCAGCGTCGCGGTGGTCAAGTTCTCGAATGGTCCATCCTCGGCGACACGCACCGCTTCGATGTCAAAGCCTTTGGTTTTCATAACGCGGAACACTTGCTCGATGGTCCAGCGCTGGCGATAGAAGCCCGTGATCCGACATGCATCCGCGAGCGTGGTCACGGTATGTGTTGTCAGTAGTCGCCAATGCACCGGCGTTACTGCGTCGGGCGGATCGATCTCACGCGCTTCGACCAAGGTGAGTGTGACATTCTTCGGCAGTTTTGCCGCCTCGGCAGGATGGTTACGTTTCGGCCGCACCAGGGTGACCTTGCGCGCGCGCAGCGCCAGTACCGCCTGCCGGGCGGGTCGGCCCGGATTGGCCGGCAAATCGATCGTCTCGCGGCCCAGTTCGGCGATGCCCTCCGTGCAGCCATAGAGCATGCCTCCACCTTCCAGCACGCGATCATGATGGGCGCGGATCAGCAGTTCCGTCTCAACGGGACGGCAGGCGAATTCCTCATAGATATCGCCTTCCCGATCGGCGACGACGGTCACGCAGGCCGCTCCGGCCGCGACCAGGCTGGCCGCTGTATTTGTCGCGTTAAGCCAACGGCTGCTCTCTTTTTCAGCGAAAGGCCGTTTTTTGCAGAGATGCTTCTTGCCGCCAACGTGATTGAGGAACACCGCATCGACAAGTCCGAGCAGTCCGCCATCGTGGGCGTCTACCGCGATCATTGGATGCAAGTTCAAACTGCGCTGCTTGCCGTCGTCGCGCAGGGTCGTCGTGTCCTGGATCGCCAGGATGTGACGCCCCTTGACCAGCCCAGCGGTGCGCGCGCGAGCGGTCGCGACCATTTCTTCCGGTCTCACACGCGGATTACGCAAGAAGCGCGTAATACGCATCTCGCCGGCGCGATTGCCACCCACGCGACGTACGCTGATGCCGGATTGGCCGACACTGACCAAACCGGCCAGCAAACCAGCTCCCCTTTTTCCAGGCGCCGGTCGCCGAACCGTCCCAAACTGCCTGCCATCCTCTGCCCCCCTTACGTTGCGGGACCATCATCGATTCAGAGAATGGAGGCCGCCGCAAGAGGGCTGGGAGATGTGTGCATATCGTAGGGCTCGTCCGGGCGATGACGCCGGTTGCTTGGCGATTGAATGCGAAACCAGCCGCTCTCATAGCCATGACCGTGGAAATGATCGAGCGAGAAACCGATCCGCGTCGTCCTGCCATTTCGTCAGGACGACGATTGTGAATCCGTCGTTCCTACTGCCGCCCGAGCTGCGTCGCCTTCTCGACGCGGTCGAAACGCTCCAGCGTCAGGATGGCATCGGCGAGCTGGTCGGCGCGCTTGTCGAGTACCGGGCGGGCCAGCGTCAGGAATTTCTGCTGCATGGCCTGCGCGTCGGGAAACGAGGTCGGCTCGCCGGACGGATCGGCGTAGAGGCGCTCATGGATGCCGTCGTCGGTGGTGATGGAGACGCGGGCGCCGAACGGGTGGGTGCGGCCGATCTCGAGGCGGTCGTCCTGCACCACGTCGAACTTGTCGGCGAGCGTGTCGATCGCCTTGTCGCCGAGCCGGTCGTAATCATCCCAGCCGAAGTGGCCCTGGTCGAGCGCGATCGCGCCGGTGAAGAACATCGAAAACTGGCCGCCGACGATCGAGGTCGGGTGGCGCTTGGTGGCGGCGTCGCCGGTCAGCGTGATGCCGTTGCGGTGCAGGCCGATCTCGACCTTCCTGATCTGGGCCGGCGTCAGATTGTGCTCGCGGCGCATCGCGATCAGCGCGTCGATCGCAGCGTGGGTGTAGCGGCAGCTCGGATAGGGCTTCACGCCGATCTTCATTGTCTCGTAGGTGTTGCCGAGGCCGGCGACGGCCTTGTCCGGATGCGCATCGTCGCTGTAGCCGACCAAGAGGCCGTGCTTGCCCTCGACCGACTCGCTCGAGCCGACGAAGTCGTTGCGCGCCAGGGTGGCTGCGATCACGCCGTTCATCGCGGCGGCGCCGACCTGATAGCGCTTGTTCCAGGCGCCGTTGACCAGGAACTGCAGCGAGCCCGCGGCCTGGCTGCCCGAGACGCCGAACGCCGAGACGATCTGCTCCTTGGACAGGCCGAACAGCTTGGCCGCTGCCGCTGCGGCGCCGTAAGTGCCGGCGGTCGCGGTCGGGTGGAAGCCGCGGGCGTAATGCGAGGTCGGGTCGAGCGCGTTGCCGAGCCGGCAGCACACCTCATAGCCCGCGACGATCGCGGTCAGCACGTCGCGGCCGGACGCGCCGACCATCTCGCCGACCGCAAAGGCGGCGGGCACCACCGGCGCGCTCGGATGCAGCGAGGAATCGGCATGGGTGTCGTCGAAATCGAGCGAATGGCCGAGCGCGCCGTTGAGCAGGGCAGCAACCGCCGGGGTCCAGGTCTTGGTATCGCCGAACACGGTGGACTCGCCCTTGCCGTCCAGCGCCAGCGCTTCCAGCATCTTCATCAGCGACGGCGTCGATTCCGCATCGCGGCGGGCGCGGATGGTACTGCCGAGGAAATCCAGCGTGAGGACCTTGGCACGCTCCAGCACCTCGGGCGGGATATCCTGATATTTCAGGTCGGCGACATAGGCGGCGAGCGTTGCGGTTTCGTGGGCCATCGTGTTTCCTCAATCTTGCGGCGCAAGGGTAGGCGGGGCGGTTTGGCCTTTCAAGCCGCCGTGCCGCCTGCGGGCAGCAGCCATGCTGGAAGTGACTTAACACGAACGTCGGCATTGATTCCGGATCGCGGCGCATGAGGACCTTCGCAAAACGCATGTTCGACCAGCTTTGGGCCCGCAAGACGCAATTGGCGCTGGCGGTCCGGATCGCGGCATCCGGGGTGGCGGCCTATGCCATCGCCCTGGCGCTGCACCTCTTGCTACCGCTCTGGGCGGTGCTGACGTCGCTGATCGTCACCCAGATGAGCGTCGGCCGCTCGCTGAAGGCGACCCGCGACTACATGCTCGGCACCATCGGCGGCGCCATCTATGGCGGCGCGATCGCGGTGCTGATTCCGCATTCGGGCGAGGGCAGCCTGCTGGCGCTGCTGGTGCTGGCGATCGTGCCGCTCGCCTTCATCGCCTCGCTCAATCCGAGCCTGAACTCGGCGACGGTGACGGCCGTGATCGTGCTGCTGCTGCCGACGATGCATCAATCCAATCCGCTGGACTCCGCGGTCGACCGCGTCCTCGAGGTCACGGTCGGCGCGCTGACCGGGCTTGCGATTTCGTTCCTGGTGCTGCCGTCGCGCGCGGTCAGCCAGATCCGGGTCAATGCATCGAAGCTGCTGGAACTGCTCGCGGCGGCGTTCGCTGAACTGCTCGCCGGCCTGACGCGCGGTCTCGACAATGAAGCACTGCACCGGATCCAGGACGGTATCGGCGTTGCGGTGACCAACCTGCAGGCGACAGGCCTGGAGGCCGAGCGCGAGCGCTCCATGCATCTGTCGTCGGGGCCCGATACCGGTCCGTTGCTGCGGACGATCCAGCGGCTGCGGCACGACGTCGTGATGATCGGGCGTGCCTGCGTCGTGCCGCTGCCGGCCGAGATCCAGACCAGGCTGGCGCGGCCGTTGTCCGACGTGAGCAATGCCATCGTCACCTATATGAAGGCAGTCGCGACGGCCCTGCGTGCCGGCAGCGGCCCTGCGGACATGGCGCCTGTCGATGCGGCGCTGCAAGCCTACAGCGCAGAGGTCGCGAAAGTGCGCAGCGAGGGCCTGACCCGGGGTCTCCCGGTCGATGCCATGGAGCGCTTATTCGCGCTCGGCTTCTCGCTCGACCAGATGCGGCAGAATCTGAACGACCTCAAGCGCTGCCACGGCAATTGGTGCACGAGCAGCGAGGCTACGGAGAAGATCGTCGCCGATACATCGAAGAAGAGCGCAGCGTGATGTTGGGCTGTGACTCAGTCTCCAACCTTGCGCAGCATCGCCGGCACGATCAGGCGATGGAACGGCAGAATCACCGCGAGATAGACGCGCCCGAACCAATTATGCGTGAGCACCAGCGTGGTCGCCGTGACGTTGCGCGCCGCGCCGGCGGCTGCGACGTCGACGACGAGCCGGAAGTCGAGATGCTTGTCGTTGAACCCGGCGACCAGCCGCTCCGGCGTCTCGCTCACGACCGGAAAGATGCCGATCATGCCGTGCGCCGTGCCTTCCGCTGCGCCCGATGTCTTCAGGCCGAGCGGCGCCATTAGAAAATTGCGCAGCGCAATCAGCAACTCGGCCCAGCGCGGCTGCCGCGCCACCATCGCTTCCGTCGCATGCCGCGCATCGAGGTCGGGGTTCGTGGTCGCGATCCGGAAAGCGTCGATGAACTGCGCACCGGCGAGCAGCGCGGCGGAGTCCACGTTCGGCGTGACCTCGTCAACCCTCATTTGCCCAGTCTGCGTGCCAGCAGGCGGAAACGCAAGATCAGGAGGGTGGCGTAAACAGCGGTCCCGAGCGACAGCCCGATCCAGACGCCGGGTGCGCCGAGCCTGGTCCAGAAGGCGAGGGCATAAGCCGACGCGAAGCCGACCAGCCAGTAGCTGATGGTGGCGAAGAGCAGCGGCACCTGGGTATCGTTCATGCCGCGCAGCGCGCCGGCCGTGGTGGTCTGGACCCCGTCGGCGATGAAGAAGGTCGCGCCGATCAAGAGCAGCATTGCGGTCAGTTGCGCCGCGGTGTCGCTGGCCTCTCCAAGGAAGATCGTCGCGATCTCGAAGCGCGCCAGGATCACCGCGAGCGTCATGACGCTCATGAAGGTGCCGCTGATTAAAACCGCGACATAGCCGGCGCGCCGCAGGCCGTCAGGGTCGCGCCGGCCGACTGCGTGGCCGACCCGCACCGTCGCCGCCATGCCGACGCCGAACGGCACCATGAACAAGATCGCCGCGATCTGCAGCGCGATCTGGTGCGCCGCAAGCGCGGGGGTGCTGATCAGGCCCATCAAAAGGCCCGCGGCGCCGAACATTCCGTATTCGAGCAGGAACGACAGCGAGATCGGCGCGCCGATCGCCACCAGCTTGCCCATCAGCGGCCGGTCGATCCGCCAGATGCGGCTGAAGACATGGTATTTCCGGAACGGCCGGCGGCGCGCGGCAAACCAGACGCCGGCCAGGAACATGCCGAGGTTGACGGTGGTCGTGGCCAGTCCGGCGCCGAACAGGCCGAATTCGGGCATGCCCCATTTGCCGTAGAGCAGCAGATAGACCAGCAGCGCATTGGCGGGGATCGCAGCCAGCGTGATCCACAATACCGGCTCCGGCCGGTTCACCGCGCTCATGAAGCCGCGCAGTGCGATGAACCACAGCGCCGGCAGGATGCCCCAGACAAGTCCGAACAGATATTGCTGGGCGAGGTGGGCTGCGGCCGGCGCCTGGCCGAGCGCGAGCAGGACGCTTTCGCCGTGGAACGGCAGGAACATCAGCGGCAACGCCATGAACAGCGCCACCCACAGGCCGACCCGCAGCGCGCGCCGCATCACATGCGGGTCGCGGGCTCCGAATGCCTGCGCCGCCAGCGGGGCGACCGCCGAGACCAGTCCCATGCCGAACGTAAAGCTGACGAAGAACACCGTGTGCGCCAGCGCAGCGGCCGCTACGGCCTCGCTGCCCAGGCGGCCGATGAAGGCGAGGTCGGTCGACATCATCGCGATCTGGCCAAGCTGGGTCAGCGCAAGCGGCACCGCGAGCTTCAGCGTTTCCGAGAGCTCGGCCGCAAGGTGATTGCTAGTGACGGCAACGGCCGCGCGCGGCGCGGCCGGGTCGATCTTGTCGATGCAGGTCATGACGGCATGTCTAGCACGACGAGCAGGCCAAAAGGATGGCCAAGCTGCCCAAACGCGACGATCTCACGCAGAGATCGTCGCGTCTTAGGTTGTCGTTTGAGCATGATCCGGCCGGAAAACCGCTTCACACTTTCCGGATCATGCTCTGATCACGATCTTGCCGGGATCCGCTTGATCTTGGCGCCGAGCGCGTTCAGCCGCTCCTCGATCCGCTCATAGCCGCGTTCGATCTGGTCGGCATTGTTGATCGTGGAGGTGCCGTTGGCACAGACCGCGGCGAGCAGCATCGCCATGCCGGCGCGGATGTCGGGCGAATTCATCGGCGCGCCGCGCAGCCGGCTCGGCCCTGCGACAATTGCCCGGTGCGGGTCGCACAACACGATGCGGCCACCCATCGCGATCAAATTGTCGACGAAGAACATCCGCGACTCGAACATCTTCTCGTGCATCAGGATGACGCCGTCGCACTGCGTCGCGGTGACGATCGCAATCGACATCAGGTCGGCCGGGAAGGCCGGCCAGGGCTGATCCTCGAGCTTCGGCACGTGGCCGCCGAAATCGTCGTGGATCTTCATGGTCTGGTTCGACGGCACGACGAGGTCGTCGCCCTCGACGCCGCAGACGATGCCGAGCCGCTCAAAGCCCATCCGGATCGAGCGCAGATGCTCGACACCGGCGCGCGCGATGCGCAGCGGCGAGCGGGTCACGGCGGCGAGCCCGATCAGCGACCCTACCTCGATATGGTCGGGCTGGATCGCGAAAGTCGTGCCGCCGAGCGTCGCCGGTCCTTGTACGATGATGGTGTTGGTGCCGATGCCCTCGATCTTGGCGCCGAGCGCGACCAGAAAATTCGCGAGATCCTGCACATGCGGCTCGGAGGCTGCGTTGCGCAGATAGGTGGTGCCGCGGGCGGCCACGGCAGCCACCAGCGCATTCTCGGTCGCGGTGACGCTGGGCTCGTCGAGGAACACGTCGGCGCCCTTCAGGCGCGAGGCGCGGAACTCGAGCCGATGCGTTGCGGTGACGGTGGCGCCGAGCTGCTCGAAGGCCAGGAAATGCGTGTCGAGGCGGCGTCGCCCGATCACGTCACCGCCCGGCGGCGGCAGCGCGACCTCGCCGCAGCGCGCGAGCAGGGGACCCGCGAGCAGGATCGAGGCACGGATTCGCGCGCACAGAGCCGGATCGAGATCGGCGGCGCGAATCTCCTTGGCATGAATCTGAAGCGTGTTGCGCTCGGTCCATTCGGCCGTCGCGCCGACCGAGCGGCACAGCTCGACCAGCGTCTCCGTGTCGCGGATCCGCGGCACGTTGGTCAGCGTGACCGGATGCTCGGTCAGGAGCGCCGCTGCGATGATCGGCAGCGCCGAGTTCTTGTTGCCGGACGGCTCGATGGTGCCGGAGAGCCGGCGGCCGCCTTCTACGATGTATTGGATCGGCGGCACGCGGAAACGGACCCCTTAGATGTCGATGGTGGCGCTGAGCGAGTTTTCCTGGATGAAGTCGCGGCGCGGTTCTACCACGTCGCCCATCAGTTTGGTGAAGATATCGTCGGCCTCGTCGACTTCCTTGACCTTCACTTGCAGCAGCGATCGGGCATCGGTATCGAGCGTGGTCTCCCACAGCTGCTCCGGGTTCATCTCGCCGAGACCTTTATAGCGCTGCAGCGTCACGCCTTTGCGTGCGGCATCGGTCACAGCCTCGAACAGGTCGACCGGGCCATAAATGATCGTCTCCGTATCCTTGCGGCGGAGCTTCCCGGGGCGTGCGTAAACGTCCTGCAGCCTCTCCCGGTATTCGTGCAGCTTGCGTGCGTCGGCCGAGCCGAGGAAGGCGTCGTCGATGATAGCGACATCCTTCACACCGCGAACCGTGCGTTCGAAAACAAAGCCCTGGCCTTCCACGAACTTTCCGCTCCAGCCGCGCTCCACTTCGTCGGCTTGCGTGTCGAGCCGTCTTGCCATGTAGTCCGCCGCGTCGTTGGCGGTTGCCACGTCGGTGTAGATGTCCCGTCCGAACAGGCCTGCAACCGCGGCCTGTTCGACGACCTTTCGATTGTAGCGGCTGTGCAGATTGCGCAGCACGCTGCGGATGATGCGGGCGTCCTCAACCAGCGACAGCAGGTCGCGGCCGGAGCGGTCGCCACCGGAGGCCGGCTTGAACACGCATTCGTCGAGCCCGGTCGAGATCAGATAATCCTCAAGCGCACGCTCGTCCTTCAGGTACTGCTCGGACTTACCGCGCGAGACCTTATAGAGCGGCGGCTGCGCGATATAGAGGTAGCCGCCGTCGATGATGTCGCGCATCTGCCGGTAGAAGAAGGTCAGGAGCAGCGTGCGGATATGGGCGCCGTCAACGTCGGCGTCGGTCATCACGATGATCTTGTGATAGCGCAGCTTGTCGACGGAGAAATCGTCGCTGATACCGGTGCCGAGCGCGGTGATCAGCGTGCCGATCTGCTCGCTCGACAGCATCTTGTCGGGACGGACGCGCTCGACATTGAGGATCTTGCCGCGCAGCGGCAGCACCGCCTGGAACTCGCGGTTGCGGCCCTGCTTGGCGCTGCCGCCTGCCG
The DNA here is from genome assembly GCF_001542415.1 of Bradyrhizobium macuxiense. Lineage (GTDB taxonomy): Bacteria > Pseudomonadota > Alphaproteobacteria > Rhizobiales > Xanthobacteraceae > Bradyrhizobium > Bradyrhizobium macuxiense. The sequence goes on from NZ_LNCU01000041.1 coordinate 107,932, forward strand.
AGTCACCCTCGACGATGAAGAGTTCGGACTTGGCCGGATCCTTCTCCTGGCAGTCGGCGAGCTTGCCGGGCAGCGAGGAGACGCTGAGCGGGCTCTTCCGCGTCAGCTCGCGCGCCTTTCGGGCCGCCTCGCGGGCAGCCGCCGCCTGGATCACCTTGCCGACGATCTCCTTGGCTTCCTTCGGATTCTCCTCGAACCAGGCCGCGAGCGCCTCGTTGAGGACGTTCTCGACCACCGGGCGGACTTCCGAGGACACCAGCTTGTCTTTGGTCTGCGACGAGAATTTCGGGTCGGGCACCTTCACCGACAATACGGCGGTGAGTCCCTCGCGGCAGTCATCGCCGGTCAGCGCGATCTTTTCCTTCTTCGCGTTGGCCTCGGCGTAGCCGTTGACCTGGCGCGTCAGCGCGCCGCGGAAACCGGCGAGATGGGTGCCGCCGTCGCGTTGTGGGATATTGTTGGTGAAGCACAGCACGTTCTCATGGTAGCTGTCGTTCCACCACAACGCAGCCTCGACGCCGATGCCGTTGGCTTCCGAGCGCACCATGATCGGCGCCGGCACGATCGCCTTCTTGTTGCGGTCGAGATATTTGACGAATTCCTCGACGCCGCCGGAATAATGCATCTCCTCGCGCTTCTCGACCGCGTGACGCATGTCGGAGAGCACGATGTGGACGCCGGAATTGAGGAAGGCGAGCTCGCGCAGGCGGTGCTCGAGCGTCGCGAAATCATACTCGATGTTCTTGAAGGTCTCGGTCGAGGCAAGGAAGGTGACTTCGGTGCCGCGCTTGCCCGGAGCATCGCCGACAACCTTGAGCGGTGCGACGGCATCACCGTGTGCGAATTCGATGTAGTGCTCCTTGTCGTCGCGCCAGATGCGCAGCGCGAGCTTGCTGGACAGCGCGTTGACGACGGAGACGCCGACCCCGTGCAGGCCGCCGGAGACCTTGTAGGAGTTCTGGTCGAATTTGCCGCCGGCATGGAGCTGGGTCATGATGACCTCGGCCGCCGAGACGCCTTCGCCCTTGTGGATGTCGACCGGAATGCCGCGGCCGTCGTCGTACACCGTGACGGAATTGTCGGCGTTGAGGGTCACCAGCACGCGGCTCGCATGGCCCGCGAGCGCTTCGTCGATCGCGTTGTCGACGACTTCGTAGACCATGTGGTGCAGGCCGGAACCGTCGTCGGTGTCGCCGATATACATGCCGGGCCGCTTGCGCACGGCATCAAGGCCCTTCAGCACCCGGATCGATTCCGCGCCGTATTCGGCAGGAATGGGATGCTCAGATTCGGCAGGGGTCTGCCGGGCAGGTTCTGTCATGTGAAGCCTTCGAGGAATGTCCCGAATCAGCTGCGCAATATGAGGCGCTGATTACGCTATTTGTGCCATGAAAGCGGAGTTGCGCCTAGCGCAAAGTCTCTCTCCACAAAGTGTTGAATAGATGGGGTTTTTTAGCTCTTTTTCAAGGTCTTCAAGAGCCGATTCTTATGGCTCGAAAAAGTCCGATTCGGGTGCGGATTCGGCGCCTCTTTTGGCCGCGATTCGGCACGTCTCAGCCGCGCCTTGTGGCGCGGCCGGATTCGACGTCGAAGATCTCGCCGGTCGGGCCGATGTCGACGAAGGCGGCGGGATCGGCGCCGGTCATCCAGACCTGCGCACCGAGCTTGGCGAGCTCGTCGAACAGCGCCTTGCGCCTGTTGGGATCGAGATGCGCGACGACCTCGTCGAGCAACAGCAACGGCACGATGCCGGTCATCTCCGCGACCATCGTCGCATGCGCCAGCACCAGACCGATCAGGAGCGCCTTCTGCTCGCCGGTCGAAGCGTCGCGCGCCGGCATGTTCTTCGGCGCGTAGACCACCTGCAGGTCGGTCAGATGCGGCCCGTCGAGCGTGCGGCCGGCGGCGGCGTCGCGCGGACGGCTGGCGCGCAGCATCTCGCGGCAGCGGTCCTCGACCGCGGTCGCCGGCTCCTGCAGCAGCGCATTCTCCATCCAGCCGTCGAGTGCGATCTCGGCGGAGGGAAAGACCGAGGCCGCACCGCGCTCGCGCAGCATCACGGCGAGCTTGGCGGCGGTCTGGCCGCGCGATGCGGCGACAGCGACGGCGAGTTCCGCGGTCTCGCGCTCGATCGCGTCACACCAATGGTCGTCATAATTGCGCACTTCGAGCAGCCGGTTGCGCGAACGCAGCGAGCGCTCCAGCGCCGAGACGCGGCTGGAATGGTCGGAATCGATCGCCAGCACCAGACGGTCGAAGAAGCGCCGCCGTTCCGACGCCGCGCCCATGAACAGGCCATCCATCGCAGGCGTCAGCCACACGATACGCAGATGATCGCCGAAGGCAGTCGCGGAACCCACCGGCTCGCGGTCGATCCGGCAGCGCCGGCTGGTGGAGTTCGCTTCGCCGGCGGGCGCATCGATACCGGTGCCGAGCGTTGCGAGCCCCAGCGCGCCTTCGACTTCCGCCGACACCGCCCAGGAGCCGTTACCCTGATTGTCGGCGATGTCCTCAAGCGTGGCGCGGCGCAGGCCGCGGCCTGGCGACAGGAAGGAGATCGCTTCCAGGCAATTGGTCTTGCCGGCGCCATTCGGCCCGACCAGCACCACCATGTCACCCCGCGCGGACAGTGTCGCCGCCCGGTAATTGCGGAAATGCGTCAGCGACAGGCGATGAATGCGGGACGGGGTCATGTTTCCTTGTCATTGCCGGGCCTGACCCGGCAATCCATCGTCCGCGTTAGCGGACAATCTCATCATATAGGTCGCGCCACTCGGGATTGCCGGCAACGATCAGGTCAATTTTCCACTCGCGGGACCAATGCTTGATGTTCTTTTCACGCTGGAGGGCCGCTGCGATCGTTTCATGCGTCTCGAAGTAGACGAGCGTTTTGACGCCGTACTTCTTCGTAAAGCCCTCTGCGAGACCCTCACGATGCTCGTAGACACGCCGGATCAGATTGTTCGTGATGCCGACGTATAGGGTCCCACCGGGCTTGCTGGCGAGGATTTGCACCCAATAGGTCATTTCTGGTTTGATGGATGGCCGGGTCAAGCCCGGCCATGACGAGAGGAGAAATCACACCCGCATCGGCATCAGCACGTAGAGCGCGCCCTTGTTGTCCTTGTCCTGCACCAGGGTGGGCGAGCCGGGGTCGGCGAGCTTCAGCACGGCGACCTCGCCCTCGATCTGAGCGGCGATGTCGAGCAGGTAGCGGGAGTTGAAGCCGATATCGAGCGCGTCGGAGGCGTACTCGACCTCGAGCTCTTCGGTGGCGCTGCCGGAGTCCGGATTGGTGACCGAGAGCACCAGCTTGCCCGCGGAGAGCGCGAGCTTCACGGCGCGGCCGCGCTCACTGGAGATGGTCGAGACGCGGTCGACGGCAGCCTCGAAATCCTTCTTGTCGACGACCAGTTCCTTGTCGTTGTTCTGCGGAATGACACGGCCGTAGTCTGGGAAGGTGCCGTCGATCAGCTTCGAGGTCAGCACCACATTGCCGAGCGAAAAGCGGATCTTGCCTTGCGACAGCTCGATCGCAATCTCGGCCTCGCCGTCCTCGATCAGCCGTTGCACTTCGCCGACGGTCTTGCGCGGCACGATCACGCCGGGCATGCCGGTCGCGCCCTTGGGCAAGGTCAGGTCGATCTGCGCCAGGCGGTGGCCGTCGGTCGCGACGCCACGCAGGGTCGCAGCCTTGGCGCTGCCGGCCGAGTGCAGATAGATGCCGTTGAGGTAGTAGCGGGTCTCCTCGGTCGAGATCGCAAACTGCGTGCGGTCGATCAGGCGCTTGATGTCGGAAGCCGGCAGCGAGAACGAGTGCGTCATGTCGCCGGCGGCGAGATCCGGGAAATCGCTCTCGGGCAGCGTCTGCAGCGTGAAGCGCGAGCGGCCGGCACGTACGGCCAGGATCGAGCGGTCGCCGTCGGCTTCCAGCACGATCTGCGAGCCGTCGGGCAGCTTGCGGACGATGTCGTAGAACATGTGCGCGGGCACGGTGGTCGAGCCGGCGGTTCCGGTTTCGGCGGCCAGCGTCTCCGTCACTTCGAGGTCGAGGTCGGTCGCCTTCAGCGACAGTTTGGCGCCCTCGGCGCGGATCAGCACGTTGCCGAGGATCGGGATGGTGTTGCGACGCTCGACCACGCGATGGACGTGGCCCAGCGATTTCAGGAGTTGCGCGCGCTCGACGGTGACCTTCATTGCAATACCCGCCAGATCCCTCAGATGGAAAAGCCCGGCGGCCGTTGACGGCAGCACCACGGCATTGGAAACCCGAAAAGCTGATCAGTATCGGATTTGATCAAACCCACGGGGGACCGCAAGGTGGCGCGGATGGCGGGCCGACGCAAGGGAAACGGCGCCCGTTCCCCACGTTTTGGGCCGGAAAATGCGCCGCCCTCCCCGCGTGAGAGGGGAGGGCGAGGAAAAGGCGGCTGCCTTACTCCTGCAGCTGGCGCTTCAGCGATTCGACCTCTTCGGAGAGGGCGGTATCCTTGGCGACCAGTGCCTCAATCTTGCGCACGGCGTGCAGCACCGTGGTGTGGTCGCGGCCGCCGAAGCGCCGGCCGATCTCGGGCAGCGAGCGCAAGGTCAGCGTCTTCGCCAGATACATCGCGACCTGGCGCGGTCGCACCACATTGGCGGTGCGGCGGGACGACAAGAGGTCGGAGCGGCTGACATTGTACTGCCGGGCGACCACGCGCTGGATATCCTCGATCTTGATCCGCTTCGGTTCCTGCGGGCGGATCAGGTCGCGCACCTCGCGCTCGGCCATCTCCAGCGTCACCGGCTGGTTGTTGAGCTTGGAGTGCGCCAGCAGGCGGTTGATCGCGCCTTCGAGGTCGCGGCCGTTATGGGTGATGGTGCGTGCCAGATAGTCGAGCACCTCTTCCGGCACGTCGAAGCTCGCATGATGCACACGGGCCGCGGCGACGCGCGACTTGAGGATGCCGAGGCGCAGCTCCTCGCCGAGCGACCCCATCTCGACCACCAGACCGCCGGCGAGCCGCGAGCGGACGCGGTCGTCAAGGCTTTCCAGATCCGACGGCGGACGGTCGGCCGCGATCACGACCTGACGGCCGGCATCGATCAGCGCGTTCAGCGTGTGGCAGAACTCGGCCTGGGTCGACTTGCCCTGCAGGAATTGCAGGTCGTCGATCACGAGCACGTCGATGCCGCGCAGCGCTTCCTTGAACGCAAGCGCCGTCTGCGTCTTCAGCGCAGCGACGAAGCCGTACATGAATTTCTCGGCGGTGAGATACAGCACCTTGCGCTCACTGCCGGAGTTGCCGGCCCAAGTCACCGCCTGCAGCAGGTGGGTTTTGCCCAAGCCCACGCCGGCATGAATGTAGAGCGGGTTGAACATCACCGGATCGCCGCGGCGACCTTCGGCGACCTGGCGCGCGGCGGCATGCGCCAGCGTGTTGGAACGGCCGACGACGAAGCTTGCGAAGGTCAGGCGCGGATCGAGCGGCGAGCCGCCGAGCGCGTCATGGCTTGCCGACACCGGCGCGATTGCAACCGAGCGCAACTCGGGCGCCGGACGGCCGTCGGTGCGCTCGACGCGGCGCGCTTCGACCGGCGCTGCCGCTTCCTTCACCGGAGCCATCGCACGGATCGCGGAGCGCACGGTCAGGTCGATGCGATGCACTTCGGGCATCTCGGCCTGCCAGCAGGTGAGGACGCGATCGGCATAGTGCGCCTGGATCCAGCTCTTCAGGAACCGGGTCGGAACCGACAGGTGCACGCTCTCGTCATGCACGCTTTCCAGATCCATCCGTGCGAACCAGCTCGTATAGACGTCCTCGCCAACGCTCGTCCGCAACCGCCCCTTCACCCGCGACCAGCGCTCCTGTTCCATATTCGTCATTGCCTTCGTACTTTTCCAAAACTGAGGGATGTTCGTTGCGTAAGCGCCGCGCAGATTTCTTGCGACGGCGCGACCTCTAGCGGGCGCTGTCTGCTCCAGACAAAGATCTCCCGTGTGACGACAATGCGTCACATGTCAGATCAGACGTTTGGAGAAGAAGCCTCTCGCGAGGTCAGCGGGTACTCGACGGTCTCTGGGAGTTAGAGCCGGAGTCCGAGGGGTTGATTACGGTACCATTGGAAATCTGCACGCCAGCGGTCGTGGTGTCGACTGCAGTGATGATCCCGTAAGTCATAAGTCCTCCCCCTCCCGCCGCGACGTATCGCGGCAAGCTATCAGCTCGCTTGTGTCTTCAAATTCGATTGCCGCTACCGAACATCGAGATGCCCGGCGCTGCGCCGCCGCGTGTCTTCCTTTTCAACCCGTCCACTCGCTTCGCGTTCCCGCTGCCAGATTCCGACGGTCATCCTGGTCTCTCTTGTTTGACGCATCCGGAGAACCGGGGGCATCACTGGAGAAATTTTGACACAGGTCGACCGTCCTCATATCGCTATGAGCTACCAATCTAGCTTCGCTTGGAAAGCGTCGCTAACGCGCACACCGCCGCCGATTTGCACGTCCGCCCCTGGGTCTCAAACCGCGCTGATCTGGAGAGCCGTGGGCGTCGCGGACAACAAATAAATACACCAAGCGGATTTCCTGACAATCCGTGGATTCGACTGACATCGAGACTCTTCGCGACTGTTGCGATGCTGCAAATGCGACACCGCGAAAGCAAGTTTTTGAATCAGCGCGTAGAATCCTGCGTGTCACAAACCACGGTGCAATACCAAAAAATTTTCATAGAAAATTTACATTTGCTCTTGCGATGGTCGTTTTTCCAATCGCTCTTCAGCACTATGTGCATAAGTAATTCGCGAAGCGTCATTTTTCACGATTACTTTTACAGGGTAACTCCCACCCCATAATTCTCGAGACGAAGTTGCGTCGCGCTATTCCATCTGCGTTGCGTAGCTGAGAAGAGTTTACGCGCAAGCTTAACGCGTCGATCAGATCGATCCGGTAGAACTACGGACATGACGAAACATGGCGCGCCATCGTCTGCGCCGCAACCCAATCCTTCTTGCGTGACGAAACTATCCACGGTTGAAAAACAAAAAGCCCGGCGCGAGCCGGGCTTCGTGACGAATAGGTTTCTCAGTCAGCTGAGTTTCTCAGTCAGCTCACTTCGCGAGCTTCGCGATCTGACGCGAGAGGCGCGACACCTTCCGGCTCGCGTTGTTCTTGTGAACGATGTTGCGCTGCGCTGCCTTCATCAGTTCGGGCTCCGCGCGCGTCATCGCCTTGACTGCTGCATCGCGGTCGCCGCGCTTGATCGCATCCTCGACGGTGCGAACCGCGCCACGCATCTGCGTGCGACGCGACTTGTTGATGATGGTGCGGCGGGCAATCTTGCGGGTCGCCTTCTTGGCGGAAGTGGTATTGGCCATGGTCTCAACTGTCCTTCGGCGGTGATCGCTCGGTGGTCGGGCTCGCGCGCACCGGCCGGTTCAAATCTCTACTCGGGTGTATTGTTCAAGGGTGTTCTTGAGCAAGGGTGTTCTTGAGGCGGCCATGCCAGGGAGCGAAACGCTGCCCCCACATGCGGCACTGTCCAAAGAACAGCGGCGGCAGGATTGCGCCCGCCGCCATCGGCCGGTCTTATAGATGCCGCAGCCTTCACCGTCAACGCTTTCCAGACCAAAAAGAGCCTGAAATTGGGCCCGCGATGGCCGGATAAGCTGCTGAAGAGGTTGAATTTCCTGGGGGCGCCCGGTAAGGCCTGACGACGCCTGGGGCGCGACAGGGAATGAGGGTGACGCATGATCCGCGGTTTTTTCCGTCTCATCGGCCTCGTGCTGCTGGCCGGCGGATTCATCTTCCTGGTCTATGACGGCGCCCGCTATGTCGCCGACCAGAGCCTGCGTTTCACCCGGTTCGGCCAGTTCTGGAACGACATCCACCAGTCCAGCCAGCAGGCATTCCGCGTCTGGGTGGAGAGCCACGCGCCGTGGCTCTGGAACGACGTGATCAGGGTCGTGCTGGACCAGCCGGCGTTCGCGGTGCTCGGCATCGCCGGCATTCTCCTGATGCTGCTGTTCCGGCCTCGCAAGCCGCTGATAGGCTACGCGCGGGACTGAGCGATCGCCGCTACAAGCCCGTAACAGGACTGCCATCTTCAGCGTAAGGACATATATAGTTGGCAGCCGGCCCGCAGGCATTGCCGCGTCGGCCGATGTCCTGCCTGGAGGTGATCCATGTTGTTCATGCGCAAGACCACTGCGTTGCCGAGCGCCGCCGAAGCGCTGCCGGGCCGCGCGACGCCGATCCCGACCGCGACCACCCATTTCGTCAACGGCAGCAGATTGCAGCCGCCGTATCCGCAGGGCCTCGAGCACGCGGTGTTCGGACTTGGCTGTTTCTGGGGCGCGGAGCGCAAGTTCTGGGAGCTTGGCGACGGCATCTACACCACCGCCGCCGGCTATGCCGGAGGCCACACGCCGAACCCGACCTATGAAGAGGTCTGCTCCGGTCGCACCGGCCACACCGAGGTGGTGCTCGTCGTGTTCGACCCGAAGAAGATCTCTTACGAGAAGCTGCTGAAGACGTTCTGGGAAAACCACAACCCGACGCAGGGAATGCGGCAGGGCAACGACATCGGCACGCAGTATCGTTCGGCGATCTACACCGTCGGCGATGCGCAGCACAAAGCCGCGGAAGCATCCAGTGCGATGTATCAGAAGGCGCTCGCCGCCAAGGGCCTCGGCGCCATCACCACCGAGATCGCGCCGGCCGGCGAGTTCTACTTCGCCGAGGACTACCACCAGCAGTATCTCGCCAAGAATCCGGCGGGCTATTGCGGGCTCGGCGGCACCGGCGTGTCCTGCCCGATCGGCGTCGGCGTCACGGCCTGATCGCGCCATGCGTCAACGGGAAGCCGTGCCGGCTTCCCGTTCGATATCGCGCCGAAAACCCTTTGTTAACCATAACCGGTGCAAGACTGGGGCTGTCTCGTTTGAGGGATGGGTCCGGTGCCGGTTGCACGCGCGTTACGATTGCCGATCATTGCCGTCACGACGGCGCTCGCGCTGTCGGGCTGCATGAGCACGTCCGGTCCGGTGGCCGTCGGCCCGCAAGGCAGTCCCGATTCCGTCGCCTACGGCCAGGTCTATGCGCCGGCTCCAGTCGCGGATGCGAGCGGTGGCGGTGCCATCAGCGCGATGCGCTCGGCCTTTGCAAGTTCCCCCCGAGGCTATGCTGCGCCGGTCGCGGCCCCGGTCGTCTACGCCGCGCCGGCCGGACCGGCCCGCTACGACAGCAGCTATCATCTCGATGCCGGCGACCGGCTTCGCGTCGTGGTCTACGGCCAGGAAGGCCTCACCAACACCTATGCGATCGACGCCGCAGGCGCGATCACCATGCCGCTGATCGGCTCGGTGCCGGCACGCGGCCGCACGCCGGCCGGGCTCGCCGCCGAGATCACGGGACGTCTGCGCAACGGCTATATCCGCGAGCCGTCGGTGGCGGTCGAGATCGAGGCCTATCGCCCGTTCTTCATCCTCGGCGAGGTCGCGGCCCCCGGGCAATATCCTTACGTCCCCAACATGACGGTCGAGAGCGCGGTGGCGATCGCCGGCGGTTTCTCGCCGCGCGCCAAGCGCGACAGCGTCACCTTGACGCACTCCGATGCGTCGGGCTCCGGCCGCTTCGTGGTGCCGCTCGGCACACCGATGAACCCCGGCGACACTGTGTTCGTCAACGAGCGCTGGTTCTGATCACAGCTCGTCATGCGCGGGCTTGACCCGCGCATGCATCCGGCAAGAACTTTTTCGAAGGCGATGGATTGCCGGGTCCCGTCTGCGCCAAGGCTTCGACGGGGCTAATGGTCTGAGGCACGCCGAAGCTTTAGCGGAGGCGGCAAGCCCGGCAATGACGTTTCAGCGCAGATGCTTGGCGAAGAACGCCATGCTGCGCGGCCAGGCGACGTCGGCACTCGCCTTGTCGTAGCTTGCGCGCTCGTCGCAGTGGAAGCCGTGCTGGGCGCCGGGATAGATGAAGATCTCGACCTCGGGCCGCTTCGACTTGATGGTCTCGACATCGCTCAAGGGGATGCCGGCATCCTTCTCGCCGAAATGCAATTGCGTCGGCACGGTCGGCTTGTCGTCGGCAAAGCGCACCACCGCGCCGCCGTAATAGCCGATCGCAGCTGAAAGTCCGGACAGCTTGGTGGCGGCCGCATAGGCGACGCTGCCGCCGAGGCAGAAGCCCACGATGCCGACCGGGCCAACGGATTTCACCGCGTCGATCGCGGCCTGGGTGTCGCGCAGTATCGCGGCCCAGTCCGGATTGGCGACGAACTTCCGCGCGTTGGCGATCTCGTCGGGCGAATAGCCGCTCTGGAAGTTCGGCTCGATACGGTCGAAGATCGACGGCGCGACGGCGACGTAGCCCTCCGTCGCCAGCCGGTCGCAGACCGAGCGGATGTGGTGATTGACGCCGAATATCTCCTGGATCACGACGATCGCGCCCTTGGGCGCACCGGCGGGATCGGCGCGATAGGCGCCGGATTCAAAGCCGTCCGAAGCCTTGAGCTTGATATCTTGTCCCATGATTCATCCTTGTCTGGTTGCGGGTTGCATGAAGGTCTCGGTCCACGCGAGGCGCTATCGCCACATCCAGTTCTCGCCCCAATCGCCCTTCCAGCCGGCAAGCCGGCCCTTGCGGAACTGCAGATAGAGACGGTCATGGTGTGGGAATAGCCCGCTGCCGCCGATATCGCGGAAGGTCAGGAAGACCTCCTCGCCGGGCCGACCGCTGACACGGGTGAAGGGCGTGCCGAGCGCGCGCTGGGCTTGGTCGACGCCCATGCCGAACACCAGCGGCGTGTTGTTCGACAGCGTTGCGGTGAACGAGGACGCCGAGCCGCCGAATGGCGGTAGCTTCTGCGCGCTGGCAGCCGTGGTGCCGGCGGCCAGCAGCAGGGCGATGACGACCGTCTTCACGAGGCGGCCTTTCCCCGCGCGCCGGCCTCAAGCTCATCCAGGAATGGCCGCACGGCATCGATGAACGCCTGCGGCTGGTCGATGTTGACGGCGTGGCCGGCGTTCGGGATCACCACCTTGCCCGCGCCCGGGATTTTCGCCGCCATGTAGTCGGAGGCGGCCAGGAACGGCGTATCGTCGGCGCCGACCACGACCAGCGACGGCACCTTGATATCGGGCAGCGATTCGATCACCCGCGCATCGCGTTGCGCCAGCATGCCGCGGGCGGCGCGCGCCAGGCCCTTGGCGTCGCGATGCGTCACGGATGAGCGCTCGGCGCTCAGCGACTTCAAGACTTCGAGCCCTTCGCGATCAAACCGGTCGCCGGTGTCGCGGGCACGCTTGTTCCAGACCTCGCGGGCGTCATCCTTCTTGAAGCCCGGGCCGGTGTCGATGATCAGGAGCGCGCGCACCCGTTCGGGGTGGGCGCGATGGAAAGCGAGCGACATGTAGCCGCCGAGCGACAGGCCTCCCACGATCGCGTTGTCGGCGCCGACGGCGTCGAGCAGGCCGGCGATGTCGCCGACCGTCAGGGCTTCGCTGTAGCTTGCGGGATCGTCGGGATAGTCCGATTGTCCGTGGCCGCGCATGTCCCACAGCACGAGCTTGTGGTGTTTCGAGAGCGCCGCGATCTGGCCCTGCCACATCGCCGACGTCGACGAATAGCCGTGGGTGAGGATCAGCGGTGGGCCGCTGCCGTAAACCTCATAGTGGATGTTGACCCCGTCGCGATTGAGCTTTGGCATTCTGGCTTCCCAATTTTCCAACCCCTGGCGATCCTAGCGCGATCCATTTGCCGTTGAGAAATGCGCAGACGGCAGAGGATGCCAGCAACTTGGCGCGTCATTGTTGAGGTCGACGCGACAAATCCCTGCCGCATCGCACAATCGGTTGTTTCGGAACTTATTCTTTTCGAACGGTTCCAAATTGGATTGCCTCCTGCCGGTAACCGGATCATTGTCTCGGCAACTGTCGCTTACCCGGTGGGCGCCAGCCAAGACCCAACAGTGAGATGCCGCCGTAAGCGGCTTCATACACCGGAAGGGGAGAGAGATGCCTAATCTCAATATCAACGGGCGGAATATGTCCGTCGAAGCGGCGAACGATACACCGCTGCTCTGGGTCATCCGCGAGCAACTGCAGATGACCGGCACCAAATTCGGTTGCGGCGCGGGCCTCTGTGGCGCCTGCACGGTCCATCTCAACGGCGAAGCAGTGCGGTCTTGCCAGACCTCGCTTGCCGACGCCGTCGGCAAGAAGATCACCACCATCGAAGGGCTCTCCGCCAAGGGCGATCATCCCTTGCAGAAGGCCTGGATCGCCGAGCAAGTGCCGCAATGCGGTTACTGCCAGTCCGGGCAGATCATGCAGGCGGCGGCGCTGCTGTCGAAGAACACCAACCCGACAAAAGAGGAAGTGGTCGCGCATATGGACGGCAATCTCTGCCGTTGCATGACTTACTCACGAATCCAGAAGGCGATCATGCGGGCTGCGTCGGACATGCGCACCGCATCGGCCACCGGAAGCGAGCGGAGGGCCACATGAATAGCCACGTGAAGATTCCGCAAAGCACATCCGCCGACCTCAGCCGCCGTTCCTTCCTCGTCGGCACCGCTGCGACCGGTCTCGTGCTCGGCTACGCCGCCGTTCCCGGCATCGATCATGCGCTTGCCGCGGCACCGGCGCATTTCGAGCCGACCGTCTGGTACTCGATCGCGCCCGATGGGCTTGTCACCGTGACCTGCGGCAAGGCCGACATGGGCCAGCATATCGCCTCGACCATGGCGCAGATCGTGGCCGAGGAGCTCGGCGCGAACTGGAGGGATATGCGGGTCCAGCTCGCCTCCAACGATCCGAAGTTCAACGACCCCGTACTGGGCGCGCAGATCACCGGCGGCAGCTGGTCGACGATGATGAACTTCGATGCGATGAGCCGCGCCGGTGCCGCCGGCCGCATCGCATTGACCGAAGCGGCAGCAGGCGCGATGGGCGTTCCGGCCAGCGAGCTGGTGGTCCGCGATTCCGTGATCAGCCATCCGAAGTCGAAGAAGTCGATGTCGTTTGCCGATGTGGTCAAGGGCGGCAAGGCGACCAAGACCTTCACGGCTGACGATCTCAAGGCGATCACGCTGAAGACGCCCGATCAATATACGAAGATCGGCGTCTCGGTGCCGCAGATCGACATCCCCTACAAGACCAACGGCACCGCGAAGTACGGCATCGACGTCATGCTGCCCGGCATGGTGTACGGCGCGCTGGTCACTCCGCCGGTACGCTACGGCGCCACGGTGAAATCGGTCGACGACTCCGCGGCCAAGAAGGTGCCCGGCTTTATCAAGGCCGTCACGCTGGACGACAAGACCACCACCACGACCGGTTGGGTGGTCGCGGTCGCGAACACCTACGCCAATGCCCGCAAGGCGGCGGAGGCGCTCAAGATCGACTATGACGGCGGTCCGAACGCGAAGCTGTCCAGCGAGTCGTTGCTGACTGAAGCCAAGCGGCTGCAGGGCTTGAGCGACTCCGGCCAGTTCTTCGTCAAGGACGGCGATCCGGACGCGACCTATGGCTCGGCGGCCAAGGTGATGGAGGCGGAATACACCACCAACATCAACATCCACTGCCCGATGGAGCCGATGAACGCCACGGCCGAGTTCAAGGGCGACATCCTGCATATCTATTCCGGCAACCAGTTCGCGACACGCTCCGGCGCGATCGCCGCGGGCGCGGCCGGGATCGATCCGAAGTATGTCGTGATGCACCAGATGTGGCTGGGCGGCGGCTTCGGCCGGCGTCTCGACGCCGACATGATGGTGCCTGCGGTGCAGGCGGCGAAGGCCGTCGGCAAGCCGGTCAAGGTGATCTACTCGCGCGAGAACGACATGACGATGGATTTCTCGCGTCCGCTCACCTACCAGAAGATCAAGGCCGGCATGGACGGCGACGGCAAGCTCATCGCGCTGAGCCACGACGTGGTCTCGGCCTGGCCGACCGCGCGGTGGGGAATCCCCGATTTCCTGTCGCCCTCGGTCGACAAGAAGGGGCCGCTCGACGCCTTCACTGTCAACGGTGCGGACTTCTTCTACACCGTGCCCAACCACTATGTGCGGGCGATCAAGAACGAGATGGCGCACAACGCCACCCCGTCCGGTCAGCTCCGCTCGGTGGCCCCGGGTTGGACTTTCTGGGCGGTCGAAAGCATGATCGACGAGATCGCGCATGCGACCGGCAAGGATCCGGCCCTGTTCCGGGTCGAACTGCTTGACGGCAAGGGCAAGAACGACGGCGGCGCACAGCGGCTGCGTAACACGCTGCTGGCAGCGATGGGTCTTGCCGGCTACGGCACCAAGAAGCTGCCGAAGGGTGAGGGCATGGGCGTTGCCTGCGTGTCGTCGCAGGAGCGCGCCACCGCCAGCTGGACCGCCTGTGTCGCCCACGTCGCGGTCGCGCCGTCGGGCGAGGTGACGGTGAAGAAGCTGACGGTCGCAACCGACGTCGGCACGCAGGTCAATCCCGACGGCATCCGGGCCCAGGTCGAGGGCGCGGCGCTGTGGGGCATGTCGCTTGCGCTGTTCGAGAAGGCGACGTTGAAGGACGGCGGCATCGAGCAGACCAACTTCGACAGCTACACCCCGTTGCGGATGAGCCAGCTGCCGGAGGTCGCGGTCAACGTCATCGCCAATGGCGAAAAGGCGACCGGCGTCGGCGAGCCCGCGGTGACGGTGGTGGCGCCGGCGATCGGCAACGCCGTCTTCAACGCGGTCGGTGCCCGCGTTCGTAGCCTGCCGATCTCCGCCGAGGCGGTGAAGGGGGCGATGAAGGCGTAAGGAGCTTTCGCCATCCAAAAAAGATAATCCGCCGAGGAGCCCCCTCGGCGGATTTTCCTTGTCCGGCCGCGCTGATTCTGCTGCCGGAATCTGCGGCTCTTCAAATTGTATCCATTCCGCTCAATCGCCGTTCAGCATCCCCATTAAGCCGGAGGGAACCCCTCACAGGTTAAGCGTTGGCCGTCGGTCGTTACCGCGACGGGGATTCCATGACTGCCTTAATGAACAAGACTTCGAAGCGCCGCCTGCTGCTGGCGTCTGACAGAAGCGATCAGAGCAACGAGCTCGCCAGCATCCTGCGGTCGGTGGGAGAGGTCGATACCATCCCGACCTCGGAAATTCCCGAGCAGCCCGCCCGCGATCTCTCCGGCATTGTGGTCGACATCAACCTGCGTTCGCCGGAAAGCGTGCAGCTCGTCCGCGCCAAGCTGCAGGGCGAGGCCTATCGCGAGATGCCGCGGCTGTTCGTGCTGGCGGACGCGCTGCATCATGCCTCGATGCAGGCCTGGGCGCTCGGCGCCACCGACACGATCTCGCGGCCGTTCGATGCGCGCGGCATCCTGCAGCGCATCCGCGCCGCATTTCCCGACAACAGCGGCTACGACGAGACCGATCGCGGCAAGGCGCTCAACCGCGGCGTCGAGGCTGCGCATGCGGTGATGGTCAAGATGTTCGAGCGGATGCGCGCCGGCGAGCCGCTGAAGTTCGACGACATCGTCGCAGCCGAGAACAAGATCATCAAGGCGATCAAGCACAACTCGCTGCGCGAATGGCTGACCACCGTCGGCTGCCATCACCATGAGACCTATCGCCACTGCCTGTTCGTGACCGGCTTTGCCGTGGCGTTCGCCCAGCATCTCGGCATGCGCGAGGACGATCAGCGGCGGCTCGCTCGCGCCGCTTTGCTGCACGATGTCGGCAAGGCGTTCGTCCCGGTGGCGCTGCTCGACAAGCCGGGCGCGCTGACGGTCGAGGAAATGGCCGAGATGCGCGAACATCCGCGCCGCGGCTATGAGGCGTTGTCCGCGCAGGGCGGCTTCCCGCCGGAAATGCTCGACGTGATCCTGCATCACCACGAATTCCTCGATGGCACCGGCTACCCCAACGGCCTCAGCGGCAACCAGATCAGCGACATCGTCCGCGTCACCACGATCGTCGACGTCTATGCTGCGCTGGTGGAGAAGCGCGCATATCGGCTGCAGTTCACCCACGCCAAGGCGTTCTCCATGATGGAGGACATGAGCGGCAAGCTCGACCAGCAGCTGCTGCAGGCGTTCCGCCCGGTGGCGTTCGGGCATTATTGAGCCGCCAAGATCCTCGCGTCATTGCGAGCGGAGCGAAGCGATCCATCGCTCGACATGCGCGGTGAGATGGATTGCTTCGTCGCTTCGCTCCTCGCAATGACGCGAGTGGCGAGGTACTTAGCCATTCAACGCAAGTCGCTGTCCTTACCTCCGCCTAGATTCCGGCGATCATCGGCGCGACCAAGGCGCAGGCGGCGAGGACCACCATGGATACGACAGCGGCCGGGAATCTCGACATTCCCGCGGATATTGCGGCCACTCTCGTCGATCCGGTGGCCTATGCCGACCATCGCATCCACGACAGCTATCGCTGGCTGCGCGCCAACAATCCGCTCGGCATCGCAAGGCCGGAGCGGTTCGATCCGTTCTGGGTGGTGACCAAGCACGCGCATATCCAGGCGATCAGCCGGCAGAACGAACTGTTCCACAACGCCGACCGCCCGACCACGCTGACGAACCAGGCGGTCGAGGAGCGCGTCCGCAAGATCACCGGCGGGCCCAATCTGGTGCGCTCGCTGGTGCAGATGGATGCGCCCGACCATCCGAAATACCGCGCACTGACGCAGGGCTGGTTCATGCCGGCCAATCTCGGGAAGTTCGAAGCCCGCGTTCGCGAGATCGCGCGGGCCACGGTGCAGCGCATGCTCGACAAGGGCGGCGCCTGCGATTTCGTCGAGGACGTCGCGCTCGGCTATCCCCTGCATGTCATCATGGAGATCCTCGGCGTGCCGGAGGCGGACGAGCCGCGCATGCTCAAGTTGACGCAGGAGTTGTTCGGTCCGCAGGATCCCGACACGGCGCGCAGCCGCGAGTCGCTGAGCGCGGAGCTGTTCTCCGCGATGATGCAGGCGGTGGTCGCAGACTTCTCGGCCTATTTCCGCAAGATCACCGAGGATCGCCGCCGCAACCCGCGCGACGATCTCGCCACCGTCATCGCCAACGCGAAGATCGGCGGCGACTACATGCCCGAGCACGATCAGACCAGCTACTACATGATCGTCGCCACCGCTGGGCACGACACCACCTCGTCCTCGACCGCCGGTGCGATCTGGGCGCTGGCCGAGGACCCGGCCGAGTTCGCCAAGGTGAAGGCCAATCCGGAGCTGATCCCGGGTCTGGTCGACGAGGCGATCCGCTGGATGACGCCGGTCAAGCATTTCATGCGCTCGGCGACGGCGGATACCGAACTCGGCGGCCGCAGAATCGCGAAGGGCGACTGGCTGATGCTGTGCTACGCCTCGGGCAATCGCGACGAGGAGGTGTTCGAGGATCCCTATCGCTTCCGCAGCGACCGCAAGCCCAACCGCCACGTCGCCTTCGGCTACGGCGCGCATCTCTGTCTCGGCCAGTATCTGGCCAAGCTCGAGATGCGCATCCTGTTCGAGGAGCTGCTGCCGCGGCTGAAATCGCTCTCGCTCGACGGCGAGGTGAAGATGACGCAGGCCTACTTCGTGAATGGGCCGAAGAAGCTGCCGATCCGGTTCGAGGTGAATTGAGAACTCTCGTCCCCGCTGAGGTGGGCAAGGTGAAGCGCCTTCGCTCCTCGCAATGACGGCAGCAGGGAGCTCACTCCAGCATCTTCCGCAGTTCCGCCTTCGCTACCTTCTCCAGCGTCGAGCGCGGCATGTCGTCGACGAAGCGGATTTCCCGGGGCACCTTGAAGTCGGCGAGACCGGAGCGGCAGGCGGCCATGACGTTGTCGTGCAGGTCGGCGGGCAATGCGGCGACACCGGCGTGCGGAATGATGAAGACGACCGGCACTTCGTCCAGCATCGGGTGCTTCTTCGCCACCACCGCCGCCTCGCGCACGCCCGGCACCACCGCGATCACCTGCTCGATTTCGGATGCGGCGACATTCTCGCCGCCGACCTTCAACATGTCCTTTGAGCGGTCGCCGAACTTGATGTAGCCGCGCTCGAGCATCGTGACGCGGTCGCCGGTGATGAAATAGCCGTGCTCGTCGAAGCTCTCGCGCGTCGCCTTCTCGTTGTGCAGATATTCTGCGAACAGCGACAGGCCGGGAATGCCTTTGATCAGCAGGTTGCCGGTCTCGCCGACGCCGGTCGGCGTGCCGTCGTCATTGGTGATGCGGATCTCGTATTCCGGTGCGGCGCGGCCGATCGACATCGGCGTGTTGGGCTGATCAACCTCGCCGATGATGCCGTGGGTGATGGTCTCGGTCATGCCCCACCAGCCGATGATCTTGACGCCGAACACCGCGAATGGCGGCGGCTCGTTCACCGCGGTGCCCCAGAGCCGGAATTTGTGGTTCTTCGGGATCTCGTGCTCCAGCAGCGCCTTCATGCAGAACGGGATCGTCGAGGTCCAGGTGCTGCCGTGTTCGAGCGCCACCGGCCAGAAGCGGCTGGCGGAGAAGCGCGGCTGGATCACGCAGGTGCCGCCGACCCACAGCGTCGACAGCATCGAATAGGCCAACGCGTTGGTGTGGAACAGCGGCAGGTAGGTCTGGTGCACGTCAAAGGCATGCAGGTCCTGATGCGCCGCGTTGATCTTGGCGCCCCAAAGGGCGTTCGCATGCGTCCACAGCACCGCCTTCGGGCGCGATGTCGTGCCGGAGGTGTATTGCACGCTGCACGGCGCGAGCGGATCGATTGCGCGTCGCGGCCGGTCGGCGCTGTCGGCAAACAGCGATTCGAAGCGGTCACCGCCCGTTGGTGCCTGGGCCGGCGGTTGTCCCGCGTCGTGCGCGGTCACGGCGATCCAGCGCAGGCTCTTGCAGTTGGCTGATACCAGTTCGGCATAGGCCGGCTGGGTGATCGCGGCGACCGCGCCGCAATGATCGGCGAAATATTCGATCTCGGCCGCGGCCGAGCGGGTGTTCGTGGTGACGGCAATGGCGCCGAGTTCGACGCAGGCGAACCACGACATGACCGCCTCGATGCAATTGTCGAGATGGATCAGGACGTAGTCACCCTGCCTGATGCCGCGCTTCGCAAGACCGGCTGCGAGCGCGCCGACGCGCTCATGGAATTCGCCGTAGGTCCAGCGCCGTGCCGGCGCGTCGAACGGTGCCCAGATCAGGAACGGGTGATCGCGGCGCACCTGGGCGCGCATCCCGAGCAGCCACGGCACGTCGAGCCCCGCAAACGGTCCTACGACGCCCGGCGCTGCTTTTGCATTGGTCATGTGTCCTCCCGCGTCGCTTCAGCGGCTGCTTGCTTGTTGTCGGGCCTTTGTGCCACCGCTTGCGGTGGGGAGCAAATCGGAGTTTGGCGTCGTCTTTCCGCGTCATTGCGAGCGGAGCGAAGCAATCCATACCTTCCACGGGAGGCGTGGATTGCTTCGTCGCTACGCTCCTCGCAATGACGTGGAGAGGTCAGCCCGCGTTTCCCTCATACGACGAAATCTCGATCAGGCTGCCGTCGGGATCTCGGCAGTAGACCGAGTGCAGCGTGCCGCGTGCGCCCTGCTTGGCCACCGGACCTTCCTCGATCGCAACGCCATTGGCCTTGAGATGCGCGACCACCTCCTCGGGCGTGCTCGCGGTAAGGAAGCACAGATCGTCGCTGCCGGCGGTCTCGTGATCGGCGGTGAACCAATCGACCTTGTCGGCGTCTTGCGGCCGCACGTTGATCTTCTGGTTGCCGAACACCAGCGAGGTCCGCGGTGTCTTGCCCTGGCCGGGATCGAACACCTTCGCCTCCATGCCGAGGATCTTGCTGTACCAGACAACCGAGCGCGCGACATCGGCGACATTGATCACGATGTGGTCGAGCGCATTCACCTTGACGGACATGATTGATCCCTTCGGTCCAGAGCGTTTTCGAGCGAAGTGGACGCCGGTTCGCCTGAAGAAAACGCGTCAAAACAAGAATTCAGAGCGTCGGTTCTGATGCCGTCAGAGCTGAAGCTTAGCCTTTCGTCGCGGTCGGAGTGTCGCACTGGTCGCTTCCGGCTTTGTTTGTTAGAATCGCCGCGCGAGTAATTCAACAGAAACGGGCAGGGAGCCAAACCCTGCCGCATCGGGAGGCAACTTCATGATTTCACGCCGCACTGCGCTGGGCCTGATCGGATCGGGGATTTCGACATTTGCGATCGGCCGCGCAACTGCCGCCGATTATCCGGCGCGGCCGGTGCGGTGGATCGTCGGCTATCCGCCGGGCGGCGCCACCGACATCATCGCACGCCTGATCGGACAGCGGCTGTCGGAGAAGTTCGGGCAGCAATTCGTGATCGAGAATAAGCCGGGTGCGGGCAACAATATTGGCACGGAGGCCGCCGTCAATGCCGAGCCGGACGGCTATACCGTGCTGCTGGTCAATCCGGCGAACTACATCAACGCCTCGCTCTATGCGAACCTGAAGTTCAATTTCGTGCGCGACGTCGCGCCGATCGCCTCCTTCAATCGTGTGCCGAACGTGATGACGGTCAACAAGGATGTGCCCGCCAAGAACGTTGCGGAGTTCATCGAATACGTGAAGGCCAATCCCGGCAAGGTCAACATGGCGTCCTCCGGCAACGGCACCTCGGTGCATCTCTCCGGCGAGATGTTCATGTCGATGACCGGCTGCAAAATGCAGCACGTGCCCTACCGTGGTGCTGCGCCCGCCATCACCGACATGCTCGGCGGCCAGGTGCAGGTGATCTTCGATAATATGCCGTCGATCATCCAGCACATCCGCTCGGGCGCGCTGCGCGCGCTCGGCGTGACGACGGCGGAGCGTTCCTCGCAACTGCCCGACGTGCAGGCGATCGCCGAGACCGTGAAGGGCTATGAGGCGAGTGCGCTGTTCGGCATGGGGGCGCCGAAGAACATGCCGAAGGAATACATCGCCAAGCTCAATGCCGAGATCAATGCCGTTCTGGCCGAACCCGAGATGAAGAAGCGCCTGGTCGAGCTCGGCGGCGATCCCCTGATCCAGACGCCGGAAGCTTTTGGCAACGACATCAAGGCCGAGACCGACAAGTGGCAGAAGGTGGTTCAGTTCGCCGGCCTCAAGGTCGAATAGGCTCTTTCTCAACCGAGCGGCGGCGCGATTGACGTGTCGCGCCGTTGCCGCCGGGGTTTGTTGCCAGAGGCAGCCCCGGCCACAAGGCGCTCGGTGAACATTCCTGACATTCGTATCGGCGGCGTGCCGGCATTAACGCCATCGTGAAGCGCGGTGCTTGACGTGGCGCCGTTTGCGGCTATACTAAACCTTATGGTTAAGTATCAGGACGAGACGCTGGACCGCACGTTCGCCGCGCTGTCCGATCCCACCCGCCGGGCTCTGCTGGCGCGGCTCGGTGAACGTGACAGTCTGTCGGTGAGCGAACTGGCCCAGCCGTTTGCGATGTCGCTGCCGGCGATCATGAAGCATCTCGACGTGCTCTCGGATGCCGGCCTGGTCGCACGCGAAAAGACCGGCCGCACGGTGGCGTGCCGGCTCACCGCCCGGCCGATGGAGCAGGCGATGAATTGGCTCAATCGCTACGCGCAGTTCTGGTCCGACAACCTCGACCGTCTTGCCGCCTTCGTGGAGGATAACCCATGGCCGACAAATCCGCAGTCGCCGCCGACGCCGGCCTCGCCGCGCGCCCAAGCCTCACCCTCGCGCGGCGGCTCCGCGCGCGGCCGGAAAAGGTCTACGCCGCGTGGACCGAGCCGGAAAACCTAGCGCGGTGGTTCGGGCCGGGGCAGGTCAAGCCCGGCACCACACGCGCGGATCTCGATGTTCGGGTCGGCGGGCGCTACCGCATCAGCTTCACCGGGTCGAACGGTGAGTATCACGAGGTCGGCGGTGTCTATCGCGAGGTGGTGCCGAACGAAAGGCTGGTGTTCAGCTGGGCGTGGCATTCGACGCCGGAACGCGAGTCCGTCGTGACGATCTCGATCAAACCCGACGCCGGCGGCACGCTGCTCACCTTCAATCACGCGCAGTTCGTCGATGAGGCCGCTCGCGACAATCACCAGCGCGGCTGGACCGAATTCCTCGGCAATCTGGAAAATTTCGTCGCTACCTGAAAGCCAACACAAGGAGCATCCGATGCAAGCGCACAAGATCGTCTCCCGCGAAGAATGGACTGCGGCGCGCAAGGCCCTCATGGCCCGCGAGAAGGAGCTCACGCAGGCGCGCGAAGCGCTCAGCCGGGCGCGGCGCGAACTGCCCTGGGTCAAGGTCGACAAGGACTATGTGTTCGACGGGCCGAACGGCAAGCTCACGCTCGGCGATCTCTTCAGAGGCAGGCCGCAGCTCGTGGTGCAGCATGTGATGTTCGCGCCCGAATGGGACGCAGCCTGCAAGAGTTGCTCGTTCTGGGCCGATGGCTACGAGCGCATGGTGCCGCACCTGGCGGCGCGCGACACCACGATGGTCGCGATCTCGCGTGCGCCGCTGGCCAAGCTCGAGGCCTTCAAGGCGCGGATGGGCTGGACCTTCGACTGGGTTTCGTCGGGGAGTAATGACTTCAACTACGATTACGGCGTGTCGTTTACCCGCGAGCAGATGGAAAAGGGCGAAGCGCGCTACAACTTCGGAACAACGCCGCCCTATGGCGACGAATTGCCGGGAATCAGTGTGTTCTATCGCGACGAGACCGGCAGTGTGTTCCACACCTATTCCACCTTCGCGCGCGGCCTCGACATGATGAATGCCGCCTATCACTATCTCGATCTGACGCCGCTCGGGCGTCATGAGGAAGGGCTGCCCTATCCGATGGATTGGGTGCGGCTACGTGACCAGTACCAACCGTCACAGGTTCAGGCATCCTGCTGTCATAGTTGACGGTGTAGCAACGGGAATCGCCCATGCCTTACGTCGATGGATTCATCGTCGCCGTGCCGAAGAAGAAGCTCAAGGCCTATGCGCAACTGTCGAAGAAGGCCGGCAAGGTCTGGCGCGAACATGGTGCGCTCGATTATCAGGAATGGGTCGCGGACGACGTCAAGCCGGGCAAGCTGACGTCGTTTCCGCAGAGCGTGAAGCTGAAGGCCGCGAAACCGTCGTGTTCGCCTGGATCACCTATAAGTCTCGCGCACAGCGCGACAGGATCAACGCCAAGGTGATGGCGGATCCTCGTCTGGCGATGATGGACGCGAAGACCGCGCCGTTCGATCCCAAGCGGATGATCTATGGCGGCTTTGCGAGCTTGGTGAAAGTGTGAGGCGGTTCGCCTCATTCTTGCAGTAACTGACCGTTAAACATGTTGATGGGTCCGCCGTTGTGATCCGGCTTGCCTTTGCTTGGTAATCCCGTATACTTTGCGGTACAAAGTTCGGGTGAACCGATGCGCGACCTCGACAAGGCCTTGGCCGATATTCTCGCGATTCGCAGCCAGATTGCGGCGGGAACTGCATTCCGTGGCTATGGTCCTGCGACTGTCGCCGCCACCAGCGGCATTGCGCTCATCACCGCACTCGCCCAACACCTCTGGCTCGACGATCCCACGGGCCATCCGATTGCGTTCCTCGCCGGCTGGGCCGTCGCGGCCCTGGTGTCCGCCGTGCTGATCTGGATCGAGATGCAGGCGCGCTCGCGGCGGCATCACTCCGGCCTTGCCGATGCGATGATCCAGCAGGCGATCGAGCAGTTCCTTCCCGCGGCCATCGCCGGCGTGCTGCTTGCGATCCTGCAATGGAAATTCGCGCCCGAGACGCTGTGGATGCTGCCCGGCCTGTGGCAGGTCCTGGTCAGTCTCGGCGTGTTTGCTTCAGTTCGCTCGCTGCCGCGCACGATTGCGCTTGGCGGCGCCTGGTATTTTCTGTCGGGCTTCACGGTGCTGTTGATCGCAAGCCAGAGCCACGCGCTGTCGCCCTGGACCATGGGGCTGCCCTTTGTGATCGGCCAGCTCGTGCTTGCCACGCTGCTTTATTTCGCCTCCGGAGAGATCGATGTCGAAGATTGACGCGACCAGCGCGCCATTCGCCTATGACGGCCTTGACCGCGTTATTCACGAGAAAGCGCGGCTCGGCCTGCTGACCTCGCTGATGGCGCACCCGAAAGGGCTCGCCTTCGCCGACCTCAAGCAGCTCTGCCGCCTGACCGACGGCAATCTCAGCCGGCATCTGCAGGTGCTGCAGGAGGCGGGCCTGGTCGACGTCATCAAGGGCTATGAGGGCAACCGCCCGCATACCACCTGCCGTCTCACCAAGACCGGTCGCCGCCGCTTCCTCGACTATCTAGTCGTGCTCGAACAGCTGGTGCGCGATGCCGCGAAGGCCGCGGGTCCCGACGAAGGCGCGTCGCGCCGGCTCGGTATCCAGCCGGTCTGATCATCCCCATTTTTGCCTGGAGACTTTGTGATGCAAAGCAACGTCGCGCTCAAGCCGGAAGCTGCCGCCCGGCTGCATGTCGGCATCATCATGGACGGCAACGGCCGCTGGGCGACTCGGCGCGGGCTATCGCGGTTGCGCGGGCACGAGGCGGGGGTGGAAGCCATCCGCCGCGTGGTCGAGGCTGCGCCGGACCAGGGCGTGGGAACGCTGACGCTCTACGCTTTCTCGAGCGACAACTGGCGGCGTCCAAGGACAGAAGTCGCCGCGCTGATGGCGCTGCTGCGCCTTTATCTCGCGAACGAGGTCGCCGCGCTCGTGCGCAACGGCGTCCGCCTCACCGTGATCGGCAGGCGTGACCGGCTGCCCGACGGCATCGCCAGCGCCATCGCGCGTGCGGAGGCTGCGACCGCCGGCGGCACGACGCTGCATCTGCGCATCGCGATCGATTATTCGGCGCGCGACGCGATCCTGAACGCGGCCGTACGTGCCGGCGCTGTCGGCGAGCTCAGCCGCGAGACCTTCGCCGATCTCATCACCGGCGAGGCCGGCCTGCGCGACGTCGATCTGATCATCCGCACCTCGGGCGAGAAGCGGCTGTCGGACTTCCTGCTCTGGGAGGGCGCCTATGCCGAGTTGCACTTCACCGAACGGATGTGGCCCGAATTCGAGGCCGAGGATCTCGCCGATGCGCTCGCCTCTTTCCATCGCCGTGAGCGCCGCTTCGGCGGGTTGACGGCGATCGCACCGGAGGTGGTGCCGAACCTCTAGCGCGAGGAGCGAGCGCGTTCTGCGACAGCTCCTTCAAAAGCCCGACCGGGGGGGAGCTCTCTCTGACAAAGATGCGGGGACGACCGGTCACGCCAACCACAGCGGGAGCGATCATCCATGCGCGTTCCTCTTGTCAACGTGCCGCATCCCTCGATCGGCAGCCGGATTCCTGATGACCATTTGCCGCCGCTCGGCCTGCTGTCGATCGGCGGGCCGTTGATCGACGACGGGCATGACGTTCGTCTTGTCGACGCCGAATTCGGGCCGCAGCCGGTGCAGGCGATCGAAGAAGCCACGGCCTTCGCGCCGGACGCGGTGTTGTTCGGCCATTCCACGAGGAGCCCTATGTCGCCGCCATCGTGCGCAGTGAAGGCGAGGAGACGGCGCGACGGCTGATGCGTGCGCTCGAACATCACGGCGATCTGGGGGCCGTCGCTGGCATCGCGTTCCACGATAGGCACGGGCCACGTGCCACACAGCCCGCGCCCGTGATCCGCGACCTCGATGCCTATCGCGTGGGCTGGGAACTGATCGATCACGCGCGCTACAGCTATTGGGGCGGCTTGCGCGCGGTCGTCGTGCAGTTCTCGCGCGGCTGTCCGCATCTCTGCAACTATTGCGGCCAGCGCGGCTTCTGGACGCGATGGCGGCATCGCGATCCCGTGCGCTTCGAAGGAGCTGGCGCCGGCGCCTCGCGCGCAGCGTAAGTTCATACCGTCGTGCTGAGTTCTGGATAACGACCGCCAGCGGGTGGACCGTCGAGTCATCCGCACGATAATTTCCAGATCGGCTGCGCAGAACAAAAAGAACCGTGGCGGTCGAGGCGTTGGAGTGAGCATACAAGTTGCGATTCTAAAGGTTTTGGCGAGTCACGGCAGCGGTCGAGCTACGCTCAATTCCCTCAAGCACGATCTCGCAATTCTCTCAACGAGTGGTGCCGATTGGCAGATGCGGATCAAGCGTCTGGCGGCGCGGGTCCCTGATATCAATATCTTTGGCAGCGGTTACGTGTTGCGTGACGCCGAAGGGTGGCAGATCACATCCGCCGGCCGCGAGTTCCTGCGCGGATTGGAAGCTGTGACACAGGACAATCTTGCGCCGGCGCCGCCGCCGGTGGCCGAGGCCATGACCCGTGCACCGGGCGCGCTAATCGTCGTCGGTCATCGCTTCAGAAATCGCGGGCGCGTGCAACGTGATCCCGAACGCGCGGCAGCCGGCCGACGCCGGCCGATATTCGACAAGCATTGAACCTCGACGCATGACGCGCGACCTACCTCCGAGGTATGGCTTTGGAGGTCGTGAATGACTGCTTTGGCTCAGTCGATCGTCCGTGCGTTTTCTGCGAATTCGTTGCAAATCACCATTATCCGGAATCTGCTGTTATTCGCGCTGGCCGTGCTGTTCGTTGCGGTCCTCAGGGCAACCTATGGCCTCGACCTCAGCCCGGGCTTCTTTTAGGCCGACGACGCTTTTTTCAGCCGCAAGTCATATTAGCTTAACCGCATCGGGCTAGCTAAGCGCACGCTTCCCTTGCATCTCGAACCTGGGCCGATCTCTCATGGACAAGCCGATGCGCTGCCAGTGCGGCAGGACGCGAACGATTGTGCTCGACAAGCATTTCCGCACCGCGCTGGTATGCCTCAAATGCGATGAGGTCGAGCTGGCCCGGCCGGTCGAGCGGGCGGAAGAAGTGTTAACCGCGCGATAGCGCGGTTTTGGTTCTGAAATCCGCTGGAGCGTTTTCGAGCGAGGTGGACGTCGGTTCGCGTGAAGAAAACGCGTCAAAACAGGAATCCAGAGCTTCGGTTCTGATTCTATCGGAACCTAAAATGCTCTAGGCTTCGCTTTCCGAAACGTTCGAAGCGAAGCCAACCGATGCCGCGATATCCCGAGAGTGCCCAAACCGCCGTGACGCTCGCGGACGTACGCCGTGCCGCTTCCGTGATCCGCGACTCGGTCATGGTCACCGTGTGCAATGAAAGCCGCACGCTGGGCGAGATCTGCGGCTGCCGCCTGTTCCTCAAATTCGAGAACCTGCAGTTCACCGCGACCTTCAAGGAGCGCGGCGCGCTGAACCGTCTGCAGGCGCTGTCGCCCGAGGAGCGCAAGCGCGGCGTGATCGCAATGTCGGCCGGCAATCATGCCCAGGGCGTGGCATACCATGCCAAGCGGCTCGGCATTCCCGCCACCATCGTGATGCCGATCGGCACGCCGATGGTGAAGATCGAGAACACCAGGCGTCACGGCGCCGAGGTCATCATCACCGGGCAGACCCTGGAGGAGTGTTTCACATTCGTCAGGTCGCATGCCGCGGAGCACGGCTTGATTTTGGTTCATCCCTATGACGATCCCCTGATCATTGCCGGCCAGGGCACGATCGGGCTTGAGATGCTCGAGGCGGTGCCGGAGCTCGACATCCTGGTGATACCGATCGGCGGCGGCGGGCTGATCTCGGGCATCGCGACCGCGGCGAAGGCGCTGAAGCCATCCATTCAGGTGATCGGCGTGCAGGCGCAGCTCTATCCGTCGATGTACAACGCGGTCCGCGGCGAGCAGCTGCCGATGCGTGGCGATACGCTTGCCGAGGGCATCGCGGTCAAGGCACCGGGGCAGATCACCACGAAGATCGTTCGCGAGCTCGTCGACGATGTCGTGCTGGTCAGCGAGGACCAGATCGAGCGCGCGGTCGCAATGCTGATCTCTATCGAGAAGACGGTCGTCGAAGGCGCCGGTGCGGCCGGGCTTGCCGCCGTGCTCGCGGCGCCGGAACGCTTTGTCGGCCGCAATGTCGGCCTCGTGCTGACCGGCGGCAATATCGATACGCGCCTGATCGCCTCGGTCTTGACTCGCGAGCTCGCGCGCGAGGGCCGGTTGACGCAGCTTGCGCTCGATATCGTCGACCGGCCCGGGCAACTCGCAGCGGTGTCGATCCTGCTCGCGGAGGCCGGCGCAAATATCATCGAGGTCTCGCATCAGCGCACCTTCTCCGATCTGCCGGCGAAGGCAACGCTGCTGGAGCTCGTGATCGAGACTCGGGATCGCGCGCACCTGGAAGACGTGCTGGCGAGACTCGGCGCTGCCGGATTCGTTGTGCGGGAGACTTGAAGCCACGGGGCGTCCGCGCGCATTGCGCTGGCCCTTCCGTCATGCTGAGGAGCGCGGAACGCGCGTCTCGAAGCATGCGCGGCCCGGCTGGTGGCCGTCGATCCTTCGAGACGCCTGCTGCGCAAGCTCCTCAGGATGACGGGTTCATGGCCTCACGTCGACGCATCTTCAGCCGCCATCTTGGCGAGCTTGGCGATCGTGTTGATGTTGCGCGCGGTGCCGTTGGCGGCTGCGGGGATCTTCAGCTTCGAGCGGCCCATGCCGCCGCCATAGGCGACATAGATCTCGCGCTTGCCGATCCGCACCTGCTCGTCCTGCTGGCCCTTGATGTCCTTCAAGGCATCCTTCGCCGGCGGATCGTCGAGGAAGATCGCGACTGTGTAATTCGGTGGCGCCTTCGGGAACGGGTTGGCCTTCAGCACCGCGGCGATCTCGCCGGCGCTGCGGACCACGACGCCGACCGGCTTGCCGGCATAGGCATGCAGCCGCTTCTCCAGCGCCGCCTTGACCTTGGCCGCGCCGAGCTTCGATGAGAACACCACATTGCCGCTCGCAATGTAGGTTTGCACGTCGCCGAACCCTTCCTCGACGCACATCGCCTTCAACTCGGTCATCGGCAGCTTGCCGGTGCCGCCGACATTGACCGCGCGCAACAGGGCGACGTAACGGGGCATCAGGGTCTCACGTCAGCAGCAGGGCCATGCCAGGATCGCCCTTCTCCATCGCGCGCCGGTAGGCCGGGCGCGCGGCAACGAGGCCGACGTAGTTCCTGATGTTAGGGCAGCGGCCGAGATCATAGGGCAGGAAATAGCGCATGGTCGTCAGCGAGAAGCCGATCATGATGTCGGCCGAGGTGAACTCGTCACCGGCGAGATATGTCGCGTCGCGCACGCGCGCGTCGACCATGTCGAAGGAGCGATCCACCCGCGCCTTGGTCGCGACCAGCATCGGATTGTCGGCGGCGAGGTTGAGCCGATCGAGGATCATGTTGCGGCCCATCTGGGCCTGCAGCGTACCGTTGGCGAAGTGGAACCAGTACAGGAATTGCGCGAAGTCGGGATGATCGGACTTCAGCGCCAGCCGTCCGTCGCCGTATCTGGCAATGATGTATTCGACGACCGCACCTGATTCGGCCAGCACCAGTTCGCCGTCGGTGATGACGGGTGCGGTGCCGGTCGGATGCAGCGCTTTGTAGTCGGCCGGCGCGAGCATTGTGACGGGATCGCGCGTGTAGCATTTCAGCTCATACGGGATCCCGAGCTCCTCGCAGAGCCAGACAATCCGCTCCGATTGTGACCTGCCGAGGTGATGGACGGTCAGCATGTCCGTGCCCTTCTCAAGCGTCCTCTGTCTTCTTCGCGGGCTTCTTCGCCGGCGGCGGCTCCTCCAGCGCCTTCTTGATGGCGCGGGCATAGGCGTCAGCGGCGTTCTCTGCCGAGTTCTGCAACCGTTTGGCGGTCGCGGTCGCGTTCAGCATGGTGCTCTTCGCCATGAAGCGGAACCGCGCCTTGGCGTCCTTGTCCCTGGCCTTGGCGGCTCGGGCCGTCCACACGGCCTGGCGTTTCTTCGCGGCCGCCATCAGGGCCTTGGTCTGCGCTCTTGCGGTTTGCCGGATGACGGCGTCGAGGTCGGCTTCAGCCATTCAGGTGCACTCATAAACTGGATGTGCGCCGGGAGGGGCGCACGGGTCTGGGAAGGGCGCTATCACTAGCGCACCCGGCGCGGTTTGAACATGCGCTCCTTTGCGGCCGTCCAACGGCCGCAAAGATTGTCTCCGCCCGGCGGCTCCGGCATAACTGGCCAGCCCTGAGGAGAGCGCCCGCGGATGATTGCGCGGTTCAGTCGGCGCGACGTGGTGATGCATGCGGCGGCGATGGCCGCCGTGGGCACGATGGCAAATGTGCCCCTCGCGAGGTCGGCACCGTTCCGCGCCCTGCGGGATATCAGAGACATCGACGCGGCGCTGCAGGCCAGGGTCAACAGCGGAGAAGTACCCGGTATCGTCGCGATGGCCGCCGGCGCCCAGGCCACGATCTATGAGGGGGCATTCGGCCTCCGCGCCCAGGATGCGCCGGCGAAAATGTCGGTCGATACCGTGTTTCGCATCGCCTCGATGGTCAAGCTCCTGACCTCGGTTGCAGCGCTCCAGCTCGTCGAGCAGGGCAGGCTGAAGCTGGACGAGCCCGCAAGCCATATCGATCCGAAGCTCGCTTCGCTGCAGGTTCTCATCGGCTTCGATGCCAAGGGCATCCCGCAACTGCGCCCCGCACGGCGGCCGATCACGCTGCGCAACCTGCTCTCGCATACGTCGGGCTTCAGCTATCCGTTGTGGGACGCCGACGTCGTGCACTACTTACGCGCTGCGCGATCCGATCCGGCGCTGCCGCGCAATGTGCTGATGTTCGATCCCGGTAGCCGCTGGGCCTATGGGGCTAGCCTCGACCATGTCGGCCGGCTGGTGGAGATCGCAAGCGGGGTGACGCTCGACCGCTATTTCAGGGATCACATCCTGCGTCCGCTCAGCATGAACGATACCGGCTTCACGCTCTCCGAGCAGCAGCGCGCCCGCGAGGCGCATCTGCATGTCCGCCAGAGCGATGGCTCGCTGGCCGCTCAGCCGCTGGAAAGGCACACGGTGCCCAGGATATTCTCGGGTGGCGGCGGCATCTATTCCACCGCGCCTGATTACCTCACTCTGCTGCAGACGCTCCTGAACGGCGGCAGCTTCGGGGGAAAATCGATCCTGCGGCCGCAGACGGTGGCGCTGATGGCGGCCAACCAGATCGGCGATCTCGACGCCGGTGTGATGAAGACGACCAATCCGGCGATCTCGAACGATGTCGACTTCTTTCCCGGCGTCCGGTTGCGCTGGGGCCTCGGCCACATGATCAACCTCGATCCGGTCGACGGCGGGCGCAAGGCCGGCAGCCTTACCTGGGCCGGCCTCTACAACACTTATTACTGGATCGACCCGGCGTCGGGCCTTGCCGGCGTGATCATGATGCAGATCCTGCCCTTTGCGGATGCACGTGCGCTGGCAACCTATCGGGCCTTCGAACGCGCGCTCTACCATGCGCGCGTTGCGACGTGATATAGCCGTCGACGCAGCCGCAGACCGCGCAGTCCAATTGAGGGGGCGATGCGAACATTCAGCCGACGAAGCCTGCTTGCGGGCCTCGCTCTCGTCGCGGCGTCCCGTCCGCTTCTGGCGGCGACCGCCGAGAAGCTGAGCATCGATGCGCGCGATGAGCCCGTCGCGGTGAGCCGCTATATCTCCGCCGGCAGCGGCAAGCGTCCTGCCGTGCTTGTTCTGCACGGCTCGCGCGGCTTCGGTCTCAGGTTGCGCGCCTATGAACGCTACGCTGACGCGCTCACCGCCGATGGCATCGATACTTATTTCGTTCGTTACTACACACCGGCCGACGAGCATGCGATCGAGACGATGCACTCGCGCGAGAGCCGCGAGGCCTATGAGACCGCGCGTTTCGATGCCTGGGCCGCACGCGTCTCGTCCGTGGTCGCCACCATCTTGTCGCGCACGGACAGTTCCGGCCGGGTCGGCCTGCTCGGCTTCTCGCTGGGTGGCTATGTTGCCGCCGTAACGGCGGCGCGCGACGAGCGGGTAAATG
The DNA here is from genome assembly GCF_001542415.1 of Bradyrhizobium macuxiense. Taxonomy (GTDB): domain Bacteria; phylum Pseudomonadota; class Alphaproteobacteria; order Rhizobiales; family Xanthobacteraceae; genus Bradyrhizobium; species Bradyrhizobium macuxiense. The sequence continues at coordinate 139,727 of NZ_LNCU01000041.1, forward strand.
CGCTGGCCGTGCTGTACGCCGGTATGCCGGAGAAGATTGCGCCACAGGTGAAGCATCTGCCGCCGATGCTCGAACTGCACGGCAAGGCTGACCGCAACGTGCCGCTCGCGGCGGGCGAGGCGCTGGTCAGGTTGGGAAAGTCGGTCGGCGCGCCGGCGGAGATCGTCACATATCCGGGGAAGGGCCACGGCTTCGACTTCGCGGACAACGATCCGACGACGTCCGATGCCGTCGGCCGCGTGTCCCGCTTTCTTCAGGCTCGCCTGAACCCGACCTGAGCGGCACCGGTCGGCCGTGTCCCGGCTCTCACTCTGCGGTCGACCCCGGCGGCACCTTTGCGCCGGCAAGCAGCCCGGCCAGTTCCACCTGCCGTCTCAGCCCGGTCTTCGCCAGCACCGCCTTGAGCTGGTTGCGCACCGTTTCGCGGGAGATGCCGAACGCTGTGGCAATCGCATCGACGGTGCGTCCCTCGCTAATGCCGCGCGCGACGCGAGCTTCCGCCGGCGTCAGGTCGAACAAGCCCTGCAGCACCTCCGCCGTCGGCACCTCCGAAGGCACCACCGGGGTCACCATCACGATCGCCGATGCGCGGTCGAACAGGTCGTGCGCCGCGCCGTGAATCGGCACCAGATGCACGATCATTGGCGGGCGATCGTTCTGCGCCGCGATCGGCACCGAGCGCACCTCGATGCTGATGAGCCCGTGATTGAGCGCTGCCAGCGCCTGCGCGAACAGCGCGTCGGCAGCCGTCGATGCCAGCGCGAGGCGGTCGGCGCGATCCTGCATCACATCGGGCACCAGGCGGTCGAACAACGCATTGGCCGTCATCAGCCGACCGCCGTGCCGCAGCACCGCCGCGGGCAGCCCGAGCATCGCCAGCGACGCGGTGGCGGCCCTGGCGCGTTCCATGCCGAGCCGCGCCGACAGCAGCGCCGCACGCGCGAGATGGGGGCGCAGCGCGTCGAGCTGTTCGATCGCTTCCTGCTCGATCGGTCCGCGGTCGTAGTCGCGCTCGACGCTGTAAATCAGCACGTCGCCGCTCGGCACGGGGATCGCGGTGCCTGCGCCCCAGCCGAGCCCGCGCGGACGGAAGAATTCACGAATCTGCAGGTCCTGCTGCACTTCTTCGGGAGAATCGAACACGTCGATGTCTCGCAGAAAGCCGGCATGATTGGCCGCGAGCAGCCGCGGCAGTCGTCCATTCCGCTCGTGCCAGCGGCCCTCGACATAGGCGACGGTGTCGTCGTGCATGTCGGGTGACGCAACCCAGCGCACATCGTGGGGGTCGGCCGTCAGCAGCACGATGCCGCGGGCGCGTGCGATGCCGCCGACCTTATGCAGGACTTGCGGCCACAGCTCCGGCACAACCGCGGCCTCATAGATCAACTCGATCAGATGCCCGTTCAGGTCGTTCTTCATCGCTTGTTCCGGAAGGGTTGTTGCCCGACAGATATACGCGCCGATCACGGAAATATCTCGTTAGTGCGATTCGCCCTGGCGCGGGAGACCGGGAGAGTCCGGGGGCATGACAGCGCCCGCCTGCGGATTGCCGTGTCATGCCGGCTTTGTACGCGACTTCCGCTTCGATGCCGGCCACCGACAAGGTCGCCGACGCCAAGCCCAAGATCGTGCAGTAGAGGCCATCCCGTGGGCGTCGCATTCGCAGCAGACGCTGGCGACCACGCGCTACGCGCAGACGAGCTCCAGTATGTCGTGGATCGAACGTCATTGACGGATCGAAACGTTCTGAAGCGTGCAGAAACAAATCCGGCGGGAATCTCGCGGAGGCGAACCTGGAAACGTCGCACGTTTGCAACGTCGCTTGCGAATCTTCGACGATGAACATCGTTTAATTTGCCTCCCGATAAGTTCTCACGCCAGCTAGACAACCAGCGGGCGCGAGAGGACCGATGATCAGCCGTAGGGCGCTGTCCGGATTGTTGATGACCCTGGTCGGGCCGGCCTCGATTGCCGGCAGCGACGAACTGGGGCTCGGCCATTGCCGTGGAGCATGCGCCAACGTCGACCTGCCGGCGCTTGGCTATGACGTGTTCTGCCGATCCTTCTTCGACCTCGCGGCCGGTGGAAAGTTGCGGGCTGGCGCAACGGGTCCCGAGATTCGAAGGGAGATGAGATCGCTGTTCCTGCAGCGCCGCCTCTACCGTCCGGCCAGGGAGGCGATGCAGATCCTCTGGCGGCGGAAGCAGGACGGCTTTTCCGTCGTGAAGGTCGAGTTCAATCTGGAATGCGGGCTACCGGTGAGGGGATGCCTCGGAATTCCCGACGAAGGGGTCAAGGGACTGATGCTGCTCGCTCACGGCATGGCCAGCACACCGGAGCGGTGCTTCGTCGACGATGATCCCGACTACATGAACGCCATCGGCAAGCAGCTGTGCCAGGATGGCTTTATTGTCTGGTGCCCGTACATCGTCCAGATCGGGAATCAGGAAAGCCAGAACAACATCGCCGCGATGCTGGCGTCGCATCGCATCTCCGCGCACAACGTGTCGTGCGCATCGATCGATGCCGGCGAGATCATCTGCAGGAGATTGACCGGACTGTCCGATCTGAATGTCGGCGTGTACGGCGCGTCCTGGGGCGCGTTTCTCGCGCTTCATCTCGAGGCCGCAACCGGACGCATGAGGCCGACCGTCGTCTCCGGATACATGCGCGACGAACGGAAGTTTCTGATGTCGCCGACCTTCAGCAAGAATCTTGGCATCGAGCTCGCGACATACATCCATTTCAACAACAGTCGCGCCAGATATGTCGGGCGGGAGCTGGCGAGCCTGATCTCTCCCTGCCCACTCTTCATCGAGCTCGGCAACCGCGATATCGCAAACTCGGTCGAGTACGGGCGGGAGGAGAAGTTCGCGGAGATGCGATCCGTGTACGCGTCATCCGGCCATGCGGACCTGATCGGCATGACGATTTTCGAAGGCGTGCACGAGGTCAATGGCAAGCGCGCACGGCCATGGCTGCAGGAGCGGCTGGCGTCGCCCGCCTATCAGGTCACGTCTCGCCTGAAGAACAGCATCGCCCTGTGAGGCGCTGCAGTCGCCTCCCGCACACCGGTCGCGAAGATCGGTAGACTCGCGATCTCGCGCCTGCTCTAGCGCGCCGTCTGGACAGGCAGGATTCGATCAGCGCGATCAGTTCGTGCCCCGGGGATGCTTGACTCCACTCAAATCCTGCTGCGGAAGATCGCAATCCGCGGGTACAGTGCGTACGACAATCCGGAGGCCCGCGAAGAATGGTTCGCGCGTCTTGCGGATTGGTCGCGCGGGCGTCATCCGTCTTCCGCATGTTGTGATCGACGGGCTCGAACACGCCACGGCCGCGTTGTTCGATACCGCTCTGGCTCGCTACCTCGGTATGGCCGTCGCGACGCCCTGATGACGGTCGCCCCTGAGATGCGCACGCGCCGCGATCGCTTGCGCGGCTGTACCGCGCCGAACCGAAGCCGCAGCTCGCGAGCATTTGAGTACAATTGCGTTTACGGTCGGTGTCCGCGCGGCGCGCCGTTCCGGCCCGCGTAGTCCGACAGACACTGCTATTCCTGCATGAACGCGATCGTCCGAAAGGCTGCTCCACGGGCACAGATGCGGAACAAGGTCATCGGGTTACAGGATTGTCGGATCGGGCGCGTTATGATCTGCTGCAGCGCAGCCTGCCTATCCCTGATCTTCGCGGCCTGAAGGAACTCGACCTCGAATTCGCTTCGTGGAAGCCGCCGGTAGCCCAAGGGTTCGAAAAGGGTTCGACAACATGAATGGTACGGAAAGAGCGCTCGGTCGAACGGCAGGTCTTCTCGTATCGGCGGGATTGGTGCTTGCGGGGATCTCGGCCGTCGATGCCCAGATGGCTCCTCCGGGTCCCCCTGCCGTCGGCGTGATCGAGACGATCAAGCGGCCGATCACCGAGTCCAATGAGTTTCTGGGGCGAATAGAAGCGCCCAATCGCGTCAATGTCGTCGCGCGCGTCACGGCGTTCCTGGACAAGCGGAACTTCGTCGAAGGCGCCGAGGTCAAAGCGGGCGATCTGCTCTATCAGCTCGAGCGCGGCCCGTTCGAGGCCGATCTGGCGGCGAAGAAGGCGCAGGTTGCTCAATTGCAGGCGACGCTGGTCAACGCCAAGCTGACCACGCAACGCGCACAAACCCTGATGAGCGGGCCGGCCGGCCAGCAATCGAACGTCGACGCCGCGGTTGCCAATCAGCAGAGCCTCGAGGCCCAGATCCAGGCCGCCCAGGCGCAGGTCGATCTTTCCCAGATCAATCTCGACTACACCGAGATCCATTCACCGATCGACGGCAGGATTGGGCGCACCGCGGTGACCGAAGGCAACGTGGTGACGCCGAGTTCGGGAACATTGACGACGATCGTCAGCCAGGACCCGATGTATGTCACGTTCCCGGTGTCGGTGCGCGAGGCGCTGACGCTGCGCCAGCGTTACATAACGCGCGGCGGCTTCAAGGCGGTCGTCATCAGGCTGCGCATGCCGGACGGCCGGCTCTATGACAAGGTCGGCGAGCTGAACTTTGTCAACAATACCATCGCGCAGAACACGGACACGATCACGCTGCGCGGCACCATCCCGAATCCGACAATCTACACTTCGGCTGAAACCGGCGGCGCGGTGCGTGAGCTCACCGACAATGAATTCGTGACGGTTCTGCTGCAGGGCGTGGAGCCGGTCGATGTGCTGGCGATTCCGCGCGCGGCGGTGCTTTCGGACCAGGAGGGTGAATACGTCTATGTCGTCGGCGCCGACAACAAGGCCGAGCAACGCCGGATCAAGCTCGGGCAGTCGACATCCACCATTGCGGCGGTGACGAGCGGTATCTCGCTTGGCGACAAGGTGATCGTCGAGGGGCTGCAGAAGGTGCGGCCGGGCGAGGTGGTCGCCCCGGGGCCGGCCAGCGCGCTGATCCAGTCGAGCATGAAGGCCTCGGCCGAGGACAATGGTGGGGCCGGCGGCCAGAAGTCGGGCGCTAACCCATGATTTCATCGGTTTTCGTCGATCGTCCGCGGCTTGCGATCGTCATCGCGTTCGTGATCACGATCGCGGGCGCATTGGCGCTGCTGCAGATTCCGGTCGCCCAGTTCCCCGACATCGTGCCGCCGCAGGTCACAGTCTCGGCGACGTTCCCCGGAGCTTCCGCCGACGTGGTGGAATCCAGCGTCGCCCAACCGCTCGAAGCGCAGGTCGTGGGCGTCGACAAGATGCTCTATATGAAGTCGACCAGCGGCAACGACGGCAGCTACACGCTGACGGTCTCGTTCGCGCTCGGCACCAATCCGGATATCAACACGGTCAACGTCAACAATCGGGTGCAGAGCGCGCTGGCGCAATTACCGACCGAGGTGCAGGCGCAGGGCCTGACGGTGCAGAAGAAATCCTCGGCCGTGCTGCAGTTCATCGTGCTGTACAGCAAGGACAGCCAGCAGGATCCGCTGTTCATCACCAACTACGCCATCATCAATGTGCTGGATGCGATCTCGCGCACGCCCGGCGTCGGACAGGCGTCGCTGTTTGCGAAGCTGAACTACTCGATGCGGATCTGGTTCGACACGCAGCGTCTGACCAGCCTCAACCTGGCGCCGTCCGACGTGATCGCGGCGATCAGGGCGCAAAGCGTGCAGGCGCCGGTCGGCCGCATCGGCGCGCGCCCGATCAGCAATGATCAGCAGTTCCAGTTCAACGTGCAGACGCAGGGCCGCCTGACGACATCGGCACAGTTCGGCGACATCGTGCTGCGGGCCAACCCGGACGGATCGGTGCTGCGGATCAAGGATGTCGCGCGCGTCGAGATCGGCGCGCAGAACATGGACTCCGAGTCGCGGATCGACGGCAATCCCGGCGTGCCGATGGGTATCTACCTTGCTCCCGGCGCCAATGCGGTGACGACGGCCAAGGCCGTCCAGGCCACGCTGGCCAAGCTTTCGGAGCGGTTCCCGCCGGGCCTCACCTATCTCGTGCAGTATGATTCCACGACCTTCGTCTCCGACACGATCAAGGAAGTGATGAAGACGCTCGGCGAGGCCTTCGTGCTCGTCGTGATCGTGGTTTTCCTGTTCCTCGGCAATCTGCGCGCCACCGTGATTCCGGCAGTCGCGGTTCCGGTCAGCCTGATCGGCACCTTTGCCGTGCTGCTCGCGATGGGCTATTCGGCAAATACGGTCTCCCTGCTGGCGATGGTGCTCGCCATCGGCATCGTGGTCGACGACGCCATCGTCGTGGTCGAGAACGTCGAGCGCGTCATGGAGGAGGAGCCGGAGCTCTCGCCAGCCGACGCCACCAAGAAGGCGATGACGCAGATCACCGCGCCGATCATCGCGATCTCGCTGGTGCTGCTCTCGGTGTTCGTGCCGATCGCGTTCATACCTGGAATCTCCGGAACGCTGTTTCGTCAGTTTGCCGTGACGATCAGCGCGGCGATGGTGATCTCGGCGCTGAACGCGCTGACGCTGTCGCCGGCGCTCTGCGCGGTATTCCTGCGCCACACCGGACCGCGCCGCGGCATCATGGGGCGGGTGCTGAGCGGTATCGATTGGGTGCGCGATCGCTATGCCGGGATAGTGCGGCGGCTGTTGCGCCTGGCAGTGCTGTCGCTCGTCGCCGTGCTCGTGTTCGCCGGCGGCATCTTCGGCGTGTCGCGGATCACGCCGACCGGCTTCCTGCCCGAGGAGGACCAGGGCGCGTTCTTCATTTCGGTGCAATTGCCCGACGGCGCATCGGTGTCGCGCACCAGCGAAGTGACCAAGCAGGTCGAAGCGATCCTGAAGAAGAATCCGTCGATCGAGCACACGCTCTCGATCATCGGCTTCTCGCTGCTCGACGGGGTCAACGAACCCAATTCGGCCTTCATGGTGGCCCGCATGAAGCCGTTTGCCGACCGCAAGGCCGTCACCGATTCGGTGCAGGCCGCGATCCGCCAGACCTTCATTGCGGGGTCGCAGGTCCGTCAGGCCTCCATTCTGCCGTTCAACTTGCCACCGATCATCGGGCTGTCGACGTCGGGCGGCTTCGAGTATCAGCTCGAAGCTCTCGAAGGACAAGATCCGGCCGCGCTGGGCAGCGTGATGGGCGGGCTCATCGGCGCCGCCAACCGCGACCCGAGGCTGACCCGCGTGTTCTCGACCTTCACCGCGACCAATCCGTCGATCTATCTCGACATCGATCGCGCCAAGGCGCAGGCGCTCGGCCTCAACATGGCCGACGTCTTCACTGCGCTGCAGGCCACACTCGGTGGCATCTACGTCAACAACTTCAATCTGTTTGGCCGTACCTGGCAGGTCAATGTGCAGGGTGAAGCGGGCAACCGCGCCGACATCCCGGACATCTGGCAGATCTATGTGCGCAACAGCGGCGGCGAGATGGTGCCGATCCGCTCGATCGCGAGCCTGCGGATAGTCACCGGACCGCAGGTGATCACCCGCTACAACAACTATCGTTCGGTCACCGTGAACGGCGGTCCCGCAGCGGGCGTCTCGTCGGGTACCGCGATCGCGGCCATGTCCGAGATCTCCAAGGCGACGCTGCCGGCCGGCTATTCCTTTGAATGGACCGGCACTGCCTATCAGGAGCAGGCGGCCTCCGGCCAGACCGGCATCATCCTCGCGCTCGCGGTGCTGTTCGCCTATCTGTTCCTGGTCGCGTTGTACGAGAGCTGGACGATCCCGATTCCCGTGCTGCTGTCGATCGCTGTCGGCGTTTTCGGCTCCTTCCTCGCGATCAAGGTGGCCGGACTGGATCTCAATCTCTACGGCCAGATCGGCCTCGTGGTGCTGATCGCGCTCGCCGCCAAGAACGGCATCCTGATCGTCGAGTTTGCCAAGGAGCAGCGCGAGGCCGGCATGGAGATCGCCGAGGCTGCGCTGCTCGGATCGCAGATGCGGTTCCGCGCGGTCATGATGACGTCGATCGCCTTCATCCTGGGTCTCGTTCCGCTGGTGGTTGCGACCGGCGCTGCCCAGATCAGCCGCAGAGCGGTCGGCACGGCCGTGTTCGGCGGCATGCTCGCCGCAAGCTCGATCGGCATCTTCCTGGTTCCGATGCTTTACGTGACCTTCCAGCGCTGGCGTGAGAGCGTGAAGCGCCGGTTCGGCGGAAGGGGCAAGACGCCGGAGGCTCCGACCCATCCGCCAGCAGATTGACGCTGGAGCGCCCGAGGGGCGTTCCCGGAGCGTAACGGCCTGATTTGTGTGGCGAATTGAGCCTCATCGACGGTGCAATGGCTGGGGCCGTCGGGCTCGGAGACGTGTCGGCCGGTTGAATTCGCGGTCCCAGAGTCCTATGCGTGGCGCCATGGAAACCCTCACCGCCTCTGCGAAGCCCCTGAGCTCCTGGCCCCGCCACCGGGCGCATCCCGGCAAGCCGGCGCCGTTCCTGCCGATGACTCGCGCCGAGATGGCAATGCTCGGCTGGGATGCCTGCGACATCGTGCTGGTGACCGGCGATGCCTATGTCGACCATCCGAGCTTCGGCATGGCGATCGTCGGCCGGCTGCTCGAGGCCCAGGGCTTCAGGGTCGGCATCATCGCGCAGCCCGACTGGCAGTCGGCGGAGCCGTTCAAGGCGCTGGGCAGGCCGCGCGTATTCTTCGGCGTCACCGGCGGCAACATGGATTCGATGGTCAACCGCTATACGGCGGATCGTCGGCTGCGCCACGATGACGCCTATACGCCGGAGGGCGAAGGCGGCCGGCGGCCGGACCGCTGCACCATCGTCTACGCCCAGCGTTGCCGCGAGGCGTTCAAGGACGTGCCGATCGTGCTCGGCGGCATCGAGGCGTCGCTGCGCCGTATCGCGCATTACGACTATTGGTCCGACAAGGTGCGCCGTTCGGTGCTGGCCGACGCCAAGGCGGACATCCTGCTCTACGGCAATGCCGAACGTGCCGTCGTCGAAGTGGCGCACCGGCTTGCCGCGGGCGAGGCGCCACGCGATCTCGCCTCGATCAGGGGGACTGCGTTGTTTCGCCGGGTGCCCGAGGATTGCACCGAGTTGCATGCCGACGATCTCGACACCGCCGATGAGGGTGCGGCGCGCCATCCCGGCGATGTCGTGATCCGGCTGCCCGCTTGCGAGCAGGTCGAGCAGGATCGCGAGGCCTATGCCCGCGCTTCGCGCGTGCTGCACCGTGAGAGCAATCCCGGCAATGCGCGGCCGCTGGTGCAGCGTCACGGCGACCGCGATCTGTGGCTCAACCCGCCGCCGATCCCGCTGACGACGGCCGAGATGGATGCCGTCTACGATCTGCCTTACGCGCGCGCACCGCATCCTTCCTATGGCGATGCCAAGATCCCGGCGTGGGAGATGATCAGGTTCTCGGTGACGATCATGCGCGGCTGCTTCGGCGGTTGCACCTTCTGCTCGATCACCGAGCACGAGGGCCGCATCATCCAGAACCGCTCGGAGGGCTCGATCCTGCGCGAGATCGAGCGTATCAGAGACAAGACGCCGGGCTTCACCGGCGTGATCTCCGACATCGGCGGCCCGACCGCCAACATGTACCGGATGGCGTGCAAGGATCCCAAGGTCGAAGCGCTGTGCCGTCGACCGTCCTGCGTCTTCCCGGAGATCTGTCCGAACCTCAACACCTCGCATGACGATCTGATCCGGCTCTATCGCAAGGTGCGCGAGGTGAAGGGCGTCAAGAAGGTGATGGTCGCCTCGGGCGTGCGCTACGACCTCGCGGTGGAGAGCCCCGCTTACATCAAGGAGCTCGTGACCCATCACGTCGGCGGCTATCTGAAGATCGCGCCCGAGCACACCGAGCGCGGTCCGCTCGACAAGATGATGAAGCCGGGCATCGGCGCCTATAATCGCTTCAAGCGGATGTTCGATGCCGCCGCGGAGCAGGCTGGGAAGAAGTATTACCTGATCCCGTACTTCATCGCGGCGCATCCGGGCACGACCGACGAGGACATGATGAACCTCGCGCTCTGGCTCAAGAAGAACCGCTACCGTGCCGATCAGGTGCAGACGTTCCTGCCGTCACCGATGGCGACTGCGACGGCGATGTATCACACCGGCGTCAATCCGCTGCGCGGCGTGCGCCGTGGTGGAAGCGACAAGGTCGAGGCGATCAAGGGACTGCGGCAGCGCCGCTTGCACAAGGCGTTCCTGCGCTACCACGACCCGGACAACTGGCCGCTGCTGCGCGAGGCTCTGAAAGAGATGGGCCGCGCCGATCTGATCGGCTCGCGCCCCGATCAGCTCGTGCCAGCCCATCAGCCACCCGGCACCGGCAAGGCCGCCGGCACGCGACGCCCCATGCGCCCCGGCGGGAGGACACAGCGCTTCACCACCAAGGGCCTGCGGATCATGAAGTAACGGGAAATGGGGATGTGATCAGGCTCGGCCTGACGCTTTCGTCTCCGCAACAAAAATGTCGAAAACAACCTCATGCAAAGTAGCCGGCGATCGCCGCTGGATGCCGCGTGAATTCCGTTAAGACATTGAAACATCATTAAAAATTTGAGGCTTCGGTGAGCTGAGAAGACGTCCGACCCCCCGTAGGCACGGGACCGATGCTTTTCCATAAAAAATACAGGAAAGAGGCAACTTCTCCGACGAGGCGCGCAATGCCGCTGGCCCCAGCAGTGGAGCGCCTCTCCGGCGCGTCCATTGATTCGGCATTGGTAAGCGCGGCGCGCATCATGATCCGCTCTCTGCTTGAGTAGAACCTCCGCCTGGACGCCTTGTACTTGCCGCGCGGAGGCTGATGTCTGGCCTCGCGGATCATGCCCCATCGGGGTTTCGGGCGCTATCGTCCACGCGCGTTGCCTTGCCCATCGGGAAGCTCGCCGACAGTGACGCTCACCGAGCGCTGATTTCCGTTGCGGAGCACGCCGAGCTGAGCCGAGGAACCCGGCTTCATATCCTGGATCTTGGCGGTCAGATCATGGGCACCCTTGATCTGATCGCCGCCCACCGCGATGATCACGTCGCCATTGGCCAATCCCGCTTTCGCAGCCGGACCATTGCCTTGCACGCTGGCAACGATTGCGCCGCGCAGATTGCTCTGGCCAAGCCCCTCGGCGATATCGGGCGTGACCGACTGCATGCTAACTCCGATCCATCCGCGCGTGACTGAACCTTTATCTCTCAGTTGCCGAATGACTTTTCTGGCCGTATCGGCAGGAACGGCAAATGCAACGCCGACCGAGTCCCCCGAAGGCGCCGCTAGAATCATGCTGTTCACGCCAACGACATTGCCACCTGTATCGAAGCTCGGGCCGCCAGAATCGCCCTTGTTGATTGGAGCGCTGATCTGGAGGAGGTCGTCTGGCGCCCCCGTCACCTCGATGTTGCGCTCGCGTGCGGAAACAATGCCCGCCGTTACCGTGCCGCCGAGGCCGAACCGATTGCCGACGGCCAGCACCCAGTCACCGACGCGCGGCGGCTGCTCGGCAAACGTCACATAGCTGAAGTCCGTACGATCATCGACTTTGATCAGGGCAAGATCGCTCAATGCGTCCCTGCCGACGACCTTCGCCGTGTAAATCTTACCGTCATTGGTGCGGATCCGGGCGGTGCCGCCGCCTTCGACGACCTTACTGTTGGTCACAGCATAACCATCAGCCGAGATGAAGAAGCCGGATCCGCTGGTGGTCATTTGTCCGGCCTTTGACGCCTCATGGTCCTGACCCTGATCACCTTGGTCCGGTCCTTTTGGAATCTCCTCGTTGGGCGCGGACTGATCGGGAGCGCCGGGGCCGAACGGTCGATCAAGCGTGGATTCCCTCCGCTGCGGCGCGACCTTCGAACTCACGCTGATCACGGCGGGCTCGACCTTCTCGGCGATGTCGGCAAAGTTTCCGGGCCTTCGTTCGTCGGCTACGGCATGAAGCAACGGTGTCATGCTGGGAACAAGGTGCGGCGGCCCCTCCGCGTGGGTCGACGCCATGCTTTGCGTCAACAACGTTGCAGACAGCAGCGCGGCGCATGACGGGTGCCTGACGGCCTTCCAGAGACAAACTTGCATGAGTCATATCCCTTGTCGCGGCGAGGCACGGTTCCCCGTCGCCTTCTTCGACTGCATTTTGTCTGTCAACGCGCGTGCATGCGGAGCGGTTGCGTGCAATGTTCCGTCCTTATCGCCGCGGCCGTCATGCGATGATGCGGGAAAGACTGGTCGACGCCAGCGGCGCCCCATCAATCGGGGTCGCGCCTGGGGTTGAGTCGGCGCCATTCCGACAGCGGCACGAAGGTCCCCGACCATATTCCGCGCTTGGCGCGCTCTGCCTCGTCCTGCTCCGGCTGATAGGTCTTGGCGAAACCGTAAGCGATGACCCAACCTTACCGCACCATCCACGCATTGATGTCGCTGCCGTCGGGGAGCTCGCAGATCGCCAGCATCCGCTTGTAGCGGTCGAGCGCCTTCTCCTCGCACGTGACCTCTCGTCCGCGAATGCAGTTGCGCAACTCGCGGGTGGCACAAATGCCGCAGGACCAGGGTTTGCCGTCCGCGTCCGTGCAGCTCTGCATGCTTTCGGGGGGCGCCGATGCCCTCGAGACGGATGCGAGTCCCCGATCTGCCGATCGTGTCACCATCGATGACCCGCGCCTGAAGAAGGCTTCTAGCGCCCATTCAGCGGAGCACGAAGAGGAGCGGCGCTTGGCTGCCTGGAGCATGATCCGGAAAACCGCTTCACACTTTTCCGGATCATGCTCTAGGCCATCGCTTGCTCTCCGTATCGCAGGACTTGAACCTTTTCCAACGTGATCAATCCGCTCGTCATGATGCCATCGAGCACCGGCAGGAAGCCGTTGATGTTTTCCTCGCTGTCGACGATCTCAATGACCAGTGGCAAATCTTCAGAAAGGCGGAGGATCTTTGTCGTATGGAGCCGGCTCGATTTGCCGAAACCCATAGGACCACGCAACACTGTTGCGCCGGCGAGATGCTGTTCGCGCGCCTTCAGAACGATCGCCTCGTATAACGGTGATCCGTTACACTGATCGTCCTCGCCGATAAATATCCGGAGTAGGATCGCCTGTTTCGGAATTTGCATCGTTAACTCCCCTTCAAGCGGTTAAGTCGGCTCGCGATTGTTTGCCCCAACCATACTGAAACCAGCCAGGTGATCGTGGAGGCGATAATGTACATCAAAGCCGTTTGCTTCATTCCCGAATGGAATAGCCTGAAGGTTTCCAGGCTGAAGGTGGAGAACGTTGTGTAGCCTCCGCAAAAGCCGGTCATCACGAACTGGCGCTGCCGCGCACTGGCGAAGAGCCTTCCCTCGGGGCCAGTCAATGTAGCGTAAAGGCCAATGATGAAAGAGCCGGTGGCGTTGATGAACAGTGTCGCCCATGGAAACTCTGTTCCTGTTTGAAGAGCCACTGATACGAGAAATCTTGCCAGGCCGCCAACTACAGCCCCTGATGCCACGCAGGCGTAAAGGATCGCGGTGTTCCATCGATCGGCTATCGTTGAACTGGATTTGCGAAGCATGCGGGGGTCTATGTCGAAAGCCATTCACTGAGCGAAAAACCGCATGTCACCGCGGAAAGGCAGAGTATCAGCGAAAGTAAGACGTTGCTGACCGCGCGACCGGTTTCGCCATCGCGGGCCAGCGAAAGCGTCTGCAGGCTGAACGACGAAACTGTCGTATAGCAACCGAGAAAGCCCGTCACGGCAAATAGCCACGGATTGGTTGACGCCATCAATGATGACTGGTTGGTGGCCAGACCACCCAAGATTCCGATTAAGAAGGCTCCGCTGACATTGATGATCATTGTGCCCCACGGAAACGTCTCGCCCACGTTTCGGGCGACGACGCCTGAGATGAAGTAGCGTGCACACCCCCCGAGCACGCTGCCAATCACGATGCAAACAAAGCCACTCAGCACGTTCCACGTCCTCTTTGAAGCCTGTACTTGCCGCTCAAGATCAATGTCTCTGATGATCATGTGTATTCTAGCAATCCCCGGGCCAACCGCTTGCCAGATCGCGACGATCAGGATCAGAACGGCGAGAAGCAGCAGGATTGTCGATTGCGCTGGAGCAGCGACACCTCCGCGCTCGAGCGCAAACTTGATATCTAGCTCAGAAGCAACAGTGCAAGGACCAGCCAGATTACCGTATAGCCGTCGGCCCACAGCCTGTGTAGCCCGATAATTCGAACTGTATCATGGAGTCGTGATGGCACCTATTGGTTCGGCGTCTGCTGATGCAGTTTCAAGTTCCGGCTGCCTCTTCGCAAGCCGTTACATCGGTAGGCCTCAAAAAATCAGCTTCAGGACCCAAGGTGATATCGTTGACTGCAAGCTGCTGCCCCTATGTCACTGGGCCGCGCGGAGAATAGCGGCGCTCCACTCAAGCAAAAACAGGAAGGGTGCTCAGTTGCGCCACAACGCAGAACGCGATCAGGGACGGACAGGTTGTATAGAATGATGGCGCTGCCAATAAACCAGGCGACACCATAGCCAGCCGTGAACAGGCCGAACGCTGCCGTGCCGATCTTTGCCTGGGTCGGCCAACGTTGGTCGCCTGGCTAAAATCGTCAGTCCGTTCTTCTTCAGAAAAGGAAACGATGACGGAGCAGCGTAGCAGGATGCGACCCGCATCAGTTAGGATCAACCCAAAGCTATCGCTACCGTGCAGCAATCAAAGCCACCAGGTGCCGAACAGCAGCGTCAGCACCGTCAACGGCGCGCCGACTTTGAAATACGCCCAGAAGCCAAGCGTGATGCCGTGGCGGCGCGCGCGCTGTGCAACGATCAGATTGGCGACTGACCCCACCAGTGTCAGATTGCCGGCAAGCGTGGAGGCCATAGCGACGACGAGCCACGCCTGCGTCGGATTCTGTAGGTTGGCGACAAAGGGTTTCAGGACCAGCACGGCAGGCACGTTGCTGAAAAGGTTCGACAAGCCGGCGGTGACGAGTGACAAGATCGGCACCGCATCGAGGTGCAGCCCTCCGATTCTCGCGATCATCTCGGGCGCAAGCACCGTCGTTTCCAAGCCAGCCACTACTATGAACAGTCCGACGAACATCAGCAGTAGCGTCCAATCGATCTCGCTGTAGACCTTTTCGGGTTTTAGTCGCCGCGTGAACAGCAACAGCGCGCCGCCAACGATAGCCACCTTGGCAACCGGCTGGCCGACAAAGAACAAGATGACCATCGCGACCGTCACCAGCGCCGACTTCACGACGAGGGGGCCATGGTAACGCACGGGACCAATAACAACGGCGGAGAAATGCTCGCGGGTGAAGAATTCGCTACGATATAGGAGGGCGATGAGCAGCACTGTGAGGAGGAGACCGATGGCCGCAACCGGCCACAAGGCGGCAGCGAACGTGCCGTAAGGAATGTGCGAAAGTCCGCCGATGATCATGTTCTGCGGATTGCCGGTGATCGTGGCCGTGCTCCCGACATTGGAGGCCATCGCGATCGCCAGCAGGTATGGGATGGGATCCCGCTTGAGCCGGGTGACGAGGTCGAGCACGAGCGGCGTCATCACCAGACAAATCGTATCGTTGACCAGGAAAGCCGAGAGAGTGCCCGCCACCAACACGATCAAGGCAAGCAGCACGAGCGGATAGCGGGCGCGCGTGACTACCCAGTTGTTCACTAGCCGGAAGAAGCCGGAGAGCCGCAGGTTGGCGACAACGATCATCATCCCGAGCAGAAGTGCGATCGTATCGAAATCAATGGCTCGATAGGCCTCGTCGAGCGACATAACGCCCGATCCGACCATGAGGCTCGCGCCGAGCAGCGCGGCGCCGGCGCGGTCAAGGTGATAGCCGGGCAACTTGCCGATGGCGATGACCAGGTAGGTGCCTGCGAAGATCGCGACGGCGATGCTTGCGGTTGCGTTGGCCCGAAGCGCTTCCATTGAGAGAAGCTGAAATCCGAAATATTGTGCGCCAAGGATCCCAAGGACAATCACCGCTGCGGTCAGCGCGACTGCAATCCATCCGAACGTACGGGTTCGACGGACGTCATTGTTCGTGGCTGCGGGTTGAACCGGTGGTTGGGCGGGTTGAGTTTCGATCGACACCATGACTCACTCCGCAGGGATGCGCAACCCGACCGGGATTGATTGGGCTGGCATGCGCGACTCATTGACTTCAGGCTCGATGGACTTGCTCTGCTCGCCGGTTTCGGGAACCGCGATCCAAAACAGGATGAAGGCGGCAAGCGCGACCGCTGCGAGGAAAAGGAAAGCCGCGTTGTAGCCAGCCATATCGACGATGACGCCGGCGACCGAATTGCTCAGCGCGGCGCCGAGCCCCCACACCGCCGCAGTCGCTCCTTGGGCAAGATTGTAGCGGCCGGTGCCCTTCGTTAGATCGGCGACGACGATGTAGAACAGCGCACCGAAGATACCGGCGCCGATGCCGTCGAGAATTTGAATCGAGACGAGGGCGTAAGGGTTCTGAGCCAAAGTGTAGAGGATACCCCGCAGGGGCAACACGGCGAAGCCGGCAAGGAAGATCGGCTTCCGGCCCCAGGCATCGGCCTTGCGGCCAACCAGTATGGCCATCGGCACCATCGCGATCTGGGCCGTGGTGATACAGGCGGCCATGAACAGGGTCGCTGTCTCTCGATTGCCGAGTGCGAGCTTTTCGCCGAGCAGCGGCAGCATAGCGGCGTTCGCGAAATGGAAGAGCGAGATTGCGGCAGTAAACGCAAGAAGCGGTTTGGATTGCAGCAGGCTGCGCAAGTCAGTGTGTCGCTCTTCATGTCCGCTCTCCGCGCCGCGCGCCAGTGCGTGATCGATAGACGCTGCGTCGATCCGGAGCGTCGCCCAGATGCTCGCAAGTGCGAGCGCAGCGATGAACCACAGGACCGCACTTGGCGTGATGAGCCACCCGGCCACGCCGGCCGCGACCGCTGTCGATGCGGTGCCCGCGTGGGTGAACGCTTCATTCCGGCCGACGCGATGCGTGAAGGCCTTTGGGCCCACGAGGCCCAGCGAAATGGCCGCAATCGCGGGCGGAAAGGCCGCGTCTGCAACCCCGATCGCGATCTGGGCGATGGCAACCGGGATGAGAGCCGGAAATAGAGACATCGCCAGCGTGCCGAGAGCGACGGTTGCGGATGCCACGATAATTAATGCGCGCTTCAAATGGGTCCAGTCGACGAACGCGCCCAGTGGGGCCCGGGCAACGACGGTTGCGACACCCGCGATCATCATGATCAGACCGATCTTGCCGGCATCCCAGTGCTGGCTGGCGAGCAAGTAAACGGCGAGGAAAGGGCCGAGTCCATCCTTGACGTTTGCGAGCAGGAAATTGACCCAATCGAGCGCAAGCCGGTTTTTCATCGTCCTCTCCGCCTTTGAAGAGCGGAGCGTCACCAATGCGACGCTCCGGTGTGTTTCCTCACGCGACCGTTTGGATCGCATCTGGCTCGGCAGCTTTGGCTTCCTCGTGCTTGGGCCGCTTGATCGGTTCGAAGCTGCCGTCGGGCTTGCCGATCTCGCGAACTTCAATAACGCGGCCCTGCTCGTTGACGAGACCTTCGCCACGGATGCAGATCTGCGTGCCCGGTCGAAATCGATCGGAGTGCCGCCGCGCTTCCTTATGTCCGAGACGGAGAATGGTGCCGTCGTGGAGCAGAGCGCCGCGGGCCTGCCCCTTCGGGGCGAAGAGTGTTAGCCGCACGATCCCTGACGCCTCCATCGAAGCGCGTTGCGTCCTTGGCTTCTCGGCGTCGTCCGTCTCTTTTTCTTCAGGACCATCATCGATCACGATCGCACCGCCTGCTTTTTCGATTGCAACAGCGGCGATGAGATCGGCATAACGCGGTTTCACGCCGCGCACATGAATAGAGTCGCCCGGGCCAATAGCCGCCTTCAACTGGTCCGACAGATGCGGTGGGGTATGGATGAGGGTTTGGTCGGTGAGCAAGAAGCCGTCGACATCGCCATCGAGATTGATCGTGAACCGTTCAACGACGCCCGTCGTGACCGGAAGATAGTCAGGGTCAAGCCAATGCATGGTTTTCTCCTTTTGACGTTGAGTGACGTAAGGGTTTCGAAGCTTTACGGACGCGGGCCTTTCTTGCCCGGCGGCCGCTGGATGAAGCTGAGCTGTGTGGGAGAGGGGCCGATCGACTGCACATCGAGGACGCGCCCCATTGGCGTCGTGATCGCGTCACCCTGCGCAGTGACCGCCTGGCCGGGAGCCAGTAGCGCCACAAACCTTTCGGCCTCAGGGGGAGGCAGGCGCAGGATGGTGCCGTCCTCGATCAGCACGCCGTTCACGTCGCCGCGTGGCCCATGCAGCGCCATCTGGACACGGCCTTGCACGGTCATAGGCTGACCCGCCTCACGCGGACCCTTGGGTCCGGGACCGAAGCCGGGGCCATTGTCGGTGACAGTCTGACCCGAGCGGTCGTTGGTGATGGAGACCGCGGCAACCAGCGGGACGCTCAGCGCCTTGAGGCCACGTACGGTGACCGCGTCACTGGGCCTGACCGCATAGACGAGTTGCGTCGAGAGGTGAGGTGGAAAATGCACCTCGGTGCCATCGGTGAGAATGAGACCGTCGACGTCTCCGCGCGGGGTCAGCGTGTAGCGCGTCACAGTCCCGTTGATCGCAGGCAATTGCTGGGGATCATAGACCGGGGCGGGAGCCGCGGGCCCGGGAGGCGGCGGCGGAGGAGCCCCTGCCGAGGGTGATGGTGGCAATGGTTGGGCGTAGAGCAGAGCCGGGATGGCGCTCGAGACAAGCGCGGTTCCAGCGATAGTGACAAGGCGCAGCGATCGTTTCATGGTTGGCACTCCCTGTTCGCCCCCGCGATGACATGTCTTTCGCAAGGGCCGTGCCAACCGTGATGGTTTTGATTTACTTCGTGTTTTCTGGAGGAGGCCGGCGCGCGTCGTCCGGCTTCATGACGTCGGCCGTCCGATCAGCGGACGGTTCGTCGACGTCGATCGCGTACTTCAGCACCTTCGCATAGAGCAACTGGCGATGGATGCCGAGGCGTCGAGCCGCCTCGGTCCTGTTACCGCCAGCTGCGCGCAATGCTCGAGTGATCATGAACGCTTCCAGCCGACTAACCGCTGAGGCGAGGTCGCCATCCGCCCATTCCGGCGCGCCGGCCGGTCCATGCGCGCGGGCGGCCGTCGACAGGAAGTCGAAGTCCGACGCTGCGATGGTGTCGCTACGGCAGAGGATCGCCACGCGTTCGATCGCATTCTTGAGTTCCCGCACATTCCCGGGCCAAGCGTGCGAAGACAAGCAGAAGGTAGCCTCCGTGCTTAGACGCTTAGGCGGGTCGGTTGCTTGGTGCAGAAAATATTCCGCGAGCGCTACGATGTCCGAGAGCCGTTCGCGCAGCGGCGCCAAGTGAATTGGTACAACATTGAGTCGATAAAACAGGTCCTCTCGAAACTTTCCATCGTGGACAGCGGCCGCGAGGTCACGGTTGGTTGCGGCCAGCACGCGCACGTCGACGCGAACCGGACGACCGCCGACTGGCGTCACGTATCGTTCCTGGAGCGCGCGCAGGATCTTCGCCTGCATCGTGAGATCCATATCGCCGACCTCATCGAGAAATAGCGTTCCCCTGTCGGCGTCGCGGAATGCGCCGCTGCGCTCGGCAAGAGCGCCAGTGAACGCACCTCGCACGTGACCGAACAACTCGCTCTCGAGCAGATCCGCCGGAATGGCGGCGCAGTTCACGGCGACGAACGGCCCGCTGTCGCGCCGTCCGTGGCGGTGAATGGCGCGGGCCACCAGCTCTTTTCCGGTTCCGGTCTCGCCGGTGATCAGGACAGTTGCATCGCTGTCGGCCACAAGACCAATGGTCTTCTGGACTGCGCGCATAACATCGCTTGACCCGACAAGGTCCTCGTCCTCCAGCGACGAGCGGGTCGCAAGCGTCGGGCCGGAAGCTGCCCGCGCGCGCAGCATCCGCGACATCAGGAAATCGAGGTCAGCACGGGCGATCGGCTTCGTCAGATGGTCGAAGGCGCCCAGCCGCATCGCCTCGATGGTGTTCGCGGCACTCGCGTAGGCGGTCAGGATGGCGACAGGAGGTGCCTTGGCGGGGTCGGCGCGCAGGCGCTGAAGAATTTCGAGACCATCCATCCCCGGCATGCGGAGATCGAGCAGAACTGCATCGATCCGCTCGCGGCCGACGATATCGAGCGCGACGGGTCCGCTCGGCGCTTCGACCGCTTGGTGGCCAAGATCACTCAGCGTCTCGGCTAGGCCTTCCCGCAGCGCTGCGTCATCATCCACAATCAAGACGGTTGCCATGGTAGCTCCAATACAAACGTGGTCCCGTCGTTTCTGTGAAGAGCGCGCACCGTCCCACCATGCGCCTCGGCGATCTCCCGCACAACGGCGAGGCCGAGGCCGGTGCCCTCGGAGCGTCCTGTCACGAATGGCTCAAAAAGGTGGGCTTTCACCTCTTCTGGAACACCGTGGCCCGTGTCAGCGACGGACAGACGCAGGCGATCCCCTGTCCCTTCCGCGCCGAGCGTCACGCGACCGCCGGTCGGCGTGTTCTGGATAGCATTGAGTATGAGATTGTCGATCGCTTGTGCGATCCGCGCGGCGTCGAAGCGCGCCTCGACGCGATCTCCCTGCGCTTCGAGTTGAAGCCCCTGCTGGGCCGCTTGCTCGCGGAACAGCTCGACGCGCTCCGCAAGGAAGGCTGCAACGTCGTTGATCAGCACCGAGACCAGGGGCGCGCGCTGTACCGAGCTTAAGAGATTGCGCAACAGGGTCTCCAGGCGTCCGATCTGCTCGACGATGACCCGGAGCGCGTTGTCCTTGCGCGCGAGATCGGGGCCGGCGGCGACAGCATTCTCGGCCTTGAGTCGCATCGCAGCGATCGGATTGCGGATCTCGTGGGCGACGCCGGCGACGACGCGACCCAGTGTTGCGAGACGGTTGGCTTCGGCCACTTGCCGCACCAATGCCTCCGAGGTGCGCCGGGCATCGGCCAGGCGGGTACCCGCGCGGTTGACGGCCTCGACAATCCGATCGAGATCCTGTTGCCCGGTGAGTTCGAGCTTGGGCAGTTCTTCGCTGCTGGTGGCGAGCGCCGATTCCAGCCTCCGCAGCCGCCGCGACCAGCCAAGGAGCAAACGCCCAAGCCAGGCGGCAGACCCGAGCACGACAAGGAGCAGAAGGCTGAGCCCCGCCATGGCCTGGATGTAGGCCCGACCGCCCGTGGTTGGGACGCGTGCCATTGTCCAGGCGGAAAGGCCCGGAATCGGTCCCGGCAGAGGGCAGGCATGGAGCAGCAGGGTCTGTGCTCGTCCTTCCCGGCGCCGGTCGAAAGGAGCGCCGTCGAGCGCCGCGGCCTCGGCTGCCTCTCGTATGCTCGGCCGCTCGGCCTCCGGCAGGTCGGTCTTCTGTCCGGTCCCCTCGTAGGTCGGGAACGCGTAGGCAAGCGAGCCTTCGTCTTTTTGCCAAACACCACCCTCTACGCCATAGAGATCGCGCAGCGCGATCTGGACCACCCCCGTCAAGGAGCGTGTGAAGTCAGGGGCGTGGAGATCGGCCGGCGCGCGCGTTGCACCCGTGGTGAAGAACCGGTAGCGCGCCGCGATCGCATCACAGCCATGGGCAACGCCCGCTGATGCCCGCCGCAGCTGTTCGGTGGTCGACTGGTCGTAGAGAGACAACAGCAGCGCACCCACGACAACGGAGGCCAGCAGGAAGGCGCTCCAGCAGACGACGAACCAGCCGATGATCGAGCGGGGTACGGCTCTCTCCGCAAGGTGCGAGATTGGACGATGTATCCTGGTTAGGCGCCCGACAGACGCCTTCGCGTCATAGGGAGCGGCAGAGCGCATGACGATCTCCGAGCAGCTTGGCTATCCCTTGGTTCACGTGTGCGAGGCTCCAAGGCGATCATCCTCGTCACGACACGCCAATATAGTCGTGTCCAACTCTTTTAGCGATGCAGGCAGACATAAGCGGCGTCTCCTGGCCTTTGCTGTTCGGTCAGCAGAAAGATTCCGAGGTACGGACCCAACGAGCCCCTGACATCGGCGAGGGCGAAGTTCAACCAGTCAAGCGGCGCCCGATATCGCATCGTGGCCTCCTGGTCCGAGAGAGACTCGGGCCAACTTCTTGGCGGTTATGACCTTTGCGTTCACCATCCGGCCGTTCTTGTTGGGTCCAAGTTGAGTGCCAAGAATACCCTTCTCCGGATAGGCGCCGATCGCATTGGCCTCATCGCCCGGCCGGCACTGGTGCATTTCATGGTGGCCCAACTGGCTGGTCAGCACTGAGATCGCGTCGGAAGCCTCGCGGCCATCCACAGTCCTGACGCGGACTGTGAGGCGATGGACACCATCAGCCGACCCGCTGGAGTCCCACGCGCAGCACCAGCCTGCACTCGTTCCGATCCTTCGCATCGGTCGCCATGGCCCGCTATCGACGCGGCACATGGCGGACACGATTCCCAGGGCGTCCCAGGTCTTGGCGCGCACCTCGGCGACACCGCGCACGAGCTGTTCAGGCTGATCCGGATCGATGATGAGGGCTTGATCCGCGGGCGAAGTAATCATGACGAAAGGCCAGCCGCCGAGCGGCTTGAACTTCCAACTCACCACGCCGTCGTCGAGATTGGTGATGGAGAAGCCGGCCGGTCCCTCCTCGATCTGACCCGTCGAGCGCGTGGCTGCATAGATCGTCCGGCCGTCATTGGCGATCTCGTTATAGTGCGTGTGCCCCATGTCGACCATGACGACACGGTGTTTCCGCATCAACGCTCTTACGGTCGCGGCGCCGTCTCCGAGCTCGCTCGGATAGGTATGCACGAAGAGGACCGGCCGTTGCTCCCTCGCGTCGGCTTCGGCCAGATCCCTTGCGAGCCACTCCATTTGGGCGGCGCCGATTCCAAAACCCTTCGAACTCCCATTGTCCCTGGCATTGAGGAATAAGCAGCGATAGGAGCCGATCGAGCGGGAACGCCAAAGTTCGGGTTCAAGCCAACGGCGATAGAGGTCGAGGCTGCCGGTCTTCGAGTCGTGATCGCCGGGAATGATCTCCAACGGGATCGTCAGACGGTCGATCGCCTGCTTGACGAGGAGAAACTGCTCCTCGGTCCCGTCCTCGGCGTTGTCACCAGGTAGGACCGCGAAGTCGACTCCGCCAGCGAGGTTCGCGTTGGCGTGCGCAATGAGCGTCAGAAAATCCTGATAGTTCTGCTCATCGGCACCGGTGATATGCAGATCCCCAAAGTGAACCCAAGAGACCACATTGCAGCAGTCGTTGACATTGGTGGGCATTGCCGCTTCCTCTCACCGAAGAGCATTGATCGTATCGATATCGTTGAGGGCGCCACCATCCGACTTGAGCGCGCGCCCCAAGGCCTAGCGTCGCCTCCGCAAAGCTCGTGCCAACTGCGAAGCGACACAATCATCGGCATTTTCCGCGCGCGTTCCCTCGCGAATTGTCAGAATTCACGACAACCGTTGTCTGATCAGCGGACGGTTCGCCGCATTATCGTTGCTCGACGTTGCGGCCTTGAAAGCGGGAAGACTGCTGCCGGATCGGGAACAGCAATGGCGGATCGAGCACCGGTATGATCAGCCGCAAGAGACTCCAGCCGAACCCACAAGGCGGGAAGGATCCAAGTGGCCGCCGAAACACGCTAAGCGGCGCTCTACCTGGCTGTTTGGATGTTCGTTGCCGCCGGCGCGACGACGTGGGCAAAAAGAGGGGGCAGATCGCAGGCCTTAGCCCGGAGGCGAAGCGTCCCGACGGAGATCGCCATTTCCAGGCAATCTGCACTCGGCGACGATTTTCCTCCAGATTGCTCGCTCGAATGAGGCAGATCTGGAGTCTCAGTCCGAAGGCGAGTATCGCGCTATAAGGAAAATCTGGCGCACCCGACACGATTCGAACGTGTGACCTTTGCCTTCGGAGGGCAACGCTCTATCCAGCTGAGCTACGGGTGCGTGCAGGGCCTCATTTAGCTGATTGGTCCGGTGTCGGCAACGGCCTTGGCGGGCGTTGTCGGGCTGGCGGCAGCCTGTAAACTGCCCTCGAACATGGTCAAGCGCACGGGGAATGGCGCGATTTCGAGGGAGATTGGCATGCATCCGCTGGAATTCGGCTGGTATCTGCCCACTCATGGCGACACCACGGCCTATGGGCTGATGGAGGCGCAGGTCGCGGGGTCGCCGGAACTCTGCGAACGCGTGGTCAAGGCCGCCGAAGATGCAGGTTTCGAGTATCTGCTGATTCCGGTCGGTTCGGTGTGCTGGGAGGCCTGGATCACCGGTGCGTTCATGGCGGCGCGCTCGGAGCGGATCAAGCCGCTGATCGCGGCGCGGCCGGGCTACATCAACCCGGTGCTGCTGGCCAAGATGATCTCGACCTTCGACCAGATGTCGGGCGGGCGGATCTGCATCAACCTGATCGCCGGCCAGAACGAGAGCGAGGTCGCGTCCGAAGGCGTGCGCTATCCGAAGGAGGAGCGCTACGCGCTGATGGAGGAGGAGGTCTCGATCCTGAAGGCGCTGTGGACCACGCGCGGCCCGGTGCATTTCGAAGGCAAGTTCCACACGATCTCCGGCGCTCAGATCCGGCCACGGCCGCTGCAGCAGCCGTTTCCGCGATTCTATCTCGGCGGCGGCTCGCGGCAGGCCTGGGAATTGTCGGCGAAACATTCGGACGTGCATCTGTTCTGGGGCGACCTGCCGGAGCGCATTGCGCAGAACATCGCCGAGATCAGGCAGATGGCGCGCGCACATGACCGCGAGGATGCGATCGGCTTCGGCATGCGGCTGCAGGTGATCTGCCGCGAGAACGAGGCGGATGCATGGGAGGCCGCGGACCAGTTGGTGCGCCACGCCACCGAGCGGCAGAAGCAGGAGATGAAGACACTCTACAACCGCTCCGAGGCCAATCAGCGCGTGCAACAGCTCGCGCGCGACTATGGCGATCTCCTGATGCCGCATCTGTGGACCGGCATCACGAAGGTGCGGCCCGGCGCCGGCATTGCCGTGGTCGGCAATCCCGAGCAATGCGCCGACACGCTGCAGCAATTCATCGACGCCGGTTGCCACTCCTTCTGCCTGTCCGGCTATCTGCATGACGAGGAGGCCGAGCGGTTCGGCCGGCTGGTCCGCCCGATCCTCGCTGCCAACAATCGCGGGCGGCTCGCATGATCCGGAAGATGTGAAGCAGGTTTCCGAAAGTTCATGCGTGAATCGGAGCGCAACGCGCGATGATCCCGCCTGATCGTGTCCCGCCCAAGTGCACGTCACGTGCACAGCACCCCGGAGTCGAACCATGGATCAGGTGTTGCTGCAGGAGGGTATCGGCGTGCGTTATGTGGTCGCCAACCCGTCCTCATACGCCTATTTCACCGAGGACCGCCCGGAGCCGGCGATCGCCGCGAGCTGCCAGGGTTACAACGACTGGAAGTTCGGCATGGAAAATCGTCCGCCCTATCTCGCCACGCCGACGCCCGCCGCGCTGGAGCAGGCCTATGTCGCGCGGCGCGTGACCTATTTGCTGGGAACGCTCGACACCAATCCCAACCATCCTGCGCTCGACAAATCCTGCATGGCGGAGGCCGAGGGCCCGTACCGTTACATGCGCGAGCACACCTATGTCGATGTCATGAAGGCCCACGACAACGGCACGCCGAACCACAGCGAATGGGATGTGCCCGGTGTCGGCCACGAGGGCGGCAAGATGCTGATCTCGCCCTGCGGCCTGACCGCCGTGTTCGACATTCCCGGTTGCGCCGCCGCGCGCTAGAGAAAGATCTCACGCTCTGCTTCGGCCTTCATTGGCCGTGACGGAATAGGCGCGCGTCACATCTCGAAGCACCTTGCACAAGGTAGTGGCGGCGCGAGACAGGGTCCGGCCCTGAACGGTGACGATACCGACATTGCGTCCGATCTCGAAATCCGCAAGGGCGAGAGTTGTCACGTCATTCGTCATGATTTGCTCCCGGCCGAGCCGAGTCAGGAATCCGACGCCCATGCCGGCGCGTACCATTGCAACCGCACTCAGCGCGCTGCGGGTTTGAAAGTGCGGATGGAATGCGATCCCGGCCTTGCCGAACGCAGCCTTCAGCGTTGCCCAGGCGGCGGACTCCGGCGGCACTGTCACCAGCGGCTCCTTCGCCAGATCGGCCAGTGTGACACGCTTCTTGCTTGCGAGCCGGTGCGTTTTGGGGACGATCGGCGCGAATGAATCGCGCAACAGCCCCTCAAAGCGGAACTGCTCGGTCGACTGGTCGAACGGAATGACGGCGAAATCGACTTCCCCCTTCGCCAGCCGTGCGAGGTCGCGCCCGTAGAAGTCATCCTGCAGCGACAGCTCGATCTCCGGCCAGCGCTTGTTGAACTGCGCGAGCGCCGTTGGAAGAAAGCTCGATGCGATCGACGGCGACGCGCCGATCCTGATGCGGCCCTTGCGCAAGCCAGCCTCGGCATCGAACTCCTTCAGGAGGCCGCGCAGTTCGCCCATGGTGCGTTCCAGGCGAATGCGCAAGCGCTCGCCGGATTCGGAGATGGCGACCCGACGGCTCGTCCGGTGGAACAGCGTAACGCCGAGGACGTCTTCGAGATGCTTGATGCGCGCCGATACCGCCGGCTGCGACAGGCCGAGCGTGGCGGCGCTTCGGCTGAAGCTGCCGGACTCGGCGACGGTGAGGAAGGCCTCAAGATCCGCTGGCGAGATATTGATCAGTGACATTTATAGTTCAATAGAACAATCCGATTTGCTGTTCAATCCGGCCCATGCAACGAAATTGCAACACAAGAAAAGCCGGCGAGGAATTCCCATGAGTGCAGCGATCGGCGTCGATGCGGGCGCGCGACTGGACCGCCTTCCGTTTTGCGCGTTTCACCGTCGCATCATCCTCCTGATCGGCACGGGGATGTTCCTGGATGCCTGCGACATCTACATGGCGCCGGGCGTTCTCAGCGCGTTGATCAAGTCCGGATGGTCGGACCTCGCCACCAACGCAACCTTCCTCTCGGCGACCTTCATCGGGATGCTGATCGGCACCATCTCCAGCGGCCTGATCGGTGATCGCCTCGGCCGCAGATTCTCCTACCAGTTCAATCTGCTGATCTTCGGTGGCGCCTCGGTCGCCGCCGCCTTCGCTCCGAACATGGCGGTGCTGATCGGGCTGCGCTTCCTGATGGGCATCGGGATGGGAGCGGAGATTGTCATCGGTTATTCGACGCTGTCGGAATTCATGCCGCGCGCGGTGCGTGGCCGGACGGTTGCTATCCTGTCGGCCCTTACCAATACGGCGGTGGTCGCCACCGGTTTCGGCGGCCTCTGGATCATTCCAACCTTCGGCTGGCAATACATGTTCGGGATCGTCGGTGTCGCGGCGCTGCTGGTTTGGGTTATGCGCAAGAACATGCCGGAGTCGCCGCGTTGGCTGGAGTCGCGCGGCCGCGCAAGCGAGGCCGATGCGCTGCTTCGCGCGATCGAGGCCGAGGCGGCGAAGAAAGGCGCGCTGCCGCCAGTCGAGCCGGGCACGGCTGCGGTGATCGACACTGGCCGCTTCTCGGAGTTGTTCGGTCCGGACCTGATCCGCTCGACGATCCTCGGCACCATTGTCGGCATTGTCGGCAGCATCTCGCTTTACGGCTTCCTGTCGTGGGTGCCGACCTTTCTTGTGAAGCAGGGACTGTCGCTGAATTCGTCGCTGGCCTCCACGGCGTTGATGGGGCTCGGTGCGCCGCTTGGCGGGCTGTTAGCTGCCATGCTGGCAGACCGTACCGGCCGCATCAAGACGCTGGTGACGTTGACCCTGCTCCAGGGTGTCCTCGGCGTGCTCTATGTCTATACCCAGACCCAGCTCGAGCTCGTCGCGGTCGGCTTTGGCCTCACGCTCTGTGCCTACGCGCTGGTTGCGCTGGGCTTCGGCCTCTACATTCCCGAGCTCTTCCCGACACGGCTGCGTCTGCGCGGAGTGTCGGTTGCGAACAGCATCGGACGTCTCGCCGGCGCGGGCATCCAGTTCGTGATCGTCGCCTTGTTCACGAATTTCGGCGTGACCGCCGTGGCGGCCTTCCTGGTCGGAGCCCTGCTCGTTCAGGCTATCGCGCTCGTTGTCCTCGGACGCGAGACGCAGAGCCGCGCGCTGGAGGATATCGAGGTGATGCCCGCCTCCACAGCACCCGCCGAAGTCGGCCGCCGGCTTCACGCCTGAAGCGCCATCAACCGAACGGAGCAACACCATGAGCGTCACTTCGGAGCTCGAGCGCGGGACCGGCAGTCCTGATGTCGCGACAGGCATCGTCGACTGCGACGTCCATCCGCTTCTGAAGCAGGGCTTTGCGAGCTTATACCCCTACATGCCGCTGGCGTGGCGCGAGCGCTTCGAGCGCAAGCGCGCCGGCCAGGCCGCAGCCGGGCTGATCATGCGCTTCGCCCATCCCAATGGGTTCATCGTGCGGGAGGATGCCAGCCCGCGCGACGGAGAGTTCGCGGGCTCCGATCCGCACTTTCTGGTGTCAGACCTGCTCGACGCCAACGACATCGGCATCTGCGCGCTCAACAGCCTGCAGACCGGCGCGATGTGCGCGGTGCTGGCGAGCGCGGACGAAAGCCTGATCATCGCGAGCGCGGCCAACGACTACTACATCGAGGAATGGCTGCCGATCGATCGCCGGCTGCGTTACGCCATCGTGGTTCCCTCGCAGGATCCGAACGCGTCGGCGTCGGAGATCCGCCGGGTCGGCAAGCACAGTCAGATTTGTGCCGTCGCCGTACCGCCCATCGCAATCGCTCTCGGCAATCGATATTGGTGGCCGATCTACGAGGCGGCGCAGGAGCTTGACCTGCCGATCTTCCTGCACGTCACCGGTGCCGAAGGCATTTATGCCGGCGCCCCGATGCCGGCCGGCGGGCTGCCTGACACCTATATCGAGCGTTACGTCACCTTATCGCAGGCCGCGGAGGCCAACCTGACCAGCCTGATCATGAACGGAATCTTCGAGCGATTCCCGCGCCTGCGCGTGCTGTTCGTGGAATATGGCTTCGTCTGGCCGTTGCCGGCGATGTTGCGCATGGATCGGCTGTGGCGCGGACTGCGCCACGAAGTGCCCTGGGTCAAGAAATCGCCGATCGAGTATGTCGCGGAACATGTGTGGTTCACCACCCAGCCGATCGAGGAGCCGGCCGATCCGCGCGATCTGGAAAGGATCGTCAAGATGATCGGCGTCGACAACCTCTGCTTCAGTACGGACTATCCGCACTGGGACAACGACATGCCGATGCAATCGCTGCGCATGCTCGCGCCGGCCGACCGCGACAAGATCATGCGACAGAATGCCCGCAATGTTCTGCGGCTGAGTTGAGGAGGCGTGCATGGCAATCCCGGAACGGGAGGAGATTCTCGTCGGCGACGCGGCTGAGCTGGTCGAGGGCAAGTTCAAGATCATCAAGCAGGGAACGCTGAACATCGGCGTGACGCGCTTGCGCGACGGCACGATCAGAGCCGTGCGGAACCGGTGCCCGCACAAGGGCGCGGCGATCTGCAAGGGGATCATCGGCGGCACATGGCCCCCCTCGGCGCCGGGCGATCTCGCTTATGACCGCGAGGGCGAAATTCTGGTCTGTCCCTGGCACGGCTTCGAATACGATCTGAAGACGGGAGACGAACTCTACAGGAAGGTGCCGACGCGGCTGCGCTTCTACGAAGTGATCGAGCGGGAGCGGAAGATCTATCTTCTGGTTGCGAGGGGAGCGGCGGACACACAGGATTCCGACGCCTCAGCCGCCTGAGCCAACACGCAATGACCGAGAAGGAGAACGCCATGACCACCCAGGCCGACAAGTTCGCAAGCATGCTGAAGAGCGGCGAGATGATCGTCGCGCCGGGCGCCTATGACTGTATCACCGCGCGCATGGTCGAGCAGGCGGGCTATTCCGCCTGCTACATGACCGGCGCGGGCGTCGCGGCAACGCTCGGCTTTCCGGACTACGGCCTCGTGACCATGAGCGAGATGGCTGACAATGCGGCGCGCATGACCAACGTCCTCAATATCCCGCTGATTGCCGACGCCGATACCGGCTACGGCAATGAGCTCAACGTGATCCGGACGGTTCGCGAGTACGAGAAGCGTGGTGTTGCCGCGATCCAGATCGAGGATCAGACCTTTCCGAAGCGCTGCGGGCATCTCGACAACAAGGAAGTGGTCGGGCTGGACGAGTTCCTGCCCAAGATCCGCGCCGCGAAGTCTGCGAAAGCCAATCCGAACTTCACGATCATCGCACGCACCGATGCGCGCGCCGTCGTCGGGTTTGACGAGGCCGTGCGCCGCGCCAATGCCGCGCTCGATGCCGGCGCCGACGTCGCCTTCATCGAGGCGCCGCAGACGCTGGAGGAAGTGCGCGCGGTCCCGAAGCTGGTGAAGGGGCCCTGCCTGCTCAACGTCGTCTGGAAGGGCAAGACGCCGGAGGTCACGATCTCGGATGCGCGCGCCATGGGCTTCCGGATCATGATCTTCCCCGGCATGCTGTTCAAGGCGGTGATCGGCACCTGCGACGACGTGCTGGCCGGGCTGAGGTCGCAGGACAAGCACCCGGTCCCGGCGGGCGACATGAATATCAAGGCCGGGTTCGCGCGCGTCGGCGCCAATGAATGGGACCCGCTGCGCGAGCGCTTCCGCGATCCTTCGCTGAAGCTTGCCGGCTGATCTTCGCGCTGAGGGGGCCATCGCATGGCGTTCGAGCTCGATCGGATCGACCACGTTGTTCTGAACTGCACGGATCCCGATCGGACCGTCGCCTGGTACCGGAAGGTTCTCGGCATGAGGACCGAGAGCTATGGCGATGGCCGAACCGCGCTCGTGTTCGGCCAGCAGAAATTCAACGTACGCCGGACCGGGGCCGCGAACTGGAAAACTTGTGCGGCGGATGCTCCCGGCTCGCTTGACCTGTGCTTCATCACGACGTCGCCGCCGGACCAGGTGCTGGACCATTTTCGGCACTGCGAGGTCCGCGACATATCAGGACCAGTCACGCGGTCAGGCGCGCTCGGCCCCATCGTATCAGTCTATTGCAGTGATCCGGACGGCAATCTGATTGAGGTCGCGTCCTACGCGGCGGCGTGATGCCGCGTCTTACGCCGGCACGATCACCTTGCCGATCGGCCACAGCGCGATGCCGGCGAGCTTGAGATGCGCCCAGGCGAAGGGGATGCCGATGATGGTCACCGCCAGCAGGATCGCGGTGATCACGTGGCCGATCGCAAGCCACCAGCCGGCCAGGATGAACCAGATCAGATTGCCGATCATGCCGAGTGGCCCGGTGCCGATATCGGAATAGCCGGTGACTTCATCGCGGCGCACGGCGCGCGAGCCAAACGGCAGGAGCGTGTAAACGGCGATGTTGAAGGCGGCGCGTGCCCAGGGCAGGCCGATGATGGTGATTGCCATGATCACGGCGGCAATCAGCCAGCCGAACGCCATCCACGCGCCGCCGATCAGAATCCAGAGGATGTTCAGGAGGATAGACACAGGCTGCATGGCAAACACCTTCGTGCCGCGTGGAACTGCGCTCAATATAGGCCGGCGGCAGTCGCTGCGGTAGGTGCGCCTTAAGCGCGCACGAGCGCCGGTTCGCCGGATGGGCCGAGCAGGCGCCTGAGCTCGGTGGCCGGCTTCGGCGGGCTGAACAGATAGCCCTGCATCTCGGTGCAGCCGAGTTCGCGCAGCAGGTCGCGCTGCTGTTCGGTTTCGACGCCTTCCGCGGTCGTGGTCATGTTGCGCGAGGTGGCGATGTTCACCACCGACTGCACGATCGTCGCCGAGCCGTCGACGGTGATGTCGCTGACGAAGCTGCGGTCGATCTTGATCTTGTCGAACGGGAAACGCTTCAGGTAGCTCAGCGAGGAATAACCGGTGCCGAAATCGTCGAGCGCGATGCGCACGCCGATGGCACGCAGCTGGTGCAGGATCGCGAGCGCCATCTCGTCGTCGCCGATCAGCACGGCTTCCGTGATCTCGAGCTCGAGCCGGCTCGGCTTCAGGCGGGAGGCGTCGAGCGCGCTCGCGACCTTCAGCGCCAGGCTGATGTTCTTGAACTGGATCGGGGACACGTTGACGGCAAGGCGGATGTGATCGGGCCATTTCGCCGCTTCCATGCAGGCGGTCCGCAGCACCCATTCGCCGAGCTCGCCGATCAGGCCGGTGTCCTCGGCGATCGGGATGAATTCGGCCGGCGAGATCAAGCCGCGCTCGGCATGCCGCCAGCGCAGCAGCGCCTCGCAGCCCGTCACCTGGTTGCTGTTGAGGTCGAGCAGCGGCTGATAGTGGATCTCGAAGCCGCCGTCGGTCATCGCCTGGCGCAGATCCTGTTCCATCGTCAGCCGCGCGCGGGCCATCGCGCCCATCTCGGGCTCGAAGAAGCGGTGGGTGCGGCGGCCCTCGGCCTTGGCGCCGTACATCGCGATGTCGGCATTGCGGATCAGCTGGTCGAGGTCGGTACCGTCGCGCGGCGCCAGCGCGACGCCGATGCTGGCGTCGGTCGACAGATGATGGCCGAGGCAGTCGCAGGGCTGCCGGATCGCGCGATGCACGCTGGCGACGAAATCCTCGACATCGCTGATGCCGCGGATCGCGGTCTGGATCACCGCGAACTCGTCGCCGCCGAGCCGCGCGATGAGGTCGCCTTCGCATAGACAGGCCTTGATGCGGCCGGCAATGGTCTTGAGCAGCTCGTCGCCGACATGGTGGCCGAGCGAATCGTTGATGCTCTTGAATTCGTCGATGTCGATGTAGAGCAGGGCGAATTGCTGGCCTTGCTTTGCCTTCTCCAGCTCGCGCTCGATCTGCTCGCGGAACAGCACGCGGTTCGGCAGATCCGTCAGGGCGTCGTAGTGAGCGAGATGTGCGATCCGCTCGTTGGCGCGCCGCCGCTCGGTGACGTCGTCCACGACGGTGATGATATAGCGCGGCATGCCGGCCTGGTCGCGGATGCCGATCCGGCGCGAGGTGATGTAATGCTCGCCGGTGATATGGCTGAGCCAGCGGTGTTCATCCTTGAAGAAGCCGTCGGCCGATTCCAGGACCATGTTGTCGTCTTCGGCGATCACCTGGGCGTGCGCCGGCGGGAAGATGTCGAGCGCCGTCTTGCCGATGATGTTCTCGCGCGAGGTGCCGAAATGGGTCTCGGCGACGCGGTTGACCAGCAGATAGCGGCGCGTATGGGCATCCTTCACCGTGATCTGCGAGGGGATATGGTCCACGATCTCGCGCAGGAAGGCGTTGTTGCGGTCGCGCTCCTGTTCCAGGTTGCGCCGTTCCGTGATGTCCTCGAGCGTGGCGACCCAACCGCCATGGGCCAGCGGCTGGTTGACGATCGAGAAGCTGCGCCCATCGATGGTGGGAGTGACGACCTCCGTCACCTGTCCGTTCGCGATATTGGTGCGGACCGTCGCGCAGAACTCGTCGACGTCGCCGACGAATGATCCGGTCACCTTGCGATGCCGCATCACCTCCTCGAAGCTGCAGCCGGGCTTGATGAGGTCGGCCGCGAGCCCGCACATGTCGAGATAACGCTGGTTGCAGACCACCATGCGCGCCGAGGCGTCGAACAGCACGAGCCCCTGGATCATGTTGTTGAGCGCGGTGTCGAGCCGCTGCCGCTCCGCTTCGAGCCGCTGCTGCGCCTCGCGATTCTGCCGCCTGATCTGCCGGATCAGGACATACAGCACCAGCGCGACGACCGTGGCTGCGAGCGTCGCTGCTGAGATCAGGAAGCGGGTCTGCGCCCGNCGAGCGCGGCCTCCACTGTGTTGGTGGCGATCACGACGGCGGGAAAATGGCCGAGCTTCGCGGCGGAGCCGAGCCGTGCGCTGCCGTCGATCGGGCTGATCATGCGCATCGTATGCTGGCCGCCCTCGCGCGCCGCGAGTTCGACCAGATGCGCGCGGGAGAGCTGGCGGCCGATCAACGCATCGACATGCGGATAACGTGCGAGCAGGGTTCCGTCGGTGTGGACCATGGTAATCGTCGCGCTCGCCCCCGGTGTAACCGAGGCAAAGAACTTCTCGTAGTTCAGGGGGTCGATGCGCCGGGTCATGACGCCGAGGAAGGTGCCGTCCGGTCCGCTCAGGCGATGCGCGATGATGGTGCTGAGGCCGCCGACCAGCAGGCTGCGGAGGGTTTCGCTGCGCACCGGCTCCGGATGTGCATCGAATTTGAAGCTCTTGAAATAGTCGCGCCCGGAGATGTCGAGCCTGGCCGGCGGCGGCAGATCGCCCGACCAGGTGATGACCTTGCCCTCATTGTCGAACAACGAGATCTTTCCGAGGAACGAGACGCCCCTGGCCTCGAGCATCTGATGCGTTTCCGGCGTCGCCATCTTCGCCCTGAAAACCTCAGGCGAGGAGATGTCGGAAATTCGCAGCTTGTCGATCATGTTCTCGGCGATGATGTCGGAGTCCTCGAACTGCTGATCGAAGTGGCGGGCGAGCAGCAGGACGGTATTCTCCAGCTCGCGCTCGCTGTTGACCAAGGCACGCTCGCGGAATTCGCCGACCATCATGATGGTGCCGGCGAAGATTGCCGCGACCAGCAGGGCGCCGCAGACGGTCAGCCACAGCACCGGCCCGCGGAGCGCCGCCGTGCGCCATGGTCTCTCGCCCTGTTCTGATGGGACGTCCGCCTGCCCCTGCATCGATCCACGCATGCCAATCCCCTGGCGGCATGGATAAGCCGCTGAGTTCGCACAAGCCGTTAGGAAAACCGGTTACTCAACGCTTAATCGGTGAGTCGAATCGTCGATCGCACTGGTTGTGTGAGGCGGGCAACTCGCTCATTTTGCGGATGAATACGGGTTCCAGCGCAGACCCATGCCGCGCGGGGGGACTGATATGTTTCGCCGGGCCACCGAATGCTTCTGGCAAGGCGGCGATGTCAGGTCCGTCGGCCGGGTTCGGTCAGGCCCATGCTGCGGGTCAGAAGGTCGTAGACGTGCCGCGTCAACGGGACCAGTGCACCGGGTCTGGTCCAGAGAAAATAGGTCATGTCAGGCAGCTTCGGCAGCCCGTCGGTCTCGCCCAGCACCCTGAATTCGGGATTGAGGAAATCGACCCCGCGCGCGGTGATTCCAAGACCCGCGCGCAACCCCGCCTTGATGCCTACGAGATTGGGCGCCACGTAATTTGCGCGCCAGGCAACGCGCGACTGCTCCAGCGCATTGAGGGCAACACGTCTGAAAATACTTGGCTCATCGGCGAGCACCAGCGGGACGGGTTGCTCGGGGTCGTGAACATAGTCGGCGGAACACAGCCAGACGGTGGGTGTCCGGCGGACCACCATGCCTTCCAGGGTTTGATCGAACCTGGTGGAAACCGTCAGATCGATGTCGCCGGCATGGAGGGCATCCATCAGGAACGGGCTGCGGTCGACGCGAATCTCCATCTTGATGCTGGGCAAGGAGCGCGCGACGTGAGTGAGGATGGTCGGCAGCAGGGAGTCGGCGACATCGAGCGGCGACCCGATCCGCACGGTACCTTCGAGTTGCTTGCCGGTCATGGCCCTGACAGCTTCGTCATTGATGACGAGGATCTGCCGCGCGTAGCGCGCAAGCATCTCTCCCTGCCGCGTGAAGGTTTTTCCGCGACCGCGTTGCTCGAACAGGGGCATGCCGAGCATCTGCTCCAGGCGCTGCATCTGCTGCGTCACGGCGGATTGTGTTCTCAACACCGCCTCTGCCGCCGCGGCGTACGTTCCGTGCTGTTCGACGGCGACAAGCGTCCTGAGCAGGTCGATATCGAGATTGATCATCAGGTCTCCTTAGGAAATTACATAAGAATTCCTAATGTGTTTAACTGTCATTCTAATTTGTACCGTCGGCGGCTCAAACGGTAGCGTAAGCCTAGAGCCTTGAAAAGAAGGGGATACGAGCGTGCCAAGTGCCCACCCTCACATGAGCGCCATCCATTCGGCAGTCTCAAACATTAGAGATGCTTTAGGTGGAGGTGTCACGCCTGCGAAGCTGGAAGGCGCCTTGGGCGTCGTCCTGGACCTCGCGTCGCATCGCGACTGGTGGGCGAGCGACCGGTATCCGGCGCCCTCGGACGGCGAGCAGCAGGCGCGCTATCTGATCGCGCAGGACGACGATCAGACCTACGCGCTCTACCTCAACGTCATGCGCTCAGGCAAAAAGATCCCCCCGCACAATCACACGACGTGGGCCTGCATCGCGGCCGTCGAAGGCGCGGAGACCAATTACCTCTATGAGCGCCTGGACGACGGTTCCAAGCCCGGGGTCGGCGTGCTTGGCGCCCCGAAAAAGGTGATCATCGAGCCGGGTTCCGGCATCGCGCTCATGCCTGACGACATTCATTCGGTGCACATCGAAGGCGACGACGTCATCATCCGCCACCTGCACATGTACGGCCGTGCATTGGAGACGCTCGACGAACGCCTTGTCTACGATCTCGACAAAGGCACGTGCGAGGTGATGAAAATCGGCGTGAAGACGCGGAACTGAGCCGGTGGGAGAAGACTCGCTCAGCGGTTCGACGCGGCTCCTGCGCGCCGGCCGACCTCATGTCGGATGGGTGAACACGCCGGTCACGCGGGCGAGCACCTACGTGTTCGAAAGCGTCTCGCACTGGCGGCAAACGCGCACGGTTCGGGAGGAGCAGCGCGTTGCCTCCTACGGGGCACGCGGAACCGACAGCACCTTCGCGCTTGAGGATGCGCTGGTCGAGCTGGAAGGCGGCCATCGGGCACAGCTCTTTCCAACGGGGCAGGCCGCGATCGCGAACGTGATGCTCGGGCTGCTGCAACCCGGCGATCACGTCTTGGTCACGGACGCCGTCTATGAGCCGGTTCGTCGCTTCTGCGCCAAGCATCTCGCGCGACTTGGGATCAACGTCGAGTTCTACATGCCCGACGGCAGCGACCTCGCCGCGCGGCTGCGCCCCGAGACCAAGCTGATCTATGCCGAATGTCCGGGTTCGCTGGTGTTCGAGATGATCGACCTGCCGGCGGTCGCCGAACTGGCCCGGCGATGCGGCTGCCTGCTGGCTGTCGACAACACATGGGGCTCCGGCCTTCTCTATCGTCCGCTATCCCTGGGGGCCGACATCTCCGTGCTCGCCGCGACGAAATATCTAAGCGGCCATGCCGACGTGATGATGGGCGCGCTCGTGACCAACGAGCGGGCATGGAAGGCGGTCCACCTTGCGTCGGTCGATTTCGGTCAGACCGTAGGCGCCGACGACGCGTATCTCGTGCTGCGCGGGTTGCGGAGCCTGGCGCCGCGGATGGCGATGCACGAACGCCATGCCATGCTGGTGGCGCAGTGGCTGGAGCAGCAGCCGCAAGTCACTCGGGTGATCTGCCCGGCGCTTCCGAACCATCCGGGACACGAGCTCTGGCGGCGCGACTTCCACGGCACCAATGGTCTGTTGTCGGTCGAGTTCCGCAGCGAATACGCGCAGGCGGATGTCGAGGCGGCCGTCGACCGGCTCCGGCTGTTTGGCGTGGGAGCCTCGTGGGGCGGCTTCGAAAGTCTCGTGGTGCCCACCGATATGGCGAAGGCGCGCACCATCAGCGACTGGTCGCAGCGTGGGCGCGTCGTGCGCTTGCATATCGGGCTCGAGAATCCCGAGGATCTCATTGCCGACCTTCGTCAAGCCTTCCGGTCGCTCGAGGCCTGATGCTGCGATGGTCCGGCTTTGAACACTTTTCGCACCGCCTCCACAGTGCCCTGTCGATCTCATGAGTCAAGGAACGATGCCTCCACAATCCAAAACGACGATCGGGCGCGTCAGCGCAACTGCCCTGAAAGCCTGGCTGGGCGATGAGCAGGAAATTGCGCTTCTCGATGTCCGCGAACACGGTCAATACGGCGAGGCGCATCTGTTCTTTGCGGTGAACGTGCCCTTCAGCCGCCTCGAATGCGATATCACGCGGCTGGTGCCGCGGCTGAACGTCCGGATCGTCGTCTATGACAAGGACGGCCGCGGGATTGCTGAACGCGCCGCCGCACGTCTCGCGCGCATGGGATATTCCGACATCTCGGTGCTTGAGGAAGGCACGAAGGGATGGGCAGCCGCGGGTTACGGGCTATTCGCCGGCGTCAACCTGCCGAGCAAGACATTCGGCGAACTGGCCGAGCATGTCTTCGATACGCCGCGCATCGGTGCCCGCGAGCTGGCGGACCGGATCAAAAGAAAGGACGATCTGGTCGTGCTCGACGGGCGGACCTTCGCGGAGTTCAAGAAGATGAGCATCCCGGGCGCCACCTCGTGCCCGAACGGAGAGCTCGCGCTTCGCATCGACGATCTGGTGCCGAACAGAAACACTACCATCGTCGTGAACTGCGCGGGCCGCACCCGCAGCATCATCGGGGCTCAGACGCTGATCAACCTTGGGCTGCCCAATCCAGTCCTGGCTCTCGAGAACGGCACGCAGGGCTGGTTCCTGGCGGATCTGGAGCTCGAACACGGCGTGCAGCGTCGCCACGACCAGGTGGTGCAGCCATCCGAGATCGAAGGCCGGCGGGCGCGGGCCGAGGCGCTCGCGGATCGATTCGGCGTCGTTGTCGTCGATGAGACGACGGCGCAACAATGGCTCTCCGCGACGGACCGGACGACCTTCCTGTGCGACGTGCGCACGCCTGAGGAGTTCGCGCGCGGCTCGCTGCCGGGCGCCCAGCATACGCCGGGCGGGCAGTTGATCCAGGCGACCGATCAATATGTCGGTGTGCAGCGCGCGCGGCTCATCCTGTTCGACGACGAAGGGATCCGTGCACGGGTCGTGGCGAGCTGGCTGACGCAGATGGGTTGGGAAGCCGTTGTCCTGAAGCAGGGCACCGCTGCCCGCGTTGCCGTGGCGCCGGTGGCCGCGATCCGGCCGCCCCGACCGGTTGCGTTGTCTGTTCAGGAGCTGGCGGACGAACTGCGGCATGGCGGCTGCCAGCTGGTCGATCTCCGCTCGAGCATGGAGTTTCGCGCCGGCCATCTCGCCGGAGCACGCTGGTCGATTCGCCCGTGCCTCGACAGCCTGCGCCTCGTGCCGGACAAGCCGGTCATTCTGATCGCTTCGTCGCCCGCCGTTGCGGCTCTTGCATCCGAGACGCTGCGCGAGCAAGGCGCCACTCAGGTCCGAATTCATTGCGGCGCGCCGGAGCAGTGGCGCGCGGCCGGCGTGCCGATCGTCGCCAGTCCCGATCAGCCGCCGGATTCGGATTGCATCGACTTTTTGTTCTTTGTGCACAACCGGCATGACGGCAACAAGCAGGCTGCGCGCCAATATCTCGAATGGGAGACGAATCTCGTCCGGCAGATCGACTCGCAGGAGCGAGCACGTTTCGTCTTTCGATAGCAACGAATCAGGAGAGCAGAACGATGCGAAGAACGCTATGCGCGAGCACATTGGGAATCACGGTCTTCGCACTCTTCCTGACGGCGG
>NZ_LNCU01000041.1:179102-205493 GCF_001542415.1 Bradyrhizobium macuxiense
CGCAAGCCGATCGTCTCAAGGACATCAAGGAACGCGGCAAGCTGATTTGCGGCACACAGAGCACCAGCGTCCCTTATGCCTATCAGGACCAGAGCTCGCGCAGCTTCGTCGGCTATGACGTCGACATGTGCAAGGCCATTGCCAAGGGCCTCGGCGTTGAGCTCGAGCATCGTCCGCTGTCGACGGAAGCGCGCATTCCCGAGTTGAAGCTTGGGCGGGTCGACGTCGTCGCGGGATCGATGGCCTACCTGCCTGAACGGGCTCAACAGGTCGACTACAGCCTTCAGTATCTGCAGGGCGAGATCAAGGTGCTGGTCCGCGAGAGCTCGGGGATCACCAATCTTGCCGGCCTCGCTGGCAAGCGTGTGTGCGCTTCGAAGGGATCGAGCTCCGCCGCCATCGCCGAGCGCGTCCTGGCCAACAGTCGGGTGATGAGCTTCCAGGATGTGGCCGCGTGCAATCTGGCGCTGCAGAGCGGCCGCATGGACGCTTTCACCGCGGGCGAATTGGTTCTCAAGCGCTTTCTCAACGCATCCGAGGCGTCGACGGAACACTATACGCTGCTGCAGGAGCCGACAGCGGTCGAGCACATCGGTCTGGTGGTCGACAAGGGAAATCCGGAACTCCTGGCCGCCATCAACGGCGTGATCCAGAAGATGGACCAGGATGGCGAACTCGATGCCATTTTCAGCCGCTGGATGGGCAAGGACACCGTCTACGGCCTGTCGCGCAACTTCAAGGTCGAGCCGGTCGGTCCGGCGCAATAAGACGGTCCCGATGAGCTTCGACTGGACCTTCCTGGCAAGCCCGAGCGTCGCGCCCCGCCTGCTGTCGGGGCTCTTCACCACGCTGGAACTGTTTGCCGTGTCCTGGGCCGGGGGCCTCCTGGTGGCCTTCGTCGTCGTCGGCTTGCGCGCAGTCCCCTTCCCGCCGCTCGGCTGGGCGATGCGCTTCTTCGTCGAGTATCACCGCAACGTGCCGACCGTGGTGCAGATCATGGTCTGGTATTTCGGTGTGCCCGAGATTCTCCCCGACCCGATCCGCCAGTGGATCAACCAGAACCAGTCGGAACTGATCTTTGCGGCGATCGCGCTGTCGCTGAATGCCAGCGCATATTTTTCGGAAGACATCCGCTCGGGCCTGCGTGCGATCCCCAAGACCCAGCTCGAGGCGGCGCGGGCCATCGGGTTGTCGGCCCTCTCGGCGATGCGCTACGTCACGGTGCCGCAAGCGGTTCGGATTGCCGTGCCGCCGCTGATCAACCGTTCGCTCATCCTGTTCAAGGATACCAGCCTGGCGATGGTGATCGGTGTGGCGGAGCTGACCTATCAGGTCAAGGCGATCGAGAATCTGACGTTCCGCTCGCTGGAAGTGTTCGCGGCTGCGACCGTCACCTATCTCGCCGTATCGCTGATGATCATGGGATTGGGCGCCTGGTTCGGCAGGCAGTTCCCGCCGACCTTCAAGGCCTGACCATGCTCGAGATCATCCAAAATTACTGGATACTCTTGCTGGTGGGATCGTGGCCGAACGGTCCATTGGGCGGATTTACCGCGACACTGATCCTTGCCTTCCTGGGCATGGCGCTCTCGTTCCCGATTGCGATCATGATCGGTATTGCCCGTACCGGAGTTTGGAAGGCTCCGCGTCTGCTGGCGACTGTCTGGGTCTATGCGTTCCGCGGCGTGCCGCTCGTCATGATCATCTTCTGGTCGTACTTTGTGCTGCCGCGGCTGACCGGCATCGCCGTGCCTGCATTCGTGACAGCGCTGTGTGCGATCGTCGTCTATGAATCGGCATTCCTGGGCGAGATCGTGCGCGCCGGCCTGCAGGGGCTGCCCGCCGGCCAGGCCGAGGCCGCACGTTCGATCGGGCTGAGCTACGGCCAAACCTTGTGGCATGTCATGCTGCCGCAGGCGCTGGTGAACATGGTGCCGTCGATCGTCAACCAGTTCGTCTCGACGATCAAGGCGACCTCCATCGTCTACATCATCGGCGTCCAGGAAGTGACCTTTGCCGCGCAGCAGGTCAGCAGCACGGAGGTCGGCAAGGCGTTTCAGACCTTCATGGTTCTGGCGTGCTTCTACTTTGCCGTTTGCTATCTGATATCCCTGATCGCGCAGTATCTGGAGCGGCGGATTCACCGGAAGCAGAAGGGCGCGGCCTGAGTGATATGCGTAACCCTGCGGAGACCATGATGCAGACAAACATGATCGAGCTGGATGGGGTCAACAAGTGGTATGGCGGCTACCACGCGCTCAACGATGTCGGGGGCTCGGTCGCGAACGGCGAGGTGCTGGTCGTGTGCGGGCCGTCGGGCTCCGGCAAGTCGACGTTGATCCGCACGATCAACCGGCTCGNGAGCCGATCCAGCGCGGGACGATCCGGATCGGTGGCGAGGACATTTACAAGCAGGGCAGCGACATCAACGCCTTGCGCGCTGGTATCGGCTTCGTCTTCCAGCAGTTCAATCTGTTTCCGCATTTGTCGGTTCGACGGAATATCACGCTTTCGCCGCTGAAGGTCGGCGGCATGTCCCGCGCGGAAGCCGACGAACTGGCTGACACGCTGCTCGCGAAGGTCGGTCTCGCGCACAAGGCGGATGCGATGCCTGCCAATCTGTCGGGAGGTCAGCAACAGCGGGTCGCGATCGCGCGTGCGCTCGCACAACGCCCGCCCGTGATCCTGTTCGACGAGCCGACCAGCGCGCTCGATCCCGAAATGGTCGGCGAGGTGTTGTCCGTCATGAAGCAGCTCGCGCAGGACGGCATGACGATGATGGTGGTCACGCACGAGATGGGCTTCGCGCGCGAAGTCGCGGACTGGATCTGGTTCATGGACGAAGGCAAGATCGTCGAGCGGGCGAAGCCGGACAGGTTCTTCACCTCGCCCGAACATCCTCGCGCGCAAAAATTTCTATCCGATATCCTGAGACCGCATCCCGCATCCCACTGAATCCAGGTTTGGGGCGTCAGCGGCGGAAGCCGCTGGCGCGCGAATAGGCCGCGCGGTTTTCGTGCGCCGGGCGCGCCGCGAGGCTCGCGCGGCTCTCGCTGTTGATTGGGGTCGCGGGCTTCAGATCCTCGAGGAAGATCGGCCTGGCGAAATAATAGCCTTGCGCATAGCGGATCCTGGTCGCCGCCTGCAAATAGGTGAGCTCCTCGAAGGATTCGATGCCCTCGGCGACCACCGTCATGCCGAGTGCCTCGCTCAGTGATTCGATCGCGCGCAGGATGCCCTGGCTGCGCGGCCGCCTATGGATGTCG
The DNA here is from genome assembly GCF_001542415.1 of Bradyrhizobium macuxiense. Lineage (GTDB taxonomy): Bacteria > Pseudomonadota > Alphaproteobacteria > Rhizobiales > Xanthobacteraceae > Bradyrhizobium > Bradyrhizobium macuxiense. Next base: position 182,369 of record NZ_LNCU01000041.1, read on the forward strand.
GTGATGAAGGAGCGGTCGATCTTGATCTCGTCGGCGGTGATGTCGGCGAGCGCCGACAGCGACGAATAGCCGATCCCGAAATCGTCGATCGAGATGCCGACGCCGATCCCGCGCAGGATCGGCAGGATCTGGTCCTGGAAATGCGATCGGGTGATGAACGCGTCCTCGGTCACCTCGATCATGAAACGCTTCGGAAAGCCGGTCTCCTCGAGCGCGCGCGCAAACGCGCGCATGAATTCGAGATTGCCGGCCTGCTTGGCGGCAACGTTGATGCTGATCGTGGTGTTGGGGCCGAATGTGTCGTTGATCAGGTCGATCGACTTGACGATCTCCGCCAGCACCAGCAGCGTCAGATCGTCGATCAACCCGAGCTCGACGGCGAGGTTGATGAAGGTGCCGGGCGCCTGGATCACGCCCTCGTCGTCACGCAGCCGCACCAGCGCCTCGATGCCCTTGACCTCCTGGGTCCGGATATCGACCTTGGCCTGGAACGCGCAGCAGAAGCGCTTCTCCAGGATCGCCAGCCGCAGCGACTGCTCGATCTTCATCCGCGCCAGCGCCTCGCGCTCCATGCTGGCGTCGAAGAACGCGGTCGAGCCCTTGCCGTTGTTCTTGACCCGGTACATCGCGATGTCGGCGTTCTGGCGCAGCGCCTCGTAGCTCCTGCCGTGCATGGGATAGAGGCTGACGCCGATCGAGGTCGAGGCGAAGATCTCGGACTGATCGATGAAGAACGGCGCCCGCAGCCGCTCGTGCATGATCTGGATGAACTCGGCGACCTCCTGGTCGCTGCTGATCGGGTTTAGCAGCAGCAGGAATTCGTCGCCCGAGATGCGCGACAGGATGTCGGTATCGCGCAAGGCAAGTCCGAGCCGCTTGGATAGCTCGACCAGCAGCGCATCGCCGATCGCGTGGCCGTAGTAGTCGTTGATGTGCTTGAAATTGTCGACGTCGAGGAAGGCGAGTGCGAACCGGCTCTGCGATCCGTCGCCCTGGATCAGGCCGGTGACCCGATGCTCGATCACCCGCCGCGTCGGTAGGCCGGTCAGCTCGTCGTAATAGGCCGAGCGGAACAGCTGGTCCTCGAATGCCTTCTGCTCGCTGATGTCGGTCGAGGTCGAGACCAGCAGGTTGCGTCCGGCTATCTGCACGGGCCGGTGCGAGGTGAGAAATACGTGCTTGGAGGCGCCGCAGGTGAACGCCTCTTCGAGCACCACCGGGCGGCCACTGCGCAGCATATCGAGAGAGGCTTCATGGTGGTCGTCGGCCGGCGACGGTTGGCTGGCATTGGCGGCGAGCTGCAATTGCGCTGCGGCCGCGTCGTTCACGATGATGAATTCGCCGCGCTCGTCCTGCACGGTCACGCCTGCCGGCAGCAGGCGGAGCAGGTTGCGCAAGATGTCCAGTTCATTGCTGGAAATGCTTTCATTACCGGCCGTTGATGCAGCGGACTGAAAATCATGTTTAGTGAAATTATGCATGGGCCGAGCTTGCCAAAGTCCGTTGTAGTTTTGGTTAAGCGGAACTGTGAAAAGCCGTGACAAAATGAGTTCGCGGCGGCTTTCGCAAGCCGTCGCGGCAATCGTCATTAACAGACCATCAATGCAAGGTGGCAGCGCCTGCGAAAGCGTTTGCGACACCCGTGGTTGCGATTCAGCGGCCGAAGCGAAGGTGTGGATATCGCCTCAGCTGCTCGGAAGCTGGCACTGCATGGTGCAGTGAACCCCGGTCTTCAGGTAGCTGATCTCGGTCTTGCCGTCGAACGGCCGCAGCGCCGATTTCAGGAGCTTGGTGCCGAAGCCGGCCTCGCCGACCGTCTCGATCACCGGTCCCTCGGTTTCATCCCAGATCACGTTGAGCCGGCCGTCGGCCACGGTCCATGACACCTGCAGGAACCCGCGCGGCGAGGAGAAGGCGCCGTATTTGCCGGCGTTGGTGGCGAGCTCATGGAAGATCAGCGCCAGCGACACCGCGAGCTTGGCAGGCAGGAACAGCTGATCGCCGTTGAGGTTGAACCGCACATGGCCGTAGGGCCCGAGCTCCGAACGCAGCAAATCCTTGATATCGCAGCCATAGCCGTCGACCCGCGCGATCAGATCGTCGGTTGCCGAGAGCGCGCGGATGCGGTGGTCGATGCGCTCCCAAACATCGGGCCGGTCCTGCAGCACCTGATGCAGCACGGCGTGAATGGTCGAGGACTTGTTCTTGAGCCGGTGCTGCAACTCGTCGACCACCAGCTTGCGGTACTGTTCCTCTTCGATCAGGCGTTGGGAAACCTCCCGTTGCTGCATGACTAGCGAGCGATAGTGCTCCACGCCCCAGATCGCGATGCCGCACACCGCCCAGAAGATCATCAACAGTGCAAAGCGCGCGGAATCGACGTTCGAGCCGCTGAAATTGATGACGACGCCGAGCAGGCCGCTCGCCAACGCCGTCGCGATCCCGATCCTGAACCCGCCAAAGGCGGTGGCAAAGAACACGGCCGGGAAATACGGCGTAAAGAAAACATCCGGCCTGATCTGGGCGAGGCCATAGCGGGCGGCCGTGGCCAAAACGAGACAGAGCAGCGCGAAGGCGATCGCGAGCAGTGGCGAGGGCTGCGAATTGCCCTGCCAGCCTTGTCTGAACTCGTCGATCAATTTCGTCATGTGTCGTTTCACTTCACGTGATCACAGGACCCAAAATAAGGCCGCTGCGACCGAAAAACCGCAGTTGTGTCCTTCCGGCCACAGGCGGACCTTTCACGCCGTCCACGCGGCACGCGCTTGCGTTGTCCTGGGCGCGCAGGGAATATCGGCGGCATCAAACGCGGATGGGGATCGGCAGGGGAATCGGCATGGGACGGCTGGACGGCAAGGTCGCGGTGATCACGGGAGCGACCAGCGGCATCGGGTTGCGCACGGCAGAGGTCTTTGTCGCCGAGGGTGCGCGGATCGTGATCGCTGGCCGCCGTGCGCCGGAAGGCGAGGCGCTGGCGCAGCAACTCGGCCCAGCCTGCATCTTCCGCCAGACCGACGTCACGGTCGAGGACCAGATGCAGGCATTGGTCGCGCAGGCCGTCGACGCGTTCGGCCGCATCGATTGCCTGTTCAACAATGCCGGCGGCCCGGCGCAGACCGGCGGCATCGAGGGCCTCGAGGTCGAGCGGTTCGACGCCGCGATGGCCACGCTGGTGCGCAGCGTGATGCTCGGCATGAAACACGCGGCGCCCTACATGCGCAAACAAGGCTCCGGCAGCATTATCAACAATGGCAGCATCGCCGGCCGGCTCGCCGGCTTCTCGTCATCGATGGTCTATGGCGCCGCCAAGGCCGCGGTCATTCATCTTACCAGATGCGTCGCGATGGAACTCGGCGAGGACGGCATCCGCGTCAACTCGATCTCGCCCGGCGCGATCGCGACCGGCATCTTCGGCAAGGCGCTCGGCCTGCCGACCGACGCCGCCGAGAAGACCGCAGCCGTGATGCGCGAGGTCTACAAGGCGGCGCAGCCGATCCCTCGCGCCGGCCTGCCCGACGACATCGCGCATGCCGCATTGTTCCTGGCGAGCAACGAGTCGAGCTTCATCAACGGCCATGACCTCGTCGTCGACGGCGCCATCACCGGCGGCCGCAACTGGAGCCAGCAGCAGCAGGGCTACGTCGCCTTGCGCAAGGCGTTCGATCAGGGCGCCGGCTAGGCGACGTCATCGCGAGCGAAGCGAATCGCGGTAGTAGAGATTCGCATCACCGCCTTCGCTCCTCGCAATGACGAGGAGAGGAAACATCCCAATGGCCGACGTCGCAACATCAGCCCAACCGCCGGCGCGCATGAACGCCAGGCTCGCGCGGAAGCTGCAACGGTTCGCTGCCGTGATCGTGGTCGGTACCCTGTCAGGCGTCGCGGTCGGACTGACACGCAGCGGCAGCGAGCCGACGTCGCTGGTTGCCGGCGCCACCTACGGCCTCGTGCTCGGTTTCCTGCTCGGCGCGGTCGAACTGTTCTTGCTGGAGGATTGGGATTGGCTCAATCGGTTGTCCTTCCTCGTCAATCTGGCCGTGCGCAGCGCCATCTATGCCGCCATCATCATCGGCATCCAGTTGCTGCAGCCGGGTGAGCGCGTCGCGGGGGCGCCGCTGTCGGCTTCGTTCGGGGATTTCTGGTCGGGCGTCGCCTATGGCGCAGGCGTCTCGGTGCTGGTGAATCTCGGCTTCAGCATCGCCAACCTGATCGGCCCACGCGCCTTCATGAACTTCGTCACTGGGCGCTACCACACGCCGGTCGAGGAAGATCGTTTCGTGCTGTTCGTCGATATCGCGGGATCGACCGGGCTGGCCGAACGGCTCGGTGGCATCGGTATCCATCGCTTTCTCGACCGCACCTTTCGCCTGCTGACGCAGTCGGTGGTCGATTATCGCGGCGAGGTGCTCAATTATGTCGGCGATGAGATCATTGTCACCTGGCCGGAACGACAGGGCGCGGTCGATTGTCGCCCGTTGCGATGTTTCGTGGCGATGCGCATTGCCTTGCGGAAGGCTGCGTCGCAGTTCGAGCGCGAGTTCGGCGCGGTGCCTCAGATCCGCGGGAGCCTGCACTTCGGGTCCGTCATCGTGGGCGAGATCGGCGACGTCAAGCGTGCCATCGTGTTCAACGGCGACGTCATGAACACCGCGGCGCGGCTGGAAGAATTGAGCCGCAAGGTCGCCGGCGGCTTCCTCGCCTCCCGCGCGGCGATGGCGCGCTTTGCTGCGCCGCCGCCATTTCCGCTCAGCGATCTCGGCACGCTGCCGATCCGCGGCCGCGTCGACGGCATCGAGGTGGTCGGGATTGGAGCCGCGGCGTAACCCTTCGCCTCTCCCGGCAGGAAAAGCACACCCGCGGTGTGATCTCGTGATATATCGTCGGCATACCGGTACTTCCTCTACCTGCGCCTTCGCGTACTGAGCACGCCCAGCAAGTCATTCCTGCAAGGAGGACGGCACTGGTTTCTCTCCGCACGCCACTGACACTTCTCCTGACGTCGCTCGGCGCTATCGCCGCGGTGTGGTGGTGGCTGGGTGTACCGGTCAATTTGGCGCACGCACCGATTGATCCGGATCGCAAGGTGCAGTGCATTTCCTACGCTCCCTTCCGTAACAATCAGACATCACTCTCGCCGGCGACGCAGGTGTCGCGGGACCAGATCGCGGAAGACCTCGCCCAACTTGCGAAGATAACCGACTGCATCCGGACCTATGCGACCGACCTTGGTCTCGATCAAATTCCCGAACTTGCGGCCAAGGCGGGGCTGAAAGTCATCCAGGGGATCTTCCTTGATCGGGACCGGCAGAAGAATGCAACGCAGATAGCGACGGGAATACGCTTGGCCCAGCAATATCCGGAAACCATCATCGCGCTCGTGGTCGGCAACGAGGTTTTGCTGCGGAAGGAAATGTCGGCGTCCGACCTCGCTGCCACGCTCCGCTCGATCAAGGCGCAGGTCACCGTCCCCGTCACCTATGCCGACGTCTGGGAATTCTGGCTGAGCAATCGCGAACTCGGCGACGCCGTCGATTTCGTCACGGTTCATATCCTGCCCTATTGGGAAAATGTCCCGATCCCGGCGGAACAAGCCGCCGCTCATGTCGATGAGATTCGCCGACAGATGGCGGCGGCCTTTCCGGGCAAGGAAATCCTGGTTGGAGAAATCGGCTGGCCGAGCCAGGGGCGAATGCGTGAGTCATCGCTGGCGTCGCCGGTCAATCAGGCGCGGGTGGTCTCGGAGGTCCTGGACCTGGCCCGGCGCGCGCATTTCCGCGTCAACCTGTTCGAGGCCTATGATGAATCGTGGAAGCGGGAGATCGAAGGCACGATCGGCGGATATTGGGGCCTGTTCGATTCCGAGCAGCGCACGCTGAAATATCCGCCCGGCGTTCCCATCAGCAACTATCCGCTCTGGAAGCTGCAAATGTGCAGCGGAATGGCGTTGGCGATCCTGGTATTCGCCGCCGCGTGGCTGACCTTGCGCCGCAAGCCCAGTGAGCCTCGGCTCGTCGCGTGGTTCGCGGTCGGAATATCGGCGACCACGGCAGGAATCCTGTTCGGGGTGGCCGCGCAAAAAATGGTCTACGAAAGCTACGGGGCGGGTGGCTGGCTCTTGTGGGGTTCGCTCCTCGCGGCAGCGACGGCGTCGCCGGTGTTTGGCGCAAACGCCCTCATGTCAGGTCGAGCATCACCCTGTTTCGTGGAAGTGTTGGGTCCGGAGGGCTACCAGACTGAATCGGTGCTGGCGACCATGCACGGATTGCTCTGGATCGTCACCGTCGTGATCGGCACGGCCGCCGCACTCGGCCTCGTGTTCGATCCGCGCTTCATTGATTTTCCCTTTGCTGCGCTCACCATGGCGGCCGTGCCTTTTGCCGCCGTGACGCTGCTCAATCCTCCCAGGAAGGGAATCCGCCCCATGGCGGAATCGCTGTTTGCAGGCATCTTTCTTATGGCGGCAATCTATACCGGGTTCAACGAAGGGCCGGCCAACTGGCAGTCGCTGTGGACTTGCGCCGCCTTCATCGTGCTCGCGGCGACGCTGTGGCGGGCGCGCGCCTGAGGATGGCAGGACGGAACATGCGACCGATTGCGGTGTGCATTGCGGAAAGCGGCGTGGCGACAATGATTGGTTCGCCGGTCGAGCCGCTCCCTTCTCCCGATGCCGATCGGCATTCACCATAGATCGCTGAAAAGGCAGCGGATTCAGCATTCTAGCGGAAGTTTAGGAGGTGTTGCGTGGCTGTACTGGACGGACGGCCAACGCTCGAGCTGGGGTATGGTCACAGTCGTCCGCGAAACTCACGAGGTCAGAATTTATGGCCAGGTGCGGTCGCATAACGCCGGGGGCGCCGACGGCGTGATTCTGACTCAGTCCGGTGAACCTACCTCAGACAGGTGAGCTCAGATTATCGATCCATCCTCTGCAACGAAGTGAGTTGCATTCAACCGATACCCAAGAAGGAGTGATACGCTCCGTCGAGAACGGCGATGGCGACACGCCATCCCGATGTGTGCTCAGGGTCAAAAGCTGTCGATGACGACGGAGCGCGGCGATGTCCGTTCACTCTCAAAAGCTGACCCTTATGAGAGCTCACCCTATGCCGGCTTCACCATCACCTTCAGTCCGTCGCGCGGTTTCGGGATCGGCCACATCTGCCACTCCGGTCTGTAGCCCGGCGCCAGCGACACATCGAGGTTCTGCACGAAGTGGCGGGCAAAGCATTTCGCCTGCATGTTGGCGAAGTGCAGGCCGAGGCACATATGTGCGCCGCCGCCGAACGGCACCCAGGCGAAGCGGTGGCGGCCGCGCTGGGCTTCGTCGGTGAAGCGCAGCGGGTCGAACTTGTCCGGCTCGGGCCAGATGTCCCTCATGTGGTGCGTGAACAGCGGGTTGACGCCGACCATAGTGCCGGCCGGGATCGCGTAACCCCTGAAGGAGAAGTCGCGCACTGCGCGCCGCGGCATCGACGGCACCGGCGGCTTCAGGCGCAGCGCTTCCTTGAATGTCATCTCCGACGGCGGCATCGCGTCGAGATGCTTCAGGCTGGTCGGTTGGTCCGCCGCGATTCCGAGCGCGCCGACCTCGTCACGCAGCTTCTGCTGCCAGTCCGGATGGGCGGCAAGCTCGCCGACGAACGAGGTCAGGGACGAGGTCAACGTGTCGTGCGCGGCCATCATCAGGAAACTCATGTGGTCGATGATATCCTGCTCGGAGAGCAGTGCACCGTCCTCGTGCGTGGCCTGGCAGAGCTGCGAAAACAGGTCGTTACCACCGCCACGGGCGCGGCGGATCGGAATCTGCTCGGCGAAATAGGCGACGATGCGCTTGCGGCCCCTGACGCCCCGTGCCATCTGCGTGCCGGGCAGCGGCTTGCGGATCGGCGCCACCGCCGCGACCACCATGTCGACGAAGGCGCGGTTGATCTCGTCGACCTCGGGGCCGATATCCGCGCCGAGGAACGAGGTCGCGGCGAGGTCGAGCGTGAGCTGCTTCATTGCCGGATAGATCAGCATTTCGCCAGGCTTCGCCCTCCACTGCGCCACCCGAGCGGCGATGCCGCGGTCGAGCTCGGTGAAATAGGACTTCATCGGCTCGCTCTTGAAGGCCACCGACAGCGCGCGGCGATGCAGCCGATGCTCCTCGAAATCGCGCAGCATCAGCCCGCGCGGGAACAGCCGGCCGAGGATGTTGCCCCAGCCATGTTCGGATGAGAACTGCTTCGCCTGGTCGAACATCACGAGCTCGTTGGCCTCGGGGCCGAGCAGCACGATGCTGGTCTCGCCGAACATATGGCTGCGGTAGCACAGGCCATATTTCGCGGCGTTGCGCTCGATATGTCCCTTGGGATCGGCCAGCACCTCCAGCGTCTTGCCGATGATGGGCCAGCCCTCGTCACCCGGAATGTGCTTCAGCGCCTTACGCTTCGGCGGCGTGATCGCGCAAGCGGTAGGTGCCACGTTCTGCATCGACATGGGCATTGCTCCTTTGCCGCCGCTGCACCAACTTCGTCCCGTGCCGCGGATCGCGCCACAAGACTGTGCTACTCTAGCCGAAAACAACGCCGGGCAGGGAGAAAACACTGATATTCCGCGGATTTTGCTCGGGGCCCATGGGTGCGATCGGCACCCGGCTTTCCCTGCGCCCTCTGTTCTTCGCGAAGGACAACGTAGTGCAAAGCTCGGACGAATCGTTGCGAGAATGCGAAGCTGTATCCTCATTCACATCTGTCATCGTCCGGCTCGCCGCCTTCGCTAAAGCTTCGGCGCGCCAGGGGTTCAGGGCCTCGTCGAAGCCTTGGCGTAGACGGGACCGGGCGATCCAGTACGCCGCGGCCTCCCGGCTCAAGCATCGGCGCCTCTGGAATAGTGGGTCACCCGCATGCGCATGTGCGGGTGATGACACCATTCCGATGTCGAATCCCCAAAAAGAAAATGTCGTCCTTGCTTTCGCAAGGACGACATTCGTGGATGTTGCGCGACGATCACGCCTCAACGAACTGCTGGCGTCACGCTTTCTGCTTGGCGGCGGCCTTCTGCAGATCCGGCGCATTCACGGCGGGGATCGCAACGCGGCCCGGACCGGTCTGCTGAAGTGCCGCGGCGGCCTTGTCGTTCTCCATGATCTTGGCCATCACCGCCTGGCCGGCGCGCTCGAACACCGCGCGGTTGTCGATCACAAACTGGCGCGACTTGCGCAGGCCGTCGATATAGCCATTGATCTCCGGGATCACGTAGCGCGCGACCAGGTCCCAACTCCGGCGGGTGTTCTCCGGATTGGCCCAGTCGTGCGCGAAGCCGACGATGGTGCCGACGCCGCCGGACACGTCGACCAAATTCTTGATCATCTTCACGAGATCGTCCGGCGTGCCGATGGTCGAGGCGGCGCCGTCGACGAAGGCGGTCTTGTCGACGGCCTCGTCCGGCGAAGCGAACGCGGTCAGGCCCGGCCGCATCAAGGTGCCGACATTGTACTCGTTGTGCCAGCGCATCAGGCCGGCGCCGGCCTCGCGCCGCGCCTGTTCGCGGGTCTCGGCGATATGCCAGGACAGCAGCACGCGCCAGTTCGAACGGCTCACCGCGGTGCCGGCCTTCTTGGCGGCGTCCTCGGCGAACTGCCACTGCTGCGGCAGCGCCATCAGGCCCTGCGTCGACATCGAGCCCAGCGAGATGATGCCGATGCCGTATTTGCCGGCGAGCGTCATACCCGACGGCGAGATCTGCGAGGCCACCACGAACGGCATGTCTTCCTGCAGCGGCAGGAGCTGCAGCGCGGCGTCGTGCATCTCGAACCAGGCGGTTTTCGCCGTGACGCGCTCGCCGTTGAACAGGCGGCGGATCACCGCGATCGCTTCGTCCTGGCGGTCGCGCTGCGTCATCGGGTCGATGCCGAGGGTGTGGGCGTCGGAAGCCAGCGCGCCCGGGCCGGAGCCGAAGATGGCGCGGCCGCCGGTCATGTGGTCGAGCTGCACCATGCGTTGCGCGACGTTGAAGGGGTGGTGATAGGGCAGCGAGATCACGCCGGTGCCGAGCTTGATGCGCTTGGTGCGCTCGCCGGCGGCGGCCAGGAACATCTCGGGCGAGGCGATCATTTCCCAGCCCGAGGAATGGTGCTCGCCGCACCAGAATTCGTCGTAGCCGAGCGCGTCGAGCTGCTCGACGAAATCGAGGTCGCGACGGAATTGCAGCATCGGATGCTCGCCGATCGGGTGATGCGGGGCGAGGAAGGCTCCGAACTTGAGGCGCGCCATAGGTCGTTCTCTCCGGCTTATTGTTATCGGGGGGCTTTCCGTCAACCTACGGGGTGGGCCGGGGCAAGGCAATGCTCGGGGGCTGCGGCGCTCGCATGGTTGTTGCGCAAATCAGCGGCACTTGCCGCCGTCCGGAATGTTTCCCAGCGCATCAACGCAAGTTGGGCCGGGCGCCGTAATGGCCGGATCGAGTGCCTGTGACCGGTTGCTTACCTCCGAGGTAATCGAGCGAATGACCGGAATCTGCTGATGTCGGCTGTCAAATCGTTTCGGGCAGGACCACAGCGCATGCATCAGATCGCTTCGACGCGAGCGGATTCATCCCGCCGCTGGTGGGTGCTTGCGATCGTCGTCGCCGCGCAGTTCATGTTCGGCGTCGACGCCTTCATCGTCAACGTGGCGATCCCGACCATCGCTGCGGAGCTGCAGGCGACTCCAGCGCAGATCGAGGCCGTGATCGCGATCTACCTGATCGCCTATGCAACGCTGGTGGTCACCGGCGGCCGGCTCGGCGACATCTACGGCACGAAAAGCGTGTTCATCGCCGGTGTCGCCGGCTTCTCCGTGACCTCGCTATGGTGCGGTCTCGCGCAATCCGGCCCCGAACTGATCGTGGCGCGGCTGGCGCAGGGCGCCACCGCTGCGCTGATGGTGCCGCAGGTGCTGGCGACGCTCCATCTGTTGTTCTCCGATGCCGCCCGCGCGCGGGCCTTCGGCATCTACGGCATCGTGCTCGGGCTCGCGGGTGCCGCAGGCTTCATGCTCGGCGGCGTGCTGGTGACGCTCGATCTCGCCGGCCTCGGCTGGCGCGCCGTGTTCTTCGTCAACGTGCCCTGTGGCGTCATCATCATCGCGGCGGCGCTGCGGATCATGCCGATGGTGCCGCGCCGCGCCGGCACGCGGCTGGATGTGCCGGGCGCCATCGTGCTGTTCGCGGGCCTGCTGTGCCTGATCGGTCCGCTGCTGTTCGGGCACGATCTCAACTGGTCCGGGGAGGTGTGGCTGGTGATGGCGGCCGGCGTTGCGATCATCGCCGGCTTCGTGCGGCTGGAGCGCATCGTGGCGCGCCGCGGCGGCATGCCGCTGATCGACCTGACGCTGCTGTCGGACGCTGCATTCATGCGCGGACTGGCCGCGGTGTTCTTCTACTTCTTCGCCAATCTATCCTTCTACTTGGTCATGACCATCTTCATGCAAAGGGGTTTGCAGATTCCGCCGCTGCAGGCGGGATTGGTGTTCGTGCCGCTGGCATTGACCTTCGTGGTCGCCTCGCGTCACAGCGGCGTGCGCGCCAGGCATCGCGGCACGCTGGTGCTGATCGAGGGTTGCGCTTTGCAGATCGTGGGGCTTGCCGCGCTCGTCACGATGATCGAAGTCGTCGCGGCACCGACGCCGCTGTTGCTTGCGCTGGTGCTGATGATCTTCGGCTACGGCCAGGGGCTGGTGATGGCGCCGCTGTCGAGCGCGGTGCTCTCGAGTGTGAAGCCTGCGAGCGCCGGGGCAGGTTCGGGCATGTATGGCACCACGACGCAGATCGGCAATGCGGCCGGTGTTGCCGCGATCGGTGCAGTTTTCTTCGCCATCGAGTCCGCGATGTCGGCACGCGTGGCGCTGTATGCGGCATGCGCATTGTTTGTGCTGTCGGTCACGATTTCAGCCGTATTTCTGTCATGGATGCGTCGTGCCAGCGCATGATCCGAAAAGGTGGCAGCCGCTTTCCGCAACATCATGCGTAAAATAACGGGATGTTCACGCGTTAACGCCGAATCTCACATTTCAGCGGAATGACAGCACACGGCCTTTTCATTTTGCAGTGCAGCAACTATCTGGTGGGGTAAACGCCAGACGAAATCACCTCAGGAGTTGCTGTTGTCACTGGTCAACAACGTCGAATTTCTGCGTCATCTGCCGAGGATGAACGCGTTCAACGGCCTCGGCGCGCTCGCGCCCGCCGTGCCGACGCCGCTCGTCGAGACGACGGAATTCGGCGCCAATCCCGGCGCACTGAAGATGTTCTCGTACGTGCCGGCGCAGCTTGCGCCGTCGCCTGCGCTGGTCGTCGTGCTGCATGGCTGTGGCCAGACGGCTGCGTCCTATGATCTCGGCACCGGCTGGTCGATGCTCGCCCGGCATTACGGCTTTGCGCTGCTGATGCCGGAGCAGCAGTCCGTCAACAACGGCAACACCTGCTTCAACTGGTTCAATCCGGAAGACATCGCGCGCGGTGAGGGTGAGGCGCACTCGATCAGGGAGATGATCGGACACCTCGCTGGCACGCACAAGATCGATCCGCGTCGCATCTTTGTGACGGGTCTGTCTGCCGGCGGCGCAATGGCTGCCGTCATGCTCGCGACTTATCCGGATGTGTTCGCAGCCGGAGCGATCATTGCCGGCCTGCCGTTCGGCGTCGCGACCAACCTGCGCGACGCGCTGCACGCCATGATGCATGGCAGCGCGTTGTCGGCGCCGGAGCTCGGCGATCTCGTGCGCAACGCATCGCGGCACAACAGCCACTGGCCGAAGATCTCGGTGTGGCACGGCAGCGCCGACCGCACCGTGCATCCGGGCAATGCCGATGCGATCGTGCGGCAGTGGCTCGACCTTCACGGCCTGCCGCCTGCGGCGATGTCGAAGGCCGATGTCGACGGCCATCCGCGCGAGGTGTGGTGGAATGCCGATGGCGAGACGCTGGTCGAATCCTACACCATCACCGACATGCCGCATGGCACGCCGCTCGGCCTTGCCGACAATGACGAGCGTTATGGCGTGGAAGGCGCGTTCCTGATCGAGGCGGGGATCTCGTCGTCCTATCATATCGCGAGCTTCTTCGGCCTGACCGATCAGGCGCGTCAGCCGCATATCGCGCCGACGGGCATCCCGCGCGAGCGCGCCGACACGATCTCGATGACGATCCCGGTGCCGGCGTCGGAGCCCGTTTCCGAGACGGCGTCCGGTCGCCGCAGCACCCGGCCGAAGAAGGCGCGGAGCAACGGCGTCAATGTCGGCCGCGTCATCGCGCGGGCGCTGACCGCCGCGGGGCTGATGAAGTAGCAGGCGAGGCTGGCGCCCTGCGCGCTCAGATCTCGCCGGTAAGGAACGGGTTCGTCATCCGCTCCTGGCCGATGCTCGAGCCCGCGCCATGGCCGCAGATGAAGCCGATATCGTCGCCGAGCGGCAGCAGCTTCTCCTTGATCGACTGGATCAGTGTCGCGTGGCTGCCGCCGGGCAGGTCGGTGCGCCCGACCGAACCCGCGAACAGCACGTCGCCGACATGGGCGAAGCGCAACTCCTTGTTGAAGAACGCGACGCTGCCCGGCGAATGGCCGGGGCAGTGCAGGATGTCGAAGGTGAGGTCGCCGATCGAGACCTGGTCGCCTTCGTCGAGCCAGCGGTCCGGGCCGAAATTGCGCACTCCGGTCATGCCGAAGCGCTCGCCGCTTGAGACGACATTGTCGAGCAGATGCTTGTCGGCGATATGCGGGCCCTCGATCTTGACCTGCAGCGCGTCGCGCAGCTCCGCAGCGCCGCCGACATGGTCGATATGACCGTGCGTCAGCCAGATCTTCTCCACCGTCACGCCGGTCTGCTTGATCGCGGCCTGGATCTTCGGCACGTCCCCGCCGGGGTCGATCACCACCGCCTTCTTGGTCGGCTCGTGCCAGATGATGGTGCAGTTCTGCTCGAACAGCGTGACCGGCACGATGATCGCGCCAGCCTTCGGTTTGGTTTCGGTCTTGTCATCCATGGGGGCACCATAGGCTTCCGGGAAGCGCCGTCAACACGGACAGGAAATGCATCCGGCCCGGCGTGTGATCCCAAAACAGACCGTGATAAGGTCGCGCCGAATTGAATAATTCGTGGGCGGCGTCGTAATGCCGTCGCTCTCGGCCACGATCAGGTGCTCGCAGTCCGGAACTCCATGACCCAGGCCCCCAAATCACCGCTCGGCGGACCCCGGACCACCGCACGCGCCTTCTTCGTCGCGGATCGCATCAGCACGTCAGGTCTCGAGCGCGGCGACGTGCTGGCGACGACCCCGCTGGCGTTCCGCGTCAACGACAACGGCGTCGCCATCCTGTTCCGTTACGGCGTCGTCGTCCTGATCGGCCTTAATGCGCTGGAGGAAGATGAATTCCTGCGCAGCCTGCAGTCGCGGATGACCGGCCCGTTCACCCGGCGCGAGGAGGAGATCGCGATCATCGAGGTCGCCTCGGAGCGAGAGGAACAGATCCCGCCCGGCGGCCCGATCTTTCTGCAAAGCCTGTCGCCGGAGCGGCTGATCCTGGTCGGTGAAGCCCTGGCCAAGAGCGTGGTGCTGGCGCGGCACGAGCGCGAGGTCGCAGCCGTGTTCGACGCCACGGAGCCATTCGCGCGCGATCTCGCGAAGAGCGGGCAGGTCCATCGCGGCCGCATCGCGATCCTCAAGCACATCGGCAATGCGCTGTCGTTGCGGCACCGCGTGGCCGGCCCGGTCGAGATCGCTGAGAAGCCTGACATCCTCTGGGACAAGCCGCAGCTCGAGCGGCTCTATTCCCGGCTCGAGGATGAATACGAGTTGAAGGAGCGGGCGGAAGCGCTGAACCGCAAGCTCGCCGTGATCGCCGAGAGCTCGCAAGTGTTGACCGACATCATCGACACCAGCCGGTCGGTGCGGCTGGAGCTGATCATCATCCTCCTGATCCTGTTCGAGGTCCTGATCTCCATCTACCAGATTGCGATGGGCCGGCACTGAGCGTCATTTTTCCGCCCCGAATTGCGTCATCCCTGAACCCGGCGGCGGCATCGGGCGTTGCCCCGGTTGGGCCTGGCGCGGGTTTTGGGGTGCGGGATGGATCAGGACAACAGCGATTGGTGGCGGCACGGGATCTTCTATCAGGTCTATCCGCGCTCGTTTCAGGACAGTGATGGCGATGGCGTCGGTGACATCAGGGGCATTATCGAGCGGCTGCCATATCTGGTC
Source organism: Bradyrhizobium macuxiense (assembly GCF_001542415.1). GTDB lineage: Bacteria > Pseudomonadota > Alphaproteobacteria > Rhizobiales > Xanthobacteraceae > Bradyrhizobium > Bradyrhizobium macuxiense. Next base: position 197,582 of record NZ_LNCU01000041.1, read on the forward strand.
GAGCTTGGTGTCGATGCGGTCTGGCTGTCGCCGATCTTCCCGTCGCCGATGGCCGATTTCGGCTACGATATTTCCGATTACACCGGCATCGATCCGCTGTTCGGAACGACGGAGGATTTCGACGAGCTGATCGCCGCCGCGCATGATGCCGGCCTCAAGCTGATCCTCGACCTCGTCCCGAACCACACATCCGATCAGCATCCCTGGTTCGTCGAGGCCCGGAGTTCGCGTGAGAACGCGCAACGCGACTGGTATATCTGGCGCGATCCGGCGCCCGACGGCGGCCCGCCGAACAACTGGCTGTCGGAGTTCGGCGGCAGCGCGTGGACCTACGATGAAGCGTCCGGGCAATACTACTATCACGCCTTCCTCGCCCAGCAGCCCGATCTCAACTGGCGCAATCCCGAAGTGCGGGCCGCGATTCACGACGTGATGCGCTTCTGGCTGCGCAAGGGCGTCGATGGCTTCCGTGTCGACGTGATCTGGCACCTGATCAAGGACGCCGAATTCCGCGACAACCCGCCGAACCCGCATTATCTCGAAGGGCGGCCGCCGCACGAGACACTGCTCACGCAATACTCCACGGATCAGCCCGAGGTGCATGCCGTCATCACCGAGATGCGCCGCGTCACCGAGGAGTTCGACGATCGCGTGCTGATCGGCGAGGTCTATCTGCCGCTGCATCGGCTCATCGCCTACTACGGCAACGACCTGCGCGGCGCGCAGATGCCGTTCAACTTCGCGCTGCTGTCGACGATGTGGAGCGCGCGTTCTGTCGAGAAGATCATCGCCGACTACGAGAAGGCGCTGCCGCCGGGGGCCTGGCCGAACTGGGTGCTAGGCAATCACGATCGGCCGCGGGTGGCGAGCCGGGTGGGGACCGCGCAGGCGTCCGTCGCGGCGATGCTGCTCTTGACGCTGCGCGGGACGCCGACGCTCTATTACGGCGACGAGATCGGGATGCGCCAGGTTCCCATCGCGCCGAACCAGGTGCGTGATCCCTTTGAGAAGAACGTGCCTGACATCGGCGTCGGCCGTGACGGCTGCCGCACGCCGATGCAGTGGAGCGCCGAACCCTATGCCGGCTTCTCCACGGTGAAGCCATGGCTGCCGCTGGCGCGCGACTTCGCCAGCGACAATGTCGCGAGCCTCGCCGCAGTCCCGGCGTCGATCCTGAACCTCTACAAGGCGCTGATCGCGCTGCGGCGAATGATGCCGCAGCTCGCCTACGGCAACTACGAACCGGTGATGGCGCATGGCGACGTGCTGCTCTATCGGCGGCGGAGCATGGACGGTGTGGCGGTGATCGCGCTGAACTTCGGCGCGGAGTCCACGGCAATCACCTCCAGCGCGATCGGCTTCAGCAACGAGATCCTGTTGTCGACCTTCATGGACCGCGAGGGCGAGAAGGTCGAAGGCATGCTCGATCTGCGCGCCAATGAGGGCGTGATCCTCGGCCCGCCGTTGCGCCCCGCGTGAGGTGAGCGATCCAGTCGGATTCCCCCTGCTTGCGCGGGAGGGAACCGAGGCCACTTGCAGCCGATTCCGGTGCCGCCGCGCAATGGAATCGGCTAGTCTTGCCGCCATGGAATCGCCCGCCCGCCAGATCGCGCTCGTGCCTGCGCCCGACCGACGTCAGTCGGAGACCGCGCTTGCGATTGCGCGCGGCACGGCGAGGCTTCTGAGGTCGCTGGGCTTTTCCTGCATCAGTGAATTGCCGCTGCCGTCCGGCCGCCGCGCCGATCTGGTCGCGCTGAACGAGCGCGGCGAGATCTGGATCGTCGAGATCAAATCATCGGTGGAGGATTTGCGCGCCGACCAGAAGTGGCAGGACTATCGGATGCATTGCGACCGGCTGTTCTTCGCCTTTACGCAGGATCTGCCCTGCGAGATCTTTCCCGCCGACACCGGCCTGATCGTCGCCGACGCATACGGCGCGCATCTGCATTGCGAGGCGCCGGAGCATCGCTTGCCGGCGCCGACGCGCAAGGCGATGACAGTGCGCTTTGCGATGGCCGCCGCACAACGGATCAACCGGTTGGTCGACCCGCAAGGGCACGAATTGTAAGAGCAAGCGCTTGATCCGTCATCCTGAGGTGCTCGCGAAGCGAGCCGCGAAGGATGCACGGCCCGGCCGGTGGCCGTCCATCCTTCGAGGCGCGCAAAAGGCGCGCACCTCAGGATGACGGGGATAGGCTCGGGCGGCTGTGTGTGATGGGTCTCGCTGCGCTCTACCCATCCAACGAACTACAAAAGCAAATGGCCGGGGCAAATCCCGGCCATCGCGAAAACAGATGAAGCGATCGCCTTACCGCGGCGCGCGCTTCGCGAGGATGCGCTGCAGCGTGCGGCGGTGCATGTTGAGGCGGCGCGCAGTCTCCGAGACGTTGCGGTTGCACATCTCGTAGATGCGCTGGATGTGCTCCCAGCGCACGCGGTCGGCCGACATCGGATTGGTCGGCAGCTCGGATTTCTCGGTGCCGCTCGCGAGAAGCGCGGCGACGACGTCATCGGCGTCGGCGGGCTTCGACAGATAATCGACCGCGCCCATCTTTACCGCGGTGACGGCGGTGGCGATGTTGCCGTAGCCGGTCAGCACGATCGCACGCGCATCGGGACGCTTGCTCTTCAATGCCGAGACGACGTCGAGGCCGTTGCCGTCGCCAAGCCTGAGGTCGACGACTGCGAACGCAGGCGCAGCGCGGCCGATCTCGGCGAGACCATCGGACACGGTATCGCATGACTTCACCGAGAAGCCGCGTGTCTCCATGGCGCGCGACAGGCGCTCCAGGAACGGCTTGTCGTCCTCGACGATGAGGAGCGATCGGTCGGTGTGCTCATTCAGTTCAGCGATGGCGTTCACGGTCGATTTTTCCCTGTGGCAGACCGCTATTATATGGGGGCGCACTGCGGCGCTGCCAAGGCAGCCGAAAGTCGCGACCGCTGCATGCGTAATGCCAGAAACGCGATTAAGAACCGTTCTTAAGATGCACTCTCGGACTTCGGCGCGTCGCCCTCGAAGCTCTCACGCGGCCACACGATCTGCGCCACGGCGCCGTGATCGGGGAAGATACGGTTGGTAAACGACACCTTGGCTCCAGTGCGTTCAAGCAGCGTTCGTGCAATGAAAACACCCAGACCAAGGCCTCCGCGCGCATTTTGGGCCTCATCTGCGCCCCGGCGGCGTGACAGATAGGGCTCGCCGATCCGTTTCAGCATGTCGGGCGCGATGCCGGGACCATCGTCGGAGATGACAATCTCAACGGTTTCGGCATTCCACCATGCATTCACCTCGACGGTCTGGTGCGCGAAATCGACGGCATTTTCCAAAATGTTTCCGACGCCGTAGAGGATCGCGGGGTTGCGCGCGCCGATCGGTTCGGGCGTGGCTGCGACAGCAAGCCGCACCTTGATATTGACACCGAAGTCGCGATGCGGCGCCACCGCCTCCTCGATCAGCGTTGACAGCTTCATGTTGTCGAACGGCGCGCCGCTCGAGGACAGCTGCGCGATCTTGCTCAGGATGTCGCGGCAGCGCTGCGCCTGCTCGCGCACGGTCTTCAGGTCACCGGCAAGACTTGGGTCATGCACGGTCTTCTCGAGCTCGCGCGAGATCAGGAAGATCGTCGACAGCGGCGTGCCGAGTTCGTGCGCGGCGGCGGCTGCAAGACCGTCGAGCTGAGTCAGATGCTGCTCCCGTGTCAGCACCAATTCGGTCGCCGCGAGCGCGTCGGACAATTGGCGCGCTTCCTCGGTGACCTGAAACGCATAGAGGCTGGTGACGCCGATCGCGAGCAGGATCGAAAGCCAGACGCCGATCAAATAGATCGGCGGCAGCACCAGCGGATCGTCGGCATCCCATGGCAGCGGCAGATGATAGAAAAACAGTGCCGAGGCGCAGGCGACCGCGAGGCAGCCAAGTGCAATCGTCAGCCGGATCGGCAGCACCGTCGCCGAGATCAGCACTGGCGCGAGGAACAGGAACGAGAACGGGTTCTGCAGGCCGCCCGTGAAATACAGCAGCGCCCCGAGCTCCACGATGTTGAGTGCGAGCAGCGCGGCGGCGTAGGTCGGCTCCAGCCGCTGCATCGGATTGAATGCGATCTGCAGCGCCAGATTGAGCAGCGCCGAAAACGCGATGATGCAGACGCAGGGCACGATCGGAACGTCGAACTCCAGCCCCTGGGCGACGACGAAAATCGCGACCAGCTGGCCAAGCGCGGCGAGCCAGCGCAGCCGCAGGATCGTATCCAGGCGGACATAGCTGCGTGGCTGGCGGAAATCGGAAGCGGCGACGTCGGTCATCTCAGGACTTTAGCTGTGCTGTGGGCAGCGCACAAACGCGCGACTCAGAGCGTTTTCGAGCGAAGTGGATACCGGTTCGCGTGAAGAAAACGCGTCAAAACGAGAGTCTAGAGCCCCGTTCCGGATCCGTCGGAATGGGGCTCTAGCGCACCGGGACGGCGCAAGCCTTGCGCTTATTGTCGCAATGGCTCAATGAACGGCCAGATGCAACAGAGCGAGACAGGTCAGGGGCATCCGCCGGCGGCCGAAGTGCCGGCGTCCGCGGCCGATCTGAGCGGATCGGCCGCGATCGATGTCGCGCATCTGGTCAAGGTCTACAAGACCACCCGCGCCGTCGACGATATCTCCTTCCGGATCGCGCGCGGCAGCATCACGGGCCTGCTCGGCGGCAACGGCGCCGGCAAGACCACGACGATCGCGATGATCATGGGCCTGGTGCTGCCGACTTCGGGCCGTGTTCAGGTCCTGGGCGCGAAGATTCCCGAGCAGAGCTACGACGTGCTCGGCCGGATGAATTTCGAGAGCCCCTATGTCGACATGCCGATGCGGCTCACGGTGCGGCAGAACCTGACGATTTTCGGGCGCCTCTATGCAGTGAAGCATCTGCGCGAGCGGATCGACCAGCTCGCCACGGATCTCGACCTGAAGGATTTCCTCGACCGTGCCAACGGCAAGCTGTCGGCCGGGCAGAAGACCCGCGTCGCGTTGGCGAAGGCGCTGATCAACCAGCCGGAACTGCTGCTGCTGGACGAGCCGACTGCGTCGCTCGATCCCGACACCGCCGACTGGGTGCGGCAACATCTCGAGACCTATCGCAAGAGCCACAATGCGACGATCCTGCTCGCATCGCACAACATGCTGGAGGTCGAGCGCCTGTGCGACCGGGTCATCATCATGAAGCGCGGCAAGATCGAGGATGACGACAGTCCTGACCGGATCATGGCGCGCTACAATCGCGACACGCTGGAAGAGGTGTTCCTCGACGTCGCGCGCGGCCGGCTGCGGGAGGGCGCGACGTGAGCGAGCTCGTCAGCCACCAGCATCGCGGCATTTCACTGCATCGCATCAATGCGATGGTGCTGCGCTATTGGTACCTCCTGATGTCATCGTGGCCGCGGCTGCTGGAGCTCGTCTACTGGCCGGCGCTGCAGATCATCACCTGGGGCTTCCTGCAGACCTACATCTCGCAGACGTCGGGCTTCTTTGCCAAGGCGGGCGGCTCACTGATCGGCGCTGTCATCCTGTGGGACATCCTGTTCCGGGGACAGCTCGGCTTCTCGATCTCGTTTCTGGAAGAGATGTGGGCGCGCAATCTCGGCAACCTGATGATGAGCCCGCTGAAGCCGATCGAGTTCCTGCTCTCGCTGATGATCATGAGCCTGATCCGGCTCGCCATCGGCATCGTCCCGATGACGTTGTTGGCGCTGTTCTTTTTCGGCTTCAACTTCTACGCCATTGGCGTGCCGCTGATCGCGTTCTTCTGCAATCTGATCTTCACGAGCTGGTCGGTCGGCGTGTTCGCCTCGGGCCTCGTGCTGCGCAACGGGCTCGGCGCCGAAAGCATTGTCTGGACGCTGATGTTCGCGGTGATGCCGCTCGCCTGCATCTATTATCCGGTCGATGTGCTGCCGGTCTGGCTGCAATATGTCGCCTGGGCCCTGCCGCCGACCTATGTGTTCGAGGGCATGCGCGCGCTCTTGATCGACCACGTGTTCCGCGCCGACCTGATGATCGATGCGCTTGTGATCAACGCGATCCTGTTCGCTGCTTCTTTTGCGATCTTTCTTGCCCTTTTGCGCAGCGCCAAGCGTCACGGGTCGCTGCTCAGCGGTGGTGAATAAATGTCACTTTCCAAAGGAATTTCGCTGTTTTAGGCGAATCTGACCTCTGAATGTGTCCAGCGGCGCATTGACGCATTATTTCGCATTCGTCAGTATGCTGCGGCGCAAAACAGAGGTCTGAACGAATGCCGATTGGTGAATTTGGCGGTGCCCCGCCACTGGTGGCGGAAGGCAGTCCGGCACTCACGACGCCGCTCTACTGGATGTACGAGATGGCGCATGCGTCGCTCAACCCGGCGCGCGCGGTGACCGACGCCACCAAGATACTGTTCCAGAATCCGCTCAATCCGTGGACGCACACCGAGTTCGGCAAGTCGGTCGCCGCCGCATGCGAGCTGTTCGAGCGAACCACCCGCCGCTACGGCAAGCCCGAATGGAACCTGCCCACGACCGAGGTCAACGGCATCCGCACCGCGGTCGAGGTGCGTTCGATCTGGGAGAAGCCGTTCTGCCGCCTGCTGCATTTCGATCGCAAGCTGACCCGCCCGTTGCGCAACCCGCAGCCGCGCGTGCTGATCGTGGCGCCGATGTCGGGCCACTATGCGACGCTCCTGCGCGGCACCGTCGAGGCGTTCCTGCCGACGCATGAGGTCTACATCACCGACTGGGCGGATGCGCGCATGGTGCCGCTCGCGGCCGGCCGCTTCGATCTCGAGGACTATGTCGACTATCTGATCGAGATGCTGCATGCGCTCGGCGGCAACATCCATATCATCGCGGTGTGCCAGCCGTCGGTGCCGGTGGTTGCGGCCGTATCGGTCATGGAAGCGAGCAACGATCCGTTCGTGCCGCTGTCGATGACGCTGATGGGCGGCCCGATCGATACGCGGCGCAATCCGACCGCCGTCAACAATCTGGCCGAAGAGCGCGGCATCGACTGGTTCCGCAACAATGTCATCACCAAGGTGCCGTTCCCGCATCCCGGCGTGATGCGCGACGTCTATCCGGGATTCCTGCAGCTCAATGGCTTCATCAGCATGAATCTGGACAGGCACATGGACGCCCACAAGGCGCTGTTCGCCAATCTGGTGAAGGGTGACGGCGATCTCGTCGACAAGCACCGCGAATTCTACGACGAGTATCTGGCGGTGATGGACCTCACCGCGGAGTATTACCTTCAGACCGTCGACCTCGTGTTCGTCAAGCACGCGCTGCCGAAGGGAGAGATGACCCATCGCGGCAAGCCGGTGAACCCAGCGAAGATCCGCCGCGTTGCTCTGATGACGGTGGAAGGCGAGAAGGACGACATCTCGGGCCTCGGTCAAACCGAAGCGACGCATGCGCTCTGCACCGCGATTCCCAATCATCGCCGCGTGCACTACGTACAGAAGGGCGTTGGGCACTACGGCGTGTTCAACGGCTCGCGATTCCGCTCCGAAATCGTGCCGCGGATCTCCGATTTCATGGTCTCTGCGGCCAATACGCGGCTTTCTCTGGTTGCTGCGGCCGAATAGGTACCGTTTCGGTCCGGATTTCGGCTGCTGCATAAGCTACTGATTTTACTAAAAGAATCTCAAATCAGCGAAGGCTCAAGGGATGAGTATATATTCATCCTTTGAGCCTTCTTCTCACTCCTGATTCACTCAAAAAAATCCGGTTCCGACCCCTGCCGGTAGAGGTCAGTAGACCGCTAGCCCCTGTATATTGGGCAAATGATTTGTTTTTGCGCCGAGCGCTTTCCCTGGCGACGGATATGGCAGACTTCGGGCGAACTCCTGCTCCCCGGACTCTCAGACATGGCTACTCGCGCGCTCCTCTATCGGCGG
>NZ_LNCU01000041.1:205510-209527 GCF_001542415.1 Bradyrhizobium macuxiense
CCCGCGACTCTTTTGGTCAGGCACGGCTCCCAATTCTTCACCGTCAGGCTCCGCAGACACAGGCGCGCACGCCGTTATACGTTGAGGATTCATCCAACCGATCGCGAGGCGATCCTGACCATGCCGCCACGCGGCACGATCGTGGAAGCGAAGGAGTTCGCGAACCTCCATGGCGGCTGGATCGCAGCCCGTCTTGGCCGTCTGCCGAAGGCCGCGCCGTTCCAGCCCGGCACGCTCGTGCCGTTGCGTGGCGTGCCGCATCGCCTCGTTCACCGCGCCGGCGAGCGCGGTACGGTCTGGACCGAGACGCGCGACAGCGGCGAGAAGGTGCTGTGTGTCGCCGGTGGCGTCGAACACATGGATCGCCGCGTGCACGACTTCCTCAAGCGCGAGGCGCGCAAGGAGTTGCAGAAGGCGGCGCAGCTTTACGCTGCCGAGCTCGGCGTGCGGGTGCGGCGGATCTCGATCCGCGATCAATCCAGCCGCTGGGGCTCGTGCACCTCGGCCGGCTCGCTGTCATTCTCCTGGCGGCTGATCCTCGCGCCGCCCTTCGTGCTCGACTACCTCGCCGCGCATGAAGTCGCGCATCTTGTCGAGATGAACCACTCGGCGCGGTTCTGGAGGGTGGTCGGCAAGGCCTGTGGCTCGGTCGATCGCGCCAAGAGCTGGCTCGACACCCACGGCAACGACCTGCATCGCTACGGGATCCAGGAATAGGCGGCGGTAGCGTCACAAACCGGACTGTCATCGCCCGCGAAAGCGGGCGATGCAGTATTCCAGGGACGTTGGTCTTCAAACTGAGAGGCCGCGGCGTATTCGACCCCCGCATTTCGCGGGGGATGACGGACTGTTGTTGATGGAACGTTGCGCTACGGTGACCCTGCCTACCGGTGTCCGCCGAACAGGCGATCCACCAGCCAGCCGTCCAATCCTGCCGCGGCCTCAGGTCGTGCGTTCGGGTTGGTCGGCGCGGATGCGCGCATTGGTGCAGGTGCGCGATAGTAGCCGCCGCCCTGGGGCATCGGCGGAGGCGGCGGTTGCATCTGCGACTGCATTTGACCCGCCGGGGCCGATGGCGGCGTGATCTGCGACGAAATCTGGATCAGGTTGGCCGGTCCCCAATTGCCTTGCGAGTTTGGAATCGCCGCGACCGGCACGCCCTGATGCGCGGCCTTCATGAAGCGTGTCCACACCTCAACCGGCAGGCCGCCGCCGGTGGCCTTCCTGGTCGGCGAGTTGTCGTCATTGCCGAGCCAGACGCCGGTGACGAGATTGGCGGTGTAGCCGATGAACCAGGCGTCGCGATAGTCCTGGCTGGTGCCGGTCTTGCCGGCGGCGGTCCAGCCGGGGATCTCGGCTTTGCGCGCGGTGCCCGAGATCAGCGTCTCGCGCATCATGCTGTTCATCATCGCATCATAGCGCGGCTCGATCACCTGGTTGGGCGGATCGGCCGGACGGTCGTAGAGCACCTTGCCCGAAGCGGTCTTGATCCTGGTCACCACATGCGGCGACACGGCGAACCCGCCATTGGCGAAGGGCGCATAAGCGCCGACCATCTCGAGGACGGAAACTTCGGAGGTGCCGAGCGCGATCGAGACGTTGGGCTCGAGTTTCGACGAGATGCCGAGCCGGTGCGCGGTGCGCACCACGTTCTTCGGGCCGACCTCGAGGCCGAGCCGCACCGCGACCGTGTTCAGCGACATCGCCAGCGCCTGGGTCAGCGTCACCGAACCGAAATATTCGTGGGTGTAGTTCTCGGGCTTCCAGCCCTTGATATCGAGCGGGGCGTCCTGGCGGATCGTATCCGGCGTCAGGCCGGCCTCGACGGCGGTGAGATAGACGAACGGCTTGAACGACGAGCCGGGCTGGCGCTTGGCCGTCACCGCGCGATTGTACTGGCTCTCGGCGTAGTTCCGGCCGCCGACCATGGCGCGCACCGCGCCGTCGGGCGACATCGCCACCAGCGCGCCCTGGCTGACATTGAACTTCACGCTCTTGGCGGCGAGTTCGTCGATGACGGCGGCTTCCGCGATGTTCTGCAGCTTCGGATCGATCGTGGTCTGCACCACGATGTCCTGGTCGATCTGACCGACCAGATCGTCGAGCACTTCGCCGATCCAGTCGGCGACATAGTTGATGGTGCCGGCGCCGGCCGACTTCACGTTGATCAGGGGCTGGCCCATCGAGGCCTTGGCCTGCGCTTCGGTGATGAACCTGGCGTCCGCCATTGCCGACAGCACGACCTGTGCGCGCTGCTCGGCGCCTTCCGGATTGCGATTCGGCGCCAGCCGCGACGGCGACTTGACGAGACCCGCCAGCATCGCGGCTTCCGCCAGGGTCACGTTCTTCGCCGACTTACCGAAATAGCGTTGCGCAGCGGCCTCGACGCCATAGGCGCCGGAACCGAAATAGACGCGGTTGAGATAGAGCTCGAGGATCTCATTCTTGGAATGCTTGCGCTCCAGCCACAGTGCGAGCTCGGCCTCCTGCAGCTTGCGCTGGATGGTACGCTCCTGGGTCAGGAACAGGTTCTTGGCGAGCTGCTGCGTCAGCGTCGAGCCGCCCTGCGAGACGCCACGATGCAAGAGGTTCGCCACCGCCGCGCGCATGATGCCGAACGGGTCGACGCCGTAATGCGAATAGAACCGGCGGTCCTCGATCGCGATGAAGGCCTTCGGCAGATAGGGCGGCAGGTCTTTCAGCGAGACATTCGCGCCGGCCATCTCGCCGCGTTGCGCCAGCACGGTGCCGTCGAGACCGACGATCTGGATCGTCGGCGGGCGCTTGGGGATCTCCAGCGACTGGATCGGCGGCAGATGCGCGCCGACCCACACCACGACACCGATCACCGCGATGCATCCCCACAGGCCGAGCACTGCGGTCCAGTAGAACAGGCGGCCGATGCCAAGGCCGCGCGACTTGCCGCGGTGCTTGCTGCCGCTGCGCGAGGCGCGCGGCTTCTCGTTGCCGGAGTCGCTGGTCTTGGGTTTGGGCTTGGCTTTGGCCGGCTTGTCGTCGCCGCCGCCGGGGATGCGATCGGCAGGCGAGAGCCGCAAATCGGCAAGCGCGGCCGGAAGCCCGAACAGCGGCTCCTTGCGCGCACCGCCTTTTTTCCGTCCCCACGCCATCAGCAACGCTCACACCGGAGCTTCGGTTCTGATTGAATCAGAACCGAAGCTCTAGATTCTTGGTTTGACGCGTTTTCCTCACGCGAACCGGGGTCCACTTCGCTCGAAAACGCTCTCGTCCGGGCACGCTAGCGTTCCCGGTTTAAGGGGCAGTTACGCAAAGCTTAACGGGGGATTAGGAGGTGAGGCGGCGCGTGCTAGATATAGGAGCACGATCCGGAAAAGTGGGCACCGGTTTTCCGAAAAGATCATGCTCAAACAGAAAGATGGAGCGCCATCGAGTGATCGCGCTCCAGGGAACAACAATCAGGGAGCACCGCATGGGCCACATCGATCCGACCAAGGAAATCTTCGCGCAGTTCCGCGACAATAACCGGCCGGGCCCGATCCACATGCTCAACCTCGTCCGCTTGCGCGAATGGGCCGCCTATCCCGATGGCCGCAAAGCGACTGGTGCCGAAGCCTATGCCGCCTATGGCCGCGAGAGCGGGCCGGTGTTCGAACGGCTCGGCGGGCGCATCGTCTGGCAAGGCCGCTTCGAGCTGATGCTGATCGGCCCGCAAGAGGAACGTTGGGACCATTGCTTCATCGCGGAGTACCCGAGCGTCGCCGCCTTCGTCGAGATGATCCGCGATCCCGTCTATCGCGAGGCGGTGAAGCATCGCCAGGCCGGCGTCGAGGACTCGCGGCTGATCCGACATTCGGTGCTGCCGGTGGGGAAGAATTTCGGGGAGATTCCGAATTGATGATGTCCGCCGTCGGCTGACATCGTCATGCGCGGGCTCGACCCGCGCATCCATTGAGGGAAGAGCTCTTTCAAGCTGATGGATTGCCGGGTCAAGCCCGGCAATGACGAGCCCAAAAACAAATCGGCGGCCCGAAGGCCGCC
>NZ_LNCU01000041.1:209536-226565 GCF_001542415.1 Bradyrhizobium macuxiense
AAGCCACTAGCCCGCCGGACCGGCGTCCTCGAGGATCGGGCCGAACAGCTCCCAGCGTTCGCCGTTGAAGCGCATCATCTGGAGCTGTTTATTGACGCGATAGTCGTTCGGCGTGGTGTTGCCTTTGATGCCGGGCAGCGCCATGTCGAGCTCGACGTTCTTCAGGTTGGTCGCCTGCTTCAGCACGTTCTCGCGCGTCAGGTTGTCGCCGCACTGCTTCAGCACGTGCACCATCAACTGCGCGGTCGAGTAACCGTAGGTGTTGAAGTTCGAGTTCTTGTCGCCGTCGGGATAGTACTTGGCCATGAAGTCGAAATAGCGCTTCATGCCCGGATCGTCCTTCCACTGCGGGTCGGCCGGATCCTTGCCGTAGTTGGTGCTGATAAGGCCCTTGGAGGCCTCCAGGCCTGCGGGTTGCAGCACGGCGCCGACCGAGGTGGCGTTGATGTCGACGATCTGGACCGGATGCCAGTTCAGCTCGTAGATCTTCTTGATCGCCTGCGCGGCCTGCTTCGGCGTCGAAGCCGAGAAGAACAGGTCGGCACCGGAATCCTTGATCTTGATGATCTGCGAATCGATGGTCGGATCGGACACTTCGTAGGAGGCTTCCGACACCACCATGCTCGCGGCCTTGGCGCCGAGGCCGGCCTTGAGGCCGTTCAGATAGTCCTTGCCGAGGTCGTCGTTCTGGTAGAGCACGCCGATCTTGGCGTTCGGGTGCTCCTTCAGGATGTACTGGCCGTAGATGCGGCCTTCGACGAAGTAGTTCGGGTTGAAGCCGAGCGTCCAGGGGAAGTTCTTCGGGTCGGTGAACTTCGAGGCGCCGGTGGCGGCGAACAGCTGCGGCACCTTCTTGGCGTTGAGATATTTCTGCACGGCGGCGTTCGACGGCGTGCCGACTATCTGGAAGGTCAGGAGCACCTCGTCGCTCTCGACGAGCTTGCGCACCTGCTCGACAGCCTTCGGCGGCGAATAGGCGTCGTCATACTGGATCAGGTTGATCTTGCGGCCGTTGATGCCGCCCTGGTCGTTGATCATCTTGAAATAGGCGGCCTGGGTCTTGCCGATGCTGGCGTAGGCCGAGGCTGGACCGCTGAAGGGAACCGTCTGGCCGATCTTGATCTCGGTATCGCTCGCGCCGGGATCATACTTCTTCTGCGCGAGAGCCGGTGACGCTGCCAGCGCCATCGCCAGCGCCGTGCCCGTGACCAGGTGGAGAATCCCATTCCTCATAATGCTGCTTCCTCACGTGATTGATAATTGGCCGATGATCTCGTCCGCGGGCTCAAATTCCCGAAGTTGTCATCGCTGGGCCGGGATACTGTCGGAACGCTTGTTGCAACGCAAGACGATCGCTGCCGAAAAGGTGAGCGATTTCAGTCAACCAAAGTAGGGGGCGCCGCAAAAAACAAACCGGCGCAGCGGCAATGCGCTGCGCCGGTCTTAGGTGACTTAGTCAGCAAACGGTCAGGCTAACCCGCCGGTCCGGTATCCTCGATGATCGGGCCGAACAGCTCCCAGCGCTCGCCGTTGAAGCGCATCATCTGCATCTGCTTGTTGATGCGATAGTCGTTCGGCCCAGTGGTGATCGACATGCCGGGCAGCGCGAGGCTCGGCACGAACTTGTTCAGGCTGGTCACCTGCTTCATCAAGTTTTCGCGGGTGAGGTTGTCACCGCACTGCTTGAGCACCTGGATCAAGAGCTCGGCGGTCGAATAGCCGTAGGTGTTGACCGTGTTGAGCTTGTCCCCTTCCGGATAGTATTTGTCCATGAAGGCGAAATAGGCCTTCACGCCGGGATCGTCCTTCCACTGCGGATCGGCGGGATCCTTGCCGTAGTTGGTCGAGATGATGCCCTTGGAGATGTCGAGGCCGGCGGGCTTCAGCGTCGCCGACACCGGGCTCGCATTGATGTCGAGGATGTGGACCGGGTGCCAGTCGAGGTCCGCGACCTTGCGGATCGCCTGCGCGGCGAATTTCGGCGTCGATGCGTCGTAGAGCAGGTCGACGCCGGCGGCCTTCAGCTTGACGATTTGGGAGTCGACGGTCGGGTCGGTCAGCTCATAGGACACTTCCGCGACGATCATGCTTGCCGCCTTGTCGCCGAGCCCGCTCTTCAGGCCGGCGATGTAGTCGCGGCCGAGATCGTCGTTCTGGTAGAAGATGCCGATCTTGGCATTTGGATGATTGGCCAGGATGTATTTGGCGTAGATGCGGCCCTCGGACTGGTAGTTCGGATTGAAGGCGATGGTCCACGGCGCGTTCTTGGGATCGGAGAAGCGCGAGGCGCCGGTCGAGGCGAGCAGTTGCGGCACCTTCTTCGCGTTCAGGTATTTCTGCACGGCGGCGTTCGACGGCGTGCCGATGATCTGGAAGGTGAACAGCACCTCGTCGCCTTCGACGAGCTTGCGCACCTGCTCGACCGCCTTGGGCGGCGAATAGGCGTCGTCATACTGGATCAGGTTCAGCTTGCGGCCGTTGATGCCGCCCTGATCGTTGATCATCTTGATATAGGCCGCCTGTGTCTTGCCGATGCCGGCATAGGCCGACGCGGGCCCCGAGAACGGCACGGTCTGGCCGATCTTGATCTCGGTGTCGGTCGCGCCGATATCATATTTCTTCTGCGCGGCGGCTGAAGTAACGGACAACGCGATCGCAAGCGCACTCGCAGCGAGCAATTGCACGCCTCTCATGTCGTGACCTCCCATGTTGCCGATGATCTTGTCCGCAGGAAGCTTTCCCCTGGCGGATGTCATCGTTGCCGGGATGATGGAGGAAGGGGTGGGCCATTGCAAGGCAATGCCGCCTGCGCGCGGTGTCGCGGAATTCGGGTGGACGCCGGTGGCCCGGAGGTGAAAAGTATCGCGGACCGATACCGATTTGCGCGAGACGACGATGGCTGCCTACAAGACACCGCAAAAGACACCGCGAACGTTCAACCTCGACCGCCTCAAGACCCCGATCGGGACCGCACTGCTGGTGACCGACGCTGACGGCGTGTTGCGCGCGCTCGATTGGGATGACTATGAGGGTCGCATGCTCGAGCTGCTGCGGCTGCACTATGGTGTAGTGACATTACGGGACGGCCGCGCGCCGCGCGAGCTTCGTGAGGCCTTGAGCGGCTATTTCAAGGGCGACCTCGACCGGCTTGCCGATATCAGGTGGCGTGTCGCCGGCACGGCCTTCCAGCAGAAGGTCTGGCACGCATTGCCGAAGATTCCGCCCGGCACCACCATGAGCTACGGCGCGCTAGCCGCGAAGCTGAAGGCGCCGAACGCGATGCGCGCCGTCGGCCACGCCAACGGCTCCAATCCGATCAGCGTCGTCGTGCCGTGCCACCGCCTGATCGGCGCCAACGGCTCGCTGGTCAAATACGGCGGCGGGCTGGAACGCAAGCGCTGGCTGCTGCGCCACGAGGGCGTGGAGGTCTAGCGGCGGCTGACGGTGGCCGGTGGGTCGACGATCAATCGAGGTCCCCGCCCGACATGTTGCGCATGTCTCTCACAATATAGAGAAATACGATGAGCGTCGGCGCCCAGGCCAGTATCGCTCCCACCAGCATCGCATCTACGGTTGTCATGGCCCGCTCTCGTCAGGACACTTTCTTCGCGGGACCTTCGGTTCCGGGGAGGCGGTAGAGCCATTTCCAGTAGGCTGCGTTACGCTGCAGCCTCTGCTTGTAGATCTCGAGACACTTCGTCGAGCAGAATTGCTCAAAGTGCCAGCTTCGCCGGATCAGTCCGAAGGGACGCCTGCAGTCCGGATTGCCGCAATGGTTCGTCATGACGCGGCCTCCGCATTGGAACGCCGCATCCAGCGGATAAAGTTCTCCTGGCCCTTGTACAGGCACAAGCGCCCGCAGAAGCGCTCGCCAGCGGGGTTTCGCAAGGAGATGATGTTGGGGTCTTCACCGTCACACTGAGAGCAGCGCGGTTCTGTACGCATGGCGATCTCGCTCCGAGGAATTGCCATTTGCCGATCAAAACGTCTGGTGCTGGACTTTGTCTTCGCCCTTCCCGGAGAACGAGTTCGTTCGTCCCGGAGGGTGATGCGGATTCTTGCGCCGTCACCGCGAAGGTTCAAATTGTCCAGATGTTTGGCGGGATCATCCATGCGTATAGGCTCAGTGCACCGCCCCCGCTTGAGCTCATTCGCCTCCTGGCGCGCTGGTTTGCGCCAGGGCCGCGTCGAGGCATTTGATCAGGGCTTCGCCGCCGAAGGGTTTGATCAAGAAGCAGACGGCTCCCGCCTTTAGAGCCCGGCTGCGATCGCTTTCGACCGAGAAGGCTGTCACGAAGATGAAGGGAAAGCGCCGTCCGCTTGCAAGCAAGTGCGTCTGCAGATCGAGCCCGCTCATCGCCGGCATTCTGACATCCGTGATCACACACGATGTGTCGTTCAGGTGCGGCGAAAGCAGGAACTCTTCCGCCGACGCGAACGTATGGACCACATAGCCGAGTGACCTGACGAGATTGTGGGTTGCGGCGCGAACCGACACATCATCGTCGATGATTGATATGACCGGCGGGTGGGGCAAGGGGATCCTTCCTGGGGACGACCAGCGGGTATCGGTCCATTGCTGGACGGTCGCGCGAGCGCACAGTGCGTCGTGAACCGGGGTCGGAGAATCATACTTAGGTTTGCGCCCCGCCGGATCCTGGCCCCACCCCGAGCAGCTGGGCCATCCGCACCAGATCCGGCAATGACTTAGCGGCCATCTTTCTCATGATATGCCCGCGGTGTATCTTCACCGTGATCTCGGCCACCCCGATTTCGGCTGCGACCTGCTTGTTCATGAGCCCCGCGGTGACGAGAGCCATCACCTCCCGCTCGCGAGGCGTCAGGGTGGCGAAAGCCGCACGCAGGTCTGAGAGAACCTTTGCTTCGTCGCGGCGGCTTCTGTCGCGCTCGATCGCCGTGGTTACGGCATCCAGCATGTCCTGATCTCGAAATGGCTTGGTCAGGAAATCGACAGCTCCGGCCTTCATCGCCCTGACCGTCATCGGGATATCGCCATGGCCCGTCATGAAGATGATCGGGATATGAACGTCGGCTTTCGCCAACTCGGCCTGAAAGTCGAGGCCGCTTACTCGCGGCAGCCGGATGTCAAGGATCAGGCAGCTGGAGGCATCGGGAAGCTTGCTCCGCAGAAATTCATGAGCCGAGGCGAACACCTTGACCCGCAAGCCGACGGACCTGAACAGATTGCTCAGCGCGTCCCGCATCGATGCGTCGTCGTCGACGACGAAGACGATCGGTTCCTCGGCGCTTGCAGGAGCGTGAGGCGATGCCGCGCGCTCGATCACGGTGCGTGGTCCTCCTGAAGCAGTGGGAGCGTGAACTGAAAAGTCGCGCCGGGTCCGGCGTTGCCGGCCATCGAGAGACGACCACCATGGGCATCGATGATCGAGCGGCAGATCGATAACCCCATGCCCATGCCGGCCGATTTGGTGGTGAAGAAGGCGTCAAACAGCCGGTCGGCATTTTCGGCGGCAACCCCGAGGCCGCAATCGCTGACCGCAACCAGGATATGCCGGGCGTCATCCTGGCGTGTTCGGATCACGAGTTCGCGCGGCCGGTCCGTGACCGGCTGCATCGCCTCAATGCCATTGATGACAAGGTTGAGGATGACCTGTTGCAGCTGAATGCGATCGGCCGGAACCAGCGGTAGCCCGGGCGTCAGTTCCAGCCGCAAGGACACACGATGGCTCAGCAGTTCATGTTGAACCAGGCCAATCACCTCGTTGATGACGTCATTGATGGCAAGCGGCGCTTTCTGATCGATCGTCTTGTTCACCAGTGCGCGAACGCGCTGGATGACTTCGCCCGCCCGCTTGCCGTCCTTGATGATTGCTTCCGCCGCTCCGCGCGCCTCATTCAGATCGGGAGGCGCTCGGTCGAGCCAGCGCAGACATGCGGCGGCGTTGGTCACCACGGCGGCAAGGGGCTGGTTCACCTCATGGGCGATCGACGCGGCGAGCTCTCCCAGGGCCGTCACGCGCGTGACGTGCGCGAGATTCGCCTGAGACTCATGCAATTCCGCCTCGGCCCGCTTGCGGGCCGTGACGTCCGTTACCGCCCCGATAAACTCAGTATCGCCCGACGCATTGATCACCGCATGCGCCCTGGCGTAGACATGCTTGATTGCGCCGTCGGGCATCAGCAATCGGTATCCATGCTCGAAATCCTCGCGATCGCTGGACGCGCGGTCAATGGTTCGCCGCACGCGCGCGCGATCATCCGGATGGACGCGTTGAAGGACCGTGTTGTGCTTGATGGAAGGAACCTTGTCGAATCCGAACATTCTGAAGGTCTCTTCCGACCAGATGATCTCGCCGCTGGCAACGCGCCAGCCAAAGCTTCCGGTGTGGCTCAATCGCTGCGCTTCGGCGAGGTACATTTCACTTTGCTGCAGCGCATTCTCAGCCTGCTTGCGCTGCGTGATATCCTCGCATGCAATCAGGACGATCAATTGATCATCCAGCCGCCGCACGGCCTTGGCATTCTCGCGAACCCAGAGCCGCGAACCGTCCTTGCGAACCTTCCGGATCTCCCAGCTGTGGGTTTGACCGATATTGTCGAGACATGCTGACACGTTGTCCTGGACCAGGTGCCGGTCCTCGGCGGCAAAGACGATCAGCACGGATTGCCCGAGCAACTCGTCGACCGAGTAGCCCAGTTGTGCGGCACCAAACGAGTTGACGGAGAGTACGGTGCCTGCTGCATCGACCATGAAGTACATCACGGGGTTGTGCTCGAACACCTCCCTCCATTGTGCCTCGCTGTTGCGTAGCGCCTCGATCGCGGGCTCGTCGCCTCTTGTCCGGCCTTGCCGTATGCCCTCCACTTGCCTTTGGATGGAGCCCACCAGGCGCATCATGATCAATGCGGCGCCAAGCGCGGCGACGAGCAGTACGACGGCAATCAGATACGCAGGGGTTGCCGGCGCCGGACCAAGCACCAGCCAAATGCAGGCCGCCGTCCCGAGCGCCAGGACCATGCAGCCGAGCAGCCATTGCTCGGCCGGCCAGGACTTTATTGTCGGGTTGCGGTTCATCGGCAGCACGAAGCAATTGGCTATCGCGGGCCGCGCTGCGTCGCTAGGTGACCATTATCATCAGCGGCGACCACGTCGCCCTCGCAATAGCTTGTACATTAGCAGCTTTTCGATGTCCGGACGACATGATGCCATACTTTTGGTCACCCTCCCGGGCAGCGTCAGATCGCCCAGTGCGCGAAGCGCGGGCGTGTGCTCAGGTCCAGGTTGTAGCCGAAACCAAGGTATGACCCTCCCCACCAAAACGTAACGGCTGGATCAACCTCCGTTCAATGGCCGGTTCCACTTCGCGGAGTAGGCTCGTCGGGTGACTCGAGGACAGCGGGTCATCCGAAATTGCCGTGCCGAATAGCTCTTACCCTGACGTCTCGCCGGCCGCGCGCGTCTTGCCGCTGGCCCGGCGGGTTGCCGATCACCGACTTGGAGAACCGACCTGGAGATTTGATATGTCGAAAGCACCTCCGCACTTGATCCTTTGCTCCGACGACGTCGAATTCGACACGAGGCACCAGAGCTGCGACCGCAGCTTCCAGCCCGCCATCATCGACGGCGGCGAGCGAACGATCGACGCTTCGTGGGTCGCGCTGCTTGGGCTGTGCTATCTGAGCCTTTTGGCCGCCCAGGCAAATTATCTAGCCTTGCTGCGGGCGAGCTTGGCAGCCCTTGAGCCCGATGCCGGTTAGGGCCGTGCTCATATGCGAGAGCGCCTCTGCACCTCGTGCAATCTACTCCGGGCTCAGCCTGTGGGCTGTCTCGGAATGACGAGTGGAGAGCGCTGCTACGCCGCCGGCTTCGCCGCGGCGTCCTCGCTCGACAACAGGTGCAGCAGCGCGCTCTTGATCGCGGCCTGCCGGGTCGGCGCGGTGATCTGGGCGCCGAGCAGATCGGTGACGTAGAACACGTCGCGGGCGCGCTCGCCGAAGGTCGCGACATGCGCCGAGGCGATGTTGAGGTTGAGCTTCGAGATCGCCGTGGTGAGCTGATACAGCAGGCCGGGGCGGTCGAGGCCGGAGACCTCGATCACGGTGTAGCGATCCGACCACTGGTTGTTGATGGTGACCTCGGGCTCGACGATGAACGGCCGCGCCTTGCTGCGCACCGCGCGGCGTGCCACCGCCTCGGGCAGCCGCAGCTTGCCCTCGAGCACGTCCTCGATCATCTGGCCGATCCGGGTCGCGCGGCGGCCCTCGTCCTCGTCGCGGTCGTATTCGCGCGAGATCGAGATGGTGTCGAGTGCGCGGCCGTCGGTCGTCGTGTAGATCTGGGCGTCGACGATGTTGGCGCCCGCGGACGCACAGGCGCCGGCGATGATCGACAGCAGCCAGGGATGGTCGGTCGCCAGCAGCGTCAGCTCGGTGACGCTGCGCAATTCGTCGAAGCCGACATTGATCGCGAGCTTGTGGCCGGCCTGTTCGCTCGACCGGATGAAGCGCGCCTGGCGGATCTTGCGCGGCAGCTCGACCTTGAGCCAATAGGCCGGATAGTGCCGGCCGATATAGGCGTTGAGCTCGGCCTCCGGCCATTCGGTGAAGGCGGCGCGGAATTCGGCCTGCGCCATCGCGATGCGCTGGGCGCGGTTCACCTCCGAGAAGCCGCCGGTCAAGACCGGCTCGGTCTCGTAGTACAGCGTGCGCAGGAGCTGCGCCTTCCAGCCGTTCCAGACGCCCGGGCCGACGCCCCTGATGTCGGCGGTGGTCAGGATGGTCAGCAGCTTCATCTGCTCGACCGATTGCACCACGGCGGCGAAATTCTCGATCGTCTTGCGGTCCGACAGGTCGCGCGACTGCGCTACCGTCGACATCGTCAGGTGCTCCTCGATCAGCCAGGCCACAAGCTCGGTGTCGGCGGGCGAGAAGCCGAGCCGCGGGCATAGCCGCCGTGCGACCTTGGCGCCGGCGATCGAGTGATCCTCGGGCCGGCCCTTGGCGATATCGTGCAACAGCGTCGCGATATAGATCACCGGGCGATGCTCCGGACGGATCTTGCGGAACAGGTCGCTCGCGACAACGAACTCGTCGTTGCCGCCGCGCTCGATCTCCTGCAGGAAGCCGATGCAGCGGATCAGATGCTCGTCCACCGTGTAGTGGTGGTACATGTTGAACTGCATCATCGACACGATCTTGCCGAAGGCGCGGATGAATTGGCCGAGCACGCCGGTCTCGTTCATCCGCCGCAGCACGATCTCGGCGTTGTCGGAGGTCAGGATCTCCATGAACAGCCGATTGGCATCCTCGTTCTCGCGGAGCTGGGTGTTGATCAGTTTCAGCGAGCGCGTCACCGTGCGCATCGCGTCGGGATGGAAGGCGAGGTTGTTCTGCTGCGCGAGGCGGAAGATCCTGATGAGATTGACCGGGTCGTGCTTGAAGACGTCGGGCGCTGCGAGGTTAATGCGGTTGTTGTCGACGATGAAGTCGTCGCTGCCGGGCACCCGCCGCCGCTTGGCGGAGGGGCGGAAGCGCGCCACCATGCGGCTCAGCACCGGCGCGGGCTTCTGCTGCTCTTCCTCCAGCTTTGCGCACAGGATCGCGGTGAGGTCGCCGACGTCCTTAGCGATCAGGAAGTAGTGCTTCATGAAGCGCTCGACGTCCTGCATGCCGGGGTGCGACGTGTAGCCGAGCCGGACGGCGATCTCGCGCTGCATGTCGAACGACAGCCGTTCCTCGGCGCGGCCGGCGAAGAAGTGCAGGTTGCAGCGCACCGACCAGAGGAAATCGGCACAGCGGCGGAAGGTGCGATACTCCTGCGCGTCGAACACGCCGCGCTCGAGGAGCTCGTCGGTCTCGCGCACGCGGTAGACGTATTTGGCGATCCAGAACAGCGTGTGCAGGTCGCGCAGGCCGCCCTTGCCGTCCTTCACATTGGGTTCGACCAGATAGCGCGACTGACCGGCGCGGCGATGCCGCTCCTCGCGCTCGGCGAGCTTGGCGGTGACGAATTCGGCCGCGGTCCCCTGCACCACCTCCTTGTCGAAGCGCTCGACCAGCTCGTCGTAAAGCGGCCGGTCGCCGGTCAGGAATCTCGTCTCCAGGATCGCGGTTCGGATCGTCATGTCGCCGCGCGCCTGGCGGATCGATTCATCGACCGAGCGGGTGGCGTGGCCGACCTTCAACCCCATGTCCCAGAGGCAATAGAGGATCGCTTCGGCCACCTGCTCGCCCCAGGCGGTCTGCTTGTAGGGCAGGATGAACAACAGATCGATATCGGATTCCGGCGCCATCAGCCCGCGGCCATAGCCGCCGGTCGCGACCACGGCCATCCGCTCGGCGCCCGACGGGATCGGCGAGGGATAGAGATGCTGGGTCGCCGCGGCATAGAGGATGCGGATGATCTCGTCCTGCACGAAGCAGAGCCGTTCGGCGCAACGGCGGCCATGACGGTCTTTCAGCAGAAGCGCCTGCGCCTTGGTGCGCGCCGCGATCAGCTCGGCCTTGAGCAGTTGCGCCATCGCGGCGCGGAATTGGTCTTCGCCGCCGGAATGCCTTTCAGCGAGGGCATTGACCGCGGCGGTGATCCGTTCGGTCTCGAAACGATTGTCCGCTTCAGGGCGGGCTTCGACTACGACGCTGTCCATGCTTCCATCCGATAACGGACCGAGCCTTTGCTGTCACGGACCAAAGTATAAAGGCAGCAGCTCCATGCTGTTTCAACGGCGATTTGAGCAAGATCGTTCTCGCGCCGGTTCACAAAGGGTAGAGATTTTCTCGTTGACCGCAAGGCTAACTCATTGAAATAGAAGGGCGTTTCTTTATCACATCGAGGAGATCGACGAATGTCATTGTTGTCCCGGCGCGCGCTGGCCGCGCTCTTCGCGGTCTCGGCGCTGTTTCCAGGCTCAGCCTTCGCCGCCGACGCGCTGAAGGAGATCCGGATCGACTGGGCGACCTATAATCCGGTGTCGCTGGTGCTGAAGCAGAAGGGGCTCCTGGAGAAGGAGTTCGCCAAGGACGGCATCAGCATCGTCTGGGTGCAGTCGGCAGGCTCCAACAAGGCGCTCGAATTCCTCAATGCCGGCTCGATCGATTTCGGCTCGACGGCGGGTTCGGCCGCGCTGGTCGCGAAGATCAACGGCAACCCGATCAAGTCGATCTACGTCTATTCACGCCCCGAATGGACCGCGCTGGTCACATCAAAGGATTCGAAGATCGCCACCGTCGCCGATCTCAAGGGCAAGCGCGTCGCGGTGACCCGCGGCACCGATCCGCACATCTTCCTGGTCCGTGCGCTGCTCGGTGCCGGCCTCACCGAAAAGGACATCACGCCGGTGCTGCTGCAGCACGCCGACGGCAAGACCGCGCTGATCCGCGGCGACGTCGACGCCTGGGCCGGCCTCGATCCGATGATGGCGCAGGCGGAGATCGAGGACGGCGCCAGGCTGTTCTACCGCAAGCCGGACGCCAACACCTGGGGCATCCTCAATGTGCGCGAGCAGTTCCTGAAAGATCATCCGGATATCGTGCGCCGCGTGCTCGCCACCTATGAGGAGGCGCGGAAGGGCTCGCTGGCGAACTACGATGACCTCAAGAAGACCTTCATCGCGGTCACCAAGCTGCCCGACGCCGTGGTCGACAAGCAGCTCAAGGAGCGCACCGAGCTGACCCACAGCCGCATCGGCGCCCCGCAGCGCGAATCGATCCTGGCCGCGGGCCTCGCCTTGCAGCAGGCCGGCGTCATCGACGCCAAGGCCGACGTGAAGGCAGCGGTCGACAGCCTGATCGACGATCAGGTCCCGCTGCCCACCAACTAACTGTCGTCCCGGACAAGCGAAGCGCGATCCGGGACCCATAACCACAGGGCGTCGTTGTCGAACAAAGCTGTGGCCCCAGCCTGCTCCATCACAATGCCCTGTGGTGACGGGTCCCGGCTTTCGCCGGGACGACGCAGAATGGAGCAGGGCGAGCCCACCTTGCAATCCTGCCCGAAGGATAGTTCTTGCTATGGCCATGACCGTTGACCTGCCAGCGCTGGACCAGGGTGACGCGGGCGCGCGGCGTGCGGCGGCGGCGCGGTGGTCGCGTTTTGCGCGGCCGGCGCTCGGGCTGGCGCTGCCGGTCGCGCTCGCGCTCGGCTGGGAGCTCGTGGTGCATCTCGGCTGGTCGAACGGTCGGCTCGTGCCGCCGCCGTCGAAGGTTTTCGCCACCATCATGGAGCTTGCCAAGAGCGGCGAACTGACGCGCCACATCCTGGCGACGCTCTGGCGCGTCGGCGCCGGCTTCGTGCTCGGCGTCGTCGCCGGCACCATCATGGGCGCGATCTCCGGCTATTGGGGCCTGGCGCGGCGGCTCCTCGATCCGACCGTGCAGGCGTTGCGCGCGATCCCATCGATCGCCTGGGTGCCGCTGTTCATCCTGTGGCTCGGCATCTTCGAGACCTCGAAGATCGCGCTGATCGCGGTCGGCGTGTTCTTCCCGGTCTATCTCGGCGTGATGGGCGCAATCCTGTCGGTCGATCGCAAGGTCGTCGAAGTCGGCCGTGTCTTTCGCCTGTCCGGCTTTGCGATGATCCGCCGTATCCTGCTGCCTGCGGTGCTGCCGGCCTATGTCGTGTCGCTGCGCGTCGGGCTGGGTCTGGGGTGGATGTTCGTGGTCGCCGCCGAGTTCATGGGCGCGTCCGAAGGGCTCGGTTACCTCCTGATCGACGGCCAGCAGCTCGGCAAGCCGGCCCAGATCCTCGCCGCGATCGTGATCTTCGCGATCCTCGGCAAGCTCACCGACTGGCTGATCGAAGTCGCGGCCGCGCCGCTGCTGCGCTGGCAGGACGCATTCGGTGCGCGGGGAGGCGCGTGATGCTGGCGTTGAACGAGGTCGGCAAGACCTATCCCAACGGGGTCCATGCGCTGGAGCGTTTCTCGGCCGAAATCAGGCCGGGCGAGATCATCGCCATCATCGGCGGTTCCGGCTGCGGCAAGTCCACGCTGCTGCGCGCCATTGCCGGGCTCGATCGCGCCAGCACGGGCATGGTGACGCTGGACAATACGATAATCACTTCGCCGCATGCCAAGATCGGCATTATCTTCCAGGAACCGCGGCTGCTGCCCTGGCTCAGCGTCGCCGACAATATCGGCTTCGGCCTCGCGGAGCTTCCGGCGGGCGTGCGGCGCGAGAGGGTTGCGGCGGCGCTCGCCCGGGTCGGCCTCACTGATAAGGCCGCGGCCTGGCCGCGCGAGCTCTCCGGCGGGCAGGCGCAACGGGTCGCGATCGCACGCGCGCTGGTGCCGCAGCCGGAGGTGCTGCTGCTCGACGAGCCGTTCTCTGCGCTCGACGCCTTCACTCGGCGGGACCTGCAGGACCATCTGCTCGATCTCTGGGCCGATACGCGCCCGACCCTGATCCTGGTTACCCATGATGTCGACGAGGCCGTGGTGCTGGCCGACCGCGTCATCGTGATGCGGCCGCGGCCGGGCCGGCTGTTCGCGGAGATCACGGTCAATCTGGCGCGGCCGCGCGACCGCAATTCGGAGCTGTTCGATACCTTCAAGCGCCGCGTGCTGACCGCGCTCGACCGCTCGCTGGACCGCAACGTGCGCGACGTCACGGACAAATCGAACGCCGGCGAGGCGATGTGGTGGTGACAGCAGCGCGCTAAGGCCTTACACCGGAATAAAGAAGAACAGCCGGGAGCAGAACCATGGACTCCGCCGAACTCCGCGCAATGCAGGCCCCGATCAAGGAACGCTACAAGGTCGATCCGTCGACCGCCGTGATCACGCTGAAAGCCAAGGGCTCGATCGACAACGAAAGCATTTCCTGCAAGGTCGAGACCGGCCGCGCGCTCGCGGTCGCCGGCCTCCACCCCGCAACCGGCGGCTCCGGGCTCGAGCTTTGCTCCGGCGATATGCTGCTGGAGGCGCTGGTCGCCTGCGCCGGCGTTACGTTGAAATCGGTCGCCACCGCCGTCGAGGTGTCGCTCAAGACGGGTCATGTGTCCGCCGAGGGCGATCTCGATTTCCGCGGCACGCTCGGCGTCGACAAGGAGGCCCCGGTCGGCTTTCGAGAGATCCGCCTGCGCTTCGACGTCGGAACCGACGCGCCGCAGGACAGGCTCGACCTGCTGCTCAAGCTCACCGAGCGCTATTGCGTGGTCTACCAGACCATCAAGAACGGCCCGAAGGTCACGGTTTCGATGCAGCGGGTGTAGTTGGGCTTAGTCGGTGTCGTCCCGGCCGAGTGCGCGCTTGCGCGCGGAGCCGGGATCCATACGCCGTGCTCTCTCGGTTCAAGCCGCGCCGTCCGACGGCCTTCGCTCCACACGAATAGTCGTGGTTATGGATCCCGGCCTTCGCCGGGATGACGCAGAATGTCCCCCGACCTTCAGTTCCTCCTGATCCTCGTGCTGCGCATGGCCGTCGCGGCGGCATTCGTGGTCAGCGCGTCCATCATCACGGAGCGGTCGGGGCCGGTGATCGGCGCGCTGGTCGCGACATTGCCGATCTCGGCCGGGCCGTCCTACACCTTCCTCGCGCTCGACCATGACGCCGCCTTCATCGCCGAGGGCGCGCTGTCGAGCCTGCCGGTCAACGCGGCGACCATCTATATGGGCCTGACTTACGCCGTGCTGGCGCAGCGCTTCAGCATGTGGATCAGCGCCGGCGCCGCGATCGCGCTGTGGCTGGTGCTCGCCACCATCATGCGCCAGTTCGAGTGGACGCTGCTGGGCGGGCTTCTCGTCAACGCCGTCACCTTCGCGATCTGCATTCCGCTGCTGAAGCCTTATCGGCACGTCGCCAAGATGCCGCTGATCGCGCGGCGCTGGTACGACATCCCGCTGCGCGCATTGCTGGTCGCAAGCCTGGTCGGCACCGTGGTCACCGCATCCGGCTGGGTCGGTCCGCGCGTCACCGGCGTGATGGCGCTGTTTCCGATCGTGTTCTCCTCGATGATGTTGATCCTGCATCCACGCATCGGCGGCCCCGCCACCGCCGCCGTGCTCGCCAACAGCGCCTGGGGCCTGATGGGCTTCGGCCTCGGCATCGCGGTGCTGCATGTCGCCGTGCTGCAATTCGGCTCGCCGATCGGCCTCAGCTGCGCGCTCGCCACCTGCATCGTGTGGAATCTGGTGCTGTGGCGGAACGGGCGAAGGAAGACGGTGCGAGCCTAGCCACGCGTCATTGCGAGGAGCGTAGCGGCGAAGCAATCCATCGTCCCGCGTGCGCGGAGAAATGGATTGCTTCGCTTCGCTCGCAATGACGGTGAGACATACGATGAAAGCGCAGGCTGGGTTACCCCTTCGGCAGCTTCGCTTTCAACGCGTACAACGCATCCAGCGCCTCGCGCGGCGACATCTCGTCGGGGTGCAGCGCTTTCACTGCTTCCATCAGCAGGTCGGCCTCCCTCGGGGGCTTGTCCTCGGTGGCGGCGCGCGAGGGGACGGCGAATAGCGGCAGGTCGTCGGCGAGCGCGCGCGCGGTCTGGCCGCGGTCCTGGGCTTCCAGCTTTGCGAGCACCGATTTGGCCCGCGCGATCACGGCGGGCGGCAGGCCCGCGAGTTTCGCGACCTGGATGCCGTAGGAGCGGTCGGCCGAGCCCGGCAGCACCTCGTGCAGGAACACCACGTCGCCCTGCCATTCCTTCACTCGCACAGTGGCGTTGAACATACGCGGCAGCTTGGCCGAGAGCGCGGTCAGCTCGTGATAATGCGTCGCGAACAGCGTGCGGCAGCGGTTGCTCTCATGCAGGTGCTCGATCGCGGCCCAGGCGATCGAGAGACCATCGAAGGTCGCAGTGCCACGCCCTATCTCGTCGAGGATGACCAGCGATCGCTCGCTGGCCTGGTTGAGGATCACGGCGGTCTCGACCATCTCGACCATGAAGGTCGAGCGTCCGCGCGCTAGATCGTCAGCGGCGCCGACACGCGAGAACAGGCGGTCGACGATGCCGAGCCGCGCGCGTGATGCCGGCACGAAAGAGCCGATCTGCGCCAAGAGCGCGATCAGCGCATTCTGGCGCAGGAAGGTCGACTTGCCGGCCATGTTCGGACCGGTGATCAGCCAGAGCTGACCAGACTTCTGTCCCGGCGCCGGCGACAAGTCGCAGGCATTGGCGATGAAGGGTTGGCCATCGCGCTTCAGCGCCTGCTCGACCACCGGATGACGGCCGCCCTCGATCGCAAGGCCGAGCGAGCCATCGACCTCCGGCCGCACGTAATTGTCGTCGATCGCAAGCTTCGCGAGCGAGGTCGCGACGTCGAGCATCGCAAACGCATGCGCGGCGTTGCGTAAGTCGTCGCTGGCGGCGAGCGCCATCGCGCTCAGCCGTTCGAAGATCTCCAGCTCAAGGTTGAGCGCGCGTTCGCCGGCATTCGCGATCTTCGCCTCGATCTCGCCGAGCTCCGCGGTGGTGAAGCGGATCTGTCCGGCCAGCGTCTGGCGATGGATGAAGGTCGCGTTCAACGGCGGCGCCAGCAGCTTGTCGCCGTGCTGTGCGGTGACCTCGACGAAATAGCCGAGCACATTGTTGTGCCGGATCTTCAGCGTCTTGATGCCGGTATTCTCGGCATAGCGTGCCTGCATCGCGGCGACCACGAGGCGCGAAGCGTCGCGCAGATTGCGGCTCTCGTCGAGCGCGGCCTCATAACCCTCGCGGACGAAACCGCCGTCGCGCTTGATCAGCGGCAGCTGCTCGGAAAGCGCGCGGGAAAATTCCTGCGCAAGATCGCGCGAGGGTCGCCGCAGCGCCGCCATCACGGCCACGATCTCGGCCGGCGGATTGTCTGTCAGCGCCAGCAGCTCCAGCGCCTGATCGGCGGCGAGGATGCCGTCACGCAGGCTGGCGAGATCGCGCGGACCGCCGCGGCCGACCGAAAGCCGCGCCAGCGCGCGCGACATGTCGGGCGCGGCGCGCAGCACGGTTCTGATATCCTCGCGCGCGGCGCTGTCGGCGACGAAGGCCGAGACCGCATCGAGCCGCCGCGCAATCACGGCAACGTCGGTGAGCGGTGCGGCAAGGCGCTGCGCCAGCAGCCGCGAGCCGGCGGCGG
>NZ_LNCU01000041.1:226695-230210 GCF_001542415.1 Bradyrhizobium macuxiense
CCAGCCGCGACATTGCGGACAGGCCGTCCATGGTCGCGACCGCAAAATAGTCGCACAGCCGCCGCTCGGCGGTGGCGCTGTCGAAGACGTCGCGGGTCAGCGGCGTCACCGACGGCAACTCGCGCAGCGTCGGCGCAAGCTCGGTGTCGCCATAGAGCGCGTCGGTGACGATCACCTCGTTCGGATTGATGCGCGCCAGCGTCGCGGCAAGCTCTGCGGTCGAGCACTCCGTCACCATGAATTCGGAGGTCGAGATGTCGATCCAGGCCAGCCCGAGCCGATCGGCGCCGGCCGAGCCGCGCGCACGCGCGATCGCGAGCAGATAGTTGTTGGTGCGGGCGTCGAGCAGCGTGTCTTCGGTCAGCGTGCCCGGCGTCACCAGCCGCACCACGCCGCGGCGGACCACGCTCTTGTTGCCGCGCGCCTTTGCCTCCGCGGGGTTCTCGGTTTGCTCGCACACGGCGACCCTGTGGCCGGCGCCGATCAGGCGATGCAGATAGTCCTCGGAGCGTTCGACCGGCACGCCGCACATCGGGATGTCCATGCCCTGATGCTTGCCGCGCTTGGTCAGGACGATGCCGAGCGTCTTCGAGGCGATCTCGGCGTCCTCGAAGAACAGTTCGTAGAAGTCGCCCATCCGGTAGAACAGCAGCAGGCCTGGATGCGCGGTCTTGATCTCCAGATATTGCTCCATCATCGGCGTGACGCGCGACGATGTCTCGGCGGGAGCAGATTCGGGCGGAACAGGAATGGGCTGCTGAACTGTCATGTGGGGGCGGAAACTACAGAATTTCGCCGCGCGGTCATATCCGCGAGGACTGGGTTTTCCACCCTCTCCACGGCTGAAATCATGACGAGGCATCACGGGAATGCGCTGATGCCACGCAGCCGCATCAATTGACCTGTGGCGGGCACACTCCTAAAACTCAACCCAAGTTCCAGCCATTCAACGCCTAAGCCACGGCATTCAGGGAGAGATTCAATGCGTGATGTCTATATTTGCGATGCCGTCCGGACTCCGATCGGCCGTTTCGGCGGCTCGCTCGCCAAGGTGCGCGCCGACGACCTCGCGGCGGCCCCGATCAAGGCGCTGATGGCCAAGCATCCGACGCTCGACTGGAATCAGGTCGACGAAGTCTTTTTCGGCTGCGCCAATCAGGCCGGTGAAGACAACCGCAACGTCGCGCGCATGGCGCTGCTGCTCGCCGGTATCCCCGAGTCGGTTCCGGGTCAGACCCTGAACCGTCTCTGTGCGTCCGGTCTCGATGCAGTCGGCGCCGCGGGCCGCGCCATCCGTGCCGGTGAGATCGACTTCGCGATCGCAGGCGGCGTTGAGTCGATGACGCGCGCCCCGTTCGTGATGGGCAAGGCGTCGGAAGCGTTCTCCCGCTCGGCCGACATCTACGACACCACGATCGGCTGGCGCTTCATCAATCCCTTGATGAAGGCGCAGTATGGCGTCGATGCGATGCCGGAGACCGGCGAGAACGTCGCCGAGGAGTTCCAGGTGTCGCGCGCCGATCAGGACGCGATGGCAATCCGCTCGCAGCAGCGCGCGGGTGCGGCGATCGCGTCGGGCTATTTCGCGGAAGAGATCGTTCCGATCCAGGTGCCCGGCGGCAAGGCCGGTCCGATCACGGTCGACAAGGACGAGCATCCGCGTCCCGAGACCACGCTCGAAGGCCTCGCCAAGCTGAAGCCGATCGTGCGCAATCCGGGCACAGTGACCGCGGGCAACGCGTCCGGCGTCAATGACGGTGCGGCCGCGATGATCCTCGCGTCCGAGGCCGCGGTGAAGAAGCACGGACTGACGCCGCGCGCGAAGATCCTCGGGCTCGCCTCGGCCGCGGTGCCGCCGCGCATCATGGGCATCGGCCCGGTGCCGGCGACCAAGAAGCTGGTTGAACGGCTCGGCATCAAGGTGTCGGACTTCGATCTGATCGAGCTGAATGAAGCCTTCGCTTCGCAGGGCATCGCCTGCCTGCGTCAGCTCGGCGTCAAGGAAGATGCCGATTTCGTCAATCCGCATGGCGGCGCGATCGCGCTCGGCCATCCGCTCGGCATGAGCGGCGCGCGGCTCGCGTTGACCGCCGTGCACGGCATGGAGAAGCGGGGCGGGAAGCTTGCCTTGGCAACTATGTGCGTCGGCGTCGGCCAGGGCGTTGCGGTCGCGATCGAAAAGGTGAACTAAGCCAATGGCTTGGAAGGGCTGAAAACTGCCCTTCCCCGAATTGGTTATGTCCTATAATGATCTTCGGCAGGGCTCGCGCCGACATGCGGGCCCACGGAGGATTTCGCCATGACCTTTCAGTATCCGCTGCAGTCGCTTGCGGCGCATCCGGCGCGGCTGTCACCCGCCTATCGCTCCACGATCAAGCGCGCGCCGCAGAAGCCGCTGATCCCGATGCGGCACACGCTCTCGGAGCTCACCGGTCCGGTCTATGGTCATGAGACCGTGCGCGCGCATGACAACGACCTCACCATCCAGGCCAAGGGCGAGCCGCTCGGCGAACGGATCATCGTGCACGGCTATGTGCTCGACGAGGACGGCCGCGGCGTGCCCAACACGCTGGTCGAGCTGTGGCAGGCCAATGCCTGCGGCCGCTACATCCATGTCGTCGACCAGCACCCGGCGCCGCTCGATCCGAACTTCACCGGCGCCGGCCGCACCCAGAGCGACGCCAACGGCTATTACAAGTTCATCACCATCAAGCCCGGCGCCTATCCGTGGGGCAACCACCACAACGCCTGGCGGCCCGCCCATATCCACTTCTCGGTGTTCGGCCACTCCTTCGTCTCGCGCCTCGTCACGCAGATGTATTTCCCCGGCGATCCGCTGTTTCCGTTCGACCCGATCTTCAACTCGGTGACCGACGAGAAGGCGCGGGCGCGGATGATCTCGTCCTTCGATCTCGACAACACCAAGCCGGAATGGGCGCTGTGCTACCGCTTCGATATCGTGCTGCGCGGGCGCAACGCCACGCCGATGGAGACCAAGTAAAGTGTCGAACCCGCGTCCTGATGGAATCACGCCGTCGCAGACCGTCGGCCCCTATTTCAAATACGGCCTGACGCCGAACGGCGAGTATGAATGGAACGACGCCTTCACCAACAATCTGCTGACGCCGGATACGTCGGGTGATCGCATCCGCGTCGAGGGCAAGGTCTATGACGGCGACGGCGCGGTGATTCCGGACTGCATGCTGGAGATCTGGCAGGCCGATGCGCAGGGCCGCTTCTCCGATCCGCAAGACAAGCGCGCGCTGCCGAATTCGAGCTTCAAGGGCTTTGGCCGCTGCGGCACCGACAACAGCGGCGCCTACGCGTTCGACACCATCAAGCCGGGCGTGGTGCCGGATCCCGACGGCAAGAAGCAGGCGCCGCATATCCTGCTCGCGGTGTTCGCGCGCGGCATGCTGCTGCATCTCTACACGCGGATCTATTTCGACGACGAAGCCGGCAATGCCGATGATCCCGTGCTGGCGCTGGTGCCGGAAGATCGCCGCGCCACCTTG
>NZ_LNCU01000042.1:0-19501 GCF_001542415.1 Bradyrhizobium macuxiense
CGAGACTGAGCAAGAACTACTGGTGAGCGGAGTTAGGCCGGCGTGGGCCGGCCGATTGCGAGCGGAAGCCCTATGTTTGTCCAGAGAGCCGCGAGAGCAACCTGGATGGGCGTCAAAAGGGCTGCGAGGGTACATCGGCAAGTAGCAACCGCCTTGGCGAGCGCGGCCAGAAACGCGTCGAAGCCCAGGATGTTGAGCACGCGGGTGAAGTTGTAGCAGAGCGCCATCAGGCTCCACTCGCCGCGGACCTTGTCGAAGCCGCGGACCAGGAAATGACGATAGCCGGCACGGCATTTGAGCGTGCCAAACGGATGCTCGACGATGCCAAAGCGACGGCGCATCACCTCGCCCGCGCCCTGCATCCGCGCGCGATGACGTTCGAGAACGTCTTCATGCTCCCAGCGACCGATCGTCCGGTAGGCCGCGTTCGAGCCAAGGCAACGGATCTTGAGCGGGCAGGTCCTGCAGATCGCTCCGCGCGCCGCGTAGCGGATCTCGACGCGGCCACTGGTGTTCTTCTGCCTGCTCTTCATCGGATGTAGCTGATGGCCGCCGGGACAATGATAGGTGTCGGATACGCCATCATAGTTGAAGTCCTTGAGGGCGAAGCGGCCTTGCTTCTCGAGCCGGGCGCTGCCCTCCGGCACCGGCACATAGGCCGTGATGCCATCGTCCTCACAGGCCTTCAGTTCGCGGCTGCTGTAATAGCCCTCGTCTGCCAGCACCTGCAGGGTCTTGACCTCGAGGGCTTCCTTTGCCGCGATGGCCATCGCATGTAGCTGGCCGACATCGCTGCTGTCGTTCACCACCTCGCTGGCGACAATGAGCTTGTGCTTGTCGTCGACGGCGGTCTGCACGTTGTAGCCTGCGACCCCCTGGCCGCTCTTGACCAGAAGTCGGGCATCCGGATCGGTCAGGGACAACTGCGTCTCGCCATTCTCTTCCAACCGAGCAAGATCGGCTTGTGCGCGCGAGCGCTTCGCCATCAGTGCCGCGACCTTCGCGCCAAGGTCACCACCACCTGCGCCGCCACCATCGGAGCCATCCTGGCCTGGCTTCCTGGCTTCCGCGGCGTCATTGTCCTCAAGGGACTTGCCGTAGGCCTCGATCTCCTGATCGAGCTTTCCGATCTGATCGGCAAGCCTCTTGCGCGTAAAGATGCTGGCCTTGCTGGCGTCGCCATGGAAGAACGAGCCGTCAATCGCAACAACGCTGCCGCCGACAAGACCGAGTTCGCGCATCAGCAGCACGAAGCTGCGGTTGGCCGCCTTCAGAGCCACCCAGTTCTCCTTGCGGAAGTTGCCGATCGTCCGATAACCCGGCTTCAGATTCTTCAGCAGCCAGATCAGTTCCAGATTGCGGCAGGCCTCCCGCTCCAACCGGCGCGACGACCTGATCTGGTTGATGTAGCCGTAAAGGTAGAGCTTCAGCAGATCGGCTGGATCGTACGGCGGTTGACCGACCCCTTCGGCCTTGCGATCCGCATGGCGAAAGCCGAGCTTGGCAAGGTCGAGCACACGAACGAAGCTCTCGATCGCCCGGACCGGGTTGTCCGCCCCGACATAATCCTCAATCCGAGCAGGAAGCAGGCTGGCCTGGTCGCGGCTCTCGCCGCTCTTGAATGTCCGATTCGTCATGAACAGAATCGTACATCAACTTCCCAAAATGCCGAGTTCTTGCTCAGTCTCGACGGGCAAAATTCCGCTTCGCGTTTCACCCAACTCAGCAGTCTAATGCGCCCGTCTCACCCGATTGAGGGGCGCGTCGCGATCGTCACGAGTGTTGCGGTGAGATGCGGTAGACGCCGATTGCGCAACTGACGAGTGCGCGTGACGCGGACGGCGAAGTCGTGCAGGTCTGACGCACTAGTTGTGAGCTTCCCATTTTGCACGGGACCCATGGGTGCGATCGGCACCCGGCTTTCCCTGCGCCCTCTGCTTGAGGAGAGGGCGAGACGAAGAGCAAGACCCGGACAAATCGTGTCGTGAGAATGTGGGCGTATGATTCACAGGCAGCACAACACACTCGGTGTCGTCCCTGCGAAAGCAGGGACCCATAACCACGAATGTCTATTGTTGCGGGAAGCTGGAACGACGAGTCTCGTTGACAACGCCGGCCGCGGAGTATGGGTCCCTGCTTTCGCAGGGACGGCGACCGGGGAGAGCAGAGTGCAATACTCCGTCATCGGCATCTGAGGTCGCACAAAAATGCCCCCAACAAACCTACTCCGCCGCCCGCTCGCGCAGCCTCTGTGCATAGACGTTGATGATCAGCGCTGCCAGCAGGATCAGGCCGCGGATCAGGATCTTCAGGAAGCTGTCGATATTGACGTGGTCGAGGCCATTGTTGAGCACGCCGAGCACGAACAGGCCGACGATGGTGTTGCCGATGCCGCCGCGGCCGCCGAACAGGCTGGTGCCGCCGACCACCACCGCCGCGATCGAATCCAGGAGGTAGGTATCGAACTCGTTCTGCTGCGCGCTGCCGAAATGCGCCACGCCGAGCATGCCGCCGATCCCCGAGCAGACCGCCGAGATCACCATCACGCTGCCGAGGATGAGCTTGACGTTGAGGCCGGAGAACTCCGCGGCCTCGCGGTTTCCGCCGACCATGTAGACGTAGCGGCCGAACCGCGTGTAGGTCAGCACCAGATGGCCGCCGAGCAGCATCACGGCGGCGACGATCACGATCCAGGGGACGCCACCGATCGAACCCGAGCCGAGCGTCGTGATCAGGTCCGGCACCTTGTAGGCGATCTGGCCGCGCACCAAGAGCGCGGAGACGCCGGCCGCGATCTGCATCATGGCAAGTGTCATGATGAAGGAGGGGATGCCGATCATGGTCAGGCCCAGCGCATTGACGACGCCGAGCAGCGCGCACAGCGCCAGCGCCAGCACGATCGCGGCCCAGCCCGGCATCGGGACGTTGGCGATGTTGACGTAGGATTCCTGCAAGGTGAAGTAGGCCACCGCGATGCCGGTGACGTTGGCGATGCTGGCGATCGACAGGTCGATCTCGGCGCACAGGATCACGAAGGTCAGGCCGACGGCGATGATGCCGGTGACCGAGACCTGCGTCAGGATGTTGCCGACATTGTCGAGGGTCGCAAACGACGGGCTCGCGATGGCGAAGAAGGCACTGAGGAAGATCAGCGTCAGGAACGGCGCGATGTTGCGCATCTGCGAGCGCACGAAGCTGCCGAGCCCGTGCGGCTGCTTGTGATCCGCTCGCGCCGTCGCGCTGTCACTGCTTGCCATCATGCCACTCCATCAAGCGGGATGAGTTGGTCATCGCGCTCTGTCCAATTCTTTGAGCATGATCTCTTCGGAAAACCGCTCCGCACTTCTCCGGATCATGCTCTACGCCGCCTCCAGCAGGCGGTCCTTGCTCACCGCCTCGCCGGCGAATTCTCGCACCACCGCGCCGCGTTTCAACACCAGGATCCGGTCGGCCAGCGACAACACCGTCTCCGGTTCAGTCGACAGCACGATGATTGCGAGCCCCTTGGCCCTGAGGTCGCGGACGATGTTGATCACGTCGTTCTTGGCGCCGACGTCCATGCCGCGGGTCGGCTCGCACAATACCAGCAGGCGCGGCGGGTAGGTCAGCCATTTCGCCAGCGCCACCTTCTGCTGGTTGCCGCCGGAGAGCATGCCGAGGTCGAGGCCGACGACCGGCGGCCTGATCTGCAGTTGCTCGACCTGCCGCTGCGCGATTGCGCGTTCGCGGATGGGTTTAAGCAGCAAAGCGGAGATCCGGTCGAGAATGCTGATCGAGACGTTCTTGTAGACCGGTTCCTGGTGGAACAGCATCGCCCGCCGGCTCTCCGGCACGAGCGCGACACCGGCACGGCGCGCGGCGGCGGTGCTGCGGAACGTCTTGGCGGAGCCGTCGACCGCGAGCGTTCCGCCGTCCGGCTTCAGCTTGCCGAACAGGATGCGCGACAGCTCCAGCTGCCCGCAACCCATGAAGCCGTAGATGCCGAGCACCTCTCCGGAGCGGGCCTCGAACGAGACGTCCTGCAGGCTGCGGCCGAGCGAGAGCTGATCGACCTTCAAGACCGTCGCGCCGCCGCCCGATTGCGGCAGCATGAGGTCGTCGGTGTAGCTGTGCTCCAGCGCCTCGCCGCCGCGGCCGATCATGGCCTCGATCAGGGCGCCCTTGGTGGTGTCGGCGGATGCGGTTTCCGCGATCTTCCGCCCGTTCCGGAACACGGTCACGGTGTCGGAGACGCGCAAGATGTCTTCGATGAAATGCGAGATGAAGACGATGCTGGTGCCTTCGTCGCGCAGCTTGCGCAGCGTCGTGAACAGGCGCTCGACCTCGGGCGGGGAGAGGGCGGAGGTCGGTTCGTCCAGGATGATGATGCGCGCACCGGAGAACAGCACGCGGGCGATCTCGATCAGTTGCTGCAATCCGATCGGCAGGTCGCCGAGCCTGGTCATCGGATCGACATGGATACCGAAGCGGGCAAGCTGCTCGCTGGCCTCGCGGGCCATCCGCCGCCATTGCACCAGCCCGAGCCGGTTGGTCGGCTGGTTGCCGAGGAAGACGTTCTCGGCGACCGTCAGGTCGGGCGCGACGCTGAGCTCCTGATGGACCATGCCGATGCCGGCCGCGTGGGCGTCGCGGGCGGAGCGGAAGCGGGTTTCCCTGCCGTCAAGCATGAAGCGGCCGGAGAACTCCGGATGCACGCCGGCGATGATCTTCATCAGCGTGCTTTTTCCAGCACCGTTCTCGCCGACGAGACCATGAATCTCGCCGGCGTAAAGCGAAAAGTCGACCCCACGAAGGGCTTCGACACCGCCGAAGGCCTTCGTGATCTGGTTCAACTCGAGGATCGGGGAACGTCCCTGCGACATGAGGGTCGCTCAGATCAGGAAGTGATCCTCCATCCACTGCATGCCGGGGGCGTTGGCCTTGGTCACGACGGGACCGTCGGTCACGACGTTCTTCGGGATGCCCTGGCCGCTCTTCTCGCCGGCCACCACGGCGGCGACGCCGGCGATGATGGCGCCGCCATGGATGCGGCAGGACGGATTGCGGACGGTTGCGAACATGCGGCCTTCGCTGACCGCCTGGATCGCCGGCGGCATGGCGTCGACGCCGCCGATCAGGATGTTGGTGCGGTTGTGGGCCTTCATGATGTTGTAGGCGGCGAGCGCCATGTCGTCATTGTGGAAGAAGGCCGCGTCGATCTGTGGATACTTCGTCAGGTAGGTTTCCCAGAGGCGGGCGGTCTTGGAGACGTCCCAGTCGGCGGGCTGGGTGTCCAGCACCTCGATGTTCGGGAATTGCTTGATGACCGAGTTGAAGCCCTTGGCGCGTCCCTGCGCACCGGTGTGGCCGAGCGCACCCTGGGTCATGATCATCTTGCCCTTGCCGCCGATCGCGTTGCACAGCGCCTGGGTCACCGAAGCGCCCATGAACTCGTTGTCGGGGGCGAGGAAGGAGTGGACGTTGATCTGGTCGAGCGGCGCAATCAGCGTGTCCATGTCGATCACGGGAGTGCCGGCGTCGATCATCTTCTGCACGGGCTGGGTGAGGGTGCCGATGCCGAACGCCTGGATGGCGACGAAATCCCATTTTTGCGACGCCATATTGTCGATCGCGGCACGCTGCTTGACGGCGTCGAGCTGGCCGTCGAACCACGTGACGTCGACGTTGAACAGCTTGCCCCAGAACTCGGCCGCCTTCTTGCCCTGCGCGCACCACGTCGCTTGCAGTCCGGCGTTGGAGAATGCGGCCTTCAGCGGCTTTTCCGAGCGGCCCATTTCCGCTGCGAGCGCGGGGTTCACGCCCATTCCGCCGAACAACGCCGCTGCCGCTCCACCGGCTGCCGCCATTTGCAGAAGGTCGCGTCGTGATGTCGGAGTCTTGTCCGTCCCTGGCATTGGTGTTTGCTCCCTCTCTATTTTTCTGGCCGTCGGCGTCAGTTGCACGCGCCGCGGATAAACGGAGTGTGTCACAATCGGAACGGCGACGCTACGCCCTCGCGGCTTTCGCGATGTTGCTAACCGGCCTGCTGCCGCACGACGGCCTCGAGGTCGCCCAACAGCTTGTGCCACGCAGCATCGATGTCGTCAGACCATTGTTCGCCGAGAAGCTCGCGCAGCGTTGCCGCGATCACGCCGAAGAACGCGACGAACAGTTCGCGCGGCGTGCCGTACGCATCATGCGAGGACACCTCGCATTCGATCAGCCGGAAATGTCCGGTGCGCTGGCCGGCGAAATCGAGGATGGCCTCGATCGTGAGCGACAGCATCGAGCCTTTCACCGGCTCGCTGCCTTCGCTGCGAAACATCGCCTGCGCCTCGGGATGCTCGCGAAACAGGCGGCGATAGACCAGCGGCGTGAGATCGTCGCAAGCCGCGGCGGCGAGCTCGAAGCTGCGTTCGATCGGATTCGTTGATGACGTCATTGTTGATGCGATCATCACACAAAAAAAGAGCAGGGCGCCAAGCCCTGCTCCAAAAATTGTGTCGACCCTATTTGCCCCAAAAATGCGATTTGATCTTGATTGATGGGGTGACGCTGCTTGTGCGCGTCGGGCTCCTCCCGAGACTTGGACCACCAAGACTAACCTTGCGGCTGGCCTAGGCGCGAATTGGTAGACCATCTTTCCAAGCTTGTCATCATTTTCGGCAACGATTGTTCAAATTTCGAGCAATTTGCGAAATGATTGGGATGGTGCCACCGCCGGTTGTAAGAGGGGACCGAAAGCGCGTGATGGGGTAAGGGGATACGGCGGCTGCGTCACGGCCTATCATTTCCTGCTGTTGGAATAGACGAAGGTCGAACGGTGTCTCGACTTCCAGGGACGGTGGTGGTTAGTTCCGTTCCGGATGGGTTTCGCGATGCGCCGGCGGCTGAAGAATTTTCTGCCCATAGTCCTAGTTGCCCTGCTGGTGCAGATCTTTGCACCGATCGGGGCCTGCTGGGCGGCGAGCCTTGCTGCGTCCGACCCGCTGGCGGCTGCCGGCATCTGCCATGTCGATCCGAGCTCCGGTGCCGGGCAGGGTGACCAGACCGGTCAGCACGCCCACGACGGCTGTTGCGCGGTGTGCAGCGTGCTGCAGACCGGGGCGCCCATCGATGCTCCCGACGCCGCCGCGGCGGTGGCCGTCGAGCGCGTGGCGAGCCAGGTCGCCTGGCACGATCTCGCATCCGAACTGGTCCGCTCACGCACCGGCTCGCACGCCCAGGCCCGCGCTCCTCCTGTTCTCTCCTGACGGCGTCCTCGTGGCCGGCGCGTCTTGCGTGCCGGCGAATTGCCTTTGAGCAAGCCGGCCGCAGAGCCGGTGTCAGGATCCATCGATGTTTCGTTATCATGCCCTCGGTGGCGTGAGCGTTGTGGCCATCCATGCGGCGCTGCTGGCGTCTGGTGGGATCGCGCATGCGCAAAGCGGTGAGCAGAAGGTGCTGCCGCCCGTCACCGTCGAAGCGCCGCATCCGCAGGCGCGGCGGGCCGCACGCAAGCCGGCCAGTCAGATCGCCGCCGCACGGCGGCGGCCCTCGCCGGTCGTGGCAGCCCAGAACCGGCCGGTCGCGGTCGCGAATACAACAGGGGCAGGTGCCAGTGCCTCGCTCGGGACACCGCTTGCCGTGGCCCGGTTCCAGCTGCCGCAGAAGTCGTACACCGTCACGTCCAAACAGATCGATGAGACGATCAACCTCAAGGACCCCGAGGACGCGGTCAAATACCTGCCGAGCCTGTTCGTGCGCAAGCGCAACGACGGCGACAATCAGGCAGTTCTGGCGACCCGAACGTGGGGTCTCAATTCGAGCGCGCGCACGCTGATCTACTACGATGACCTCCTGATCTCGGCGCTGATCGGCAACAACAACACCAATGCGTCACCCAGGTGGAACCTGATCTCGCCCGAAGCCATCGGCCGGATCGATTTCCTCAACGGCCCGTTCGCGGCCGCCTATCCCGGCAACTCGATCGGCGGCGTGCTGCTGATCTCATCGAAAATGCCCGACAAGCCGTTCGCGGTGGCCAAGGAGACCGTCTCGGTGATGCCGTGGAGCCAATACGGCACCAAGGACACCTTCGTCACCAGCCAGACAAGCGCAGCAGCAGGCAACAGGGAGGGCAGGCTGTCGTGGCTGGTCAGCGCCAATTATCTCGACAGCTACCAGCAGCCGCTGACCTATACGACGAACGGGACGATACCTGCGGGGACCACGGGCGCGTTTCCGGCGCTCAACAAGCAGGGCGTTCCAGCCGACGTCGTCGGGACCGGTATCCTCGCGCACTCCCAGCAAACGTCGGCCAACCTCCGGCTCGCCTACGACGTGACGCCGCTGGTGCTGGCGACCTATTCGCTCGGCATCTGGAACAACCATCAGGTCTCCGATCCCCAGACCTATTTGCGCTCGACGGCGACCGGCGCGCCGACTTTCGCCGGCATCTCGGGCTTTGCCACCGGCAAGTACATCTGGGATCAGACCCAGATGAGCAACGCGGTCTCGCTGAAGAGCGACACCAAGGGCGTCTACGACTTCGACATCTCCGCCTCGAGCTACAACTATCTCCAGGATACGCAGCTCAATCCGTTCACGGTCGCTGCCACAGGCACGGGCTTTTCACCGAACGGAAAGATCACAAGGATGGACGGCACCAATTGGCAGAACGTCGACGCCAAGGGCATCTGGCGGCCGTTCGGCTTTGACGGCCCGCACGAGATTAGCTTCGGGGTTCACGGCGATCGCTACGAGCTGGAAAATCCGGTCTACGCATCTTCGGTATGGAATGCGACGTCATCGACGGGCACCGGGGCGCTTTATTCGACCGGCGTTGGCGAGACGCGGACCGGCGCGTTGTGGGTCCAGGATGCCTGGAAGCTCGCCCCAGCGCTCAAGCTGACCCTCGGCGGACGACTGGAGAGCTGGCAGGCCCTCGATGGGTACAACGTCAATACCACGACCACTGGCGCCGGTGTCATCACGTCGACGACGGCGATCAACCAGCCGGGCCTCAGCTCGACCAACTTCTCGCCGAAAGCGTCGGTGTCGTTCGATCCGAATAAGGACTGGAACATCACCGCCAATTTTGGTGAAGCCTACCGCTATCCGACGGTGACCGAGCTCTACCAGAACGTCACGGTCGGCGGCGTCGCCACCTTTGCCAATCCCTTGCTCAAGCCGGAGCAGGATTTCACGGGCGAGCTGAACATCGAGCGCAAATGGGTCGATGGCAGAGTCCGTCTGACTGTCTTCTCGGAGCGGACCAACAACGCGATCATCTCGCAGACCAATCTCGTGACGAATCCAGTGACGGGCGCACAAACGCCGACCACAGTCGTCAGCAACGTCGATGCCATTCAGATGCAGGGCGTCGAGCTCTCGGCCGAGAAGGACAACGTGTTCGTGACCGGCCTGCAGCTATTCGGCAGCGTGACCCATGTCGATTCGAAGATACTCGCTGACGCAAGCTGGGCCGGCGTCAATCCACTGACCAACCGGCCAACCAACGTGGTCGGCAAGCGCGTGCCTTACGTGCCGGACTGGCGGGCGAAGCTCGGCGTGACCTACCGGCCGAACCAAAGCTGGGCCTATACAGTCGCGGCGCGCTACAGCGGCAAGCAATACTCGACGCTCGACAACACCGATCTCATTTCCCACGTCTATGGCGCGTTCGACAATTTCTTCGTCGTCGACATGAAGATTCACTACAACGCCACGAAGAATTTTGCCTTCGATTTCGGGATCGATAACATCTTCAACGAGCAATATTTCCTGTTCCACCCATTTCCCGGCAGGACCTTCGTTCTGGCGGGGAAGTACACCTTCTGAGCTGACGGACTGTCGGCCCCAACTCAAGGAGCTTCACCATGAAACTGACACTGGCTGGACTTGCGGCGATCTTCGTTCTCGTTCTCGCCGCGCCTGCCTCCGCCGAGGACGTCAAGGCCGGCGATCTCGTGATCACGCAGGCCTGGACGCGCGCCACGCCGAGCGGCGCGAAGATCGGCGGCGGTTACCTCACCATCGAGAACAAGGGGACCGTGCCCGACCGTCTGGTCGGCGGCTCCGGCGATGTCGCCGGCAAGATCGAAATCCACGAGATGTCGATGAACAACGGCGTCATGAAGATGCGTCCGCTCGACAAGGGGCTGACCATCGAGCCTGGCAAGACGGTGAAGCTCGCGCCGGGCGGCTACCACCTGATGATGTTCGACCTGAAGAACCCGCTCAAGCAGGGCGACAAGGTGCCCGTCACGCTTGAATTCGAGAGAGCCGGCAAGGTGACGGTCTCGCTGGATGTGCAGGCGGTCGGTGCGCAGGCCCCCGGCGGTGACGATCATTCCGGCCATGGCGACCATTCGAGTCACATGGACATGAAGAAGATGTGAGGCCACGATGAGACGTATTGTTCTGGCGGGCGCCATCGCGGCGCTCGCGATATCGCCTGCAGCGGCGCATGTCACGCTCGAAGGAAAGCAGGCGGCCGTCGGCTCATACTACAAGGCCGTGTTCGCCGTGCCGCACGGCTGCGCGGGATCAGCGACGGTCAAGCTCCGCGTGCAAATTCCGGAGGGCGTCATCGGGGTGAAGCCGATGCCGAAGCCGGGCTGGAATGTCGAAGCGATCAGCGGCAAGTACGCGACCGAATACGAACTGCATGGCCGGAAATTATCCGAGGGCGTGAA
The DNA here is from genome assembly GCF_001542415.1 of Bradyrhizobium macuxiense. Lineage (GTDB taxonomy): Bacteria > Pseudomonadota > Alphaproteobacteria > Rhizobiales > Xanthobacteraceae > Bradyrhizobium > Bradyrhizobium macuxiense. The sequence continues at coordinate 10,659 of NZ_LNCU01000042.1, forward strand.
GGAGGTCGCGTGGAGCGGTGGCAAGCTCTCCGACCAGAACTACGACGAGTTCGTCATGATGACGTTCCTCACCGACACGTTGAAGCCGAACACCACGTTGTATTTCCCCGTCGTGCAGGAATGCGAGCAGGGTGTCAGCCGATGGATCGACATCCCGGCTGACGGCGAGGGGAATGGCCATGACCGTGGCAGCAAGTGGCCGGCGCCCGGCGTCAAGCTGGTGCCGAAGCCTTAAGAGCATGCGGTGGGTCGCAAGCCTTGCGGTGCTGCTGCTGGCGGTGTGTCTTGCGACCGCAGCCCATGCGCATGCGGTGCTGCTGGGCGCCGAGCCGGCGGACGGCAGCGTGCTGGCGGCGGCGCCAAAGATGGTGGTGCTCCGCTTCAACGAAGTGGTGGCGCCGACCGCGGTCAGCCTGCTCGATGCCGCCGGCAAGCCGCGCGACGTCGCGGTCCAGGCCGTCGATCAATCCGTGCAGGTGACGCTGCCGGCCGATTTGCCGCAGGGCACGCAGGTGATCAGCTATCGCGTGGTGTCGCAGGACGGGCATCCCGTCGCCGGCTCGCTGTTGTTCTCGATCGGCGTAGTGACGGGCTCGGCCGCGCCGTCCGGCAGCAACACGCTCGATGTGCTGATCTGGCTGGCGCGGATCGGTGTCTATCTCGGGCTGTTCATCGGCATCGGCGGTGCGTTCTTCGCTGCGTGGATCGGGAAGGGGCACGCGGGCGGGGCGGTCATCCTCGGATCGCTCGGCATCGGGCTCGTCAGCGCGCTCGTCTCGCTCGGCCTGCAGGGCATCGATCTCTTGAACCTGCCGCTCTCGGGACTTGCGACGCGCGCGCCATGGGCGGGCGCACTCGGCACCAGTCTCGGTCCTTCGATGCTGATTGCGATTGCCGCAATGCTCATCGCTATGATCGGCTGGCGAAATCCGTCGAGCGGGGCCGCACGGATCGGGGCTGCTGTCGCGATAGTCGGTGTTGGCCTGGCGCTTGCGGCGAGCGGGCACGCGGCGACGGCATCGCCGCAGTGGCTGACGCGGCCGGCGGTCTTCGCTCACGGCGTCGGTCTCGCTTATTGGATCGGCGCGCTCGCGCCGCTCGCAGCGACGGCGTGGCGGCGGCAGAATGACGACACGCTGCCATGGACGCTCCGGCGCTTCTCCAACGTTGCAGTGCCGGTGGTCGGGCTGATCGCGCTGTCGGGGCTCGCACTCGCAATCGTGCAGCTCGAGAGTTTTGGCGCGCTGATCGACACGCGATACGGCAACATCCTTGCGCTCAAGCTTGGCCTCGTCCTGTTGCTGCTCGCGCTCGCGGCGCTGAACCGGTTCGTGTTCACGCCGGCCGTTGCGCGCAATGCCGGCAATGCGAAGCCGCTGCTGCGGTCGATCGTGGGCGAGTGCGTGCTCGCGCTCGCGATCTTCGCGCTGGCCGCGGGCTGGCGCTTCACGCCGCCGCCGCGCGCGCTGGCGATGTCGACGGACGTTCCGCTCGCGGTCCATATCCACACCGATGCCGCGATGTTCCAGGTCCTGATTGGACCGGGCAAGGTCGGACAGAACGATTTCGTGCTGCAGCTGATGAATGACGACGCGAGCCCCTTTGCCGCCAAGGAGGCGACGCTGACCTTGAGCCTGCCCGAGCGCGGCATCGAGCCGATGGAACGCAGTGCCGCACTTGGACCGGATGGCTATTGGCATGTTCGTCAGGTGCCGCTCCCGTTCCCCGGCCGTTGGCACATGCAGATCGACGCCTTTGTGACCGATTTCAAGAAAGTGACGCTGGAAGACGATTTCGAGGTGAGGTAAAGGCGACCTCGGTGTGACGGACGGTCCTTGCGGGACGCAATGCGCTCAAATGGCCGAAATTCGCCTGATTTGACGGGTTTTTCGCAGTCGCTGGCCTTGTGTTTTCGCACCTGATCCGGTTTCACTGCAGCTCTTCCCACAGGTCCCTGATTCTCCGAGTAACCCCATGCGATTGTCGCGGTTTTTCCTGCCTATCCTGAAAGAGAATCCGAAAGAGGCGGAGATTGTCTCGCATCGGCTGATGCTGCGCGCGGGCATGATCCGGCAGGAGGCTGCCGGAATCTATGCCTGGCTGCCGCTTGGCTTCCGGGTGCTGAAGAAGATCGAGCGGATCGTGCGCGAGGAGCAGGACCGCGCCGGCGCGCTGGAGCTCCTGATGCCGACGCTGCAACTCGCCGATCTCTGGCGGGAAAGCGGCCGCTACGACGCCTACGGTCCGGAGATGCTGCGCATCCTCGATCGGCACAAGCGCGAGCTGCTGTACGGGCCGACCAACGAGGAAATGATCACGGAGATCTTCCGCTCCTACGTCAAGTCGTACAAGAACCTGCCGCTCAATCTCTACCACATCCAGTGGAAGTTCCGCGACGAGCAGCGTCCGCGTTTCGGCGTGATGCGCGGCCGCGAGTTCCTGATGAAGGACGCGTATTCGTTCGACCTCGACGAGGCCGGCGCACGGCGTTCCTACAATAAGATGTTCGTCGCCTATCTGCGCACCTTTGCGCGGATGGGCCTGAAGGCGATCCCGATGCGGGCCGAGACCGGGCCGATCGGCGGCGACCTCAGCCACGAATTCATCGTGCTTGCTGAGACCGGCGAGTCCGGCGTGTTCTGCGACAAGGACGTGCTCGATCTGCCGATCCCGCCCGACGATGTCGACTATGACGGCGACCTTACTTCGATCATCAAGCAGTGGACGTCGGTCTATGCCGCGACCGAGGACGTGCACGACGCCGCGCGCTTCGAGAGCGAGGTGCCGGTGGACAAGCGGGTGAACACCCGCGGCATCGAAGTCGGCCAGATATTCTATTTCGGCACCAAATATTCCGAGACCATGAAGGCGCTGGTGGCCGGTCCTGACGGCGTCGACGTCCCGATCCACGGCGGCTCCTATGGCGTCGGCGTGTCGCGTCTGGTCGGTGCGATCATCGAGGCCTGTCACGACGACGCCGGTATCAAGTGGCCGGAGGCGGTTGCGCCGTTCCGCGCCGCGATCCTCAACCTCAAGCAGGGCGATGCCGCGGTCGACGGCGCCTGCGAACTGCTCTACCGCGACCTGATGGCGAAGGGCGTCGACGTGCTGTACGACGACACCGATCAGCGCGCCGGTGCCAAGTTCGCTGCGGCCGATCTGATCGGCATTCCCTGGCAAATCCTGGTCGGTCCGAAGGGCCTCGCGGACGGCAAGGTTGAGGTGAAGCGTCGCAGCGACGGTTCGCGCGAGAACACGAGCCCTGCCGACGTGGTCGCGAAGCTCGCGGGTTAAAGTTTATCCACCACGCGACGTCCCGCTGGGTAATCCGGCCACATTTGCCCCGAATCATGGGATTATCGACAGATGGATGAGACCATGAACGAGCCAGTCCGTACCCGACCTTTTGCGCCATTCGAATGGCTGCTGTCCGGACGCTATCTGCGTGCACGCCGCAAGGAAGGGTTCATTTCGGTCATCGCGGGCTTCTCGTTCCTGGGCATCATGCTCGGTGTCGCCACGCTGATCGTCGTGATGGCGGTCATGAACGGCTTCCGCAAGGAACTGCTGGATAAAATCCTTGGGCTCAACGGACACATCCTGGTGCAACCGCTGGAATCGCCGCTGACCGACTGGAAGGACGTCGCCGACCGCATCAGCCAGGTCCCGGGTATCCGCCTGGCCGCGCCTGTTGTGGATGGGCAGGGGCTCGGATCGTCGCCGTTCAACGCGGCCGGCGTCTTCATCCGTGGCATCCGCGCCGACGATCTCAACAACCTCACCTCGATCGCCAAGAACATCAAGCAGGGCTCGCTCGAGGGCTTTGACGAGGGGCAGGGGGTTGCGATCGGACGCAGGCTCGCCGATCAGCTGTCACTGCATGCCGGCGATAGCATCACGCTGGTTTCGCCCAAGGGGGCGGTGACCCCGATGGGCACCACACCGCGCATCAAACCTTACAAGATCACCGCGGTATTCGAGATCGGCATGTCGGAATACGATTCGACCTTTGTGTTCATGCCGCTGGCCGAGGCGCAGGCCTATTTCAACCGCAATAGCGACGTGTCCTCGATCGAGGTGTTCACAACCAACCCGGACAGGATCGACAGCTACCGCAAGCTCGTGACCGAGGCGGCCGGGCGACCGGTGTTCCTGGTCGACTGGCGGCAGCGCAATTCGACGTTCTTCAATGCGCTGCAGGTCGAGCGCAACGTGATGTTCCTGATCCTGACCATGATCGTGCTGGTTGCGGCCCTCAACATCGTCTCCGGCCTGATCATGCTGGTGAAGGACAAAGGCCAGGACATCGCGATCCTGCGAACCATGGGCGCCTCGCAAGGCTCGATCATGCGGATATTCCTGATCACCGGCGCATCCATTGGCGTCGTCGGGACCCTTGTCGGCCTGCTGGTCGGGTTGTTGATCTGCTTTAACATCGAAACGATCCGGCAATTCCTGTCCTGGCTTACCAACACGGAATTGTTCGATCCGACGCTCTACTTCCTGTCCAAACTGCCTGCGGAGATTGATTTTGGCGAAACGCTCGCGGTCGTGATCATGGCGCTGACGCTGTCCTTCCTGGCGACGCTCTACCCGTCGTGGCGCGCCGCGCGCCTCGATCCGGTCGATGCGCTCCGGTACGAGTGAGGGCGGACATGGCGGAGGGGGCGGAAGAGACGCCGGTCATCTATCTCCACGATATCAAGCGGGAGTACAGACAGGGCGAAGCCACGCTGACGATCCTGAACGGCGCCAAGCTCGCGCTGTGGCCGGGCCAATCCGTGGCGCTGGTGGCACCGTCAGGGTCGGGCAAATCGACCCTGCTGCACATCGCAGGCCTGCTGGAGAGCCCTGACGACGGCGAGGTGTATGTCGCGGGCACGCCCACCTCGCAATTGTCCGATGTCGACCGCACCCAGATTCGGCGTACCGATATCGGCTTCGTCTACCAGTCGCACCGCCTGCTGCCGGAATTCTCGGCGCTCGAGAACGTCATGCTGCCGCAGATGATCCGCGGCCTGAAACGCTCGGAGACCGTGAAGCGTGCGACGGAGATCCTGGGCTATCTCGGGCTCGGCGACCGCATCACGCACCGGCCGGCTGAACTGTCCGGCGGCGAGCAGCAGCGCGTGGCGATCGCGCGCGCGGTCGCGAATGCGCCGCGGGCGCTGCTCGCGGACGAGCCGACCGGCAACCTCGATCCGGGTACCGCCGATCACGTCTTCAACGCGCTGATGCAGCTCGTGAAAGCGACCCGGGTGGCGATGCTGATCGCCACCCACAACATGGATCTGGCCGCGCGGATGGATCGCCGGGTGTCGCTTAACAACGGGCAGGTCGTCGAGCTCGAATAGCTCTCAATCGAGCGTTTTCGAACCAAAACGGCGCCGGCTCGTGTAACGAGAGCGACGGTTCTGATTCAATCAGTGCTGATGGTGCGCTAGCGAGGCCGACGCCGCCTGACGGGCTGCCGCCAGCGATCGAGCGGCGGGCCGGCGTAATAGGGATTGTTGAAGCACATCGCCGGAAGGCCGGAGGCCGCCGCCCGGCACTGCTCCAACGACGTGTAGCCGCAGTCGGTGTCCTCGCCGCCCCAGCGGTAGTTGGTCTTGCAGACCGGAGAGGTCGAATCGTATTTTTGTGCGCTCGCCGGCGCGGTGGCGATGACGCTCACGGCCAACAACGCCAGAATCAAGCTGCGCATCAGAAATCTCCCGTCGACCAGGCGTTCGCTTTTTTTCGCTGATCGAATTCGCGCGGAAGCAGGCCGTCGCGCGCAGGCGCGCGTCAAGTCACGTTCCCGCGTTGCCATGACCGGATCGGCGTCAGTGGAGGAACAGCTCGAAGAAGTTGCCCTCCTGGCGCTCGCGCGGAGGAACGTGGAGATAGGAGCGGCGGTCGTTGTCGCCGGCGTAGAAGGGATTGGCGATGCAGTTCTGTCCGATCCCCGAGGCGGTCGCCCGGCACTGCTCATACGTCTCATACGCGCAGTTGCTGAGACCGGGATAGCGGTCGCCCTGGATGCAGAAGGGGTAGCGCACGCCGACGGCATGCGCAGGCGTTGCGGTGAACGATGCAAGCGCGCTGACCGACGCTGCCGCAAGAACCAGTCTGCGCATGGGCATTCCCTTGGTGCGATCACGTGAACAATTGCGACGATCCAAACCGGACAAGCGGGTTCCCGTCAACTCGATCTCACGCGCAATTGTGCACGCAGATTTGATCTGTGGGCACGTGGTTTTGAATTGTGAAAAATGTGCGGCAATCGTGTGGCGAAAAGTTCAAAAAATGCCTGTAACGCAACGTTAACTTACAATTTGAGCGAAGTCGTTTCGCCGTGCCTGTTGCAGCGAAGTTACAGCAATTCTGCAGAAGGCTGGTATGAGCTTATCCGGAGGCCTTGGGGGCCCAGTAGACAAAGTTGGAACGGGAAAAATGAAAAAGGTTTTGCTTGTTACGGCCAGCCTGATCGCGCTCGCCGCGGTCGCGCCGGCCTCCGCGGCTGATCTGGCAGCTCGGCCTTACACCAAGGCTCCGCCGATGGTCGCCTCCGTCTATGACTGGACCGGGTTCTACATCGGTATCAACGGCGGTTGGGGAACCAGCCACAACAGCTGGACCAACACCGCAGTTGGCGGCGTTCCGTTCGCTCCGCTCAGCGAAGGCAGCCATGACGCTGATGGCGGCACGGTCGGTGGTCAGATCGGCTATCGCTGGCAGGCTGGCGGCTGGGTGTTCGGCCTCGAAGCTCAGGGCAACTGGGCTGACTTCAAGGGCTCGAACGCCAGCGCAGCGTTCGCGCTCCTGGACAACCGGACCAAGATCGACTCGTTCGGTCTGTTCACCGGTCAGATCGGCTACGCCTGGAACACCACGCTGTTCTACGTGAAGGGCGGTGCTGCGGTGACCGACAGCAAGTACGAAGGTCTGACGGCCGGTGCGCTGGTCGACAGCGCGTCCGACACCCGCTGGGGCGGCACCGTCGGTGTCGGTCTCGAATACGCCTTCGCTCCGGGCTGGTCGGCTGCTGTCGAGTACGACCATCTGTTCATGGGCAACAACAGCTACACGCTGGTTACCCCGACCGGCATCAACAGCCGCACCGACGACATCAAGCAGAATGTCGATCTGGTTACCGTTCGCCTGAACTACAAGTTCGGCGGCCCGGTCGTTCCGCGCTACTGATCGCTCGCTTAACTCAAGCGACGTCGAAAGCCCCGGGCCTTGGCCCGGGGCTTTTTTGTTGGGCGATGGTTATCCATTGGCTCGATCGGCGATCCTAGACGTCGCCCGGCCGCTTTCCGCTGTGCACACGGAGTACCGGAATCATACGGGACTCAATGTCATGAACCTTTGGGCGGCCTCGTGCAGACCTATAAGGGTCAGGATTTTGCCACGACCCTCCTGGGGCTAGGACCAGCGCCGTCCGCGTGTTTTTCAAGCGGGCGGCGTTGTGCTGTCTGGTGTCCAGATTTGCTCTGCGAGCCCATCGCGTGGCCAATAATGTCCTGATCCGATGGTATGACTGTTCCAATCAGGACAGCACCCCGCCAGTCGAGCAATTAACTATCAAGGTCACTTTCCAAACCGACCCTCCACCCGTCCTTGACTCTGAGAACAAAAAAGGAACAATGTTCTTCATACGTTCCAGTTCACGGAGGCGGCCATGTTGAAGATTTTCGTGGAAGAGGCAGCGGCGCTGGCATCGATCACGTTGTTCGTCGGAATGATCGCAGTCTGGGCTCAGCTGTTCACTCAGTTCTGACAATGCGCGGCGCCACCCGCATTGGTGCCCCTGGGGAAAAGCAGGAGGAGGGGACGCCATGCGGCGTTCCACGTGGACTCGGCGGAACGCTGGCGTCACGATGGCGTCAGCGAGTCGGGCCTGAAGCTTCCAAGCGCTCAAGGCTGGCGCTCGCTGCATCCCTCACGCAAAGACCCTTCGAGCAGCCATGTCGAATGCCGGATTCGTTCATCTTCACGTTCATTCGGCCTATTCGCTGCTGAAGGGCGCGATCAAGATCGCCAAGCTCGGCGAGCTTGCCAAGGCCGATCGCCAGCCGGCGCTGGCGCTCACCGATACCGACAACATGTTCGGGGCGCTGGAATTCTCCGACAAGATGGCCGGCTACGGCATCCAGCCGATCGTCGGCTGCGAGCTCGCGGTGGATTTCGGCGACGTCGATCCCAATGCGCGCAGCGTGCTGGCGGCGGGCCCAGCACGAATTGTCCTGCTGGCGGCGCGCGAGCGCGGCTACCGCAGCCTGATGCGGCTGAACTCGCGGGCGTTCCTGGAGACGCCCGTCAACCAGACCCCACACATCAAGTTCGACTGGCTCACGGACGATGCCGAAGACCTGATTGCGCTGACCGGCGGTCCGGACGGGCCGATCGCGCTGGCGCTCGGTGCCGATCAGGCGGCGCTGGCGGCTACGCGCTGCGACCGTTTGGCCAGCCTGTTCGGCGATCGTCTCTACGTCGAATTGCAACGCCACGGCGTCGACAAGGAGCGCCGCACCGAAGGCGGCCTGATCGACCTCGCCTATGCGAAGGGCTTGCCGCTGGTCGCGACCAACGAGCCGTATTTTGCGACGACCGACGATTATGAATCGCACGACGCGCTGCTGTGTATTGCGGGCGGTCACCTGATCGCCGAGACCGATCGCGTGCAATTGAGTCCCGATCACCGCTTCAAGACCCGCGCGGAAATGGCGGTGCTGTTTGCCGATATTCCGGAAGCGCTGGCGTCGACGGTGGAGATCGCCGAGCGCTGCTCGTTCCGGCCAAGGACGCGCAAGCCTATCCTGCCGTTCTTCACGGTCGGTGCCGCGCAGAGCTCCGAT
>NZ_LNCU01000042.1:19531-157822 GCF_001542415.1 Bradyrhizobium macuxiense
GGCAGGCGGAGGAGGGCCTCGCGAGGCGCCTGCAGGTGCATGGTCTTTCGCCGGGGCTGACGGACGAGGACTACAGCAAGCGGCTCGCCTTCGAGCTCGACGTCATTACCCGCATGAAATATGCGGGCTACTTCCTGATCGTCTCCGATTTCATCAAATGGGCCAAGGCGCAGGGCATTCCTGTCGGCCCGGGCCGCGGCTCGGGCGCCGGTTCGCTGGTCGCTTGGGCGCTCACCATCACCGACCTCGACCCGATGCGCTTCGCGCTGCTGTTCGAGCGCTTCCTCAATCCCGAACGCGTCTCGATGCCGGACTTCGACATCGACTTCTGCCAGGACCGCCGCGGCGAGGTGATCCAGTATGTGCAGGACCGCTACGGCCGCGACCAGGTGGCGCAGATCATCACCTTCGGTACGCTGCAGGCGCGCGGCGTGCTGCGCGACGTCGGGCGCGTGCTGCAGATGCCCTACGGCCAGGTCGACAAGCTGACCAAGCTGGTGCCGCAGAACCCCGCTGCGCCGGTGACGCTGGCGCAGGCGATCGAGGGCGAACCCAAGCTGCAGGCGTTCCGTGACGAGGATCCGGTGGTGGCGCGGGCCTTCGACATCGCGCAGCGCCTCGAGGGCCTGACCCGCCACGCCTCGACCCACGCCGCCGGTATCGTGATCGGTGATCGGCCGCTCAGCGAGCTGGTGCCACTGTACCGCGATCCGAAATCCGATATGCCGGTGACCCAGTTCAACATGAAATGGGTCGAGCCGGCCGGCCTCGTGAAGTTCGACTTCCTCGGCCTCAAGACGCTGACCGTGCTCGACGTTGCGGTGAAGCTGCTCAAGCAGCGCGACGTCCATGTCGATCTGGCGACGCTGCCGATTGACGACGCGGCGAGTTACCAGATGCTGGCGCGGGGCGACGTGGTCGGCGTGTTCCAGGTGGAAAGCCAGGGCATGCGCCGGGCGCTGATCGACATGCGGCCGGACCGCTTCGAGGACGTCATCGCGCTGGTGGCGCTCTATCGCCCCGGTCCAATGGCGAACATCCCGACCTATTGCGCGCGCAAGCACGGTGACGAGGAGCCGGAATATCTCCATCCGATCCTGGAGCCGATCCTGAAGGAGACGTTCGGCGTCATCATCTATCAGGAACAGGTGATGCAGATCGCGCAGGTGATGGCGGGCTATTCGCTCGGCGACGCCGACCTGTTGCGCCGCGCGATGGGCAAGAAGATCCGCGCCGAGATGGACAAGCAGCGCGACATCTTCGTCGCCGGCGCGACCAAGAACGGCGTGCCGAAGGCACAGGCGGAGACGATCTTCGAACTGCTCGCCAAGTTCGCCGACTACGGCTTCAACAAGAGCCATGCGGCGGCCTATGCGCTGGTATCCTTCCACACCGCCTACATGAAGGCCCATTACCCGGTCGAGTTCCTCGCGGCGTCGATGACGCTCGAACTCAACAACACCGACAAGCTCTCCGAATTTCGCTCCGAGGCGCAGCGGCTCGGCATCAAGGTCGAGGCGCCCAACGTCAACCGGTCGGGTGCGACCTTCGAGGTCGGCGGCAACACGATCTATTACGCACTCGCCGCGCTGAAGGGCGTGGGCCTGCAGGCCGTCGAGCAGATCGTCGAAGAGCGCAAGAAGGGAGCGTTCACGTCGCTTGCCGATTTCGCCGCGCGCGTGAGCCCGCGCGCGATCAACAAGCGCATCATCGAGAGCCTTGCGGCGGCGGGCGCCTTCGACACGCTCGAGCCCAACCGCGCCAAGGTGTTCGCCGGTGCGGATGCGATCCTCGCCGCCTGCCAGCGCAGCCACGAAGCTGCGACCTCGGGCCAGAACGACATGTTCGGCGGCGCTGCCGATGCACCGAGCATCATCCTGCCGCAGGTCGAGCCGTGGCTGCCGGCGGACCGGCTGCGCCGCGAATATGATGCGATCGGCTTCTTCCTCTCGGGCCATCCGCTCGACGACTACGCGACCGCCCTGAAGCGGCTCCGCGTGCAGTCATGGGCGGAGTTCTCGCGGGCGGTCAAAACCGGCGCGACCGCGGGCAAGGTGGCGGCAACGGTGGTGTCGCGCATGGAGCGCCGCACCAAGACCGGCAACAAGATGGGCATCATGGGCCTGTCGGACCCGACCGGGCATTTCGAGGCGGTGCTGTTCTCCGAGGGGCTTGCGCAATATCGCGAGGTGCTCGAGCCGGGTGCGGCGGTGCTGTTGCAGCTTGGCGCCGAACTGCAGGGCGAGGATGTGCGGGCGAGGGTGCTGCACGCCGAACCGCTGGATCACGCCGCGGCCAAGACGCAGAAGGGGCTGCGCATCTTCGTCCGCGACACCAAGCCACTGGACTCGATCGCTCGCCGGCTCAACATGCCGGAGGCTGCGCCCGCGCCCGGAGGCGCAGGAAAGGTGCCAGCGGCAAAGCCGGCGCCGGCACCGCCGCCCGCGGTCGGTGCCGATGGCGACGTCTCGCTGGTAATGATGCTCGATCTCGAAACCGAGGTGGAGATGAAGCTGCCCGGCCGCTACAAGGTGTCGCCGCAGATCGCCGGTGCGATCAAGGCAGTCGCAGGCGTGGTCGACGTGCAAACGCTCTAAGAGGACCTGTCGGGGCAGAACGGGGCCATTTTGGCCGGAATTCGGCCCGTCCGGCCGGCGCACCGCCCATATTTCCTTGCTTCTGGCGCAAATCGCGCTATATAGCGCGCCATCTCACACGGAAACATGGCTCTCAAGGCCGTCCGGTGGCAACCGGGCCAATCAGGCTCGTTTGCTCACACGTTTCCGGAGGAACCAACCGGAGAAATAAAACCTATGTCGCTGCCCGAATTCAATATGCGTCAGCTTTTGGAAGCTGGCGTTCACTTTGGCCACCAGTCTCACCGCTGGAACCCGAAGATGGCCGATTACATCTTCGGCGCCCGCAACAACATCCACATCATCGACCTCGCGCAGACCGTGCCGATGCTGCATCGCGCGCTTCAGGCGGTCAGCGACACCGTCGCCAAGGGCGGCCGTATCCTGTTCGTCGGCACCAAGCGTTCGGCGCAGGACGGCGTCGCCGAGGCGGCCAAGCGTTCGGCGCAGTACTTCGTCAATTCGCGCTGGCTCGGTGGCACGCTCACCAACTGGAAGACGATCTCCGCCTCGATCAAGCGGCTGCGTCACCTCGATGACGTGCTCTCGTCCGGCGAAGCCAACTCCTACACCAAGAAGGAGCGCCTGACGCTGCAGCGCGAGCGCGACAAGCTCGACCGTTCGCTCGGCGGCATCAAGGACATGGGCGGTTTGCCCGACATGATCTTCGTGATCGACACCAACAAGGAAGACATCGCGATCCAGGAAGCGCAGCGGCTCAACATTCCGGTCGCCGCGATCGTCGATACCAACTCCGACCCGAAGGGCATCACCTATGTGGTGCCGGGCAACGATGACGCCGGCCGCGCGATCTCGCTGTACTGCGACCTTGTGGCGCGCGCCGCCATCGACGGCATCTCCCGCGCGCAGGGCGATTCCGGAATCGACATCGGGGCGTCCGCGGCGCCGATCCAGGAAGACCTTCCGGCGACTGCGCCGTCCGGCTTCCAGGGCCTCGCCGGTCCGCGCGGCACCGCCGACAATCTCAAGAAGCTCACCGGCGTGTCCGGTGCGATCGAGAAGAAGCTCAACGACCTCGGCATCTTCCACTACTGGCAGCTCGCCGAGCTCGATCAGAGCACCGCGCACAAGATCGGCGAAGAAGTCGGTCTTCCGAGCCGTGCAGACGCCTGGGTCGCTCAGGCCAAGACGCTCGCCGAAGCGGAATAACGGTTACGCGGCGTGGCCGGGGCTCACCCGGCCGCCGCTTCTATTCCACGAACAACGATTCCCTGTCGCTAACAGCGGCGCCATTGGGCGCCGCGGTTGCTCTACAGGCAAGAAGGGCATTGAACGATGGCAACGATCTCAGCAGCGATGGTCAAGGAACTCCGCGAGTCGACCGGCGCGGGCATGATGGATTGCAAGGCGGCGCTGACCGAGACCGCCGGCGACATGCAGGCTGCGCAGGATTGGCTGCGCAAGAAGGGCCTGTCGAAGGCCGCCAAGAAGTCGGGCCGCGTCGCGGCCGAAGGCCTGATCGGCGCCCTGACCTCGGGCACCAAGGGCGTGCTGGTCGAGGTCAATTCGGAGACCGACTTCGTCGCGCGCAACGAGCAGTTCCAGGGCCTCGTGAAGATGATCGCCCAGGTCGCGCTGAAGAGCGGCGCCGACGTGGAAAAGATCAAGGCCGCCAAGGTCGGCGATGCCACCGTTGAGACCGCGATCTCGGATGCGATCGCGACCATCGGCGAGAACATGACGCTGCGCCGCGCCGCTTCGCTCGAAGTGAGCAAGGGTGTGGTGTCGAGCTACGTCCACAACGCCGTCATCGACGGCGCCGGCAAGATCGGCGTGATCGTGGCGCTGGAGTCGGCCGGCAAGGCCGACGAGCTCGCGGTCCTCGGCCGCCAGCTTGCCATGCACGTCGCGGCCGCGAAGCCGCTGGCGCTCGATCCGGCCGGGCTCGATCCAGAGACCGTGAAGCGCGAGAAGGACGTGCTGGCCGACAAATACCGCCAGCAGGGCAAGCCCGAGAACGTCATCGAGAAGATCGTCGATTCCGGCCTGAAGACTTACTACAAGGAAGTCTGCCTGCTGGATCAGGCCTTTATCCACGACAGCGGCAAATCCGTTGCCCAGGCGGTGAAGGAAGCTGAGGGCAAGGTCGGGGGCCCGATCAAAATCGCCGGCTTTGTGAACTATGCTCTCGGCGAGGGAATCGAGAAGCAGGAAAGCGATTTCGCCGCTGAAGTCGCGGCCGCCAGCGGCAAGAAGTAACCGCTGACCTCGGCTTCCGGTGCGTATGCCGGAAGCCTGCCTGCGCGGGATAAGGAAGCGATCGCATCATGGCTGAGCCGATCTATCGTCGCGTTGTGATCAAGCTGTCCGGCGAATACCTAGCCGGCCCCCATGCCTTCGGGATCGATCAGCCGACCGTCGACCGCATCGCCGATGACCTGATCGCGGCGCGCCAGCTAGGCATCGAGGTCGCGGTGGTAATCGGCGGCGGCAACATCGTTCGGGGCGTGGAGGTATCCTCGCGCGGCGTGTCCCGGCCGACCGGCGACACCATGGGCATGCTCGCCACCATGATGAACTGCCTCACGCTCGAGGCGGCCATCGAGCGCAAGGGGACCCCGGCGCGGACCCTGTCGGCATTCGTGATGCCGGAGATTTCCGAGCTGTTCACCCGCAGTGCGGCGCACAAATATCTCGCCGAGGGACGGATCGTCCTGCTCGGCGGTGGAACCGGCAATCCGTTCTTCACGACCGACACGACCGCCGTGCTGCGCGCGGCCGAAATCGGTGCGCAGGCAGTGCTGAAGGCCACCAATGTCGACGGCGTCTACAGCGCCGATCCGAAGAAGGACCCCAAGGCCAAGCGCTTTGACCGCCTGACCCATTCGCAGGCGATCGAGGGCGGCTACAAGGTCATGGACGCGACCGCTTTCGCGCTTGCCCGCGAGACGTCGCTGCCTATCATCGTGTTCTCGATCGCGGAGCCCGGTTCGATCGGAGCGATTCTGCGCGGTACCGGACACGGCACAGTCGTCGCCGGCTGACGCTGCGCCGCTCGGCGTCGACAACCGGTTTCTTGAGAAGGGAGAACGTCATGGCCGCACCTGGTTTTGACATCAACGAAGTGAAGCGCCGCATGCAGGGCGCCACGCAATCGCTCAAGCACGAGCTCGGTGGTCTGCGCACCGGCCGCGCCGCGGCCTCCATGCTGGAGCCGGTCCAGGTCGAGGCCTACGGCTCGCATATGCCGCTCAACCAGGTTGCGACCATCAGCGTGCCCGAGCCGCGTCTACTCTCGGTGCAGGTCTGGGACAAGTCGATGGTGAAGGCCGTGGAAAAGGCGATCGTCGATTCCAACCTCGGCCTGTCGCCGGCGACCGAAGGGCAGGTGCTGCGGCTGCGCATTCCCGAGCTCAACCAGGAGCGCCGCAAGGAGCTCGTCAAGGTCGCGCACAAATATGCCGAGGCGGCGAAGGTCGCCGTACGCCACGTGCGACGTGATGGCCTCGATATCATCAAGAAGCTCGAGAAGAATCACGAGATCTCCGAGGACGATCAGGAGCGTTTGTCCAACGAGGTGCAGAAGGCAACCGATGGGGTGATCGCCGAAATCGATCAGTTGCTTGCCGCCAAGGAAAAGGAAATCCTGACAGTTTGACGCGTACGTTGATTTGACGCGGAAAAGAGCCGATGTCGAAAGCCGCCGCCCCAGCAACTGACGGACCGGATCGTTCCGGTGGTCCGTTGCATGTGGCTGTTATCATGGACGGCAACGGGCGCTGGGCGGCCGCGCGCGGCTTGCCGCGCGCCGAGGGCCATCGTCGCGGCGTTGAGGCGCTCCGTCGCGTGGTGCGCGCGGCGAATGAACTCGGCATTCTCTATTTGACGATCTTCTCGTTTAGCTCGGAGAACTGGTCGCGCCCCGCGACCGAGATCGGCGACCTGTTCGGTCTGTTGCGCCGTTTCATCCGCAACGATCTGGCGACGCTGCATCGCGACGGGGTAAGGGTGCGCGTGATCGGCGAACGTGCCGGGCTCGATCCCGACATCTGCGCGCTGCTCAGCGAGGCCGAGGATCTGACCAGGGACAACACCAAGCTCAACCTCGTCGTCGCCTTCAACTATGGCTCGCGTGCGGAAATCGCCTCCGCCGCGCGGCGTCTCGCGCGCGAGGTGGCCGAAGGCAAGCGTGACGCCAACTCGATTGATGCCGACACGCTCGGGCAATATCTCGACGCACCCGACATCCCCGATCCCGATCTGATCATCCGCACCAGCGGCGAGCAGCGGCTGTCGAATTTCCTCATGTGGCAGGCTGCCTATAGCGAACTCGTGTTCGTGCCGATTCACTGGCCGGATTTCGACAAGGCGGCACTCGAAAGCGCGATTGCGGAATACGGCAGGCGCGAGCGCCGGTTCGGCGGCCTCGCTGCGAAAACCGGCTCGTGACCGAACGGGAAGCCGCGCCGGCGGCAACAAGCGAGCAGGGGTCGCGCAACCTCGTGATGCGCGTGGTCGCGGCCCTGGTGCTGGCACCGATCGCGATCGCGCTCGCCTATGTCGGCGGCATCGCATGGTCCCTGCTGGTGACGCTGGCCGCGATCGGACTTTTCGTGGAATGGCTGATGATCACGGGCCTGGCTCGCGAGCTTCGCGTCGTGGCGCCGGGCGTCGCAGCTCTTGCGCTCGTCGGCCTTTGCCTGATGGCGTCGCGGAACGACGCGGCGTTGGTCGTTCTCGTCGCAGGCATAATTGTGCTGGCGCTGACGTCAGGCGCGCAGCGCAACTGGGCCACCGCCGGACTGCTCTATGCGGGGGCCGCCGAGGTTGCCTCGATCCTGGTGCGCCTCGATGCGGCCAAGGGCTTCGCCGCATTGATATTCGTGCTGCTGGTCGTCTGGGTCACCGATATCGGCGGCTATTTCGCCGGCCGCAGCGTCGGCGGCCCGAAGCTCTGGGTGCGGGTGAGTCCGAAGAAGACCTGGGCGGGCGCCATCGGCGGCTTCGTGGCGAGCCTGATCGTTGCCGGCGGTTTCGCCGCCTTCGAGATCGGCTCGACGGGGCCGCTGTTGCTGCTCGGAGCCGGGCTGTCGGTGATTTCGCAACTCGGCGATCTCTTTGAATCCGCGGTGAAACGGCGGTTCGGTGTAAAGGATTCGAGTCACATTATTCCCGGCCATGGCGGTCTGTTAGACCGCCTGGACGGATTTGTTGCAGCCGTCATTGTGGCGGCGATTTTCGGCTTCCTTCGCGGCGGTGCAGATGGCGTCGGACGCGGTCTTATGGTTTGGTGATGAGATGAGCGCAGTTCCGTTGCGTAACAACAAGGCCGCGGCGTCTGCCGTGCGGGCCGTAACCGTCCTGGGTGCCACCGGCTCGATCGGCGACAGCACCATGGATCTCCTGCGCGGCGCACGGGATCGCTACCGGGTCGAGGCGCTGACCGCGAACAGCAATGTCCAGGGGCTCGCCAAGCTGGCGAAGGAATTCGGCGCGCGGTTTGCCGCGATCGCCGATCCGGCCCGGTTGTCCGAGCTGAAGGATGCGCTGGCCGGTACGCGCATCGAGTGCGGAGCCGGGGAGAGTGCGATCATCGAGGCGGCGGCGCGGCCAGCGGACTGGGTCATGGCGGCGGTCAGCGGCGCGGCGGGGCTGAAGCCTGCGCTCGCGGCGGTCGATCGCGGCGCAACGGTTGCGCTCGCCAACAAGGAGTGCCTCGTCTGCGCCGGCGATTTCTTCATGCAGCGTGCCGCGAAGGCGGGCGCCCGAATCCTGCCGGCAGACTCCGAGCATAACGCGCTGTTCCAGGCGCTCAGCTCCGGCAACCGCGAAGAACTGGTGCGGGTGATCATCACCGCGTCCGGCGGACCGTTCCGCACCTGGGCTCGCGCCGATATCGAGCAAGCGACCCTTGAGCAGGCGCTGAAGCACCCTAACTGGAGCATGGGCCAGAAGATCACCATCGATTCCGCGTCGATGATGAACAAAGGCCTGGAAGTCATTGAGGCGTCTTACCTGTTCGGACTGGCGCCCGACGAGATCGACGTGTTGGTGCATCCGCAGTCGATCGTCCACGGTATGGTCGAATTCTCGGACCGCTCGGTGGTGGCGCAACTCGGGACGCCCGACATGCGGATCCCAATCGCGCATTGCCTGGGCTGGCCCGACCGCATCGTCGGTCCGTCGGCGAAGCTCGATCTCGCCAAGATCGGACAGCTGACCTTCGAGGCACCCGATTTCGAACGCTTCCCTGGGCTACGACTGGCCTACGAAGCGCTGCGGACCGGACGTGGAGCGACGACCGTCTTCAATGCTGCCAACGAAGTCGCGGTGGCCGCTTTCATCGCGGGCAAGATCAAGTTCGGCGCGATCGCACGCCTGGTCGAGGCGACCATCAATGATTGGATGCGGTCTGGGAATCTGGCACCGCTGCAATCGGCGGATGAGACGATTTCCGTTGACCATAATGCGCGAAATAGAGCTGCCGCCCTATTGCCTCAAATTGCCTTAAAGGCAACCTAGAGGGTTGGGGACGGAGCCTTTGGCTCTTGTCGAGGGGAAACGAATGCCCGAATTTTTTCTTCATATTTTCAGTACGTTGAGCCATGGGCTCGTGGGCTACATCGTCCCCTTCCTGTTCGTCCTGACGATCGTCGTCTTCTTTCATGAGCTCGGCCATTTCCTCGTCGCGCGCTGGGCAGGCGTGAAGGTGCTGACCTTCTCGCTCGGTTTCGGGCCGGAGCTCGTGGGCCTCAACGACCGGCACGGCACGCGCTGGAAGATCTCCGCGATTCCGCTCGGCGGTTACGTGAAGTTCTTCGGGGACGACACCGAGGCGTCCACGCCAGCGGCGGCCTCGCTCGCCGCGATGACGGCGGAGGAGCGCGAGGGCAGCTTCCACCACAAGAGCGTCGCCAAGCGCGCTGCGATCGTCGCCGCCGGCCCGTTTGCGAATTTCATCCTGGCGATCGTGATTTTCACGTGCCTGTTCACCTTCTTCGGCAAGCCGAGCACGTCGGCACGGGTCGACAAGGTCGAAGCCAACAGCGCAGCCGCGGCCGCCGGGTTCCAGGTCGGTGACGTCGTGACCACGATCGACGGCACGGCGATCGGCAGCTTCGCGGACATGCAGCGCATCGTCAGCATCCACGCCGGCGACAAGCTGACCTTCACGGTCAAGCGGGGCAATTCTACGGTTCAACTCAGCGGTACCCCGGAACTGCGCGAGGTGAAGGACCCCTTCGGCAACACCCACCGGATGGGTGTGCTCGGCATCACGCGGGCGACCGCGCCTGGCGACGCCGTGACCGAGAGGGTCGACCCGGTGACCGCGCTTGGGCTTGGCGTCAAGGAAACCTGGTTCGTGATCGACCGGACCTTGGCCTATATCGGCGGCATCTTCACCGGCCGGGAGGCGGCTGACCAGGTCGGCGGGCCGCTGCGGATCGCCCAGATTTCAGGGCAGGTCGCGACCATCGGCGTGGGGGCCCTGATTCACCTGGCGGCGGTTCTCTCGATCTCCATCGGCCTCCTGAACCTGTTCCCGGTTCCGCTGCTCGATGGGGGACACCTTTTGTTCTATGCCGTCGAGGCCGTCCGTGGCCGCCCGTTGTCGGAGCGGGCTCAAGAAATGGGGTTCCGAATCGGGCTTGGTTTGGTGTTGATGTTGATGGTCTTTGCTACCTACAACGATATCCTGCATCTGGCAGCGTCCTGAAGTGGGCTTTTTTGAGGCGTTGCTAATGGGCAACGTCTTGGAACGAAAATGGAAATGCACTGCGGTAGTAAGTTTGCCGCCATGGCAAAACTGGCTACAAGCTGGGCGGAAGGTTGGGAATCTGTCGGGGCGTTGGGGAACGTGCCGGCATCGGAAAGATAAGGGCGCCTAGCGCATGATGTTTGGAATGCGAGTGAGGGGGGGCTTGTTCGCTGCCCTGGTCATGTTCGCCGTGCCGGTGGCTGCCACCTTGGCGGCCGTAGCTGTGTCTGCGCCTGCAGCCGCTCAAAGCGTCAACTCGATCACCGTGGAGGGGAACCGGCGTGTCGAGGTCGAGACCATTCGCTCCTATTTCCACGCGGGCCCGGGCGGCCGGCTGAGCCAGGCCGACATCGATGACGGCCTGAAGGCCCTGATCGAGACCGGCCTGTTCCAGGACGTCCATATCGATCAGCGCGGTGGCCGTCTGGTCGTCGTCGTGGTCGAAAACCCCGTGATTGGCCGCGTCGCCTTCGAGGGCAACAAGAAGATCAAGGACGAGCAGCTGACCGCTGAAGTCCAATCGAAGCCGCGCGGCACCTTCTCGCGTCCGATGGTCCAGGCCGACGCCCTGCGCATTGCCGAAATCTACCGTCATTCGGGTCGCTACGACGTGCGGGTCAATCCGCAGATCATCGAGCAGCCGAACAACCGCGTCGATCTGGTCTTCGAAATCAATGAAGGCGTGAAGACCGGTGTCCGGTCGATCGAATTCATCGGCAACAACGCTTATTCGGCATCGCGCCTGCGCGACGTCATCAAGACCCGCGAATCGAACATCTTGAGCTTCCTCGGCGGCAACGACGTCTACGACCCCGACCGCGTCGAGGCGGATCGCGACCTGTTGCGCCGGTTCTACCTCAAGCACGGCTATGCCGACGTCCAGGTGGTTGCCGCGCTGACGGAGTATGATCCCGACAAGAAGGGGTTCTCGGTCACCTTCAAGATCGAGGAAGGCCAGCAGTATCGTGTCGCGTCGGTCAATTACACGTCGTCGATCGCCACCCTCAACCCGAACGCGCTGAGCTCGTTCTCGCGCGTCAGCGTCGGCTCGCTCTACAACGCCGAGGCGCTGGAGAAGTCGGTCGAGGAGATGCAGATCGAGGCGTCGCGCCGCGGCTACGCCTTCGCGGTGGTCCGGCCGCGCGGCGACCGCAATTTCGAGAATCACACGGTATCGATCACCTTCGCTGTCGACGAAGGGCCGCGGACCTATATCGAGCGCATCAATATCCGCGGCAATACCCGCACGCGTGACTACGTGATCCGCCGCGAGTTCGATATCTCCGAAGGCGACGCCTATAACCGCGCGCTGGTCGACCGTGCCGAGCGCCGGTTGAAGAACCTCGACTTCTTCAAGAGCGTCAAGATCACCACCGAGCCTGGATCTTCCAGCGACCGTGTCATCCTGATCGTGGATCTCGAGGAGAAATCGACCGGCGACTTCTCGGTCTCGGGCGGCTACTCGACGACCGACGGTGCGCTTGCCGAAGTCAGCGTGTCCGAACGAAACCTGCTCGGGCGAGGCCTGTTCGCAAAGGCGTCGGTGACCTACGGCCAGTATGCGCGCGGCTATTCGCTGTCGTTCGTCGAGCCTTACCTGCTCGATTACCGGGTCGCGCTCGGTCTCGATTTCTACCAGCGCCAGCAGCTGTCCAACAGCTACATCGCGTACGGCACCAAGACGCTCGGCTTCAGCCCGCGGCTCGGCTTCCAGCTCCGCGAAGACCTCTCGCTGCAACTCCGCTACTCGATCTATCAGCAGGAAATCACGCTGCCGTCGACGCTGGCGAACTGTAACAACAACCCGGGCAACGGCCTGCTGGCGTTCAACCCGACCCCGGCGTTCGCGTTCGCGAACGGCTATCCTGCGGGCAGCTCGCAGACCGTGGGCGGCCAGACGGCTACCGACACCTCGGGCATCGGCCTGTGGTGCTATAGCGACGGCGAGGCCTCGCTGCCGGTCCGCAAGGAGCTGGCGGGTGGTTCAACGCTGACCTCGGCGCTCGGCTACACGCTGAACTACAACACCCTCGACAACAACAAGAACCCGACCGACGGCCTCCTGATCGACTTCAAGCAGGACTTCGCCGGCGTGGGTGGTGACGTCAGCTACATCAAGACCGCGATCGATGCGAAGTACTACACCCCGCTGGTCGCTGACATCGTCGGCGTGATCCATGCCCAGGGCGGTATCTTGAACAAGTTGGGCAGCGACGAACTGCGCATGCTCGATCACTTCCAGATGGGTCCGAACCTGGTCCGCGGCTTCGCACCGAACGGCATCGGTCCGCGTGACATCAACCCCTACGGCACGCAGGACGCGCTCGGCGGCACCAAGTACTGGGGCGTGTCGGCGGAACTCCAGATGCCGTTCTGGTTCCTGCCGAAGGAAGTCGGGCTCAAGGGCGCGATCTATGCCGACGCCGGCGGACTGTACGACTACCAGGGACCGACCTCGTGGGCGGCGACGGGCGAAGTCAATCAGCCCGGCTGTATCAAGCCGACGCAGAACCCGCCGTCTCCGGGAACCTGCCTTGGTCTGCAGTATGACGACAGCAAGGTCATCCGCAGCTCGGTCGGTGTCGGCTTGATCTGGCAGTCGCCGTTCGGCCCGCTGCGCTTTGACTATGCGGTACCGCTCACCAAGGGTCAGTTTGACCGCGTACAAGAATTCCGGTTTGGCGGCGGTACAACGTTCTAAGATCGTTCGTCGACCGGACTGCGACGGATGGAATGGCGCAGCCGATCTTCTTCAAGAGTCCCCCTTCGTCAACGCTGGCTGAGATAGCCGCGCTGACGAAGGCGCATTTGGTCGACCCCGAGAGGGGCGCGCAGCAGATCAAGGGGCTGGCTTCGCTCGACGAGGCCGGTCCGATGCATCTCGCCTTCTTCGACAATCTCAAATATGCCGACCAGCTGGCGGCGACCAAAGCTGGTGCCCTGCTGGTCCACCAGCGCTTCGAAGCACAGGTGCCCAAGGGCGTCGCCGTGCTGCGGGCCGCCAAGCCGTTCCATGCCTTCGTCCAGATCGCGCGCGAATGGCATTCCGACGCGCTGCGCCCGCAATCCTGGTTCGGCACCGAGGGCATCGCACCGTCGGCGATCATCGATCCGACCGCCCAGCTCGAGGATGGCGTCATCGTCGACCCGCTGGTGGTGATCGGGCCCCGGGTCGAGATCGGCTCAGGTACCGTGATCGGGGCCGGCGCCGTGATCGGGGCAGACGTCAAGATCGGCCGCGACTGCAATGTGGGCGCCAAGACGACCATCCAGTTCGCCCTGATCGGCAACAACGTCCTGATCCATCCGGGCTGCAATATCGGCCAGGACGGCTACGGCTTCATCTTCTTCGGGCCGTCTGGCCATGTGAAGGTGCCGCAGACCGGCCGGGTGCTGATCCAGAACAATGTCGAGGTCGGTGCCGGTTCGACCATCGATCGCGGTTCCCTGCGCGACACTGTGATCGGCGAGGGCACCAAAGTCGACAACCAGGTCCAGATTGGCCACAATGTAACCATCGGCAGGCACTGCCTGCTGGCGGCCCAGATCGGGCTCGCAGGCAGCCTGACGATTGGCGACAATGTCGCGCTCGGTGCCAAGGTGGGCATCAACAACCACCTCAAGATTGGCGATGGCGCCCAGGTCACCGCGATGAGCGCGGTGAAGGATGACATCCCGGCCAACGGCCGCTGGGGTGGGCATTTCGCCAAGCCGACCAAGCAGTGGTTCAGGGAGATTCTCGCAGTCGAACGCCTGGTGCGCGACGGCGAAACCAAGGGTGAGGGCAAGGAGTAATGGAGGAGTCACCGGTCAGGTTCGAGCTCGTGGATATCAACGATATCCTGAAGACGCTGCCGCACCGCTTTCCGATGCTGTTGATCGACCGGGTGATCAATATCCGCGCCGACTACAGCGGTATCGGCATCAAGAACGTGACCTTCAACGAGCCCGCGTTCCAGGGGCATTTCCCCGAGCGTCCGGTCTATCCTGGCGTGATGATGATCGAGGCGATGGCGCAGACCGCAGGCGTGATCGGCATCAAGTCGGTCGAGGGCACCCAGAAGCCGCGCGCGGTTTACTTCCTGACCATCGACAAGTGCAAGTTCAGGAAGCCGGTGCTGCCCGGCGATACCATCGAATACCACATGCGCTCGATCGGTCGGCGCAAGACGATGTGGTGGTTTCACGGCGATGCCATGGTCGACGGGCAGGTCGTTGCCGAGGCCGATGTCGGCGCCATGCTGACCGACTGAACGGGCGCGGTCGCAAGGTTCTACAGGCGTAGCGGCCGTCCGCTCCCGCGATCCGCAACGCGCGATTGAGGAACACGCCCATCGACGGCGCGTTCATCGGCGCGTCGAAGGCTTCGGCAGGGACGCCGCAACAGGCGGTCATGATACGTCACTGGACAGGGCAGGCAAAGTCGCGCTAACGACCGCGAAACCCGACGCTTTAGCGCCTTGGCGCCGTTAACGAATTCCGGACCGCACCTCCATGAGCATGATCGATCCCACAGCGCGGATTGCAGACGGCGCCGTGATTGGAGCCGGCACCGAGATCGGTCCATACTGCATCATCGGCCCCAACGTCGTGATCGGCGACGATTGCAGGCTGATCGCGCATGTCACGATCAACGGGCATACGAGGATCGGCGCAGGCTGCGTCATCTCGCCGTTCGCCGCGCTCGGCGGTCCGCCGCAGGACCTCAGCTATCGCGGCGAGCCGACCCGTCTCGAGGTCGGCGAGGCCTGCACCATCCGCGAGGGCGTGACGATGAACATCGGCACCGTCAAGGGAGGCGGGCTCACGCGGGTCGGCGATCGCGGCTTCTTCATGAACAACAGCCACGTCGGTCACGACTGCACCGTCGGCAACAATGCGATCTTCGCGACCTCAGCGACGCTTGGCGGCCACTGCGAGATCGGCGACTTCGTCTATATCGGCGGCCTGTCGGCGGTGCATCAGTTCACCCGCGTCGGCCCGCAGGTGATGATCGGCGGCGTCTGCGGCGTGCGCGGCGACATCATCCCGTTCGGGCTCGCCAACGGTCAGTATGCCGCGCTCGAGGGCCTCAACATCATCGGCATGAAGCGCCGCCAGTTCACCAAGCAGCGGCTGGCGACAGTGCGCGCATTCTATCAAAAGCTGTTCCACGGCCCCGGCATCTTCGCCGAGCGGCTGGCGTCGGTGCAATCGCTGGCGGGCGAAGATCCCGCGATCGCGGAGATCCTTGCCTTCATTGACGGCGGCAAGCACCGCGCGCTCTGCCTTCCCGCCAACACGAACTGAGCATGGAATGGCCGCCAGCATGACGTCAGCGGCGCCTTCGATCTCCTCGCCGGTCGGCGTGATCGCCGGCGGCGGCGCAATGCCGTTTGCGGTCGCGGACTCGCTCGTTGCGCGCGGCATCACGCCGGTGCTGTTCGCACTGCGCGGTGCCTGCGACCCGACGCGCGCGCAGCGCTTCCGTCATCGCTGGATCTCGGTCGGCCAACTCGGTCGGGCGACGAGGCTATTCCGCGACGAGGGCTGTCGCGACCTGATCTTCATCGGCACGCTGGTGCGGCCGGCGCTGTCGGAGATCCGGCTCGACTGGGGCACGCTGCGTCTGCTTGGCCACGTCGCGCGCGCGTTTCGCGGCGGCGACGACCACCTCCTGTCCAGCGTGGGGCGGATCCTCGAGCAGCAGGGATTTCGCATGGTCGGAATCAAGGACGTCGCTCCCGATCTGCTGATGCCGGAAGGCGCCATCACGCGTGCGGTGCCTGACAGCAGTGCGCTCGCCGACATCGCGCGGGGGCGCGGTGTGCTTGATGCGCTCGGGCCATTCGACATCGGTCAGGCCGCCGTCGTGATCGACGGGCATGTGGTTGCGGTCGAGGACATCGAAGGCACCGACGGGCTGCTTGCGCGGGTGGCGCGCTTGCGCGCCGCGGGCCGCATCCGCGCCAAGGCGGGGCGCGGTGTGCTGGTGAAGGCGCCGAAGACCGGGCAGGACCTGCGCTTCGATCTGCCGACCATCGGCCCGCGAACGGTCGAGGGAGCGGCAGCCGCGGGCATCGCTGGGGTCGCCGTGATCGCCGGCAACACGCTTGCCGCCGATCCGCAGGCCCTGATCGAGACGGCCGACGCCAGGCAGCTCTTCGTCATTGGTCTGGCCGGCTGACGATGCCGAGCAATCCCGCCAAGATGCAAAAGATATTCCTCATCGCGACCGAGGAATCCGGCGACCGGCTCGGCGCCGCGCTGATGCAGGTGCTGCGCCAGCGGCTCGGCAATGCCGTGCAGTTCTCCGGCGTCGGCGGACGCGGGATGACCCGCGAGGGGATCGCGCCGTTGTTCCCGATCGAAGAGCTGTCGATCATGGGCTTTGCCGCGGTCGTGAAGCAATTGCCGAAGATCCTGCAATTGATCCGCCGTACGGCGGATGCGGTGCTCGCTGCGGCACCCGATATGCTTGTCATTATCGACAGCCCCGATTTCACCCATCGCGTCGCCCGCCGCGTCCGTGCGCGCAATCCGAACATCCCGATTGTCGATTACGTGTCGCCGTCGGTCTGGGCCTGGCGGCCGGGCAGGGCGCGCGCGATGCGAGGCTATGTCGATCACGTGTTGGCATTGCTGCCGTTCGAGCCCGAGGAGTATCGCAAGCTGGACGGACCACTCTGCAGCTATGTCGGTCACCCCCTGACCGAGCAGCTTGCGTCGCTTCGCCCCAATGCGGAGGAGCAGAGGCGGCGCGACGCCGAGCCGCCCGTGCTGCTGGTTCTGCCGGGCAGCCGGCGCAGCGAGATCAGGCATCATCTGGCACTGTTCGGCGCGGCGCTCGGCCAGCTCGGCGAGCGAATGAAATTCGAACTCGTGCTTCCCACCATGCCGCATCTCGAGACGATGGTTCGCGCGGGCGTGGCGGGGTGGCCGATCGCGCCGAGGATCGCGGTCGGCGAGACCGAGAAGCGCGCGGCATTCCGTGTCGCGCGCGCTGCGCTCGCGAAGTCGGGCACTGTGACACTGGAGCTTGCGCTGTCGGGCATTCCGATGGTCACGGCCTATCGGGTCGGCGCCGCGGAGGCGTTCATCCTGCGGCGTGCGATCCGCGTCTCGTCGGTGATCCTCGCCAATCTCGTGATCGGCACCGACGTCATCCCGGAGTTCCTGCAGGAAGACTGCACCCCGGAGAAGCTCGCGCAGGCACTTGGTGATGTGATTGCAGATACGCCCGATCGCCTGCGGCAGCTCGTGGCGTTCGGGACGATGGACGCGAAGATGTCGACGGGTGACCAGCCGCCAAGCGTCCGCGCAACGGATATCGTGCTGGCGACGATGGGGCCGCGGTCCAGCTAGCGAATTTCATGCAGCTGTTCTCAGGCGGCATCTCGCCGCAGCACTTTCGCTTGCATCGAATTATTAGAATGCATTAATATTAGATATGGCTAATATATCTCGTGGAGCCTGAAATGAAGATCGATCCAGTCGCCTATGTCGGAGCCGTCATTCGCGAAGTCGCTGTCAGGGAACATGACGGCAAGCCGGCACGGGCGGTGATCGCGACCCGCAGCTACGACACCGACATTACGGATCTTTGGGACACACTGACCAATCCCGTGCGCATTCCGCGCTGGTTCCTGCCCATCTCAGGCGATCTGAAACTCGGTGGTCACTACCAGTTCCAGGGGCAGGCGGGGGGCGAAATCACGGCTTGCGAGCCGCCGCGCCGGCTCGCCGTTACCTGGGAGGCGATGGGCAGTGTCAGCTGGGTGACCGTGACATTGGCCGATGATCCCTCCGGGGGAACGCGCCTGGAGCTGGAGCATCTTTCGGTTATCGAGGGCGACTTCTGGGATCGCTTCGGACCGGGCGCTGTCGGCGTCGGCTGGGACCTCGCGCTGATGGGTCTGGCTCTGTACCTCGCTTCGGGCAAGGACTTCGACCGCGGCGCGGCCGCGGCATGGCCGGCCTCAGACGACGGCAAGGTTTTCATTCGCCGCAGCAGCGAGGATTGGTGCAGGGCCTCGATCGCGGCAGGCACGGATGAGGCTGCGGCGCGAAGGGCGGCGGCCAACACGACGGCGTTCTATTGCGGCGAGCCGGAGCCGGGGAGCGGAGGCTAGCGATCCGTGCACGCCTTCGACATCCTCGGCGATCCCGTCCGACGGCGCATCCTGGAATTGCTCGCCGGCGGCGAGCACAGTTCCGGCGACATAGTAGCTGTCGTGCAAGGTGAATTCGGCATCACTCAATCGGCGGTATCGCAGCAGTTGCGGATCCTGCGCGATGCGGGCTTCGCGTCCGCGCGTGCCCACGGTACGCGGCGCATCTACGCGCTCGAGCCGAGGCGGCTGCGCGAGGTCGACGACTGGCTCGACGGGTTCAGGGCGTTCTGGCTGCCGCGCCTCGATGCGCTCGCGACCGAAGTCGCGCGCGGCAAACGAAAACGGCGCCATCAGGAATGATGGCGCCGTCCAGTGTTCGTTGAGAATCGAGCTTACTTGCGCTTGTCGATCGGCACGTAGTCGCGACGAGCGACACCGGTGTAGAGCTGGCGCGGACGGCCGATCTTCTGCTGCGGATCCTCGATCATCTCGCTCCACTGGCTGATCCAGCCGACGGTGCGCGCGACCGCGAACAGCACGGTGAACATCGACACCGGCAGGCCCATCGCCTTCAGCGTGATGCCCGAGTAGAAGTCGACGTTCGGGTAGAGCTTGCGGTCGATGAAGTACGGATCGTTGAGCGCGATCTTCTCGAGCTCCAGCGCGACCTTGAGCATCGGATCGTCGCCATGCCCAGTCTCCTTGAGCACCGCGTGACACATCTTCTGCATGATCTTGGCACGCGGGTCGTAGTTCTTGTAGACGCGGTGACCGAAGCCCATCAGGCGGACTTCGCTGTTCTTGTCCTTCACCTTGGCGATGAAGTCCGGAATGTTTTCGACCTTGCCGATGCCGTAGAGCATGTTGAGCGCGGCTTCATTGGCGCCGCCATGCGCCGGGCCCCACAGGCAGGCGATGCCGGCCGCGATGCAGGCGAACGGGTTGGCGCCCGACGAGCCGGCGATGCGCACGGTGGAGGTCGAGGCGTTCTGTTCGTGGTCGGCGTGCAGGATCAGGATCTTGTCGAGCGCGTCGGCGAGCACAGGATTGATCTTGTATTCCTCGCAGGGCACCGCGAAGCACATGTTGAGGAAGTTCTCGGCAAACGAGAGCGAGTTCTTCGGATACACGAAGGGCTGGCCGACCGTGTACTTGTAGGCCATCGCCGCCAAGGTCGGGATCTTCGCGATCATGCGGATCGAAGCGATCTCCCGCTGCTTCGGATCGTTGATGTCGGTGGAGTCGTGATAGAACGCGGCGAGCGCGCCGACTGCAGCAACCATGATCGCCATCGGGTGGGCGTCGCGGCGGAAGCCCTGGAAGAAGCGGGCCATCTGCTCATGCACCATCGTGTGGTGCGTGACGGTGTAATCGAAGCTCTTCTTCTGCGCCGGGGTCGGAAGCTCCCCGTATAGCAGCAGGTAGCAGGTCTCGAGGAAGTCGCCATGCTCGGCGAGCTGCTCGATCGGGTAGCCGCGGTATTCGAGGATACCGGCGTCGCCGTCGATGTAGGTGATCTTGGACTGGCAGCTGCCGGTCGAAGTGAAACCAGGATCGTAGGTAAACACACCTGCCTGGCCATAGAGCTTGGCGATGTCGATGACATCGGGCCCAACGGTGCCGCTCAGTATCGGGAAATCATAGTTTTTGTTGCCGATGGTGAGTGTGGCTGTCTTGCTGGATTTTGCGTCCATCGCGATATCCCCGATGAATTCGTTGTGAAAACCGGCCTTGCCCGGTCGCATGATTTGCGGCGCGTGGCGGGGCGTGACGGCTTGTGAAGAAGGCGTCCGAAGATGGGTAGCTTATTGCAATGTGCGCTGCAAGATGGACCCTGGAGGGGGTCCATGCAGGATTATGTCGCCTGATCGGCGAGGCGAGCCAGGCACTCCTGGCGTCCCAGGACAGCCAGAACGTCGAATATGCCCGGCGACGTGGTGCGTCCCGTCAGCACCACCCGCAGCGGCTGGGCGACGGCACCGAGTTTCAGGTTGTTCAGTTCGGCGAAATTCCGCATGGCGGTTTCGGTGGTTTCTGCGTTCCAGTCATTCACCGCCTCGAGCGCTGCGCGCAGCCGGCCGATCAGCGCACGCGTTTCCGGCGTCAGCAGCGCGGCCGCTTTCGGTTCGATCGCGAGCGGACGGTCGGCGAAGATGAAATAGGCGCCGCTGATCAGCTCGATCAGCGTCTTGGCACGTTCCTTCAGGCTCGGCATCGCGCGCAGCAATTGCGCGCGCGTGGTGTTGTTGAGCTTGGCCTTGAGCGCAGCTCCCTCGGGGACGTAGTCCAGCACGCTCTCGAACTGGGTCACGAGGGATTGATCGTCGCTGTTGCGGATGTAGTGACCGTTGAGGTTCTCGAGCTTGGCGAAATCGAAGCGCGCCGCCGAGCGGCCAACGCCGGACAGGTCGAACGCGTCGATCATCTCCTGCGTCGAGAAGATTTCCTGGTCGCCATGGCTCCAGCCGAGCCGGACGAGATAGTTGCGCAACGCGGCGGGCAGATATCCCATGGCGCGATAAGCGTCGACGCCGAGCGCGCCATGACGCTTCGACAGTTTCGAGCCGTCGGGACCGTGGATCAGCGGAATGTGGGACATGCTCGGGATGCCCCATTCCAGCGCGTCGTAGATCTGCTTCTGGCGCGCGGCATTGATCAGGTGATCGTCGCCGCGGATCACGTGGGTGACGCCCATGTCGTGGTCGTCGACGACGACTGCCAGCATGTAGGTCGGGGTGCCGTCGCCGCGCAATAGCACGAGGTCGTCGAGGTTCTCGTTCTGCCAGACCACGCGGCCCTGGACCTGATCCTCGATCACGGTCTCGCCGGTCTGCGGCGCCTTCAGGCGGATGGTCGGCTTGATGCCTGCCGGAGCGGTGGAGGGATCGCGGTCGCGCCACATGCCGTCATAGAGACGGGTGCGGCCCTCGGCGCGCGCCTTCTCGCGCATCGCGGTCAGCTCCTCCGGGGTCGCATAGCAGTAATAGGCGCGGCCAGAGGCGAGCAGGCTCTCGGCGACCTCGCGGTGACGGGCGGCGCGGCTGAACTGGTAGATGACGTCGCCGTCCCAATCGAGCTCAAGCCACCTCAAGCCGTCCAGGATGGCGTCGATGGCCTCCTTGGTTGAGCGTTCGCGGTCGGTGTCCTCGATCCGGAGCAGCATGTTGCCGCCGTGCTTCTTGGCGTAGAGCCAGTTGAACAGCGCGGTTCGGGCCCCTCCGATGTGGAGGAAGCCGGTGGGCGAGGGGGCGAAGCGGGTAACGACGGAATCGGTCATGGTCTATCGAGGCGTATGCGTGAACGGCGGTGGTGTATAGCAGGAACCGGACATAACTAAAGCCTGGGATGGCCTCCGGCTGGCCGAGCCAGGCTGGGCCGAATCTCGGCCAAACCGGACTTGGTCAAACCGCACTTGGCCCAACCGCACGAATTTGGCAGAACGTGCGCCAGACTCCTCCAGGGAACCTATAGATGACGATTGATACGGCGACGGCAGAGGCAGGGCGCGACTTCATCCGCGACATCGTCCAGGCCGATCTCTCCTCCCACAAGCACAGCCGGATCGTGACCCGCTTCCCGCCGGAGCCGAACGGCTACCTGCACATCGGCCATGCCAAGTCGATTGCCCTGAATTTCGGCATCGCCCAGGAGTTCGGGGGGCGGTGTAACCTGCGCTTCGACGACACCAATCCGACCAAGGAGGAGCAGGAGTACATCGACTCCATCCAGGCCGACGTCCGTTGGCTCGGCTACGACTGGGGAACCAACCTCTTTTTCGCCTCCGACTATTTCGATCGGCTGTATGACTGGGCCGAAGGCCTGATCAAGGCCGGCTACGCCTATGTCGACGACCAGTCACAGGATGAAATCCGCGCCTCGCGCGGCACCCTCACCGAGCCCGGCAAGAACTCGCCGTTCCGCGACCGCTCGGTCGACGAGAACCTCGACCTGTTCCGACGCATGAAGGCCGGCGAGTTTCCGAACGGCACCCGCGTGCTGCGCGCCAAGATCGACATGGCCGCCGGTAACATCAACCTGCGCGACCCCGTGCTGTACCGGATCCTGCACGCTCACCATCCGCGCACCGGCGACAAATGGTCGATCTATCCGAGCTACGACTATGCCCACGGCCAGTCGGACGCGATCGAGGGCATCACCCACTCGATCTGCACGCTGGAGTTCGAGGATCACCGGCCGCTCTACGAGTGGCTGCTCGACAAGCTGCCGGTGCCGTCGAAGCCGCGCCAGTACGAAATGGCGCGGCTCAACCTGACCTACACGCTGCTGTCCAAGCGCGTGCTGACCCAGCTCGTGCGCGACGGGCATGTCTCGGGTTGGGACGATCCGCGAATGCCGACCATCGCGGGCCTGAAGCGGCGCGGCGTGCCGCCGGCCGCGGTGCGCGAATTCATCAAGCGCATCGGCGTGGCCAAGGCCAACAGCGTGGTCGATGTCGGCATGCTCGAATTCTGCATCCGCGAGGAACTCAACCGCACGGCGCAGCGCCGGATGGCGGTGCTGCGGCCGCTCAAGGTCGTGATTGAGAACTATCCGGAAGGGCAGGTCGAGGAGCTCGAGGCGATCAACCATCCGGACAATCCGGACGCCGGCACCCGCAAGATCGCCTTCGGCCGCGAGCTCTATATCGAGCGCGACGACTTCATGGAGAATCCGCCGAAGAAGTTCTTCCGTCTGTCGCCGGGCAATGAGGTGCGGCTGCGCTATGCCTACTTCATCAAGTGCACCGGCGTGATCAAGAACGACGCCGGCGAGATCGTCGAGCTGCGCGCGACCTACGATCCCGCGACCAAGGGCGGCAACGCGCCCGACGGCCGCAAGGTGAAGGCGACGATGCACTGGCTGTCCGCGGCACAGTCGAAGCCGGCGGAGATCCGCATCTATAACCAGCTGTTCGCCAACCCGAGCCCGAACGCTGCCGACTTCGCCGCCGACCTCAACCCGCAGTCGCTCGAAGTGCTGACGGACGCGCGTGTCGAGCCTGCGATCGCCGAGAGCAATTCGCCCGACGCGATGCAGTTCGAGCGCCAGGGCTATTTCGTGCGCGATCCGGACACGACCGCGGACAAACTGGTGTTCAACCGCACCATCGGCCTGCGCGACACCTTTGCCAAGGAAGTCGGCGGGAAAGGCTAGGCCTTCCCAGGATCGCGTCGTAGGTGTGCACCGGTGCCCTGGTGCGCGCAGGTTGCCGCTTCGTTCCGCTAGTCGGCTGACCGCGGCTTCCGCTAGGCTTGCAACCGGGCAGGGATCGCAAGCGGAATGGCGGAGCAGGGCACGACGCCGGGCGGCAAACGCGGCTACGCGGGGACGTGGCCGCCGCGCGCGGCCGTCCCCGCGGGAGGCTATATCCCGGCTCCCGTCAGCATCTGGCCGCCCATCGTCGAGACATTGCGGCAGTGGGCACGCGCCGAGGCGGGCGCCGGGCGGCTGCTGCCTTGGGTACCGGTGGCATTCGGTACCGGCATCGCGTTCTATTTCGCGGCCGAGCACGAGCCGGTGCTGTGGGTCGCAGCTGCCGTCGCGGCCACATTGTGCGTGCTGGCGCTCCTGCTGCGGCGGCAGAGGCTGTTTCCGGCAATCGTGATGGTGGCGGCGGTTGCCGCAGGCTTTGCCACGGCGACGTGGCGGACGGCGCGCGTCGCGCACACCGTGCTGGCGCGGCCGATGTTCTCGGTGACGCTGACCGGCTTCGTCGAAACGCGCGATATCCGCGAGAAGACCGACCGTTTCGTGCTGCGTGTCGTCTCGATGGAGAGCCCGCGCGACACAACGAAGCTTGAGCGCGTGCGGCTCTCGGTGAAGAAGGGCACCGCGCCCGAAGTCGGCAGCTTCGTCGGATTGAAGGCGCGGCTGTTGCCGCCGCTCGGCCCGCAGCGCCCGGGCTCCTATGATTTCGGCCGTGATCTCTACTTCCAGGGCATCGGCGCCTCCGGCTTCGTGATGGGGGCGGTCAAGACGACGGAGCCACCGGCGAGCGGCGGTCTCGTGCTGCGCTACGCGGCGTTCATGCAGGGCCTGCGCGACGCCATCGACGCGCGGATCCGCACCACGCTCGACGGCGACCAGCGCGCGATTGCGACCGCGCTGCTCACGGGCCGGCGCGATGCGATCACGACGCCGGTCAACGATGCGATGTTCATCTCGGGGCTCGGCCATGTGCTGTCGATCTCCGGCTACCACATGGCCGTCGTCGCGGGCGTGGTGTTCTTCGCGGTGCGGGCGCTGCTCGCGCTGTTCCCGGCGCTGACGGCGGGATATCCGATCAAGAAATGGGCGGCTGCGGCCGCGCTGGTCGCTGCTGCGTTCTATCTTCTGCTGTCGGGGGCCGAGGTTGCGACCCAGCGGTCGTTCTTCATGACCGCATTGGTGCTGATGGCAGTGATCGTCGATCGCCGCGCCATCACGTTCCGCACGCTGGCGGTGGCGGCGTTGATCGTACTCGTGATCATGCCGGAAGCGCTCGTGCATCCGAGCTTCCAGATGTCGTTTGCGGCGACCCTCGGGCTGGTGGCACTGGTGCAGATCGGGATGCCCAATCTGCTGGCGTCGCCCGATCACTCGGTGACGGCGCGGGTGGCGCTGTGGGGCGGGCGCGAGGCCGCCATGCTGGTGCTGGCCTCGCTGGTGGCGGGGCTCGCGACGACGCCCTATGCCGCGTTCCATTTCCATCGCGTGACGCCCTACGGGCTGCTCGCCAATCTGGCGGCGATGCCGGTGGTGTCGGCGGTGGTGATGCCGGCCGGCCTGCTCGGGCTCGCCGCCATGCCGTTCGGGTTCGACGGCGTGTTCTGGGCGATCATGGGCGTCGGCATCGACTGGATGATCGTGGTGACGCAATGGGTCGCCGCGCTGCCGGGCGCGGTCGGCCGCATGGCGGCGTTCGGGACCGGGCCGATGATCGCAGCGAGCGCGGGCCTTGTTCTGCTCGGGCTGCTGCGTACGCCGCTGCGCTGGTCGGGCGCGGCTTTGCTGGCGGTGTCGCTGGTCTGGGCGGTGCGGGTGCCGCAACCGGACGTCCTGATCTCCGCGGATGGCCGCAACGTCGCGGTTCGCGGCGGGGACGGGCGGCTGCATCTGATGCGGAGCGGCAAGGATGCCTTCCTCGTGAAGGAATGGCTGGCGGCGGATGCGGATGCGCGGACCCCGGCCGATCCTTCGCTCGGCGATGGCGTCTCCTGCGATGAGAGCGGCTGCGTGACCCAGGGTACCGGCGGCGCGCTGGTTTCGCTGGCGATGCGGCCCGAGGCGCTGGCCGACGATTGCGAGCGTGCGGTGCTGATCGTGACGGCCCGGTCGGCACCGCAGGGCTGCGCGGCCTCCGTGATCGATGCCGAGCGGGTGCGGCGCCACGGTGCGTTGGCGTTGCGGCGCACCAGCGACGGCTTCGCCATCCATGCGGTCAAGCCGAGCGGGGTCGACCGGCCGTGGTCGCCGGCGGTTCCCGGTGACGGCGAGAGCGAGGCGGCGCTACGCGTGCCCGGCACCGCGCCGCGGCCGGCGGTCGATGCGACCCCGGCGGAGGCCGATCTGCAGGGCGACGACTAGGGTTGATCGGGCTGGGGAGTGGTCGGGATCTCGAAGAGGCCGAGGTGGTATTCGGCCGAGTCGGGGTCGGCGTCGGGCTTCTTGACGAGGGTGAAGACCGCCTCGGGAAACTGCTGCCAGACCTTCAGGTCATCGGCCGTGACCGTGAGCCAGCCGAACCGGAACATGTAGCGGCCCGGCTCCGTGACGCGTCCAGCCTTTTGCCATGTGACCTTGTCGACCACCGAGCACGTCCATCCTTGTCCGTGCGCGATGATGCGCCAAGGCGCCGTCTGACGCAAATCCCCGACTGCGCCCCGGAACCCGCAGTCCCGGGGTCGCTCGAAATCGCTTAGGTCACCCGCCGCGGGACGGACTCATCCTGCGGCCAAGATGCGCTCAACCCAAAAACAGCGACGCGAATGCAGAGGGCCGTCGCTCCACCACCTTCGGCTTTTGCGTAACCGGCGGGTGAAGTGCCGGCAGCTGCAGCACGGTGACGCGCTGTCCTTCGCAGAGCTGGGTCACCAGCACGTGGTTGCCGTCGGGGAATTCGACCGCATCATGATGGCGATCGGGGACGTCGGGCTCGACCTCGTTGAACACACCAACGCGGAAGCCGATCGTCTTGGTCCAGATCCAGCGACTGTCGTAGCGGACGTTCTCGACGAATGCGAGTTCGGTGCCGGGAAGCATGCATACCGCGACAGTGGGATCATTCTCCGAAGCAAAGCCGCGGGTAGACGTGCCGCGGAATGTCGTGGTGATCAGCGTCTCTCCGACAATGGCGGGGCGCGATGCCACGGCGTGCAGACTATAGTCACACATCGGATGGCTCCTCATTTCGAGATAGCGACCCGTGCCTCTCCTGAGGCGCAGGCCTCTACCAGAGTGGACGACAGCAAACGAGTTTCTTCCCGTTTGTGGGCGATTGTACGACTGGCTGCGTCTGGCTCCGATCACAAACACGCTACAGCGACCCGGAGGTATCGGGGCGCACCGGAGACGGGCGCGCAGTACAGTCCATGAAGCAACGGCGCTCAACGCCGCTCGTTCCCTTGCATCCTCAAGCATCGATTGCGCAACGCACTGCGTCGTCGCGCCGGGACATCCGCTGCCGTCAGTCACCGTCAGTATTTGCGATAGAGACCGATCAACTTGCCCTGAATCCGCACCCGGTTGGGTGGCAGGATGCGCACTTCGTAGGCAGTGTTGGCGGGCTCGAGCGCGATCGACGCGCCCCGGCGGCGGAAGCGCTTCAGGGTCGCTTCCTCTTCGTCGATCAGCGCCACCACGATATCGCCGGTATTGGCGGTCTCGTTGCGCTGGATCAGCGCCATGTCGCCGTCGAGGATGCCGGCATCGACCATGGAATCGCCGCGGACTTCCAGCGCGTAATGTTCGCCGGTGCCGAGCATGTCGGGCGGCACGCTGATGGTGTGACTGCGGGTCTGCAGCGCCTCGATCGGCGTACCGGCCGCGATCCGACCCATGACGGGGACTGCGACCGGACGATTGCCGTCCTCCTCGGCGATCGGCGGCGTAGAGGGGCGCTTGCCGAGCGTGCCTTCGATGACGCTGGGCGTGAAGCCGCGACGGCCATTGCCGCCACCGGCCGAGAGCTCAGGCAGCTTGATCACTTCAATCGCGCGGGCGCGGTTCGGCAGGCGGCGGATGAAGCCGCGCTCCTCGAGCGCGGTGATGAGGCGATGGATACCGGATTTCGAGCGCAGGTCGAGCGCGTCCTTCATCTCGTCGAAGGAGGGCGGGACGCCGGCCTCTTTCAGACGTTCGTTGATGAAACGCAGAAGTTCGTACTGTTTGCGCGTGAGCATCTCGAGTATTCCCCCGGTTGATAGCGTCGTTCGATTCCGAGACTTTCAGGAGGCCTCGCCTCGGGAGCGCGTGACACGCAGGACTCCCAGGCGCGCTCCCAATTGTAGACACCAGTACTCGAAACAAATCATGAACGGACACTATATGTTCGATATGTGTTCCGCAACCACTTAATTTCCGGTGAATGCAGCCGACAATGACGGCAGATCGGCGCGATGACGCAGTGTCATTCCGGCAGCGTCAGAATCTCGCACGCATCGCCCTCGGAGGCCGCTGGCGCAAACGGCGGACGGATCAAAAGTGCCCGTGCCGCAGCGAGATTCCCCAACAGCGAGCTGTCCTGCTGGGTGACGGGCGTTGCGATCAGCGTGCCGTCGTCACGCTCTTCCAGTCGCGCTCGCAGATAGTCCTCGCGCTGGTCGTTGGCGCCGAGATCGCGGCCGAGCAGGGCGCTCTCGCGGGCATGATGAATCACTTTTCGGCCGCTCAGGGCCCGAATCAACGGCACCAGAAACAGGAAGGCGCAGACGTAGGAGGACACCGGATTGCCGGGCAGGCCGATCACCCGCATCGCGCCCAATCGGCCGTGCATCATCGGCTTGCCGGGCCGCATCGCGATCCGCCAGAACGCCATCCGGACGCCCTCTGCCTCCAGCGACTGCTTGACGAGGTCGTGGTCGCCGACCGAGGCGCCGCCGGTGGTGATCAGGATGTCGGCATCGACGTCGCGGGCCCGGCGGATGCCGGCCGTGGTGGCGGCGACGGTGTCGGCGGCGATCCCGAGATCGACGGTCTCGGCGCCCTCGGCGCGGGCCAGTGCCCGCAGCGCGTAGCCGTTGGAATAGACGATCTGGCCGGGGCCGGGACGGGAGCCCGGCATCACCAGCTCGTCGCCGGTCGCCAGCACCGCGACCTTCGGGCGGCGGCGCACCGCCAGTTCCGGATAGTTCATGGCAGCGGCCAGCGAGAGCGCCCGGTCGGAGAGGCGGCTGCCGCCCGCAAGCAGCACGTCACCCTCGCGGAAGTCGACGCCGGCGGGGCGGATATGCCGGCCCTTCGCGGCCGCTTCCGTGATCGTGATGTGATCGCCGTCAATCCTGGTGTCTTCCTGGATGATGATGGCGTCGGCGCCGTCAGGGATCACCCCGCCGGTGAAGATCCGCACGGCTTCGCCCGCACCGACGGTCCGCTCGAACGGCCGGCCGGCGGCGACCTCGCCGATCACCTTCAGCCGGGCCGACAGGTCGGAGGCATCGTCCGCGCGCACCGCATAGCCGTCCATTGCCGACATCGCCTGCGGCGGCTGCGTACGCCGCGCCGCGACGTCACGCGCCAGCGTGCGGTGATAGGCGATATCGAGCGCGACCATCTCTTCAGGCAGCGGCTCGGCGCCGGCGAGAATGGCTGACAGGGCATCGGCAACCGGCATCAGGGCCACGGGCAGGCCTCCTCAAATCCCAGGAACTCTACATCCCGGGGTCTTCATATCCCAAGTGCGGTGAGTGCCCTCGCCACGTCATCCGTCGATGTCACGTGGATGGCATGAAGGCCGCGCGCCCGCGCACCCTCGATATTGGCCGCCGTGTCGTCGAAAAACAGGATCCGCGACGCCGGCACGCCGATCGCTTTTACCACATGATCATAGGCCGCGGCGTCGGGTTTTCGAAGCCCGATCGCCGACGACAGGAACACGGTGCGGAAATGGCTGAGCACGTCGGCATAGGCGACCGAGAAATGCGCGATGTGGGCCGGGTTGGTGTTGGAAAAGGCATAGAGCGGCAGCCGCTTCGCCGCGCCGGCGAGCAGCGGCGCGATGCCCGGCATCTCGCCGGTGAAGATAGCGTTCCAGCCCTCGAGGAATTGCTCATCGGTGAGATCTATGCCGAGCGACCGGCGCAGGTTCGCGAAGAACGCCGCGTCGTCGACCTTGCCGACCTCGTGATGCTTGAAGCTGTCGTCGACGACGAAGCGCCTGGCGAGATCGGCCGGCGCGCAGCCGGCATGTCCCGCCCAGTTCGCCATCACCCTGTCGAAGCTGATATCGATCACGACGCGGCCGATATCGAACAGCAGCACGTCGACGGAATTGGGGGAGAGTTGCGTGGTCATTGCAGCAACGATGTACGAAAATTGCGGGCAGGCAGCAATGTCTTCGATGGGCGGGGGGAGCGGGAGGCGTGGCGGGCGCGTGTCACATCATTGCGAGCATTTGATCGGATATATCTACTCATCGCACGTGACTACCCCGACAGCGGTGTCGTCCCTGCGAAGATTATCAATCCCGTCATCCTGAAGAGCGCGGAACGCGCGTCTCGAAGGATGCACGGCCCGACCGGTGGCCGTCGATCCTTCGAGGCTCGCTCCGCTCGCACCTCAGGATGACGGGGTTAGCCTCTGATCCACACATCAAATTGCAGATAAGCGTCCGCATTCTCGCGACTTGAATCGTCCGAGCTATGGATCTCGTTTCGCCCTCTCTGAAATCAGAGGGCGCAGGGAAAGCCGGGTGCCGATCGCACCCATGGGTCCCGTGCAAAATAGTAAGCACGGGAGGTAGGACCACAGGTGTAACCGGAGCAATCCGGCTTTCCCTGCGCGATGGTTTACGGCTTATACGGGCTCTCCCCGGCGAGACCGGGCTCTTTTGTCACCGTCATCAGCAAGAGAGCTTGGCTCTCGCTGATAAGACACCTGCCACTAGGGCGTCAGGCCTGCACGACTTCGCCGTCCGCCTCATACGTGCTCGTCAGTCACGCAATCGGCGTCCACCGCATCTCACCGCAACACTCGTGACGATCGCGACGCGCCCCTCAATCGGGTGAGACGGGCAATTCATACATCAAGTTACGATTCTGATAAACAGAAATATTTTTCACGTGCAGGCTTGACGGATTTTACCGAGCTGCCCGTCGGGTTGTTTTGTCGCACTCGAACGGGCGAGATTGTCATTGTGACATCAAGGGTGCGTCGCGCGACCAGCGCATAACAAAGCGCGATAGCTGATAGAAACATCTTCGTCTGGCTCCTTGCCCCGGTGCGAGCTATCACGCATGCTTGCGTCTCTGCTCAAGGCATTCGCATGGCTCGGGCACGAAGAGCCCGCACACTTGATCAATGGAGCCATCGATGCGTTTGCCCGCCGTTCTTTTGGCAGTCACCTTTGTCGCGTGCCCTGCGGCAGCGGACGAGCTGTCCGGCACGCTGCAGAAGGTCAAGGAAACGAAGAAGATCACGCTCGGCTACCAGGAGGCCTCGGTTCCCTTCAGCTATCTCGACGACCATCAGCGGCCGATCGGCTTTGCCCTCGATATCTGCCTCAAGATCGTGGACGCGGTGAAGAAGCAGCTCGGCACGCCTGACATCGCCGTCGACTATCTGCCCGTGACCTCGTCGAATCGTATCCCCTTGATGGTCAACGGCACGATCGACCTGCATTGCTCGGCGACCACCAACAGCGCCGATCGCCAGAAGCAGGTGACCTTCACCAACACGCATTTCCTCAGTGCAACGCGGTTTGCCGCCAAGAAATCCTCCAACATCAACACCATCGACGACCTGAAGGGGAAGGCGGTGACGGCCGTGGCCGGCTCGGTCAACCTGGCGCAACTCGCCAAGATCAATGCCGACCGCAAGCTCGGCATCAAGATTCTTCCCGCGCAGGACCAGGCTGAGGCGTTCCTGCTGCTGGAGACCGATCGCGCCCATGCCTATGCGCTCGATGATGTGCAACTCGCCGTCGCGATCGCGCGATCGAAGGAGCCTGCCGCCTACATGATCAGCACCGAGATATTCTCGAAGCCGGAGCCCTACGGGATCATGCTGCGCAGGGAGGATGCGCCGTTCAAGGCGTTGGCCGACCGGACCACGGCCGAGCTTTACGGGAGCCCGGAGATCGAGGTCATGTACAAGAAGTGGCTGGAGTCGCCGACCCCGCCGAACGGCATCAACTACAACGTCCCGATGTCGCCGGCGCTGCGCAACGCGTTCAAGAATCCGAGCTCGAGCTACGATCCTGACGTCTACGCCGTCGCCAGGTAACGCCCAATAGCGCGTCGATCCGGATCCGGTCGCATTGATCGACCGGTTGCGCAAATTCGTCCGCACCGACGTACCGAAATGGTTGTGAGATTGCATCGGAGACGTCTCGGCCGCGCAGCGGCCGATTGTGCTCGCGCCGCGTTTGATGTCTACGCTGTCTTTGTTCACCGGGGCCGGCCGGCCACAGACCCTGCGCGTGGTGGCCCGCAAGGACGGCAAGGGCAGCTGTGGCGATGCGGTCCGACTTGTCGCTTCAGGCGACCAATTTTGCGGCGAACCTCTGATTGTCGTGGTACTATTCAGCGTCTCGCTCAGGAGGGACAGATATTTTCAAAAATGCTTTTAGGAGGGGAATGTCATGCGAAGCCATGCAATTGCCTTGCTGATCGCCATTTCCGCTACGCCTTCCGCGTTCGCGATCGAGCTGCCAAAGGAGGGCAGCTACGACTATACCGCGTGCTGGACGGGCGTTAACAACACGATCGCTTTTTCCAAGGGCAACACCGCGTCCGGTTACGAGCTGACGGGTAGTATCCTCAGCAATCCTCCCGGTGGTATGTTTGACAAGAACAGCTTCCGCTGCGTGGGGATGAATGCCTCGCTTGACGGGAAGTTCACGGGGGGAGCCGTATGCGAGAGCGTGGATGTGGACGGCGACAAACGCCTGTCAAAATTTTCGCTCGCGAGTGATGGAAGTCTCACCCGGGAAACTGTTGCCGGCACCGGCAAATACGAGGGCATGACGGTCACCGGCACAGTCCATCCCTTGGGTCCGTTTCCGGTCGTGAAAGACGGAACGGTTCAGGACTGCAATCATCAAACCGGCACGTATAAGCTGAAGTAAGTCCACAACGGGAATGAGCCGCTGCTGCTCTCCTTCAGCGGCGGCTTCGCGCAACTGGGATCGCAAGTCGGCGGCGCAACGACGATCGGGGCGGCCGCGCAGGTCGGCTGTTGACCCTAGAGCATGATCCGGAAAAGTGTGAAGCGGTTTTCCGAAAAGATCATGCTTAAACAAGAAGCTAAAGCGCGATGACGATTCAACCTGATCTCGTCGCGCTCTAACCGCCAGACTCAGGCGTTGGGATCATTCGCATTCGGGTAAAAGAGCTGCCGGCCGTTGATTTTGTAGCCGGCGATTGCGTTCTGCCCTTCCGGGGAAACCAGCCAGTCGATGAAGCGCTGGCCCGCATCTTTCTTCACCGTGGGATGCTTGGCCGGGTTTACCAGCATGACACCGTACTGATTAAACAGGCGCTTGTCGCCTTCAACGAGGATTGCCAGATCGCCGCGATTCCGGAACGCCAGCCATGTGCCGCGATCCGAGAGCACGTAGGCGTTTGACGCCGATGCGATGTTCAGCGCGGCGCCCATGCCTTGGCCGATCTCCTTGTACCAGGGGCCACGGTCCTTTGCGATGTCGACGCCGGCGTCCTTCCAGAGCGCAAGCTCGGCAAGATTGGTGCCGGAGCGGTCCCCGCGGGATACGAACGGCGCGGCCTTGGTTCGTATCATTTGCAGCGCCGTCAGGACATCCTTGCCCTTGATCCCGGCCGGATCGCTCTTCGGACCGATGACGACAAAATCATTGTACATCACAGGATAGCGCTTCACGCCGAAGCCCTCCGCGAGAAACTTCTCTTCGGCTGATTTTGCGTGAACGAACACCACGTCGGCATCGCCGCGGCGCGCCGTGTCGAGCGCCTGGCCGGTGCCCTGAGCCAGCACCTTCACCTCGATGCCGGTCGTCTGCCTGACGATCGGCAGCAGATAACCGAACAGGCCGGAGTCCTGCGTTGAGGTCGTCGATGCCACGACTATTGATTGGTCTTGTGCGGACGCCTGAGCGCTCAGCAAGGTGAGCACGGCGACGGTCACTGTTCTAAATGAGCTGAGCCAACGGTTCATGCGAGATGTCTCCCCGGCGCCAATGGATGTTTGTGCCGTTCAGCGGCCCGCGATGACGCGGCCGAAGAAAAGGCTCAACGCGCTCACGGTCAGCGAAATGATCACCAGAATGAGGCCCAAAGCAAGTGCGAAGCTCAATTCGCCCTTGCTCGTCTCGAGAGCTATCGCCGTCGTCATGGTCCGCGTATAGCCGCGAATGTTGCCACCCACGATGATGATTGCTCCGACCTCCGCGATTGCCCTGCCAAACGCCGCCAGGAACGCGGTGAGGAGGCCATCGCGCGCAATGCACATCAGCGGCCAGGTGGCGCGCGGGCGCGAGGCCCCATCGGCAAGGAGGGCATCGCCGTAGGTGGCCCATACGTCCACCATCATCCGGTGAACGAGCGCCACCACGATCGGAAGGCCGAGGCAAGCCTGGGCGATGATCATGGCCGTCGGCGTGAACAGGATCCCGAGCGAACCCAGTGGTCCGGATCGGGACAGGAGAAGATAGACGGCAAGGCCGACAACGACAGGCGGCAGCCCGAGCAGGGCGTTGGCGGCTACGATCAACGCGCCTTTGCCGCGGAAGCGATAGATGGCCAATGCCGTACCAAGAGGAGCCCCGAGCACAAAGGCGAAACCGCTCGCGGTCAGGCTTACGCCGAGCGACAGTGCAACAATCTCGCAGAGCTCGGCATCAAGATGGCCGATCAGGCTGGCGGCTGTTTCCAGCGCGTGGGCGAAGTCGTTCATTCAGTCTTACTAATCCATAACCGGGCAGGTGCGCAAAATCACGCGAGGCTGCCCAAGGCCAAGGTGGTCTTTGCGGCCGGTCGATGTGCGATCCCTCAGCTTCGACGCGGGCGGTGATTTGAGTTGGCGCCTGGAGTCGGTTCTGATTGAATCAGAACCGAAGCTCAAGATCTTTGTTTTGACGCGTTTTCTTCACGCGAACCGGTATCCACTTCGCTCGAAAACGAGCTAGTTGCTGACTTGCACGATGGCCGGCCGGGGCGGATCGGGGAAAGTCTGCTCCCAGCCACCGCCCAGCGCCTTGAACAGCGTGACGAGGTTGAGCGACACGTTGGTCGTGCTGGTCGCGTATTGCTGCTCGTTCTGCAGCAGGCTGCGCTCGGCGTCGAGCACGCTCAGGAAGTCAGTGACGCCGTCATTGTAGCGCGAGCGCGCAAGGTCCAGCGCCGCGCGGGTGTGGTCGAGCTGGGCGCGCAGCCGGGTCCGGCGGGTCTGCTCGAGCCGGTGGGCGGCAAGCGCGTTGACGACCTCGTGCCAGGCCTGCAGTACGGTCTTGTGGTAGGTGATCGCGGCTTCCGCCTGCTGGGCATCGCTGAGCTTGAGCATGCTCGTGAGCCGCGCGCCGTCGAAGATCGGCAGCGATACGCTCGGGCCCACCGTGTATTGCAGGGAGGAGCCCTTGAATAG
Organism: Bradyrhizobium macuxiense; assembly: GCF_001542415.1. Classification (GTDB taxonomy): domain Bacteria; phylum Pseudomonadota; class Alphaproteobacteria; order Rhizobiales; family Xanthobacteraceae; genus Bradyrhizobium; species Bradyrhizobium macuxiense. The sequence goes on from NZ_LNCU01000042.1 coordinate 54,733, forward strand.
ATTGCTGAACTCGAGCGAGTCGAGCGCGACATTGCCGTTGAGCTGGAACTTCGGATAGAAGTTGGCGACGGCAACGCCGATATTGGCCGTCGCGGTGTGTAGTTGATCCTCGGCGCTGCGGATGTCGGGCCGGCGGCGCGCCAGCTCTGACGGAATGCCCAGGGGAATGCGGGGCGGCGAGCGCGGGATCACGCGCCGCGGCGACAGCTCGGCGTTGAGCGCCGACGGCGGAAGGTCGAGCAGCAGGGCGATGGCATTCATGTACTGGATCTGCTGTTGCTGCAGGTTCGGAATCTGCGCGCGGATGCCTTCGACCTGGGCGGCGGCGTTTTCGGTATCGAGGCCGGAGCGCACACCCTTCTGCTGAAGCTGCTGGGCGAGCTGCAGGACCTCACCATCGACCTTGAGATTGTTCTCGGCGATCCGGATCTGCTCCTGCACGCCGCGGAGCTGGATATAATCGCTGGCGAGCTCGGCCAGCACCGACACCAGCGCATCGCGCCGGCGGTCCTCGGCCTGATCGACCTGCGCGTCGGCGGCTTCGATCTGCCGCCGCACGTGGCCCCACAGATCGAGCTCCCACGACATGTCGAGACCGACATTGTATTCGTTGATCGGCTGGAGATTGACCCCGCCGGACCCCGGCGGAAGCAACGGTGTGAGCAGGCTGGCGATGCCGTTCTTGCTGTAGAGCTCGCGATTGTATTTCCCGTCACCGTTGATGCTGGGGAACTGGGCGGAGGCCGTCGCGCTGCGCTGATAGCGGCTCTCGGCGATCCTGATCGTGGCGGTGCGCACGTCGAGATTGGCCTCGGCGACGCGGCTCTCCAGATTGGTCAGCACGGGATCGCCGAACACCTTCCACCAGTTCGGATCGGTCGGCGCCGGCAGATGCGTGTCGGAGAACGTCTGTCCCGCGAACGTCTTCTGGTCGGGCAAATGGGAATCCGGCTGGACGAAATCGGGGCCGACGCTGCAGCCGGCGAGGACCGCAGCCGTCGCCAGAAGCACGAGCGCGCGTTTGCAGATCGGTCGCGACATCAATGACCACCCCCGGGTCTCATACCGCCGATCTTCGCCGAGAGCAGGAAGCAGAACGGAACCACGGTGAAGGCGACCACCGCACAGTAGAAGAACACGTCCGTATAGGCGAGGATCGCGACCTGAGTTCTCATCACCTGATAGACGTGGCCCACAGCCGTGTCGTGCACGCCTGCGCCGGCGTGGCCCATGGCCCTGAGCGACTGCTCGTATTGCGCCACCAGCGCCTGATAGGGCTGATGGAACGGCGTCGCCCACTGCGACAGGTAGCTCTGATGGACCTGCGAACGCTGGGTGATCTGCGAGGTCGCGAGCGAAATCCCGACCGAGCCGAACACGTTGCGGAACATGGCGAACAGCGCCGAGCCGTCGCTGTTGAGTTCCCGCGGCAGCGTCATATAGGCCACGGTGCTGATCGGCACGAACAGGAAGGCCAGCGCCGACGACTGGAAGGTGCGCATGAAGGCGAGGGTCTTGAAATCGACATTGGGGACCAGCGTCGTCGCGTACAGGAACGCGAAGCCCATGATGGTGAATCCCAGCGCGATGACGTATCGCGTCTGCATCACCGTCATCAGCCGTCCGACAAGCGGGATCAACAGGACCACGGCGACGCCGCCGGGCGACAGGATGAGGCCCGCCCAGGTCGGGGTGTACATCAGCACGGTCTGGGCGAGCTGAGGGATGATGACGGCGCCCGCATACAGGATTCCGCCGGTGGCGCCGATCATGATGCAGCCGCCCGTGAAGTTCTTGTCCTTGAACACCGACAGGTCGACGATCGGCTTCTTCGCGATCAACAGCCAGCCGATCGCACCTGATATTCCGACGAAAGCGAGCAGGGCCATCACGCGGATGAAGCCGGAATTGAACCAGTCGGCGTCCTCGCCGCGGTCCATCATGATCTGGAACGAACCGAGGCCGATGGCGATCAGGCCGAGGCCGATGTAGTCGATGCCGCGATTCCTGCGATTCTTCTCCCACGGCGGATCCTCGACCATGACGGAGATGAAGAAAGTGGCGATGATCCCCACCGGGATGTTGATGAAGAAGATCCAGCGCCACGTCGCCTGATCGGTGATGTAGCCGCCCAATGTCGGGCCGATGATCGGTGCGATGACGACGGCGATCGCGGCCACGCCGAAGGCGGCGCCGCGCCTGGCGGGCGGGAAGGTGTCGAGGATGATGGATTGCTGGTTCGGCTGCAGGCCGCCGCCGAAGAACCCCTGCATCAGGCGGAAGATGATGAGCTGCGCCAGGCTCTGCGCGATCCCGCAGAGGAACGAGCAGACCGTGAACATCGCGATGCAGATCAGGAAGTAGCGCTTGCGGCCGAGCAGATCGCCGAGCCATCCGGAGATCGTCAGCACGATGCCGTTGGCGACCAGATAGGAGGTCAGCGCCCAGGTGGCTTCATTGTTGCTTGACGACAGGCTGCCGGCGATGTGCGGCAGCGCGACGTTGACGATGGTGGTGTCGAGAATCTCCATAAAGGCGGCAAGCGTCACCACAATCGCGATCAGCCACGGATTGTAGGACGGCTTCCAGTCTTCGTGGTGCTCGGTGGTCTCGCTCATCGCACCGTGACCGTCGGCACGACGGAAATTCCGAGGGGCAGGGGGATGTTCGGATCGAGGCCCTTGTCGATCACGATCTTGACCGGCACCCGCTGCACGATCTTGATGAAATTGCCGGTGGCGTTCTCGGGCGGGAACGCGGTGAATTTGGATCCGGAGCCGAGCTGGATGCTGTCGACATGGCCTTCAAGCTTGAGGCTCGGATAGGCGTCTACCTTGATCGTGACGTGCTGTCCGGGACGCATGTCGGCGAGCTGGCTTTCCTTGAAGTTCGCGGTGATCCAGACCTCGGGCGCGACGATGGAAAACAGCTGTTGTCCCGGCGCGACGTAATTGCCCTTTTCGACGTTGCGCTTGGTGATCCAGCCGTCCTGCGGGGCGGCGACGGTCGTCCACGACAGGTTCAGATCGGCCTGGTCCAGCCGCGACTGCGCCTGTTCGACCTGGCCCTTGAGCTGGCCGACCTGCGCGTCGGTCTCGCCGATCCGCTCCGGCACCGGCGAGTTCTGCGTGACCTGGGCGTCGGCCAGCGCGACCTGCGCCTCGGCCTGCTTCAGGGCGGCGTCGGCGGCGTCGACCTCCTGCTGCGACGTCGCCGCCTTCGGCAGGGACTTCTGCCGGTCGAAATCGGCCTGCGCCTTCTTGCGCGCCGCCTTGGCGTTTTCGAGCTGGGCTCGCGCCTGCTCGAGCTGCGCCGGGAAGTTCTTCTTGGCGATCGCCAGGCCGAACTGCTGGCCGCGATACTGCGCCTGCGCGGTCGCGAGCGCGCCCTCGGCCTGTTCGCGGTCGATCCGGTATTGCCGCGGGTCGATATGGATCAGCGGCTGTCCCTGCTTGACGAACTGGTTGTCGCTGACGTCGAGCGACACCACGACGCCGGACACTTGCGGCGCGATGGTGATCGCGCGCCCGTCGGTGTAGGCGTCGTCGGTGCTTTCGATGTTGCGGGTGGACAGCCAGTAGTAGGCAATGCCGATCGCGAGCAGCACCAGAATGATGGCGCCGACGACCAGCACGGTCGGGCGCCGCTTCGCCCTCGGATCGTCGCCTTGATCGCCGGTCCCGGCGCCGTTCTTTGGGGCAGCGTCGGCAGGGCCGGGCTCGGGCGGCGGCTTCCTGGCCGGCTGCTCCTTCGGCGGGGCCTCATCCTGCAACTGGTCGGCGGACATCGCGCGCTGCTCCCGAAAGGGCTGGGGCACCCGGTTGTCCAGGCGCCGGCCCATTGGATATATTAACCGTACCGATTAGTTCGCATATGCACAACACCGGTGGAAAAACAAGTCGGAGGCTGTGACGTGACTGCTGCAGTGTCCCCTAGAAAAGTTCCGCGCGGCGAACGGCGCAAGGTGGAACTAATCGACGTCGCCGAGCGAATGTTCCTCGATCGGGGCTTCGCTGAGACCACGATGCAGATGATCGCGGAATCGGCCGGCGCCTCGAAGGAAACGCTGTACCGGCATTTCTCGAGCAAGGAACAGTTGTTCGCCGGGATCGTCGATCGCAAGGCGCGCGAGCTGTCCGGTCCCGACTCGGCGCTGGCGCGCGGCGGCACCCCGGAGACCGTGCTGTTCGATCTCGGCATGGGACTGTTGCACATGGTGCTGCGGTCGCCATCGTCGTCGCTGTTCAGGATCCTCGTGGCGGAAGCGCCGCGCGTGCCCGAGCTTGGCCAGCTCTTCTACGACCGAGGGCCCGGCCGCACCGTGCGACGGCTCGCCGACTATCTCGCCGAAGCGACCGAGGGCGGTGAACTACGATGTGATGATCCGCGATGCGCCGCGCGTCTGTTCCTCGGCGCGGTGGTTTCGCAATATCACCTCCAGCGGCTCGTGCTATCGAACTGGAAAAAGCCCGGAGAGCGCGAAGTGCGCACCCATGTCAGAGCCGCGGTGGCGATGTTTCTGGCGATGTACCGCGGATCGTGACGACTGCGCGGCGCGGAGCCGGGGCGATCGTACACCTCTATCGGTGGCCGCGCCGCGCGTATATCGTCCGCGGCAACAGAAGGTCGGCCCGGCCCAACCGGGGTAACGACGCCATGTGAGGAAGCCATGTCAGGACAACTGCTCTTTACGCCGATGACGATCCGCGGCGTGACGCTCAAGAATCGCATCGTGGTGCCGCCGATGCACCAATACTCGGCCGACAAGGGCTTTCCGACCGACTGGCACCTGATGAATGCCGGCAAGTTCGCCGCCGGCGGCGCCGGTCTCGTGATCGTCGAGTCGACCAAGGTCGAGCGGCGCGGTTGCGGCACGGTCGGCGACCTCGGCATCTGGGACGACAAGTTCGTCGCGCCGCTCAACCGTGTCGTCAGCTTCATCAAGCAGCAGAACGCGGTCGCCGGCATCCAGCTTGGCCATTCCGGCCGCAAGGCGCGCGCCACGCGTCCCTGGGAGGGCGACCGTCCGCTCGAGCGCACGCCCGAGATCGTGGACTGGGACGCCTGGACGCCGGTGGCGCCGAGCGCGATCGCCCATAGCGAGCGCTGGCCGGTGCCGCGGGCGCTCGAGACCCGCGAGATCAAGGACCTGGTGCAGGCCTGGGGGCAGGCGGCGCGGCGCGCCAACGAGGCCGGCTTCGACGTGCTCGAACTGCACGGCGCCCATGGCTATCTCGTGCACGAGTTCCTGTCCGAGCGCGCCAACCAGCGCAGCGACGAATACGGCGGCTCGGAATCGAATCGCATGCGCTTCCTGATCGAGGTGACGGAAGCCGTGCGCGTGCATTGGCCCGATCACAAACCTTTGTTCGTGCGGCTGTCGGTCGAGGACAATGCCGGCTGGGGGCCCGAACAGAGCGCGCGGCTGGCGAAAATCCTGAAAGCAAAGGGCGTCGACGTGATCGATTGCTCCTCAGGCGGAATCACCGAGATGGCGCCGATCCTGGGCAAGGAGATCAAATACAGCTACCAGGTGCCCCTGTCGGAATATATCCGCCGGAACGCTGATATCATGACCATGGCGGTGGGCCTGATCATCCATGGCGACCAGGCCGAACAGATCCTGCGCGATGAACAAGCGGATTTGATCGCCGTCGGCCGGGAAATCCTTAATAACCCGAACTGGCCGATGGACGCCGCGCTAAAGCTGGGGGTGGACGGTCCGTTCCGGAACGTGCCTCCGCAATTCGGCTATTGGCTGGGCACGAGGGCCAAGCGCGGCTTCGGGACCAGGCCATCGACCTGGCAGAGCGGGTTGCAGGAGGCTGGCAAGGCATCCTAGAGCAGCCTAGATAGTGCGACCAAAGAAGGACGTGCTGAGCCATGATGCGACAGCCGGAATTCTCATCATCGCCTCATCTCCTTGTTCGAACGAGGTCTTTTCGGAAAGCCGCCGTGAATTTTTCCCGACCATGCTCGGAGCCCCGTAATGGTCCGGTTAGGTTACGGCCTTGATCCGACCAAAAAGCAGTTGTGTTGTGCCCCGTCGGGGAAGGCTGGCCATTGTTGCGAAATATTGCCGGCCATAGCGAAAAGGGATCGCGGATAATGCGCAAGAACGTTGGTTTTTTCCTGGGGACGGTTGCGGGAGCGTGTCTCACCCTTCTCGTGACCTCACCGCAGGGTGGCGCGCATCTGTTCGAGGTCGCCAAGGCGGCCGCCCGCTCCGACAACACCTATTCCCAGCTCAACCTGTTCGGCGAGGTCTTCGAGCGCATCCGGACCGACTATGTCGAGAAGCCCGATGACGGCAAGCTCGTCGAAGGCGCGATCAACGGCATGATCTCCTCGCTCGACCCGCATTCTCGCTACATGAACGAGAAGGGCTGGTCGGAGATGCAGGAGACCACGCATGGCGAGTTCGGTGGGCTCGGCATCGAGGTCACGATGGAGGACGGCTTCGTCAAGGTGGTGGCGCCGATCGACGACACTCCGGCCTCGCGCGCCGGCATCATGTCCGGCGACGTGATCACCGCGATCGACGACGAGACAATCCAGGGCATGACGCTCGACCAGGCCGTCAACAAGATGAAGGGCGCGCCCAACAGCTCGATCCGACTGAAGATCGTCCGCAAGGACGCCGACAAGCCGATCGAGGTTGCGATCACCCGCGAGATCATCCGCGTTCGCCCGGTGAAGTATCACACCGAAGGCGGCGACGTCGGCTACATCCGCATCACCTCGTTCAACGAGCAGACCGCCGAGGGCCTGCACAAGGCCATCACCGATATCCAGAAGGAAATCCCGCAGGACAAGCTCGCGGGCTATATCATCGATCTCCGCAACAATCCGGGCGGCCTGCTCGACCAGGCGGTCTCGGTGAGCGGCATGCTGATGCAGCGCGGCGAGGTGGTCTCGACCCGCGGCCGCAATCCGGAAGAAACCCAGCGCTTCACCGCGCATGGCGGCGACCTGACCAAGGGCAAGCCGCTCGTCGTGCTGATCAACGGCGGCTCGGCCTCGGCGTCCGAGATCGTGGCCGGCGCGCTGCACGACCACAAGCGCGCGACGCTGATCGGCACCCGCTCGTTCGGCAAGGGTTCGGTGCAGACCATCATTCCGCTCGGCGCCGGCAACGGCGCGCTTGCGCTGACCACGGCGCGCTACTTCACGCCATCGGGCCATTCGATCCAGGCCCAGGGCATCACGCCCGACATCGAGGTGCTGCAGGACGTGCCCGACGAGTTCAAGACCCGCTCCGACATCATGAGCGAGGCCAAGATGCGCGGCCATCTTGCTGCTGAGGGCGCCGAGCAGTCCGGTTCGCAGGCCTACGTCCCGCCGGACGAGAAGAACGACAAGGCGCTGACCGCGGCCCTCAACCAGCTCCACGGCGTCACCGTGAATGCCGACGCCAAGAACGCCGATGCGGCCAAGAATGCCGAGACCAAGACGGCGCAGAAGCGGCCGGTGCCGAACTAGCCTCTCTAATCGATCGTCGACGAGAACAATGTCGGTCCTGAGTGAATCGGGGCCGACATTTTCGTTACATGTCGCGATAAACGGACTCCCCTAGCGCGAAGACGCTGGAGCTGGGTGGGCGGGTATCGGTTGAATTGACGCGCCGTGGCGTCGCGCTGCCTGCCGGCCGGGAGAAGTTGGTAGACGAAGGTCACGCGGCGGGCGCATCGTGACGGAGGATCCGACCGTGGCCGCGCCGCAAGGGTGAGTGTGCAAGGCTGAGCGTGCAGGTTTCCGATCCCGGTCATGACCAATTGCAGGGAATCCTTCCCATGAACACGACGACCTCAACCGGAGGGCTGCGCGCTGCCATCGTCGGTGGCGGCATCGGCGGACTGTCCGCGGCCAATGCGCTGCGCCGGCGCGGCATCGAGGTCACCGTCTTCGAGCAGGCGAGGGCATTGGGAGAGGTCGGTGCCGGTGTCTTCATCTATCCCAATAGTTTGCGCCAGCTCGAGCGGATGGGGTTCGGCGATGCGCTCGCCGCTGTTGGCGCCAGGGTCGGTCCCGGCTCGGAATATCGCCGGATGGATGGCACGGTGGTCGGGCCGATCCTGACCACCGATTCCTCCGGCTGGAACGGCATGTACGGCATGCATCGCGCCGACCTGCTCAACGTGCTGGCGAGCGCGTTGCCCGCAAGCGCGATCCGTACGGATCATCGCTGCATTGGCTTCGAACAGGACGACACCGTTGCGCGGCTGCGCTTCGCCAACGGCGAGACCGCGAAGGCCGACGTCGTGATAGCCGCCGACGGCATCCAATCGGTGCTCCAGCGCCATGTCGTCGCAGTACGCCCGCCCGAATATTCCGGTGTACGCGCCTATCGCGGTCTGATCGCGTCGGAGAAACTGCCGGAGTGGCGCAAGGAGGCGCACCAGGTGTGGATGGGAGACGGCAAGCACTTCATGGTGTTTCCTGTACGTGGCGGCTCGCTGCTCAATTATGTCGGCTTTGTTCCGACCAAAACCGAGACCGTCGAGTCCTGGTCCGCTGCCGGCGATCGCGATGAACTCGCGGCCTCGTTTCAAGGCTGGGATCCCTCTGTAACCGGCCTGCTCGAGAAGGTCGAAACATGCTTCTGGTGGGGGCTCTACGATCGCTCGCCGCTCGCATCCTGGACCAGCGGCAGGTTGGCGCTTTTGGGCGATGCGGCGCACGCGATGCTGCCGCATCTGGGACAGGGCGCCAATCAGGCAGTCGAGGACGGCGTCGCGCTGGCTGTGCTGCTCGAGAAGTGCGGCGCGACCGCAATTCCTGCTGCCCTGAAACGCTACGAGCAACTGCGCCGGGTACGAACCGATGTGGTTCAGGCCGAAGCGCGGCAGAACGGCTTGCGCTACGATTCAAGGTACGCAAGCCTCGAGCGGCGCGACGGAGAGATCCGGAACGCTGCAGCGTTCCGCAGGTGGCTATACGACTACGATGTCGAGGAGGCCGCCGCCGCCGCGCTCGGGAATGAGGTTATCTCGAACCGTCCGTAAGACCGTCCACCTCTCCAGCAATCAATCGATTACGCTGCGCCCGCGATCGGCTTGCGCCGTCGCATGCGGCTCCGGCCGGCGGCGGGCGGGCCTTCGCGGTGCGCAATCAGCAACCGCCTGATGTCGGCGGCCGGCTTCGGTGGGCTGAACAGATAGCCCTGCATCTCGGAGCAGCCGAGCTCGCGCAGCAATTGCTGCTGCTGCGTGGTCTCGACGCCTTCCGCCGTCGTCGTCATGCTGCGCTCGGCCGCGATATTGACGACCGCCTCCACGATCCCGGCCGAGCCTTGCGGATCGGCGATGTCGGTGACGAAGCAGCGGTCGATCTTGATCTTGTCGAACGGGAAGCGCTTCAGATAGCTCAGCGACGAGTAGCCGGTGCCGAAATCGTCGAGCGCAATGCGCACGCCAATGGCGCGGAGATGATGCAGCGCGGCGAGCGCCGCCTCGTCGTCGCGGATCAGCACGGCTTCGGTGATCTCGAGCTCAAGGCGGCCCGCGGGCAGGCCGGATGCCGCCAGTGCCGCGATCACCTTCAGCGCCAGCGTGCCGCTCCGGAACTGCACCGGCGAGACGTTGACCGCGAGCCTGACCTGGTCGGGCCAGTTCACGGCTTCCTTGCAGGCTGTCGTCAGCACCCATTCGCCGAGCTGGTTGATCAGGCCGGTTTCCTCGGCCATCGGCACGAACTCGGCCGGCGAGATCATGCCGCGGCCCGGATGACGCCAGCGCACCAGCGCCTCGCAGCCATTGATCTCGTTGGTTTGCAGGTCGAGGCAGGGCTGGTAGTACACCTCCAGCCCGCTGCCGTCGGCGATCGTCCGCCGCAAATCCATTTCGAGCTCGCGGCGGGCGCGGGCGTCGGCATCCATGGCCGGCTCGAAGAAGCGCCAGGTGCGGCGGCCGGCCGACTTCGCCGCATACATGGCGAGATCCGCGTTCTTGAGGATCTGGTCGAGATCGCTGCCGTCCTTCGGCGCCAATGCGATGCCGATGCTGGCGTCGGTGGTGAGCTGGTGGCCGAGGCATTGATAGGGCGCTCGGATCGCCTCGTAGATGCGGGCGACGAGGCCGGTGACCTCATCGGCGGTCTTCACCCCGGTCTGGATGATCGCAAACTCGTCGCCGCCGAGGCGGGCGACGAAATCATTGTCCTGCACGCAGGCGCTCAGGCTCCTCGCGACGGACTTCAGGAGCTCGTCGCCAACCATGTGGCCGAGCGAGTCATTGACGCCCTTGAACTCGTCGATGTCGATGTAGAGCACCGCAAGCTGGCTGCCCGGCGTGACATGCGGCAGCTCGCGCTTGATCTCGTCGCGGAACAGCGTGCGGTTCGGCAGGTCGGTCAGCGCGTCGTAATGGGCGAGGTGGGTGATGCGTTCCTCGGCGCGGCGACGCTCGGTGATGTCTTCATGGGTCGCGACCCAGCCGCCATCGGCGAGCGGCTCGTTGACGACCTGGATCGAACGCCCGTCGGGCGTCGCGATCACCATCATGTTGCGGATCCCGACGTCACGCAGCACGAGGTTGACGTAACGGTCGACGTCACCCCTGAACGAGCCGGTCTGGTAGCGATGCGCGATGACGTCGTGGAAGCTGCAGCCGGGCTTGATGGTGTCGGCCGATAGCCCGTACATCTCGATATATCGATTGTTGCAGATCACCAGGCGCTTAGACGAATCGAACAGCAACAGCCCCTGCGTCATGTTGTTGACGGCAGTGTCGAGCCGGAGCTTCTCCAGCGTCAGACGTTGCTGCTGCGCCCAGTATTGTTGCAGCAGCTTGCGCACCACGAGCGTCAGCAGGGTCGCGATCGCCAGCACCGACAGGCTGGTCACGGCGATCAGGATATTGATCTGCTCGCGCCAGTTGGCGAGCGCCGCCGCCGTGGTCGTGGTCGCCACGATGACGATCGGGAATTTGGTGAGGGCCTGCGACGACACCAGGCGGTCCTGGCCGTCGACCGGGCTGGTCAGCCGCGATGTGCTGTGCGGCAGTTCGAACACCTGCTGCTGGCTGGCCGGGCCGGTGCGGAAGTTCTTCCCGATCAGCTCCTCGACATGCGGATAGCGGGCGAGCAGGGTGCCGTCACGGTGATGCATCGCGATCGCGGTGCCTTCGGCGAGCGCAACCGTCGAGAAGAACTTCTCGAAGGTGGCGGGCTCGATGCCGCGGCCGACCACGCCGAGGAATTCGCCGTTCGGGCCGGTGACCTTGCGGACGATGGCGGTGGTCCAGGCCCCGGTGACCCGGCTGAACACCGGAGCAACCAGCATGTCCGGCGAATAGGGGCTCGACTTGAAGATCTGGAAATAGCTGCGATCTGCGACGTTGGCCTTCGGGAGCGGCCATGCACTCGAGCTGTTGATCAGCGTGCCGTCGGCGTCGAACACGTTGAGGCCGCCGACATAGGACAACGCGTCCATCTTGGACTTGAGCATCGCATGGATATCCGCGCCCGACATCCGCCGGCGGTAGTTCTCCGGCGTCGTGGCGATGCCGTTGTCGCGCATGTAGGCGATCAGGTCCTTCTGCACGACCTCGAAATCTTCCAGTTGCTGGTCGAAGTGCCGCGCCAGCAGCAGCACGGTGTTCTCCAGCTCACGTTCGCTGTTGTGCAGGGCGCGCTCGCGGAAATTGCCAGCCATCAGGGTCGCACCGATCGCAATCGCGACCATCAACACGGCGCCGCCAACGATCAGCCAGCGGATCGGACCGCTGCGCAGGATCGACGTGATATTGAACGAGGCACCGCCGCTTGAATTCATTGGACCCGATCGCTTCCAGGCATTTCACCCGGAAGTAGGTTTCGCGCACCTCCGGCCCGCGAAAGTCGTATCCAAACGAAATGGAGCGCCGGTTAGCGAGATTGGTTAACGAATGATTGCCCGGATGGACGTTTGGGTCACGATGCATCAGGATTTGCGCAAGAGCCCGCCCATGAGATCAATGTTCGACCATTTGGTCGAAGCGCTGAAACGTGTCTACGGGGCGTGGTGAACCAGGTCCCTTGCGAGCACCCTCAATTCGATCAGCGGCTCGCTAAGTTGTAGTCGAGCGCACTGCCGATCACTCGCCGGCGCGATAATGCCCGGATTTGCCGCCGATCTTCTCGACCAGATGAATGCCTTCGATGCGCACGCCGCGCTCGACCGCCTTGATCATGTCGTAGATCGTGAGACACGCGACCGACACGGCCGTCAGCGCCTCCATCTCGACGCCGGTCGGACCGGTCACCTTGACGGTCGCCCGGATAACGCAGCCCGGCAGCTTCGCGTCGGTCTCGATGTCGACCGTGACCTTGCTGAGCGCCAGCGGATGGCAGAGCGGAATGAGCTCCGAGGTCCGCTTCGCCGCCATGATGCCGGCAATCCGCGCGGTCGCCAGCACGTCGCCCTTCTTGGCTTGGCCCGATGCGATCAGGGCGAGCGTCGCCTTGCTCATGACGACGTGGCCTTCGGCGACCGCGGTCCGTTCGGTCGCAGGCTTGGCCGAGACGTCGACCATCCGCGCATCGCCCTTGGCGTCGATATGGGTGAGGGCAGGGCCGGACGCGGACGATCTGGCCTTGGACGGCTTCCGTGCCATTGCGTCAGCGCGTACCGGTCGCGCGCGGCGCAGCCTGCCGCGTCAGCAGCGTGCGCGTTGCCGCGGTGACGTCCTGCTGCCGCATCAGGCTTTCACCGACCAGGAAGGTAGACATGCCGACGCGTTCGAGGCGGGCGAGATCGTCGGGCGTGAAGATGCCGCTCTCGCCGACCATCAGGCGGTCGCGCGGAATCAGCGGCGCCAGCGCCTCGCTGGTGGCGAGCGTGGTCTCGAAGGTGCGGAGGTTGCGGTTGTTGACGCCGATCATCGGCGAGCGGAGCTTCAGCGCGCGGTCGAGCTCGGCGCGGTCGTGGATCTCGATCAACACGTCCATGCCGTGCGCGATCGCGGCATCCTCGATATCCTTGGCCGCGGCATCGTCGAGCGCGGCCATGATGATCAGGATGCAATCGGCACCGTGGGCGCGGGCTTCCGCCACCTGGTAGGTGTCGAACATGAAGTCCTTGCGCAGCACCGGCAAGCTGGTCGCCGCGCGCGCCGCGACCATGAAGTCGAGATGCCCCTGGAACGACGGCGCGTCTGTCAGCACCGACAGGCAGGCCGCGCCGCCGGCCTCATAGGCCTTGGCGAGAACCGGCGGATCGAAGTCGGCGCGGATCAGCCCTTTCGAGGGCGAGGCCTTCTTCACCTCCGCGATCAGCGCGAAATCGCCCTTGGCATGCTTGTTGCGGATCGCCTGGACGAAGCCGCGCGGCGGCGATGCCGATTTCGCCTGTGCCTCGACGTCGGCGAGCGGACGCGCGCGCTTGGCGGCGGCGATCTCCTCGCGCTTGTAGGTCTCGATCTTGCTCAGGATGTCGGACATTGCGGACTCTCTTTAGCGCATGATCCTATCGACAAACCGGTTCCCACTTTGTCGGATCACGCGTCAACCGTTGGAAACCGCAACGAGATGCTTCAGCCGCGCTGCGGCCGCACCGCTGTCGAGCGATTTTGCGCCGATCGCAACACCTTCCTTGAGATCCCTGGCGCGACCGGCCACGATCAGCGCGGCGGCGGCGTTGAGCAGCGCGACGTCGCGATAGGCGCTCGGCTTGCCGTCGAGCACGCTCGCGAGCGCGACAGCATTGGCGTCAGCGTCGCCGCCCTTCAGCGCCTCACCGCCGACGCGGCCGAGGCCGGCATCGTCAGGTGTTACCTCGAACGTCCTGATCTCGCCGTTCTCGAGGCTCGCGACGAAGGTCGGGCCGGTGAGGGTGATCTCGTCGAGCCCATCCGAGCCATGCACGACCCAGACCTTGTCCGAGCCGAGATTCTTCAGAACCTGCGCCAGCGGCTGCACCCATTGCCGCGAGAACACGCCGACCATCTGCCGCTTGACGCCGGCGGGGTTCGACAGCGGACCGAGCAGGTTGAAGATGGTGCGGGTGGCGAGCTCGACTCGGGTCGGGCCGACATTCTTCATCGCCGGATGATGCGAGGGCGCGAACATGAAGCCGATGCCGGCCTCCGAGACGCAGCGGCCGACCTCCGCAGCCGACAGGTCGAGTTTGACGCCGAGCGAGGCCAGCACATCGGCCGCGCCCGAACGCGACGACAGCGCCCGGTTGCCGTGCTTGGCGACCGGCACGCCCGCGCCGGCCACGATAAAGGCTGCGCAGGTCGAGACGTTGACCGAGCCGGAGCCGTCGCCGCCGGTGCCGACGATATCGACGGCCTCGGCTGGCGCGGTGACCGCCAGCATCTTGCCGCGCATCGCGGTGACGGCGCCGGTGATCTCCTCGACGGTTTCGCCGCGCACCCGCAGCGCCATCAAGAGGCCACCCATCTGCGAGGGCGTGGCTTCCCCCGACATCATGCTGTCGAAGGCGGTTGCCGCCTCCTCACGCGTCAGCGTGGCGCCGGTGGCGACTTTTCCGATGATCGATTTCAGGTCGTCCATTCGCTGGCTCAGGTCTTTCGTTGGAGCTTGATCTCCGCGCAGACACCTCGTGCGTGCCGCGCGGGAGAACCGGCGCCCGGTTTCCGGATCATGCTCAATTATTTGCGCCTGTCACCTGTGCGAAGGCGGCCTCGTTGACGGTCATGCCGATGTCGGACTCGATCTTGGTGACGTATTGCGCGACCTGCTCGTCGCTCAACGAGCGCCGCACGGCCTCCTGGAGCTTCTTGACCTCGTCGGAGGCGAAGTCGACCGACGGGTCCGTCACGTTGGTGACGCGGAAGACGATCCATTGCCCGCCGCCGGCGGCCGGCGTCTGTCCGTCGCCGTCCTTGGCTGTGCGGAACGCCGCGGTGACCACCGCAGCCGGCACGCCGGGCGGGGTCGCATCGCGGCGGAAGTTTGCCGCGGTCTCGACCTTGACGCCGGCAGCGGCGGCCTCGTCGGTGAGCTTGCTGCCGCCGTCCAGCTTCTTGACGATGTCGGTCGCCTTGGTGCGCAGCCGGCTCGAGATCTGGTCCTCGCGCCATTTCGCCTCGACCTGGTCGCGAACCTCGTCGAGGTTGCGCTCGCGCGACGGCGTAATGCCGAGCACCTCGTACCAGACGTAGCCGCCTTCGAACTGGATCGGGTCGTTGTCGACGCCGACGTCGCTGCCGAAGGCCTGCGAGACCACGTCGAGACCTTTGGGAATGTCCGGTGCAAGCTGGCCGTTCGGCAGACGGCCCGACCGATCGACCGCGTCGATGGTGACGGCAGCCAGTCCGAGCTTCTGCGCGGCCTCGGCGACGCTGGCGCCGCCGCCGCGTTCGTCTTCCATCTTGTCGCGCAGTTCGGAGACCTTGCTGCGGGCCCGCTCAGCGGCGATCTGGCTCTTGATGGTTGCCGCGACGCTTTCATAGGTCGGCGTCACACCAGGCTCGATCTTCCCGACCTTGACCAGCGCCACGCCGAATTCACCCTTCACCGGCTGGCTGACCTCACCCGAGGGCAGCGAGAATGCTGCAGTGGCGACGGCCGGATCGAGGATCGCCGATTTCGCAACCAGGCCGAGATTCACGTCGGTCGGGTTGAGCTTGCGCTCCTTGGCGATGTCGTCGAACGAGGTGCCTGACGTGATGCGGGCACGCGCAGCCTGGGCGTCCTCGGCATTCGGAAACACGATCTGCGAGACCTCGCGCTTTTCCGGCGTGCTGATCTGCTCGCGGCGCTGCTCGAAGATCTTCTTGGCGTCCTCGTCGGAGACGGTCTCCCACTTGCCGATCGACACGGGCGTGATCGCAACGAAGGAAATCTTGCGATACTCGGGCGCGCGGAACTGGACCTTGTGATCCTCGAAATAGGCAGCAAGCGCTTCGGGCGAGGGCGGTTCGATGGTGCCGGCCTGGGCGGCGCCGAGGCTGATGTAGTCGATCGAACGCTCCTCGTTCTGGAAGCGCGTCAGCGCCTCGATCAACGATTTCGGCGGCTCTACGCCGGACGAGATGGTGCCCGCGATCTGCCGGCGCAGGCCGACGCGGCGCTGCTCGGCGATGTAGCGGCCTTCGGTGTAGCCGTAATTGCGGATCACGGCCTGGAAGCGCTGCGGGTCGAACTGGCCGTTGAGGCCCTTGAAGGTCGGATCGTTGTAGATCGTGCGCAGCACCTCGGCATCGGACTGGTTGAGGCCCATGCGGCGCGCTTCCTCATCCATCGCGGCTTCGGCCAACGTCTGCTGCAGCACCTGACGGTCGATTCCGAAGGCGCGCGCCTGGTCCGGGCTCAGCGGACGGCCGAACTGGCGGCCGAGCTGCTGCAGGCGATCGGTATAGATCTGGCGGAACTGCTCGGCCGAAATCTCGGTGCTGCCGACCTTGGCCAGCGTCGACTGTCCGAATCCCCTGAAAATGTCGGCGATGCCCCAAATTCCGAAACTGACGATCAAAACGCCCATCACAACGGCCATAATCGTCTTGCCGAGCCAGTTTGATGAGGCTTTCCGCATTCCTCGAAGCATGGGTCCAACTTGTTTTGCAGGAGGGGAACCGGGTCGTGCCCAAGGCGGAGCTTGTGTCCCGCAGCAGGGCGTCACCGAATTGAAAACCCATCATAAAGTGGCGGCCGTTCCCCCGCAACCTTGGCTGCGTGGATGGATTGAAGCGAGGAATCGCCGCGCGACTCGGACGCAGGCCGGGCGAAGCCCCTCTCTGGAAGTCGGAGGCGGCCTCTGCTAGCCCATGAGAACGCTTGAACGATGGGAAATCCGACATGACCGATGCCATCCGGCCGCTGATCGCCGGCAACTGGAAAATGAACGGCCTGAAATCTTCTTTTGGTGAGTTCGAGGCGATGCTGGCGGGCGCCGGCGACCTCGCCGGAAAAGCCGATCTCCTGGTCTGCCCGCCTGCGACTTTGGTTGGAGCCTTTGCCGACCGAGCGCGTGGCGGAAAGGTTGCCGTCGGTGCCCAGGATTGCCATCCCAAGCCGTCCGGCGCCCATACCGGCGACCTGGCGGCGGAGATGTTTGCGGATCTGGGCGCTGTCGCGATCATTGTCGGCCATTCCGAGCGCCGCGCCGACCACGGCGAGACCGATGCGCTGGTCCGGCAGAAGGCGGAGGCCGCCTGGCGGGTGGGCCTGACCGCGATCGTCTGCATCGGCGAGACGCGCGAGCAGCGCGATGCCGGCAAGACGCTGGATATCTGCGGCACCCAGCTCAAGGGCTCGCTGCCGGACGGTGCGACGTCGGCCAATCTGGTGGTGGCCTATGAACCGGTCTGGGCGATCGGCACCGGCCTGACCCCGACCGCGAAAGATGTCGAGGACGTTCACAGGTTTATTCGCGGCGTGCTCACCGATCGCTTCAAGGGCGAGGGCGAGAAGGTCCGGATTCTCTATGGTGGCTCGGTCAAGCCGTCGAACGCGGCAGAGCTGATGGCCGTCGCCAATGTCAACGGCGCGTTGGTCGGCGGCGCCAGCCTGAAGGCGTCGGATTTTCTGGCGATCGCGGCGGGCTGTTAGGCCCTTCTCATTTGAAGCATGGTCTGCTCGGAAAACCGCTGCGCACTTTTCCGAATCATGCGTCAGGCCGCACCGATCTTCTTCCAGTAGATCAACGTCCCGGTGAGGCCGCCATGCGGCTTCAGGGCGTAGTCCGGGATAATGCCGGTGAGGCGGAAGCCCAGCCGCTCATAGAGCGGGGCGGCGCCGTCTTCTTCGGCGGTGTCGAGCACGAGCAGCGTGCGCCCGTGATCGATTGCGAGCTGCTCGGCGGCGCGCATCAACGCCGTCGCCACTCCGCGATTGCGGTGCGAGAGCCGCGTCATCATCTTGGCGATCTCAGCACGGTGCGGCTGGTTCGGCGGCAGCTTGAGCAGCAACGTCACCGTGCCGATCAGCGTCTCGCCGTCGAAGGCGCCGAGCACGATGCGCTCGCCGCGCGCGGCCGCGCCGAGCGAGTCCTTCCAGAACGAGCAGGCCTCATCGAGCGGCAACGGATGCATGAAGCTCACCGAGCCGCCGTTGGCGACGGTTTCGACAAGCAGCTCACCGAGCGCCCTGCAAATCTGCGGCGTGTCATCGAGCGGCTTGATGGTGTAGGACGACATGCGTTCAACTCCGGGCCAGCGCGACGACGTAGGTGCACGCGGCGTTGCTCTCGTTGGCGAAGGTCGTCTCCGCCGGCGGGCCGAAGCCGAGGCAATCGCCGGCAGCGAGCGCGTGGCGTGCGCCGCCTTCGGTGATGATGAGGCTGCCGCTCAGCACCCAGACCAGCTGGCGGATATGGGCGTAGGAGGAGGCGGGCAGGGTGACGGCCTGCTTCGGCGGCAGTTCGACCCGCGCGAGTTCAACCGGATGATCGGGGCGGCTGAACACCTGGCGGCGCAGATAGCCGGTTTCCGGATCGCGCCAGACCGGTTGGGTGGCGGCGCGTGACAATCGTTCGCCCTGGCCCTCGGCGCGCAGCATCAGCCCGGCCAAAGTGAGATCGAAGGCGGAGGCCAGGCGCACCAGCACGACGGCGGTGGGGCTGACCTCGGCGCGCTCGATCTTGCTGATGGTCGCCTTGGAGACGCCGGAGCGCTCGGCGAGTTCGGCCAGCGACCAGCCGCGGCCGTCGCGCTCGAGCCTGATGCGCTGGGCCAGGCGTTGGCTTAGATCGTCTACCAAAGTATCCATTTGTCTATAATAATGGAATTGCGTGGGTTCGATCAAGCCCTGCGTCGACGGCGGTGCGGATCGCTTGAGATCGTCGGCACTGCGACTATCTCGGGGGTGACAATGCCCGGTGCAATCGTGTAACAGGGCGCGACTTCACGAAAACCCGTAAAGCCGATAGCGCCGATTGCCCGGCCGCTTCGCGGCTTGTCACGGAAGGCTCGCAATGCAGACTGTTGCTATCGTCATTCACCTCATGATTGTCGCCGTGCTGATCGGTGCTGTGCTGCTGCAGAAATCGGAAGGCGGCGGCCTCGGCATGGGGGGCGGCGCCGGTTTCATGTCCAGCCGCGGCACCGCGAATTTGCTGACCCGGACCACCGCGGTCCTCGCGGTAGGCTTCTTCGTCACCAGCCTGTTCCTGTCCTGGTACGCGGGCTACGACCGCAAGCCGGCCTCGATCATCGGCAGCGGCGCGCCGGCGCAGTCGCAGCCGGCCGGTCCGTCCGCCCCGCTCAGCGCCCCGACCTCGGGCGGTATTCTCGATTCGCTGAAGAAGGCCGACCAACAGCAGCAGGGCCAGCAGCCGGCGGCCCCGGCCAGTCCGCAGGCGCCTCGGTCGCAATAAAGCAGGGTGGCCATGCAGGATGACGGCTTGGCATCCTGCATCAAAAACCCCAATCAATGCTCTGAAATCGCACTCAATTTAGCGTAGCCCACAGCCCGGCAGATTGTTTGCCGGGAGCAGGCGATTCGTTTTGCGAATCGCAGGAGTCGGATTAAAGGTAAAGTCCCATGGCGCGGTACATATTCATCACCGGCGGCGTGGTTTCTTCGCTCGGAAAGGGTCTGGCTTCAGCGGCACTCGGTGCCCTGCTGCAGGCTCGCGGGTACAAGGTCCGCCTCCGCAAACTCGACCCCTATCTCAACCTCGATCCCGGAACGATGTCGCCGTATCAGCACGGCGAAGTGTTCGTGACCGATGACGGCGCCGAGACCGATCTCGATCTCGGCCATTACGAGCGCTTCACAGGGCGGCCGGCCACCAAGGCCGACAACATCACGACCGGACGCATCTACCAGGACATCATCACCAAGGAGCGGCGCGGCGACTATCTCGGCGCCACCATCCAGGTGGTCCCGCACGTCACAAATGCGATCAAGGAATTCGTGCTCTCGGGCAACGACGAGTACGACTTCGTGCTGGTCGAGATCGGCGGCACGGTCGGCGACATCGAGGGCTTGCCGTTCTTCGAGGCGATCCGCCAGCTCAAGAACGAGCTGCCGCGCGATCATGCAGTCTACATTCACCTGACGCTTCTGCCGTACATTCCAAGTGCCGGTGAACTCAAGACAAAGCCGACGCAGCACTCGGTGAAGGAGCTGCGCTCGATCGGCATCCAGCCGGACATCCTGCTGTGCCGCACCGACCGCGAAATCCCGAAGGAGGAGCGGCGCAAGCTCGGCCTGTTCTGCAATGTGCGCGAGAGCGCCGTGATCGAGGCGCGCGACGTCGACAACATCTACGCCGTGCCCGAGGCCTATCACGCCGCAGGGCTCGACGACGAGGTGCTGGCCGCGTTCGGCATCACCGCCAAGGTCCCGCCGGCGCTGCAGAGCTGGAACGTGATCAACGAGCGCATCCGCAACCCGGAAGGCGCCGTGACCATTGCAGTGGTCGGCAAGTACACCGGCATGAAGGACGCCTACAAGTCGCTGATCGAGGCGCTGTCGCACGGCGGCATCGCCAACAAGGTGAAGGTCAATCTCGACTGGATCGAGAGCGAGGTGTTCGAGAACGAGGACCCGGCGCCTTTCCTTGAGCACGTCAACGGCATCCTGGTGCCCGGCGGCTTCGGCCAGCGCGGCGCCGAGGGCAAGATCCGCGCGGCGCAGTTCGCCCGTGAACGCGACGTGCCGTATTTCGGCATCTGCTTCGGCATGCAGATGGCCGTGATCGAGGCGGCGCGCAATCTGGTCGGCATCGAGGACGCCAACTCGACCGAGTTCGGCCCGACCAAGGAGCCGCTGGTCGGCCTGATGACGGAATGGCTGCGCGGCAACGAGCTCGAGAAGCGATCGCAGAACGGCGATCTCGGCGGCACGATGCGGCTCGGCGCCTATACCGCGGCCTTGACGCGCGGCAGCCACGTCTCACGGGTTTACGGTGGCGCAACCGAAATCTCCGAGCGGCATCGCCATCGCTACGAGGTCAACACCGCCTACAAGGACCGGCTCGAGCAACACGGCCTGCGCTTCTCGGGCATGTCGCCCGACGGCGTGCTCCCTGAGATCGTCGAGTACGAGGACCATCCCTGGTTCATTGGCGTTCAGTTCCATCCCGAACTGAAGTCGCGGCCCTTCGAGCCGCACCCGCTGTTCGCTTCGTTCATCGAGGCTGCCGCGAAGCAGAGCCGGCTGGTCTGAGCTTCTGTCAGACGAACGGCGGTCTTGTGCCGCGCGTTCAGACCGCTGGGATGCAGTCGCGCTCGGTCTTCTGCTTGCTCGCATCCCGCGAAACATTCGAGCTCGCCGCCGTCGCCGCATCGTGCGTGATGAACCTCGATTGCGGGCGACGCGTCAGCCGGTAGACCGCAGCGGGCGGCACGTTGAGGATCGCGCGATCGACCAGCGTGGCGCGCAGGCCGAGCCGGTCGAGGATCGGCCGCGGCACCGGGCAGCGCATGCCGTAGGTGAATTGATAGAACGCGCCTCCCGGACGTAGATAGCCGAACGCGCCGCTGACAATCGAGATCACCTTGCGCGGCGACATGTTGAGCAGTGGTAGCCCGCTGATGACGGCGCCGACGGGCGCGTCTCGATAGAGCCGTTCCGGGGCCAGCCTCGATGCGTCCATCCAGAGCACGCGCGCGCCGGGAAAGCGGAGCTGCAGAAGCCGCATGAAGTCGGAGCCGTATTCCACCAGCGTGAGGTCCTGCTGGCGCACGCCGCGCTTCAACAGTTGATAGGTGAAGGCGCCCGTTCCCGGACCGAGCTCCAGGATCGGTCCGGTCTCGGGCGTGATGTCCCGGGTGATCAGCTCGGCAAGCGCAGTGCCTGAGGGCGCAATCGCGCCGACGCGGCCAGGCGCCGCCATCCAGGCCGTGAAGAAGGAGAGGAAATCGTGTGACATTGGCATTCCCAGCAAGGTGTCGTGCCTCGATTCGAGTGCGAGGCATGATTTGTTTTGCAGGGTCTGCATTGCGTCAGCATTGCGCGATGGCGCGCGGCGTCACTTCGCGTTCGAAGCCGGCGGCAATGTGAGGCGAAAGTGGGCGCCGCCCGTGGGGCCGTCGAGCACCGCGACATCGCCGCCGTGCAGCCGCACGATCTCGCGCACCATGTTGAGGCCGAGGCCGGCGCCGCGATCGAGCGGTGCCAGGCGGTAGAATGGATCGAAGATCTGCGTCCGCTGATCCGATGGAATGCCGTTGCCTTCGTCGGTGACGTCGATCGTCGCGGGCCGGCCGATATGAATGGTGATCGTGCCGCGCCGGCCGCCATGCTGGATCGCGTTCTGCACCAGATTGGTTAGCGCGCGCTCCAGCGCGGCGCGGTCGCCGAGCGCCTCGACGCGTTCGACCTCGGCCTCGAGCGACAACTCGTAGCCGGCCGCGATTGCAAGCGGCGCGAGGTCCGCGGCGACGCTCCGTGCGACCGCGACGAGATCGACCCGCGCGAACGGATTGCGGCACTGGTCGAAGCGCTGGATGTCGAGCAGCTGCTCGGCAAGCGTGGCGAGCCGGGCCGAGTCTTCCAGCAGTCGCGTTCTTTCGGGGCTCGCCGGCAGCGACTCCAGCCGCGTGTTGAGGATCGCGATCGGCGTGCGCAATTCGTGCGCGGCATCGGCAACGAAGCGCTGGTGGCGCGAATAGCCGTCATCGAGCCGCTTCAGCGCATCGTTGATGGCGGTGACCAGCGGCGCGACTTCGCGCGGGAGATGGTCTGCCGACAACCGGCTGCCGCGCTCGCGGAAATCGATCTGGCGTGCCTCGTCGGCGGTGGTGTCGAGGCCGGCGAAGGCGCGCCGCACCACCATCGGTGTCGCCACGAAGGTGGCGGCGGCCATCAGCAGCAGACCGGGCAGGGCGACGGCGAGAAAGGCCAGCGCCGTCGCGACCACGGTCCTCGCGCCGGACAATGGTCCTTGAGTGGCTGTGAGCACCTGCACGGTGCCGGCGTCGGTGTTGACGCGCTTCATGCGCGCCGGCGGCTTGCGAGGATCGTCCTCGAACAACTGCCAGCCGAGCCGCGCCTGGCTGATCTGGTCGAGCGCGTCACCGATCCTGGCAAATTCGGGCGGCACTGTACCTTCCGACAATGAATGGCCTTGCCGGTCCCGCACTACGAACCAGAGGTCGGGCGTGTTCTCGCGAAGCTCCTTCAGTTCGGCCGTAGGGCGTAGCGTCAGCCCGCCCTGTGGATCGCGGTCGATCGCGCGTTGCACGATGGCGATAACGTGATCCTCGTCCCGCGGGACAAGCAGGATACCGGAGGCGCACAGCGCGCCGATCAGGACAACGACGAGCGCAGCGAGCAGCACCGCCTGCATCGAGATCAGCCGCCAGCTCAGCCGCGATCGCAGGCAATACGGTTCGGCGCGCGTGCTCATGGGACCTGCTTCAGCAGATAGCCGACGCCGCGGATGCTGTGGATCTCGACGCCGGCATCGGCGTCGGCAAGCTTGCGCCGCAGCCGCGAGACATGGGTATCGAGCGCGTTCGACTGGATTGCGTCGTCGAAATTGTAGACAGCTTCTTCGAGCGTGGAGCGCAACACCGTGCGGCCCGTGCGTCGCAGCAGCGCTTCCAGCACCAGGAGTTCGCGGCGCGGCAGCTCGAGCGGGCTGCCGCCGACGCTCACCTCGCGATGGCTGCAGTCGAACGCGATGCGGCCGGCCCTGATAACCTCGAGCTGCACGTTGGCGGGACGTCGCAGCACGGCGCGCAGCCGTGCCAGCAATTCCTCGACGGCGAAGGGTTTTGCGAGATAGTCGTCGGCGCCGCTGTCGAGGCCGGTGATGCGGTCGGCGAGGTCACCGCGCGCCGTCAGCACGATGATCGGCACGCCATCGGCCCGGGCCCGCAGTTTCGGGATCAGCGCGAGCCCGTCGCCGTCGGGAAGCTGGCGGTCGAGCAGGACCGCGCCATGCACGTCCGCGGAGATCGCCTCTTCGGCCTCGGCCAGGGTCGGGACGTGATCGACCACCATGTCGTAGCCTTTCAGCGCCTGCGACAGCGCCGCCGCCATCTCGGCTTCGTCTTCAACCAACAGAATCCGCATATCCTTATAAGGTCCAGACCTTCAACCGCATGTCCTGAGCGGCTCGTTCTAGGGCCTGTAACATTGCCGCAGCATTGCGGGAAATAGTCCGCCTGCGCCGGGCAGGGGTGCCATGTTGTCACCCCTCAAGACAGCCGGGAACCCGCTCGCTATAACCTCGGCTCGACAAACAGGGAGGATCGCCGATGATCTACGAGACCCGTGTCTACCGCTGCCTGCCGGGCCGGTTGCCTGCGCTGCTGAAGCGCTTCGAGACCGTCACGCTCAAGCTCTGGGACAAGCATGGCATCAGGCAGGCCGGCTTCTTTACGACCTTGGTCGGGGAATCCAACCAGGAACTGACTTACCTGCTGGCCTGGGAATCGCTCGCCGAGCGAGAGAAGAAGTGGACCGCGTTTGTGAACGACCCGGAGTGGATCACGGCGCGTGCCAAGACCGAGGAGGACGGCCAGATCGTTCTCAACATCGTCAACCAGCTCCTAGTGCCGACCGCGTTTTCAGCGGTGAAGTGAGCCGGCCCCGCCAAGATTGCACTGGAATTGCGCGATGCGATCCGTCCCGATCGCGTCGCGCGCCGCAGGACCGCTAGTCGGCGCAGCCCGAGGTCAGATCGCCTTCGCGGACCATCGGCTTGCCATTGATGAAGACGCCGTGGCTGCCCGAGGTGGCCTTGCCGCCGCAATGCGTGCGGCCCCCGATGACAACGGCCGGCTTGCCGTTGATCAGGACGTTGGGCACGCCTTCGACCAGCGGGCCGCCATTGCTTGTCGTGTCGCCGCTACGCGCCGCCGGCTTGCCGTTGACGGTGACGCCGGAGGCGCCGCTCGTGACCACGCCGGGCTGGCTGCTGCTCTGCGCGCAGGCGAGGCCCGAAACCGTGGACAAGGCAGCCGCGGCAAATATTGCAAGCGATAGGCGCATTCAACCCTCATGCCATCAGTACCGAGGCAGCGTATAAGGGCGGTTATGGCAGGAATGTGATGCCAAGAGAACCTCAAGAGAGACCCCACGGCGCCAATCGCGCAGGATGGCTTGATCCGTCACGCGCCAGACTGCATGGTCGCCGGCAAAAGGATACAGCATTTTGACCAGTCACGTTTCCGCGGAAGCCGCCGCGCCCGTCGTTGCCGTCGGGGCAGCCAAGTTCGGCAATGCGTTGCCCATCTCGGTCATCGCCGGTCCATGCCAGCTCGAGAGCCGCGCGCATGCGCTGGAAGTCGCCGCGGCGCTGAAGGAGATCGCCGCCAGGCTGAAAATCGGGCTGGTCTACAAGACCTCGTTCGACAAGGCCAACCGCACCAGCGCGTCTGCTGCGCGCGGCATCGGCCTGGCACAGGCGCTGCCGATCTTTGCCGAGATCCGCGCCTCGCTCGGGCTTCCCGTGCTGACCGACGTGCATGAACCCGGCCAGTGCGCTGAAGTGGCACAGGCGGTCGATGTGCTGCAGATCCCGGCCTTCCTCTGCCGGCAGACCGATCTGCTGCTCGCGGCGGCCGCGACCGGCAAGGTCGTCAATGTCAAGAAGGGCCAGTTCCTGGCGCCGTGGGACATGGCGAACGTGGTCAGCAAAATCACCGGAGCCGGCAACGCCAATGTGCTCGTCACCGAGCGCGGTGCGTCGTTCGGCTACAACACGCTCGTCTCCGACATGCGCGCGCTGCCGATTCTTGCGCGTACCACCGGCGCGCCTGTCATCTTCGATGCCACCCATTCCGTGCAGCAGCCGGGCGGGAAGGGCACCTCGTCAGGTGGCGAGCGCGAGTTCGTGCCGGTGCTGGCGCGCGCGGCAGTCGCGGTCGGCGTCGCCGGCGTGTTCATCGAGACCCATCCCGATCCCGATCATGCCCCGTCGGACGGCCCGAACATGGTGCCGCTCCGCGATTTCGAATCGCTCGTCAAGCGACTGATGGCCTTCGACACGCTGGCGAAGACGGCGGCCTGACGGGGCGGGTGCCGAGGTGACCGCAAAGAGCGGCATGCCGCCGGTCCTCAATGTCATCACGCTGGCAACCTTCGCCGCCAGCCTGTCGGTCCGCGCGCTCGATCCGGTGCTGCCGCATGTTGCCGAGGATTTCGGCGTCAGCATCGCGACCGCCGCAAGCTTTGCCGCGGTATTCGCCTTCACCTTTGCCATCGTCCAGCCGGCGATCGGCGCCGCCGCCGACCTGTTCGGCAAGGCGCGGCTGATGACGATCTGCCTCGTGCTGCTCGGCCTCGCCAACGTGCTTGGCGCGCTCGCGACCTCGTTCCCGATCCTGTTCGTGACCCGCGTGCTCGCTGGCATCGGTTCGGGCGGAGTGTTTCCGGTGGCGTTGTCGCTGACCAGCGATCTCGTTGGGCCGGACAAGCGTCAAATCGCGATCGGGCGGACACTTGCCGGCTCGATGACGGGCAATCTGCTTGGCGCAACGGCCTCCGGGCTGATTGGTGATTTGCTCGGCTGGCGCGGCGTGCTCGCCGTGCTCGGCGGTCTCGTGATCATCGTTGCGCTTGCAGTGGCCGCGGGCTTTCGCGGCGCCGCGCTGACGCATGTGCCGCGGACGAGCCTTACCGCGCTCCGCCACGGCTACCGTACAATCTTCACCAATCCGAATGCGCGGTTCTGCTACTCGGCGGTCTTCATCGAAGGCTGCTGCGTGCTCGGGCTGTTTCCCTTCATCGCCTCATTCCTGTTCCAGCTCGGCGAAACGTCGCTGTCGATTGCCGGCATCGTCATCGCTGGCTTTGCGATCGGCGGGCTGTTCTACACGCTGACCGTATCGCGCCTGCTGCCGCGGCTCGGCGTCAGGGGGATGATGGTGGTCGGCGCGACGCTGGTCGGTCTGCAGCTTGTCGGCGTCGCTTTCGGACCTGGCTGGAGGCTGCAGATGCTCGGTCTCCTGGTGATGGGCTGGGGCTTCTACATGATCCACGGCTGCCTGCAGGTGTTCGCCAGCGAGCTCTCCGTCGAAGCGCGTGCCACCGCGCTGTCGCTGCACTCGTTCTTCTTCTTCATGGGCCAGACCGTCGGCCCGATCGCCTACGGCATTGGCCTGCAGCACGCCGGCAAGACGCCGACGCTGGTGACAGCAGCGGCCGTGATGATCGTGCTCGGGTTTGTTTGCGCAAGATTCCTGAAGCAGCGCCCGCCCGCCGACGCGCACCTTGGCAGCTGAGCGACTGGCTGAAGAGCGCTCGCGCCGCCGCAGCCAGTTCCGGGAATTCGATCGCTACGTCAGATGGTAGGCTTGCGCCTCCATCGCCGCATGGATCGCTGCAGCCTCGTGCATCCAGTCAGGACTGCTATGGGGGACTTCGGCGGCCAGCTGCGCAAGCTGGTCAGTGTGCGACGTGTCCGCGAAGGAGATCGGCGGAGCGCTGCTGGTTGGGGTGCCGGCGGTGTGGCCGCCTGCGGCGAACGCGAATCCATCGCCAACCGATGTCGCGACGTGATCGGCCACGGCGGGAGACGGATCGGGCGTGAAGCTGACTCCGTGCGGGGAGCTGAAGTCGAAGCCCGGCGCGTTGTCGGCTGACAGCAGCGGCGTGAAGGCGCCGGTTGCCGGGTCGACCTGTCCGAAAGCCTTCAGGCTGCCGACCGAGGCATAGAAATCGTTGGGGTTCAGGCCGGTCGCGTGAAACGAGAAGACCTTGTCGGTCCCCGTGTCGGTCAGTGTGAACGTACCCGATGTGTTGCCCGTTTCGATCACGTCGTCGAGGCCCGCCTTGGCACCGACACCAGCAATCGGCGTAAACGACACCGATTGGTGGCTGGTGCCGGGATTCTTGATGTCGATGATGGCGCCGTCATCGCCGCTCGACAGCAACAGGTCGCCGTTCGGCGCCAGCTTCAGCGAGTCGGGATCGTTTTGCGGCACGACCTCGGTCTTGTCGGTCACCGTGTCCAGTCCGGTGGCGCCAAACTCGAGGATGGGCTTGGTGTGCAGCGTGCCCGATGGATGGTCGCCGTTGAGGAGCTGGACGACGGTTGCATCGCCGGGATTGACCGGGTTGGTGTAGCTGAGGAACACCTTGTCACCCTTGAACACCACGTCGTCATAGCCGCGGCTCGCGTTCGGATCGGCGTAGCTGAGCGGCGCGGAGACGGCATGCGTTTCCGGATTGATCAACGTCAGGGTGGAGTTGCCGTCCTGGTTCTGCAGCGCCCAGATATCGCCGGTCACGGGGTTG
Source organism: Bradyrhizobium macuxiense (assembly GCF_001542415.1). Lineage (GTDB taxonomy): Bacteria > Pseudomonadota > Alphaproteobacteria > Rhizobiales > Xanthobacteraceae > Bradyrhizobium > Bradyrhizobium macuxiense. The sequence continues at coordinate 82,819 of NZ_LNCU01000042.1, forward strand.
TATTTCAGGCCGTCGACGGATCCCGGGATCGAATAGCTGAATTCGACATCGCCGTGCTTGTCGTACTGCACGATCGTGCTCGAGCCGCCTGCGCCGGTCGAATCGGCGCCATTGCCGTACTCGACAAAGGTCGAGCCATGTGCGGTCGTCACGGAATCGGGCTGGGTCGATCCGTCGGCAGGAGCCTGGAAGGTCGTCACCGCGCCGATCTCCGGAAATGGCGCGGCGTTCTTCTCAGGGACGAACGCCACGCCGTGCGGCGACCCGAACGTGAAGTCCGGCGCGTTCTCGCTCGACACCAGTGCGGTGAAGACGCCGGTGTTCTCGTCGACCTGCCCGAAGGCTCCGAGCGAGCCGACCGAGGCATAGTAGTCGTTGGGGTCGAGGCCGCTCGCATGCACCGTCAGGACGTGGCCATCCTTGGCGTCCGAAATGTAGAAGGTGCCCGACGTCGCGGCTGGCTTGATGACGTCGTCGAGACCGGCGCTGCCGACCGAGCCTGCGGGAATCCCCTGGATCGGCGTGAATGCGACGGCCTGCTTGGAGGTTCCGGGATTCTGAATATCGATGATCGCGCCGTCGTCGCCGCTCGAGAAGATCAGATCGCCGTTCGCGGCGAGCTTCAGCGAATCCGAATCGGCCTGCGGCACCACCTCCATCTTGCCGGTCACGGTGTCATAACCCATGGCGCCGTCGAGCAGGACCGGAGCGGTGGTGAGCAGGTCGCCAGGCTTCGGATCTGGTCCGTTCAGCAGCTTCATGATGGTCGGATCGCCGTTGCCGGTCGGGTTGGTGTAGCTGAGGAACACCTCGTTGCCCTTGAAGACGACGTCGTCATATCCGCGCGAGGTGGATGGATTGGCATAGTCGAAATGCGCAGTGACCGTTTGCGTGTTGGGGTCGATCAGCGACAGCGACGAGCGCCCGTCCTGGTTTTGCAGCGCCCACACCATCCCGGTCTCGGGGTTATATTTCAACCCATCGACCGATCCCTCGATCGAATAGGCATGAACGAAATGTCCTGAGAGGTCGTACTGGATGATCGTGCTGTTGCCCGGCACGGCGCCCGTCGAGTCGACACCGTTGCCGTATTCCACGAACACGTACTTGTTTGCGATGGTGATTGAATCCAGTCCACTCACGCCATCGGGCGGAGTGGCAAATGTTGCGATCGAATCGACATGCGCCATCGGTGGTGCGTTCTTGTCGGGAATGAAGATCAACCCGTGGGCGTCTGAAAAATTCGCGCCCGTGACAAGCGGCGTGAAGACGCCGGTGGTCGGGTCGACCTGGCCGAACCCGCCGAGGCTTGCGACCGAGGCGTAGTAGTCGTTGGTGTTGAGACCGCTTGCATGGAACGAGTAGACGTTTCCGGTTTTCGTGTCGGTCAGACAGAATGTGCCGGCGGTCGCGCCGGGCTTGATCACGTCGTCGAGGCCGGCATTGCCGACGTCAGCGGCGGGAATTCCCTTGATCGTGGTGAACTCGACAGCCTGGCTCGATGTCCCGGGATGCTGAACGTCGATGATAGTGCCGTCGGCGCCGCTGCTGAAGATCAGGTCGCCGTCGGGCGCGAGCTTGAGCGAGTCCGGATCGGACTGCGGCACGACTTCGGTCGCGCCCGTGACCGTGTCGAAGCCGGTGGCGCCGTCGGTCAGGATCGTCGCCGTCAGCAATGTCCCGCTCGGATGGTCGCCGTTGAGCAGTTCGACGAGCGTTGGATCTCCGGTCCCGTTCGGATTGGTGTAGCTCAGGAAAACCTTGTCACCCTTGAAGACGACGTCGTCATAGCCGCGCGTTGTGGATGGATCGGCATAGCTCAGCGGACCAGTCACCTTGTGGGTGAGCGGATCGATCAGGGAGAGCGTGGAGTTTCCGTCCTGGTTCTGCAGCGCCCAGATCTCGCCGGTGTAGGGATTGTATTTCAAACCGTCGACTGACCCAGCGATCGTGTAGGTGTGCTCGACCTTGCCGTTCTTGTCATACTGCACGATCGTGCTTGAGCCACCGGCACCGGTCGAGTCTGCACCATTGCCGTATTCGACGAAGATCGTCCCGTTTGCCGTCGTAATGGAGTCCGGAGCCGTTGCGTCGACCGACGCGCCCGACGCGAACGTTTTCATTCCGCTGATCGTGACCATTTCGATGCTCCCTGGGTGTGAGGTGAGGAGCGCGAAAAGACACCGGACGGACGACGCGTGTGTGACGATCAGCCGCGCAAATTTTCCTCCGGATCGAGGAACTTTTCGCGCGTTACGAATCCATCTTGTCGTTCAATTGCTTTCGCAATGTTGCGAGCAGCAACGCGAAATGCTTGCCTTACAAGTATCAAGAATAAGCCGCAGTGATGTACGAATTTGCATCGCTCGATGCGATCGCGGCATCGGAGATTTTGAGGGGGACGCAGCAAACCGCTGCCGTCGTCGCGATGATGTCGTGCGAGAGGGATGCGCTGCACGATTTGTCGTGTGGATCGAAGTGGCGCGCCGCGCAGGCGGGAATGCCCGTGCTCACGACCGCTCATTCGCGTCGGTGTCTCTGATGATCGTGCCGCTGAGTTCGGCGCGCGCCGACTAGCCGCGTCCGCGATACGGTGCGACGCCTTGATCGGGAACCCAGAGCCCTTTTGGCAACCGCCCGGTCTGGAAGAACACATCGATTGGGATGCCGCCGCGCGGATACCAGTAGCCGCCGATGCGCAGCCATTTCGGCTTGATCTCCTCGGCGATCCGCTTGCCGATCATGACCGTGCAATCTTCATGGAACGCGCCATGATTGCGGAAGCTCGCAGCATAGAGCTTCAGCGACTTGGATTCGACGAGCCAGCGGCTAGGCACGAAGTCGATCACCAGATGCGCGAAATCCGGTTGTCCTGTCACCGGGCAGATCGAAGTGAACTCCGGGATGGTGAAGCGTACCAGATAATCGGTACCAGCCTGGGGGTTTGGTACGCGGTCCAGGACCGCCTTTTCCGGGCTGTCGGGCCATTCGACGGCACGGCCCAGTTGCAGGGCAGGTGACGTCTTCGATTTGCTGGACTTTTTCGCCATTGGTGGTCTCCGTGCCGTCCTCTTAGCCAATGATCCGGCGGCCGTCACCCGGCCTTTTCCGCCTCGATGCATTGCGGTAGAAGCACCGCCATACGATCCCCTGACCGCCAAAAGAGGTTCTCATGACTGCCATCATCGACATCATCGGCCGCGAAATCCTTGACAGCCGCGGCAATCCCACGGTCGAGGTTGATGTGGTGCTGGAGGACGGGTCAATCGGCCGCGCGGCGGTGCCGTCGGGGGCCTCCACCGGCGCGCATGAGGCGGTGGAACTGCGCGACGGCGACAAGGCACGCTATCTCGGCAAGGGCGTGCAGAAGGCGGTCGCCGCCGTCAACGGCGAGATCTACGAGGCGCTGAGCGACCACGCCGCCGAGGACCAGGTCGCCATCGACCAGATCATGATCGATCTCGACGGCACGCCGAACAAGAGCCGGCTTGGCGCCAACGCCATTCTCGGCGTTTCGCTTGCCTGCGCCAAGGCAGCCGCCGAGTCGCACGAGATGCCGCTCTTTCGTTACGTTGGCGGCACCTCGGCGCGGACGCTGCCGGTGCCGATGATGAACATCATCAATGGCGGCGTGCATGCCGACAATCCGATCGACTTCCAGGAGTTCATGATCCTGCCGGTCGGCGCCGCCACCTTCGCCGAGGCGCTGCGCTGCGGCTCGGAAATCTTCCACACGCTACGCGGTGAATTGAAGAAGGCCGGCCACAACACCAATGTCGGCGATGAAGGCGGCTTCGCGCCGAACCTGCCGTCCGCGGATGCCGCGCTCGACTTCATCATGAATGCGATCGGCAAGGCCGGCTATAAGGCGGGCGACGACGTCATGCTCGGCCTCGACTGCGCCTCCACCGAATTCTTCAAGGAAGGCTCTTACGTCTATGGCGGCGAGAACAAGACCCGCTCGCGCTCCGAGCAGGTCAAGTACCTCGCCGATCTCGTCGGCCGTTATCCGATCGTCACGATCGAGGACGGCATGTCCGAGGACGACATGGACGGCTGGAAGGAGTTGACCGACGCGATCGGCAAGAAGTGCCAGCTCGTCGGCGACGACCTGTTCGTCACCAACGTCACCCGTCTTGCCGACGGCATCAAGAACGGTCGCGGCAATTCGATCCTGATCAAGGTCAACCAGATCGGCACGCTGACCGAGACGCTGGCTGCGGTCGAGCTCGCGCACAAATACGGCTACACCTCGGTGATGTCGCATCGCTCCGGCGAGACGGAAGACTCGACCATCGCCGACCTCGCGGTCGCGACCAATTGCGGGCAGATCAAGACCGGCTCGCTGGCCCGTTCCGACCGCACCGCCAAGTACAACCAGCTGTTGCGCATCGAGGAGCAGCTCGGCACGCAATCGAAATATGCCGGCAGGTCGGCCTTGAAGGCGCTCGTCTAGCGCCCCAACTGATCCAGACTCGAATAAACACAAAAGAGGGAGGTCGGGATGAGTGACGGCAAAAGCGGTCTGCAACTGCGTTCGCTGCTCAAGAGGAATGGCGAGCTTGAGCTATCGCTGGTCAATGTCCCGACGCCCGAGCCGGGCCCCGACGAGGTCGTGGTCCGGGTCGAGGCGACGCCGATCAATCCGTCCGATCTCGGCCTTCTGATCGGCCCGGCCGACATGTCGACGGCCAAAGTCTCCGGCACGCGGGAATTGCCGGTCGTGACTGCCCGGGTTCCAGAGGCGGCAATGGCCGGTATGGCGGCGCGGCTCGACGACTCCATGCCTGTCGGCAACGAGGGCGCGGGCGTCGTGATCCGGACGGGCTCCTCGGACGCCGCCAAGGCGCTGATGGGGCGCACGGTCGCGATGATCGGCGGCGCGATGTATGCGCAATACCGCACGCTTCGGGTCAATGAATGCCTGCCGTTGCCGGATGGCGCCACGCCGGCCGACGGCGCATCATGTTTCGTCAATCCCCTGACATCGCTTGGCATGACCGAGACGATGCGGCGCGAAGGGCACAAGGCGCTGGTGCATACGGCAGCCGCATCCAACCTCGGCCAGATGCTCAACAAGATCTGCCTCAAGGACGGGATCGGCCTCGTCAACATCGTGCGCAACAAGGAGCAGGCCGACATCCTGCACAAGATCGGCGCCAAGCACGTCGTCGATTCCAGCGCGCCCAGCTTCACGGACGATCTCACCAACGCGCTGGTCGAAACCGGCGCGACCATCGCCTTCGACGCGATCGGCGGCGGCAAGCTCGCGGGCCAGATCCTGCTCGCGATGGAGGCGGCGATCAACAAGTCCGCCAAGGCCTACAGCCGCTACGGTTCGAATGTGCACAAGCAGGTCTATGTGTATGGCAGCCTCGACACCCGTTCGATCGAACTGCCGCGCGGCTTCGGCATGGCCTGGGGCGTCGGCGGCTGGCTGCTGTTCCCGTTCCTGATGAAGATCGGTCCGGAGGCCGGCAACAAGCTGCGCCAGCGCGTGCTGGCGGAGCTGAAGACCACGTTCGCCAGCCACTACACCAAGGTGGTGTCGCTGCAGGAGACGCTGCAGCTCGACAACATCGCGGTCTACGGCAAGCGCGCGACCGGCGAGAAATTCCTGATCAATCCCAACAAGGCGATGTGAGCCAACATCCGCGGGTCCGAACGGCCGCGCGACACGATCACTCACGTTCGAACACGAGAGTCCTGGAGCGCTTGTGACGCTCCAGGGCGTGGCCGATCAAGATGTCCATCAGTTCGGACTGCGGCAGTCCGGTCGCCTCCCAGAGCCGCGGGTACATGCTGATATCGGTGAAGCCGGGAAGGGTGTTCGCTTCGTTCACGAACGCCTGCTCGCCGTGCAGGAAGAAGTCGATGCGCGCCATTCCTTCGCAGCCCAGCACGCGAAACGTCTTGATTGCGAGCTCCCGGATACGATCGGCGAGGGCGGGCGGCACATCGGCAGGCACCCGAAGCAGGGCGCCGTCCGCATCCAGATACTTCGCGTCGTAAGAATAGAAGCCGTGCTTGTCTGATGGCACGATCTCTCCGAGCTGAGATGCGCGGATGAGGCCAGTGGCGTCTTCGAGCACGGAGCATTCGACCTCACGTATCGGCGCGAGGCTTCGCTCGATCAGGATCTTGCTGTCGAAACGGAAGGCCAGTTTGCAGCAAGTGTCGAACTCGCCAGCCGTCCGCGCCTTCGATACGCCGACCGACGACCCCATGTTGGCAGGTTTGACGAAGAGCTCCGGCGATCCGACGGCGGCGACTGCATCGTCATAGGCGATCGGCGCCATAGCCGACATGGCGACATAGGGGACGATCGGCAATCCCGCATCGCGCATCAGCCGCTTGGCGACGTCCTTGTCCATCGCCGCCGCCGATCCCATCACGCGCGAGCCGACGTAAGCCACGTCGGACAGTTCAAGCGCGCCCTGGACCGTGCCGTCCTCGCCGTTGGGGCCGTGCAGGACCGGGAAGACGACATCAAACGCCGGCAAGTCCCGCACTGTCGTGTGTCCGTCCAGAACGAGCGCGCGGCCTTGTCCTCCCGGCAGCAAGGCCAGTTGCGGTCCATCGTTCGGAATGGCCAGCGCACCGCTACCGGTGCCGGCGCCGTTCCCCGCGCCGGCAACAATCCAGCGACCTTCCCGGGTGATGCCGATCGCCGTGGCGTCATACCGATCGGGATCGAGGGAGCGCAGCACGTTGGCTGCCGATGCCCGCGATACGTCATGCTCGGCGGAGCGCCCGCCGAACAGGATCGCAATCCGTGTCTTGCGCTCTGTCATTCGTTCGCCTCTCGTCGGTAGGCCGAATAATCCGGGAATCCGCCGGCAATATATTGAGACGAACATGTCGACAATTTGCCGCAGACGCATCCCCTGCATCTGCCTGAGGCGGGCGCGGGACAATGCCGCCTTGGCAAACCGGACTGGCTGGGGGATCGTGATGGCGCCAATTCAAAAACGCTGCGTTTCCTAAATTGCACGATCCATGCACTTGCATCCTTCTCGCCGCACCGGTAGGTGAAGGCGCCCGTCCAGCTTCAAGCGCAAACCGTGAGGGAATTGCTATGGCCTATAACATCGTCACCATCGTCGGCAGCATCCGCAAGGAGAGCTGGTCGCTCAAGATCGCCAATGCGCTGGCCAAGCTCGCGCCCGCCTCACTGAAGCTCGACGTCACGACGCTCCACGGCATCTCGTTCTTCAACCAGGACCTCGAGGCGGCGCCGCCGGCGGACTGGCTTGCCTTCCGCGAGAAGCTGCAGAAGTCGAACGGCGTCCTGTTCGTCACCCCCGAGTACAACCGCTCGATCCCCGGCGTGCTGAAGAATGCGATCGACGTCGGCTCGCGTCCCTATGGCAAGAGCTCGTTCAACGGCAAGCCGACCGGTATCATCTCGAACTCGCCGGGCCCGCTCGGCGGCGTCAGCGCGGCCAAGCATCTGCAGAACATTCTGCCGGGCATCTCGGGCCCGATCCTGCAGCAGCCGGAAATCTATCTGAACGGCGTCGGCGACGGCTTCGACGAGAAGGGTGAACTGGTCAAGGAATCCCTGAAGACCGTGTTGCAGCAGTACATCGCAGCGTTCGCGGCCCACGTCGAGGCGCACAACAAATAAGCGGTCGCCCCCGCTCTTAAGCGTCCATTAACATGGCCGCCGCATGGTGGCGGCCATGGTTTCCCGCACACGACTCAAATCGATCCTGACCGGGCTCGCCCTCTACACGTTGGCGGCGCTCATGGTCGGCTATTTCGGGGTCAATGCCTATACCGGCAAGTACGGGTTGAACGCTCGACAGGAACTCGATCAGGAGATCATCGCGCTGACCTCGGAGCTCGCGCGGCTGAAGAAGGAGCGGGCCGAGGGCGAGCAGCGGGTATCGCTGTTGCGGTCGGACCGCGTCGATCCTGACATGCTGGAGGAGCGCGCGCGCTTCCAGCTCGACTACGTCAATCCGCACGATCTGGTTCGGATCAACAAGCCGAACTGACGTTCTCAAATTTCAAATTCGCTCACGCGGCATCACAAAAATGTCGCGCCGCGTTGCAGTGCGGCAAACCAAAATTCCATCCAGCGAACGCAATCCTTCCAAGGCGATTTGAGTTGGGTTAGAGAGGGTTCATCAACTTCTCTCATCCGGAATTGCCATGGCCGCACCCAAGAAAAGCGTCGCAAAGGAATCAGGGCAGGAGAAGGCTGGGTCTCCGCCCGAATTGACCAAGGAGCAGGAACTCAAGGCGCTGCGGGACATGCTTCTGATCCGGCGCTTCGAGGAGAAAGCCGGCCAACTCTACGGCATGGGTGCGATCGGAGGCTTCTGCCATCTCTATATCGGCCAGGAAGCGGTCGTCGTCGGTATGCAGATGGCCTTGAAGCTCGGTGACGAGGTCATAACCGGGTACCGGGACCACGGCCACATGCTGGCCTGCGGCATGGAAGCCAAGGGCGTGATGGCTGAACTGACCGGACGCCGTGGCGGTTACTCCAAGGGCAAGGGCGGCTCCATGCATATGTTCAGCAAGGAGAAGCACTTCTACGGCGGTCACGGCATCGTTGGTGCTCAGGTGTCGCTCGGCACCGGCCTTGCCTTTGCCAACCGCTATCGGGGCAATGATGCCGTCAGCGTCACCTATTTCGGCGACGGCGCGGCCAACCAGGGCCAGGTCTACGAAAGCTTCAACATGGCGGAGCTGTGGAAGCTGCCGGTGATCTACGTCATCGAGAACAACCGCTACGCCATGGGCACCTCGGTGTCGCGCGCCTCCGCGCAGCAGGATTTCTCCAAGCGCGGCGCCTCCTTCAATATCCCCGGCAGGCAGGTCGACGGTATGGACGTGCGTGCCGTGAAGGCCGCCGGCGACGAAGCTGTTGCGTGGTGTCGCGGCGGCAACGGGCCGATCATCCTGGAGATGCAGACCTATCGCTATCGCGGCCACTCGATGTCCGATCCGGCGAAGTACCGCACGCGCGAGGAAGTCGAAAAGGTTCGCCACGACCAGGACCCGATCGAGCAGGTGCGCAACCGCTTGATGGGCGCTGGTGCGAGCGAGCAGGACCTCAAGGCGATCGATGCCGAGGTGCGCGAGATCGTGAACGCAGCCGCTGACTTCGCGCAGCACGATCCCGAGCCCGATCCGTCCGAGCTCTACACCGACATCTACCGCTGACCGCACCCGCGCAGAAGAATTTCAAGACCGATTTCTGGAGCTGATATGCCCATTCAAGTGCTGATGCCTGCGCTGTCGCCCACCATGGAGAAGGGCAACCTCGCCAAATGGCTGAAGAAGGAAGGCGAGACGATCAAGTCCGGTGACGTGATCGCCGAGATCGAGACCGACAAGGCGACAATGGAGGTCGAGGCCACCGATGAGGGCACGCTCGGCAAGATCCTGATCGCGGAGGGCACAGCTGACGTCGCAGTGAACACGCCGATCGCGACCATCTTGGTCGACGGCGAGAGTGCCGCCGACCTCGCCAAGGCGCCCGCCGCGCCGGCACCGCCGAAGGCCGCAGAGGTGGCGGCTCCGGCTGAAGCCAAGGCCGAAGCGCCGCAGCCGAAATCCGATGCGAAGGCACCGGCCGCACCTGCTGCCGTTGCTCCGCCCGACCCCGAAATCCCTGCCGGCACCGAGATGGTCACGCAGACCATTCGCGAAGCCTTGCGCGACGCCATGGCCGAGGAGATGCGGCGCGACGGCGATGTCTTCGTCATGGGCGAGGAGGTCGCTGAGTATCAGGGCGCCTACAAGGTGACCCAGGGTCTGCTGCAGGAATTCGGCGCGCGGCGCGTGATCGACACGCCGATCACCGAGCACGGCTTTGCCGGCGTCGGTGTCGGCGCGGCTATGGCCGGCCTCAAGCCGATCGTCGAATTCATGACCTGGAATTTCGCGATGCAGGCGATCGACCAGATCATCAACTCCGCCGCCAAGACGCTCTATATGTCCGGCGGCCAGATGGGCTGCTCGATCGTGTTCCGCGGCCCGAACGGCGCGGCCGCTCGCGTCGCCGCCCAGCACAGCCAGGACTACACCGCCTGGTATTCGCAGGTGCCCGGCTTGAAGGTGGTCGCGCCATACTCGGCCGCCGACTACAAGGGCCTGCTCAAGGCCGCGATCCGCGATCCCAATCCGGTGATCTTTCTCGAGAACGAAGTGCTGTACGGCCATACCGGCGAAGTGCCGAAGCTGCCGGATTTCATCGTGCCGATCGGCAAGGCGCGCGTGGCGCGAGCAGGCAAGGACGTCACCATCGTCTCGTGGTCGATGGGCATGTCCTATGCACTGAAGGCCGCCGAAGAACTCGCCAAGGAGGGCATCGAGGCCGAGGTCATCGATCTCCGCACCATCCGTCCGATGGATACCGAGACCATCATCGCATCGGTGAAGAAGACCGGGCGCGCGGTGACGGTGGAGGAGGGCTGGCAGCAGAGTGGCGTCGGCGCTGAGGTTGCCGCGCGGATTATGGAGCAGGCTTTCGACTACCTGGATGCACCGGTCGCGCGCGTCTCCGGCAAGGACGTGCCGATGCCCTACGCGGCCAATCTGGAAAAGCTGGCTTTGCCCTCCGTCGCCGAGGTGGTCGAGGCCGCCAAGGCCGTGTCGTACCGGTAAGAGCCCATGGCCGGTCCCCAGGAACAGCCGCTGCCGCCCGACGTGATGGGGCGCGATGACGCCATCGAGGTGCTGCGCGCGTTCGTCGTTGACGGTGGTTTGTCGATCGCGTTCCAGCGCGCCTTTGAAGAGCCGGACATGTGGGGGCTGTTGCTCGTCGACATCGCCCGCCACGCCGCGCGGGCCTATTCGCGCGAGAGCGAATACACCGAGGACGAGGCGCTCGCGCGCATCGTTGAGATGTTTGAAGCCGAAATCGCCCGGCCGACCGACATGGGCAAGACCATGCCGCGGTCGCAACAAGGTCACTGACAATGCCGATCAACATTCTCATGCCCGCGCTGTCGCCGACGATGGAAAAGGGCAACCTCGCCAAGTGGCTCAAGAAAGAGGGCGACAAGGTCAAGTCCGGCGACGTGATCGCGGAGATCGAGACCGACAAGGCGACGATGGAAGTCGAGGCGGTCGACGAGGGCACGATCGCGAAGATCCTGGTGCCCGAGGGGACGCAGGATGTGCCTGTTAACGACGTCATCGCCGTGATGGCCGGCGACGGCGAGGATGTGAAGGCAGCGGCCAGCGCCGGCGCAGGGGCCGCGGCAGGAGCCGCGCCGGCACCGAAGCCGGCTGAAGCGCCGAAGCCTGCCGNCCGCACCGGCGGCAGCACCCGCACCGAAACCAGCCGCTGCACCGGCGCCTCAAGCTGCCGCCGCTCCGGCCGCGCAGGTCAATGGCCACGCCCGGATATTCTCCTCGCCGCTGGCACGCCGTCTCGCCAAGGAAGCCAACATCGATCTCGCGCGCATCACCGGCACCGGCCCCCATGGCCGCGTCGTCGCACGCGATGTCGAGGAGGCCAGGTCAGGCAAGGGCCTGAAGGCTCCGGCGGCGGCTCCTGCGGCTGGACCGAGCATCGCGCCGTCGATGTCCGACAAGCAGATCCTCGGGCTGTTCGAGCCGGGCTCCTACGAAATCGTGCCGCATGACGGCATGCGCCGCACCATCGCGCAGCGCCTGACCGCTTCGGTGCAGAACGTCCCGCACTTCTACCTCACCATCGACTGCGACATCGGCAAGCTGCTCGCCGCGCGCGAGGAGATCAACGCGTCGGCGCCGAAGGACAAGGAGAAGAAGCCGCTCTACAAGATCTCGGTCAACGACTTCGTCATCAAGGCGATGGCGGTCGCGCTGCAGAAGATCCCGAACTGCAATGTGAGCTGGACCGAAGGCGGCATGCTCAAGCACAAGCATTCCGACGTCGGCGTCGCGGTCGCGATGCCGGGCGGCCTGATCACGCCGATCATCCGCAAGGCGGAGACCAAGACACTGTCGACCATCTCCAACGAGATGAAGGATTTTGCCGCACGGGCCCGCGCTCGCAAGCTGAAGCCGGAGGAGTACCAGGGCGGCACCACGGCGGTGTCCAACCTCGGCATGTACGGCATCAATCACTTCACCGCGGTGATCAATCCGCCGCATGCATCGATCCTTGCGGTCGGTACCTCGGAGGAGCGCCCCGTGGTGCGTGGCGGCAAGATCGAGATCGCGAACATCATGAGCGTGACCCTGTCCTGCGATCACCGCGCGATCGACGGCGCGCTCGGCGCCGAGCTGATCGGCGCGTTCAAGCAGCTGATCGAAAATCCCGTCATGATGATGGTCTGACGGGAATCTGTCATGTACGTGATGTCAGGTCCGTACGTCCTCCTCGCCGCCATTGCCATCGCGTTGCTTGTCGCGGTTAACCGCGACCTCATATCCACGATCCAGTTCAGGATCTTGATCATCGGGACCGGCGTACTCGCGCTGGTTTGGTCCGTGCTGCTCGGCATGGTCTGGCAGGAGTACAGGTAATGGCCGATACATCGTTCGACGTCATCATCATCGGCTCCGGCCCCGGCGGCTATGTGACGGCGATCCGCGCGGCACAGCTCGGCTTCAAGACCGCGATCGTCGAGAAGGCCTATCTCGGCGGCATCTGCCTGAACTGGGGCTGCATCCCGACCAAGGCGCTGCTGCGTTCGGCGGAAATCTACCATTACATGCAGCACGCCAAGGATTACGGGCTGTCGGCGGACAACGTGTCCTACGATCCAAAGGCCGTGGTGCAGCGCTCGCGCGGTGTCTCGAAGCGCCTGAATGACGGCGTCGGCTTCCTGATGAAGAAGAACAAGGTCACTGTGATCTGGGGCGACGCGACGATCGATGCGCCCGGCAAGATCACGGTGAAGAAGTCGACGGTCGAAGCGCCGAAGGGTGCGAGCGGCGAGGGCACCTATCAGGCGAAGCACATCATCGTTGCGACCGGTGCGCGGCCGCGCGTGCTGCCGGGCCTCGAGCCCGACAAGAAGCTGGTCTGGACCTATTTCGAGGCGATGGTGCCGGAGCGGATGCCGAAGTCGCTGCTGGTGGTCGGCTCGGGCGCGATCGGCATCGAGTTCGCGTCGTTCTTCCACACGATGGGCGCCGACGTCACCGTGGTCGAGGTGCTGCCGCAGATCCTTCCCGTCGAGGACGCGGAGATCGCAGGGCTCGCTCGCAAGCGGTTCGAAAAGATGGGCATCAAGATCATGACCTCGACCAAGGTCACCAAGCTCGAGAAAAAGACCGACAGCGTGGTCGCGACCATCGACGACGGTAAGGGCCAGCCGCAGACCAAGGAGTTCGAGCGCGTGATCTCGGCGGTCGGCGTGGTCGGCAATATCGAAAATCTCGGGCTGGAGAAGCTCGGCGTGAAGACCGACCGCGGCTGCATCGTGATCGACGGGCTCGGCAAGACCAACATCCCGGGCATCTACGCGATCGGCGACGTTTCCGGCCCGCCGATGCTCGCGCACAAGGCCGAGCATGAGGGGGTGATCTGCATCGAGGCGATCAAGGGCCTGCATCCACACCCGATGGACAAGCTCATGATCCCGGGCTGCACCTATTGCAACCCGCAGGTCGCCTCCGTCGGCTTGACCGAGGCGAAGGCAAAAGAGGGCGGCCGCGAGATCCGCGTCGGCCGCTTCCCGTTCGTCGGCAACGGCAAGGCGATTGCGCTCGGCGAGGACCAGGGCCTCGTGAAAGTGGTGTTCGACAGGAAGACTGGCCAGCTCCTGGGCGCGCACATGATCGGCGCCGAGGTCACCGAGCTGATCCAGGGCTATGTGGTCGCGATGAACCTGGAGACCACGGAAGAGGAACTGATGCACACCGTGTTCCCGCATCCGACATTGTCCGAAATGATGAAGGAAGCGGTGCTCGACGCTTACGGCCGGGTGTTGAATATTTGACGGGCGGAGCGGCGCTCCGAAATGATCGTGGCTATCCGTCATCCCCGCGCGAAGGCTTCGCCTTCGTCGCTGGGGTGCTCGCGTAGCGAGCCTCGAAGGATGCACGGCCCGGATCGAGCAGCGGGGCTCGTCGCCCTTCGAGACGGCCGCTTTGCGGCCTTCTCAGGGGGACGGGTCGACGGGGATGAAATCACAAAGACCAAGAAAGATCAGAATCCGTGAAAGACAACGACAACCTCACTATCGAACGCCCGACCTTCGTCACCCATCTCGAATGCGCGATGGAGGGGGATCACTATCCCGCCGACCTGGTGCACAACCTTTCCAAGGCCGGCAAGCCGCTGCTGGTGCGCTACGACCTCGCCGGCGTAAAGAAGGCGCTGACCAAGGACGCGCTGGCGCAGCGTCCGGCCGACATGTGGCGCTATCGCGAACTGCTGCCGGTGCGCAAGTGCAAGGACATCGTCAGCCTCGGCGAGGTCACGACGCCGCTGATCCGGCTGCCGAAGCTGGGCGCGAAACTCGGCGGCGGCGAGATCATCGTCAAGGACGAGGGGCGTCTGCCGACTGGATCATTCAAGGCGCGCGGCCTTGTGATGGCGGTGTCGATGGGCAAGGCGCTCGGCATCAAGCACATGGCGATGCCGACCAACGGCAATGCCGGTGCGGCGCTGGCGGCCTATGCAACCTCCTGCGGGATCAAGACGACGATTTTCTGCCCGGCCGACACGCCGGAGGTGAATGTCAGCGAGATCGAGCTGCAGGGCGCCACCGTCTACCGCGTCAACGGCTACATCGATGATTGCGGCAAGATCGTCGGCGAGGGCAAGGCCAAGGTCGGCTGGTTCGATACCTCGACGCTGAAGGAGCCTTACCGGATCGAAGGCAAGAAGACGATGGGCCTCGAGCTCACCGAGCAGCTCGGCTGGGAGGTACCCGATGTGATCTTCTATCCGACCGGCGGCGGCACCGGCCTGATCGGCATGTGGAAGGCCTTCGACGAGCTCGAGAAGATCGGCTTCATCGGTTCGAAGCGCCCGCGCATGGTCGCGGTGCAGGCGTCGGGCTGTGCGCCGATGGTGCGCGCTTATGAGGCAGGTACCGAGCACGCGGCCCGCTGGGAAGACGCGCACACGATCGCATCCGGCATCCGCGTGCCGCAGGCGATCGGTGACTTCCTGATCCTGCGCGCGGTGCGCGAGAGCAAGGGCTTTGCGATCGCCGTCGATGACGACAAGATTTCTGCCGCGCTCAACGAGGTCGCGCGCGAGGAGGGACTGTTGCTGTGCCCCGAGGGGGCCGCGACCTATGCTGCCTACAAGGAGAGTCTCGCTGACGGTCGCGTGGCCAAGACCGATCGCGTGATGCTGTTCAATTGCGCGAGTGGTCTGAAATATCCGCTGCCGCCGGTCACCCGGACGCTGGATCGCCACAAGCCGATCGATTTCTCGCAGTTCTGACGCATCATCCGAAGGGCCATCTTGTCGAAAGGTGGCCCTTCAAAAATGATGAGAACAAAAAATGATGAGAACAAGAAGATTGAGGGAGAGGGTGATGCGGAGACTGGTTCTGGCTGCGCTGGCGATGTTGGCATTGACCGGCATTGCGTCGGCAGAAAAATATCCCTCGCATCCTATCACCATCGTGGTGCCGTTTGCCGCCGGCGGGCCGTCGGACGCGATGGCGCGCATTCTCGGCGAGCGCATGAAGCAGTCGCTCGGCGAGGTGTTCCTGATCGAGAATGTGACGGGGGCAGGCGGCTCGATCGGCGTCGGCCGCGCGGCGCGCGCGGCGCCGGACGGCTACACCGTCTCGTTCGGCCATCTCGGCACCCATGTTGCGAACGGTGCGATCTACAAGCTCGGCTACGACCTCGTCGACGATCTCGAGCCGGTGGTGCTGTTGCCGAGCAACCCGATGATCATCGTCAGCAAGAACGCCGTGCCGGCGAAATCGCTCAAGGAGCTGCTGGCGTGGCTGAAGTCGCGCCCGGAGCCGCCGACCGCGGGCACCGCCGGCGCCGGCAGCGGCAGCCACATCGCCGGCCTGTATTTTGAGAATGTTTCCGGCATCAAGCTGCAATTCGTGCCGTATCGTGGCACCGGACCGGCGCTGAACGATCTTGTCGCGGGGCAGATCGACATCATTATCGACCAGACCTCGAACTCGATCAATCAGGTCCGCGCCGGCACCATCCGCGCCTATGCGGTCACCGACTCCAAGCGGGTCGAGAATGCGCCTGACATCCCGACCGTCGATGAAGCCGGCTTGCCCGGACTGCACATGACGCTGTGGTCGGGCCTCTGGGTGCCCAAGGGGACGCCGAAGGAGATCGTGGCCCAGCTCAATGCCGCAGCGATCGAGGCGATGAGCGATCCTGCCGTGCAGAAGCAGCTCGAAAATCTGGGCTTGCAGATGCCGCCGAAGGACCAGCTCACGCCGGAAGCGCTCGGCGCCTGGCAGAAGGCTGAGATCGCCAAGTGGTGGCCGATGATCAAGGCTGCTAATGTGAAGGTGGATTGAGGGCTCGCGGCGGCTCAAGCCGGCAAGCGATAGGGTTCGCTCATGGAGAAGTACGGCGCAGGAGCGATCGTTGTCTCCGCCTATGATCCCGACTGGCCGGCCCTGTTCGAGCAGGAGCGCGCCAGGATCCAGGGTGCGCTTGGAGGTCTCGCACTCGCCATCGAGCATATCGGCAGCACGGCAGTGCCGGGGCTGCCGTCCAAACCCATCATCGATCTGCTGGTTGGTGTGCCAAATCTCGATGAGGCACAACGGCGCTATGTCGAGCCGATGATCGCGCTCGGCTATATCTACATGCCGGAGTACCAGTCATGGCTGCCCGGCGAGCTGTTTTTCCGCAAGGGACCGCCCGGACCTTGGACCCACCATGTTCATGTGATGGAGCTATCCCATCACCGTTGGCAGAAGCTTGTCCTGTTTCGCGACTATCTCCGCGCCCATCCCGAGGCCGCGCGCGCTTACGCCGCCATCAAACGTGAACTTGCCAGCGCGTCCAAGGACGACATCGCTGCGTATCGAAACGGCAAGACCGCCTTCGTTGAAGCAACGACGGCCCAAGCGCTTGCCTGGGGGACGATGCGCAGTCGGTGATCCCTCGATCACCCGCGGTCACTGCCCCGGCGCTGCGTTCGTCTCCTGCGTTATCGCACCTTCGCCGCTCTTTGCGGCCACGGCCGTGCCGGCGTGCTCGAACCGCGCACGATAGACCGCGAAGTTCTCCATCACCCGTTGCACGTAATTGCGCGTTTCCGAGATCGGGATCCGCTCCACCCAGTCGACCGGATCGACGTTGGGATCGCGCGGGTCGCCATAGGCCTTGATCCAGTCGCGGACGCGGCCGCGGCCGGCGTTGTAGCCCGCGAAGGTCATGATGTTGCAGCCGTGATATTCCGACTGCAACGCGCTCAGCTCGGCGGCGCCCATCTGGGTGTTGTAGACGGGATCGGAAACCATCCGGTCCCAGTCGTAGCTGACGCCGAAGCGTTTTGCGGTGTCCCGTCCGGCTTCCGGCGTCACCTGCATCAGCCCGACCGCATTGGCCGACGACTTGTCGCGCTGGTCGAACGCGCTTTCGGTGCGCGCCACCGAGTAGGTCATGCTGCGCCCGATATCGGGAGCGATCGGGCTGTGCTTGGGAATGCCGATGATCGGAAAGGCGTAGTGGTCGAAGGCAAAGCCGCGCGCGAGTGCGATCTTGCCGATCTGGAGCATTGCGCGGGCATCGTTGCGGCGGCCGGTCAGCTCGCCGAGCGCTTGCAGCATGTCGACGTCGGAACTCTCCTCGGCGAGGTCGGAGACGAAGTAGAGCACAACGTCGGGTTCGCCGATGTCGTAGAGCATCTCGGCAGCACGGACCCGCTCGTCGCCCGCGGCACGGCCGGCGAGAACGCCCGGAGAGGGCGCGTGGAGATCGAGGCTGTCGCGCCCGAGCTTCGCGAGCGCGAGCTGACCGTAATAGGCGGTCGGATAGCGCGCCGCGGCCTCGTAGTCCGCATGCGCTGCCGTAGCCTTGCCGAGCGCCTCGGCCGCACGCCCGCGCCAGTAGGCGGCGCGTGACAGCACGGTCGGATTGGCCTGGCCTTCGTCGATCCGCGCGAAATGCACTGCTGCGGTCTTGGCGTCATCGAGATAGCGCAGCGCGATCCAGCCGTTCATGAAGTGCATGTCGGAACGGTAGTACGGGTTGTCCGGCAGTGCCGCGGGGCGGATCACGTCATAGGCGGTCTGGAACTGACCTTGGTCGAGCAGCTTGCGCGAGAGCAGGCGCCGCTCACGCCACCACTGATCGGTGTCCTGCTGCGACATGGTCTCCGGCGCGGCGGCGATCGTCACGCGGGCCGCGTCATCGATCTTGTTCTGCGCCAGCAACCACTGGATGCGGCAGAGCGTGTAGCCGAGATCGCGGCGGGCATCGGCTGGAACGTCGTCGAATGCGTCCTGCGCCTTCTTCGACTGCTCACGCACCGCGCTGCAGGCCTTCACGATGGCCAGATCGTCGCTGCCGAGCCGCTTCGCGGCGCGTCGGGCGCCGACGAGATCCTTGGCGCCGATCCGCTTGTCCATCCGCGCGCGGTGGTCGTCGTTTGTCAGCAGATCGTGGAATGCATCATAGGCATCGCTCTCGGTGCGATCCGACAGCTCGTCCGATCGCCAGGCCTCGCGGACCAGCTCGGTTGCTCCGTCGCGGTTGCCCTCAGTGAGCAGCACGCGCGCGAGCGCGAACTTGCCCTTGGCGCTGATCGGCTGATCGAGGGTAAAGCCATGAACCGTGGCCGCGTCGCTGCGCTCCTGCCACAGCCGCGCCTCCGCCTGACGGCGCAACAGCGCCATGCTCGGCCAGTCCGGATTAGCGGCAATGAACGCCGCATAGCGGCTGAAATTCGCCTGCGACTCGGAGTGGCGCAGCAGATACCATTCGACGAGCTTGCGCCCGGCAGGATCGCTGATCTTGGCCTGAAGCTCCGTCGCATCGCTGGTCTTGCCTCTGCGCGCCGCCAGGATCGCATCCTTGATAGCTGCAAGGTCGCCCGAGAGTTGCGGGCCGGCCGGTTTCTCAGGCGCAGTGGCCTTGTCACTGTCCGCGGACTTGGCAGGAGCGGATTTGGCCTTCGCGGATTTGCGTTGCTCGCCGCGTTTCGCGTGCTTGCGCTTGCCGGATGTCGTCTCGCGCGCCGACTTGTCGCTCGATGCTTTGGCGCCATGCGCCTTCTTGTCAGCGGCGTGGGCGTTCTTGGCCTGGTGTTGATGGTGCGGCTTCGCGATCACTTTGACCGGAAGCAGCGCGAATGCGGCAACGGTGGCGAAGCACGCCAGCGGGCGTAGGCAACGGTTCATTCCCTGGTCCCCCCTGCGAAACCATCAGGCACAAACAGCTTTCAAACGCGGCACAATCGGCCGCAGATTATCAGACCCCGATTCACAACCCCTTAAGATAGCCGCAACTCAACAGGGAAAAGGCGGCGAAATGTGGAATGCAGGGTGTGGAACCCGCAGGGAATCCAAAGTTCCACGCGGGGCAGGGACGATGCCGGGAGGATGCATGACGACAGAGCCTCGACTGAAAACCATCCTGGATGGCGGCCGCTATTTCGAGGCGCCGCGGTGGCACGACGGGCGGCTGTGGTTCGTCGACTGCATGGCTCGGACACTGCTCAGCATCAGTTCGTCGGGCGAACGGCAGGAGCATGCCGCCGTGACCGACGACACGCCCTGCGGCCTCGGGGTGTTGCCCGACGGCGACATCGTGGTGCTCACGATGTTCAGAAAACGGCTGCTGCGGTTTGCCGACGGTCAGCTCTCGCTTTACGCCGACCTCTCGCAACTCGCCGCCGGCACGATCGACGACATGATCGTCGACGGGCAGGGACGGGCCTATGTCGGCGATCTCGGCTTCGACCTGCCGCCGCCGGACAATCGCGGCGCCGTCGGCCGGATCATCTTGGTGATGCCGGATGGCAGCGCGCGCGTGGTCGCGGATGGCCTGCGCTTTCCCAATGGCATTGCCGTGTCGTCCGATCACACTCGGCTCGTTGTCGCCGAAATGGATGGCGCGTGTCTCGCCGACTACGACATCGCTCCGGACGGCAGCCCGCAACTCCGCGGACGGCTCGGCCGCATAAATGAACCCGACGGCATCTGCCTCGATCGTGACGGATCGGTCTGGGTCGCGTCCTTCACGGAGGATGCCTTCATCCGGATCGGGCGCGACGGCGCAGAGCGCGAGCGCATCGCGGTTCCTGGTCGCCGGGCGCTGGCCTGCGCGCTCGGCGGCGCCGAGAGGCGGACGTTGTTCTGCCTGAGCGCGGCCACGTCATACGAGGATCTGCGGAAGGGCAAGTCGGTGTCGCGGATCGATATCGTCGATGTCGAGACGGCGGGCGACGGCGATCCGTAGGCACGCGCCAGCACGGATCGGATGGGGGCGGCGGCGTAGATTCCCTCGAAGGCGGCATAAGGACCGGTAATGCATGGTTGCTCGATAGTCACGATTGTGTTGTCGTCGCAACAGTTGCCGATCATTTAACCTTACATTGAGCTGCATCCTGTGCCCGCCGCTTTTTGGCCACACCCCTCCATGAGATCATGTTCATAAAGTCGATTTGACCAGTGCTCGCGATGACGACGGGACATTTTTGATCCTTCCGGCGTTTGGGCGTGGGGCGGCTGGAAAACAGGTTCGTGCGATGGACGCCAAGACGAACATCAAGGGCAGGCTGCCGAGCCGTCACGTGACGGAGGGCCCCGAGCGCGCGCCGCACCGCTCCTATCTCTACGCGATGGGGCTGACGACAGCCCAGATTCATCAACCGTTTGTCGGCGTTGCTTCATGCTGGAATGAAGCTGCGCCCTGCAACATCTCGCTGATGCGCCAGGCCCAGGCGGTGAAGAAGGGCGTGGCTTCGGCCGGCGGCACGCCGCGCGAGTTCTGCACCATCACCGTCACCGACGGCATCGCCATGGGCCATGACGGTATGCGCTCGTCGCTGCCGTCGCGCGAATGCATCGCCGACTCAGTCGAGCTGACGGTTCGCGGCCATTCCTACGACGCGCTGGTCGGCCTCGCCGGCTGCGACAAGTCGCTGCCGGGCATGATGATGGCGATGGTCCGGCTGAACGTGCCCTCGATCTTCATCTACGGCGGCTCGATCCTGCCCGGCAACTTCCGCGGGCAACCGGTTACCGTGCAGGACATGTTCGAGGCCGTTGGCAAGCACTCCGTCGGCGCGATGTCGGACGAGGACCTGGACGAGATCGAGCGGGTGGCGTGCCCCTCGGCCGGCGCCTGCGGCGCCCAGTTCACCGCCAACACCATGGCGACGGTCTCCGAGGCGATCGGCCTGGCGCTCCCGTATTCTGCCGGGGCTCCGGCGCCTTACGAGATCCGCGACTCCTTCTGCGCCGCCGCCGGCGAGAAGGTGATGGAGCTGATCGAGAAAAATATCCGCCCGCGGGACATCGTTACCCGGGAAGCCCTTGAGAATGCTGCGGCTGTCGTTGCAGCCTCAGGTGGTTCGACCAATGCTGCGCTGCACCTTCCGGCGATCGCGCATGAGTGCGGAATTAAATTCAATTTGTTCGACGTTGCCGAAATCTTCAAAAAGACTCCTTACGTCGCGGATTTGAAGCCGGGCGGCCGTTATGTTGCCAAAGACATGTTCGAGGTTGGTGGCATTCCGCTGCTGATGAAGACGCTGCTCGACAATGGCTACCTGCACGGGAATTGCTTGACCGTCACGGGCCGAACGATCGCCGAAAACCTCAAAAGCGTGAAATGGAATCCGCACCAGGATGTGGTGCGGCCCGCTGACAATCCGATCACCGTGACAGGTGGTGTTGTCGGGTTGAAGGGTAATCTCGCTCCGGAGGGTGCGATCGTGAAGGTCGCGGGTATGTCCAATCTGAAGTTCACCGGTCCGGCCCGGTGCTTCGACCGCGAGGAAGACGCCTTCGAGGCCGTCCAGAGGCGCACCTACAAGGAAGGCGAGGTCATCGTCATCCGCTACGAGGGCCCCAAGGGCGGGCCGGGCATGCGGGAGATGCTGGCGACCACGGCTGCGCTGACCGGGCAGGGCATGGGCGGCAAGGTCGCGATGATCACAGACGGCCGGTTCTCCGGCGCCACCCGTGGTTTCTGTATCGGCCATATCGGGCCCGAAGCGGCCATCGGCGGGCCGATTGCCCTGTTGCAGGACGGCGACATCATCGAGATCGATGCTGAGGCCGGTGATCTTAACGTAAAATTGAGCGACGCCGAGCTCGCAAATCGTAAGACCAAATGGGCCCCTCGCGCGACTAACCACACATCTGGTGCGCTGTGGAAGTACGCCGAGCAAGTGGGGCCGGCGGTGGATGGCGCTGTCACCCATCCGGGTGGCGCGCACGAGAAACAGTGTTATGCGGACGTTTAGGCGTACGATATTTGCGTTGGCGTTAGGGGCCATTCCGGTGGCGGGCCCCGGATTCGGATTCGATGGAGCCCCGGTTAACCCGAAGGATACCGCGCTTCCGGTGGTTTCTCCGCAGCCCGGTACGGCGGCCGCCCTGAAGCGCACCGCGGCGCCGGCCACTTCGCCGGACACGCTGTCGAACTCCACCGTCATGTCGCTGGCCGAGAGTGGCCACCCGATCGCGCAGTGGAAGCTCGGCAAGATGTACGCCGACGGGGATGGGGTCGCGCAGGACGATCTGCGGGCCTTCGAGTATTTCAGCCGCATCGCCAATGCGCATGCCGAGGACTCGCCGTCGGCGCCACAGGCCTCGGTCGTGGCGAACGCTTTCGTGGCGCTCGGCCGCTACTATCTGAGCGGCATTCCCAATTCCAAGATCAAGCCGGACACCGAGCGGGCGCGGGAAATGTTCTCCTATGCCGCCTCTTATTTCGGCAACGCCGACGCCCAGTACGACCTCGCCAGGCTGTACCTGAAGACGCCGGACGCCTCGCGCGACGATTTCCGCTATGGCGCCCGCTGGCTCGGTCTGGCCGCGCAAAAGGGCCAGCACCAGGCGCAGGCGCTGCTCGGCCAGATGCTGTTCAACGGCGACCGCCTGCCGCCGCAGCGGGCGCGGGGCCTGATGTGGCTGACGCTGGCGCGTGACAGCGCGACGCCTGATGAGACCTGGATCAAGGAAAGCTACAACCGGGCGATCGCTAAGGCCTCCGAGGACGATCGCGCGATGGCGCTGCAGATGCTCGAGCACTGGGTGCAGGGCCGCCGGGACTAATTCCCTGCGGCCCTCGCGCCGTCAGTCGTGCTCGTATCCGTAGACCTCCGGCAGGATGAAGATCGCGGCGAGCAGCCCGATCAGCGGGAAGATCGCGACGAGCAGCGTCGCGTTGGCCTGGCCGATCGCTGCGAACAGCGACGGGAACAGGAAGATCGCCAGGAACGACGGCAGCTTCACGAACATGTAGGAGAAGCCAGACGCGGTCCCGCGATATTGCGGCTTGGCGACCATGGTCGGGATCGTCATGCAGTTCGAGGCGTCCCAATAGTGTCCCCACAGCATGGCGGCGGCCGCGAACGGCAGGATGTACTTGTGGCCGGTGTAGAGCGCAGCCGCTGCGACCAGCAGCGAAGCCAGCACGATCCCGAAGCCCGCAATGGCGATGCCGCGGTGACCGATCTTCGGCGTGAGCAGAGGTCCGACCCAGCCTGACACCGCGGCGAACGTGAACAGCGCCATGGTGACGAGATTGTTGCCGAGCACGGAGGAGACGCCGACCATCGCGAACAGCACCGGCAGATAGAACGCAAAGGTGGAGAATTCGCTGCCTTGCGCGAAGCAGGCGATCCAGCCGTACAAGGTGGCGCGCCAGCGGATCGGATCCTTGCGCAGATCGGCGATGAAGGCGGACGTGCGCGGCCTCGGCATGACCACGTCCTGGTCCGGCAGCATCGCCAGATCGTCGTTGTACATGTGTCGCGCGACTTCCTTGGCCTCGCGGAAACGGCCGCGCTGCACCAGCCATACAGCGGTTTCGGGCACGTCGTGGCGCATGATCAGGATGATCAGTGCAGGGACTGCGCCGAGGCCGAGCGTGACGCGCCACAGCGTCTCGTGCTGCATGTTGGTGAGCAGGAACAGGATGATGACGCCGATCGTCAGCACCTCGCCGACCGCGAACATGAACTGCCAGCGGTTGCCCATGACCTCGCGCTCGCCCTTGGCCATGGATTCCATGATGTAGGTGTAGCCGGTCGAGATATCGCTGCCGAGCGGAATGCCGAGCAGGAAGCGGATCACGATCAGCCAGGTCACGTTGGGCACCACGGACTGCGCCAGCGCCAGCACGATGAACATGATCATGGTCGCGATGAACATCACGCGGCGGCCGATCTTGTCTGACAGCCAGCCGCCGATCAGGGCGCCGATCAGCGCGCCGCCCTGCGTGCCGGCGGCGGCGAGCCCGAGCATCAGCGGATCGGGATTGTACTGCTCCTTGATGAAGATCAGCACGAAGGCGATCGAGTAGAGATCCCAGGCCTCGACCAGGATCGAGGCCATCATCAGCCAGCCGACCTTGTTGCCCTTCGGGCTGTAGTTAGTGACGAGGTGGCGGACCGCGCTGTCGATCGCTGTCTGCTGCGGAAGTGCCATCGTGGTCATTGCATTGCTCCCGTTGTCCGTTGAAGTGTTACGCGCCGAGCAGCGGCTCGATGCTGCAATCGAGCAGCCGTGGATCGATGCCGGCTTCCATGCCCTCGAACATCGTGTCCATGTGATCGATCAATACGTCGCTCGCCGTCATCGCGCGGTCGACGCGGCGGTTGGCCACCGCGTTGAGAATGGCGAGATGGCTGTCGATGGTGCCGGACAGGTCGGCCTGTCCGGGCATGTAGCTGTGATGGATGAAGCCGATGCGGCGATAGAGCGTGTGCAGCGGCCGCAGCGTGTGGGCAAGGAAAGGTTCGCCGGCGGCGGCCAGGATCAGGCTGTCGATGCGGCGGTCGAGGCTGTTGAATTCATCGAGCGTGAGCGTCGCGTGTTTGTCCTTCATCACCCGCTCGATATGCAGGGCCTGATTGCGGTGCGAGAGGCTGGCGCGTTCGGCGGCGAGGCGAATGACGAAGCGCTCGAGGTCGCGGCGCAGCGCCAGCAGCAGGCGCTCGCGCGCCAGGTCGATCGGTGCGATCTGCAGGCCGTGGCGCGGGCGGATGATGATCAGGGTGTCGGCGGACAGCGTGCTGACCGCGTTATGCACCGGCGTGCGGCCGAAGCCGGTGAGGGTCTGCAGATCCTGCACGGTGAGGAACTGGCCCGGCCGCAGTTCGCAATTGACCAGCAGATCCTCGATCCGCTGATAGGCGAGCTCAAAGAAGTTGATGCGATTGCGCCGGCCGGGGGCCTCGTCCCCGTCGCCGGGACGGACGATTTCAAGCGCGCGCTTGCGCCGTACCATTCGTTTCCTCCCGCCGGCCCGCGTCCATCGCGTGAGCCCGATTGATCGCCTCGCTTAAAACATGTTGTGAAATATTACAAGCGGCCGTATCAATGACCTCAAGGGCCTCCACAACGGGGGGCGCATTCGCAATCAAGAACAAGCGCCCGTGCGCGTGCGGGTTCCGGGAGGACATCGCGATGAAAATCACCTCGATCGAAACGCTGCGCACGGAAGAATTCGCCAACGTGATCTGGGTTCGCGTCCACACCGATACCGGACTGATCGGGCTCGGCGAGACCTTCTATGGCGCGGGCGCGGTCGAGGCGCAGATCCACGACACCTTTGCCGGCCGGCTGCTCGCGCGTAATCCGCTGCATATCGAGGCGATACATCGCGACATGCTCAATCTGCCGATGGCGCAATCGTCGACCGGCGTCGAGTATCGTGCTGCGTCCGCGATCGACATCGCGCTGTGGGATCTGTTCGGCAAGGTCTGCGGCCAGCCGGTGCACCAGATGCTCGGCGGTCTCTGCCGCGACAAGCAACGCATCTACAACACCTGCGCCGGCACCAGTTATGTCCGATCGACCAACATCAGCCCGGTGTCGAACTGGAATCTTGGCAAGGCGCAGGGGCCGTACGAAGATCTCGACGGCTTCATGAACCGCGCCGATGCGCTCGCGGAGAGCCTGCTCGAGAGCGGCATCTCGGCGATGAAGATCTGGCCGTTCGATCCGGCCGCGCAGGAGAACAAGGGGCTCTACATCACCGCGGCGCAGATGAAGCAGGCAATCGAGCCGTTTGAGAAAATCCGCAAGGCCGTCGGCGACAGGATGGAGATCATGGTCGAGCTCCACTCGCTGTGGAACCTGCCGACCGCGAAGCAGATCGCGCGTGCGCTCGAGCCCTACAAGCCGACCTGGTACGAGGACCCGATCCGCATGAACTCGCCGCAGGCGCTTGCCGAATATGCGCGCTCGACCGACGTCTGGGTTTGCGCCAGCGAGACGCTCGGCTCACGATTTCCCTATAAGGACATGCTCGACCGCGACGCCATGCATGTGGTGATGGCCGATCTGTGCTGGACCGGTGGTCTCACCGAAGGCCGCAAGATCGCGGCGATGGCCGAGACCTATCACCGGCCGTTCGCACCGCACGACTGCATCGGACCGGTCGGCTTCATCGCCGCGATCCACATGTCGTTCAGCCAACCGAACACGCTGATCCAGGAGTCCGTGCGCGCCTTCTACAAGGGCTGGTACAACGAGCTTGTCACCACCATGCCCGTGATCAAGGATGGCTATGTCTATCCGATGGAAGGGCCGGGGCTCGGCGTCGACCTGCTTCCCGCCGTCTATCAACGGTCCGACCTGACCGTTCGCCGCACGAACGTTTGAGGACCTGACATGAGCACCGCCTTGTTTGATCTCTCCGGCCGCACGGCGCTCGTAACCGGCTCCTCCCGCGGCCTCGGCCGCGCCATCGCCGAAGGCATGGCGAAAGCCGGCGCGCGGCTGATCATCAACGGCGTCGATCCGGCCCGCGTGGAGACAGCGGTCGCCGAGTTTCGCGCCGCAGGCCACAAGGCTGACGGCGCAGCGTTCGATGTCACCGACGAGGCCGCGATCGTCGCGACATTCGAGCGCTTCGACCGCGAGGGCATCGCGGTCGACATCCTCGTCAACAATGCCGGCATCCAGCGTCGCAAGCCGCTGGTCGAGTTCACCACCGACGAATGGCGCAAGGTGATCGAGACCAACCTCACCAGCGCCTTCGTCATTGGGCGCGAGGCGGCCAAGCGGATGATCCCGCGCAAGCGCGGCAAGATCGTCAACATCGGCTCCCTCGGCAGCGAACTGGCGCGGCCGACCATCGCGCCTTACACGGCGGCGAAGGGCGGCATCCGCAACCTCACGCGCTCGATGGCCGTGGAATGGGCCCAGAGCGGCATCCAGGCCAATGCCATCGGACCCGGCTATATGCTGACCGACATGAACGAGGCGCTGATGTCGAACCCCGACTTCAACAACTGGCTGATGTCGCGCATCCCATCGAAGCGCTGGGGCAAGCCGGACGAACTGGTCGGTGCCGCGATCTTCCTGGCTTCCGAGGCGTCCAACTATGTCAACGGCCAAATCATCTATGTCGACGGCGGAATGCTGGCGGCGATGTGATCGCGGCTATCCGCTCGCCCATCAAGTGAGGGACTGAACCATGCGCGCCGTCGTCATCCACGCCCCCCACGATTTGCGGATCGACAGTTTTGAGAATCCCGCGCCGGCGCCGCACCAGGTGCGGGTCAAGATCGCGGCCGGCGGCATCTGCGGGTCGGATCTGCATTACTATCATCACGGCGGCTTCGGCACGGTGAGGATCCGAGAGCCGATGGCGCTGGGGCACGAGATTTCGGGGACGATCGCCGATGCCGGCTCCGGCATATCCCATCTGCGTCCGGGAATGCGCGTGGCGGTGAATCCGAGCCTGCCGTGCGGGCAGTGCTCCTATTGCCGCGAGGGCATGCGCAACCAATGCACCGACATGCGCTTCCTCGGCAGCGCGATGCGATTTCCCCATGTGCAGGGTGGCTTCCGCGAATTCATCACGGTCGATGCGTCGCAGGCGATCCCGATCGCCGAACGCCTGTCGTTCGCCGAGGCCGCGATGGCCGAACCTTTTGCTGTCTGTCTTCATGCCGGACGCCAGGCGGGCAGCCTGCTCGGCAAGCGGGTGCTGGTCACGGGCTGCGGGCCGATCGGGGCATTGATGGTGGTGGTCGCGCGCTACGGCGGGGCGGCCGAGATCGTCGCCACTGATATCGCGGAGGCGCCGCTGGCGGTCGCCCGCAAGCTTGGTGCTACGCAGGCGATCAACAGCACAACGGATGCCGCCGCGCTCGACCCCTACAAGGCCGGCAAGGGCCAGCTTGACGTGCTGTTCGAGGCATCAGGCAATCAGGCTGCGCTGCGGTCGGCGCTCGATCTGCTGCGGCCGGGCGCCGTCATCGTGCAGGTCGGGCTCGGCGGCGAGGTGACGCTGCCGATCAACACCATCGTCGCCAAGGAGCTGCAGCTCCGTGGCACCTTCCGCTTCGATCCCGAGTTCGAGCTGGCGCTGCGGTTGATGGGCGAGGGGCTGGTCGACCTGAAGCCGCTGCTGTCGGCCTCGGTCCCGTTCGAATCCGCGGTCGATGCGTTCGAGCTCGCCAGCGACCGTTCGCGCTCAATGAAGGTGCAACTGACCTTCTAGGTTGGCGCGTCAGGCCGTCTCGAAATCGAGGTCGGCCCAGACCGGAACGTGGTCCGACGGCTTCTCCCAGGCGCGGACGTAGCTGTCGATGCCGACATCGATCAGCCGGTCGCTGGCCTGTGGCGACATCAGAAGATGATCGATCCGGATGCCCCAGTTCTTCTGCCAGGCGCCGGCCTGATAGTCCCAGAAGGTGTACTGACTCGGCTCGTCGTTGACCGCGCGCAGGGCGTCGGTGAGGCCGAGGCCGAGCAGCGACTGGAAGGCTTCACGGGTCTGCGGACGAAACA
Source organism: Bradyrhizobium macuxiense (assembly GCF_001542415.1). Taxonomy (GTDB): domain Bacteria; phylum Pseudomonadota; class Alphaproteobacteria; order Rhizobiales; family Xanthobacteraceae; genus Bradyrhizobium; species Bradyrhizobium macuxiense. Next base: position 111,663 of record NZ_LNCU01000042.1, read on the forward strand.
GGGCGTCGTCGATCCAGGCGGCCGGGTTGTAGACGTCGCGCGCCGCCGGAATGACGTTGAAGTCGCCGGCGAGGACCAGCGGTTCCTCGGTCTTAAGTCGCTCCTTCGAGTACTCAAGAAGCCGCGACATCCATTTGAGCTTATAGGGATATTTTTCGGTGTTCGGCGGGTTGCCATTGGGCAGATAAAGGCAGGCGACCCGGATCACGCCCTGTTTCAGCGTGACGACGCCCTCAAGGAAGCGCGCGTGAGCATCTTCGTCGTCGCCAGCCAGTCCCGATTTGGTCTCGTCGAACGGCAATTTCGAGAGCAGCGCGACACCGTTGAAGGTCTTCTGGCCGTGGGTGACGACGTTGTAGCCGAGCGACTCGATCTCGAGGCGGGGAAACGCCTCGTCGACGCATTTGATCTCCTGTAGGCAGACGATGTCGGGGGAGGCTTCCTTCAGCCAGCTCAAGAGATGCTCGAGCCGTTGCCGTATCGAATTGACATTCCAGGTCGCGATGCGAACCGACATCGAAAGTCCTTTATTGCATGGGGTTTTCGCGTGAGCGGCAGCCAGCAGCCACAGGGATACCCCCAAAGTGGACGGCTCCACAACACGTCATTGAGAGCCGCGTGCGTTCATCGACAGGCGTTTCGCCTTAGGCCAGGCGTTTCCGCATCTCGATGTGCGGGATGCCGGCCTCGTCGAACTCGTCGCCGACCCGCTCGAACCCAACGCGCGCGTAGAACGGCTCAGCATGCGTCTGCGCATTGAGGATCAGTTCGGGATAGCCGAGTTCGCTCGCCTTCGCCATCAGCGCGTCCAGCACGCGGGCGCCCATGCCCGAACCGCGCGCCACCTTGAGCACGGCCATGCGGCCGATATGGCCATCGGGCAGCAGCCGGCCCGTGGCCACGGCCGTGCCGTCCTCGGCAAACGCCAGCGCGTGCCAGCTCGGCGCGTCCATGTCGTCCCACTCCAGTTCCACCGGCACGCGCTGCTCCTCGACAAAGACGCTGTAGCGGATGGCGCGGGAGCGTTCGCGGGCTTCCTCCCAAGTGCAGACGAGGACAGAGGCGGACATGAGGCTTTGCATCGGAATGTTGATGAAGGGGAGAATGACGCATTCGACGGCCCGCGCCGCGGCCGCACAATTTCACCTTGGTGGCATACCATGTGCCGGCGGCCTGTGTTAATGCTCCAGAAACAAGGCGAAACAATTGCCGTCGGGGAGCTACGAACCGTTCCGGTCTCCCGGGATGGGGCGGGGCGTGTGCGGGACTATGAAGAAACGCAATTTTCTACTGACTATTGCCGTTCTCGGCATTGTGGCCGGAATGGCGTTTGCGACGCGGTCGTCATGGATGGGTGGCGACGCCGCAACGGCGCAGGGGACCCACCAGCAGCGCGTTGTTTCGATCGACCTCGCCAAGGCCGAACGCAAATCGGTTCCGGTCGATGTCGATGCGATCGGAACGGTGACGCCGATCTCCAGCGTCGCGCTGAAGTCGCGGCTGGAGACGACCATCGTCTCGGTTCATTTTGAGGATGGCGCTAGAGTCAACGAGGGCGACCTGCTGTTCACGTTGGACGCGCGGCAGATTGACGCGCAGATCGAGCAGGCCGAGGGCGTCCTGGCCAGGGACCAGGCCCAGCTCGAAGGTGCACAGCGCGACCTCCGCCGCTATACCGAACTCGTCGGCAAGGGCGCGACCACACAGGTCAACCTCGACAATGCCAAGACCCAGTCCGACATCCTGATCGGCACTATCAAGGCCGACCAGTCGGCGCTCGACAATCTCCGCGTCCAGAAGAGCTTCACGATCATCCGCGCGCCGTTTGCCGGCCGGATCAGCGCCGCCAACGTCAAGGTGGGGAACTTCGTGCGTCCTGCCGACACCCAGCCGCTCGCGACCATCAACCAGATGGCGCCGGTCTATGTCACTTTCGCCGTTCCCCAGCGCGCGCTGGTCGATCTTCGCGAGGCCATCGGGAAGGGCTATCCGAAAGTGGTCGCGACCGTTCCCGGCCGTCAGCGCTCAGAGCAGGGCAAGGTCGCGATGGTCGAGAACACCGTCGATGCGACCACCGGCATGGTCACCGTGCGCGGCATCATGACGAACGAGAACGAGACGCTGTGGCCGGGCACGATCGTGCAGACCAAGCTGATCATCCGCAGCGAGGAGGCAGTCGTGGTGCCGACCGTCGCGGTTCAGCGCAGCCAGAACGGCAACTTCGTGTTCGTTGCGAAGGACGGCGTGGCTCGCGTACAGCCGGTCAAGGTCGATCGCACGTCCCAAGGCAGCTCGGTCATATCGGAGGGACTGGCGGGCGGTGAGAGCGTCGTCGTGGACGGCCAGCTCCTGCTGTCTGATGGTTCACGGGTCGAGCCACGGGCGCGCAAGGCCGGGGCTTAGCAGATGACGCTCTCCGAGCTCTGTATCCGTCGGCCGGTGATGACGACGCTGATCACCGCCTCGATCATCGCCTTCGGTGTGTTCGGCTTCCGCCTGCTGCCGGTCTCGGCGCTGCCCAAGGTGGACTTCCCGACCATCGCCGTCACCGCCACCTTGCCGGGCGCAAGCGCCGACACCATGGCCGCATCGGTCGCCGGCATCATCGAGCGCCAGCTCTCGACGATTGCCGGCATCTCCTCGATGTCCTCGAACTCGTCGCAGGGCACAAGCGTCATCACCATCCAGTTCGACCTCAACCGCAATATCGACGCCGCCGCGCTCGACGTGCAGACCGCGCTGACGATCGCGCAGCGCCGCTTGCCGATCGAGATGATCATTCCGCCGAGCTTCCGGAAGGTGAATCCGGCGGATTTCCCGGTGCTGTTCGTCTCGCTGGGGTCGGCGACGCTGCCGCTCTCAAAGGTGAATGAGTATGGCGACATCACGATCGGGCAGGCGCTGTCGCAGCTTCCCGGCGTGGCGCAGGTCCTGATCTATGGCGCGCAGAAATTCGCGATCCGCGTCCAGGCCGATCCGGAGGCCGCCGCCGCCCGCGGCGTCTCGATGGAGGATATCCGCGCTGCCGTCTCGCGCGCCAACTCCTCGACCCCGGTCGGAACGCTGAATGGCCCCAAGCAGGACGTCGCGCTGCAGGCCTCCGGCCAGATGGACAAGGCCGCCGACTACCGCCAGATCTACGTCGCATGGCGCAACGGATCGCCGGTGCGGCTGGACGAGATCGCCAAGGTCTATGACAGCGTCGAGAACGACAAGATCGCGACCTGGCTGAATGACGAGCGGGCGATCGTGCTCGCGATCCAGAAGCAGCCGGACGCCAACACCGTGGCTGTTGTCGATGCGGTGCTCGCCAAGCTGCCGTCGCTGCGCGCCGCGATCCCGCCCTCGGTGACCATGCAGGTCATGATGGACCGCTCGGTCTCGATCCGGCAGGCGGTCAACGATGTCGAGGAGACCCTGCTGATCGCGATCGCGCTGGTGATCCTGGTGATCTTCCTGTTCCTGCGCTCGGCGTCCGCAACCTTCATCCCGGCGCTGGCGGTGCCGATCTCGCTGTTCGGCACCTGTGCGGCGATGTATGCGCTGGATTATTCCATCAACAACATGACGCTGCTGGCGTTGACGCTCTCGGTCGGCTTCGTGGTCGACGACGCCATCGTGATGCTGGAGAACATTGTCCGCCATATCGAGCACGGCATGAAGCCGTTCGAGGCTGCCCTGAAGGGCGCGCGCGAGATCGGCTTCACGATCATCTCGATCACGTTCTCGCTGATCGCCGTGTTCATCCCGGTGCTCTTGATGGGCGGTATCGTCGGCCGCGTGTTCCGCGAATTCGCGGTGACGATCTCGGTCGCGATCATCGTCTCCGGCTTTGTGTCGCTGACGCTGACGCCGATGCTGTGCGCCCGCGTGCTGCGCGCCCATGACCCGAGCAAGCGGCCGAACATCGTGCTGCGGGCGTTCGAGGCGATGTTCGAGGCCTGGCTGCGCACCTATGAATGGGCGCTGGACTGGGTGCTGGCCAAGAAGGCGCTGATGCTGGTCGTGACGATCGCCACGCTCGGCGGCACCATCTATCTCTACATGATCGCGCCGAAGGGCTTCTTCCCGCAGGAGGACACCGGCTTCCTGATCGGCGTGACGGAGGCTGCGACTGACACCTCGTTCGAGGCGATGAAGGTCCGTCAGCAGGCGCTGGTCGACGTGCTCCGCACCGATCCGGCGATCGACTACATCAACTCCACCGTCGGCTCCGGAGGTCCCAATCCGACCACCAACTACGGCCGGCTGTTCATCGCGCTGAAGGACCAGAAAAAGCGTGACAACGCCGCCGTCGTGATCGGCCGCCTCAGACAGAAGGCGCGCGAGATCCCGGGCATGCAGGCGTTCTTCCAGAGCGTCCAGAACCTCAACATCGGCGGCCGGGTGTCGAAGAGCCAATACCAGTATGTGATGCAGAGCGGCGACACCGAGGCGCTCTACGGGTTGGCGCCTGACATGCGGGACAAGATCGAGAAGATCCCGGGCCTGCTCGACGTCACCACCGATCTCTACATCAAGAACCCGCAGATGACGGTCGATATCGACCGCGAGAAGGCCGCGGTCTACGGCGTCACCGTCGACCAGGTCCGCAACCAGCTCTACAACGCCTACGGCTCGCGGCAGATCGGCACCATCTACATGCCGTCCAACGACTATCAGATCATCCTGGAGGCGCAGCCGCAGTTTCGCGTCGACCCGTCCGACCTCTCAAAGCTCTACATGAAGACGGCAAACGGCCAGACCATTCCGCTGGACGCGGTCGCGAAGCTCATCCCGACGGTCGGACCGCTGCAGATCAACCACCAGGGCCAGCAGCCGGCGGTGACGATCTCGTTCAACCTCGCGCCTAGCTATTCGCTCGGCTACGCCGTCGACAAGATCACCGAGCTCGAGCGCAACGCGAACCTGCCGCCGACGATCGCGACCGGCTTCTCCGGCACCGCGCAGGTCTTCCAGGATTCGCTGCGCGGGCAGGGCGTGCTGATCCTCGCCGCCGTGTTCGCGGCCTTCGTGATCCTGGGCATCCTCTATGAGAGCTTCATCCACCCGATTACGATCATCTCAGGCCTGCCGTCGGCTGGTATCGGCGCGATCCTGACGCTGATGCTGTTCGGGATGGAGCTGTCTGTCATCGCGATGATCGGCATCATCATGCTGGTCGGCATCGTCAAGAAGAATGCGATCATGATGGTCGACTTCGCGCTGGAGCGCCGCCGCGTCGGCCTGAGCGCCGAACACGCGATCCGCGAGGCCGCGCTGCTGCGCTTCCGTCCGATCATGATGACGACCTTCGCCGCGATCTTCGGCACGCTGCCGATCGCGCTCGGCGCCGGCGCGGGGGCGGAGCTGCGTCAGCCGCTCGGCGTCGCCGTGGTCGGTGGTCTCTGCGTATCTCAGTTGCTGACGCTGTTCATCACGCCGGTGATCTACATCTATCTCGACCGCATCGACCGCAAGCTGCGGCGCAAGCTCGATCCGCAGCTCGATGCCGGCGGCGATGGCGAGCGGCAGCAGGTGGTCGCGGCCGAGTAGCCGACCGCTTAGGCGTTCGGAATACGCGTCGCGGCAGGAAGGATCAGATCGAGAAGCTGGTGCCGCAGCCGCAGGAGGCGGTGGCGTTCGGATTGACGACGCGGAACGAGGCGCCGATCAGGTCGTCGACGAAGTCGACTTCCGAGCCTGCAAGGAACGGGACCGAGGCGGGGTCGACCAGCACCACAGCATTGTCGCGCTCGATCACGAGGTCGTCATCGGCCTGGGTGCGCTCGACGTCGAACTTGTACTGAAAGCCGGAGCAGCCGCCGCCTTCGACCGAAATGCGCAGCTTGGCGCCTTCGCCTTCCTTGCTGAGGATCTGCCCGATACGGCGGGCGGCCCGTTCGCTGACGGTGATGGCAGCAGTCATGATCGGTCTCCGAAGCTCTTTTGAGCATGATCTCCGCGCAAACGCTACGGGTTTGTCGCGAGGGAAAACCGGTGTCCACTTTTCCGGATCATGCTCGGCGTCATACCCTATTCATTTGGTATCCCGCCCATCACATAGTTAAGTGCGTCGTGCCGTGGAATCAAATGGATAAGGACTAAAATACCGTGTCGGTCGGAATGGCTGCCCCCCGCGCGCCTTATGCCTGTGACCCCGATCGCAGCCGCGGCCGGCTGTTCGCGGAGCCGCCGAGCCGGACCCGCAGTCCGTTCCGGCGCGATTGCGACCGCGTGATCCATTCCACGGCGTTCCGCCGTCTCAAGCACAAGACCCAGGTCTTCGTCTTCCACGAGGGCGATCATTATCGGACCCGCCTGACCCATTCGCTCGAGGTCGCGCAGATCGCCCGTGCGCTGGCGCGCCAGCTCGGGCTCGACGAGGACCTCACCGAGACCCTGGCGCTGGCGCACGATCTCGGCCATCCGCCGTTCGGGCATGCCGGCGAGCGGGCGCTCGACGAGGTCCTGAAGTCTCACGGCGGGTTCGACCACAACGCGCAGGCCTTGCGGGTCGTGACCTCGCTGGAGCATCGCTATCCCGAGTTCGGCGGGCTGAACCTGACCTGGGAATCGCTCGAGGGTATCGTCAAGCACAACGGTCCGCTGACCGAGCGCAGCGGTGCGCCGGTCGGGCGCTATCGTGAGAGCGGCATTCCGGTCGGAATCGCCGACTACAACGCGACCTACGACCTTGAGCTCTGGAGCTACGCCTCGCTCGAGGCGCAGGTCGCGGCCTTCGCCGACGACATCGCCTACGACGCCCACGATATCGATGACGGGCTCCGGGCAGGGCTGTTCGCCGTCGACGATCTCAAGGAGATGCCGCTGACCGCCGCGATTATCAGCGAGATCGACCGGCATTATCCGGCTCTCGACGAAGTCAGGCGCGGCGCCGAACTGGTGCGCGAGCTGATCTCCCATTTCATCGGCGCGGTCGTGGCCGAAGCGAACCGGCGTCTCGCGGCCGCCCAGCCGCAATCCGCCCACGATGTACGCCATCACCACGCGCCGCTGATCGCGTTTCCGCCCGACGTGGCCGAGGAGGAGGCTGCGATCAAGGCGTTCCTGTACCGGCGGATGTACAGGCATCACCGGGTGATGCAGATCATGGGGGACGCGGAACAGGTGGTCCGGGACCTGTTCGAGCGCTACCGTCGTTCGCCCGGCGACCTGCCGGCGGAATGGATCGAGGGCACCGAGGACGAGACCGAAGGCGCGCGCAGCAGACGGATCGGCAATTTCATCGCCGGAATGACCGACCGTTTCGCCCTGATCGAGCACCACAGGCTTTTTGACTCGACCCCGGATTTGCGTTAGCGCCCTGCCATGGCCGATACCACTGCTTCACCGCATCTTTTCGCCGACGTGCTGACGCGCGTGCACGCCATCTGCGCAGCTGTTGCCGCCGAGGACAACTGGCCGGCCGGCGTCGATCTGTCGCGTGTCGTGGTGGAGCCGCCGCGCGATGCCAGCCATGGCGACATGGCGACCAATGCCGCGATGGTGCTCGCCAAGGATGCCAAGGCCAAGCCGCGCGAGCTTGCCGACAAGATCGCCGAACGTCTGCGTGCCGACGCGCTGGTGGCCTCGGTCGAGGTCGCAGGACCCGGCTTCATCAATCTGACGCTCAAACCGCAGGTTTGGGCCGACGCGCTCCGTGCCGTGCTGGCGGCGGGCTCGGCCTATGGGCGGAGCGATATCGGCAAGGCCGAGAAGGTCAACGTCGAATACGTCTCGGCCAATCCGACCGGGCCGATGCATGTCGGCCATTGCCGCGGCGCCGTGTTCGGCGATGCGCTGTGCAGCCTGCTGCAGTTCGCGGGCTTCAATGTCTGCCGGGAATATTACATCAATGACGCCGGCGCCCAGGTCGATGTGCTCGCGCGCTCGGCGTTCCTGCGCTATCGCGAAGCCCTCGGCGAGGACATCGGCGCGATCCCGGAAGGACTGTATCCGGGCGACTACCTGAAGCCCGTCGGCGAGGCGCTGGCGAAGGAATACGGCGACAAGCTACGCGGGATGGCGGACGCCGAATGGCTGCCGGTCGTGCGCGACAAGGCGATCGCCATGATGATGGAGATGATCAAGGGCGATCTCGCTGCGCTCAACATCCATCACGATGTGTTCTTCTCAGAGCGGTCACTGATCACGTCGGGCAACAACAAGGTCGCCGAGACCATCGATTTCCTGCGCGCCAGGGGCGACATCTACGAGGGCCGTCTGCCGCCGCCGAAGGGCAAGCCGGTCGAGGATTACGAAGACCGGGAACAGTCGCTGTTCCGCGCCACGGCTTACGGCGATGACGTCGATCGTCCGCTGATCAAGTCGGACGGCTCCTACACCTATTTCGCCTCCGATATTGCCAACCACCGCAACAAGTTCGAGCGCGGTTTCACCAATCTGATCGACGTGTTCGGCGCCGATCACGGCGGTTACATCAAGCGCATGCAGGCGGCGGTGAAAGCCGTGACCGCCGGCAAGGCGACGCTCGACGTCAAGATCGTGCAGCTCGTCAAGCTGCTGCGCGACGGCGAGCCGGTGAAGATGTCGAAACGCTCGGGCGACTTCGTCACGCTGCGCGACGTCGTCGACGAGGTCGGTTCCGACGCCGTCCGGTTCATGATGCTGTTCCGCAAGAACGACGCGGTGCTCGATTTCGACCTCTCCAAGGTGATCGAGCAATCCAAGGACAACGCCGTCTTCTACGTCCAGTACGGCCACGCCCGCGGTCACTCGATCTTCCGCAATGCGCGGGAGGAGGCGGTCCCGGAGCTGCCCGAGGGCGATGACGCCCGGCTCGTATTTCTACGGGATGCCGCCGTCGACCGGTTGACCGATCCGGCGGAGATCGAGCTGCTCAAGCGGCTTGCGCTCTATCCGCGAATGATCGAAGCGGCGGCCATTGCTCATGAGCCGCACCGAATCGCCTTTTACCTGTATGATCTGGCCAGCGAATTTCATGCGCTCTGGACCAAGGGGCGGGATTTGCCCTATTTACGCTTCATTATCAATAATGATGCAGAAATCACGAGGGCGCGACTGGCAATGGTTCAGGGCGTCGTCTCGGTTCTGGCATCGGGCTTAGCTGTACTAGGCGTCCACGCTCCGACCGAGATGCGGTAGGCAGGGGCATTTGGCCCTCACGAGTGGGGATTTGTGAGGGCATCTGGCAGGGGCCAATTCGTTCGGACCGGCAGCGCCTGCGATTCTGGCGCTGTCCCGAAGGGGATGCATCATCACAATGGCTGATCGATATCAGAACCGACCTTTTCCCGCCGACGACGAGTACGATCGCGGTGCTTACTCCGATGCGAGCCAGAGGGCTGAGAGCGATCCTCTCGCCGAGCTGGCCCGGCTGATCGGCCAAACCGATCCGTTCGGCACCGCCAACAAGGCGCAGCCGCCGCATCCGCTGCAGTCGCGCGCCAATGTGCGGCCGCAACCCTATCAACCACCGGCCGAAGATGACGAGCCGCCGCCCGCGGGGCCGCCGTCCTGGATGCAGCGTGCGCGCAAGGAAGCTGTGCCGCCTCCGCCTCCGCAGGTCGAAGATGAAGAGCCTGAGCTGGATTATCAGCCGAGCGCCGTGCATCCGCTGCACCGCTACGCGGCTCAGCAGCAGGCGCAGCCAGCGCCTGAGCCTGAGCCGGTTCAGGCCTATCACCAGGAGCAGACCTATCAACCGGTCGAAACCTACAGCGATGATCGGCACTATCAGAGCGCCGGCCATGACCAGGATCCGTCGCGCTATGACGACGCGCTCTATGGGCAACTGGAAGCGGGCGAACAGGACCTCGATCGCGCGCCGGCCTATCCGGACGATCCCTATGCCTATCAGGGCTATGACGAAGAACCCGAGCCGCGCCGGCGGGCCAGCGGCCTGATGACGGTCGCCGCGGTGCTGGCGCTCGCCGTGGTCGGGACCGGCGGCGCGTTCGCATACCGAACCTATGTCGGTTCGCCCCGCAGCGGCGAGCCGCCGATCATCAAGGCCGACAACACCCCGACCAAGGTGATCCCAGCCCAGGCCGATGCGCCGGCCAAGACGCCGGACCGCATGGCCACGGGCGACGGCACGGAAAAGATCGTGTCGCGCGAAGAGACGCCGGTGGATCCGAATTCGAAGGTCAGTGGACCACGCGTGGTGTTTCCACCGCTGAACGCGAATGCGAACCCGCCGCCGATTGCCAGCGTGGCGACATCAGCGCCGCCGGCGGCGCCGCCGCCGATCACGGCCAACGGCACGCTGCCGAACAACGAGCCGCGCAAGATCCGCACCCTCTCGGTCAAGGGCGACGGGCCTGATGGCGCGCCGTCGCAGGCTCAGGCCCAGGCACCTGCGTCGACCCGGTCTGCAGCGGCCGCGAGGGCCCAGGCATCCCACGGCAATCCGGCATCCGCCAATGCCAGCGCGAACCAGCCAATGTCGCTGGCGCCCGGCGGCCAGCCGGACGCGCAGCCTCCGACCCGGGTGGCGTCGACGGCGCCGACCGCCTCGGTCAGCAGTGGCGGATACCTTGTTCAGGTGTCGTCGCAGAGGAACGAGGCCGATGCCCAGGCGTCGTACCGGGTGTTGCAGAACAAGTTCCCGAGCGTGCTCGGATCGCATCCGGCGGTGATCAAGCGGGCCGATCTCGGTGAGAAGGGCGTCTACTACCGTGCCATGGTCGGGCCGTTTGGCTCGCCGGAGGAGGCGTCTCAGCTGTGCGGCAGCCTGAGATCTGCCGGCGGACAGTGCGTCGTCCAAAGGAATTAACGGCCGTTTCCTTGACCGGTGAGCTGCATGCGGCCTAATCGGCCGCATGACGAACCGCGCATTCATCACCGGCATAGCCGGACCGGTCCTCAATGACGCCGAGCGCGAATTCATTCGCGCCGAGCGGCCATGGGGCTTCATCCTGTTCAAGCGCAATGTTGAGACTCCGGCGCAAGTCTCAGCTCTTGTTGCGGAACTCAGGGCTGAGATTGGTAACGCCAACGCCCCGGTCCTGATCGACCAGGAGGGCGGCCGGGTGCAGCGGCTCGGCCCNCCCGCCGCACTGGCCGGCCTATCCGCCGGGCGTAATCTTCAGCGCGCTCTACGACATCGAGCCGAAGCTGGGGCTAGCCGCGGCCCGGCTCAGCTCCCGCCTGATCGCGGCCGATCTGATCGACCTCGGCATTACCGTCGATTGCCTGCCCCTAGCGGACGTGCCGGTCGCCGGAGCAGATGCGGTAATCGGCAACCGCGCCTATGGAACGGAACCGGGCAAGGTCGCCGCGATTGCCCGGGCGGTTACCGAGGGGCTGGAACAGGGCGGCGTCCTGCCGGTTCTGAAGCATATTCCCGGACACGGAAGGGCCACCGCGGACAGCCATTTTCGGCTCCCGACAGTCGATACCGACAAATCCGAGCTGGAACGGACCGATTTCGCTGCATTCCAGCCGCTTGCGGACCTGCCGATGGCCATGACCGCACATGTTGTGTTTAGCGCGCTCGACCCCGCCCATCCGGCGACGACTTCTGCGACAATCATCGAACAGGTGATTCGCGGCCTGATCGGGTTCCAAGGTTTGTTGATGAGTGATGACGTGTCGATGAATGCGCTGGCCGGATCGATCGCGGAACGGACCCGGGCCATCGTCAGCGCCGGTTGCGACATGATCCTGCACTGCAACGGCAACCTCGACGAAATGCGCGACGTTGCACGGGAGACGCCGGAGCTGACCGGCAAGGCTCTGGAACGCGCCAACCGGGCACTGGCCGCGCGGAAGCCGCCGGGGCCGTTTGACCGGCAATCGGCACGGGCGGAACTGGACGCGTTGATGAATCGGGTAGGTACGGCATGACCGCTGAAATTCTATCGTTTGAGACCGGGCGGCCGGCTGACGTTGCGGAAGGCGAGCCGGCGCTGGTGGTCGACGTCGAGGGCTATGAAGGCCCGCTCGACCTGCTGCTGACGCTTGCCCGCCAGCAGAAGGTCGACCTCGCGAAGATCTCGATCCTCGCGCTCGCCGACCAGTACCTTTCGTTCATCGAGGCGGCCCGCAAGATCCGCCTCGAGCTCGCGGCCGACTATCTCGTCATGGCGGCGTGGCTTGCGTTCCTGAAGTCGCGGCTGCTGCTGCCGGAGCCGCCCACGGCGGAGGGGCCGAGCGCCGAGGAGATGGCGACCGCGCTGGCCAACCAGTTGCGGCGGCTGGAGGCGATCCGCGAGGCGGCGAACCGGCTGATGAACCGGCCGCAGTTTCAGCGCGATATCTTTCCGCGCGGCAATCCGGAATCGATCGCAGAGATCAAGCATCCGAAGTTCACCGCGACGCTGTACGACTTGCTGTCGGCCTATGCCACGCAGCGTCAGTCGCGCGTCCTGACCTCGGTGCATCTGGCGAAGCGGACCGTGTGGTCGCTCGCGGAGGCGCGCGCCTCGCTGGAACGGCTCGTCGGCTTTGCCGAGGACTGGAGCTGTCTCGACGAATACCTGATGAAATACGTCGCCGATCCCACCCAGAGAGCAACGGTCTTCGCATCGAGCTTCGCTGCGGCCCTCGAGCTGGTTCGCGAAGGCGAGATGGAGATCAACCAGAAACAGGCGTTCGCGCCGATCTATTTCCGAAAGCGTCCGCCGCAAGCCGCGATGGCAGCGCCGGACCTGTCGGTCGAGTAAGTGGAAGAAGGAGAGCATGCCATGGCAAGCCTGGCAGAACGGCGCATAGAAGAGGTCGAGGAGGAGGTTGCTCCTGTGGATCCGATCGCGCGTCCCGAAGAATTGCGGCTCCTGGAAGCGTTGCTGTTCGCTTCGGCCGAGCCGGTCGATCAGGCGACACTGGCAAAGCGGATGCCCGACGGCGTCGACATCAAGGCGGCGCTCGCGCAGTTGCAGGCGGAATACGCCCCGCGTGGTGTCAATCTGGTTCGCGTCGCCAACAAGTGGACGTTCCGCACCGCCGGCGATCTGTCGTGGCTGATGACGCGGGAGAGCACCGAGACGCGCAAGCTGTCGCGCGCCGCGATCGAGGTGCTTGCGATCATCGCCTATCACCAGCCGGTGACGCGTGCCGAGATCGAGGATGTCCGCGGCGTGGTCACGTCGAAGGGAACCATCGACGTGCTGCTGGAGACCGGGTGGATTCGTCCGCGTGGCCGCCGCAAAACGCCGGGTCGTCCGCTGACGTTTGGAACCACGGACGGTTTCCTGTCGCAGTTCAGCCTGGAAGCACTGGGCGACCTGCCGGGGCTCGAAGAGCTCAAGGGTACGGGTCTGCTCGACTCCCGCCTGCCGACTGGCTTCAGCGTTCCGTCGCCATCTGATGATGCGACGTTGCGTGAAGACGAGGAGCCGCTCGAGCCCGGCGACACGCTGGAACTGTTGCTGGCGCCCGCCGTCGAGCCGGACGCCGAGGAACAGAAGGCCGAGACCGCAGCAAGCGTCGAGGTCGAGGCAGCAGCCGAGACCGCAACCGAGGTCGAAGCCGAGATCGCCTCTGAACCGGAAGCAGCCGCGCCTGATGCCGATGAGCCGGAATCTCGCATCAGCGAAGAGGGCGACGACGGCGCCGAGGACAAGGGCGAATAGCCCGAAATATTCCCGGTTAAGGCTAGCAATATTACGTAGCCGCGACAGCGATTTGCCGCGGCTGAGGTCCTTGTTTTTGACACCCCGCGGGCCTACCTTCCGGCAAAGTTCAGGCTGGTTCGCCGGCCATTTCTGGAGGGTTGCAGGATGGGTTCGCTTAGCATTTGGCACTGGATCGTCGTGATCGCAGTGGTCCTGCTGCTGTTCGGACGCGGCAAGATTTCGGATCTGATGGGTGACGTCGCCCAGGGCATCAAGGCCTTCAAGAAGGGCATGCAGGACGACGACAAGGTTGCCGAGAAGCCCGAGTCCACCAAGGCGATCGATCACAATGCGACGCCGTCCGCCGCGCGCTCGGATGTTGGCAGCAAGGCCGTCTAAGGGCCTCGTACTGACGGATATTTCGACGTTTTTATTTGCGCGAGGCGGTGACGCCGTCGCTCGAACGCGCTATGGACGCCGGTTGAGACAAGGCGCCGCCGGCCTCAAATCCTGTTAGGGCGGATGCGGCGATCGCGGCGCGCTTAGGCGGAAGAATTCATGTTCGATATCGGGTGGAGTGAACTGGTCGTCATCGCGGTCGTCGCGCTGATCGCCATCGGCCCGAAGGAATTGCCGGGCGTGCTGCGCATGGTCGGGCAATGGATGGGCAAGGCCCGCAGAATGGCCGCCGAATTCCAGGGCCAGTTCCAGGAAGCCATGCGCGAGGCCGAAATGGCCGACCTCAAGAAGAGCTTCGACGAGGTGAGGGAAGCCGCGACCGGGCTCACCAGCGGCAACATCATGACCTCGCTGCAGAAGGACGTCACCGACGCCCTGCAGATCGACAAGCCCGTGGATGCGCAGGTGGCCTCCGCGATCGATGCGCCCGTCGCAAGCGACGTTCCGGTGACCCCGACAACGCCGGCCGAGCCGACGCCGGAGACCTTCGTCGAGGCCGAAACCCATGCCGCGACCAGTGAGCCGCTTGCGATCACCCAGGAGACGCAGCCGCGACCGGCACCGCAGGACGTCACGCCGGCGCAACCTGATACGCTGAAGGACGCGAGAGCGTCATGAGCGCCGAAGACATCGAGGCCAGCAAGGCCCCCTTGATGGATCACCTGATCGAGCTGCGATCGCGCCTGATCAAGGCGCTCCTCGGCTTCGGTCTGGCATTCATCGTCTGCTTCTTCTTCGCCAAGCAGATATTCAACGTCCTGGTGTGGCCGTTCATCTGGGTCGCTGGACCGGACAATTCGAAGTTCATCTACACGGCGCTGCTCGAATACTTCCTCACGCAGCTCAAGCTCGCGCTGTTCGGAGCCGGCTTCATTTCATTTCCGATCGTGGCGACGCAAATCTACAAGTTCGTCGCGCCCGGGTTGTACAAACACGAGCGCAATGCCTTCTTGCCCTATCTGATCGCGACGCCGGTCTTTTTCGTGCTTGGCGCGATGATGGTCTATTTCGTGGTTTTCCCGATGCTGACCCGTTTCTCGCTGGGCATGCAGCAGGCGGCGGGCACGGAGACGGCGCAGATCCAGCTGCTGCCGAAAGTCGGCGAATATCTCTCGCTGATGATGTCATTGATCTTTGCCTTCGGCATCGCCTTCCAGCTTCCGGTGATCCTCACGCTTCTGGGACGGGTCGGCATCGTCACCTCGAAGATGCTGAAGGAAAAGCGACGCTATTTCATCGTCGTCGCCTTCATCATCGCGGCCGTGCTGACGCCGCCCGACGTGCTGAGCCAGTCCTCGCTCGCGGTCCCGTTGCTGCTGCTCTACGAGGGCGCTATCATCGCCGTGCGGATGGTGGAGAAGAAGGCGGCAGCGAGCGCCTCGTCCTCGTCGTCGGGGGCCCCGCCGGAGTCCAATCCGGCCGAGTAGGGTGATTTAGCCCACACATCCGGTGTCATACCCCGCGAAAGCGGGGTATCCAGCACGCTGCGGCCTTCTCGGTGACACGTCGACGTCTCTGGAATACTGGATCACCCGCTTTCGCTGACGATGACGGTCATGGTAGTGGGAGCTACATAACCGTAGTTTACCTACGCGTAGCCCGCCAGGACTGAGACATGCATGACATCAAAGCGATCCGCGACAACCCGACTGCCTTCGACGCCGGCCTGAAGCGCCGCGGTCTCGGGCCGTTGTCGCCGTCGCTGCTCGCGATCGACGAGAAGCGCCGTGCGGCCATCCTGGCGTCCGAGCAGGCCCAGGCGCGGCGCAACGCGGCGTCGAAGGAGATCGGTGACGCCAAGAAGGCGAAGGAGGAGGCGCGCGCGGCTAAGCTGATGGCCGAGGTCGCGGAGCTCAAGACCACGATGCCCGAGCTCGAGGCGGCCGCGAAGATGGCCGACGAGGAGCTGACCAGGGAGCTGGCCGCGATTCCGAATTTGCCGCTCGACGAGGTGCCTGACGGCACCGACGAGCACGGCAATGTCCAGCACCATGTGTTCGGCAAGAAGCGCGACTACGGCTTCGCGCCCAAGCTCCACGACGATCTCGGCACGGCACTTGGCGACATGGATTTCGAGGCGGCGGCGAAGCTGTCCGGCGCACGCTTCGTTGTGCTGAAGAAGGGCCTCGCCAGGCTCGAGCGCGCGATCGGACAGTTCATGCTCGATCTGCACACCGGCGAGCATGGCTACACCGAGATCAATCCGCCGCTCCTGGTGCGTGACGCCGTGATGTTCGGCACCGGGCAGTTGCCGAAGTTCGAGGACGATCAGTTCTGGGCAGTCAGCGGCGAATTGTTCGCGCAACCCAACGCCGATCTGCGCAGTGCGCGCCTCGGCCTCATTCCGACCGCCGAAGTCTCGCTGACCAACCTCGCGCGCGAATCCATCCTTGACGAGAAAGAGCTGCCGATGCGGCTCACTGCGCTGACGCCGTGCTTTCGCGCTGAGGCCGGTGCGGCCGGCCGCGACACCCGCGGCATGATCCGGCAGCACCAGTTCACCAAGGTCGAGCTGGTCTCGATCACGACGCCTGACGCGAGCAAGGACGAGCTCGAACGCATGCTGGCATGCGCCGAGGAGGTGCTGCGCCGCCTCGACCTGCACTACCGCGTGATGACGCTGTGCGCCGGCGACATGGGTTTCTCCGCCCAGAAGACCTACGACATCGAGGTGTGGATGCCGGGGCAGGGCGACGGCGGCGCCTATCGCGAGATCTCGAGCTGCTCGGTGTGCGGCGACTTCCAGGCCCGCCGCATGGATGCGCGCTCTCGCGGTCCCGACGGCAAGCCGCGTTTCGTGCACACGCTGAACGGCTCCGGTACGGCGGTCGGCCGCGCGCTGATCGCGGTTATGGAGACCTATCAGCAGCAGGATGGCTCAATCGCGGTGCCCGATGTGCTGCAGCCCTATATGGGCGGGCGCAAGGTCATCGAGCACGGCATGTAAGGCGGGGCCAGTGTGATGCCACTCCACCGTGACATCCACTGGCTTGGTCGACAATGGGCCGTCACCGGTCACGGGCTGCAGCTGATCAATCAGAAGCAGATGGGCTACTACGACATCGAGGTCGCGCGCCTGTGGGAAGCGGGCGTGATCGAGGCGATGCAGGGCAAGGCCTGGATCAACCGGCCGGACTTCGACAAGGCAGTCGAAATCGCGCGCGCCCGGTTCGCGCATACCGCGCCCGCCGGCATCCCGCTGCCGTCCGCACCAGAGTCATCGCCGCCTCCGGCAGAGCCTACTGCGACGCGTCCTCGGGCCGAATTGCCCTCGGGGCCGACGCTCGAGGAACTACTGGCCCGGCTGAAGGCGAGGTCGGCCGTGGTTGTGCCGGCCGCACAGCCGATCGACCTGTCCGTGGTCGAGCCCCAACCTGAACCTCCGAGATCCGAACCTGCCAAGGTCGAACCTCCGAAGGCCGAATCTCTCAAGGCTGAACCTGCAAAGATTGAACCTGCAAAGGCTGAGCCGCCGAAGCCTGAAGCGCCAAAGCCCGAAGCGCCAAAACCTCAGGCTGCACTACCCGAAGCACCGAGGGTGATGCAGGCCGCCCCGGAGGTGCCGCAGCCTGCTTCCAAGCGACGGATAACGCTGGAGCTTCGACCCACGGATTTTGAGCGGCCCAAGCCGGCCTGGCCGGTGTTCGACCGCAAGATCGCCGGCAGCGCCAGATTCGTCCGTCCCTGGCGCGCCAGGCTGACGGGCTGGAAGGGGACTTTGCCGGGTTTGCCTCCGCGCCTCTAGCCGGTTAAGACGGCTCGCAACGCGAAGAAAACCGCGTGGAATCAGAACAAAAGGCACTTTGACGGATGCGAATTCTCTGCACCAACGATGACGGCATCAATGCGCCCGGCCTCAAGGTCGTCGAGCAGATCGCACGGGCCTTGTCCGACGATGTCTGGATCGTCGCGCCCGAGCTCGATCAGTCCGGCGTCTCGCATTCGCTGTCATTGAACGATCCGCTGCGCCTGCGCGAGGTCGGCCCGCGGCATTTCGCCGTGCGCGGCACGCCGACCGACTGCGTCATCATGGGGGCGCGTTACGTTCTCGGCGACAAGCTGCCCGATCTCGTGCTCAGCGGTGTCAACAAGGGCCGCAACGTCGCCGAGGACGTGGTCTATTCCGGGACCATTGCCGGCGCGCTGGAGGGCACCATTCTCGGCTTGCCGTCGTTTGCGCTGTCGCAGGAATTCAGCCTCGAGACGCGCGACAAGCCGCTATGGGAGACCGCGGTGAAGTTCGGGCCGGAGATCGTGCGCAAGGTGCTCGATGCCGGCATTCCGAAGAACACCGTCGTCAATGTCAACTTCCCGTCCTGCATGCCCGACGAGGTCAAGGGCATCCGCGTCACCCGGCAGGGCAAGCGCAATCTCGGCTTCCTCAAGATCGATCGCCGTCACGACGGCCGCGGCAATCCGTATTTCTGGATCGGGTTCGAGCGCGCCGCGATGATGGATACGCCGGCGGAGGGCACCGACCTCGCAGCCCTTGCCGCGCGCTATGTCTCTGTGACGCCGTTGCGGCTCGACCGCACCGATGAAGCGTTCTCGGAAACGCTGACGACGACGCTGAAATGATCTTGTAGCCGGGCCGGCGCCGCTAAACCGGCGCGCCCCTCATTGCGCTGGAGATCACCTGGGCCAGCGTTTCGAGCTGGAACGGTTTCTGCAGCGCCGGGCGGTCGCGATATTCCGGGGGCAGGCCTGACGAGCCATAGCCGGTCGCGAAAATGAAGGGGCGGTTGCGCGCGTTGATCAGCTCGGCGACGGGGGTGATCACCTTGCCGTTGACGTTGACGTCGAGGATGGCGAGGTCGAATTCGGTCGATTGCGCGAGTTTGACCGCCTCGCCGATTTCGCCGGCTTCGGCCGCGACGCTATGGCCGAGTTCCTCCAGCATATCGGCGACCATCATCCGAATCATGACCTCGTCCTCCACGAGGAAAACTGAACAGCCTGCCGGCCGTGTGGCTGTCATGATGGAATCCTTGCCCGTCCCAGAACCAAGCTCGCAAATAACATCAGAAGGTGCAACGCAAACGTTTGAGAATTGCCGCGTTTCAGGCGCACGCCGGCGAATTGCCGTGCCTGCCTGACGCTGCACGATCCGTGCGGAGGGCCAGGGGCCGGCTTCGTCCGACTGGGTTCAAGTCGACCGCGTCGGGCTCGGGGCTTTGAAGCCCCGCCGTGTCCGATCATATGGTGGACAGTTGCCGCGCTGTCGATCAGAAACAGACGGCGGTTCCGGATCGGGAACAACAATGACGGGAAATTTTTCCTTAACGCGACATTTCTAATTCCAATGGCATGAAGCTGTTTGAAATACTCCGGATTGCTGTCCCAAATTGCTGCCTTGGACGCTGACGAGCATGGCCGAGAACCCAGATCAGACCGAGAAAATGATGTTTCAGCTTACCCTGCGGCGGCGCGGGATCAGCGACCAAGTGGTTCTGCGGGCCATGGAAGAGGTGCCGCGCGAGGTCTTCGTTGAGCCGCGTGACCGCAACTATGCCTATCGCGACAGCGCGCTCGGAATCGCCTGCGGCCAGACCATAAGCCAGCCCTTCGTCGTGGCCTACATGACCGAGCAGCTTCAGCTTCAAAAGGACCACCGCGTGCTCGAGATCGGCACCGGGTCCGGTTACCAGGCGGCCGTCCTTTCGCGGCTGTGCAAGCAGGTGCTGACCATCGAGCGCTACCGGACATTGGCTGACGACGCCCGCAAGCGGCTCGAAAAGCTCGGCTATTACAACGTTGAGGTGCTGCTCGGGGATGGTTTCGACGTGCCGGCTGGCGCCGGCGATTTCGACCGCATCATCGTGACCGCGGCGATGGAGCAGATCCCGGACAGGCTGATGGAGCGGCTTCAGCCGGGTGGTGTCCTGATCGCACCGGTCGGGCCGCATCACGGCACCCAGACCCTGGTCCGCGCGGTACGGACCGAGACCGGATTCGATCGCAAGGAACTCGTCGACGTGCGCTTCGTGCCCGCGTTGCCGGGGATTGCGCGCGAACTGTAGAACTGCGGATTGCCGCTTGCGGCCAACGTCTTATTCGCAGGGTTAAGCCGTTATTTACTCGGCACGTGTTTACTCAAATCAGTCGTTTGTTGCGTACGAGTGAGTAACCATGTCGAGTGTAGTTGAGTTGCTTCGCTCGCGTCGCGTGCCGCAGGTCGCGGTGCTGGCGCTGATGTCCGTCGCCTTTGCCGGTTGCAGCGCCGATATGCAGTCGCGCTTCTCGCAAAGCTCCTACTCGCAAAATCCATTCGCCTTCGATCCGCAGCCGACCGGTGCCGTACCAGCGCCACCGCGTGATCTGCCGCAATATGCGCGACCGCAGGCACAATACCAGCAGCACCCGCAATTCCAGTCGCAGCCATTGCCGCCGCCGGTGTCGGCGCCACAGTCCTACCCGGTGTCCAGCGGCGTCTCCGGGGGAGGGCGTGGGCTCGCGTCCTACGCACCGCCTCCAGCGCGTCCGCAGATCGAATCCACCGGAACGGTCCCGCATTCGGTCGCTGCTGCGCACAACGGCACCACCATCATCGTCGGCACCAGCGACACGCTGGAGGTGCTGGCAAAGCGCTACCACGTCTCGACCGCCGAGATCGTGCGCGCCAACGGCTACAAGGGACCGCGCGCGCTGTCGCCGGGCCAGCAACTGATCATCCCGCGAGCGGGCGCGATGGCTGCCGCGCCTGCGATGGCCGCGCCGGTTGCCGCCAGACCAGTCGCCACGGCGGCAACTCCGTCCGGCATTTACTACGTCAATCGCGGTGACACGCTGCACAGCATCGCGCGCCAGCACCATATTTCCGTGGTCGATCTCGCTCGGGCGAACAACCTCGACCAGTCGGCCAGGCTCAGCCTCGGCATGAAGCTGACGGTGCCCGGCGCCAGGACTGCTGCGGCCGCGCCTGTCGCGCCGGCCGTTGCTGCGGTCGCTCCTGCACCAGTTGCCGCCGCGCCGGCCCCGGCGGTATCTGCGCCGAAGGTCGTGGCAACCGCGCTGCCGCAGCAGAGCGCGCGGCTGGTCCAGCCGACCGCGAGCGTCGAACAGCCGGCTGCCGCCGCGGAGACGCCGGCAGCCAAGTCAAGCGAAGCGACCGGCGCGCTGCCGACGTTCCGCTGGCCGGTGCGCGGCAAGGTCATCACTGCCTATGGCGCCAAGGCCAACGGCAAGGTCAATGACGGCATCAACGTCGCGGTGCCCGAGGGCACGCCGGTGAAGGCAGCCGAAGACGGCGTCGTCGCCTATTCGGGTAACGAGCTGAAGGGCTACGGCAACCTCGTGCTGATCCGTCACGCCAACGGTTACGTCACCGCCTACGCTCATGCGAGCGAGCTGATGGTGAAGCGTGGCGACACCATCAAGCGCGGCCAGGTGATTGCCAAGTCGGGCCAGTCGGGTGAGGTGGGCTCGCCGCAGCTTCACTTCGAGATCCGCAAGGGCTCGTCGCCGGTCGATCCGCTGCAATTCCTCAACGGCGCGTAAGCCAAGTTACGCGTCGCACTTCCAAAGCTCATAACAACAAAGACAACGGGGGCGGCGCAAGCCTCCCCCGTTTTGTTTTGGCCTAAAGCATGATCCGGAAAAGTGCGAAGCGGTTTTCCCTCGCGACAAACGCGGAACGCGTTTGCGCGGAGATCATGCTCGAACAACAAGCTGAAGCGCGATGGCGATTCAGTCTGATCTCATCGCGCTTTAGAAGTCGAACGTCATGCCGGTCGTAACTGCCTTGGCGTTGTTGCCGGCAACTACGTTGTTGTTGGCGTCGCGACCGCATACGGCGTAACCGTGGCCGCTTGCACCCAGGCAGTAGTGTGCGCCGGGGCCGTTGCGCAGATAACTGCCGACGAGATACCAGGTCGCGAAGGGGCTGAAGTGGTACTTGACGCCTGCCGCATACTGATCGGCGCTGCTGTCCACGGTGTTGAGCGCAAAGTCGGCCGAGCCCGCCGGCGGAGTGACGGTGTAGGTATTGAAAACGCCGGTTCCCGGCGAGCCGGGTGAAGCGTTGGCGTGGGCCCAGGACGCGCTGACGTCCCAGGCGCCGACGGACTGCGTAGCGCTGACGAAGTAGCCGTCACGCGACCGCTCGTTGAAATCGGCAACGGTATGTTCGCGCCGCATCATTTCATAGATGCCGTAGAGCTGCAGTTTGCCGATGCCGTCGTTGAAGTGGTATCCGCCACCGAGCTTGGCGGCCCACTCGTTGGCGATGCCGACGGCGCCTGGAGGAACGACCAATACGCCACCATTGCTCAGTGGTGTCACCGCCTCGTCGCCGGTACGGTTGGTCCCTTCGTGCAACTCATAGGCCCCGATTGCCGTGAACGGGCCCTGGTTGTACGTCAGCGACGCGCTGTAGAGGTTGCCATAGGAGCCGTCTGTACAGCCTTCGGGCGCTGACGTCAGCGGGAAGCCGCTGCCGCTGCCTCGCGAGGACGTAGCGGGGCAGTTGAAGTCGCCGAGCGCGAAATCGCTGTTGTCCCTCGCGGTGTTCTGTCCCGGCGAGACCATCACAGTTGCCTGGAAGCCGTTCCAGACTGGCGACTCATACCAAACGGCGTGCGCTGCACGCCAATCGAACTCGGCGCGCAGATCGCCGCCGGTGTTGCCCATGATCGAGTTGTAGTCGCCGAGCGTCGCCGAGAATGGATCGAACTTTGACGTCGATCTCTTGTAGGGCGTATCGGACTTGCCGGCCTTGATGGTGCCCCATGGGGTTTCCATTCCGATGAAGCTGTCGCGCGTGCCGAACGCGGCGCGCTCAGTCGGGACCGCGGCGACTTCGACGAGAGATTCGAACTGCGCGATCGCAGCCCATCCCGGGAAGCCGTAAGGTTCGAGATTGTGTCGCGCGCGAACGCCGAAATAGGTGAGGTTGCTCGCGACTCCAAACTTGGTGCCTTGATCGAAGACCCCGGCGTTGAAGACGTCGCCGGAGAGGTCAACATGCCCGTACAGGGTCACGGTCGTGTTGTCGACGAACGCATTGCTGCCTGGCGCCTTGCTGTAGATCGGAGCGCCGCCGATGCTGACGATCGCGTGCTCGGGCGCCGGGGCTGGCGCCGGGGAGGGGGCGACGGCTGCGTGCTGCACCGGATTGCCCTTTGGCGTCGAGCCGGCGGCTGCAACCGGCGCGGGACGGCTCGCGATGTGGTTCACGCGATCCCGTAGCTTTGCGTTCTCCTGCGCGAGTTTCGCGTTGTTTCTTTCGAGTGCATCCAGACGTGCCATCACGTCGTCGAGTGTTGCCGCCCGCATCGGCTGTTGCGTGAGCGCAAGGCAAATCGCCGTGCAAGCGGTTCCTGTGAGCAGTCCCTTCTTCATTCGATGATCCCCCGTTTGCCAAAACCACCTCGGCGGGGTGCCGAAGGTCGCAAACGAGCAAAACGGTAATGTATACCAAATGCCAAATACACGGAAACAAATCGGGTCACGGAGATAAAGAAGCTTTGTGACAAAAATGGTACTATAATACTATTGCAGTGCATCAAATTGTCGCAGGAGGGAGTTGGGAATAAAAATCGCAAATCAATGAAATGATTGAATTTGCTTAGTTATATCCCTCTCTAAAGATGTGACAGCAACACTGACAAATTATAAATGCATTGCGAAATGAAAACTCTAAGCTGGCATTTTGAATGCCAATACGTTTCTGGTTTGTACGATTTTTGCGCTACGAGCGCTCTTCTAGGACCGCGTGGGATCGTCGGTGCGGGCGAGGCGCTCGACCATGTCGTGCAGGAAATCGGGCGGCCCATGGGCCTGCCATTCGCCGTCCGCCTGCAGCAGGAGGGGGCGCCTTGCGTCGCGGCTGAAGGCTTCCAGCCACGCGCGCGCCTTTGCCCGCGGGCGCGCGCCAACGGCGACCGCGACATCGACGGGAATCGTCCGCCAGGTGAAGCTGGCCGGAAGAAAGATGAGATGCGACCTGTCGGGCCGCATCCACTCCGGCAGCGGGCTCGTCGGAGCGAGCCAGCCGCAAACGAAATTTCGGCAAGGATCGACCGGGCGCGTGTCATAGATCGCGCATTTGCCCGCGCCGCTGAACGGACAGGGATGGCCCGGCTTGACGTCGTGGTCGCCGATCCGGATTTTCAGCCAGCCGTCGCAGCAGGCAGTGCACTCGCCGCATCGTCTTGCGTTTGCATTTGGGGCCGCTGGCATCAGTCCAGTTTACTCATGCCGAGCCGAATCAGAAGGCCGCGCTCGAAATGGCGTGAATTGCGTCCCGGCTACGACGCGCTCAGCTGCACGCCGAGCCGTCCGGCCAGCTCCTGGGTGAACTGCCAGGCGACGCGGCCGGAGCGCGAGCCGCGGGTGGTCGACCACTCGAGCGCCTCGCGCTCGAGTTCGTCTTCGGCGATCTTGATGCCGAAATGGTCGCAATAGCCCTTCACCATCGCCAGGTACTCGTCCTGGCTGCAGCGATGGAAGCCGAGCCAGAGGCCGAAGCGATCCGACAGCGACACCTTTTCCTCGACCGCTTCGCCCGGATTGATTGCGGTCGAGCGTTCGTTCTCGATCATCTCGCGCGCCAGCAGATGCCGCCGGTTCGATGTGGCATAGAGGATGACGTTGTCCGGGCGTCCCTCGATGCCGCCTTCCAGCACCGCCTTGAGCGACTTGTAGGAGGCGTCGTTGCCGTCGAAGGAGAGGTCGTCGCAGAACACGATGAATCGGAATGAGGAGCTACGGAGAAGCTCCATCAGGCCCGGCAGGCTCTCGATGTCCTCGCGGTGGATCTCGATCAGCTTCAGGCGGTCGGCCGGCTTGCGGTTGTGGTTGAGGGTGGCATGCGCAGCCTTCACCAGCGACGACTTGCCCATGCCTCGCGCACCCCACAGCAGCGCGTTGTTGGCGGGGAGTCCGTTGGCGAAGCGCTCGGTGTTCTCCATCAGGATATCGCGCATCCGGTCGACGCCCTTGAGCAGGCCGATCTCGACGCGGCTGACGCGCGGCACCGGGGCGAGACGTCCATCCGGGTGCCAGACAAAGGCATCGGCTGCGTTGAGCGACTCGGCGGGATCGGAGGCCGGAGAGACGGCGGCGAGGCGGCTGGCAATGGCCTCGAGGGCGCTCGCAATCCGTTCGGCGGCGTGGCCGTCGAGCGCCTTTGCCGGGCGTTTTGTCGCGGCTTTTGCCGACGTCCTGGCGGCAGCTTTGGGTCGTGTTTGGCTGGCGGTTTTCTTGGCTTTTTTCGGCATTTTTCCAGTTCCTGACGGCGCAGCCTTATCGGGCTGGCGCTCCTGCCGCAAGCCGCCTAAATGACGGGGCGTTAACGTTGCAATTGGGACCGCGGCCGCTATAGTCCGCGCGAATTTGTCCGGACCGCCATACCGCCCCAGGGACCGGAGGGCGATGCCGGTCCTTATCCCGTCTTACCCGAGGATTGTCCGAATGCTGATTACTCCTGCGTTTGCCCAGGCTGCTGGAGCCGGAGGTGACACCAACAGTATGTTGATGTCGCTGCTGCCATTCGCGCTGATCTTCGTCATTATGTACTTCCTCATTCTGCGCCCGCAGCAGAAGAAGGTTCGCGATCACGCCGACCTCGTGAAGAACATCCGCCGTGGCGACACGGTGGTGACCACGGGCGGTCTCGTCGGCAAGGTGACCAAGGTCGTCGATGACGACCAGATCGAATTCGAGATCTCGGACGGCGTCCGCGTGCGGCAGATGCGGCAGATGATCTCCGGCGTGCGCGCCAAGGGTGAGCCGGCGAAGGGCGACGCCAAGGACGAGGCGTCCGCGAGCTGATAGCCGCGACGCCATTTTGGAATCTGACGGATCAACTCGATGTTGTACTTCACCCGGTGGAAGGCGCTGGCGATCATTCTGACGGCGCTGGTGGTCTGCCTGTGCGCGGTGCCGAACTTCTTTCCGGAAGCACAGGTCAAGAGCTGGCCCACCTGGGCGCAGCGGCGCCTCGTACTCGGCCTCGACCTTCAAGGCGGCTCGTATCTGCTGCTCGAGGTCGACTCCAATTACGTGAAGAAAGAGAAGCTGGACCAGGTCCGCGACGATGCGCGGCGGGTGCTGCGTGAAGCCAAGATCGGCTACACCGGCCTGAACGTGCGCAACGATGCGGTCGAGGTTCGCATCTCCAAGGACACTGAGCAGGCGACCGCGCTCTCGAAGCTCCGCGATCTGTCGCAGCCGCTCGGCGGCCTGATGGGCTCCAGCGGCCAGCGCAGCCTTGAGGTTACGGACGCCGGCAGCGGCCTGATCCGCCTCACGGTGTCGCAGGCCGCGATCACCGAGCGCATCCGTCAGACCATCGAGCAGTCGATCCAGATCGTCGAGCGCCGCGTCAACGAGCTCGGCACCGTCGAGCCGGTGATTCAGCGCCAGGGCACCGACCGCATCCTGGTGCAGGTGCCTGGCTTGCAGGACCCGACGCACCTGAAGGAACTGCTCGGCAAGACCGCGAAGATGGAATTCCGGATGGTCGACACTTCGGTGTCACCGGACCAGGCCCAGGCGGGCAGCTTGCCGCCGGAGTCCGAGCTTCTGCAGAGCGCGTCGCCGCCGCCTGTCCCTTACGTCGTGAAGAAGCAGGTCCTGGTCTCCGGCGCTGAACTGTCTGATGCCCAGCCGGGTTTCGATCAGCGCACCGGCGAGCCGATCGTCAGTTTCAAGTTCAACACGACCGGCGCGCGCAAATTCGCGCAGGCGACCAGCGAGAATGTCGGCCAGCCCTTCGCGATCGTGCTTGACAACAAGGTGATCTCCGCGCCCGTGATCCGCGAGCCGATCACCGGTGGTCAGGGCCAGATATCGGGCAATTTCACCGTGCAATCCGCCAATGATTTGGCGATCCTGATGCGCGCCGGCGCGTTGCCGGCGCCGCTCACAGTGATCGAGGAGCGCACGGTCGGTCCCGGCCTGGGCCAGGACTCGATCGAGAAGGGCGAGCTCGCAGCCTATGTCGGCTCGATCCTGGTCATTGTGTTCATGCTGCTGACCTATCGGTTGTTCGGCGTGTTCGCCAATTTAGCTGTCGCGGTCAACGTCGCGATGATCTTCGGTCTGCTGTCGCTGCTCAACGCCACGCTGACGCTGCCCGGCATCGCCGGCATCGTGCTGACCGTCGGCATCGCCGTCGACTCCAACGTGCTGATCTACGAGCGCATCCGTGAGGAGCTGCGCGGCGGGCGCAACGCGATCTCGGCGATCGACGCCGGCTTCAAGCGGGCGCTGGCGACCATCCTCGACTCCAACATCACCACGTTCATCGCTGCCGCGGTGCTATTCTATATCGGCACCGGACCGGTGCGCGGCTTCGCCGTGACGCTCGGCATCGGCATCATCACCACGGTGTTCACCGCCTTCACCCTGACGCGCTTGATCGTCGCGGCGTGGGTGCGGTGGAAGCGGCCGCAAACCGTGCCGATCTGAGAGGCCTATTGTGACCCATTACGTTCTCATCGGCCTTGGTATTCTGATCGCCGCGCTGACCGTCGTCTCGGTGTTCGGTCTGCTGCCGTCGCTGCGCATCGTGCCCGATGATACGCATTTCGACTTCACGCGCTTCCGTCGCATCAGCTTTCCGATCTCGGCGCTGCTCTCGATCGTCGCCATCACGCTGTTCTTCACCCATGGCCTGAATTTCGGCATCGACTTCAAGGGCGGCACGCTGCTGGAAGTTCGTGCCAAGTCCGGCACCGCTGACATCGCCGCGATGCGCACGACATTGAACGGGCTCAGTCTTGGCGAAGTCCAGTTGCAGCAGTTCGGCGGGCCGGCCGAAGTCCTGATCCGAGTCGCTGAGCAGCCTGGCGGCGATGCCGCGCAGCAGGAGGCGGTCCAGAAGGTCCGGGGAGCGCTTGGCGACTCCGTAGACTATCGCCGCGTCGAGGTGGTGGGACCGCGCGTCTCCGGCGAGCTGCTCGCCTACGGCATGCTCGGCCTGATGTTCGCGATTCTCGGTATCCTGATCTATCTCTGGTTCCGTTTCGAATGGCAGTTCGCGCTCGGCGCGATGATCGCCAACGTCCACGATATCGTTCTGACCATCGGCTTCATGTCGATCTCGCAGGTCGACTTCGACCTCACCAGTATCGCGGCGCTGCTGACCATTCTCGGCTACTCGCTGAACGACACCGTCGTCATCTACGACCGTATCCGCGAAATGCTCCGGCGCTACAAGAAGATGCCGATGCCGCAGCTCCTGAACGAATCGATCAATTCGACGCTGTCGCGCTCCATCGTCACTCACGTCACCGTGACGCTGGCGCTGCTCGCGCTGCTGTTGTTCGGTGGCCAGGCAATTCACAGCTTCACTGCCGTGATGATGTTCGGCGTCGTGCTGGTCGGCACCTACACCTCGATCTTCATCGCGGCGCCGATCCTGATCTATCTCGGCGTTCACACCACGCGGGGCGAGGCGCCGGAGACCGTGGAAAAGTCGGAAAAGAAGCCGAACGCGGCAGCCAAGAAGTAGCCAGTATGGTCAATCCCTCGGACGCTCCACATCTTCCGAGGCCGGCGCCGATCGAAGCCTATGGCAAGGGGGGCTTCGCATTCGCCGACATGTCGCACCGCGGCTCGCTGCTGTGCCTGCCGAGCGGGATCTGGGCCTGGCCGGTGACCAGGCTGCAGGAGATCGACCAATACTCGCTGGCCCAGGTGTTCGAGGCCGCGAACGCGATCGACACTCTGATCGTCGGCAGCGGCAACGACGTCTGGATCCCGCCGAAAGGGCTGCGGGAGGCCTTGCGCGCGGTGCGCGTGGTGCTGGAGCCCATGCTGACCGGCCCCGCGATCCGGACCTACAACATCATGCTTGGCGAGCGGCGACGTGTGGCAGCGGCTCTGATCGCGGTGCCATGAGCGTGACGGAGGCGCCGAAGGACGGCGCGGCGTTCTGCGCCGACCTGGTGCGGACCCATGATTTCGTGCGCTACGCGTCGACCCTGTTCGTATCAGGTCCCGAACGCCGGGCGCTGCTCGCGATCTACGCCTTCAACGTCGAGATATCGCGCGTGCACGAGCACGTCAGTCAGCCGTTGCCCGGGGAGATGCGACTGCAATGGTGGACCGACATGCTGGCCGGGTCGGAGCACGGCGGCGTCGAAGGCAATCCGGTTGCATCTGAACTCCTGCAGGCGATCCGCAAACACCGCCTTCCGGTCTCGTCGCTGTCGCGGCTGGTCGAGGAGCACCAATTCGATCTCTACAACGACCCGATGCCGACCATGGCCGCGCTCGAGGGCTATGTCAGTGAGACGGCCTCAGCGCTGTTCTCGCTTGCAGCGAGGGTAGTGGTGCGGCCGTCCGAGCAGATCAATCATCTCGCGCGTCATGCAGGCCTCGCACAGGGGATGGCGCAGGTGATCGCGACGCTTGGGCGCGATGCCGCGCGACATCAGCTCTTCCTGCCGCTGCAACTGCTCCAGCAGCACGGCAGCACCAAGGAAAAGGTCTTTGCCGGCAAGCTGACGCCCGAGATCCGCGCGGCGGTCGATCAGCTCGTGGGCGAGGCGCAAACCCATCTCGATACGGCACTCACGCTGCTCGCGGACGTTCCGTCGGCGGTGAGGCCGATCTTTTTGCCGCTCGCCCATGTTCGCCGTGAACTGGTCCGGGCGGCAAGGGCGGACCGCGATCCGTTCCTTCCGAAGCCTGTGTCACGGTTACGCATCTTGTGGACGCTGTGGCGCGCCACGCGTACCAGGGACTTCGGCGGCTAGAGCGTTTTCGAGCGATGTGGGATACCGGTTCGCGTGAAGAAAACGCGTCAGCTTTCGTTCTGCTGCTTGGGAATGTGCTTGGTGAAAATCCGGATCGTCACGCCCTTGACCATGGGGCCGCTGTCGTAGAGGTCGGATGCGATCTTCTCGACGACGTCGCGCAGCGCCACGAACTGGGCCTGACGCGCCATGCTCGGCGTTCCCCGCGCGCCCGCCAACTCATCCATTGCAGCATCACTGATCTGGCATTCGACCGGCTGGTCGCCGTCAAGCATGATGAATCCGAACGCCAACCGTTCGGGATCATATCCTCCGATACGGCCACGAGTGAGTGGCATTAAACAAGTCCCTTGAGCGCGCCCCGCTTGCAAGAGTGGGGCTTCGGGACGCGTTTGTCGAGGGCTGCCGGTGATTGTTCTGGAGCGTTTTCGGGCGAAGCTGACGCGGCTTCGTGTGAAGAAAATGCGTGAAACAGAAATCCTGAGCTTCGGTTCTGACTCAATCAGAGCCGAAATGCGCTAGCGGGAAAGCCGGTCCATTTCGGCCACCTCGAAATTGAAGCGGTCGCGCAGATTCTTCCGCTGTTCGAGGATGTCCCTGAGGAATTCCCTGTCAGCGTCGCTTTTCATCATCGGCTCGATCAGGTCGACCTGATTCATGGCGACGAGCTGCAGGATTTCGGTGCGCGGCTTGCCCGCTGCATCGCGCGGCAGTGCGTGCACGATCTGGATATGCTCGGGTGGCTTGATCCCCTTGGCCGCGGCGAGCTCGTTGCGCAGCGTCTTCTCCAGCGCCGACTGATCCGCCTCGACGAAGGCGTATAACCCGACGCCGACCCGACGATCGGCAAAGGCGACGATCGCGGTATCGCGCACCTCGGGATTCCTGCGGATCAGGTCGACCAGCACGGGAGCGTCGTTGACCAGCCGGCGGCCACCGCCTTCGCGGTCGGTGAAGTTGAAGATGCCGCGCGTGATCGCCTGATAGACCTTCTTGCCGGTCTTGAGCCAGATGCTGGCGACCGCGGATTTCTTGGCGAGCACCTTGCGCTCCATCGGCGTGAGGGCCTCCGGCGCGTAGCTGCGCTTGTGCTTCAGGAGATGGCGCAGATCCTCGTAGGCTGCGATCCGGAACAGCCGGCTGCGGGTCTTGAAACAGGCGGCGAGCTGGAAGTCGGTGAGGTAGGCGCGGCCGTCGCGGCCGACCAGCCAGTTCTGTTCCTTGGCAAGATCGTTGTGGCAGATCCCGGCGCGGTGCAGCTTGCGCAGCGCGGCCTTGGCCGAGCGGAAATAAGCGACATCGCCGCGCGGTTTCGCCAGGTGCAGCGCGACCCCATCGATGAAACCGCGCACCAGCGCGCGCCG
The DNA here is from genome assembly GCF_001542415.1 of Bradyrhizobium macuxiense. Classification (GTDB taxonomy): domain Bacteria; phylum Pseudomonadota; class Alphaproteobacteria; order Rhizobiales; family Xanthobacteraceae; genus Bradyrhizobium; species Bradyrhizobium macuxiense. Next base: position 142,716 of record NZ_LNCU01000042.1, read on the forward strand.
GCCGGCCCAGAGCAGCTTTGGGCCGACGTCGAGATCGCGCGCCAGCGTCAAGGCGCGGCGCTCGCGCGAAAACAGATGCAGCGCGAGGCCGAACGACCAGAACGGCACCTGGTCGAGCCGGCGCAGCACGCCCTCGACCTCGCCGCCATCGGCACGGAAGCGGCCGCGCTCAACCGTGGAGAAAACGTCGCGCTTGAGCAGGACGCCCTGGCTCCATCGCGCCGACAGGGTGGCAGCGTCGTCTTTCGGCAAGCTCATGGTTCCTAGGCCGCGGCCGCAACGCGCAGATGGTCTGCGATCCAGTGATCGAGATCGGCGAGCGCCCGCGCGCTGATCGCCTGCTTCTTGGCGACGGTTTTCTCGTTGCCACGCAGCCGCGAGCCGTCGGGCTTCTTCGTCGGCGGATTGGCGAGCGGCGGAAACAGGCCGAAATTGATGTTCATCGGCTGGAACGAGCGGGGGCCGGTTTCGATCGTCTCGATATGGCCGCCGGTGATGTGGCCGAGCAGTGCGCCAAGCGCCGTGGTGGCGGGCGGCGGCGTCAGCGACAGGCCGCGCGTCTCGGCCGCGGCGCAGAGCCCTGCGATCAATCCGACGCTCGCGGATTCGACGTACCCTTCGCAGCCCGTCATCTGTCCCGCGAAGCGCAGCCGCGGTTGCGCGCGCAGGCGCAATTGCGCATCGAGCAGCTTCGGCGAGTTCAGGAAGGTATTACGATGCAAGCCGCCGAGCCGCGCGAATTCCGCCTTCTCCAGGCCTGGAATGGTGCGGAACACACGTTGCTGGGCGCCATGCTTCAGCTTGGTCTGGAAGCCGACGATGTTGTAGAGCGTGCCGAGTTTGTTGTCCTGCCGCAGCTGGACGATCGCATACGGCTTCACGGTCGGATTGTGCGGATTGGTCAGTCCGACCGGCTTCATCGGCCCATGACGCAGCGTTTCGTGACCGCGCTCGGCCATCACCTCGACGGGCAGACAGCCATCGAAATAGGGCGTGTTGGTCTCCCAATCCTTGAAGTCGACCTTCTCGCCCTCGAGCAGCGCCGTGACGAAGGCGTCATACTGCTCTTTTGCCATCGGACAGTTGATGTAGTCGGCGCCGGTGCCGCCGGGACCGACCTTGTCGTAGCGCGACTGGAACCACGCGATCGACATGTCGATCGAATCCTTGTGCACGATCGGCGCGATCGCGTCGAAGAACGCCAGCGCGCTCTCATCGGTCAGCTGCCGGATTGCGTCTGCGAGCGGTGCCGAGGTGAGGGGGCCGGTCGCGACAATCACATTAGTCCAGTCGGCGGGCGGCAGACCGGCCACTTCCTCGCGGCTGATCTCGATCAGCGGATGATCGTTCAGCGCCTTGGTGACGGCGGCGGAGAAGCCGTCGCGATCGACCGCCAGCGCGCCGCCGGCGGGCACCTGGTTGGCATCGGCCGCGCGCATGATGAGCGAGCTCAGGCGCCGCATCTCGGCGTGCAGCAGCCCGACCGCGTTGTTGGCGGCGTCGTCGGAGCGAAAGGAGTTCGAGCAGACCAGTTCGGCGCAGCCTTCGGTCCGGTGAGCCTCGGTCATCCGGAGCGGGCGCATCTCGTGCAGAACGACGCGGACGCCGGAATTGGCGACCTGCCAGGCGGCTTCCGAGCCGGCGAGCCCCGCGCCCACGATGTGCACGGGTTGGGAAGAAGAGTGATGCAGTGTCATCGCGCAGCGTTAGCGCGTTTTGATCCCGTGTGCATCTGAAACCGAGCCAAAAACGATAACGCCCGCTGCAGGAGCGGGCGTTATCCGTTCATCAAATAGTTGACGAGCGATCAGCTGTTGTAGGTGCCGGCGGCAACGCGCGGAATGTCCGAGCGATCAAGACCGATATCAGCCAGTTCGCGATCGCTGAGTTGGGACAGTTCGCTGACATTGCGCTGATAATCCCGGAAAGCCTGGATCATGCGGATGAGCGAGAGCAGCATTTGTAGTCTCCTAGTAGTTCAGATTCAGCTTTTCAAAGCCTCATCGTTGAAATGAATATAGATGAGATTTTGCAGTGCAGTAGTTCCGATGTTGCGATGCAGCTAAGCTCAAAATGCATAGCGGAGGTAAGTTTCAATTAACCGTTCCGGGCCTGCGGCGTGCAGCGGCTCGTGGGAGTTCCGCCCGATATGGAATTTCGAATGGAATGTATTATAGTTCAATAGGTTGACGTATTCCCGGTAAACCTACCACAACATCGAAAGGTGGTAATTAAAGACCATAAAATCAATGCCGAGAGCGGCTGCGACCGTGGGCATCTCCAACTGGGTTCCATGCGTGATTCGCATAAGAAGCTTATGTCATTATATGAATGTATATTCATTTTCTGGCACCCAGAGCCCGAATGACGAGGCGGCAACCGGATGCACTAACCGTTGCCGGGCTTCTGCTTCGGTTGTCGCCGTCCTGCTGTTGACGGCGGTCGGAGGGGCACTGTGAGCATTCGCCGGTTCGCCGAGGAGCGGTACACCAGCCAGCAGCGATTGCCGTGAGCGGCAAGCGTTGTGGAGCGTGGAGCCGAGGTGACTGATCGCCTTGGTCGCGTTGCCGGGTATCGCAAACTGCGGACCCATCCCGCTGCTTGATCGAGGCGACGTCACAGAAAAGGTAGTCGCGACGCGATTTCTTTCCGGCTTGTAATGAAATTGTTATTCAACGCATGCGCGAGTTGCACGCAGCGTCGATCACATTCATATCGCGCGAAGTTCATTCTGAACGCTGCCGGGAACAGCGAATAATCGTTCCGCAGATTCAGCAATCACGCTGGTATCTGTCTACGAACAAGATGGATAATTCCCATGATCAAAACATTGATCGGCGCAGCCGCAATGGCTGTCGTTGCTTACGCTGTCGTTCCTGCTCATGCCGCCAGAATGGACGTCGGTTGCAGCGGCCCGAACCTGACCAAGACTGAATCCGCAGTCGAAGCTATGGCCGATAACGAGGTCAAGTTTATGGCGGAGAAGGAAATCTCGCTGGCCCAGGACGCGATGCTGAACGGCAAGATGGGCGCTTGCGGCGCGCACCTCGCGAAGGCTGCGCACGCCAGCATGGCGAAGTAAGCGTTTGTTGATTGTGATAAGGGCCGGTTGCCTGGGGCAGCCGGCCCTTTGATATGTCTGAGACCGTTTCGGGCGAAGTGGACGCGGGTTCGCGTGAAGAAAACGCGTCAAAACAAGACGCCGGAATTTCGGTTCTGATTCGATCAGAACTGAAGTTGCTTTAGGGAGCGTGGGCGAGCTGGGTGGCGAAATAACCGATGGTCTTGGCGTAGACCTCGCTCTTGTTCCACTGCTGGATCACCGCAAAGTTCTCGCTGCCGGGCTCCCAGTCCTTGCCCTTCTTCCAGCCATAGCTCTTCAGGAAGTTTGCCGTCGACGCCAGGACGTCAGGCACGTTGTGCAGCAGGTCGCGCTTGCCGTTGCCGTCGAAGTCCACCGCGAACTTGATGTAGGACGAGGGCATAAACTGGGTCTGGCCGATCTCGCCGGCCCAGGCGCCACGCATCTCCTGCGGCTGAAGGTCGCCGCGCTCGATGATGCGCAACGCATCCATCATCTCGGCTTTGAACATGTCGGAGCGGCGGCAGTCATAGGCGAGGGTCGCCAGCGACCGCATGGTCGGAAACTTGCCGGTGTTGACGCCGAAATCGGTCTCCAGCCCCCAGATCGCGACCAGGATCTCACCCGGCACGCCGTAGGCCTCCTCGATCCGCGACAGCACCGAGCCGTATTGCTTCATCATGTTGGAGCCGCGGGTCATCCGCGGCGGCACCATGCGGCCCGAGAACTGCTCGAAGGTCTGGCTGAATACCTGCTGCGAGTGGTCGCGCGCCAGGATGGCCTTGTCGAGGGTGACGCCGTTCAGCCCGGCCTGGATCGCGTTTTGCGAAATGCCCTTGGCGGCGGCTTCCTTCTTGAAATCGTCAAGCCAGGCATCGAACGAGCCAGTGCCGCAGGGGGCGGCGAGCGCCGACGCTGTCGATGTCAAAAGCCACGCGCCAATGGCAAGCGTGCGAAGAGAGCCAATGGCAAGCGTGCGAAGAGAAATGCGAGAGGTCATATGGCCGTACACTCCGGAGGCGACGATCTCATCGACATCGGTCGCGCAACCCGGCGCGTATGTTCTCGGCAACAGCGGCCAAAACAAGGCTGGTGATCAACCCGTCGACGTCGGATTGTGCTGCAACTACTGCATCAGCATCAAGTCCTGTTGATGACCGGATCGCGCTGTGTGCACGGCAAACCGCCGGCCGAACTTGGGCCGGCGGTTGGTCGTGCATTCGGGATCGTGCACGATCGTGGTTAACACTCAGCCGCGATCGCCCCGCCGCCACGGGAACAGGTTGGCGGGAAAATCGGCGGCAGGCTTGCGCGCGCGCGGCTCGGGAATGACCGGGTGCGCGTTCGGATCCTTGACGATGACCTCCCGATAGAGATGCCAGGTGGCGTGGCCCAGGAGCGGGATCACGATCGCGAGGCCGAGGAAGAACGGGATCGTCCCCAGCACCAACAACGCCGCGACGATGAGGCCCCAGGCCGCCATCGGCACCGGGTTCTTTGCGACCGCGCGCATCGACGTCACCATCGCTTCGCCAGCGGTCGCCTGACGGTCGAGCATCATCGGGAATGCGATCACGCTGATGCAGAGCGCGACGAGCGCGAACAGGAAGCCAACGCCGCAGCCCACCACGATCAGCCACCAGCCTTGCGGTGTGGTCAGGACGCGCCCCGCGAAATCGGGAACGTCAGCGGCGATCGCGTAGCCGAAGGCGGCCGTGTAGATCGCCTGCGCGGTCGCGATCCAGGTCACGAACAGCGCGAACAGCAGCGTGCCGACTCCGAGCATCGCACCGAACGACGGCGAGCGGAACACCTGCAGGGCGTTCCATGCGGAAGCCTCTTCGCCGTTCTCGCGGCGGCGGCTCATCTCGTAGAGGCCGATTGCGGCAAACGGGCCGAGCAGGGCAAAGCCCGCGGCCAACGGAAACAGCAGGGGCAGCACGGCATAGCCGTGCACCGTGCGCGCGAGCACGAGGCCGAGCACGGGATAGATCAGGCACAGGATGATGGCGTGGCTTGGCACCGCCTTGAAGTCTTCCCAGCCGAGACGCAGCGCTTGATGCAAATCGGACAGGCCGATGGTGCGGATAACCGGCGCAGATGCGGTGCCTTTTCCGCCCTGCGTCATCGATCTGACATTGCCTTGGTATGGAGTGGCCATGGTCGTTGTCTCCCTCTGGACGACCGCATTCTGCACCCGACGCACGGGCACAGACGAGCCGTCTCTCGAAGCGATCACGAGCGGGCCAGACGCGAAAGACAGAGCAGGGAACTGGCCATGTCGCGAACTGTGTTACTAACGTACTCCCAAATCTGATCGAAAGCACGCACTCACTCACGCTTAAGTGAATGTCGCATTGGCAAGCTATTGAGGGGGCGGTACACTTGATGTGCGACCGCGGCAGGACGTCCCAGCGCCGTCCGGCCTTCACACCATCTCAAGTCCTGTGGGAGCGAACGATGAGCATTTTCGGAAAAATCATGAGCGCGATCTTCGGCGGCAGCGCGAACGCCACGCCTCCTGGCGGAGCGGCCACAAGCACGGCTCCCGCGGGTGGATCGTCCTCCGCCAGCGCATCGTCCTCTGCTCCGGCTGCCGCGCCTGGTGCGGCGCCCGCGCAGACGGTTGACGTGGCGCCCATCCTCGACGCTGCGGTCGCCGCGAAGAAGGAGAAGCTCGAGTGGCGGACTTCGATCGTCGACCTGATGAAGGCGCTCGACATCGATTCCAGCCTCGGCGCGCGCAAGGAGCTCGCCAAGGAGCTTGGCTACACCGGCGACACCAACGACTCCGCCAGCATGAACATCTGGCTGCACAAGCAGGTGATGGCGAAGCTCGCCGCCAATGGCGGCAAGCTGCCGCCGGACATCAAACACTGACGGCATGGCCGCAGACACCACCAGGGCAGGGCCCGCGCCAGCGCGGGCCCTTTTTTATGGATCGGCGAGCATCTATAGATCGGCAAATAACAACAAGGAGAACGCCCATGACTGATCTCGATCGCCGGACGATGTTGACGACCGGCGCCCTGGCGCTGGCCGGCGCTGCTGCGCACGCTGCGCCGGCACAGCCCGCGCCGAAGCCGATATTTCCCGTGCCGGTCACGACGATCCCGATCGTCGGCGAGAGCGAGGTATTCCAGGTTCGCCGCATCTATTGCATCGGCCGCAACTATGCGGCGCACGCGATCGAGCGCGGCTCCGATCCGACCCGCGAGCCGCCGTTCTTCTTCCAGAAGCCGACCGACGCGATCCAGAACGTCGCGATCGGCACGGTCGCCGATCATCCTTATCCGTCGTTGACCAAGAACTATCATCACGAGGTCGAGCTGGTCGCGGCGCTGAAGTCCGGCGGCGCCAACATCGCACCCGAGAACGCGCTCGATCACGTCTACGGCTATGCGCTTGGTCTCGATATGACGCGACGCGATCTGCAGAACGGCATGGCCGCCGAGAAGAAGCCGTGGGAGATCGGCAAGAGCTTTGACCACGCCGCGGTGCTCGGGCCGATCCATCCGGCTGATAAGACCGGCCACTTCACCAAGGGCGCGATCTCGCTCGCGGTCAACGGTACGGTGCGGCAGAGCTCGGATCTGAAGAACATGATCTGGAGCGTTGCCGAGCAGATCGCGAAGCTCTCCGAGGCGTTCGAGCTCAAGGCCGGCGACATCATCTATTCCGGCACGCCGGAGAATGTCGGTCCTGTGGTGAAGGGCGACGTGCTGCTGTGCAAGCTCGACGGCCTGCCTGACATGTCGATCCGGATCGTCTGAGGGGAGGCGTGTCAGCCCGCAATGTCCGCGTATTCCGGGTGCTTGTGCAGGTAGTCCACCACGAAGCTGCAGCCGGCGATCACCTTGTTGCCGTCGGCGCGGATCAGGTCCAGGGCTCCCTCGACCAGGTCCGATGCGATGCCGCGGCCGCGAAGGGCACGCGGTGTCTCGGTATGGGTGATGATCACGGCCGACGGTGTCAGCCGATAATTCGCAAAGGCCATGCCGCCCTCGGTGTCGAGCTCGAAACGCTGTTGGGCTTTGTTGTCGCGGACGGCAGCCATCGCAATATCCTGGTTGATTCACTGTGCCTGATCTAAGCGCGCGAACTCGTCCGCGCCAAGGCGCGACCGGAATGCCTCTGCCGCAGCGCACACATAGGGCCTTGCGGGTGAATGCGGTTCGATTACGCTTGGCATCAGACATACGCCGCCGCTGCGGCCGGTTGATGGTTTGGCAATCAGGGTTGCCGGCCGCCGACGTATGCCTCTGTTCGGGAGGAGAACCGTCATGTCGGACAATCGTTTCTTCAAGACACACCGGGCCTGGGAGGACTGGTTCGGCATGCTGCTCGGCGTGCTGATCATGGTCTCGCCGTGGTTTCCGATCCAGGTCACCGACACCGGCGATCTCGAACGCACCCACCTCGTCCTCAACAGTTTCGTGGTCGGCATGCTGGTGCTGGGTCTCGCCCAGCTCGAATATGTCGCGCTGCATCGCTGGGAGGAGGTGGCGACCGTCCTGCTCGGCCTCTGGCTGATCGCCTCGCCCTATGTGCTCGGCTACGCGATGGATCAGGGGCTGCAACTCTGGCACATCGTCCTCGGCGCGCTCGTCGCCATCGTGGGCGCGCTGCAACTCTGGCAGGACTGGAACCTGAGCGAGCAGGAGCTGGCCAAGCATTCGTAGCGCCGGTCCTGGCGTCGGCGATTTGCAATCATCAGCGGTCGCCGGCGTGCGGTCAGGCAGCACTGCGCCTCTCTGGCGCCGTCGAGCAAGGGCCGCATCGTGCGGGCCTTGCCGAAGCCCGTGGCTTGGCGATAAACCGGGTCCCAGATCCCCCTTGCGGCGCTTGAAGACGCCCGGTTCTGACCGAGGAAACAGCTGATGATTGTCCTAACCATGCCCAGTGTGTTGCGCGTATCGGCGGGGCAGCGATGAGCGGGACGGCTGTGACCGCGCCGCGCGGCGGTATCGCGCGGGTGTCGCGCCGGGTGATGAACCTCGCCTACATCCTGACCCAGAACGCCCGCCGCCACGGCGATCGCCCCGGCTTCATCTGGAATGAGAAGTCGTGGTCCTGGCGCCATATCGACCAGAACGTCTCGGCGCTGGCGGCGGCGCTTGCTGCGCGCGGCATCGTCAAGGGCGACCGCATCCTGGTGCATTCCAAGAACTGCGACGAGATGTTCTGGTCGATGTTCGCGGCCTTCAGGCTCGGCGCGGTCTGGGTGCCGACCAATTTCCGCCTGATGCCGGATGAGGTCGCCTATCTCGCGGCGGCCTCCGGCGCCAAGGCATTCCTCTGTCACGCCGACTTCCCCGAGCACGCCAAGGCGGCGGCCCATCCCGCGCTCGAATTCACCTGGCGGATCGGCGAAGAGGGCACGTTCGGCGAAGCCACCGTCGGCGACGTCATCGCCAAGCACGCCGGCGCGGAGGTCGAGAACATCGCGGTCGAGTACGACGATCCCTGCTGGTTTTTCTTTACCTCCGGCACCACCGGCCGCTCCAAGGCCGCGGTGCTGACCCATGGCCAGATGGCCTTCGTGATCACAAATCATCTCGCCGACCTGATGCCCGGCACCACCGAGCAGGACGCCTCGCTGGTGGTGGCGCCGCTGTCGCATGGCGCCGGCGTGCATCAACTGGTGCAGACCGCGCGCGGCGTGCCGACCATCCTGCTGCCGTCGGAGAAGTTCGACATCGCCGAAGCGTTCCGGCTGATTGCGAAGCACCGCGTCAGCAACATGTTCACGGTGCCGACCATCCTGAAGATGATGGTCGAGCATTCCGCTGCCGACCAGCACAACCATTCCTCGCTGCGCTACATCATCTATGCCGGCGCGCCGATGTATCGCGAGGACCAGAAGGCTGCCCTGAACAAGCTCGGCGGCGTGCTGGTGCAGTATTTCGGCCTCGGTGAGGTCACTGGCAACATCACCGTGCTGCCGCCGGGTCTGCACGATCCCGAGGACGGGCCGCATGCGCGGATCGGCACCTGCGGCTTCGAACGCACCGGCATGCAGGTCTCGATCCAGGGCGATGACGGGCGCGAGCTGAAGCCGCACGAGACCGGCGAGATCTGCGTGATCGGCCCTGGCGTGTTCGCCGGTTACTACGACAACCCCGAGGCCAATGCGAAGGCGTTTCGCGACGGCTGGTTTCGGACTGGCGATCTCGGCCATATCGACGAGGAGGGCTTCGTCTACATCACCGGCCGAGCTTCCGACATGTACATTTCCGGCGGCTCCAACATCTATCCGCGCGAGATCGAGGAGAAGCTGTTGACCCATCCCGCGGTCGGCGAGGTCGCCGTGCTTGGCGTGCCCGATCCCTTCTGGGGCGAGGTCGGCGTCGCCGTCTGCGTTGCGCGCGAGGGCACCAAGGCGGTCGCCGAAGCGGAGCTTGCGGCGTACCTCGCGCCGAAGGTGCCGCGTTACAAGATGCCGAAGCGCTTCTTCTTCTGGGAGGCGCTGCCGAAGTCCGGCTACGGCAAGGTGCCGAAGCGGCTGATCCGCGACGAGCTCGAGGCGCGCGGGCTGCTCGAGGTGATCGCCAAATCGCCGGGCGGCTAGCGCGATGCGCAGCATCGCCCAGCCCGGCGCTCCGCTTCCCGAGCGCATCCAGTCGGTCGCCGCGCGCGGCCGCGCCTTCTCATTCGCGCTTCCAGCCGGCATTCCCTTGCTTGAGGCCGTGCGCCGCGGCTTTGCGGCGGAAGGGTTTTCGAGCGGCGTGCTCAACGCGAGGAGCGGTGCGCTCGGACCGTTTGCCTATGTGATGCCTGCGCTGTCCAAGGACGGCGCCAACGCGGCGTTCTACAGCGACACCTTCCGTCCCGACGGCGTGACGCGGCTCAAGCTCGCCGCGCTGACCTTCGGCGAGCGTGATGGCGCGCCGTTCTTCCACTGCCACGGTCTGTGGACGGAGGCGGACGGCCGCTTCAACGGCGGGCACATGCTGCCGGACGAGACCGTCGTCGCCGAGTCCTTTGAGGTTGACGCCTTCGGCATCGACGGCGCGACGTTCCTCGCCGAACCCGACAGCGAGACCAACTTCAAGCTGTTCGGTCCGGTCGCAACTCCGCGCACAGGCGCCAAGACCTTCAGCCATGACAAGACCTCCAGCCATGCCTTCGCGCTGCGGCTGCGGCCGAACCAGGATTTTGCCTGCGCATTGGAAGGCTTCTGCCGCCAGCACGGCATCCTGCGCGCCCGCCTGCACGGCGGCGTCGGCTCGACCATCGGCGCTGTCTTCACCGACGGCCAAAGCGTGGTGCCGTTCGCAACCGAGCTTGCGGTGACGGCGGGCGAGATCGCACCTGATGCCGATGGCCGGCTGCATGCCGAGCTCGACGTCGCGCTGGTCGACTATCTCGGCGGCATCGCCGAAGGCCGGCTGGTGCGCGGCGGCAATCCGGTGCTGATGACGATGGAGCTTGTGCTGGAGGTGTTGCAGGAGGCGGAGCAGCCGTAGGGTGGGGCCACGCAACTCTCTCCGTCGTCCCTGCGAAAGCAGGGACCCATACTCCGCGGCGATCGTTGTGAAGGGGACTCGTCGCTCCTGCATCGATCACCAATGACCATATGTGGTTATGGGTCCCGTTGAATACCGCACAGTGCCATCACCCGCGCATGCGCATACGGATGATCCAGTATTCCAGAGACGGGTGTGAATGAACCGAGAAGCCGCGGCGTACTGGATCGCCCGGTCGAGGCCGGGCGATGACAGATGGGATGAGGATACAGCTTCGCATTCTCGCGACATGATTTGTCCGAGCTTTGCTTCTCGTTCCGCCCTCTCATCAAGCAGAGGGCGCAGGGAAAGCCGGGTGCCGATCGCACCCATGGGCCCTGTGCAATGAAAAAAGCACAGGGGGTAGGACCACAGGTGTAACCGGAGCAATCCGGCTTTCCCTGCGCGATGGTTTACGGCTTATACGGGCTCTCCCCGGCGAGACTGGGCTCTTTTGTCACCGCTCGTTCAAGACGCAAGTGCGTCTTGAACGAGGACACCTGCCACTAGGGCGTCAGGCCTGCACGATTTCGCCGTCCGCCTCATGCACACTCGTCAGTTGCGCAATCGGCGTCCACCGCATCTCACCGCAACACTCGTGACGATCGCGAAGCGCCCCTCAATCGGGTGAGACGGGAGATTCATACATCAAACCGTAATTCTGATAAGCAGAAATATTTTCGCGCAGAGGGCTTGCGCCGTCGGGCAACTCAGTGCCAAGGGCGCACCATCAGGACCGCATCATCGCCGCTTGCGCACATGGACATTGATATCGAGATCGATCGCGCTGACGCAGGTCTGTTCGGTGCGGTGCGAGCCGCCTTCGTGCCAGCGGCCTTTGCGCAAGCTGATGCCGCTGACATGGGCGAGCCGCATGCAGCGCCATTGCGGTAGTCTGCCCGAGCTCTCGCCGGCGAATTGCCAGGCCAGCACGACCTCTTCGCCGCTCTTGTTGTGGCCGATGATATGCGGGCAGAGTTGACGCGGCCGACTGTCATAGACGCAGACCACCTGCTGCTCGGTGAGAACAGCCTTGCGGAAGAGGGTGTAGGCGGTGCTCGGCATGGCATTTGGCCTGTGACACAATGTTCTTGATATGTTCTTGACGTAATGCAACCGCTCTGCGATTGTATCGCGCAAGATCGCGGCAAGTTTCAGGGCAGGGCAAGTGGCAAGGCGAAACCGCACGATCAATATGCCTGCGCCCTATCTCCGGCGCGTCTGGCTCGATCCCGCACGCGTCGCGAACCGCAACGTCTACCCCTTCGCGCTGCCGCTGCTGCACGACGATTTCGAGCTGCGTTTCGACAAGGCGATCACCATCATCGTCGGCGAGAACGGCACCGGCAAGTCGACGCTGCTGGAGGGCATCGCGGCGCTGGCCGGCTATGACGACGCCGGCGGCGGCAAGGGTTACATGCCGGTCGATCATTCACGCGCGCTGGAGAAGACGGGCGGATCGCTTTCATCGGCGCTGCGCGCGAGCTGGCTGCCCAAGATCACCAATGGCTGGTTTTTCCGCGCCGAGAGCTTCTTCTCGGTGGCGCGATATCTGGATGAGGCGGCGCTCGATGATCCCTTCGGCGGGCTGCCACCGGACTTTCTGTCTCACTCCCACGGTGAAGGCTTCCTGCGCTTCTTCAACGAGCGTTGCCAGCGGCAGGGCATCTTCATCTTCGACGAGCCGGAATCGGCGCTGTCACCGTCGCGCCAGATCGAATTCCTGAAGCTGCTGCACCGGATGAACGAGATCGGCCACTGTCAGGTGATCATGGCGACCCATGCGCCCATGCTGATGGCCTATCCCGACGCAACGCTGCTGCGGTTGACGAGAGGCGAGCTCGAGCCTGTCGGCTTGAAGAACACCGACCATTACAGGCTGATGCGCCAGTTCTGCGACGATCCCGAAGGCTTCGTGGCAGAGGCGCTGACGGAGGCGACGGCATAATGGCGCGCAGGCGGCACCGCCCGATCAATCTTCCCGCCCCGTATCTCAAGCGCGTCTGGCTTGATCCATCGCTCATCCCCGATCGCGAGGCCTATACGTTCGGCCTGCCGATCTTCAAGCACGAGTTCGAGCTCAGCTTCGAGAACGCCATCACCATCATCGTCGGCGAAAACGGAGCCGGCAAATCCACGATCCTGGAGGGCGCCGCGGTCGCCGGCTTTGACAGTGGCGGTGGCGGGAAGGGACACCGGTCCGTCGATGAGGGCATCGAGGAGGCGGGCGCGGATCTGGCGATCGCGCTGCGCGCGGGCTGGGTCCCGAAAGTCACCTACGGCTGGTTCTTTCGCGCCGAGACGTTCTTCTCGGTCGCTCGATACCTCGATCGTTCGGCCGTGGCGGCGCAACAATATCTCGCTGCGGCGGCCGACGCGGCGCCCGCAGTTTGCGCCGGACTACCTGTCGTTTTCCCACGGCGAAGGCTTCATCCAGTTTTTCGAGGAGCGCTGCCAGGAGCAGGGCATCTACATCTTCGACGAGCCGGAATCGGCCTTGTCGCCGGCGCGCCAGATCGAGTTCCTGAAGCTGCTGCGGCGCATGGATCAATCGGGCCGTTGCCAGGTCATTATGGCAACCCACGCGCCCGTACTGATGGCCTATCCCAACGCGACGCTGCTGCGGCTGTCGAAATACGGGCTCGAGCCCGTCGATGTCGAGCAGACCGATCACTACCGGGTCATGCGCGAGTTCTGCGCCGACCCACGGGGATTTGTCGAGGCGGCGATCGAGGACTGAGGGCAGGGCGTAAGCCGCCGGGGTCATTGGCAGAAGCGACGGACGTACTTTGCCGACCTGCTCCACTGCAGTCATTTCGTGCTAGATTACGGCCAAACCATCGGAAACAGGGAGGATGCCATGCATCATACCTTGGTGCCCAGTGACCGCGTCGAGCACGTCCACGTCTATGGGCGCGACGGCGCAAAACTCGGATCGATCGAGCGGCTGATGCTCGAAAAGCTGAGCGGAACGGTGGCCTACGCCGTGATCAAGACCGGCGGGGTGCTCAGTACCCACCACCATTATCCCGTGAAGTGGAGCGCGCTTCGATACGATCCGGTGCGTCAGGCCTATGAAGCCGAGGCGACTCTGGCAGAGTTGCAGACGGGCCCGTGCGAGATCGACGGCGACGAATTCGACTGGGGCGATCGCTCGCAGTCGTATACGCACCCGAACTACTGGGCGGTGTAGAAAAGCGAAGTGAAGGGTGGGCCGGCTGGCGGCGTCCGCCTCGGCTCATCGAGCGTACGGCGCAAGCCGTAGCTCGCCGTGTCCGTCGCGGGGCAATCACCCTACGCCTGCGTCTCGGCAAACGCCTTCAGCTTCAGGAAGAAGTCCTTCAGGATCGCGTTCCGGTCGATGAAGGTGACGTACCGGATCGGATGCCGCCGGCGATCGATGCTCCACGTCATCTGGTCGGTCAGGACGGGAGCGGGAATGATCACGCTCGGCGCCCAACTGGTATTGAGCAGCCAGCCAACCGGCGCCATGTCCCAGATCTCCTTGGCCCAGCCCAGATGATCGGACGAATACTCCTTGAAGCGTTGCGCCAGAAACGCGCCGATGCTGCCGTGCGGTTCGACGTAGCGCTCGATCTCCGGCACGGTCGAGTGCAGGCGCGATGTGACGCCGAGGCACGGCACCAGCACCAGCGGCACTCCGCTGTCGAGCAGCACCTGCGCGCCGCCGACATCCTGCCTCATGTTGAACTCGGCCGTATCGGGCCATTCCAGCGCATGCCCGCCGAGCCACACCACGACGACGCGATCGATGATGTCGGGCGCCTTGAGCAGCGCCGAGGCGACGTTGCTGATGGCGGCGATGGCAATGATGTAGAGCGGATTGTCCGGTGATCCGGCCCGCGCGCGGGCGATCAAATCATCGACCGCGGCCGCCTCACGGGCCTGCTTGTCAGGGCCGACATAGTCGGCGACGCCGCGATGCACCAGCCCGTCGGGCGAGACGTTCAGCCGCTCGAGCAGGCGCAGGATCTCCTGGTAGCTCAGCTCCATGCCGTGGCCGGGGCTCTCCGCGCGCTTGTTGAAGAACGGCGCGGCATAGATCGCCTCGACGTCGAGGCGATCGCGCGACAGCAGCATCTGGACGATTGCGAACTGATCGTCGATCTCATTGTAGGTGTCGGTATCAAGCACGACGCGCACACGGCCGGCAGGCGGCGCGAGGAGTTTCAGGCGGGCGGCTTCTGTGATGGCCATCGTGTGCACCTCGCGTAGCGTCGAGCTATCAAGATTAGACCTTCAACGGGAGCTGGAATAGCCGATGCTGTGGAGCGGGAGGCTTGCCTCCCGGGGAAGACGGCTGCCGCGACTTCGCTCTCGTGCAAGAAACCGGTCTCCCATCTGGTCTAAATGCCGAGCCATAAGCTTCGGCACGCGCAATGCCGCGCAAGCCGATCCAATGGAGGAGACGGGGATGAAGGGAACGATCGCGAGGGCCTGCGTCGTGGTGGCGGCGTTGGCTGTGTTGGGAACTGCCTGGGCCCACGGGCCGACCC
>NZ_LNCU01000042.1:157832-164163 GCF_001542415.1 Bradyrhizobium macuxiense
CCCGCCGCAAGGTGCAGGAATCGATCGAGATCGACGCGCCGCAGGCCAAGGTGTGGGCAGTGATCGGCAATTTCCAGGACATGAACTGGCTCGCGGGCGTCAACAAGGCCGAGGGCGACAGGGGCAACGAGATCGGCGCGACGCGGCGGCTGACGCTGACGGAAGGTGCGACCATCGACGAGGAGCTCTACAAGTACGACGCCGACATGATGAGCTATTCGTACCGGATCACGGCGGTCGATGTGAAGGTGCTGCCGGTCACCAATTATTCCTCGACGCTGACGGTGTCGCCTGCGCCCGACGGCAAGGCGAAGCTGGAATGGGCCGGCGCGTTCTACCGCGGCTATCCCAACAACGACCCGCCACCGGAGCTGAACGACGAGGCCGCGATGAAGGCGGTGAGTGCGCTCTATCGCACCGGGCTTGAGGCGCTGAAGAAAAAGATCGAGAGCGGCACCTGAGCGTGCGGGCGATCCTGTTGGCGGCGCTGCTCGCCGGCCTCACGGCCGTGCATGCAGAGGAGGCGTTCGTCACCAACCAGCTCAGCGATGATCTGACAGTCGTCGATCTTGCGACATCGAAGGCGGTTGCGACCATCGCGATCGGCGGCAAGCCGGCCGGTGTCGCCGTGACATCGGACGGCCGCTTTGCCTATGTGACGAGCCCCGACGCCAAGGCGCTGACCGTGGTCGACGCATCAGCGCGCGAGGTCGTCGGTCGGGTCGATGTCGGCGGCGGTCCGCTCGGCATCGCGGTCGCACCCGACGGCACGACGGTTTATGTCGCCGACTGGTACGCCGCCGCGGTGCGGGTGATCGACGCCAAAGAGCGGCGTGTGGTCGGCAGTATCGCGGTCGGCGCATCTCCGTCCGGGCTCGCGGTGACGCCGGACGGGCGATGGCTGCTGTCGGCCGACCGCGACGACGACAGCGTGTCCATCGTCGATACCGTCACGCGCGAGCGGAAGAGAATCGTGAAGGTCGGGAGCCATCCGTTCGGCGTGACTGTTGATGCCGAGGGCAAGCGCGCGTACGCCGCCAATGTCGGCTCGAACGACGTCTCCGTGATCGACATCGCCGGCGCCAGCGAGATCGGCCGTGTGCATGTCGGCTTGCGCCCCTACGCGGTGGCGCTGGCGCAAGGCCGCGGTTTCACCACCGACCAATATGGCGGCACCGTCAGCGTGTTCGATCTCGCGACATTGCAGCCGTTGAAGCGGATCAATGTCGGAGATTATCCCGAAGGGATCGAGGCGACGGCCGACGGCAAGCGGATCGTGGTCGCGAACTGGGAGAGCAACACGCTCAGTGTGATCGATGCCGTCGAGATGAAGGTCGTCGGCGAGGTCAAGGTCGGCGACGGCCCGCGGGCTTTTGGGGTGTTTCTCAGGCGGACGGAGTAGGACGAGGCGGATGCTACTCCGCCGCCTCACTCGCGCTGCTGCTTTTCCTCGGCTTGCTGTTCGCCTTCTTGAGCACCGGCGCCAAAAACTTGCCGGTGTAGCTGCGCGGCGCTTTCACGATGTCTTCCGGCGGGCCCCAGGCGACGATCTCGCCGCCGCCGTCGCCGCCTTCGGGGCCGAGGTCGATCACCCAGTCGGCGGTCTTGATGACTTCGAGATTGTGCTCGATCACGACAACCGTGTTGCCCTGCGCGACCAGCTCGTGCAGCACCTCGAGCAGTTTTGCGACGTCGTGGAAGTGCAGGCCGGTGGTCGGCTCGTCTAGGATGTAGAGCGTGCGGCCGGTGGCGCGCTTCGACAATTCCTTGGCGAGCTTGACGCGCTGGGCTTCGCCGCCTGAGAGCGTGGTGGCCTGCTGGCCGACATGGATGTAGTCGAGGCCGACGCGGTGCAGGGTCTGGAAGGTTTCGCGCACGCGCGGCACCGCCTTGAAGAATTCGGCGGCTTCCTCGACCGTCATGTCGAGCACGTCGGCGATGCTCTTGCCCTTGAACAGCACCTCGAGCGTCTCGCGGTTGTAGCGCTTGCCCTTGCAGGTGTCGCAGGTGACGTAGACGTCGGGCAGGAAGTGCATCTCGATCTTGATGACGCCGTCGCCCTGGCAGGCCTCGCAGCGGCCGCCCTTGACGTTGAAGGAGAAGCGCCCGGGCTCGTAGCCGCGCGCTTTCGCCTCGGGCAGGCCGGCGAACCACTCGCGGATCGGCGTGAAGGCGCCGGTATAGGTCGCGGGGTTGGAGCGCGGCGTGCGGCCGATCGGCGACTGGTCGATGTCGATGATCTTGTCGATGTGCTCCAGCCCCTCGATGCGGTCGTGCGGCGCCGCGCCCTCGCTGGCGTTGTTGAGCTTGCGGGCGATGGCGCGGTAGAGCGTGTCGATCAGGAGCGTCGACTTGCCGCCGCCGGAGACGCCGGTCACGCAGGTGAACAGGCCGAGCGGAATTTCCGCCGAGACGTTCTTCAGATTGTTGCCGCGGGCGTTGACGACCTTGATGGTGCGCCGGTGGTTCGGCGGCCGCCGCTCGGGGATCGCGACCGACAGCTCGCCGGTCAGATACTTGCCGGTCAGCGACTTCGGATTGCGCATGATCTGGTCGGGCGTGCCTTCGGCCACGATGTGGCCGCCATGCATGCCGGCGCCGGGGCCGATGTCGAGCACGTAGTCGGCAAGACGGATCGCGTCCTCGTCATGCTCGACGACCACGACCGTGTTGCCGAGATCGCGCAGCCGCTTCAGCGTGTCGAGCAGGCGGGCATTGTCGCGCTGGTGCAGGCCGATGGACGGTTCGTCCAGCACGTAGAGCACGCCTGTCAGCCCCGAGCCGATCTGCGAGGCGAGGCGGATGCGCTGGCTTTCGCCGCCGGACAGCGTGCCCGATGAGCGCGACAGGGTGAGGTAGTTCAGGCCGACGTCGAGCAGGAAGGTCAGGCGCTCGCGGATCTCCTTCAGGATGCGCGCGGCGATCTCGTTCTGCTGCGCGTTCAGCGCTTCCGGCACCGTCTCGAACCATTCGCCGGCGCGCTTCACCGAGAGCTCGGCGATTTCGCCGATGTGCTTGCCGCCGATCTTGACGCAGAGCGCCTCGGGCTTCAGCCGGTAGCCGTTGCAGCCGGCGCAGGGCACGTCGGAGAAGTACTTGCCGAGCTCTTCACGCGCCCACTCGCTCTCGGTCTCGCGGTAGCGGCGGTTGATGTTGGTGATCACGCCCTCGAACGGCTTCTTGGTGTCGTAGGAGCGCACCCCGTCCTCGTAGGAGAACTTGATCTCGTCGTCGCCGGAGCCGTGCAGCAGCGCGGCCTGCACCTTCTTCGGCAGATCCTTCCACTTGGTGTCGAGCGTGAACTTGTAGTGCTTGCCGAGCGCAGTCAGCGTCTGGATGTAATAGGGCGAGGACGATTTTGCCCAGGGCGCGATCGCGCCCTTGCGCAGGGTCAGCTCCTTGTCGGGGATGACGAGGTCCTCGTCGATATGCTGCTCGACGCCGAGGCCGCCGCAGGCCGGACAGGCGCCATAGGGGTTGTTGAACGAGAACAGCCGCGGCTCGATCTCGGGGATCGTGAAGCCGGAGACCGGGCAGGCGAACTTCTCCGAGAACAGGATGCGCTCGGGGCCGCTCTTGTCGTGGATCTTCGCGGTCTTCTTCTTGTCCTCGGCCGGAGCGTTCGCAGGCGCGTCGGCATATTCGATCACGGCGAGGCCATCGGCGAGCTTCAGCGCGGTCTCGAAGCTTTCGGCGAGACGCTGGGCGAGGTCGGGGCGCACCACGATGCGGTCCACCACGACGTCGATGTCGTGCGGGAATTTCTTGTCGAGCGCGGGCGCCTCCGCGAGCTCGTAGAAGGTGCCGTCGATCTTGACGCGCTGAAAGCCCTTCTTGAGATATTCGGCGAGCTCCTTCTTGTATTCGCCCTTGCGGCCGCGCACGACCGGCGCCAGCAGATAGAGCCTTGTGCCCTCGGGCAGCGCCAGCACGCGGTCGACCATCTGCGAGACGATCTGGCTTTCGATCGGCAGCCCCGTGGCCGGCGAATAGGGCACGCCGACGCGCGCCCAGAGCAGGCGCATGTAGTCGTAGATTTCGGTGACGGTGCCGACCGTGGAGCGCGGGTTCTTGGATGTGGTTTTTTGTTCGATCGAGATCGCCGGCGACAGGCCGTCGATCTGGTCGACGTCGGGCTTCTGCATCATCTCGAGGAACTGGCGCGCATAGGCCGACAGCGACTCGACGTAGCGGCGCTGGCCCTCGGCGTAGATGGTGTCGAACGCGAGCGAA
The DNA here is from genome assembly GCF_001542415.1 of Bradyrhizobium macuxiense. Taxonomy (GTDB): domain Bacteria; phylum Pseudomonadota; class Alphaproteobacteria; order Rhizobiales; family Xanthobacteraceae; genus Bradyrhizobium; species Bradyrhizobium macuxiense. The sequence goes on from NZ_LNCU01000042.1 coordinate 162,066, forward strand.
GACTTGCCGGAGCCGGAGAGACCCGTGAAGACGACGAGCTTGTCGCGCGGAATCTCGACGTCGATGTTCTTCAGATTGTGTTCGCGCGCGCCGCGGATCGTGATCGCGCGCGACGAGGAGCCGGCGGTCGGTTGGCGCTTCGCCTTGAGCACTTCATCCATAGCGACAATTCCGGGCGCGTGAGGTTTGCGCCTTTTTGGGCGCGCGTCACCGGCGATGCCGGGACCTTGCGCCGATGGGTGTGTGAGCACTGGAACGTAGGAAGAACGGCCACAGATTTCCAGTGCCGTGTTGGGTCCATCAACGGATAGTTTGCCGGATGGCAGCAGCCGTCAGCAGCACGGTTCTGCCAAAGCAAAAAGGCCGGCGCGAGGCCGGCCTTTTCGTCACGACGGTCGTGAAAGCACGGGTCGTGAAATTCGATCAGTAGCGGACGACGATCGGGCCGCCGAAGTGGTAGTTCACGCCGACCTGAACGCTGTGCAGGTTGAGGTCGCCGGAGGGAACGCCGAAATACGTCTCGCTGCCGAAGCTGCGATAGAGGTACTCGCCCTTGACCGACCACTGCGGAGCGAAGAACGCCTCGATGCCGGCGCCGACGGTCCAGCCGGAGTGGAAGTTGCTCTGCGAGGCGGTCACGCCGAGCGCAGTGAGGCTGATCTCGTTGTTGGCCCAGGCGTAGCCGCCGGTGCCGTAGAACAGCACCTTGTCGACCGCGAAGCCGATGCGGCCGCGAACGGTGCCGAGCGAGTCGATCTTGCTCCGGGCGGTGACGCCCAGCGCGGAGACCGAAGCGTCGATGCCAGCGCCTGCAGCGTCGACCTCAAGACCGTACACGATGTTGCCGGCCTGCCAGTTGTAGCCGATGGTGCCGCCGCCGAAGCCGCCTTCCATCTTCGGGGTGCCGGCGTCCTCGCTGGCATAGCCACCGAAGCCACCGATGTAGAAGCCGGTCCAGTTGTAGATCGCAGCCGGCGGCGGAGCCTTGACGTACGGCGCACGTGCGGCCATGTCCGCGGCCGAAGCCGGAGCAAACGCGCTCAAAACAAGCATGCCGGCCGATGCCAGCAAAACACTCTTCATTTTCAAAGTCCCAGTCCCATTCTTCTTGTTGTCCCTTCAAGCCTTTGAAGGGCGCGTCACAGCAGTGTTGCCTGACGTTGGCGCGTTTCTACACGGATAGACTGGAACGTGTGTATCAAGAAAACAACAATGCACGGGAAACGTGCAGTTTGCGGCTCCCGTCGGGTACCGACTTGTGCTCTCCGGGCAACAAAGAGGCCGGCATGAAAGCCGGCCTTTTGCCGAATTACATCAGCTCATGGACGATCAGTATCTCGCAACCGCCGGGCCGTCCCAGTTGTGGTGGTCACGGCGCTATATTTCTTTACGATTGATTAACGGCTGGCCGCCGCTGATTCGTCTGACGCTGATCGCCGATGAGCAGCCGAAAAAACAAAAAGGCCGGCGCGAGGCCGACCTTTCGTTCCCCAAGGTATTCCGATCGCGCGATCAGTACCTCGCGACGGTCGGGCCACCCCACCTGTAGTTGACGCGGACGGTCACGAGATCGACGTCCTGGCGATCGCGAATGGTGCTGAACAGCGTGCCCGTGGTGGGGGTCACGAGGTTAAGGGTCTCGTCCTGCATGAACAGGTGATCGTATTCGACGGCGGCCGACCAGTTCGGCGCGAAGCCGAATTCGATGCCCGCGCCGACCGCACCGCCCCAGCGGGTGTCGCTGGCGCTGCCTGCGATCGTGTTGGTGCCGGTCACGAAGGTGCGATAGCGATTGTCGGTCACCGCAGCGCCGCCCTTCAGGTAGAGCAGGGTGTTGTTGACGGCGTAACCGATCTGGCCGGTGAACAGGCCGAAGGCATCGATCTTGGTCTGGTTGGTGAAGATGCCCGGGAAGATCTGGCTGCCGTTGCTGCCCGACAGGTCCGCCCAATCGCCCTGCGCTTCGAGGCCGAACACCCAGGTGCCCGACTGCCAGCGATAGCCGATCTGGCCACCGGCGACGCCGCCCGTTGCGTCATGACAACCGTCCGAACCGATGAAGACGCCGAGCGGCACCTGATCCCAGCAATTGTGGCTC
>NZ_LNCU01000042.1:164168-218913 GCF_001542415.1 Bradyrhizobium macuxiense
CCCAGCCGCCGTTGGCGCCGATATAGAAGCCGGTCCAATCATAGATCGGAGCCACGATCGGCGGCGCCTTGGTGTAGTAGGGACGTGCCGCGAGGTCGGCCGCAGCCGCCGGCGCAGCGAATGCAATCAGTGCTGCCGTAGCCAGCAAATACTTTTTCATGATCAATCTCCCCACCCGTTCCGCTTCCTTGGTCCCGAAGCGGCGGCGCGAGCGCCCGCGCCATCTGGTCACATCTATACTCCGACTCAACCGGAAAGACCGTCTCCCAAATGCCACACTCGCGGACGAAATGTGGCCATTGCAAGTCATTGATGTGTATTATGTTTTTCGAGCGTCGGGACCGCCTCCGGCCGCCTGTTCGGTGGAACCGGTCCGATAATCGCTGCTACGGCTGGTTGTAGAGAACGAAGCTGGAACATTCAGCCGCGCAGCGCTATATGTGGGGATAACCGCGGGACGGCTGCGCGACGGCGCAGGCGACGGGCCGGTGTCGGCGTATAGGGTCGTTCGCGACGCCTGCAGTAAGTGGCGAAGGTTGAGAGTGGCGGCCGATGTCCGGCTGCCCGGTTTTGTGGAGATGATGCGATGGCAGGAAGCGTGAACAAGGTGATTCTGGTCGGAAACCTCGGCAAGGATCCGGAAATCCGGCGGACCCAGGACGGTCGTCCGATCGCAAATCTTTCCATCGCCACCTCGGAAACCTGGCGCGACAAGGGCACCGGCGAGCGCAAGGAAAAGACCGAGTGGCATCGCGTCGTGATCTTCAACGAAGGGCTTTGCAAGGTTGCCGAGCAGTACCTGAAGAAGGGCGCCAAGGTGTACATCGAGGGTCAGTTGCAGACCCGCAAATGGACCGACCAGAGCGGTGTCGAGAAGTATTCGACCGAGGTCGTGCTGCAGGGCTTCAACTCCAACCTCACCATGCTCGACGGGCGGGGCGGCGGAGGCGGCAGCTTCGCCGATGATGGCGGCAGCGATTTCGGGTCGGCCGGTCCGGTCAGCTCGGCGCCGCGCCGCGCGGTCGCCGCGGGCAGCCGCAACAGCGACATGGACGACGACATTCCGTTCTGAACGGAACGTCCGCACTTCCATCCGATCCACAGCGACGCCGCTCCGTGAAGATCATTTCGCGGAGCCGCGTCATTTTGCGCGATGATCGCGCTTTCATGTGATCGATTAATATAACTCGGTATATAACTGATACCGCTTACGTATCTCCCTCGGCATGTCGGCGAGGTTTCGCGTTTTGACAGAGGTAAATGTTAATGTTATTAACATTTGCCTGCGGCGAAGCGTCTGCCGTGATTGACATTCAAGGGCTGCACCGTGAGCCTCGCACCGTTGCTCGAAGCCGCCCCGGCAATCCCGCTCCATGCCTTCGCCGCGATGGCGGCCTTCGTGCTCGGCTCGATTCAACTCGCCGCGCCGAAGGGCACGCTGCCGCATCGGACACTCGGCTGGATCTGGGTGATCCTGATGCTGGTCGTGGCGCTGAGCTCGTTCTGGATCCATCAGATACGACTGGTGGGCCCGTGGAGCCCGATCCATCTGCTGTCGATCTTCACGCTGGCGATGCTGGTGCTCGGCGTGACAGCGGCTCGAGGCCATAATGTCCGCACCCACAAATTCACGATGATCGGAATCTTCTTCGGCGCGCTCGTGATCGCCGGGCTGTTCACCTTCGTGCCCGGCCGGATCATGCATGCGGTGGTGTTCGGGCAGTGAGCAGGCAGCCCAGCGCCCAACAGAGCTTTCGCCCGCCCTTCGACGTCAGCTATTTGCCCTCAAAACGAGCCGCTGTCGGCCGCGCAAAACCACCGCGTCGGGGAACTCGATGAGCGGCCGGTAAGTGCATGAAAAAACGAAGGGAAAAACGACCGTCGAGAGCCGGGCGAGGGTGGTTTTCGGGCCCTCGATACGCTATATGATTCTCGAGTAAAACGATCCGGATTTCCCCTTTGTCCGATACCGAAGACGACAAGCCCGGCGAGCCGCCGGTGCCCTCCGACATTCGTCCCGTTTCGATTCTCGACGAGATGAAGAAGTCCTACCTCGATTACGCCATGAGCGTGATCGTGTCGCGTGCGCTGCCCGATGCGCGCGACGGGCTGAAGCCGGTGCACCGGCGCATCCTGTACTCGATGCACGAGCAGGGGCATACGCCGGACAAGAAGTACGTCAAATCGGCGCGCGTGGTCGGCGACGTCATCGGTAAATATCATCCGCACGGCGACCAGTCGATCTACGACGCGATGGTCCGCATGGCGCAGGACTTTTCCATGCGCGTGCCGCTGGTCGACGGCCAGGGCAATTTCGGCTCGATCGACGGCGATCCGCCGGCAGCCTATCGATATACCGAAGCGCGCCTGACGCGCGCGGCGCAGGAAGTCATCGGCGACATCGACGAAAACACCGTCGACTTCCAGCCCAACTATGACAATTCCGAGCAGGAACCGTCGGTTCTGCCGGCCAAGTTTCCGAACCTTCTGGTCAACGGCGCCGGCGGCATCGCTGTGGGCATGGCAACCAACATCCCGCCGCACAATCTCGGCGAGGTGATCGATGCCTGCGTGGCGCTGATCGACAATCCGGCGCTCACGATCGACGAACTGATCAACATCATTCCCGGACCCGACTTCCCGACCGGCGGTATCATCCTCGGTCGCCAGGGCATCCGTAGTGCATACCACCTCGGCCGCGGTTCCATCGTCATGCGCGGCAAGGTCGAGTTCGAGACCATGCGCAAGGAGCGCGAGGCGATCATCATCACCGAAATTCCCTATCAGGTGAACAAGGCGACGATGGTCGAGCGGATCGCCGACCTCTACAAGGAAAAGAAGATCGAGGGTATCGCCGATCTACGCGACGAGTCCGACCGCGACGGCTATCGCGTCGTGATCGAGTTGAAGCGTGAAGCCGTGCCCGACGTGGTGCTCAATCAGCTGTACCGGTTCACGCCGCTGCAGACGAATTTCCCCGCCAATATGCTGGCCTTGGACTCCGGTCGTCCGCAGACGATGACCCTCAAGGACCTGCTCACCATCTTCGTCGGCTTCCGCGAGCAGGTGGTCACCCGTCGGACCAAGTTCCGGCTCGGCAAGGCGCGTGACCGCGCCCATATCCTGGTCGGCCTTGCAATCGCCGTCGCCAACATCGACGAAATGATCCGCGTGATCCGGACCTCGCCCGATCCGAACACCGCGCGCGACACGCTGATGTCACGCGATTGGGCGGCACGGGACGTCGAGGCGATGATCACGCTGATCGACGATCCCAGGCACCGTATCAACGATGACGGCACGATCCGATTGTCGATGGAGCAGGCGAAAGCCATCCTCGACCTGCGGCTGCAACGGTTGACCGCACTGGGGCGGGAGGAGATTTCCGAAGAGCTCGACAAGCTCGCGGTGGAGATCGCAGATTATCTCGACATCCTGCGTTCACGTGCCCGCGTTCAGGCGATCGTCAAGGACGAACTTGCCGAGGTGAAGCAGAAGTTCGCCACCCCGCGCAAGACCATCATCGTCGAGCAGGAAGGCGAGGTCGAGGACGAGGACCTGATCCAACGCGAGGACATGGTCGTAACGGTATCGCACGCCGGCTATGTCAAGCGCGTCCCGCTGTCGACCTACCGGGCGCAACGCCGCGGCGGCAAGGGCCGCGCCGGCATGCAGACCCGCGACGAGGATTTTGTCAGCCGTCTGTTCGTGGCCTCGACGCATACGCCGGTGCTGTTCTTCTCCTCGCGCGGCCAGGTCTATAAGGAAAAGGTCTGGCGACTGCCGATGGCCGCACCGAATGCGCGCGGCAAGGCGCTGATCAACATCCTGCCGCTCGAGCAGGGCGAGCGCATCACCACCATCATGCCGCTGCCGGAGGACGAATCCTCCTGGAGCAATTTCGACGTGATGTTCGCAACGACAGGCGGCAACGTCCGCCGCAACAAGCTGTCCGACTTCGTCGACGTCCGTCGCTCCGGCATCATCGCGATGAAGCTCGATGAGGGCGAGGCGATCGTCGACGTGCAGATCTGCACCGAGCGTGACGACGTGCTGCTGACCGCCGCCGGCGGCCAGTGCATCCGCTTCGCGGTCCCCGACGTGCGCGTCTTCACCGGCCGCACCTCGATGGGCGTGCGCGGCATCGCGCTTCCGGAAGCAGACAAGCTGATCTCGCTGGCGATCCTGCGCCATGTCGAGACCACGTCGGACGAACGCTCGGCCTACCTGAAGATGCGCCGCGCAGTCGCCGGCGAAGCTGCTGCCGAGGAGCCGGCGGAGGCCGAGGGCGAGGAGACCTCGAACGCGATCCAGCTGTCGCAGGAGCGCTATGCCGAGCTTTCGGCCGCGGAGCAGGTGGTGCTCACCGTCTCGGTCAACGGTTACGGCAAGCGGACCTCATCCTACGAGTACCGCACCACCGGCCGCGGCGGCAAAGGCATCGTCGCGATGAGCGTCAACAACCGCAACGGCAAGCTGGTCGCCTCGTTCCCGGTCGAGGATGCCGATCAGATCATGCTGGTCACCGACAAGGGCCAGCTGATCCGCTGCCCGGTCGCCGACATCCGTGTCGCCGGCCGTTCGACCCAGGGCGTGATCGTGTTCGACACGGCCGAGGACGAGCATGTGGTCTCGGTCGAGCATATTCCGGAAGAAGAGAACGGCGAAAACGGCAACGGCAACGGCAACGGCGGCTAGCGCCGCCGCCGTTGCGGCTCAGGATCGTCCGATACCCGCCTTTTGCTGAGATTGTCTGCAGCTCGGATGGAGCGGCGCGAAATCCGGGCTTCTCGCAACGCTGGGGCAGTTGCCCCGAATTGCGCTGCGCTTCATCCGGGCTTACGGGACCAGGCGGCTTCCTCCAGCGCTCCTGTGAGCTCCGGGAGTGCGTCTGCACGGCCGATCTGGGCCATCCAGCACCAGAGCTCCAGTGTGCAGGCCAGTCGATAAAGTTCGATCGTGGCCTGCCAATCCGGGCGATCGCGTGTGCCGTGGCCTTCGAGCAATCCCTCCCGCTTCGGCAAATCCTTCGGCGTGAAGTAATAGAGCGCCTTGGCGATATCCATCAGGGGATCGCCGGCGGTGGCGTTCTCGAAATCGACGATACCGCAGAGCCTCGGTGAGCCCTCCGCAGTCACCAGTATGTTGCTGGCGTGGAAATCATAATGGCAGAGGCGGAGCGTGACGGCGGCGTCGAGCAGGCCGCTGCGCGCGGCAATGCTGTCGCGCAGCCGCGCGCTCAGCGCTTCGTCGCCACCGCGGGTGCAGAATTCGGTGAGCTTGCGCGCGAACTGGGCGGACATGTAGGCGCGGTTGCTGGCGTGAGATGTCCAGACGCCGTTCGGGCCGATATAGCCGAAACTGCCGAGGACGACCTCGTTGATCCGACGCATCGCGGCGCCCATCTCGGCATGGACCGCGAACAGCTCCTGATCCGTCAGTGTCGGCTCGCGGTGGCCGAGCACGACGCCGTCGAGTTTCGTCAACAGCACGAAGCTGAGGTCGATTACCGCGCGGGTATCATCGGCGAGCAGGATGCGGGGGACCGGCAGGTCGGCTTTGTCGAGAAGTCCGAGGACGTAGACCTCTTTCGCCATCTTCCACTGCAATGATTCCGGGTAAATCTTGAGGATACAGCTTGCCGCGTCCGTCAGCGCGATCTCGAGAATTGTACTGATTTCGCCGCCGCGCAGCTCGATGACGTCGCACACCGTTGAGCGAGGGACCACGCGATCGACGATCGTCTGCACCTGCTCGCGAGATCGCGAGCCGGGGCTTCAGCTGAAGAGGCGGATCGTCTGACACGCTTTCCCCCGCAAGTGCCGGTTGGCCGGATGGAGCGAAGCGAAATCCGGGCTACGACGCTAGATTTCGATCTCCGTGCCGAATTCCACGACTTGTCCGCTTGGGACACCGAAGAAGGCGGCGGTCCGTTCGGCGTTGCGCTGGAGGAAGGCGAACAGCGATTCCCGCCACACCCACATGCCCGGAATATCCTCGCTCGGGATAATGGTCTCGCGGCCGATATAGTAGGTCACGTCGGACAGATCGATGCCGGGCAGCTTGCCTTGCCGGCAGGCGAGCTTCAGCCCTTCATAGATCGTCGGATACTGCATGAAGCCGTAATGCAGGATGATCCGGGTGATGCCCGGGATGATCTCGATCACCTCGGCGCGGTCCTCATCGGATATCCGCGGCAATTCCTCGATCTGCACGGTGACCAGCAGCACGCGCTGATGCAGCACGTGATTGTGCTTGACGAACTGCGTCAGCGCGAGCGGCACCCCCTTGGGCGCCGATGCCAGGAATACGGCGGTGCCGGGCAGGCGGCTCTGGCACTTGTTGACCGCGGTCTCGATCAGATCCTCTTCCGGCTGGCGCAACTTGCCGCGCGCCTTCTCGACCAGCTTCACGCCGCCGCGCCAGGTCATCATCAGGAACGCCACGGCGGCCGCGAGCAGCAGCGGGAACCAACCGCCCTCGAACAGCTTCTCGGTGTTGGCCGCGAAGAAGATCGTATCGATGATGAAGAAGAAGCCGTTCACTGCGATCACGAGGATCGGCGGATAGCCCCACTGGATCGCGACCAGGGCCGCAAGCAATGTCGTGATCGCCATCAGCAGCGACACGGCGATGCCGTAGGCGCCGGCGAGAGCGTCCGACGTGCCGAAGGCCAGCACCGCGCCGAGCGTTGCGGCGGCGAGCAGCCAGTTCACCAGTGGCACGTAGATCTGCCCGATCGCATCGCTAGTGGTGTGCTGGATGTGCATGCGCGGCAGGAAGCCTAGCTGGATCGACTGCTGGGTCAGCGAGAACACACCCGAGATGATCGCCTGCGAGGCGATCACAGTGGCGACTGTGGCGAGCAGGATCATCGGATAATGCGCCCAGTCGGGAGCGAGCTGGAAGAACGGATTGTCGATCGAGGTCGGGTCGTTGATCAGTTCGCCCGCCTGGCCGAAATAATTCAGCACCAGTGCCGGCAGGCAGATCGCGAACCAGGCCAGCCGGATCGGGAAGCGCCCGAAATGCCCCATGTCGGCGTACATCGCCTCTCCGCCGGTGACGGCAAGGAATGCGGCGCCGAGAATGGTGAAGCTGATATGGAAGTCCTGGTGGATCAGGAAATCGAACGCGTAGAACGGACTAAGCGCCACCAATACGCCGGGGGCCTTGACGATGCCGTGGATGCCGAGCGCCGCCAGCACCGCGAACCAGCCGAGCATCACCGGGCCGAAGATCCGGCCGATGAAACTCGTGCCGTGCTTCTGCAGCACGAACAGGCCGACCAGGATGATGATGGTCAGCGGCACCACCATGGGCGTTAGCGACGGCGCGTCGACCTTCAGGCCTTCGATGGCCGACAGCACCGAGATCGCCGGGGTGATCGCGCCGTCGCCGTAGAGCAGGGCAGCGCCGATCAGGCCAACGATCAGAAGCTGAGCGCGCCAGGTGCCGGGCGCGGCGTTGCGCGCCGACAGCAGGGCCAGCAACGCGACGATGCCGCCTTCGCCGCGGTTGTCCGCACGCAGGATCAGCCACGCATATTTCAGCGAGATGATGAGAATCAGCGCCCACAGGATCAGCGAGACCACGCCGAGGGTGGCGTCCGCGGTGAGGGGGCCCCCATGGGCCGCGGCCTTGGCCGCTTCCTTCAGGGCGTAAAGAGGGCTCGTGCCGATATCACCATAGACAACCCCGAGCGCGCCCAGGGTCGTTGCGAGCGGAAGGGGGCTCGGATGGTGGTCGGAGGAAGCGATGGCGGGCGTACTGGTCACGTGCAAATCCCCCGATGCCGCGCGCCCGCCGGGACATCCGGTGGGCGCATTCGACTATAGTCTGCGACGGGTCGTCGCAAATTTCTATGGGATTTGCGTGACGGAGCTAGCTGACGCCGGGCTGACTACGGCGTGCGGTCGGCGGTGACGAGGCGGGCTTCACGAACCGACTGCTTGCTGCCGGCGGTGTGCAGGCATGATGCATCGAAATTCGGCCAGGCTTGCTGCGAGCAGTCCTTGGCAGCCGGACGGATATCCAGGCGATCGGCCTTGGCGAGCGGCTGCGGGGTAGAGGCTTCGACCTGCGGAGCGAAGCCGGGCAGAACGGTAAGCGCCGCGGCGATGAACGCGGCAATTGCGATAGCGGAAAATGCCTTGATCATTGACGGTCCCTTGTGGTCGGGCCCCCCGGGCCCGTCGTTTCGTTGTCCAACCTGTATCGGCCGCCCGTTTCCTGATGTCTTCGCCGTGCGCGAAATTGGTTTCGTCCGGGGCCGGTTTGTTTCGTCCGCCAACGGCTGACGAAACATTCGGCCTGATAGACGCTGGGATGCCAGGAGTGGTTCACTGGCCGAGGTGAAATAAAAAGGCCGGGCGCCGGGGAACCGGGCCCGCTTGCCGGGGAATGCAGGGCGGGTTAGAGGGGACCATGTCCCGTATCGCGCTCTATCCTGGCTCCTTCGATCCCGTCACCAACGGCCACCTGGATGTGGTCCGGCAGGCCGTCCATTTGTGCGACCGCCTGATCGTCGCCATCGCCGTCCATCCCGGCAAAAAACCGCTGTTCTCGACCGATGAGCGGTTTGAAATGCTGCGCGAGGTGTGCGGGCCGATCGCCCAGAAGGCGGGCTGCGCCTTCGATTGCACGACCTACGACAATCTCACGGTGACAGCGGCGCGGAAGCTTGGTGCGAACATCATGATTCGCGGCCTGCGCGACGGCACCGATCTCGACTACGAGATGCAGCTTGCGGGCATGAACGAGGCCATGGCGCCGGAGGTGCACACCGTGTTCGTTCCGGCATCGGTCGCGGTCCGCCCGATCACTGCCACACTGGTACGTCAAATCGCCCAGATGGGCGGCGACTTCTCTGCATTCGTGCCGTCATCAGTCGCCGCTAGCCTGAAGGCCAAATTCGCCGGCTGAGATGCCGGCGCCCGCCACATCCCGAACGTTCTGATCCGGAGTTTCCATGATCCGAATTCTTGCATTCGTTGCCGCGCTGTTCTGCGTCGTTCCCGCGATCGCACAGCCGCTGCCCGCCGGTCTCGACAAGGCCAATGCGATCGTGATCGACACCACCAAGGGCCGCATCGTCATCAAGCTGCGCACCGACATCGCGCCGAAGCACGCCGAGCGCATCAAGCAGCTCGCGCGCGAGGGCTTCTACAACAACGTGCCGTTCCACCGCGTGATGGACGGCTTCATGGCGCAGACCGGAGACGGGCAGAATTTCAACGGCACCGGCGGATCGAAATATCCGAACCTGAAGCAGGAATTCTCCAACGTGCCGTTCAAGCGCGGCATCGTCGGCATGGCCCGGCGCGGCGACAGCGTCGACAGCGCCAATTCGCAATTCTTCATCATGTATGCCGACGGCCCGAGCCTGAACGGCCAGTACACCGTGATCGGCGAGGTGGTGCAGGGCATGGACGTGGTCGACAAGCTGAAGAAGGCGCCTGCGGGTTCCGCCAGCGGCACCGTCACCGATCCCGACAAGATGGTGAAGGTGCAGGTCGCATCCGACATCAAGTGATCCATGATGGCGGCGCGCAGCAAGCCATGGTTCTGGTTTGCCGCGCCGCTCGTGTGGCTTGCGCTGACCGCGCCGGCGCCAGCCGAGCCCCAGCAACTCGACACGATCAAGGATGTCGTCCTGGCCATTCACCGATGCTGGAGACCGCCGCCGCTGGAGAAGGCAAGCCCGATCGACATCACGGTCATCGTGAGCTTCAACCGGAATGGCGCGATCCTCGGGCATCCCAGGATCAGCTACGAATCGGAGCAGGCGACCGATAATGACCGGGTGCAATACCGGATCGCGGTGATGGAGGCGTTGCAACGCTGCACGCCGTTGCCATTTACGGAGAGCTTGGGCGGCGCGGTGGCCGGCCGTCCGTTCGCGATCCCGTTCAGGAACAAGAAATATCCACCCAGAAGCCAGGAGAAGCGAGCATGGCTGCTACCGAGAATACTCTGATCCTCGAAACCACCCAGGGTCCCGTCACGATCGAGATGCGCCCGGACCTCGCGCCCAACCACGTCGCGCGGATCAAGGAGCTGGTGCGCGAAGGCTTCTACGACGGCATCGTGTTCCACCGCGTGATCGATGGCTTCATGGCGCAGACCGGCTGCCCGCAGGGCACCGGCATGGGCGGTTCCGGCAAGAAGCTGAAGGCCGAGTTCAACAAGGAGCCGCATGTCCGCGGCACCGCCTCGATGGCCCGCGCCGCCAACCCGGATTCCGGCGACAGCCAGTTCTTCATCTGCTTCGACGATGCCTCCTTCCTCAACGGCCAGTACACGGTCTGGGGCAAGGTCACCGAGGGCATGGAGAACGTCGACAAGATCAAGCGCGGCGAGCCCGTGAAGGATCCGGACAAGATCGTCAAGGCGCGCATGGCCGCCGACGCGGGATAACTGGCTTCCCTCATGGTGAGGAGCCTGCGCAGCAGGCGTCTCGAACCATGAGGCCACGATGCAGCAACGAACTGGGCCTCATCCTTCGAGACGCGCTGTCGCGCTCCCCAGGATGAGGGTCCAGTGTGCCGATTGAATGCGCACCGATCTCTTCGATTTCGAACTACCCCCTGAACGCATCGCGCTCCGGCCCGCGAGTCCGCGCGATTCCGCGCGGATGCTGGTCGTGTATCCCGACGGCGTGCTGCGCGACGCAGGGATCGCCGATTTGCCGAACTGGCTGGAAGCCGGCGACCAGATCGTGGTCAACGACACCAAGGTGATAGCGGCCCAGCTCAAGGGCCGCCGCATCGGGCGCGAGACCGAACCGAAGATCGAGGCGACGTTGATCAAGCGGCTCGACGGCTCGCGCTGGCAGGCGCTGGTCAAGCCGGCAAAGAAGCTTGCCGTCGGCGACATCGTCCGCTTCGGCAATGAGGGCAAGGTCTGCCTGCTCGGTCATCTCGATGCCGAGGTCGAGGCCAAGGGGCAGGAGGGCGAGGTGACGCTGTCGTTCTCGTTCCATGGCCCCACCCTGGACCAGGCGATATCGGACGTCGGCGCGACGCCATTGCCGCCCTATATCGCCTCGAAGCGGACGCCCGACGATCAGGACAGCGCCGACTACCAGACCATGTTCGCGACGAACGAAGGCGCGGTGGCCGCGCCGACCGCGGGCCTGCATTTCACGCCGGCGCTGGAGGCCGCGCTGCGTGCTCGCGGCGTCGGGCTGCACCGGCTGACGCTGCATGTCGGGGCAGGGACGTTCCTGCCCGTGAAGGCGGAGGAGACGTCCGAGCACAAGATGCACGCCGAATGGGGCCGCATCAGCGCCGAGACCGCATCTGCCCTGAACGCCGCGCGCGCCGATGGCGGCCGCATCGTCGCCATCGGAACGACGTCGCTGCGGCTGCTCGAAAGCGCCACGACAGCCGACGGCACCGTGCATCCGTTTGCGGCCGAGACCTCGATCTTCATCACGCCGGGCTATCGCTTCCGCGCGGTGGATATTCTCCTGACCAACTTCCACCTGCCGCGCTCGACGCTGTTCATGCTGGTCTCGGCCTTCTCCGGGCTCGCGGCGATGAAGAGCGCCTATGCGCACGCGATCAAGCACGGCTATCGATTCTATTCGTATGGAGATGCGTGCCTGTTGTTTCGGGCGCACGAGCCGCATGCCGATTTGTAGATGCGTAGGGTGTTCGCAAGCGCAACTCTATAACCGTCACCCTGAGGAGGCTGCCAACGGGTCCGCGCAAAGCGCGGCCCGATGATAAACTCAGCAGCCGTCTCGAAGGACGACGGCCCAACTGGGGCCGTGCATCCTTCGAGACGCGCTACGCGCTCCTCCAGCGACAAAGGCGAAGCCTTTGTGCGGGGAGACGGGTCAAGAAGTTTACCTCACGCCGGCACGCGCTCGGGCAACAGTTCGGCGATTTGGACCGCGTTGAGCGCCGCGCCCTTCAGGAGCTGATCGGCCGCGACGAAGATCGAGATCGAATGCCCGGAGGGATCGCTGAGATCCTTGCGGATGCGGCCGACGAGGACGTCGTCCTGTCCAGAGGCGTCGATCGGCATCGGGAAGTAGTTCTTCGCGCGGTCGTCGACCACCTTCACGCCCGGCGCCTGCGCCATGATCGCGCGCACCTGATCCTCGGTGATCGGCTTTTCGCATTCGAAGGTGATCGCCTCGCAATGCGCGCGCAGCACCGGCACGCGGACGCAGGTGACGCCGATCGCGATGGTCTCGTCCTCGAAGATCTTGCGGGTCTCCTTGATGACCTTGGTTTCTTCGTCGTTGTAGCCGGTCTCGGGATCGACTGATGTGTTGTGGTTGAACAGGTTGAACGCATAGGGGTGCGGCATCACCTTCGGCGTGTAGACCTGTCCGTTGAGATTGGCGCGGGTCGATTCGACGAGCTCGTCCATCGCGGCTGCACCGGCGCCGCTCGCGGCCTGATAGGTCGAGATGATGACGCGCTTGATGTGGTGCTTCTGATGGATCGGCCAGAGCGGCACCAGCGCGGTGATCGCGGCGCAGTTCGGATTGGCGATGATGCCCTTGTGATCGCGGATGCGGCGCGCGTTGATCTCCGGGATCACCAGCGGCACGTTCGGATCCATGCGGAAAGCCGAGGAGTTGTCGACCACGACGGCGCCGGACTTCACCGCCAGCGGCGCGAACTTCTTCGAGATGCCGCTGCCGGCCGAGAACAGCGCGATGTCGACGCCCTCGAAGGCGCGCTCGGTGAGCTCCTCGATCACGATGGGCTTGCCGCGGAAGTTGACGGTCTTGCCGGCCGAGCGGGCGCTCGCCAGCGCCTTCAGCTTGCCGACGCGGAAGCCGCGCTTGTCCATGGTGGCGATGAATTCGGCGCCGACGGCGCCGGTGACGCCGACAATCGCGACGACGGGATCGTTACTCACTTTGTCCTCCGTTCAAGATGTGCTGCAGACAATAAAAAAGCCCCGGACCTTCATCAGGCGGGGCTTCGGGTAGAGATGATGCGGTTCGACCGACTACGCGCGCACGCCTCCCGAGGCCCCGGAGGGCTTGGTGGTTTTGGTCGTGCGTTTGGTCGCGTTGATCATGGTGCGGACTTATGCGGGAGAGATCGGCGTCCGTCAACGGCTTTTGGGCGAAAGGGTGGCGCGCGCCGGCGCCGGCATCACCGCCGTCGGACCCCGGGCGGCTGGAGGATAACTTCTTTCAGATCGGCGCCGCTGACGACGACGATCACGAAATTGAGCTTGCCGCGATCGCGCGTCAGCCCACCGCTGATCGCCTTTCCCGAGGTGGCGTGCTCGGCGACGCGCACGGCATCCGCCAGCCGGTGCCGGAGGCTCCGGAGCACCACCAGATTGCTGCGGTCCTCGTCGTCCAGCATCGCCAGCGGTGAGGCGGCTTCGCCGCCGGTAATTGCGCCGGTCGCGGCGTTGATGGCGTGCTGCCACACGCGATCCTGCTGGACCGTCTTGACCCGGTAGACCGCGGGCTCCACGCCGCCGTCGAAGCTGACATCCGCGGTCGTCGCACCGGCATGCTGCGCCTCGGCGATCGCCATGGCCTGGCGCAGCGAGACCTGGGCGGCCCGGAAGCTGTCGATCTCGCGGCGGACCGCCTGGGCGTCGAGCTGCGCGCCGTCGTCGTCCTGCAGCGAGCCCGCCGCGGCATTCGAGGTGGCGACCGCATGGGCCGGAGTTGCGAAGGGCAGGGAGAGCAATGCGATCGCGAGCAGCCGCGTTCCGAACGCCCAATGCCCCAGCCTGCGCAGTCGTCCTGTCGTCATCGTCGAACCCGTGCTGTGCGCGCTTCACGTGGCCGTGCAGAAGGAGAAAGCGCGGCCGACCTTGTGCTTGAGGTCGGCCGCCGAACGTCTGGCGGAGCGACGGCGGAGGCTCCGTTGCGGCGATCGAAGTTTATCAGGCGACGCGAGACCCTTGGGGGGCTCGTTGCAGTGGGTTCGCGTCTCTTTATAAATAAAACCATACGGTGTCGTTTTGTTTCGGTCAAGGGCAGAATTGCCGCGGTGCACGGGGCGAATCGATACGAGACCTGCGTGGAACCGTCAGCGCGCCGGCCGGCGGCGGGGCGCCTTGGCGGAGGAGATATGAGCCCGACCCGGCGGTCCAAGGGCCCCGGCGAGAAAAAGCCTGATCGATACTTCCATGCGCTTCTCGGCGGTCGTCATTTCCACCGGAATACCGAACGTCGCCATCCGGTGGGTGTGACCGACGACCATGTTGAGAAACGTCTCGGCGGCGATCGTGGTGTCCTCGAGATCGAGTGCGCCGCTGTCGACCAGATGCTCGAAGAAGTCAGCCGTGGTCGAAACGGCTTTCGACCAGCCCTCATCGACGGCAAGCTTGGCGACCTCGGGGAAATTGATCGCCTGCGCGGTCAGGATACGGCTGAATGCGATGGAGTCCGCGCTGCAATTCAGCGTCAACAGCTGGCGTCCGAGATCGATCAGACGCTCCTCGACCGAACGATCCGAGGCACTGTCGACCCGCATCTCGGCCGCTGCGGCGGCGAGCGGAGCGAGCCAGCGCGCGATTTCGCGCCTGAGCACGGCGGTGAACAGCCCTCGCTTGTCGCCGTATTGCGCATAGACGGTGGGCTTGCTGACGCGGGCGGCCTCGGCCACGGCGTCGATCGAGGTTGCATCGAAGCCGCGATCAAGGAACAGGCGCGTGGCGACCTCGATCAGCCGCTGGTCGCGCTCGATCGCGGCATCCCGGGTCGGCCGGCCGCCGCGCGACTTCGGAACGTTGCGTTTCGCTGCCTTGACCCTGGTCGCGGTCAATCCCATTCCCATTCATCTCGTTGTGTGTCGGACGGGTTTGTCCGGTCTATAACCCGCGGCGGCCGGATTCGTCCATGCGGGGGCGCAGCTAGGGCGGCTGCCTCTCACGGAGGCGTCGACGCCCAGGCACGGCCGGATGCGGCCTTCTCGTAGCCGTACTGATACAGGGCGCGCATGTACGCCGTGTCGAATCCTGGCGAGTCCGACGAGGGATAATCACGCTCGATATAGGACAGATGGAAGCCCAGCCGGTTGCGCTGGGCGAAGTCGTAGGTCGACAGGATGACCGACCGCGTTTGCGCCTGCGTGATTGCGGAGATGCTGCGCGAGGCGACGTCGACCGTGGAATTCGAGACGAGCTCGAACCCTTGTTCGAGCTTCTTGTTGACGAGAATGTAGATGTTCAGGCGCCGGTTGGCGGGCCATTTGCGGTCCCGAAACAGCAGGGCGTCCGGCAGCGTCAGGACCGGCGCCGTCACGCCGCCATCGACGTGCATCTCCTGGAAACGCCGGCCCTGGCCTTCCGCGTCGATCATGATCGGCGGAAACACCAATGGAATGCTGGCCGAGGCCGCCATGACATCGCGGAACAACTGCAGCGCCTCCGGGGTTCCGACGGCGGCGATCCGGCCCATGTCCCAGATCACCGAGCGCTGGGTGTCGAGATCGGTGGTGACGATCAGGAGCTTCCGGCCCTTGGCGTTCTCCTGCGCGACTTCGCTCAGGATCTCCGGCCCGACATAGCGGGCCACGAGCTCGCGCAACCGCTTGTTGCCGAACAGGCCGGAGCCGAACAGCACCCGCATCAGGCTGGGATCCTTGAGCAGGGTCTCGGCAATGCCGCTGGTGTAGACGTCCTTCAGCGTCGCGTCGTAGCGTGAGCCAAGGAATGCGAAGGGGGCGATCAGGCCGCCGGTGCTGACCCCCGATACGACCGAGAAGGTCGGGCGGGTGCCCGCTGCCGTCCAGCCATTCAGGACGCCCACGCCGTAAGCCCCGTCGGCGCCGCCGCCTGAGAGCGCCAGATAGGTGGTGATCGGCGCGCGGATCTCCTTGTCGAGGCGGAATTTCGTCGCCGGCTCGTCGGCGTAGCGCCGTAGCCCGTCGAGGTCGAGCACGCGCGCATCGGCAGCGTCAGCAGCGGTGTAGGGCAAGCGCGGCGCAAGTGTGCTGCAGCCCGCCAGCGCGAGCGCGAGGCCGCAGAGCAGCGCCACCCGCCATGCCGTGTGCGCGACAGATGCCATGAGCCGACGAGCGACGCGGGTGGACGCTAACGCCTTGCGGGCTGGAAACATCGGTCGCCTGTCACTCTCTGAAGCACATGCAGGCGCCGAGGGCATCTCATCGCCACGTTGTCGTCATAAAACGATACGGTTTCGTTTTGTTTAAATAAAGGCAGCGACGACGGCAAGCCCCGTTCGGTCGCTCCCGAAGCCCCGCGAGGCGGGTTGATCGGGCACCGACGGCACGCAATAAGCAGCCGCATGAATCTTCCCAACCATTTCGAACTCCTCGCCACCGACGGCGCCGCCCGCACCGGGCGCCTGACGACGCCTCACGGAGTTGTGCGGACGCCGACGTTCATGCCGGTCGGCACCGCCGGCGCGATGAAGGGCATGCATTGGCGCGAGGTGCGCGAGGCCGGGGCCGACATCGTGCTCGGCAACACCTATCACCTGATGCTGCGGCCGGGCGCCGAGCGGGTCGCCGGGCTGGGCGGCTTGCAGCGCTTTACCGGCTGGGGTGGCCCGATGCTGACGGATTCAGGCGGCTTCCAGGTCATGTCGCTCTCGGAGCTCCGAAAGGTCACCGAGAAGGCTGTCACGTTCCGCTCACACATCGACGGCGCCAAGGTCGAATTGTCGCCGGAGCGTTCGATCGAGGTGCAACGATTGCTCGGCTCCGACATTGCCATGCAGATGGACGAATGCGTCCGGCTACCAGCCGAGCGCGCCGACATCGAGCGGGCGATGCAACTGTCGCTGCGCTGGGCCGAGCGCTCCAAGCGCGCTTTCGAAGCCGCGCCTGACGGCTACATGTTGTTCGGCATCGCCCAGGGCGGCGACGTCCCGGCGCTGCGCCAGGTCAGCGCACGGGGGCTCACCGATATCGGTTTTCACGGTTACGCGATTGGCGGCCTCGCGGTCGGCGAGCCGCAGGCGGTCATGCTGTCGATGATCGAGGAAACAGCGCCGGCGCTCCCTGCCGACCGGCCGCGCTATCTGATGGGCGTCGGCACGCCCGAGGACATGCTGGAGGCGGTGGCGCGCGGTATCGACATGTTCGACTGTGTGATGCCGACACGGAACGGACGCCACGGCATGGCGTTCACCCGGTTCGGCCAGATCAATCTGCGCAACGCCCGCCATGTCGACGATCCGCGGCCGCTGGACGAGGAAAGCCCGTGGCCGGCGGCGCGCAGCTATTCTCGTGCCTATCTGCACCATCTGGTGCGGTCGGGCGAGACGCTGGGCGCGATGCTGCTGTCGGAAATCAACGTCGCCTATTACCAGGAGCTGATGCAGGGCATCCGCGGCGCGATCGCGAACGGCACTTTCGAGAGCTTCAGAAACCAAACGCGCGCCGGGTGGGCGCGCGGGGACATCACTCAGAGGTGAGTGGCTTCGTCAGTTGCAGACGATCGGCTTCACCGAATGTTTGGTCACGAAGCCGTAACCGCAGGTGTCGCAGGTCCAGAGATAACTGATCAAATTGTCATGGAGGTAGGCGGACGCTTCCGCCGCCACCATGGAATCGGCACACACCGGACAGGTCGGTAGATCGCAGCCACGCGGATCAGGCCTAGACGCGACGGTCGACCGGAATTCAGCAAGCGCTGGCATCGTGACCTCCTTTGCGTTCTGAGCGTGTGATGGAAGTATATAGCCCGAATTGTTTGACCTTGTCGCAACACAAATGCGTAGGTTTTACGTTATTTGCGCAGGCTCTCATTTTGCGATGCAACGAATGCCGGATGAATCGGTTTCTCACTTGCGCGGTATGACGCGCTGCATCACATTTCAATGTGACCGCATCACTCTCGCACATTTGGCTACAGGAGCCGCTTGATGGACGCATCGTCGACAACGAGTGCAGTGCAACCCGGACGCGGCCGCGTCTTCGACTCCATCGTCGATGCAATCGGCGACACGCCGGTCGTCCGCCTGCGCAGGTTGCCACAGGCGAGCGGCGTCAACGCCACGATCCTTGCCAAACTGGAATACTTCAACCCCGCGGCAAGCGTGAAGGATCGCATCGGTGCCGCGATGATCGTCGCAATGGAGAAAGCGGGCATCATCAATCCCGAAACCGTGCTGATCGAGCCGACATCCGGCAACACCGGGATCGCGCTCGCCTATGTCGCAGCATCGCGCGGCTATCGCCTGAAGCTGGTGATGCCGGAATCGATGTCGATCGAGCGTCGCCGTATGCTGGCGTTCCTCGGCGCCGAGATCGTGCTCACGCCGGCGTCGCAGGGCATGAAGGGGTCGATCGCGACCGCCGAAGAGCTGGTGCGTACGACACCGAATGCGGTGATGCCGCAGCAGTTCAAGAACCTCGCCAACCCCGAAATCCATCGCCGCACCACGGCCGAGGAGATCTGGAATGATACCGGCGGCAACATCGACTACTTCGTGGCCGGCGTGGGTACCGGCGGCACCATCACCGGGGTCGGGCAGGTGCTGAAGCCGCGCAAGCCGTCGTTGCGGATCGTCGCGGTCGAGCCCGAGGAGAGCCCCGTGCTCTCAGGCGGCCAGCACACGCCGCACAAGATCCAGGGTATCGGCGCCGGGTTTATTCCCGAGATCCTCGACCGGTCGGTGATCGACGAGATCGTCAAGATCAACAGCGCGACCGCGATCGAGACCTCGCGGGCGCTGGCGCGCAGCGAGGGCATTCCCGGCGGCATTTCATCGGGCGCAGCGATCGCTGCGGCGTTGCAGATCGGCGAGCGCCCCGAGGCGGCGGGCAAGACCATCCTGGCGATTGTGCCCTCGTTCTCGGAGCGCTATCTGTCGACTGTGTTGTTTGAAGGAATTTAAAACATGGCTGATCAGCCGAGGCGACCGCGGACCCTGAGCGATGCCCGCAGCGAGGCCGAAGCGGCCTTCAAGCGGGCCACCACCAAGGTTGCGGAAGCGCCGCCGAAGGTGACAACGGCCCCGGGCATACGCGAACAGGTCACGCTGCGGATCGATCAGGACGTCCTGGAATACTTCCAGGAGGGCGGTCCCGGATGGCAGGACCGCATCAACGCGGCGCTCCGTAAGGCCGCAGGGAAATAGCACCGTCTCAATACAGCAAGCCCGGGGCGCTCCCGGACTTCTCGCTGTCGATGCGCTGCGGCATTGTGGGATGTACCGGCGCGTGACGTGGTTCACATAGCGTGGGCGAATTCAAGTTCCGGCGCGCGCCGCGACCGCCGTGCTCGGCTTCAGGTTCAGAAGATTGCCGCAGAGGATCATCGCTGCGCCGAGCACCGTGAAGGCGTCGAGCCGTTCCGCGTAGATCAGCCAGCCGACGAGCGCGGTCAGCGGGACCCGCAGGAAGTCCATCGGGATCACCACCGTGGCGTCGGCGTGCAACAGTGCGCGTGCCATGCAGTAGTGCGAGAACGTGCCGCAGAACGCGATCACCACGAGCCAGCCCCAGGTCACGAGCGATGGCCAGGTCCAGACATAGAGCGCCGGGAAGAAGCTTGCGGCCGACTGCACCACCAGCATCCAGAAGATGATCGCCAGCGTCTGCTCCGTCCGCGTCAGCGACTTCACGATCGCAATCGAAACGCCGAAGCCGACGGCCGCCCCGAGCGCGATGAGCTGGCCCGGATTGATCTCGCCGGTTGCTGGCCGCACGATCGCGAACACGCCGACAAGGCCGAGCATGATCGCTGCGATCTTCATGGCGGTCATCCGCTCGCCGAGGAAGCTCGCGGCGAGGATCGCGGTCCAGATCGGCATGGTGAACTCGATCGCAACCACCTGGCCGATCGGGATCAGCGTCAGCGCAAAGAACCAGCCGAGTTGCGCGCTGAAATGGATCAGGTTGCGCACGATGTGCACATGCACCCGAGCCGTCTTCAGAATTGCGAAGCCGCCGTTCACGCGGATCAGCGGATAGAGCATCGCGAAGCCGAGCACCCCGCGTACGCCCATCAGCTGGAAGACGTTCACCTCGCGCGTCGCCTCGCGGCCGGCGACTGCGACGATCAGCATCAGCGCGAGCCAGCCGGACATCCACAGCGCGGCGCGGGTCTTTGAGGGCGTGCGGTCCATGGTCGGGAACGAGGCGGGGAGAGACCTGCGGTATCGACGAGATGGTCGCAATTTGCAATGCGCAATTCTGCCGATGCGGTGATGCCCCGCCGATGCGATCGGTGCTAAGCATCGGTCCGGAATAACGAGGAGGATCTGCCTATGCATGTCTTGCAACCGGCCGAATGGTCGAAACCCCGCGGCTTCTCACACGGCGTCGCTTTCGACGCCCCTGGCAAGTGGATCGTGCTGGCCGGCCAGACCGGTGGCGACGAACAGGGGGCGTATCAGCCCGACATGGCCGCCCAGGTCGGCACCGCGCTGAAACGCATTATCAAGCTGCTCAACGAAGCCGGCGCAGGACCCGAGCATATCGTTCGCCTGACCTGGTACCTGACCAGCCGCAGCGAATACGAGGCCGCGGGCGCGGGCATCGGCGCGGCTTGGAAGGAGACCATCGGGCGCAATTTTCCGCCCTCGACGCTGCTCTACATCGACGGACTGGTGGATCACCGTACCAAGGTCGAAATCGAAGTTACCGCGTTCGTGCCTGCCGCATAGGACTTGATGCCATGAACAATCTCACAAGGCCGGAATATCTCACGGGGTTCGCGACCGGTTGGCCCGAACAGCAACCCGACATCATGGTGATCTCCATGACGACGGAGAAGGGCGTGCACGACTTCTTCGTGAACAAGGAACAGGCGCTGCTGATTGCTCGCACCATCCAGCAGACCGCCGAGAAGCTCGCGACGCCACCCGGGGCATAACGTTCGACCAACAAAAAAGCCCTCGGGGGTCGACCCGAGGGCTTTTTCGTGGGCGTATCCGTTACCGCACCAGCGCGATGTTCGCGCCGCGGAACTGGCTGTCGGCTCTGATGGAAACCGATTGCCGGTTGCCGCTGGTGCGCATCGAGATGTCGGCATTGAAGCCCGGGGCGCTGGCGAGCACCTGGAAGTTGCCTCCGCCGCCGCGACCCCGCAGGTCGCCGCTGACGTTGCGGCTTGACTCGCTCCAGGATCCGGTGACCGCGCTGCCCTCGGCCTGCACGTCGGCCGCCAGGTTGAACTTGTAGGCGTCGCTCGCGCAGGTCAGGCTCATGGTCATCCGCGGGCCGCTGACGCGATAGGTTGCACGGCAGCGAATCCGCTCACTCGAACCGTCGTCCAGCATGACTGAGCCGCTGCCGGACCATGTGCCGGCCATGCCGGCGAACGGACCCGACTGCGCATGTCCGGCTGAGCTAGCCAGGGCAGTCACGAAAAACGCGACGGCTGCAAATGCGGGCCGCCGCGCCTTGGCGAAAAATCCTGATGTGCTGCTGAGCTTACTGACGAGATGCTTCCCATCGGCCGCTGCACGGTACGCCAGCTGATGCCCCATTCCACTTCCCCGATCCGGAGTTGCCACTGAGTTGACCGTTCGCATATGCACCATTGATCGAGACTCGCACAAGTCCCCCGCTGCCGACGGTTCCGGAGATCGCCGCACCCTGTGCCGAGACCTTTCCTTCGCTCACAGTCACCATCGAACTGGTCGATGGTTCGCAGCTGCCGGTCTTGGTCACGACAGTAACGTTCCAAAGGCCGTCATAGGGCTGCTGGGCGGAAACGGGACCCGCCGCGACAAGGGCTGCGGAGGCGGTGATGGACGCAATAAGCAGGTCCCGAATGCGGGTCGAACGCATGAATCAAATTCCTGTCATTGTGGAGATGGCGCAGCTTATCCGGGCACAATGTGACCAAAATTTGCTGCGTCGCAAGAGTCCCGGAAAGTTCCTGTGAACTCAAGCACATCATAGTGAACCAGGATGGTGAATACAGCTCGATTCACGGCGATGGATCGGGGTACCCGTGCCACAGATGCGTTGTTTTGATACCTAGTGCTTGCTCCCGGGCATGCTGGGCGCCTTGGTTGCAAACTCTTCGTCCTGCGGCTCCGACGGCAGGGTCTTGTGGGTTTTGGCGTGGTCGATGACCTGCGCGAGCAGGCGCAGGCCGAGTGGCGCCAGTGCGCGCTCCCAGAGCTCGCGTGCAGTCTCGCCCTTCTTCACGAAGACCCAATCCTGGGCAGCGATCGCGCCCGCATCCATCCGATCGGCGAGGTGATAGATGGTGCCTCCGGCGATCGGGTCGCCTTCGTTGATGGTCCATTCGACAGCCGCGATACCGCGGTGCCGCGGCAGCAGCGATGGATGGTAGCCAATGCCGCCCAGCCGCGCTGTCGCGAGCGCCTCCTTGCTCACGCGGGCGTGGCTGTGAGCCGTGACGATCAGGTCAGTGTCCGGGGCAATCTCGGATGCGGTCACCAGCTTGGGGTCCGCCTGCACGACAACATCGATGCCGGCCGCCCTCGCTGCCGCCGCCAACCGGTCCTCGCCGTCATGAACCACGACCCTCGCGATCGCGATGCCGTGGTCGCGCAGCATGTTCAGGGTCGTCACACCGAAATGGCGGGAACCGACGAGAGTAATTTTCATGGGGACTAGTTCCGTGGTTGGCGGGTCGCTATGCGGATAGCACACCGCGGCAGCCCAGGTCGTCTTCCTGCCGGTTATCAACAGGGCGGGCGGATGGCAATGTCAGGCCGCCTGCAGGCGGCTCGCCAGCACCTTGTCGATACGCCGGCCGTCGAGATCGACGATCTCGAAGTCCCAGCCCTGCGCATGGATCTTGGCACCGACCTCGGGGATCGCGCCGAACGCGTGCAGCAGGAAGCCTGCCGCGGTCTGGTACGGCCGCGGCGAGGGCAGTGCGATGCCGAGCAGTTCGGCGAGTTCGAGCGCAGGCATCCAGCCCGAGATCAGGTAGGAGCCGTCGCTGCGCCTGACATAGGCCGGTTCGGCCGGACCTTCCTCGGTGTGGAAGGCGCCGACGATGGCTTCGAGAATGTCGAAGCTGGTGACGACACCCTGGAAGGTGCCGTACTCGTCGTGCACGAGGCCGATATGCACGGCGGAGTCGCGCAGGATCGCGACTACGTCGCGGGCGTCGACGGTTTCCGGAATGATCGGCGCATCGCGCGTCAGCGCGCGGATGTCGGGCGTACGGCCGTCGAGATAGATGTCGAGTACGTCCTTGGCCTGCACGATGCCGAGCGCGTGGTCGCGATTGCCGTCGAACACCACGCAGCGAGAGTGATTGCTCTTCTGCAGTGCCGACAGGATTTCCGATGCGGGGCTGGACAGGTCGATCAGGCTGACCTCGTGGCGCGGCGTCATCACCGCGCCGACCGGTAGGTCGCCAAGCCGCATCACGCCGGCGATCATCTCCTTCTCGCCGGGCTCGAGCACGCCGGCGTTCTCGGCTTCGACCACCAGCGTCTTGATCTCGTCCTCGCTGACGCGGTCCTGCGCGTCCTCGCGATGGCCGAGCAGCCACAATAGTGCCTTGCCGGAGTGGTCGAGCAGCCAGACCACCGGCAGCGACAGTTTCGCCATCAGCGTCATCGCCGGGGCGACCTTCACCGCGATCGCCTCGGGATCGCGCAGCGCGATCTGCTTCGGCACCAGCTCACCGATGATCAGCGAGGCATAGGTGATCACGCCGACGACGAGGCCGACGCCGATCGCATCGGCAATGCGCGGCGACAACCCGAGCTCGATCAGCCATTGTGTGAGGCGCTGTCCGAGCGTCGCGCCCGAGAATGCGCCCGACAGCACGCCGATCAGCGTGATGCCGATCTGCACGGTGGAGAGGAATTTTCCGGGATCGGAGGCCAGTGCGAGCGCGAGGCGTGAACCGCCGACGCCTTTCTCGACCAGCGCCGCAAGCCGCGCCGGGCGCGAGGAGACGATGGCAAGCTCCGACATCGACAAGAGGCCGTTGACGACGATCAACACCGCCACGATCGCAAGTTCCAGATATAGCACGAGAGTCCCTGAGGATTGGCGGCATTGGCCGCGGCACAACAGCACCAATATAAGCACGCCGACGCAGCTTTGCTGTGCCTTGTGGGGTAGCGGTGATAAGCTGATAGCGCGTACGACCCGCATGCATGCAAAGTCGCGGCATTTTGGCGCGCCACTCTGCCGTGAGCGCTGTCGGACCGCGCGACGAAAGCCGGCGGTCCGCTCCCGAGGCTAACTCCAGGCCAGCAGCCGCAACGCCGGCTTGGCGAATGTCTTGGGCGGCGTGGCCGGAGGCTCGGGCCGCCGCTCGGATACGGCCTGCAGATGCATGCGCAAGTCCGCGGTGCATTGCTTCATCTGGTTACGCAATTCGCGGCGGGAGAAGGCGGTGAGCGAGGGGTCGCCTAGCTGCACCCAAGCCGCGCGCAGCCATTCCTGCAGGGCACGAATATTCTGATCCAAGGCTTCGGGCTGTGTCATGCCGCCAAACCTCAAAGAGTGATCAGATGTGAAGTAACGCTGATTCGCGTTATTTCACCTAGCGAGATATTGAGCGGATGAATGCGCGGCGTGCTAGAACGCGGCCGCGGCAGGTGGGTGATGCCGCGATCCGCGCGACGTCAACCGGCCTTGTCGGGCCGGGAGCGCAGCAGGTCCAGCGCGACCGGGAGCGCAAGGAAAAGCGCCGCAGCCATCGAGAGGCGGCGGATCTGTGCGCCGGGCAGGCCGAAATCATGGGCGACATAGGCGAGCATGATCGCCGCGTAGGCGGCAACGCAGATTGCGACGATGATGGTCGCGAAGTCGATCTTGCTGTCCACGGCGGCACCGCGTTGTGGCGGAGCCGGTGTAGCGCAGCTGACGGCGGCAGAGTGTGAGATAGCTCACGAGTGATGCGCTGCTTGCGCGGCCGGTCTACTCCGCACAGAGGTAGGTGCGCGGGATGAGACGGTAGGCGGTGTAGCGATAGTACGGACGATACGCGTAGCCGCGATGGATGGCTTGCGGCTCGCTATAGAGGGCGCCGCGGTAGGCGTTACGCACGGGACCGGCGCTGCAGCGGTAAGGGACCCAGGCGTGCTGCAACGGCGCGTGCGCAGCACGTTTTGAAACGGCCGGCCAGAGTTCGTCGGCTGCCGCAGGCAGTGCGGTGACGATCAGGGCCAGGGCGAGGTGCACCGGTGCACGTCTCATCTGCTCACCTCATCGCGGGCCGGGCAGGCCCGTCGCACAAGGCTGCCAGCAATCTCACCGATGGTCCATGGCCTCCGGACTATTTCCGGCTCGGCAGCTTGACCGGGACGTGGGGCGAAGTGCTCACCACGCGCGGGCCTCCGTCGGGATAGGTTTGGCTCTGGAGCAGTGTCTCGAGATACAAAATGAACTTTTCAGAAAGCATGGGCGTAGCCCTTGTCGATTATTCCTATTGGTCGTAGCCGGCGCGTGAAAATTCGATCAACAAAACGCGAAGCGCGTCGGTTTCGCGATGTTGCGCCGCCGTCGCGCGCACTTTCAATCCGGTAAATTACCGGCTGTGCCGAATGGTCGTTGCTACCTGGGGATTACCGGGGCCTTGAGCCGGCTTACGCCGCGCCATCGCGCTAGTTTGTGCTCGGCTCCGACACGAGCGAACGCCTGCCGCAGACCAGTGGATCGGCGCTCTGGGACAGGCCTTCAAAGCGCCAAAGCGTAATCGGCGCCGTCACTCCACAATACTCGCAGCGCAACGGGGCACCGCCCGCCAAATAGCGGCCGCGTCGGAACACCTCGGACGAGGCGAGCTCCTTGCAATGCGGGCAAGCCAGGCTCAGCTTGCGCGTCTTCCATCTATGAAACAGTTGAAACACCGCACCCCTCAGCGTTTCAGTAAGCCATCACTATGACAATTTAGCAATGTTTCGGCTCACGTGGAAGTAGCAAGAGGGGCAGATCTCGGTTCCATTTCGTGTGGAGCGTCGTTTTCGGGCCGGTGACTAGGTTCCGACCCGCAAGCATGGTTAGCGAGCCCCTAAGTTTTGGTGCTGCAGCACGCGGTCGCACCACACCGTTCGTTCAAGGATCGACGTTAGCAATGCCGCGATGGACCGGGAGGATGACATCGGCGAAAGCGTCGGGTCGGCGTTGCGCCGCAGCCATGGACGGCTGGCCTGGTGGATCGTCAGGCTCAATCGCATGTTCGAGCCGTCTCGCGCCGCCGAGCCAACGCGAGCTCACGTGCCGCCGCGCACCGCCGTTCCGCCCCGGCGCTCATCGCCGCCGCGCCCCGAATAGCGTCACCATAATACCGGACGCCCCCGTATCGGCCATTGGGCCGGACTGCTATGCATGCGCCACCCGCGGGCCGCAGGTACGCCCGCTTTGACGATACGGGCCGCGCGACGCGGCACAAGCGACGGAGGACGAGTGCAATGATTGAGACGGTTGGCATCATCGGGGCCGGGACTATGGGCAACGGCATAGCCCAGGTGTGCGCAGCGGCGGGGCTCGGCGTCACCATGGTCGACATATCCGACGCGGCCGTGCAGCGCGGCCTCAAGACAGTAGGTGCAAGCCTCGATCGTCTGGTCAGCAAGGAGAAGATGACGGCCGCGGATCGCGAGGCAACGCTCGCGCGCATCACCGCGACCACGGACAAGGCGAAGCTCACCGCCTGCGATCTCGTGATCGAGGCGGCGACCGAGAATGAGGAGCTGAAGATCAAGATCCTGAAGGATCTTTGCGCCACGCTGAAGCCGAGCGCGCTGGTCGCGACCAACACCTCGTCGATCTCGATCACCCGCCTGGCGGCTGCGACCGACCGTCCCGACCGTTTCATCGGGATGCACTTCTTCAATCCGGTGCCGGTGATGGCGCTGCTCGAACTGATCCGAGGCTTGCAGACCTCCGACGACACGGTCGCCAAGGCCGAAGCCTTCGCCAAGCGCGTCGGCAAGGTCGCGATCACGGCGAAGAACAGCCCGGGCTTTGCCGTCAACCGCATCCTGTGCCCGATGATCAACGAGGCGATCTTCGCGTTGCAGGAGGGCATCGCGACCGCCGAAGAGATCGACGCCGGGATGAAGCTCGGCTGCAATCATCCGATCGGGCCGCTCGCGCTCGCCGACATGATCGGGCTCGACACCATGCTGTCGGTGATGGAGGTGTTCTACACCGGTTTCAACGATCCCAAATACCGGGCGGCGCCGCTCCTGAAGGAGATGGTCGATGCCGGGCATCTCGGCCGCAAGACCGGGCAGGGCTTCTACAGCTACAACAAGTAGGGTCCCGCTCACCGCCGCGCGGCCAACACCGTAGTCATCCGGAATGGATCGCGCTGGCGGGTTGGCGTAACACCCGGTTCATCAGACATCTGATCCGCCACGTGAGGCGGGGGACAGAAGACACGAGGCCCGGTCTCCTAGGCACACCGGGCCTCGTGTTTTTTTGTGGGGGTCTGAAGGTTCACTTCGCCGATGCGACAGGCGTGATGCTGGTCTCATCAGGGTCGAAGCCGAACAGGCCGGCGAGATATTTGTAGTATTCCGGCATCTTCTCCTTGAACTTGGCGCGCGTGAAGGGTTCGTGCGCGGAGTCCGCGCCGGCCAGGAAGATGCTAGCCGTCACCGCGAAGAACTCCTGCTGGTTCTTCAATGCGTAGGCGTCCTTGGCGAACAGCTCCTTCGAACCTTGGTCGCCGTTCGTCGTGACGACCGCCGCGGAGCCTAGGGCACGCGCATTGCAGCGCGCTTAAGTCACGTCGCTCAACCACCGCGGTTGGATTATGTGCCGGTTAACCAACTGCCTTCGGGAAGCCGAAGCAGGGGATGTCCGCTGACCACGAGCGCGTGCGAGCTGACGGCTGTTCAGCCGGTTTCACGTGGGGCGCGCCGTCCTCACAGCTTGTTGAGGCGGCGGCCGGAAACCTCGCGGAGCCGGCTTCCGTACCTAGATCGGTAGCGGAAGACGGGTATCGGCGGGGCACCAGCCAGGATTGGCGGCGTGCCGGGTGCCACAGAAATGCCTGCGCCTGGAGACATTGGGCCGTGTGACCGACTGGCACGATGTTCGCATCGCGGGTCGCATTGATGAGTTATTCTGCATCGGAGAGCAAATGGGCGAGGTCGTCCGGTTCATATCGAAATCCGAACGCGAGCGTGCGCGCCTGATACGCGAGGCCCGCGCGAACTACGAGCGCGTGTTTCCGTCGCACAGTATCGGCAGCGAGCAAGCAGATCCGTCCGAAGGCAACGGAAGCCAGGCGTCGTCCGATCCGTAGCGCGTGGCGAGGGGGAACGCGACGATGTGGAAGCGGATGTGGCGGACCTGGACGATCGACAAGCCCGCAGCGCTGGGCGACTGGCTGTGGCAGATCCTGGTCGTCGAACTCGCGGCCCTGCTTGATCGGCTGACGTTGCGGAAGGTCATCGCGATCATCCCGTTGGTCATTCTGATCGTGGCGTATCTGCATCGGATTCCGCTTCCTCCCGAGTTGATGCTGCTGGGCGACGTGCTCGCCTATATCGACATCTTCTCGGTGATCCTGCTGATCGGCTTCTTCACGCGTATCGCGACTGTCTTGATGGCCGCCAAACAGGCCGTCGATGAATTCCGGTGGATGTTGCAGCGTGTGGCGATCGGGCTGCGCCGGTTCGATATTCGTCACCGCCGTGCGAAGGGCGGAGGTCGCCGCAGGCAACTCGGTCGAGCGAACACGGATGACGATGACGTCGCCGTCGTGCCCAGCCTCGCCTGGGCCTAGCGAGGCCGAGCGGATCATCGGACCTAGCGCGCCGGCCTCGTCGGCGCATCGGCGTTGTCCGTCTCGGCCGGTGCCGGTGCTGTTGGGGAAGGAGCATCTCCGCCACGCCGATTCGAACTGCTGAGATCGGTCGGTCCGTGCTGGGATCGATGATATGCGACGCCCATCTGGACGCTCCAGGCGCCGAACAGCAACGCGCCTGCGATACAGACCGCGACGAAAACCCAATCGCGTTTCTTCAACTGGTCGAACAAGGCCAATCCGGCGTCACCTTACTCGCGGCCTCTTCGGAAGAAGCGTTTGGTGGCCTCGATCGCTTCGAGCAAATACGGCGACAAGACGAAAAATGCGCCCATCCCGACCGAGACGATGATGTGGCGCAGCGAGACTCTCTCCTCACGTGCAAACGGGTAGGCGCTCTTGTCGATCGGCGCAGGCGCAAGGTCGCGGCCGGCCTGAGCCGTCGTCTGTGTTCGTCGCAATCTGCGCGGCGGCACCATGACGACCACAAAGAGGACGTTCAGGAGCAGCCAGATTCCCAGCAGGATAAGCAAAGTTCGCACTGCAGTGGTCCAAAAAGGCGAACAAAAACAACCTTTAACTTATCTGGTCATACCCGCTGCCGCCACAATTCATTTTCCGGTGACCCGCGGCTTTTCGGCCATGACCTGTGTCGAAAGAACCACGGGCGAGCTTGGTGCACAATCACGGGCGAGTAGGGCACCTGACGCGGGCCGACTCTTGCGGACCAGCGGTTGTGCCGGGATGTTGGAACGCGAGGGGCGTGCGGGGCCTTATATGGCGTTCCGTCACGGGGCGGATTTCGAACCAGAAGTGGAGAATGGGTCATGCGACCACTCGTCTATGCTGCCGCGGCGTCGCTTGCGGTCCTCTTTGCGGCGGGGNCCCGCCATGCCGGTCGACCATCTGACGCCTGCGGCTGTCCCGACCAATATCGAGCAAGCGCAGTTCTTCTTCGGCGGCCGCAGGTATTGCTGGTACCCCAGCGGCTGGCGCGGTCCCGGCTTCTATTGGTGCGGCTATGCCTGGCGTCGTGGCTTCGGCTGGGGTGGTCCCGCCGGATGGCGCGGCTGGAATCATCGCCATCCTCCGCGCCCGCGTCCCAGAATGGGCCGTCCGCCCCACGGAGGCGGTCCGGGAATTGGCCGTCCACCGGGGCATCGACCCGGTCTCGGTCGTCCGCCCGGCGGCGGCAGGCCCGGAGGCGGAGGGCCTGGTGGAGGTGGTCGGCCTGGAGGCGGCGGTAGACCTGGAGGTGGAGGTCCCGGAGGCGGCGGCAGACCTCCGCTGCAGCGCTAGGCCGGTGCTTTGGCCTGCTGACGCTCGCGCGCTCCGGGAGCGGGATTGAAAACGGCCCCGTCGGCCTGTGCCGGCGGGTTCTCGCTTTGCAGGCTCGTGAGGCGATACGACTTCAAAGCAGAGAGCTGACGGAAACGGTGCGGCTCCTTCCTGTCACGCAATGTATCCTGCGCGGCTGCGTCGCTCTTCACGAACGTGCCGCTGCACCACGCGCTAGTGCACGACGAGCACCGGCACGCTTCCGTCCATCAGGACCTCCGACGTCTGACTCCCCAAGAACAGCTTCCTGAGGCCGCGACGCCCGTGAGAGGCCATGACGATCAGATCGCAGCCTTTGGACTTCGCGGTTTCGATGATCGCAGTGGCCGGGTGCGCATTCGGAACGTGCAGGAGTTCTGCAGATATCCCGGTCTGCTCGGCCATGGATCGAGCTTCATCGAGAATTTTACGCGCGGTTTCCTTGCATGCGGCATCAAAGGCGTCAGCCTCTTCCTGCGACGGAATCCATCCCGAAGCGAATCCGGTCCCATAGTCGACCGGCAGCGGTTCGGTCACGGTGATGACTGTCACCTTGGCATTCAGGGCTTTTGCCAAGGCAATCCCGTGCTTGATGCCTTTTCTCGCGGTATCGGATCCATCCGTGCTCAAGAGAATGTTTGCGTACATGCCGGCGCTCCCTTGCTCGTGGCACATTTTTCCTAAAAGCGTGATCCTTACTCACGGTCTGGTCGTCGCCGCTTTGCTGCAGCCGATGAGCTGCGCAGGATTGACGCGCTGGCGCAGAAGCCAATCCGCTCGCGCTACGCATGTTCCCTTCCATCTGGAGCGTCGCCCGAGATTCAATGCCGCAGGTGTCATGTCAGCAACATGATTGTCAGCGTCGCCGCGAGCAGCGCAAGCCAGCAATCGGCGGCGACGAATGTCCATTCGGTGACTGTTCGCTTCGCCATGGCAATGACGCCCAAGGCTTTTCGACGGCCCCGACGCGAATGGGAGGAGGGGATCGCGTCAGAGCCGTCATCGCCACGTGTACGGATTGACCATTCGATTTGCAGCTGGTGGGGGCCGGGTCAATCCGGTGCAATCAGATCACACCTGCTTCTTGATGGAAGTGCAGTTTGTGCCACCGCAATCGGTTCCATTGCCGCGATTGCATCATAATTAATGCACAACCAAAAGACCGCGGCGTGTTGCCGCCTCAGCGAATCCACAGCAACCTGAACATTCTCCGGTGGTGACGGATGGCGCACGCCCTCAGACAAGGCTTCACAAGTGTGTCGACCGTCATCGCCGGGGAACCGCGGCGGTGCCTCGACCAGCAATCCCGATCTGCACAGCGGCATCTTCGAGCCGGGCGCGTTCTCGACCGCAGTGTGCTCGTCTCCAGTCATTCGATGGAGGACGGCTGCTGTTGCGAAGTCTCTCTTGGGATTTTCTTGCCCGCGAAATCACCACCAGTATGGATGTGGACGATGGACGATAACTCCTGGCCCGACGACTCGCCTGTGTCGAAATCCGGAGGGAGTTAAATCGACAGCGATGGCTGTTACATCGTAGCCTGTGTAGACAGGACAGCCGCCAGCGAAAACGTAGCCGTCGTAAGTCGCGGGAGATCCGCACCCGGGTCCCCAGGTAAATTGCCAGGGCCCACCCAGCGCGTCATCAGCCAGCGCCGATCCTGACGTTGCAACGGCACCTAGTCCGAGTATCGAAAGAGCGAGCAAAATACGCGCAGTAGCTTTCATTGCGTTTCTCCTCCTGAAGCTTGTGAGGACGATCAGTCACACCCCATCATATACGCGGGTCCCTCGGCTGGCGACGCTCCGGGAGGCGCCGGTCCATTGTCGGCCGGGTAGCCTGGGTTCGGGTGCTGCGCAGTCACTGCTCCTGGCCAAGCGTCTCAGTGCTTGGTCGGTGGCTCCGCGGCGGCGTCGGCGTTCGACAAGCTGATGGGAACGTGGCGCGCTTCGCTCACTATCTTGGGACTCCCGTCGGGGTACCGAGCAGGCTCAGCGTGGACGGTACGGGCAATGAGCGTTTCAAGAACCAATACAAATTTTTCGGCAAGCATGGGGGCATTCCTCCATGGCAACGCCCGTCATCAATAGGTCATGTTCAGGGAGGGATGTATGAAGCAGATCACATCGCCCGAACGCGCTTGCGGGCGCGGCCCTGATTAGAGATGTGCCGCCCCCGACCTTCGGACAGCAAGGCGATAGCCCGCGAGCGCAACGAGGCAATGCGCGCATCGCGCAGGCCGCGAGCTTTCTGCCATAGGAAATCAAGCAACTGCGGTGCCAGCCGTTTGTATAGAAGTGCACACACGGCCTGGTCTCCTAACCCCTGCGAGGTGATCCGTTTGGGTCATTGACTGGAGCGCCGGGGCGGCTCTGAATTCCTGCATGCGCGAGGTGTCGAAGTTCCCCAGCCCAGACACCTCGCTGCCCGCACGGCTCCAGTATCTCCAAGGCTGGAGACCGTGCTTTTTTTCACCCCAGTGTCGATCGCAGAAAGACCGCCAGCGTGCGCCTATCCGTGAGCGTAGGTGTGCACCAGCAGGATCTCCGAAATCATACGGGCGCGAATCTCATGGCGCTGTAACGAATGCTGGCCTTTAATAGGAGCATATTTCACCGGTTTATATTTTCGAATTGCCCGGCAAACTTCTGCCGGGCTTTTCGTTTGCCGCGAGGCTCGGCAGCATCTGCCGTGGATGCAGGGCGATACAGCCCAGCCCTCAGTTTGCCGCCAGGCTCGTTCCTTGCCGTCCGCTCAAAATTCGATTCGCGCTAGATCGGGTGGCCTCACCCCCTGTCTCGCCCGCGGCACTCAAAGGCACGACAGCATCAAAGAGGTGCGAAATGCGTCTCGAAGAGAAGATCAGCCTTTTGCGGCTGAGGCGAGCGGAACGCTGTCCTGATGCGGCCGCCGGTCATCGGCTGTGGTCTGAAATCGCCTCAGTCGTTCCGGACTTCAAGTGAACTGGACGGAACGTAGGACTTCGGTCCCGCGCCTCAGTCATTAGGATCTTTTAGGCAAGTTGTACGTTATGGCGCAACGCTGGGGCAGGCCCAACGCCGGAGTTCGGGTCATGTGTACTGTCCCTCTGGACGTCGAAAGAAAGCTCGCACAGCGGTGGGCCGCAAAGTTTGCGCGGCTAGGGCGAGTGGCGCCTGATAGGCCCGAGCCCGATCGGTCGACCGAGCAACCTGCCGCGCCCGCGGATAAGCCAGCCGACACGGACGTGAAACCTGAGCCCGCCCTGTGAAGGGACGGCCGTCGACGGAACACAATCCGATCAGCGGTCCCACGCTACTCGTGGACGCCTGTAGATAGCCGTGAGCCGCGCCGTGATCTGCCCGAGGAGCAGCTGCGTGCGTGCAAGGTTGCCAAGATGATCCGCGTTCGGCGGCGCCCCCAATCGGATTCGTCGATCGCACGCGGCACCGTGACACTCGATATTGCAGGTGACGTGACCGTCAGCGAGCCAACCCGCGGGGCCTGGCGGATAGTGGCCGAACCATTTCCTGTATCGGCGATGAGGTAATTCCGCTGTCACAGCGGGGACAAAGCCATCTCACAAATTATCAATCTATTGCGGTCGGGAACCGCGCGGAGCTACTGCGGTTCGTGGGTATGGAAGGATTGCTGCGCCGCGCTCGCGGGATCGGGGCTTTACACTGCCGGACCAGCGATAGTCGCGATCACGGTCCGCATATCGGTCGCGAGCTCGCGATAGCGCACACCCAGCCGCTCGTATAGTTCGCGGTTGCCCCCATCAATTGCCCGGCTAGCGATCAGCTCGCATTCGTCCGCGAGGATTTCAAATCGTTCGAGTTTTGCTTGGAGAGCAGACATTGGCGGGCGTCCCTAACTGATACTAAGGGGAGCGGCACGCTACTAACCTGATAGCTCTTTGTCTAGCGGCTGCCGATCGGAGCGCTCTCGAGCGCATAAATGCCGCCGTCGGCGTAGCTCTTCGTCACCACGGCGGTGGTGACCAGCATCACCGCGATGGTGACAGTTGCGAAGATGAAGCCGATCAATTTCAAACCGCGCCGATCCGCCATGACAGCGTCCCCTGTCGTTGTCTCGATAGCCCCTGCGTAGTGCCTGGACGTTTCACCTTGGCTTCGTGAGGTGCGGAGAAGAGTTTCATCCCGAGAGATTTTGTTTCGTCGCGCGCAAATCTCGAACGCACGCACATCAGCCAAACGCGAAAACCCCGCCTTGGGGAAGCGGGGCTTTCTGTGGGCTTGAAGCGGGATAGGGGATCGCGGCGCTTCACCTATTGGCCGAACGACCTTGGTGAAGGTTCGATGAGAAAAGCCCAGTTTGGGCGGGCTTGGCGTCTTTATTCGCCAAGCGGCCCTCGATGTGGCCCGGGACTAAAATGACTTCTCAACGGTCTGCAGAATTTCGATCTAACCAATTGAATTTGCTTGGTGAGCGCGGAGGGACTCGAACCCTCGACCCCATGATTAAAAGTCACGTGCTCTACCACCTGAGCTACGCGCTCACTCACCTGAGCAGCCGATCCCGATGTTGGGGTGGTACCCGCATCTCCGGACATACATCAGTCCGCGCTGTGTAGGGGGCAGGGCCCATCGGGTCAATAGCCGAGGGCCCGGCAATCGTGGCGCGGAGCGTTCCGGATTCAGCCTTGTGGGATCTGCGCTTACGGCCGCTTCTTGAAGTGGGCCGGGCTGCTCGTCCACGGCATTGCTGCGCTCCGGCTCAGCCTTCGCGGCGCACTTCGGAGCCGACCGGCTGGGACGGGGCGGCCACCGAGGGCAGGCTGACCGGACGCAGGCCGATCAGTTCCGCCGTCCGGATCGCGCTGTTGCGCCAGAACGAGAACTCGTTGATCCGCGAATTCTCCAGGATCGCGATCGCCACCGCCGCGAGGAACGGCAGGCTTTGCAGCACCAGAACGGCGGCGAAGATGTAGATCTCGCGGACCTGCTTGAAGCCGTTGGTGACGACGAGAACGACGGCGCCGATCAGGAGCAGCACGCCGATTACGGCTTCCCAGAACGCCTGGAATTCGATCGACATCCGCGACAGGCCGCCCTTCGAGGTGCGGGCGAAGGCGAGATGCTCGGTGATCAGGCCCTGGGCCACCGCGCGCGACACCGTCCACTGCACGCTCATCGCCGCGATCATCGCGCCGAGCATCTGGCCGGCCTTGATCTTCACCCGCAGCCGGTACAGCGCCACGAAATGCACCAGCGAGACGATGAACGAGGCGATGATCGGCAGCGTCAGGATCTTGTCGGGGATCGCGATGTCGGCAAAGGCAACGATCGGCACCCAGATCAGGTTGAGGATCGCAACCACGACGCCGAGGCTTTCCGCGCCGAGCCAATTGAGCCAGCCCAGCGAGAACTCACGGCGCTGATCCGGCGTCAGCCGGCTGGCGCCCGGCAGGAAGCGGCGCCAGTGCTTCTTGACGATCTGGAAGCCGCCATAGGCCCAGCGATGGCGCTGCTTCTTGAACGCTTCGTAGGTGTCGGGCAGGAGGCCTTCGCCGTAGCGCACATTGGTGTAGTGCGTGAGCCAGCCCTGCTGCTGGATCGTCAGTCCGAGATCGGTGTCCTCGCAGATCGTGTCGCTGGACCAGCCGCCGGCATTGTCCATCGCGGCGCGGCGGATCAGGCACATCGTGCCGTGCACGATGATGGCGTTGAACTCGTTGCGCTGGACCATGCCGATGTCGAAGAAGCCGGCATACTCACCGTTCATGATGTAGTGCATCAGCGAGCGATCGCCGTCACGATGTTCCTGCGGCGCCTGCACGAGGCCGACACGTGGATCGGCAAAGGCCGGCACAAGGTCCTTCAGCCAGTCCGGGTGCACGGCATAGTCGGCGTCGATGATGCCGATGATCTCGGCGTCAGCCGCGGTGCGGTCCATCGCGATGCGCAAGGCGCCGGCCTTGAAGCCCTGCACCTTCTCGGCGTTGATGAACTTGAAGCGCTCGCCGAGGAGGCGGCAATGATCCTGGATCGGCCGCCAGAATTCCGGGTCCGGCGTGTTGTTGATGATGCAGACGCATTCGAAATTCGGGTAGTCGAGCCGCGACACCGCATCTAGCGTCTGCTTCAGCATCTCGACCGGCTCGTAGTACGCGGGAATGTGGATCGAGACCTTCGGGAAGGCGACGTTCTCGCCGATCGTCGCGGGCGCAAGCGCCGCGCTCTTGTGGATCAAGCGGCGCGGGCCGCGACCGAACGCCACGGCTGCGATCTCCTCGATTCGCGCCATCGCGATCAGCACCAGCGGAACGAGGAGCACGAGGCCGAGGGTCAGTGCGAAGGCGGAACCCCAGACGAAATAGTGCGTGGTCCAGAACGAGAAGACTGTCGCAGCCCACGCGCCGACACCGTTGGCGGCGGCCGACAGCAGCAGCGCCTGCATCACGGTCGGTGAGTCGAGTCGCAGGATCGGCAGCGACATGAAAAGGCCGACGAGAACGGCGACCGCGGCGATCTTCCAATAGTTCAGATCGGTGATCGGACCGGTCCAGGCGAACTTCGCTTCACGGTCGGCGTTGAGAATGCCCCAGTACGGGCCGACGCCACCTTCGAAGTATTTCCAGGGCTGATCGATGGCTTCAACGATGTTGTAGTCCATGCCGATCGCTTCGGCGCGGGCGACGAAGTTCCGCAGCACCGAGGCCTGCTCGAACGGGCCGGGTTCGGCGTTGCGCAGATTGTAGCCCTGACTCGGCCAGCCGAATTCCGCGATCATGATGCGCTTGCCTGGGAACAGGTCGCGCAGCAGGTTGTAGCGGTCCACCGCCTGGTCGACCGACTGCTTGTCGGTGAAGTTTTCCCAATAGGGCAGCACGTGGGCGGCGATGAAGTCGGCGGAATTGGCAAGCTGCGGATGGTCGCGCCAGATGTTCCAGATTTCACCGGTCGTCACGGGAACGTTGACCGACTTCTTGACGCGCTGGATCACCTTGATCAGTCGCTGCACGTTGTTTTCGGCGACGGCCCATTTCGACGCTTCAGCCCGCTTCTCCTCGGGCTGCGTCTCTGCGTCGTGCAGCCGTTGCGCCTCCTCGCGAAGAATGCGTTCGGTCTCCTCGGGCGTGATCCCGATCTCCGGAACCGAGCCGAGGTTCTCGAGCGGGATCTGCTCGCCGCGGAACACGGTTTCGTTGCCGACCACGATCCCGATGACGTTGCTGTTGCGCTTGGCGAGGTTGATCGCGGCGTCGATCTCGCGGTTGTTGCGGTTGGCGTCGGTGTCGATCCAGGCGCCCAGCATCACCTTCATGCCGAACTCGGCCGCGATCGGGGGCACCAGCTCGGCGCCCTCGGTCGACGAGTACAGACGCACCGCGCGGGTCAGCGTGGACAGCGTCTTCAGGTCGGCGCGCACCTTCTCGGTGTCGGCGGCGAGGTCGACCACCGTGTGGCCCCGCTCGAACGGTGCGTAGGAGAGGCTCGGCAGCGTGCCGCGGAAATCAGGCGCCGACTGCTTCTCCTGAAACAGGCCCCACAGTGCAGCGTGAGCGGCGGTGACAAGCAACAGGACGGCGACGACGGCGCGCATCGCGGTTAAACCATACGGGGCCTGAGATTGAGGACTAATGCGAACCCGTCCCCTGGGTTCGACCGGTACGGTGGCGGAGGCGAAGATATCTCCACCACACGATTTAACAACTGGTATGCCGCGATGGCGCTTTAAAGGCGTGAGCTGTTCCGGCCGCAAAAAATCCCGGTCGGAACGGATGGCCTATTCGGCTATTTCGCAGGTGTCGGTGACGCCGACGGAGTTGGCGCAGGCGAGGGCGATGCGGCCGGCGTCGGCGACGCATTGCCGGCCGTCGTCGGGGCCGGGGTCGGCGAGGCAGCTGCCGCAGCCTGCGGCTGGGCGCCCGGGTTGATCCAGCACGAGTGGATCCGGTTGTCGAGGCTGCCGGCGACCTTGTCATCGATCTGCGCGAGGAAGCGGCTCAGGCAGCGGAAGGCGGCCTGGACGTGGCCGCCGGGGCAGCCGAACCGGTCATAGAGGTCGAGATGCCGGAAGGCGGTGTCGAGGTCGTCGTTATACATCAAGCGGACGACGCGGCGGCCGAGCCAGACGCATTCGGGGTTGCCGGCCGGGCCGTTGATGGCCTGC
Organism: Bradyrhizobium macuxiense; assembly: GCF_001542415.1. GTDB lineage: Bacteria > Pseudomonadota > Alphaproteobacteria > Rhizobiales > Xanthobacteraceae > Bradyrhizobium > Bradyrhizobium macuxiense. The sequence goes on from NZ_LNCU01000042.1 coordinate 202,236, forward strand.
TGGGCCTCGGTGAATTCCTCGACCTTGCGCTGGTTGCTCTCCCGTGCGGCTTTCACAGTGGCGTCGGCCGGGTTTCCGGACTGCTGCTTGGACTGCTCCTGCGGATTGGGCGTCCCGCTCTGCGCCAAAGCGCCGCCGGCCCCCATCAGAAGCACAAGGCCGGTTACGGCGAGGTGGCGCAAACCCGTGTTCTTCAACTTAAGCAGCCGTCGACGCATGCATTCCCCGATATGTTCCTACCCCGCGCCACATTCTAACGGTCCGCGTGATGCCGTCCAAATAGGTCTCCAGTGCGGCGGAGACTCTGGTGGAATCCCATGACCGGAATTTGAGATTTTGTCCAGCAAACTCACAACTTTATCGCATCAGCGCAAAACTGTCGCAGGACAACCATGGTATTGACCGATTCCCGCTATTGGCAGACGGGCTCCGACCGGCTAATTCGACGGTCCCCCGGAGGATGGAACCGATTTCGCTTCGTACGCCGCTGGCGCTTCTCCTGATTTCGCTCTCGGTTATCGCAGCCGTGTGGTGGTGGCTCGCCACGCCGATCACGCTTGCGCGCGCGCCGATCGATCCCAATGCTAAGCTGCAATGTGTCTCATACACGCCGTTCCGCGGCGCGCAGACACCGCTCGATCCGACCACGCAAATCGCCGCCGAGCAGATCGAGCAGGATCTGGCCGAGCTCGCCAAGGTCACCGATTGCGTCCGCACCTATTCGATCGAGAACGGCCTCGACCAGGTGCCGGGCGTTGCCGCCAAGATCGGCCTGAAGGTGATGCAGGGCATCTGGCTTGGCAGCAACCGCTTCAAGAACGCGCAGCAGATCGCGATCGCGGTGCGGCTCGCCAAGGAATATCCGGGTGTGGTGACCTCGCTGATCGTCGGCAATGAGGTGCTGCTGCGCGGCGAGATGACCACCGCCGATCTCGCCGCCTATATCCGCGCCGTCAAGGCGCAGGCCAATGTCCCGGTCACTTATGCCGACGTCTGGGAATACTGGCTGAAGAACCGCGAGGTCTATGATGCGGTCGATTTCGTCACCATTCATATCCTGCCGTATTGGGAGGACATCCCGGTCAGGGCCAAGTTCGCCGCCGCCCATGTCGACGACATCCGCAAGCGGATGGCGGTGGCATTTCCGGGCAAGGAGATCCTGATCGGCGAGACCGGCTGGCCGAGCGCCGGGCGGATGCGGGACGGTGCGTTGCCGTCGCGCACCAACCAGGCCCGCGTGGTCTCGGAGATCCTCGATCTCGCCAAGCGCGAGGGTTTTCGCGTCAACCTGATCGAGGCCTATGACCAGCCCTGGAAGCGCAAGCTCGAGGGCACCGTCGGCGGCTACTGGGGCCTGTTCGATTCCGTGCACCGGCAGGTGAAGTATCCGCCGGGTATCGCGATCAGCAACTTCCCCGCCTGGAAGCTGCACATGGGCTCCGGCATGGTGCTGAGCGCCTTCATCTTCCTTGCGGCGTGGCTGACGCTGCGGCGACGGCCGTGGACGCCGCGTCCCTCGGCGTGGCTCGCGGTCGGCATCTCGGCGACGACGGCAGGCGTGCTGCTCGGGGTCGCCATCGACAAGATGACCTATGAGAGCTACGGCGTCGGCGGCTGGCTGCAATGGGGCGCGCTGCTCGCGGCGGGGATTGCCGCGCCATTGCTGACGGCGCATGCGCTGATCGCCGGCCGCCCGCTGCCGACCTTCCTGGAATTGCTCGGACCGCGCGACTATCGCGGCAAGGGGGTGCTGCCGGCGCTGCTCGCCATCGTGCTGGCGGTGACCACCGTGATCGCCGCGGAGACCGCGCTCGGCTTCACCTTCGACCCGCGCTATCGCGATTTCCCCTTTGCGTCGTTGACCATGGCCGTGGTGCCGTTCGCGCTGCTGACCCTGTTTAACCGCCCGAAAGAGGGCACCCGTCCGATCGCGGAATCGGTGTTCGCCGGCCTGCTCGTGATCGCCGCGGCCTATACGTTGTTCAACGAGGGCGTGGTCAACTGGCAGTCGGACTGGACCTGCGTGATCTACCTGCTGCTTGCGGCTACGCTGTGGCGGGGGCGGGCCGCGCAAAACCCAGGATGAACAGTCCGATCGCGATCCCCGACAGCACGACATTGTAGAGCACGATCCCGAGGCCCGCGGCGATCAGTCCGCCGGTCAACAGCACGATCGACGGCCGCATCAGGTTCAGCACCGCGATGACGAGCGCGGTGATCCCGAACACCGAGTTCTTGAACAGCACGGTTGAGAGCGCGCGCGCCTTGCAGATCAAGGTTTGCGTGCCGGCGTCGCAGGCGAGCGCAACGGGCGAGAATTCGATCGCCAGGTAGCGCACGTAGAGCGCGTAGCCGACGGTGACGAAGCCCACGACCATCAGGAACTGGACTTGATAGGGCGAGAGGCGGAACGGAGGTTTTGTCATTGCGGCAATATGGTCGGGAATGGGGTGTGGGACAAGGCTCGGCTAGAGCAGCGAAATCAGGTGAAAATCCGGCTGCAACACCTTGTCGCGCATGATCATTGGGTGTTGCGTCGGAAGATCGAGGAGAACGTCGAGGGCTCAGGCTTCTTCTCCTCGACCGCTGGCGGCGGCGGTACCGCGACTGGGACGAGTTTCGGACCGGCCCGTCGATGCACCGGCCTGCGTGCCGGCGGCGGCTCGTCGGATTTCAGGGACAGCCGCTGACCGTCATAGATCGCGGTCTCGCAGGTCCGCTGGTTCAGGCTCAGCTCGGCGCAGATCTTGGCCGCCGTGCCGGCATCGTTCAGCGGTCCGGCGACCAGGCGAAGCTGCATGCCGAGCCCGTTGGTGTTCTCCTTGATCACGATGATCGGCCGCAGCGGCGCCAGCGGCGCGTTGGCCTTGGACCTCAGCAGCCCGCGCCACAGCGCACGCAGTCCATTGACCGAATTGGCGGTGCCGAGATCGACGCCGAACTCGGTGCGCTGGACCTGCACCTGTGGCGTGCCGGCCTCATCCGCCGCTGCGGGAGCCATCTCGTGCATCGGGCCGGCCGCGACATCCTTGGCCGCAGGCCGCGCGGCCAGTTCGACCAGCCTGCCAGTGGCAGGGGCCGGCGGTCCGATCATCGACTGGTCCCCGACCGCCGCGTTCGAGGGATCAGGTGTCGAGGGTTTTCCGTCGTCTGCGCCGGCCGGAGCAGCGGCGACGACCGGGCTGGCCGCAGCAGGAGCGGCGGACGCCGCAGCCGCGGGGGCATTTTCCAGCGTCGCCCCCATGGGCTTTTCGGAAGCGGCCCGTGGCTTGGCAGCGGGGGCCGGCTTCTTCTCGGCAGCGAGCGGCTTCTCCGTCGCTGCTGACGGCTTCTCGACTGGTTCGGCCGCTTTCTCGGGAGCGGCCGGCTTGTCGGATGGGACGGACTGNGAGTGAGGGTCGCAGACTGCGCCGGCGGCGGATTGACTGCTGTCGGCTGTGCGGCAGGCGGCAGGGCTGCGACGGGCGGAACGGCCTGCTTGGCGATCGCGCCGGTCACGGAATCGAGGCTCTGCTCCAGCGTGGTGACGCGCGAATATAGCCGGTCGCGGTCGCTGTTGAGTGTGTCGATGGCGGAAGCGAGTCGCCGCGTCTCGTTGTGGCTCTCCTTGGCCAGCGTTTGCAGTTGCTGTGCCTGGCGGGTGAGGTCGACCGCGGCAACCTGGTCGCGCTTGAGCGTCAGCGCGGACTGGTTGGCCATCACGGCGACGACGACCGCGCCGACTGCAGCAAAGCCCCACGAGCCGAGCCGCCACAGCATCCGGCGATCGAACTCGTTCTCCTCGGCCAGCACGCTGCTCAGCAGGCCGTCGCCGGTCTGCAGGTCCGCCGCGAGGTTGTCGGGATCTTTGGCCAAAGCCGGATTGGCCCTCCTCGAGGCCCGCCGAATCACAAGGTAAAGATTAACAGGAAATGGCCCGGGAACCTGAATCCAGGTGCGCGGGGCGGCGAAACGGTTTCCTCTCCCGGGGAAAACAATTAAAGACGGCCCGGCGCAGACCATTGCGCGCGACACAGAGGATGCGGAATGACTGCGCGATCGAGCCTGACGGTGGTGCTTGCGGCCGGCGAGGGCACGCGCATGCGTTCGTCGCTGCCGAAGGTGCTGCATCCCGTGGCCGGACAGTCGCTGCTGGCGCATGTGCTGAACGCCACCGACGCCGGCGAGGGATCGTCGCTCGCTGTCGTGATCGGGCCGGACCACGCGGCCGTCGCCGACGAGGCGCACCGCGTGCGGCCCGAGGCGCAGACCTTCGTCCAGCGCGAACGGCTCGGCACCGCGCATGCCGTGCTTGCCGCGCGCGAGGCGCTGGTCCGCGGTGTCGATGACCTCCTGGTCGCATTCGGCGATACGCCTTTGATCTCGGCCGAGACGTTTGCGCGCATGCGCGCGCCGCTGCGCGAGGGCGCGGCGCTTGCGGTGCTCGGCTTCCATGCCGCCGACCCGACCGGCTATGGCCGGCTGATCGTCGAGAACGGCAAGCTCGTCGCGATCCGCGAGCATGCGGACGCCAGCGCGGAGGAGCGCAAGATCACGCTGTGCAATGCCGGGGTGATGGCGTTCGATGGCAGACGCGCGCTCGCGATCATCGAGAAGATCGGCAATTCCAACATCAAGGGCGAATATTACCTGGTCGATGCCGTCAGCATCATCAGGGACATGGGACTGGAGGCCGTCGTGATCGAAACCAGCGAAGACGAAGTGCGCGGCATCAACACCAAGGCGCAACTCGCGGAGGCCGAGGCCGTGATGCAGACGCGGCTGCGCAAGCAGGCGCTCGAAGCGGGCGTGACGCTGATCGCTCCCGAGACCGTGTATCTTGCCGCCGATACCACATTCGGCAAGGACGTCGTCATCGAGCCGTTCGTGGTGATCGGCCCCGGTGTGTCGATTGACGACGGCGCCGTGATCCATTCCTTCTCGCACGTCGTCGAGGCCAGGATCGGCAAGAAGGTGTCGGTCGGTCCCTATGCGCGGCTCCGGCCCGGCACCTCGCTCGGGGACGGCGCGCGGATCGGCAATTTCGTCGAGACCAAGGCGGCCGTGCTCGAGGCCGGCGTCAAGGTCAACCATCTCTCCTATGTCGGCGACGCCCATGTCGGCGCCAATTCCAACCTCGGCGCCGGCACCATCACCTGCAACTATGACGGCTTCCTCAAGCACAAGACGCTGATCGGTGAGGGTGCCTTCGTCGGCACCAATTCGTCGCTGGTGGCTCCGGTCAAGATCGGCAAGGGCGCCTATATCGGCTCCGGCTCGGTCATCACCAAGGACGTGCCCGACGATGCGCTTGCGGTCGAGCGCAGCCAGCAGACCATCCGCGAAGGCGGCGCCGCGCGCTACCGCGAGATCAAGCTGAAACAGAAGGCGGCGAAGGGGAAGTGAGCCGGTTGCTGTCAGCGTAAAGCGGCCTCCGCATATGAGATGTCGTCCCTGCCTAGTGCGCAATTGCGCACGGGAGCAGGGACCCATATTCCGCGGCGGGCGTCGTGAACGGGACTCGTCGTTCGAGCTTCGCCGAACCAATAAGCATTAGTGGGTCCCTGCTTTCGCAGGGACGACACCGAGTCGTGATGCACGAACTGTGAGTCGTGCACTCGCATTCTCGCGACATGAATCGCCCGCACGATCAGCGTCCACCGCATCTCACCGCAATACCCATGACGATCGCGACGCGCCCCTCAATCGGGTGAGACGGGATAATTCATACACTAAATCTCAGTTCTGGAAAACAGAACTGTTTTTGGTGCGGGGACTCGGGCCGTCGGGCAACTCAGTGCCAAGGACGATCGTCATTCCGGCCGTCGAAAGGCTTTCCATTGGAGCCGCGGAACGAATGCTGTCAGACGACTGTCATATCGATGTCACATAATCGTAGTCCTAATGTCACACGTTTTTAATTCGCAAATTGCAATTCATTGAGACGATTTATGTGCGAAGTGCGATTGCCCGGTTCGATCGAGCCTGCTCTCGGGAGAGGTCCGGATCTTGAAGATGGCTTTCATCCCCTGACAGGCATTGTCCACCTGGGAGCGATCGCAGCGCTCCCGCTCATCCGCTGCAACGCTCAATCATCCGGGGTCGCGGGCGTCCGGACGGGCAAAGGGTCGGGGCCGCAGTGGTCGGCGATCCGCGATATCGCGAAGGCTTGGGTCCCGAGCTGGACCGTAGCGACGCTGATTTCGGTCGCAGCGTACGTGGTCTTTCACCTGTTTCAGCCCTGACATCTCTCGACACCGAGAGCGTCTGATCTTGTGCATAGGAGTTGGTAATGGCGGCCGATGCAAGCTTTAGCGTCTTGACGGGGAATAGTGTCGAGACGCGCAACGTGAGAGCAGGCGACGTGATTTTCCGCGAGGGGCAACCGGCGGACGAGCTCTTCGTGATCAAGAGCGGGCATGTGCGCATTCAAGTCGGCAACCGGGCTATCGCCGAGCTTGCGGCTGACAACATCTTTGGTGAAATGGCGCTGATTGATAACGAGCCAAGGAGCGCTACGGCCGTCGCGGTCACCGATGTCGAGCTGGTGCCCATCTCGGAGAAGCAGTTTCTTTTCCTTGTGAGTCAAACACCCTATTTCGCCCTCAAGGTCATGAGAACGCTCGCACAGCGACTGCGGGTGATGAATAGGGGATTCGATTGACGCAGCGGGGCAAACTGGAGGGTGGGTAGCATCTCGGCCGGCTCTTGTCGCTCATAGCTGAAGGTGCGCTTGACGATCAGCGCGCCGACGTCACGCGGTCAGCCGGGAATCGGCGGCTTATGAGTCCCGTTAAACAGCGCGCGATCTCATCACCCGCGCATGCGGGTGATCCAGTATTCCAGAGACGCCAGTGGCTCAATCGAGAGGCCGCGGCGTCCTGGATCGCCCGGTCCCGTCTACGCCAAGGCTTCGACGAGGCCCTGAACCCCTGGCGCGCCAAAGCTTTAGCGAAGGCGGCAAGCCGGGCGATGACAGCGTGGGGCTCGCTCCAGTCGTCATCCCTGCGTAAGCAGGGACCCATAACCACAGGGCTGTGTTGTTGAAGCGGGCTGTGGTCCCAGCGTCGTAACGCAATTCGCATTCGTGGTTATGGGTCCCGGGTCGCGCTGCGCTTGCCCGGGACGACAGCGAGTGTGTAGCGCAGTCGGAGGCTCATACATCCACATTCTCGCGGCATGATCCGTCCCAGCTTTGCATTTCGTTTTCGCCACTCTGCGAACAGAGGGCGCAGGGAAAGCCGGGTGCCGATCGCACCCATGGGTCCCGTGCAGAATAGAAAGCACGGGAGGTAGGACCACAGGTGTAACCGGAGCAATCCGGCTTTCCCTGCGCGATGGTTTACGGCTTATACGGGCTCTCCCCGGCGAGACTGGGCTCTTTTGTCACCGTCCTCGCAAAAGCGCTTTCGCGTTTTGCGGGGAGACGCCTGCCACTAGGTCGTCAGGCCTGCACGACTTCGCCGTCCGCCTTGCACGTGCTCGTCAGTCACACGCTCGGCGTCCACCGCATGGTCCCACCGCAACACTCGCGACGCGGCCCCTCAATCGGGTGAGACGGGCTCTTCATACACCAAGTTAATAATTCTGATAAACAGCATTATCTCTTTCGCGGGGACTTGACGAGTTTTTGCTGAGTTGCCCCTCCCGGGTCAGCTTGTCGCGGCTGCATCAGGCGGCACGCGCGGCCGGATCCGAGCCTTGAAGCAGATCGTTCAGCATTTGACGTTCCTTCTCGATTCTTCGTTTGAGTAGCTCCCGCTCGTGCTCTGATTTCGCGGTATCGAACAGGAATTGATAATGGCCTATGACCTTTTCGCTCCCACGTATGAGCAGACGCTGCAGTTCTGTCATGGCTGGTCCTCTCCTGACCGCCCGACCATTTGCTCGTTCGCCGGTTGGTCCATGACAAGAGGCGGCATGTCGGCCGTCAATAACTGCATCGCCATCACCTCTTCGGAAAGACGCCGGTCGACGAACTCGCGTTCCAGGTCGGACAGCTCGGTGTTGAGCAGCCGCCTATACCGACCAATATTGTTCCGATGCGCGCGCAGCCGTTCGAGACGCTCATCAATCCGTTGTGACGTTCGCCGGCGATCCTTGTTGAACCTTGACCACCAGCGATCTTCAATCCCGTCGATGACTTGTTTCGGCAGTCTGATGTCGGTCATAGGGCCTCCCTTATGCAGCAGCGACGTGGCGTTCGGTGGAGCGCAGCCGAGCCGGTCTTCCTCCTGGCGGTTCGCGCGGATCGTCGAGGGCGCGCAGCGCATCCAGGATATCGCTGACTGGAACGGGCGAATTGAGTTCTGGGGGCGCACGCAGCGCAGGATTGGATGCAACCGCGAACGCGTCCGAAGCCCAGCATGCCAGAATGCTTCTCTTCTCCGCCGCAGTCAGGCCGGGGGCGCGTAGCAGGTCGCGTGGGTGTTCATATTTTTGCCCGCCCCTTGTCGGCAGGCGAAATGCAAGGACATTGTCGATAGGCGCGGTCGTCGGCCGCATGGGGGCCTCCATTCTTAAGACGAAATCGGAGATGAGGAGCCGCGCTCCGGCGGAGCGCGGCTTTGCGGGTCGTCAGGCTGCAACACCTTCCAACTGACGCGTTGCCTTGTTTGGAACTGCGTTGATCGCAATTCGCCTCGGCTTCATGGCCTCCGGCACTTCACGGGCGAGTTCGACCTTGAGCAGGCCGTTATCGAACGCCGCGCTCTTGACCTCGACATGATCGGCCAAACTGAACTGTCGCTTGAAGCGACGTGTCGAGATGCCCTGATAGATATATTCGCGTTCAGCCTTTTCGACCTTGGTGCCTTCGATGGTCAGAACGTTCTGCTCTGCCGTCACCGAGATCTCGTCAGGTGCGAAGCCGGCGACCGCGAGCGCGATCTGGTACCGATCTTCCGCAAGTCGTTCGATATTATAGGGGGGATAATTGTCCTCGCCGGCACGCTGGACCGTTTCAGCGAGGTCAAACAGCCGATCAAAGCCGATGGCTGACCGGAATAGGGGAGAGAAGTCGTACGTGCGCATAGCCAAATCCTCCATAGAGCAAGATGGATATGAACGGCACCGGACACGACCGGTGCCCGTCTTGCCTGAGCCCGACTGGCGCCCAGGAGCTGGGCCCACAAGGGACCTAGCGAGAAAAAAATTAGAAAACGGGTTCTCGAAGTCAAGACGTTTGGCGAAAAAAAATCGGCCTTGGCCGGCTGTTTCGGAGAGCGATTGCCGAGCTTGCCAGGCGGGTTGGCGGCCGTTGCAGGTAAGGGAGCTATGCGTTCTGTCGAGGACGAGCAGGCGTTATCGAAGCCGTTCCATGAGGCGAGTCTGACGCGGCAAGAGACAGTTCAAGAGTTCGCACGTGCCGAGGCCGCCGTCGATGGCAGGCTGAGCTACGTCCGGGAGCGACCACTGCAAGGCACAGTACCAAGCGCCGCCCTTCAGGCGAATGGCCGACTTTGAAGTTTGAACCACATGGAGCGGGATTTCACTGAATCAGGACCCAAGCCACGCTCGCGATCAGCGTCACAAAGGACACCGCCGCAGCGCAGAGAAAGGCTACTTCCACTCCGTCGATATGGTTGTGGTTTGCCGGCATGTCGTTCCTCCTAGATGGGCACCCGTGGGCCTGACGACGCCAGCCATTCCGTCAATTGAGCCGTGGTCTCGTTGTGCAGCGCCTTCCCCAGCAATGCTTCTCGCTCTCGACCGGGCGGAAGCTGCTTAGCCCGTTGGCGCAACTCTTTGGCTTCCTGGGCAAGGCGCTCTTCAAGGGGGAAAATCTGCTTAACCCGGCGTCGCCGCTTGATGGCTCCTCTCTCCGATGCTGACGTTCGCTGCCGCGAAAACAGCAAAAATCCCAAGAAGGAAAAAGGTTCCGGCGCGCTTCGCGTCATAGACGTCCAGCCGAAAGCCGCAAGCGCCGGGCGGCCGCCAAGGGCGATCGCAACGATCCCGCCGCCCTTGCGGCGGGATCGCTTTTGCTTTGAGCCGATGTCGAAGCGGCGCTGCGACTCTTATTTTTCGTTCAGGACCTGAACGCCTTCCTCGCGAACCGCCTGGAGGCTGCGCGGATCGAGGTCGAGCGCGCGGAGGATCGTCGGCGCGATCTGGGTGGTGAAGGTCTTCTCCTCGACGACCCTGCCATGGTCCATGCGAGGTGAGGCGACCAGCAGCAGGACGTTACGATCGTCGTCGGAGAAGCCGCCGTGCTCGGCAAGCTTGCTGCCGCCGGTGCAGATAACGCCATGATCGGTGATGGCGATGAAGTCCGGCACCCGGCTGTTGTGGAACGGATCCTCGTAGAGCCTAGTGAGTTCGTCGCGATCGAGCAGTTTCTGGATATGCAGATCGGTGGCGTGGGCCAGGATGTAAGCCTTGGCATCTGCATAATAGGGATTGCCGGTCGCCGGATTGGTCGCCTGCTGCATTTCCGGCGACAACCAGACCAGCGCCTCGTCATCGCAGATCTCGAAGCCGTTGGCACCGAACCCGGGCGCCTTGCTATACAGCGCGTCGGAGATCGCCACCCGGTCCTTGACGTTGATCGGCGACTGACCATGCTTGGCGCTGACGATGATCAGCGTCGAATCGTAGAGGTTATGCGTCTTGAGCTCGTTGACGAACTTGCCGAGCGCGTCGTCCACGAACTGGAACTGCAGCGTGAGCGCATTGCCGGGCGTCGCCTGGGCGTCGGTATAGCCTCCGACGAGCGATTTGTCGGTATCGGCGTTGCCCGCCTTGGCGAGCTTCTGGCCGACGCTGACCGCCTGGAAGTTCATGCCGAAGACTGCGGGCACGGGCTTGATCTGCATTCGAGAGCCGTCGTAGCCGTCGATCCAGTTCAACACGGCCTGCACCTTCAGCGAGTCGTAAGTGCGGACGCCGGTGTAGCTGGTGGTGTAGTCGTCGCCCGTCTGGGCGCCTTTGTCGAACGTGTCCTGCGAGTTGATCTCAGGCGCAAACAGCTCGTCGAGGCCCTTGCCCGACGGGCCCGCCAGATCCTCGTAGGCAGGATGCTTGTCGGACCAGGCCGTGCGCATTCCGGCCTCATGAATGACTTCGAAGATTGTGTTGGTGCGCACGTAGTCGTGCGGATAGACCGGGACGCACTGGCCATTGACCAGCTTGCGCTGCATGTGGTCCGGATCGAGCTGCGTGTAGACCTGACCGAGCGTGCCGCCGCCGGTGTAATCGGCGACCAACCCGGTGGAATAATTGTAGCTCTTGTCGAGCGCCTCGAAGTTGGTGAGTTCGGTTCCGGCCGCATTTACGCAACCGGGATCATTGAGACCCTGGCTGGTGTAGAAAGCCTTGGCGGGATATTCGGTGCGGTCATAGCTGTCGTCGTAGAACAGGCCGCCGCCCTTCGGCGTGGCGCCGGTGACCTGTGCGAGCATGCCGGGATAGCTGTCGGACGGGGCGGTGGTGAAGGCATTCGGATAGACGACGCCTTTTTGGGTGAGCTTGGCGAAGTTGCCGCCGGGGTGGCTCGCGACCCAACGCTTCAAATCGACGGCGTGCATGCCGTCGACGCTGATCAGCAGCACGTGCTTGTAGCCGTGGCGTTGCGAATGCCCGCCGTCGTCATCCGCTTGCGCGGCTGAGACGCCGCAGGCGATCATCGCCGCCGCGATCGCGGCAGTCGACGAGAGATAGTCACGAAAACCATGCATGAGGTCGCCCCTCTCCATTTTCAGTGGGATGAGAATTGCCTGCACCGAGGCGGGGAGTGTTTCGCCGACCGTTGACGTTGCGATGACGCTTTCGTGCGACTTCAATGACCGTACCGCGGGCCGAGTTGGTTCTCGACCAAGGCCCGTTCGATGGCACTCTGTCGTGAATGTTGATTGCGAAAGCGAATTCGCGCGAGAGCCGTCGGTGGATTTTTCAATTGGGCGTGCTGTTGCCAACGCGCGAATGTATGACTACGCTTTACCCAGGTAGGCCCCCAAGCGGTCTTTCGATCGGCCGGACGCTCATGCCCAAATTCCTTCGCATCGGAGTCCATCAGTCGAACGTTTCCGGATACACGTCAAAGGCATGGTGCATTCGTCGGGTCGGCTCGACGATCCTCTTGAAGTGGGGCGCCGTTGAGGTCCATGGTGCTGGAGACGGACGGAAGGTCTACTGGACGCTTCCGCCGCGGGAAAAGACCATTCGTTGCCGCACTGTGGAGCGTGCCAACGACTATGCAAAGGCGGCAATCGCGCGGCGACGCAATCATCGCTATGAACCGCTGACCGGAAATATCGCGAACCGGCGTCGAGCTGCGGATCGTCGCGCCGAGCTCAAGCAAGCGCTCGCTACGATCCTTTTCGTCGATATTGTTCGCTCCACCGAAAAGGCCGCGCGGCTGGGCGATACGCGTTGGACGCAAGTGATGAATCACTATTACGCCGCCGTCCGCAGGGAGCTGAAGGCCTTGCGTGGCAAAGAGATCGTGACGACGGGGGACGGGCTGCTGGCGACGTTCGGCGCGCCGGCTGCCGGGGTCCGCTGCGCGACCGCGATCCGGGACGCCGTGCGTACGCTGGGACTGGAGATCAGGGTGGGGCTGCACGCGGGCGAATACAGCGTGAGCGGGACGGAGGTCATCGGTCTTGCGATTCACATCGGCGCGCGCGTCGCCGCGAAAGCGCGTGCCGGCGAAGTCCTGGTCTCGAGCACGGTCAAGGATCTGATGGCGGAGTCCGGAATTCGCTTCAAGGATCGCGGTGCGCACCAGCTCAAAGGCGTGCCGGAGCGATGGCGCCTCTACCGGGTCGAACATTGAAGTCGGGAGAGGGGGCACAGCGGCGTTGCGACCCGGTCTGCGCCGATATGCATCCGTCTTTTCGCCTTCGGATCTCCGGCGTTAGGTCAATGGTCCTGCCCGAGCGCCCGTGGCGTCGTGTGCTAGGCCGCCTTCCAGCGACCATCGTGCCGCCATGCTTTGGTCAAAACTGCATTGAGTGTTTGGCAGGGTGACGTGCCGGCAATACAACTGTTTGGGCTAACGTTGGACTGCAGGGCGGATCCCCACCGCTTGTTTGACGCACCGACCGCAAAGGCCTGTAATGGAAGGCGCTAGGCTTGGTAAAATAGATGTTTCCGCTCTCGGCAGCCCGCGAAGCGTTGCAACCTACTTGGCCGAACTTCTCGCGGTTGCCGCGATCTACGGTGGTCTTGCTGCATCCGCGCGATTGCTGCCCGCGATAAATCCGGCCACGACACCGTTGTGGCCACCCACCGGGCTTGCGCTCGCGCTGGTCATGCTGCGCGGTTACCGGATCTGGCCCGCGATCCTGGTGGGGGCCTTTCTTCCTTATCTCATCGCCGACCGGCCGATCGTGGAGTTTGGCTCCGTCGGGATCGGTACCCTCCTGGCTGCATTTGCCGGGGCATGGCTGATTGGTCGCTGGTCGGGCGGCCAGCAGACGTTTTCGACAGCCTCCAGTGTCGCGAAGTTTGCAATCATTGCCTTTGCGCCAACAGCGATGATCAGTTCAATCATCGTGTTGGGCGGATTCATTCTCACCAACGAACCAAGCCTTTCCGATTCCCTCACCAACTGGTCGACTTGGTGGCTTGCAGACGTAGCCGGGACCCTGGTGATCGTTCCGATCGTCGTGCTTTGGGCAACGACGTCCTTACGCATTTCCTTCGAGCGGAGCCTGTTGGAATCGATCGCAGTCTCTGTCCTGGCGGGCATCATCGGGTTTGTTGCTTACAGTCCGCTCATCGGCGGCGAGCTCATCGGCAGCGACATCAACGTGCTGCTGCCGTATCGGAGCCTTCTGGGCTTTCTGGTGCTGCTGCCGTTGATGTGGGCCGGCCTGCGCGGCAATCGACGCAGCGTCGCGACGGCTGCGCTCGTTTTCATCGGAACGGCCGTGTGGGGGTTCTGGCTAGGCAACGATCCGTTTCCCAAGGCGGATCTGGATGGAGCGCTGTTGTCGTTGCTGGTGCTTTCGATCAGCGTATCGGTGCCGCCACTTGCCCTGGCTGCGGCAGTTGCGACGCATCAGGCGACCGAAGCCCATCTACGCGCTGTCCAGGACGAGCTGAATCGCAGGATTGAACGAAAAACGCTGGCGCTCGACAGCATCAGACGCCACTTCCAAACTCTTATCGAGGGCGTTGTCGATTACGCGATCTTTGCCCTTGATAAAGAGGGGCACGTTACGAGTTGGAATAACACCGCCCAGAAAATCATCGGCTACAGCGCGGACGAAATCATAGGCAAGCATTTTGGGATATTTTACCGGCCGGATGAACGCCGCGCGGGTTCACCGGCCCACGCATTGGAGTCGGCGATCCAGAGCGGCAAGCACGAAGTCGAGGGGTGGCGCATCAGAAAGAATGGGACGCCGTTTTTCATCACCGGCTCAGTCTCTGCGAGCCATGATGACGCAGGAAATCTGATCGGCTTCATCAATATCCTCCGGGATGCGACCGAGCGGCGAGACGCGGAGGAGAAGCTGGTCCAGGCGCGCGAACAGCTCGCAATGTCCCAGAAGATGGAGGCAATCGGCAAGCTGACCGGCGGGATCGCGCACGACTTCAACAACCTGTTGATGATCATTGGAGGCAGCGCCCAGATCTTCGCTCGCTTGCTCGATCCAAAACTGCCAAGAGCAATCGAAGCCATACAGAACGCGGCCAAGCGCGGAGAAAGTCTCACGCGCCAATTGCTGACGTTCTCGCGTCACCAGCATCTCAGCCCGACGATCGTCGATCTGAAAGCGTCGATCAAGAACATGCGGACGATGATTGAGAGCTCGCTGCGCGGGAACATCGTGTACAACGAAAACATTGGCGATGGTGTTTCGCCTGTTAAGGTGGACCTCGCCGAACTGGAGCTTTCGATCGTCAACATCGCCGTCAATGCGCGCGACGCAATGCCGAACGGCGGAACGTTCACGTTGTCCATCCACGCCGTGACCGTAGACCGGCAAACCGGCGGTGATCGTGCCGGGAAGGACTTCTTTGCGATCGCGCTGAGCGATACAGGCACCGGTATTCCACCAAACCTTCTGTCCAAGATGTTCGATCCATTTTTCACGACCAAGGAGGTCGGAAAAGGAACCGGGCTCGGCCTGTCGCAGGTTTATGGTTTTGCGCACCAGGCCGGCGGAACGGTGACCGCAGACAGCAAGGTCGGACAGGGAACGACGATTACAATCTATCTGCCGTCTTCCGCCGGCGAGCAAGTCGCCAACAAGGGGCTCGCCGCCGCCAGAGCAAGAACACGGCAGTCGCAGCGGCAGACGGTTCTCGTCGTCGACGACAGCGCCGATGTGGCTGACGTGACATCCTCGCTGTTCGAGGACCTGGGTTATGAGACCGTCTATCGAGATTCGGCGGAAGCGGCGTTGAAGCTGCTCGAAGCCGGCACGAAGATCGATCTCGTCTTCAGCGACATCGTCATGCCCGGGACCATCGATGGTGTCGGGCTCGCGCGGGAAATTCGGTCGCGGTATCCAAATTTGCCCGTCGCCCTGACGACCGGCTACAGCGATGCTGCAAAAGCAGCTCCGCCAAATCTGAAAATACTCCGGAAGCCGTTCGATACCGAGGCGCTCAGGGATTTCATCCAGGATGTTGCGCCTCCGAAACCAGTGAGACCATCCGGCGTATCTCTGGGGTAAGTCACGATTGACAGTTTGAAGGGGGAATCGGCGCGCCGACGCCGTGATCCGGCGCTCGCCGACATGCTTCGATGTCGGCTTCAGCGCCGATGTTCGCCGAGCACGCGGGCGTGCCAGTTTGCGCACGTCTAGCCTTTGCGTGGGGCGATGCTTTCGCGAATCCGTTCCAGCCAGCCGATAATGGCGCCCAAGGCCTGGTCGCCCTTGCCGAGCAGTCCTGCCAGTTCGCGCTCGGCGCTTGACCTGCGCTGACGGATCGCCGATGACGCGCTCTCACCAGCATGGTTAGTCCGGATTAACCAGCCTTTCGCATCAACTCAGCTGTTTAAGACTGTCGCAATCCGCAATATTTGCGGAGCATCTAGCGATATCAATGACTTCCCAGTCCTTCGTTTCCCAGTTCGTTCTCATGCGTTGGCATGTTTTCCCAGTTTCCTGAGAGCCTCTAGGGGCCTCGTACAGAGGCGTTTCCTCCGGAGCTACCCAAGGCCATCCGGGCAGGAATAACGCATGGGCGACTCTGCCAGCGGGATGGCGCTGGCAAGCCAACCCTAAACGACAAAAAGCCCGATGCCATAGACCGGCATCGGGCTGTTTTGGGTTGAGTTCAGCGATTAGTCAACTTGACCGGAAATACAAAGCCGTCGAGTCCAAGCTTTATTGCCCGATCAATTTCCGCGTCGAGTTGAGCATAGAGCTGCTTCCGCTCCCGCCGAACTAAAATCTTTTCGGCTTCCGCTTGCAGCTCGGCCTGTGTCCGCATCCGGTAGGTTTTGGCCTTACGATCGTATTTGAGCGGGTGAACCATAACCTCCGCAGTCGTCTCTGCCATTGATGATCCTCGATGTCATGCGCCGTGAACCGGCTCAAGGCCGGTCACGGTCGCAGAATGTGAAATTTGGGGAAGGTCGCGGCTTCCGTTTTGCTGGCCCGATGCCTGACGGCTTGGCTCTGATGGCGGAAGATACCTGATCGCGCGACGATCACGATGTATGTCGCTTGCCGGATCAATGCAAGTCGTCAGTGAAGTACAATCCGCCGCTCGCCTGCAGCAACCTCGCCGA
>NZ_LNCU01000043.1:0-15834 GCF_001542415.1 Bradyrhizobium macuxiense
GATCAGTCCCGCAACGTACAGAGGACACATCCGCTGCCGAGTCTTATGACCCAGCCGGTCCAAGAACGGCATCAGCCAGCGTTCAAGTTCGTCTTCCCATCCCGCCATGGTCAGCCCTCCAAGAGCCGACCACCCATGAATCATTGAAAAATTGATTCGGGAATCCTAAAAAATCGCGGAAATCCAATAATCTGCCAAAGTAGTGCTAGTGGCAGGTGTCTTTTCGCATTGCGCGGTGCGCGTTGTGAAGACGGTGACAAAAAAGCCCAGTCTCACCGGGGGGAGCACGTATAAGTCGTAAACCATCGCGCAGGGAAAGCCGGATTGCTCCGGTTACACCTGTGGTCCTACCCCCTGTGCTTTTTTCATTGCACAGGGCCCATGGGTGCGATCGGCACCCGGCTTTCCCTGCGCCCTCTGCTTGAGGGGAGGGTGAAACGAAAGACAAGACTCGGACAGGTCATGTCGCGAGAATGCGAATGCATGACTCACCAGCGGTTCAGCACACTCAGTGTCGTCCCTGCGAAAGCAGGGATCCATAACCACGAATGTCTATTGTTGCGCGAAGCTCGAACGACGAGTCCCACCCACAACATCCGCCGCGGAGTATGGGTCCCTGCTTTCGCAGGGACGACGGCGGTGGATGTGGCGCATGATTGCGATCGATCGGCTCACAATGATTGCGAAGCGCTCCGCGACGCCTCACGCCGCCGTCGGCTCGCTCGACAGCGCCGCAAACACCGTCTCGGGCGAATGCGCGATCACGGCGAGCAGTGCGCGGGCCGGTCCGCGTGGGGCGCGCTTGCCCTGCTCCCAGTTCCGGATGGTTTCCACGGGCACGCCGAGCTTGGCGGCGAATTCGAGCTGGGTGAGTTGCGCCCGGCGACGCAGGTCGCGCACTGCCGGCTGTGCCGCGCACGGTGGCGCAGCCACTGGCTGCGCTGGGGCGAGCGGGATTTCCTGCCCGTCGCGCAATTCGACGATCCGTCCGTCCGCCTTGAGCCGCAAGCGCTGCATGATGGCCCCCTCTGGGAATGGAGGCATTTTCGATGAAGGCGATTAAGGCTCGATTAACGATAAGCGAGCCGCCGACCGCCACGGCGCCACGCGACAACGCCCTGCTATTTCAGCCCGAACCACAGCGTGGCGATGCCGAGGAAGGAGAAGAAGCCGACCACATCGGTGACGGTCGTAACGAACGTGCCGGAGGCCACAGCCGGATCGGCCCGCACCCGTTCCAGCACCATCGGGATCAGGATGCCGCCGAGCGCGCCGGCGACGAGATTGCAGATGATCGCGAGCCCGATCACCATGCCGAGGCCGGGGATCTTGAACCAGGCCACGGCGGCGATGCCGGTGATGACAGCAAAGGCGATGCCATTCACCAGCCCGACCATGGTTTCGCGCAGCACCACGCGCAGCGCGTTGTAGGAACCGAGCTCGCGGGTGGCGAGCGCGCGCACCGCCACCGTCATGGTCTGGGTCGCGGCATTGCCGCCCTGGCTCGCCACGATCGGCGCCAGCACCGCAAGCGCCACCATCTTCTCAAGCTGGCCCTCGAACAGGCCGAGCACCGACGACGCCAGGAAGGCGGTGGCGAGATTGACCAGCAGCCAGTTGAAGCGGCCGCGGGCAATGGTCCAGACCGTGTCGGAGAGCTCTTCAGGGTGGGTGACGCCGCCCAGTGCCTTGAGGTCCTCGTCGGCCTCCTCCTCGATCACGTCGACGACGTCGTCGATGGTGATCACGCCGACCAGTCGATCGGTGGTGTCGACCACGGGGGCTGCGACCAGATTGTATTTGCCGAACATCCGCGCGACCTCTTCCTGGTCCTCCAGCGCGGAGATGCGGCGGCGGTCTTCCTCGATCACCTCGGTGATCGGCACCAGGCGGCGCGCGCGCAACAGCACGTCCAGCGACACCGCGCCGAGCCAGTGCCTGTCGGCATCGACCACGTAGATTTCGTAGAAGCGCTCCGGCAAATCGGGCGTCTCGCTGAGGTAATCGATCGCCTGCCCGACGGTCCAGGACGGCGGCACCGAGATGAACTCGGTCTGCATCCGGCGCCCGGCGGAATTTTCCGGATACAGCAGGCTGCGCTCGATGTCCTCGCGCTCGGCGGGCGGCAATTTCTCCAGGATCTGTTCCTGGTCCTCCTCGTCGAGGCTCTCGAGCAGCTCGACGGCATCGTCGGATTCGAGCTCGCGAACACCTTCGGCAACGGTCTCCGGCTCGAGTTCCTCGAGGATCTCCTCACGGACGGTCTCGTCGACCTCGTTGAGTGCGGAGAAGTCGAAATCGGTTCCTGTGATCTCGACAAGGGCAACGCGATCCTCGGGCGCGAGCGCCTCGATCAGATCGCCGAGATCGGCCTCGTGCAGTTCCGCCACCACCTCGCACAGCAACGGGCGGTCGGCAGCCTGGATGGCGTGAGCGATCTCCTCGACGAACTCGTGGCGGAGCCGGCCCTCCTCGTCCCGCATCGGCATGCGGTCGAGCACACCCGTCTGCTCGGGACGGGCAACGTCGATGTCCTCGGCCATTCCGTATCTCGCCGGGTTTGACAGGGCTGGAGAAATTGGTCTGAGTAGTGCGCACCGGATTACCTAACCGGCGGGGGCCTCCGCAATGAGAAATATGTTCAACGAACGATTCCTCCCGCATGTCGTTGCCCTGCTCGTCGCGCTTGCGCCGATCGCCTTGACCGGGCCCGCGCACGCCGCCGCCGACTGTCCGCGCAAGGACGCGCTCGGAACCTCGCGCGTGCTCGAGGTCGATCCCGCGACCTATCCGCGAGTCGGGCTGAAGAGCTTTCCGCAGACCCTGCCGCTGCAGGACCACGAGGTCGTTCTGACGTTCGACGACGGGCCGTCGCCGGGATTCACCGACAAGGTGCTCGCGGCGCTGTCAGCGGAATGCGTCAAGGCGACCTTCTTCGTGGTCGGCCGCAACGCGGCCGACCATCCCGAGATGGTGCGGAAGATCGCGCGCCTTGGCCACACCGTCGGCTATCACACTTGGGACCATCCGCACCTCAACAAGCTTCCGCTGGACCAGGCCGAGGCCAACATCAATCAGGGGATTGCTGCGGTCGAAAAGGCCCTGCACGGAACTCCGAGCACGATCCCCAGCACGCCGTTCTTCCGCTTCCCCTATTTCGAATCGACGCCCGATCTGCTGGATCACCTGGAAAAGCGCGGTATTGCGGTGTTCGGCGCGGACTTCTGGGCCAGCGACTGGAACAAGATGACGCCCGACGAAGAGCTGAAGCTGGTGACCGCGCGGCTGGAAACCATTCACAAGGGAATTTTACTGCTGCATGACCCGCAGCAGCGGACGGATAACATGTTGCCGGCGTTTTTACGGTATCTACGCGAGCATAATTATCGCGTGGTGCACATCGTCCCCGCTGCCGAGAAGACCGTTTCCGACCGGACACATTGAACCGGGGGACCAGGCCGGATTACAGATCGTTAAGGCAGCATTCATGGCGCCGCCGTTAGGGATAGTCAGTTCGTTTGGGAATGCGGCCGAGGTTCTATGCTTGCTAGCGTCCTGGTGAGGTTCCGGAAGCGGTCATTGATCGCCACGGGCGCGGCTTTGCTGGGCTGCTTCATGGCGCAGACGGCGCTTGCCGCGGACTGCCCCGGCAACCCCAACGCGCTCGGCACCTCCCGAACGCTCGTCGTCGACCCCCGGGAGCATCCGCGGATCGGCACGATGCAGTATCCGGAGACGCTGCCGCTGCACGATCATGAGGTGGTGCTGACCTTCGACGACGGACCGTTGCCGAAATACAGCAACCAGATCCTGGCCATCCTCGCCAGCCAGTGCATCAAGGCGACCTTCTTCACCATCGGCAGCCAGGCCAGGGCCAATCCGGAAGGCGTGCGCAAGCTGATCGCGGCCGGCCATACTGTCGGCACGCACACCCAGAATCACCCGCTGACCATGAACAAGATGCCGATCGAGAAGGCGAAGCAGGAAATCGACGACGGCATCGCCTCGACACTGGCCGCGCTGAACGGCGACAAGAGCAAGCTGGCGCCGTTCTTCCGGATTCCCGGATTGCTGCGGGCCTCCGCCGTCGAAGACTATCTGGCGTCGCAAGGCATCCAGGTCTGGAGCGCGGACTTCCCGGCCGACGACTGGCGCCACATCTCGCCGCAGCGGGTCTACGACCTCGCGATCCAGCGGATCGAGGCCACGGGCCGCGGCATCCTGCTGCTGCACGACATTCAGCCGCGCACCGTCGCGGCGCTGCCGCGAATACTGAACGAGCTGAAGACACGCGGCTACCGCATCGTCCACGTCGTGCCCGCGACACCGGACCGGCCGGCAACGCCGACCGAGCCGCAGCAATGGTACTTGCATCCGCCGACCGAGACGGTGGCGACCACGCGCTGGCCGAAGATTCCGAATTTCGTCTACACCGCGACGAAGACGCTGCCGGCGCCGGTGTTCTCCGACATGGACTGGCGCGATGCCGACGTGATTGATCATGCGCAGCATGCGCGGATCGGCGTGCTTCGCCAGACGCAATGGCCGCTGCCGCAGCTTGCACAGACGGCGCCGGTCGCGACGCTGCCGATTCCGGCGGCAAGCGTGTTCAGGATACCGGAAGCACGCCGCTTGACGCTGCTCGCAGCCCGCATCCCGGCCCATCACGTCGGACCACCCGGCACGCCGCAGGCGGTGTCCGCACGTCAGGCGAAGCATCCGAAGCAGGCCACACATCAGCCGCCGGGTGTGCCCCGCGGCAAGGGTCCGCTCCCCTCGCAGCACGCCGCCGCTCCGGCGCAGCCAGGCACCTCGGTTCGGGTTGCCAACCTGAAGAAGCGATCGCCGCGCGCGGAGGCAACGACAGTCCCCAAGCAGCGCGTGCCGGACTAGTTGGTCACGATCTTGGCGATGCAGAGCAGAATCACCAGCGCCAGGAAGAACAGATCGATATAGGCCTTGATCTCGCCGGCGTGCCTGAGCTCCGTGACGCCGCCGATGATCTGCTTGCGCGAGGCCGCCGAGTTCGGTCCCTCGCCCGCCGCCAGGGCCAGCCGGCGCGTCTCGCCCTCCAGCCGCTCGATACGCTGGAAGAAATAGAAGGAGCGCAGCGCTGAGAACGCGTGCATCGCCGCATAGACCAGCACCAGGATCGCGACGGTCGCGCGCTGCTCATACCTCTCCAGGAAATTCAGACTGAAATAGACCAGCCCCAGGAACACGAAATTGGACAAAACTCGGTAGGCGTAGCTCAGTAACGTCATCAGGCGCTCCGGGTGAAGCTGGCTCGCGGCCTCTGCTATCGGGAGAATCAGCCGCATCCGGCCGGCAGCGCCGGAAGGGCTAGGCATGGGTCCGGGAAGCTACGCGACCGGTGTTACAGAATGGGTACCGACCGCCCCCGCCGCCGCAATAATTGCCGCGGCAGCCGGCCGAGCGCCCCGCGATTCCGGTCCGGAACGCGGTCAGGCCAGGCCAAATTGAGCTGGGAGTGCAAATTGTGCTGAGAGTGATGGTGCGCTCGGAGGGACTCGAACCCCCACGGTGTTACCCACTGCCACCTCAAGGCAGCGCGTCTACCAATTCCGCCACGAGCGCTGGGATGCCGGTTGGAACCCTAGGGCGCCGCCGGATCGACGGCGCGATGTAACAAATCACGGATGCAGGGACAAGGCATTCGTGAACGAATTAACTACCGAACATCAGGGGATTTCGGCAGCATTTGCTTGACCTCGACCGCAATCCGGTTGCGATCGACCAGAACGACGCCACTGGCCACCGGGAGGTTGTTGGCGAGGATCTTGACCTCGTCGGCCTCGGTGGCGTCCAGTTCGATGATGGCGCCGCGGGAGAGCCGCATTACCTGGTGGATGGGCATGGTGGTGGTACCGAGGACCACCATGAGGTCGACGCTGACTTTATCGAGGGTGGCCACTTCTGAACCGCCGAACTGGAACTAAATTGTGGGTTCACCTGACCACGTTAAGGTTAGCTAATGGTTAACGACCGCCAAAGCCTTGATTTGACGACCTTTGCCCTGCCCTCGGGCAGCGGCGCGGTCGAATGGCGGATTTCGGACGCCCCGGTCCCCTACCCCGAATCCCTCAGCGCCATGGACGCCCGGGTCGCCGCCATTGCGGATCGGACCGCGCCGGAGCTGGTGTGGCTGCTGGAGCACCCCCCGCTCTATACCTCCGGGACCAGCGGCAAGGCCGGCGACCTGCTCGAGGCGCGCTTTCCGATGTTTCAGACGGGCCGCGGCGGCCAGGTGACCTATCACGGTCCCGGCCAGCGGGTCGCCTATGTGATGCTCGACCTGAAGCGGCGCCGGCCGGACGTGCGCGCCTATGTCGCCTCGCTTGAGGAATGGATCATCCGCACGCTCGCGGCCTTCAATGTCCGCGGCGAGCGCCGCGAGGACCGTGTCGGGGTCTGGGTCAGGCGCCCGGGCAAGGGACCGGGCCACGAGGACAAGATCGCCGCGATCGGGGTCCGGCTTCGGCGCTGGGTCTCCTTCCACGGCATCGCGATCAACGTCGAGCCCGACCTCTCCCACTTTCAGGCGATCGTGCCCTGCGGCGTGGTCGATCCGCGCTATGGCGTCACGTCGCTGGTCGACCTCGGGCTGCCGGTGACCACGGCGGATGTCGATATCGCGCTCCGGCAGGCGTTCGCCGAAGTGTTCGGGGACACCGAGGCGCGCCTGCCGGAAGCGACGATCTAACCGGACGCGTTACGCGGCCTTCTGCGGCGCAACCTCGAGCTTGCCGGCGATGTAGCGCCGCTCCTGGGTCAGGCCGCCGAAGCCGTAGGCGTCACCCTTCACCTCGTCGACATGGGCGTAGCTCTCGGTGTGCAGCGGGCCGAGCAGTTCGCCCATCCGCTTGAAGAGAGCTGCGAGATAGGCCGCCTTCTCGTCCTTGGTGTTGGTGCCTTCGGTAACGTGGATATCGAGCCAGTAGCTCGCGAGTTTCTGCTCGGCGAGCGACTTGCCGCCGGCGAACCAGTCGGCAGCGTCAGCCGACTTGACGATGATCGCGGTGACCTTCGGATCCTTGTGCAGGATCCCGGCCGTGAGCTCCGACACCGCGGCGGCGATGTCGGACTTCAGCGTGGCCGTCTGGCGGGAGGTCGCATAGGTGACGGTGATGAGGGGCATGTTCAGTCTCCTTGAATTCCGTTGGCGCGAGTGAACCGCGCATCCCCTAGCTAGACCTTCTCCCATCATCTTTGCATATTATCTATTCTATTAGCAGTGATAAGAATTGTTGATCATTGATGACGACGCTCGACATCGACACCGTGCACGCCTTCCTCCTTGTCGCTGAGCTGCAAGGCTTCACCCGCGCTGCCGAGGCGCTCGGCACCACGCAGGCCGCGATCAGCATGAAACTGCAGCGGCTCGAAACCGTGCTCGGCAAGCGGCTGGTCGAGCGCTCGCCGCGCGCGGTGCGGCTGACCGCCGACGGCTCAGCATTCCTTCCCCACGCCCGCGCGCTGATCGAAGCACATGACCGTGCGCTGTCGGGCGAGACGCCGGCGCGGCAGCAACTCACGCTCGGGATCAGCGATCACGCCGCAGGCCCCGAGTTGGTACCGCTGCTGGAGCGGCTGCATGCGATGGCCTCACGGCTTGCGCTCGCGGTGACCATCGGCTTCTCGCGCACCATGCTTGATGCCTACGATGCCGGCGATTTCGACGCCGTGATCGTGCGCCAGGAAGGCAGCCGTCGCGGCGGCGAGAAACTGGCCGAGGACCAATTCGGCTGGTTCGCAACCAAGCGCTTCGTGTGGCCGCGCGGCGATGCGCTGCCGCTCGCGACATTGGCGCCGCCCTGCGGCGTCCGGGCCCTGGCGGTTCGCGCACTCGACAAGGCCGGCATCGACTGGAACGAAAGCTTCGTCGGCGGCGGCGTCACGGCAGTAACCGCCGCGGCGCTCGCTGGTCTCGCCGTCGCGCCGCTCGCTCGGCGCATCGCGCCCGCGGGCCTGATCGATGTCGGACCGTCCCACAAGCTGCCGCGTCTCGGCGCGTCAAAGGTGATGCTGCATTCGAAGATCAGCGATCCCGCCAAGCTGGCGGCGTTGCGAACACTTGCGGCGACGTTTCGCAGCGTCGCCGCAACAGCGTAGCACTCACAAGATTGCCTCGAATGCGCTGCGCAGCGTCTCGTGCCGAAACACGAAGCCGTTGCTGAGCGCCTTGTTCGGCAGCACGCGCTGGCCGCCGAGCAGGAGTTCTTCGGCGAAGTCCCCGCCGACGACCCGCAGCAGCGCGGCGGGAACGCGGAAGATCGCCGGCCGATGCAGGCGGCGTCCCAGCTCCTCCGTGAACTTCGTATTGGTCACGGGAATTGGCGCAGTCGCATTGATCGGACCTGACAGTTCGGACCTGGCGATCACATGCGCGATGAGGCGTACCAGATCGTCGCGCTCGATCCACGACATCCACTGCTTGCCCGAGCCGAGCGGACCGCCGAGCCCGAATTCGAACGGCGTCAGCATCCGCGTGATGAAGCCGCCATCGGCTCCGATCACGAGGCCGATCCTCAAGTACACCACCCGCACGCCGTGATCGCCGGCGGGCTTGGCCGCGTTCTCCCACGCTTCGCACAGCTCGTGGCTGAAGCAGGCATGCGACTTCGCCGATTCAGTGAGCACCTGATCCTGCCACAGCCCGTACCAGCCGATGGCTGATCCATTCACCAGCACCGACGGCTTGCGCTCGAGCCGTGCAATCAGCGCGACGACATCGGAGGTCATGGCGACGCGCGACGCGATGATCTTGCGACGCTTCGCATCGGTCCACAGGCCATTGCCGATCGGCTCGCCCGCGAGATTGACGATCGCGTCGATCCTGGTGTCGGCCGGCAACTGGTGAAGGCTCGTGATCAGCGTGATCGGCGGCCGCAGCATGTCGGCCTTGGCCGGATTGCGGATCAACGCGATCACCTGATGACCCGACGCGGTGAGGCTCGCGACGAGCCGGCTGCCGATGAAGCCGGTCGCGCCGGTGACAAGCACAGTCTGCCGCGCGGGCAACTTCTCGACCAGATTTGCCGCAGGCACGCCGGTCATCCGACCCAGGCGCCTGGCGGCGGCGAAATCCCGTGCACCGAACAGGGCAGCACCGGCAGCCGCGGCCGTCGCGAAGACGCTCAAGAGACCCGCATATGCCAGCGCGACTCCGGTCGGCTGCATCGCCCAGCCGATCAGGACCGGCAGCAGCAGCACGAGGATGGCGCCATAGTTGAGCGCAAGCAGCGTGTGGTTGATCCGTTCGCTGGGCGGCAGCTTCCGGCTCAGGTCTTCCTCGACGAAATCCATCAACGTGATGACGACCTCCACGGCCAACACAGCCATGATCGCCATCGCGAGGATGCCATGCACCTCCAGCCAGCCGAGCACGAGGAACAACAGCGCATAGAGCATGTTCCGCACGCTGTGCAGCTGGAGCTCGTGGCGCTGCGACGGACGCCAGGCCAGCCGCTCGGTGAACTCATGGTGATAGAAGGTGTCGAAGGCACCCATCGCGATCTGGATGGCAACCAGGGTCCAAAGCAGCGGCGTCATGACGAGGCCTCCCTGAACACGACAGACTGACGGATCAGCCGGCCAAAACGCGGGTGGATGATCTCGAGCGTAAAGCGGAAGTCATCGCCGCCGAGATCTGCATGGGTCACAGTAAGATCGCCGGGCGTGAGCCATGCAGGCAGCCCGATCCGCATCGAGCCGAGCTGCAGCGAATAGCCGACGCTGTGAAACACCAGCGCCTCCCGCTCGACTGCGATCCGCAGCGCCATGCTGACGCCGAAGCCGACATATTCCTCGAGGCAGGTCGGTCCGGCAAAGCGCTTGGCGGAATGAATGACCTGCGGAAATCCGTCGCGGCGCGCGCAGATGCGGGTCCAGATCTGGCCTCCGCTTGCCGCGTCCTCGGTGACTGTGACGATCATCGGCACGCCGGTCTCTGCGCCCGTCGGCAGCGGACCGCCGATCAGGCGCGCGGCCTGCCCCACCCACCACCCGATCCGGCTGGACCAGGCCTCCTTGACTTCGCCGACATAGACTACGGTGCTGCCATCTTCGAAGCGCTTTGAAAATCGGCGCCAGATAGCGACCGGCAGGCGGCCCCAATCTTCGTCCGGCAGCAATGCGCGGAAGCGATGATCGTCGAGCAGTTTTCTATCGGAAGCGGGCGAGATCTTGAGACTGGATCTTCTTGCTGACGCCATCGCACGCTCCCGTTACGTCACCGCCGCTATTTGGCTCTGCCTGTGGGCAGGAAACTCACGATCTTCTCGCCGAGCTTGATCAGCGCGACCAGGCGTGGCCGCGGCACGTTCAGCATCTGCGTGTACCAGCGGTCGGCGAGCTCGGTGAAAGCGAGCATCTCCTTCAGCCTTTTGCTCGCGACCGCGTTGATCGTCGGGTCATCGGCCGCATCGGAGACGCAGGCCCGCAAGGCTGCGAGCGCCGGATCGATCTCGCGCTCCTTGCGGCCGGCAGCGATCTTTGCGGCGACCTCCCAGATGTCGGTCTCGGCTTCGAAGTGGTCGCGGCGGTCGCCGAGGATCGGCACGCGCCGGATCAGGCCCCAGGACAGCAATTCCTTGATCGAGTTGGAAACGTTGGAGCGCGCCATGCCGAGCGTGTCGGCAATGGCCTCCGCCGTCATCGGCGCTTCCGCCAGATAGAGCAGCCCGTGGATCTGGCTGACCGAGCGGTTGACCCCCCACTCGTCGCCCATGTCGCCCCAATGCAGGATGAAGCGCTCGACGGCGGCGGGAAGTTTCTTCTTGGCGGTTATTTCTGTCATGACAGAAATATCTGATTGAACGGAGTAGAAGTCAAGCGCTGCCAGCGCCGCCGGCAAGCGCTCGCGATGCGGCAGGTCTCCTGACTTATGTGACGCGCGCCGCAAAGTGCTGTTGTCGCAGGTGGCAAGTTTTCCTTTGTTGCGGCCGGGGCCCTCGTCCAAGCTGATCCGGGTGGACAGATTTTTTAGGCCGCACGCCGGGTTTCAATGTGAGCCTGGTCCACGGTCGCCAAGGAGATTGCGCCATGCCAGCATCCGACAAGGAGTTCGTTGGGTCCATTCCAGAACTTTACGACCGGCTCCTCGTACCGATGATCTTTGAGCCCTACGCACGCGATCTGGCGCAGCGCGCCAAGAGCTTTGGTCCGCATGACCTGCTTGAGACGGCCGCGGGCACCGGTGCGGCGACGCGTGCGCTGGCATCGGAGCTCGGCTCCAACACCCGGATCGTCACGACCGACCTGAACGAGCCAATGCTTGCGCGCGCGAGATCGCGGATGCCGCATCGGCCGGACATCACGTGGCGACAGGCCGACGCGCTGGCGCTGCCGTTTGAGGATGCAAGATTCGATATCGTCGCCTGCCAGTTTGGCGCGATGTTCTTTCCCGACCGGGTCAAGGGCTATGCCGAAGCCCACCGGGTGCTCCGGCCTGGTGGACGCTTTCTGTTCAATGTCTGGGACAGGATCGAGGAGAACGAGTTTGCGGATGTCGTGGTCCAGACAACGTGGACGATGTACCCGAACAACCCTCCGCTCTTCCTGGCTCGCACACCGCATGGCTACCACGACCCAGCGCGCATTCGCGCCGACCTGACTGCAGCAGGATTCAAGGACATCGCGATCGAGACGATTACGCATCGGAGCCGCGCGGCGTCGGCGCAGGATCCGGCCATCGCCTACTGTCAGGGCACGCCGATGCGCGGCGAGATCGAGAAGCACGGCGCATCTGCTCTCGAGGCCGCGACGAGGAGTGCCGCAGAGGCTCTGGCCCGACGTTTTGGCACAGGAGCGATCGACGGACAGATCCAGGCGCTGGTGATCTCGGCTGTCGCGTAAGGCGCCGCGTTACACCGTCGGCAACACCGAGAACCGCTCCCCTGCCCGACGAAGGTTCAGAAGATCGGAATTGCCGGTCTCGGCCTGCACGGCCGCGACCCGGGCCGAGATCGGCCCGCGCCGGCAGGACGTGAGCATGTCCGCAACGACGTCCTCCGGCCCTGAAAACACCGCCTCAACGGCGCCGTCGCGGCGATTGCGGACCCAGCCTTCAAGGCTGCGCGACGTCGCCTGCTCCTCGACCCATGCGCGGTAGCCGACGCCCTGGACGCGGCCGGTGACAGTGACGTGGCGGATCGCGTCGCTCACTTTTTCAGGCCAAGGAATTCGCCGCTGCGCGCCTTGGTCTCGGCCTCGCGCATCGCACGGCCGGTGAGTTCGGACGAGGCGATGCCCTTCAGATTCTTCGGCGAGGTGCCGTCGCGCAGCGCCTTCAGCGTCTCGTAGACGGCCTGCGTCGCGGCCGCGAACGGCGCGTGGCCCTGCAGTGCAATCCTGACCCGCTGGTCCGCGAGATAGTCCGGTGCGGTCATCTCCTCCGGCGCGCCGCCGAGCACGATCGGCAACCTAGTCGCGGCCGAGAGCGCCTCGAGCTCGCCGCGCGACTTGATACCGGTGAAGAACAGCGCATCGACGCCGACCGCCTCGTAGGCCTTGGCGCGCGCAATCGCGTCGTCGAGATTTGTGATCGAGACAGCCCCGGTGCGTCCCATGATGACGAGCGACGGGTCGCTGCGGCCATCCAGCGCCGCCTTCATCTTGCCGACGCCCTCTTCCAGCGAAATCAGCTGTGTCTTGGCCTGGCCGAACGCCTGCGGCAGCAGCGTGTCCTCAATAGTGAGGCCCGCGGTGCCTGCGGCTTCAAGCTCCTGCACGGTGCGGCGGACATTGAGCGCGTTGCCGTAGCCATGGTCGGCATCGACGAGGAACGGCAGAGTCGAGGCACGCGACATCCGACGCACCTGCTCGGCAAGCTCCGTCAGCGTGATCAGCGCGATGTCGGGATCACCAAGCACGGCCAGCGACGCCACCGAGCCGCCGAACATGCCGAGCTCGAAACCGAGATCCTCGGCGATCCGGATCGATGTCGCGTCATAGACCGAGCCCGGACGGATGCACGTCGATCCATTGAGGATCGATCGCAGTGCTTCGCGGCGTTTGCGGAAGGCCATGTCAGGGACTCCTTATTCATCCTTGCGATGACACCAGCGGCGACTTCGCCGCCGATGCCTTCTGAAGGCGGAGCTTTAGGCGAACTCCAGGATCAACGCATCGACCGCCAATGTGGCACCGGCGGCGGCGTGAATCTTCTTCACCGTGCCGTCACGTTCGGCGCGCAGCACGTTCTGCATCTTCATGGCTTCGACCACGGCCAGCGTCTCGCCGGCCTTGACCTCCTGCCCCTCGGTCACCGCGATCGACACCACGAGGCCAGGCATCGGACACAGCAGTTTCTTGCCGGTGTCGGCCGCCGAAACCACCGGCATCAGCCGCGCGGACGTCGCTTCGGTCTCGGTGAAGACGTAGACCGGCACCTCGTAGCCCTGATGCGCGAGGCGGAAACCGTTGTTGATCGCGCGCACCTGTAGCGCGACGAAATTGCCGTCTATCGTGCCCTGCCAGACCGGCTCGCCCGGCGCCCAGCTCGACACGAGATTGTGCGGATTGCCGGGCAGCCCGTCGGCACCGATGAAACGCACCGCAATCGCGTCGGCTTCGCGAGCGACGTCGAGCGCGATCTCTTCGCGATCGAGCCAGACCGCGCGGCGACGCTCCCGCTGCACCAGCCGACCGCCCATCTGGCCGGAGATCTGCCGCTTGCGTTCGCCCAGCACGTGATCGATCGCGGCGCCCACCGCGGCCAGCCGCCGTGCGATTTCGCCTTCCGGCGGACGCGCCGAAAATCCCTTCGGAAATTCCTCCGCGATGAAGCCGGTCGAGAGCCGCCCCTCGCGCCAGCGCGGGTGGTTCATCAGGGCCGACAGGAACGGGATATTGTGCCTGATGCCGTCGACAAAGAACGCATCGAGCGCGGTCGCCTGCGCCTCGATCGCGGCTGCGCGCGACGGCGCGTGGGTGACGAGCTTGGCGATCATCGGATCGTAATGGATCGAGATCTCGCCGCCCTCCTGCACGCCGGTGTCGTTGCGGATCGTGACGCCGTCATGGCTGGCTTCGGCTGGCGGCCGGTACTTCACCAAGCGTCCGATCGACGGCAGGAAGTTGCGGAACGGATCCTCGGCATAGACGCGCGATTCCACCGCCCAGCCGGTCAGCGTGACGTCCTTCTGCGCGATCGAGAGCTTCTCGCCGGCCGCGACGCGGATCATCTGCTCGACAAGGTCGATGCCGGTGATCAGTTCGGTGACGGGATGCTCGACCTGCAGGCGCGTATTCATCTCCAGGAAGTAGAAGCTTTTGTCCTGGCCAGCGACGAATTCCACGGTGCCGGCCGAATCGTAGTTCACGGCCTTGGCGAGTGCGACCGCCTGCTCGCCCATCTTGCGGCGGGNCGGGTGGTCTCGTCGAGCAGCGGCGACGGCGCCTCCTCGATGACCTTCTGGTTGCGGCGCTGGATCGAGCATTCGCGCTCGCCGAGATAGATCACGTTGCCATGCTTGTCGCCAAGCACCTGGATTTCGATGTGCCGGGGATCGACGATGAATTTCTCGATGAAGACGCGGTCGTCGCCGAACGACGATTTGGCTTCGGCCTTGGCGAGGTTGAAGCCTTCGGCGACTTCCGCCTTCGAATGCGCGATGCGCATGCCCTTGCCGCCGCCGCCGGCGGAGGCCTTGATCATCACGGGGTAACCGATCTCGTCCGCGATCTGCACCGCGTGCCTGTCGTCCTCGATGACGCCGAGATGGCCCGGTACGGTGGAGACCTTGGCCTTGGCGGCGGCCTTCTTGGATTCGATCTTGTCGCCCATCGCGGCGATGGCGCCAGGGTTCGGGCCGATGAACACGATGCCGGCGGCCTCCAGCGCGCGCGGAAATGCCTCCCGCTCGGACAGGAAGCCGTAGCCGGGATGCACGGCTTCGGCGCCGGTCTTGCGGCAGGCCTCGACGATCTTGTCGATCAAAAGATAACTTTCGGCCGCGGCCGGCGGGCCGATCAGCACGGCTTCGTCCGCCATCTCGACATGCAGCGCGTCGCGGTCGGCCTCGGAATAGACGGCGACCGTCTCAATCCCCATACGGCGCGCAGTCTTGATGACCCGGCAGGCGATCTCGCCGCGGTTGGCGATCAGAATTCGTTTGAACATGCTCTTCTTGCTTGGGCTTTGGATTGTTCGACTTGGCAGGATCCTCCCCGCGCAATCTGGCACGGGTGATTGGGCGTCACCAGTCCGTGGTACAGCAAAACGTCCCGGAGGCAACGGTCTAATCGCGACCCTGGCCGGCCCCTGGCGGTAGCCTGAGAGGTATTTCAGCCCGAATAGGTCTTGAAGCGGCCGCGCGAATAGGCATGCGAGACCGCTTTCATCAGCTCGCCGACCTCATTCTCCAGAAATTCATTGGCAACAATCAGCGCCCGGATGGTCGAGCGCATGTCCCCGCCGCAGGCTGCAATCGCCTGATCGACGGCCGCCTCCAGCCCGTCATCGTCATCAGATTGGGGCTGTGCGGAGGTCATGGGAGCGCTGTCCGGATCGGTTGAGAGACTGATGTTCCTATTTTGTTCTCATCGAGTCAATCCGCGGAAGGGCCGAAGCACGTCGTCCGCCGGCATATTTTTTCTGCCACTGGTCATCAGAATCAGAGCGTGCAACGAAACTTGACCGATGAATCGAGGATCAGATCGGCGATGCGCCCAGGTCTGTTCATCTCGAACGGGCCTTGGTTGGGTCGTACCAGCCTGTGCTAGAAGTCGGAGCCCGCCAAACACCCGAAGTGAAAAAAATGCGGTTTCGAGCCTCCCTCGTCGCGACGTTGCTCCTGACATATCTGCCCG
>NZ_LNCU01000043.1:15872-30572 GCF_001542415.1 Bradyrhizobium macuxiense
CTATCGGCTCGACGGCATCGATGCGCCGGCGGTCGATCAGCTCTGCACCGACGAGCACGCCGACGTCTGGACTTGCGGGATCGAGGCGCGCGACCAGCTGGCCAAGCTGATCGGCGGCAAGCCAATTCACTGCGACGACATCGGCGTCGACCCTGCCGCCAGGAAGCGTCGCCTCGGCGTCTGCAAGATCGAAGGCGATCCGACCAGCCTGAGCCAGTTGCTGGTCCGCCAGGGCTATGCCCTGAACGTGGATGCCTCGGCGAGCGGCCGCTTCCAGCCGGATCAAGGCGCGGCCAAGGACGACCGTGCCGGGCTTTGGCGCGGCTGCTTCGTCGCTCCGCGCGATTTTCGTCACGGCAAGAAGGACGGGCCGCTGCTCGGCGTCTCCTGTCCGGCCGAGCGCGACCAGCAGATCCGCGACGCGCTTTTCCCGAGCGATCCGCCGATGCCCGCAAGCTGCAACATCAAGGGCAAATACGCGGTGCGCGCCCGCGTCACCGGCAATATCGGCATCTATCATTTGCAGGCCTGCCGCAGTTACCCCGGCTTAACCAATCCGGATCGCTGGTTCTGCTCCGAGGAGGATGCACAGGCGGCGGGGTTCCGCAGGGCCTATAATTGCCGTCCCGCCAGCAAGGGGAAGTAACCGCTCGGCAAATCACCGCTGGCAAAGCCGCCTTGTCCTGTGTGAGACTGCGAGGTGCGAGGTTGCCGGTACGAATGACCCCTCCCGATCCTTCCGATACGCTCCCCGAGGCCGCGGCCGCGGAACGGCTGCGGCAGCATCTTGAGGAGATCGCGCGCGAACGCGACCGCGCCCATCGCGAACTGCAGGAGCGCGAGGCCGAGCTCGCAAGGATCCAGCGCATTGCCCGGGTCGGCGGGCTCGAGATCGACTTCCGCGACGGCGTCCGAAACCGCCGCTCGCCCGAATATCTGCTGGTCCACGGGCTGTCGTCCGACGAGGCCAACGAGACCTACGAGAACTGGGTCTCGCGCATTCACCCCGAGGACCGCGAACGAACGATCGAGCACCTGTTCAGCGTGCTCAAGGACGGCGGCGCCGACTATACGGCCGAATACCGGATCGTCCGCCCCAACGACGGCGAGAGCCGGTGGATTCGCGTCGTCGCCAAGATCGAACGCGACCGCCGCGGCCGCCCATTGCGTCTGGTCGGCGCCGATCTCGACGTTACCGACCAGATGCTCGCGCAGGAGACGTTGCGCGAGAGCGAAGAGCGCTTCCGCCTGATCGCCGACAGCGCCCCGGTCCCGATCTGGGTGACCAAGCTCGACCGCACGCGCTCCTTCGCCAATCAGGCCTATCTGGACTTCCTCGGCTTGCCCTTCGAGGAGGCGGTCGTCTTCGACTGGCGCAAGGCGCTGCATCCGGATGACCTGCCCCACATCCTGCAGGAGCAGATCACCGGCGAGCTCTCGCTCAAGCCGTTCGTGCTCGAGGCGCGCTACCGGAATGCCGCGGGTGATTGGCGCTGGTTGCGCTCGGAGTCGCAGCCGCGCTGGGACCCGAACGGCAAGCATATCGGCTTCATCGGCGTCGCCCACGACATCACGGCGGCCAAGGAGGCCGAGATCGAGCTGCGCAAGCTCAACGAGTCGCTGGAGCGGCGGATCTCCGAGCGCACCGCGCAGCTCGAGTCCAACGAAGCCCAGATGCGCGCGATCTTCGAGACCAGCCATCAATATCAGGCGCTGCTCAATCAGGACGGCGAGCTGCTCTACGCCAACAAGACCGCGTTGGCGGGCATCCGCGCCGAGGCTTCCGACGTCGTCGGCAAGCCGTTCTGGGATACGCCCTGGTTCAGCCCGACCGAAGGCGCATCCGATGCGATCAGGAGCATCTTCGCGACGGTAATGCGCGGCGAGGACGTCAAGTCTGAAATGCTGCTGCGGCTGCCGATCGGCGAGCGCTATTTCGATTTCGAGATGCGGCCGCTGCACGACCGGCACGGCACTATCATCGGCGCGGTCCCGGAGGCCGTCGACATCACCGAGCGCCGCCGCGGCGAGGAAGCGCTGCGGCAGGCGCAGAAGATGGAAGCCGTCGGTCAGCTCACTGGCGGCGTCGCGCACGACTTCAACAACCTCTTGACCATCATTCGCTCGGCGACCGACTTCCTGCGCCGCCGCGATCTTCCCGAAGAACGCCGTCGCCGCTACATCGATGCGATCTCGGACACGGTGGAACGGGCTTCCAAGCTGACCGCGCAATTGCTGGCCTTTGCGCGCCGGCAGCCGCTGAACCCCGAAGTGTTCAATGTCGGCGCCCAGGTTGACAGCGTGACGCAGCTGATTCGCCCGCTGGTCGGCGCACGGATCCACATCGAGGTCAGGATCGACGATCCCGATTGCTACGTGATCGCCGACATCGGGCAGTTCGAGACCGCGCTGATCAACCTTGCGGTCAACGGCCGCGATGCGATGAACGGCGAAGGTCAGCTGACGATCGCGGTGAGGAAGGTGCAGACCATCCCTGCCCTGCGCGCCCAGGCCTCGCGCAGCGGCGACTTCGTCGCGGTTTCGATCCAGGACACCGGCACCGGCATCTCGCCGGACAATATCGACGCGATCTTCGAGCCGTTCTTCACGACCAAGGAGGTCGGTAAGGGAACGGGCCTCGGACTGAGCCAGGCCTTCGGCTTCGTCAAGCAATCGGACGGCGACATAGAGGTCACGAGCACGCTCGGACACGGTGCGACCTTCACCATCTATCTGCCGCAGGCGATGCGGCCCGCGGACGCGAAAATTGCAGCCGCCGCCGGCAGCGAACAGGCCTCGATCGGCCGCGGCTATCGCGTCCTCGTCGTCGAAGACAACGACGACGTCGGCCGCTTCTCCACCGAGCTGCTCGAGGACCTCGGCTATTCGGTCAAGCGCGCCGCCAATGCCAACGCTGCGCTGGCGATCCTGTCGGAGAACGAGTTCTCGGCCGACCTCGTATTCTCCGACGTGATCATGCCGGGCATGAACGGCGTCGAACTCGCCGGCATCATCCGCGAACGCTTTCCCGGCCTGCCCGTGGTGCTCACCAGCGGCTACAGCAACGTGCTCGCCGAGAACGCTCACAGCGGCTTTGAACTGATCCAGAAGCCCTACTCGGTCGAAGCGCTGTCGCGCACGCTCAGGAAAGCGATCACCGAGCAACGGGCGATCGTCTCCAAGCCCTGAGTGTTAGACCCTGAGCATCTTGCGCGGCGTCGGTTGGCGGTTACTCGACCACCACATGCGCGACGCCGAGCTGCAGAATGCCGAGCGCCTTCGCCGCCGCGGTCGACACATCGATGATCCGGCCGCGGATGAACGGACCGCGATCATTGACGCGGCAGCGGATCGATCGCCCTCCGTAGGATACCGTGAGCATGCTGCCGAATGGCCTGCTGCGATGCGCGCAGGTCATCTCGCCGTGCCTGCCGATGCCACCATAATAAGACGCAAGGCCACTCTCTGCGTTTGCCGTGCAAGTGGCAAACAGCAACATGGCCGCGGACATTGCTGCGGTTTTCATTGGTCGCCTGCCGGTTGAGTCCCCCCAAGGGAACGCGGTGCCGGCAGAACGGACCTCACAAATATGGCTGTTACACGGCGGCTACGCGGCGTTCTCGACACTGTCTGCGCGTCAGGAGGCCGCTTGCTCAGCTATCGGCGCGGCGACCTCTTTCAAGCTGCACTCGATCAATGCCCCCTCGATGGTGAATTTCGAGAACGGCGAAAGTGGCGTCGCGACCCTGAGCGCAGCGAAGAATTGCGAGTCGCCCGGGCTTTTCAGGAAGAACCGGATATGGCTGGCGGCCAGCGCATCACGCGACAGCCAGACTACGCCTGAGAACAGTGTCAGAAGGATCTGCGCGTAGTCCTGCATGTCGGCAACGCCGAGATCATAGATCGGTGAAACGTTGACGAAGCGCACGCTCAAGGCCGGTGCCGTATATTTGCTCATCAGCAAACGCCTGACCTGGCAGACCGCATGGACGCGCTCGTGGTCAGCCAGGTAGTACAAGCCCTGGCTATCGGCCTCCTTGGACGTCAATGCATCGAACGCGGAGATGCCGCCGAAGCTGGCAAAATCCTCGCCGACGCCTTCAGCGTCCTTCTTCCATTGTACCTTGATGTGACGCCAGGACCGCTCGGGATCCTTGATTGGCAGAAGCCGCATGATTAACCGGCGGTTAGCGCGTAGGCAATGATCGAAGCGATACTATGTCGCAGCTCTTAAGCCTTTCCTTACGGGGGCACCGCTCAGACACGACATGCCGCCAACTCGCCGCAGCTCTCGTCGGCCCGACGTCGAGCGGCGCCGATCGCGCCGACTGGTGCGAACAGAATAGATCGCGGAGCGACCGTGCACGCGCTTCGGCCAGCCGTCTCAGCGCTGCGCACGAGATGGATATTTCATCTCGGGCATGCTCAGATCGCCAACAGGATCGTGACCGGGACTTGCCATCGATGGACGCACTCACGCTGTTCGGATTGTTCGCCGTGACGATGATGGTTGTTTGTTATGCGGCCGAAGATCGCAGCCCCTGGTTCATCCTGGCCTTCGCGGTCGCCTGCGCACTTGGCTCGGCCTACGGATTTCTGCAGGGCGCATGGCCGTTCGGCCTTGTCGAAGCGGTCTGGGCCGTGGTCGCCGCGCGCCGATGGTTCATGCGCCGCAGTGCGGACAGCGTGTAACGTTATAGTATTCGCAGCGATTTCGCCGACAGCTTGAACTTGAATGCGCGCGATCGCGGCGCTAACTAGGGCGCATGGACGCTTCGCCCGTCACGAGCCGGTCTTCCCTTCGCGCAGCAGGATCGCGCCGCTGGCGCAGCCTGCTTGCGGGATTGATTTCGCTCGCGCTGATACTGTCCTTCTTCCATGGCTGGACCTTCGACGCCGATGATGATGCAAGCCCCGCTGTCTCGATCGCGCAGTCGATCAACGACACCGGCGGCAAGGCGCCGGCCCATCCGGCGTCACTCCACGGCGATCATTGCCTGACGCACGTCTCATCGGTGGCTCCGCAAGAAACCGCGTTCCCCATCGAGTATGCGCTGCATACCTATAGCGACGTCGGCATGCAGTTGCTGGCCTCGGCCGATCGCCTCTCTCCGTTCAAACCACCCCGCGCCTGAGCCGGTCAGCTTGACCGCTCGCAGCTCACTGCCGCCAGGCAGCGAGTTCGTTTCCGCACATATCGATGTTGCGACAGCGCAAGGCCATTGGCGCGCGCTGCGGAGAGGCGCAGATGAAACGGATTGTACTATTTTTCGCCGGTGTCACCGCCGGCATCAGCCTGGTTTTCGTGACCGCCGGATGGATCGGCTGGCCATTCTCACTGCCGGCTACAACGCGTGAGACTGTGGCAGCAAGTTCGGCCAACACCGAGGCCAAGCATCAGGCCCCCGGACACATTGAGCTGAGCGAGGACCAGGTTCGGGAAGCCGGGATCACGCTCGCGCGTGCCAATGGCGGCATGTTGAAGCGCCACTTCCTCGCGCCGGGGTCATTGATCCCAGATGCGGACCATATCGGCCGCGTCTCGGTGCGCGTACTGGCGACGGTCACGGAACTGCGCAAGCGCATCGGCGACAGCGTCGGGAAGGGCGAGATCGTCGCGGCCATCGAGAGCCGCGAGGTGGCCGACGCCAAGAGCGAATACCTGGCTGCGAGACTGACCAACGACCTGCAGCAGACGCTCTACGCCAGGCAGAAGACGCTGGTCGAGAGCCGCACCGTGTCGGAGAATGAGTTC
Source organism: Bradyrhizobium macuxiense (assembly GCF_001542415.1). Classification (GTDB taxonomy): domain Bacteria; phylum Pseudomonadota; class Alphaproteobacteria; order Rhizobiales; family Xanthobacteraceae; genus Bradyrhizobium; species Bradyrhizobium macuxiense. The sequence continues at coordinate 21,628 of NZ_LNCU01000043.1, forward strand.
CTGCGCACGCGGCTGACCGCGAACGACGCCCAGATCAAGCTCGACGGCGCGCGGCAGAAATTGTTCGCGCTGGGCCTGTCGGAAAGCGAAATCGCTGACCTGCCCAACCAGCCCCAGGAAAGCCTGCGCACGCAGTTCCTGCGCGCACCGATCAGCGGCCGGGTGTCCGAACGGCGCGTCGATCTCGGCGGATTGATCGGGCGCGAGGGCCAGGAGAGCGAGCTCTTCGTCATCGTCAATCTCGACGACGTCTGGGTCGACCTCGCGGTGTCCCCCGAAGACATCGGCGCCGTCAGCGAGGGCGTGACGGTCAAGATCCGCGCCATCGGCACCGACGATGAAGCCGATGCGGACGTCATCTTCGTCAGCCCCCTGCTCGACCGCGAGACCCGCAACGCGCGGGTGATCGCGACCATGCCCAACAAGGGCCATCGCTGGAAACCGGGCACTTTCGTCACCGCTGAGGTTCCGATCGCCGGCGCACCGTCGAGCGTGATCGTTTCCAAGAGGTCGATCCAGACGATCAAGGGGACTCCGACCGTTTTCGTCCGCGATGCCGACGGCTTCGAAGCCAGGTCGGTGCGCACCGGTCGCGAGGATGACGATGATATCGAGATCGTAGCCGGCCTTGCCGCCGGCGAGATCATCGCGGTGGACAACACCTTCACGCTGAAGGCCGAGTTGGAGAAGGACGACGCGGAGCACGATCATGATTGAGCGCATCATCGGGCTTGCGATCCCGCGTCGCTGGGTCGTCGTGACCTTGGCGGCCATCCTGATGCTGATCGGCGGCGTCGCCTTGACGAAGCTGCCGATCGACGCGGTGCCTGATATCACCAACAAGCAGGTCCAGATCAACACCACTGCGCCCGCGCTGTCGCCGGCTGAAATCGAGAAGCAGATCACCTTCCCGATCGAGACCGCGCTTGCAGGTGCGCCGGGACTGGAGAGCACGCGTTCGCTGTCGCGCAACGGCTTCTCGCAGATCACCGCCGTATTCAGCGAGGCGACCGACATCTATTTCGCCCGCCAGCAGGTCGGCGAACGCCTGACCGAGGTCCGCGCACGCCTGCCGCAGGGCATTGAGCCGCGGATCGGCCCGACCTCGACCGGCCTTGGCGAAATCTACATGTGGACGGTCCGCTTCTCCGGGACGCCCGTGCCAGCCGACGGCACGCCCGGCCTCCAGAGCGACGGCAGGTTTCTCACGGCAGAAGGCAAGGTCCTGCAGAGCGAGGTCGAGAAGGACGCCTTTCTGCGCACGGTGCAGGACTGGATCATCAAGCCGCAGATCAAGATGGTGCCGGGTGTCGCCGGCGTCGATTCGATCGGCGGCTATCTCAAGCAGTACCAGGTTCAGCCTGACGCGGCGAAGCTGATCGCGCTCGGCCTCACCTTTGCCGACGTCGCGAAGGCAATCGAAGGCAACAATGTCAGCCGCGGCGCGCGCTATATCGAGCGCAACGGCGAAGGTTTTGTGGTGCGGTCCGGCGGACGCCTCGAAACCATCGAGGAGCTCAGCGCGGTGGTCGTCACCACCCGCGGCGGCGTTCCAGTCCGAATCCGCGACATCGCGAGCGTGTCGATCGGCGGCGAAACCCGCACCGGCAGCGCCAGCGAGGACGGCCGCGAGGTCGTGGTCGGCACGGCGCTGATGCTGATCGGCGCCAACAGCCGCACAGTGTCGTCCGCAGTCGATGCGCGGCTTCGCGCCATCGCATCGTCCCTGCCCGCCGGCATCGAGGTCGAGACGGTGCTCGATCGCACCCAGCTCGTCGACGCGACCATCGGCACGGTGGCGCGCAACCTTACCGAGGGCGCGTTGCTGGTCATCGCGGTGCTGTTCGTGCTGCTCGGCAATTTCCGCGCGGCGCTGATCACCGCGCTGGTGATCCCGATCGCAATGCTGATGACGGCGATCGGCATGTGGCAGGGCCGCATCAGCGCCAATCTGATGAGCCTCGGCGCGCTCGATTTCGGCCTCATCGTCGACGGCGCAGTCATCATCACCGAGAACAGCCTGCGTCACCTCGCCGAGAAGCAGCAGGCGCTGGGCCGCGTGCTGACGCGCGACGAACGGTTAGTGACGGTGCGCGCCTCCGCCGTCGAGATGGTCCAGCCGAGCCTCTATGGCCAGGCCATCATCCTGCTGGTCTACGTGCCGCTGCTCACCTTCACCGGCGTCGAAGGCAAGATGTTCGAGCCGATGGCGCTCACCGTGATTCTCGCGCTCGCTGCGGCCTTCGTGCTGTCGCTGACGCTCGTTCCCGCACTGATCGCGATCGCCATCACCGGCCGCGTGCAGGAGAAGGAGAACCGTCTCGTTGCGGCGCTGAAGAGTTGGTACAGCCCGCTGCTGCGGCGTGCCGTTGCAACGCCTGTCCCGGTCATTGCGGTTGCGGTCCTGTTGTTCGCTGCTGCTCTGTTCGGCTTCTCGCGACTCGGCCAGGAGTTCATCCCTTCGCTCGACGAAAAGAACATCGCCATGCATGCACTGCGGATACCGAGCACGGCGTTGTCGCAGTCGCAGACGATGCAACTGTCCGTCGAGAAAACCGTCAGCCGCTTCCCGCAGGTGGCCTACGTCTTCTCCAAGACCGGCACCGCCGAGGTGGCGAGCGATCCGATGCCGCCGAACGCGTCCGACACCTTCATCATCCTGAAGCCACGCGACAAGTGGCCGGATCCGTCGATGACCAAGCAGCGGCTGATCGAGGAGATCTCCGCGGCGGTTGGCCGGCTGCCGGGCAATGTCTACGAATTCACCCAGCCGATCCAGATGCGCTTCAACGAACTGCTCGCCGGCGTTCGGAGCGACATCGCGGTCAAGGTGTTCGGCGACGAGTTCGAGCCGATGCAGAAGGCCGCCAATGAGGTCGCGGCCGCCTTGCGAACGGTCCCAGGTGCGACCGACATCAAGGTCGAACAGGCAAGCGGCCTCCCGGTGCTCGAGATCAAAGTCGATAAGGCGGCGATCGCCCGGCGCGGCTTGAGCGCATCGGCCGTGCAGGACGTGATCGGGGCCGCGGTCGGCGGCCAGGATGCCGGCGTTGTCTACGAAGGCGATCGCAGCTTCGATATCGTGGTGCGATTGCCGGAGAGCGTACGCTCCGATCTGGAGGCGCTGAGCAACCTGCCGGTCGCGCTGCCGCAGGCGACACCGAGCACGCCGGTGCAGAGCCTGCCGCTCAACCGTGTTGCCAAATTCTCCTTCACCGAGGGGCCGAACCAGATCAGTCGCGAGAACGGCAAGCGCCGCATCGTGGTGACGGCCAACGTCCGCGGCCGCGATCTCGGCTCGGTGGTCGAGGAAGCGCAGGCCAAGGTGGCGCAATCGGTGAAGCTGCCGCCCGGCTACTGGATGACCCGGGGCGGCCAGTCCGAGAATCTGGCCGCGGCGCGGCAGCGCCTCACCATCGTAGTGCCGGCCTGCTTTGCGATGATCTTCCTGTTGCTGCTGGCGGCCATGGGATCAGCGCGCGACGCGCTGCTGGTGTTCAGCGCCGTTCCGCTGGCGCTCACCGGCGGCATCGCGGCGCTGTGGCTCCGCGGCATGCCGTTCTCGATCTCGGCCGCAGTCGGCTTCATCGCACTGTCCGGCGTTGCGGTGCTGAACGGACTCGTGATGCTGAGCTTTGTCAGGCAGCTGCGCGAGCGTGGCGTGCCGATGCGGACGGCGATCGAGCAAGGCGCCCTCACCCGCTTCCGCCCCGTCGTCATGACGGCGCTGGTCGCCTCGCTCGGCTTCGTCCCGATGGCCTTCGCCACCGGCACCGGCGCCGAGGTGCAGAAGCCGCTCGCCACCGTCGTGATCGGTGGCCTGATCAGCGCAACGCTGCTGACGCTTGCGGTGCTGCCGGCGCTGTATGCGCGGTACGGTCATGCCGGCAATGTTGCGCGCAACGAGAGTGCGGCTACTCAGCCCGCGGAATGACTGCGTATCGAGCAGCGCGGCGCGGACCAAATTCGGCAGCAATCACGCGGCGAATTGCGCTGTAACAATTCTGTCATGTCGCAAAACTAAACGAGGGCAGCGGCGATCGGCCGCTGCCTGCTCTTCATTGGGGAAACGAAAAATGCGCCGTGCCATCACATTGTTGTCCGCCAGCATGATCGCGTTGTCTGCGGGCGCCGCCTCGGCGCAGAACGCCAAGCCCCGCAACTTCATCCTGTTCGTGCCGGACGGCCTGCGTGGCGGGATCGTGACGCCGCAGACCGCGCCGGCGATGGCCGAGATCCGCGACAAGGGCGTCAACTTCAAGAATTCGCACTCGCTGTTCCCGACCTTCACGATGGCGAACAGCTCGGCGATGTCGACCGGCCATTATCTCGGCGACACCGGCACCTTCTCCAACACGATCTTCACCGGCTACACCTCGGCGCCGGCCGGCGACACGGTCGTCCCCTTCATCGAGAACGATGCGGTGCTCGCCGACATCGACGATCACTTCCACGGCGATTATCTCAACGAGGAGACGCTGCTGAAGCTGGCGCGCGGCCATGGCTTCTCGACCGCGGCAATCGGCAAGGTCGGCCCCACCTTGCTGTTCGACCACACCGATCGCGGCAAGAACACGATCGTGGTCGACGACTCCACCGGCGGCAAGACCGGCGTGCCGCTCTCGGACGAGATGAAGGACGCGCTGACCAAGGCAGGCCTGCCGCTCGCCACGCCCAGCCGCGGCGACAACGCCAAGGCCGGTGACGCCAAGACGCCCGGCACGACGGTCGCCAACGTCGCGCAGCAGGCCTACATGGCCGACGTCGCGACCAAGGTGGTGCTACCGATGTTCAAGGACCGCAACAAGCCCTTCGTGCTGGTGTTCTGGTCGCGCGATCCGGACGGCAGCCAGCACAACACCGGCGACAGCCTCAACACCATCACCCCCGGCATCAATGGCCCGACCTCCATGGCCGGCATCAAGAATGCCGACAACAATCTGGCGCAGCTCCGCAAGGCGCTCGACGAGCTCGGCCTTGCCGCCAACACCAACATCATCGTCTCCTCCGACCACGGCTTCTCGACGATCTCGAAGGAGAGCAAGACCAGCCCCTCGGCCAAGGTCTCGTTCAACGACGCACCGAAGGATTTCCTGCCCATGGGCTTCCTGGCGCTCGATCTCGCCAAGGCGCTCGACCTGCCGCTGTACGATCCCAACGACAAGAACGCGAAGGTCGCCGACAACGCCCATCCGAAGGCCGGCAACGGCGTGCTCGGCCACGACCCGACCAAGCCCGAGGTCGTGATCGCAACCAATGGCGGCTCGGACCTGATCTACCTGCCGACCAAGGACAAGAAGCTCACCGACCGCGTCATCAAGGCGCTGCTCGAGCAGGACTATGTCAGCGGCCTGTTTGTCGACGACAAGCTCGGCAGCTTCCCCGGTACGCTGCCGATGTCGAGCCTCAACCTGAAGGGCAAGGCTGCGACGCCGAACCCCTCGATCGTGGTCAACTTCCGCTCCTGGTCGAGCGGCTGCGAGATCCAGACCAACTGCTCGGTGCAGGTCGCCGACACCGTGCTGCGCCAGGGCCAGGGCATGCATGGCAGCTTCAGCCGCGGCGACACTTTCAACTTCACCGCGGCGATCGGTCCCGACTTCAAGGCCGGCTATGTCGACGCGCTTCCGGTCAGCAACGCCGATGTCGGCATGACCGCCGCCAGGCTGCTCGACCTGCGCACCCCGAACAATGACGGGCTGATCGGCCGGGTCATGACGGAGGCGCTGCCGAACGGCACCGTGCCGAAGATGGCCGACGGCACCATCTCCTCCAAGCCGGCGGCCAACGGCTTGCGCACCGTGCTGAAATTCCAGCGCGTGCAATCGACCCGCTATTTCGACGTCGCGGGATTCCCGGGGCGGACGCTCGGGCTCGAGGCCGGCGACGGCAAACAGAAAACGGCGGGGAAGTGATCCCNCCCCGCCGCTCTCGCTCGAAGCCTTTCGTTCGGGATGATGCATGCATCATCCCGGGCGATCACATCATCCCGATGTCGAACACGTTGGGCAATTGTGTCGCAAGCGGCAACGCCGCCGCGCCGACCAGCGTGGCCACCATGGCCGCCAGCGCGCGACCGCTGCGGCGCTTGCCGCGCATCTGGCTCGCGATCCACTCCAGAACCTTGGTGTCGATCTTGGTCGCCTGAGCCGGCGCCCAACCCTCGATCTTGGTCTCGGGCGACAGCGCCACCGTGCGCGACGGAACCGGCAGGCCGGACTCCGAGGCGGCGTGATGGGCGATTGCCTTGGCAAGCAGATCGTCGAACCGGCCGTTGTCGCTGCGCTCGGCGGCGGCCTCGTTGATCTGGAACAGCGCCTCGATCTCAGCCCGGCTGACCGGCTGATGCTCGACGGCGGCCGCCGTCAGGATGCGCGCGCACCAGGCAGCGTCATCGGCATCGAGCGATCGGGAGAAATGGATACGGCCCCTGGTGGTCGGGCCTTCGCCGGTGATCACGCCGTCGCGGACGATGGTCAGCGCATGGGCGGCGGTCTTGCGGCAGGATGGTTGCAACGCACCGCTGAGAGACTCAGCGGTCTTGGTACTTGGGGCAGACATTGTGGGGGCTTTCAATTCCTATCTCAGCCAGCTTTTCCATGCGGGCGTAAACGAGTGGTTACCGATTCGGAACTTGCGTTCCGAGATTTTTAGATAGTTGCTATTTAGTCGCTTTGAACCCTGTCATGGTTCGGTCGTATAGTAGCCGGCCCGGCGTGATGGCGGCGATAAGCGGCTTTATCTGGGCATTTCCAAGCTTTTACTGTCACAGCGACCATTTCGCCGCAGTGGGAAGGATCAAAACAAGTTGCTTGGAATTCCTCACTCAAGGAGAAATTTCTCACCTTTTTTCAGAAGCCGTTCACTTAAAGCTTGCCGCGCCCTATACTGGCAAAGACATCTGGAACACATATTTACCAGCAACTTCAATGGCATGAGGTAAAATCATGGCACTTCCGATCGGCACTGTCGCCCCTGACTTCGAAGCTGAGACCACCGAAGGCAAGATCAAGTTCCACGACTGGATCGGCAACAGCTGGGTGCTGCTGTTCTCCCATCCCAAGGACTTCACCCCGGTCTGCACCACCGAGCTCGGCGCGCTGGCCAAGCTGAAGCCCGAATTCGACAAGCGCGGCGTCAAGCTGATGGGCCTGTCGGTCGACCCGGTCGACCGCCACGCCAAATGGGCCGAGGACATCAGGGAGACCCAGGGCACCGCGCCGAACTATCCGATGATCGGCGACACCGATTTCAACGTGTCGAAGCTCTACGACATGCTGCCGGCGTCGACCTCGGGCGATCCCCTCACCCGCACCGCGGCCGACAACCAGACCGTCCGCAACGTCTTCGTGATCGGACCTGACAAGAAGATCAAACTGGTGATGGTCTATCCGATGACCACGGGCCGGAACTTCCAGGAGATTCTGCGCTCGATCGACTCGCTGCAGTTGACCGCCAAGCACCGCGTCTCCACACCTTCCGACTGGAAGCAAGGTGAGGACGTCATCATCTCCGGCTCGGTCAGCGACGACGAGGCCAAGACGATCTATCCGCAGGGCTGGAAGGCGCCGAAGCCGTATATCCGGATCGTGCCGCAGCCGAAGTGACCGCCGGCGATTGCGCGCATGGCGCGCAATCGCCGAGGTCATTCCGGGGCGATGCCCAGTAACAACGGGGCTCACGCGCGGCGGTTCACCAGCAGAACCGCCGCGGCACAGGCGGCCATGCCAGCAATCGCGACGTAATCCAGCCTTTCGTCGAACAGGATGAACGCCATCAGCGCAGTCACCGCCGGCACCAGGTAGAACAGGCTCGCGACCGAGGTCGCGGCATGGTGGCGGATCAGCCAGTACAACAGCCCGATCGATCCGATCGACAGCGCGAACACCAGCCAAGCCACCGCCAGCACGAACTCGGTGGTCCAGTGCACGACATTGGTCTCGAAAAGCCACGCGCCGATGCCGAAGAAGATCGTGACTGCGATGAACTGCACGAGATTGCCGGCGCGCCAGTCGATCCGGTTGCAGTAGCGCCGCTGGTAGAGCGTGCCGAGCGTGATGCTGACCAGCGAGACGACGGACGCAAACCAGCCCCAGCCCGCGTCGCCCGTCATCGGCCGGTTGTGCATGATCAGCACGACACCGGCGAGGCCCAGCAGCAACCCGCCCCATTGCAGCGGCGTGACCCGCTCGCCGAGCCAGCGATTGGCGATGGTCGAGGTCAGGATCGGCTGCAAGCCCGGGATCAGCGCAGAGAGCCCGGCCGGCACCGAATGCGCGATCGCAACCGCGGTGCCGCCGAGATAGAAGCCGTGCACAAGGATGCCGGCCACCGCGCTGTGGAAGATGCCGGCGCCGTCCAGCCATTTCGGCCGCGTGATCGCGGCGATCACCACCATCACCACCACCACGAACGCCATCCGGATCGCCAGATAGGTCAGCGGCTCGGCGCCGCTGAGGGCGTATTTGGTGCCGATGAATCCCGTGCTCCACAGCACGACAAATACCGCCGGCGCCAGACGAGCGGCCGTTTCCTCGAAGCTCTTGTTCATTTGCAGCGCATTGCCTGAATTGGAGGCAGCGGACAATCGCGATTCCTGCAATGATGCTGCGCGGGCTGGCGGCCTCATGCGTGATGTCGTCCCTGCGAAAGCAGGGAACCATAACCACAGGGCTGTGTTGTTGAAGCGAGCTGTGGCCCCGGCGTCGTAACGCAATTCGCATTCGTGGCTATGGGTCCCGGGTCGCGCTGCGCTTGCCCGGGGCGACACCGAGTGTATTGCACAGTCAAGCATCCGCATTCTCGCGACACGAACTGTCCGAGCTTTGCCGTTCGTTTCGCCACTCTGGAAGCAGAGGGCACAGGGAAAGCCGGGTGCCGATCGCACCCATGGGCCCCGAGCAATGGTAGAAAGCTCGGGGGTAGGACCACAGGTGTAACCGGAG
>NZ_LNCU01000043.1:30622-55361 GCF_001542415.1 Bradyrhizobium macuxiense
TCACCGCCCGTTCAAGACGCAAGTGCGTCTTGAACGAGGACACCTGCCACTAGGGCGTCAGGCCTGCACGACTTCGCCGTCCGCTATCTGCCACGTTCGTCAGTCGTGACCTCAGCGTCCACCGCCATCTCACCGCAACACTCGTGACGATCGCGACGCGCCCCTCAATCGGGTGAGACGGCCAATTCATACACTGAGTTGCACTTCTGTAAAACAGAAATTTTTCTTCGGCGGGGACTGGACTTCGGCGAGGCAGTGTGAAGCAAAATCGAGTTGCCCGTCGGGACCGTTTGTCGCACCGGGCTATTTGCTCCGATCTCCAACAAGAAGGTTCTTGTAGACCTTGCCACCCTTCATGATGACCACGAAGTTCTTTGCCGGATCTTCTATGAGCTTGATGTTGTCGATTGGATTGCCATCGACCAGCAGCAGGTCGGCCAGCGCGCCCTCCTCGACCACGCCGAGTTTGCCTGGATATGGATTGCGAGGTCCGGACATCCCAAGCAGTTCGGCATTGGTCGACGTCGCCATGATGAGCGCTTCGGCCGGCGTGTACCATCGGGTCAGCGTGGTCAGCATGGCTCCCTGCTTTTCGGCAAGCGCCTGCGAGAACAGAATGTCGGTGCCGAAGGCCGTCTTCAGCTTGTATTCCTTTGCAAAGCCATAAACCCTGTCCGTGCCGGCAACGACCTGTCGCATCTTGTCCAGCTCTGCGGGTCCAAGGGCGCTGGCACCTGACAGATCGACGAACGGCTGGGTGCTCAACCAGATTCCCTTCTCGGCCATCAGGCGAGCCGTCGCTTCGTCCATGAGATGACCGTGCTCGATACACTTCACCCCCGCTGCGATCGATCGTTGGATCGCAACCGGGGTATAGGCGTGGACGGCGACATAGGTCCCCCAGTTCTCGGCAGCTTCCACGGCGGCATGCAGTTCCGGTTCGGTGAAGGTGGACACGTCGAGCGGACTGTGTGGCGAGGCGACCCCGCCGCCCGCGGTGAGCTTGACTTGTGAGGCTCCTTGCATGAGTTGCTCGCGGGCGCGCAGGCGGACTTCATCCGGGCTGTCCGCGACCATGCTGCCACCTATTCTCTCCATGCGACTGAGCATGCCGCCGACGGTTCTGGGCAACTCGGACAGTTGCCGGAAGTCGCCATGGCCGCCGGTGATGGTGATCATTGCGCCCGACGGGTAGATGCGCGGGCCGACAACGAGCCCCTCGTCGATCGCACGCTTGAGCGAGAAGCTCGGCCCCCCCATGTCGCGAACGGTGGTGAAACCGCGCATCAGCGTGGCCGTGGCTTCCGCCGCGGCGAGCAGATTGGTGTAGCCGACATCGTTCGCGAGGGCGGACGCCGGCGTCGGGCGCACCAGCATCGCATGCCAATGCGCGTCGATCAGCCCGGGCATCAGCACTCGTCCGCCGCCGGCGATCACCTGGGCATCGGTTGTGATCGTGGCCGTCGAGATCTTCTCGACCTTGTTGTTCCGGACCAGCACGTTGGACGGTGCAGAGAGCTCGCCGTTCTTGCCGTCAAAGATCCGGACGTTCTGGAACAGGACGCTCGAGTCCTGCTGGGCCCGCGCCTGCGGCGAAACAAGCAAGCTCAACCCAATCGACCCGAGTAGTGCAAGAATCCCGAAGCCTGACTTTCTCAAAACCGTCATGTCCGCTCTCCAGCGTTGGCGCACCGAGTTCGATATCGATCTCGGTGTGCACAAGGGATCGATCCGATTGCCACTGATTGATGAAAGTCCGCTGCTCCTTGACGGATCGACGGTCTAGGGCGCCGCTCTGGCCGCAGGCGCCCAGGCGTAGGTCAGCCATCCGATGCCGTGAGACAGCAGGTCGATCCCCAGCAGCAGCCCGAGCACCCACAGCCCGGTTGCCGGAAACCCCGTCAGAATGATGAGCCCCGCCAGAACGCCGAACACGCCGGATGCCACCATGATCCAGCCGGATTGCTGCCAATGGCCGATGCCGACCAGCATGCGCACGATGCCGGAGATGAGGAGCAACAGTCCGAGGACATAGGTCAGGATCAGCGCGCTCGTCACCGGCTGGGTCAGCAGGATAATTCCGAATGCAAGGTAGAGCGCCCCGAGCAGCAACTGCCACACGAAGCCGCCCCACCCCTTGGTCCAGAATGCGTGCACGATCTCGAACCCGCCGGCGAAAATCGCGGTCCAGCCGATAAAGATCGTGCTCACCACGGTGAAGAGCGTGACGTCTCCCAGGACAAAGAGGCCCGCGAAGACCATGACGAGGCCGAGGAGAACGCACACCCATAATGGCGGTGCCGTCATGCCGCGGAGCGTCGTGGAGCTGTTCTCATAGGCGGTCATGCCGTTCTCCTCAGTGTCCAGTGAAGCCGTCGATGCCCACGCCCGCCGTCACCAGCGCCATGCACAACGGCGGCGCCCTCTGTGCCACCAACAGACCCGGCGGCGCCGGCGACGCCAGTGCCGCCGCGGCGGCGGCCGCCGTGGACCGCGGCGCGTGACAACCGCTTGAGCTTCAACCCGCGGCTCCTGATCGTCCGCCTTCGCGAGCAGGGCGTGTTCGGGAACGACCGGCATCGCCTCGGCCGCACGCACGAGCAAGCCAGTGCCCAGACCTGCGGCTAAGACGCCTCCGAACATCCTCTGCAATGCAATACGACGATCAATGTCATCCATGCTTCGCTCCATTATGTTCGCACAGGGACTTTCTTTCCGAAGGGCGTGCCATGCACCGCTCAGGCCGCTCGCTCACCCTCGTTGACCGCCCCATCACCGGGTATCTCGCCCGGGCGATAGTTCGGCAGGCGCCCCGCGGGAATAATCGCCAGCAGCGCGAGGCCGGCCATGATCAGCAATCCGACCTTCAAGGCGCGCAGCCGCGCCTCGGTGTTGACCCGCACCGCTTCCTCGACCTGCTGCGGCGTCCCGCTCGTGCCTTCCAGCACGCTGCGCAAGCGGTCGTTGCTGACGAAGGTGATGTTGTCGAGATCGACCTGGCTCTGAAGCTCCTTGGACAGCATCGGGCTCGCCGCGATCTTGCCAAGTGCGATCGAGCTCAAGAGCCCCACGAGAAGCGCTCCGGCAACCGCCGTGCCAACCGCAGAGGCAAGATTCTGTGTGGTACCGCGCAGCGACCCGACGTCACCGGCGAGTTCCTTGGGCGATGCCGTGACCAGAACGTTGAACAGCAGCGTCACCAGCGACCCCTGGCCGATGCCGAACAACACGAGCCCGAAGAGAACGGGAATCTCGTTCCAATCGTTGCGGATGACGAAAGCGAGCCACAGCAACGCGATGGTGCAAAGACCAAAGCCGAAGCGTCCGATCTGACGCGGCGTCAATCGGTCATAGACATTGACGATCAGCATCGCCGCGAAGAACACCGTCAGATTGAACGGCATCATCGCAATCGCGGTTGCGATCGGCGAGCGTCCCTGCACGATCTGGATGTAGAGCGGCACCGTGAAGTTCAGGGCGGCCTCCAGCGCGACAACGGCGAACAACGCGTAGACGGCGCACCGCTCCTCAGGCGAATCGATCACCTCGAGCGCCAGCAGAGGCGTCTTCCCCGCGGCTTGCTGACGGTGCGTCCACATCAGGAATGCCTGCCCGAGCAGGATGCCGAGCACAATCAGGATCGGTGCCGGCGAAACGCCGAGCAGGTCGAACGGCGCGTTATGGGTCGCCAACAGCACGCCCCAACCGTTCAGATTGTTGAATCCGAAACTGATGAAGATGATCGCACTCGCGGCGAGAGCAACACCTATCAGGTCGATCTGGACATCCGAGCGACCGCCGTCAGCCCGCAGACGGAAACTGAGGGCGAAAGCAATCGCCGAGACCACGATGAGAATTCCGAACGCGGGTCGCCAGCCGATATAGGTTCCAAGCAGCCCACCGACGACGAATGCCAGCACACCGGCGGCGGCACGCGCCGAGCCAAGTGCCCCAAGCGCCGTCGCCTGCTGCCGCCCGGAATAGTTCTCGGCGATCAGGGCAACCAGTGAAGGCACGATCACCGCGCCCGCAGCACCGGAGAGTCCCTGAGCGATAATCATGACGGCGGCCGTCGGGCTGAACGTCATCGTGATCTGCGCGATCAGGAAGAGCACAACGGCAGCGCGAAACACCTGCACCGCCCCGAATCTCTGGGCGAGCTTCGCGCCGAGCATCACGAACCCGGCAACAAGCATCGAGTAGGCCACGATCCCGGTCGCCACCGTGGTCGGCGGCACCCCGAAGCTCGCCACCATCCCGCCCATCGCGACCGGCAGCGACGCGACGTTGAACGACATGATCATCTGCCCGAGCGCAATCGCGATCATGGGCACCCATGATGCCCGCTCCTCCTGGTGAACGTCGCCGATCGAGATCGCTTGCGTCGCCATCACGGCCTCCAGTCTGTCCGGCTCTACGATCGGTCGGGTTGCAGGACCGCCGATCCCTTGTGCATCGGTTCACTCGTCCGGTTGGGATACGAACAGGTCCATGCCCAGTCGTTGCGACAGGAATTTTGCGGCGAGCTGCCCGCGCACGCTGTTGCCCGCGGCATCCAGCGGCGGACCGAAGGTGCCGAAACCGCCCTTTCCCGGGGACACCGCGACGATGCCGCCGCCGATGCCGCTCTTTCCGGGCAAGCCGATGTCGTACAGCCAGTCGCCCGACGTCTCGTAGAGCCCGGCCGTGACCATGACGGCCAGGGCATAGTGGCACACGGCCGCATCGACGACGCGCTGTTTGGTGATCGGATTGACGCCGCCGTCAGCCAACGTCGCACCCATCACGGCCAGATCCCTGGCACTTACATTGAGCGAGCACTGTCTTGTGTAGAGATCAGTCGCCTGCTTGGCGTCGCAGTAAATCCGGTCAAAGCTCTCGAGCAGCCGCGCGATGCTGCGGTTGCGGAAATTGGTCTTCGAGGCAGAAGCGTAGACTTCGTCGTTGAGCGGAAGCTTGCGTCCGGCGAAGCGCGACAGGCCGTCATGAATGAGCCGCCATTGATCTTCCGCGCTCGCGCCCGGCACGAGGCTCGTGGTCGCGATCGCGCCGGCGTTCACCATCGGGTTGGTACGTCCACCGCCGTGTTCGATCGCGGCCAGCGAGTTGAACGGCAGCCCGGTCGCATTCGCCCCCAGTTTCGCGCGCGCCGCTTCAGGGCCGATGGCCTCGCACACCAAGGCAAACACGAACGGCTTGGACACGCTCATGATCGAGAATTCGTATTCGATATCGCCGGCGCCGTAGACGCGCCCGCTGGTCCCGACCACGCAGACGCCGAACAGCTCGCTCGGCACTCGGGCGAGTGCCGGATACACTTGCGAATTCGCGCCCTCGCTGTTCGACTTGAAGCGCAGATGAGCGTCGGACACCAGCTTCTGCACCATCTCGGGATCGGGCAAATGCCCCGTCGAGATGTAAGGCCGTTCCGCTTGTTCCGCGATCGAAGGTGGCCGCATCGGCTCCTCCTTCCAGCTCGACTTTGGCGTCGAGGTCTCTGGTCGGCGTTGGAAGTAGGCGCTCAAAACCAACATCGAGTCAACGATCCAGTCACCCAGGGTTTGCAGTGCATGTGTTCGTCCAGCACACTTTGTCACAAATGCCGCAAGCGACGCGCGTCTCGCACCTATTCGCCCGATCTCAATGTCGTTCAAGGAACCGACGCGACGGTTGTTCCACGCAAAGAATACACCTTCACGCACCGACGCAGTCTCATTATGCAGTTTGTGCCAAACGACGACCGGGCGTTTGACGGAGCATGCGCAAACGCTCCAAGATTGCAGGTGCCGGGCTCGCTGCTCGACCGAGCTCGCCGACCAAGAGGTTCAAGAGGTTAAGGAGAACAGCGTGCCGCTCGATCCCCGCCAGGGTGACGTCGAGGACGATGCCGCCAGCCCTGGACAGCGCTCGCTACTCGCAATCGCCGGCAGCCTGCTGGTCGAGATCAGCCTGCCAAAGCTGCTGGTGGCCTGGGCTGCCTCGCTGCTGTTGCCCGGCCTCTTGCTCGGCCTTGCACCCTTGGTGGCTTCGGCCTGGCTTGCGAGCCTCTCGATCCATGCCCGCGCACTGACCGAAATAGGCGCCGCCCTGACGCTGGTTGCGATCGCAGCACTAGGATGGTTCGGCTGGCGACCCCTGCTCCGGATCGCCGAAACCAATTTCTGGTCCCTCAACGCGCTCGCGGTTCAGCCGAGTTATGCGTTCGCGCGCGAGGCGCTGCGCCATCTTGTGGAGCGGGCCTGGCGCGGCAAGGTCACTCCAGCGTTTCGCATGCGGCTCCGCCGCGCCTGCTCGCTCGGCGCCGGCGTGCTGCTGTCGGCCGGCGCGGCGCTGATCGCGCTTCTGGCATGGCCGGCGACGCGATGGACAGCCAGCCTGAATGAGCTCGCACTGATGCATCATCTCGTGGTGCCGACGCTCGCCAACGCGTTGGTGCTGGTGTCGTGCTATCTGGCCGCCGCGTCGCTGGCCTGGGGTGTTGCGGATGCCAGCATGGACCAGCCGGTCGACCTCGCCGCGTTCGACACCGTGCCATCGGGAACGCGCATCTGGCGCGTTGCCCATCTCTCCGATCTCCACACGGTCGGCGAGCGATACGGCTTCAGGATCGAGAGCGGGCGGGCCGGTCCGCGAGGCAACGAACGTCTCGATCGCGTGCTGGCGAGGCTTTCCTACATCCATGCCGTCAATCCGCTCGACCACGTGCTGATCAGCGGGGATATGACGGATGCCGGGCGGGCCGCCGAATGGGCCGAATTTCTCGATGCGCTATCTCTCCATCCCCAACTCGCCGCGCGCACGCTCATGCTTCCGGGGAATCACGACCTGAACATCGTCGACCGCGCCAATCCGGCCCGGCTCGACCTCCCCTTCAGCTCCGGGAAGCGGCTGCGGCAGGTCCGCACCCTTTCGGCGATCGCGGCGGTGCAAGGCGACCGCGTGCACGTCGTCGACAGCTTGGGGAGGCTTCCGGCCATGCTCCTTGAGGCGCTTGCACCGCATCGCGAGCGGATCGTTGGGTTTGCCGATCATGGGGGCATCCTGCGCGCCGCCTCGCTGCACGGGGTGTTCGACGACCAATTCCCGATGATCCTGCCACCTGATCAGGCCGATGGCCTCGGCATCGCCATCCTCAACTCCAACGCCGAAACCCATTTCTCCTTCACCAACGCGCTCGGACTGGTTTCCGACGACCAGATGCGGCGGCTGGACGCCGCGATGCGGCACTTTCCGAGCGCATGCTGGATCATCGCGCTGCACCATCACCTCATCGAATATCCGATGCCGGTGAAGGCCTTCTCCGAACGGGTCGGAACGGCCCTGATCAACGGCAGCTGGTTCGTCCGCCGATTGCAGGCGTTCGCCGATCGCTCGATCGTGATGCACGGTCACCGCCACATCGACTGGATCGGCGCTTGCGGTCCGTTGCGGATCGTCTCGGCGCCCTCACCCGTGATGCGCCCCGACGACGTCACCACGCACTTCTACATCCACAACATCGCCAGAGGTCCGGACGGGAGGCTTCAGCTTGCCGAGCCGGAGCGCATCGATATTGCCGGAGATTAGAGACTCCGTGCTTTGACGCGTTTTCTTCACGCGAACCGGTATCCACTTCGCTCGAAAACGCTCTAGCCTTTGGCCGGAGTCTTCTCCGCCGATCTGCCGAAGAGCTCGGCGATCCAGCGGGTCGACGGATGCTGCGCGCAGAAGGTGAGGATGGCGAGCGTGATAGGCACGCCGATAAAGGTTCCGAACAGGCCCCAGACGAAACTCCAGAAGAAAATCGCGAACAGCACGAGAAATGGCGAGATCGACAGCACCGAGCCGGCGACGCGCGGCTCGACGTAGCTGCCGACCACGAACTGGATGATATTGAGGCACACGAAGATGCCGAGCACCGCCTGCCAGCTCTCGAACTGCGTCATCGCCAACAGCGTGGGAAACAGCGTCGCGACGAAGGGGCCGATGAACGGAATATAGTTGAGCACGAAGGCGATTACGCCCCATTCAAATGCGAACGGCAGTCCGGTCACCGCGGCAAACAGCCCCACGAGCAGACCGGTGACCGCGCTCATCTGGGTCCGCACCACCATGTAGCGCCGGAGCTTGGCTGCGGTCGCCCTGCTGCCGTCGAGCATCACGCGCGCGGCGGTGCGATTGTCCAGCCTTTCTATACGCCTGCCGACATCTTCGATCTCGAGAAGTCCGAGCACGACATAGACGAGCGCGATCAGCCAGAAGCTCAGCGTCGTGTTGACGCGACCGGTAATGTATTGCGTGGCGCGCAGCAGCCAGCCGACGTCGAAATGTTCCGCCCACAGGCCCGCGACGGAGACGCCGTGATCGTCGAGCCACGCCACCGCTGCGATGTAGAGCGCCTGGTACCGCGCCGCATCCGCGATCGCGTAGTGCCCGACCCGGCCGAACCCCCACGCCGCCAGGGACGCAAATGCAAGGCAAACCGCAACCGTGAGAACAAGGGTGATCGCAAGCGCGAGGAGCTTCGGCAGCCACGACTGCAGCCATTTCTGCACCGGCCAGACCAGCGCCATGATGAAGAGCGCGGCCGCGAGCGGGGCGAACACGCCGCTCGCCCGGATCAATGCTGCGATGACCAGGACGGCTGCAATGATGCCGGTTGCAAATGCTGCTCCCATCTTCGGGTTGCCCCACCTCCCTGCGCACCGAGAGTGTCAGCCGTCTCGCGCTGCGACAAGACCGAACCGGATATCAGGCGGCCGCAGTGTTCCAACAAGCTGTTAGGTAAACATGATTGCCGCAACCGTAAAGCGCGAGCAATTGAATCAAAAGCGAGATCGGCCGCGACAAGGTTCAAGCAACGGTTGCATCATGGGCGCCCGGGTGTACGATTGCCGGGCCAGCTGCGAGCCCGCAGCTTTGTTGGAACAACACCGGCTCGCAGCGATTGGCGACAATGCTGCCTCAATGGCTGCATCACTTGACGCGTGAGGTTGATCATGGTGGCAAGTACGAGCGACGGACCGGTTCTGCTGATCAAGAAGCTTGGCGGTCTCGTTACAATCATATTCGGATGCCTGCTGACGGCGGTCGGCGCGACATACGAGTCCTCCAGCACGATGGTCGTCGGCCTCCTGCTCCTGGTGCTCGGAGCGGCCCTGCTGACGCTCAAGATCATCAGACGAAACCAGAGCAGTTCGCTCGGATAGCCTGGCCGTCCGCGGAACGGTACGCCGCAGCTCGAGGGCGGACAGATAGGCCCTGCTCGCGACGCGGGCTCCGGTCGACTCATCACTGATAGTGCACCGCGCCCTTGCCGGCGTGGCTCGATATGACGTCGGACCACGTTGGCCAAGATCGGCGGGCCTTTGGCCGAAATCGGCGGACATCGGTCGTTGATGCGAAGGGCTGTGCTTTCTAATTCTCGGAGCATCCAGACGCGGAGCCCGAGAGACCATGTATCAACTTCATTATTTTCCAAGCAACGCCAACGCAGCGCCTCACATGGTGCTCGAAGAGCTCGGCCAGACATACGATCTCGTCCTGGTCGATCGGGCCAAGGATGCCCAGAAGTCGAAGGATTATCTGAAGATCAATCCCAACGGCCGCATCCCCACGCTGGTCGATGGCGACCTGGTGCTGTTCGAGGCCGCCGCGATCGTTCTCCACCTGGTGGACAAGCACGCCGAGGCCGGCCTCGCGCCCAGGATCGGCACGCCCGAGCGCGCCAGGTTTTATCAGTGGATCACCTTCCTGACGAACTCGCTGCAGGAAGAGCTGATGATCTGGCAATACCCGGAGCGCCTGACCCATGGCGACACAGCCGCCATGGAGGTCGTCAGGCGCGGCGCCGAGCAGCGCGCCGGCGCCTATCTGGATGTCATCGAACAGCACCTGAAGACCAACGGGCCGCTGTTCCTCGGCGACACGCTGAGCGCCGCCGACTTCTACCTGGTCATGCTCGCGCGCTGGGCGCGTCCGATGACCAATCCGCCGCGCTCGCGGCCGGGCATCGCGAGGCTGCTCGATAAGGTCAGCGCCCTGCCCGCGGTGCGCCGCGCCTACGCGCGCGAGGGCGTCACGGATGACATCTGCTGAGAGCCGCTCAGAGCAGGCAAACGGCGGTTTGCCGTTTCAGAGAAAGGATATTGCGATGGACACGCAGCACGTAACCCGCAACATGCCGGAGCGAATGGATCTGCCCTTTGTCGGTCTCGCCACCTTCGCGGGCCAACCGGCGTGCACCGACTGGGACAAGCTCGACGGCGCCGACGTTGCGATCCTTGGAATCCCGATCGACACCGCCTCGAGCTATCGCGTCGGGACGCGCTTCGGGCCCCGCGCGATCCGCGAGATGTCGATGTTCCACGGCTTCGGTCCGGAGGGCGTGTTCGACTTCGAGGACGAGGTGACCTATCTCAGCGCGAGGGAAGTCAAGATCCTCGACGCCGGCGACAGCGATGTCATCTACGCCGACACCAAGCGTAGCCTGGCGAACGCCGAACTCGCGGTGCGCGCACTGCTCGATGCCAAGGTGATGCCCTACATCCTTGGCGGCGACCACGCCATCACGATGGCGACGATTGCCGCCTATTCCAGCGAGAAGCCGATCCACATCGTGCACCTGGATGCTCATTTCGACTTCATCGACGGACGCAACGGCATCACCTGGGGCCATGGCAGCCCGATGCGGCGCGCGTCCGAGATGGCGCATGTGAAGGACATCACGACGATCGGACCGCACAACATGGCCGCCGTCAGCAGGAAGGACTACGAGGCGGCGAAGGCCTACGGGACGCATGTCGTGGCGTTGCGCAAGTTCCGCGAGATCGGCGCCAAGGCGGCGCTTGCCCATATCGCCGACGGCGAACGCGTCTATGTCTCGATCGACGTCGACAGCTTCGACCCGTCGATCGCGCCGGGGACGGCAACGATCAGCCATGGCGGCTTCACCTATTACGAAGCCAAGGATCTGTTGCGCGAGGTCGCGCGGCGCTTCGACGTGGTCGGGGTCGATTTCGTCGAGGTCTCGCCGCCCTACGATCCGTCCGGGATCACGTCGCTGCTGGCGGCGAGAACGAGCCTCGATTTCATCGGGTCGATCTTCCACGAGCGCGCAAAGCGGCGCCTTCAGCCGTAACCAAGTCCGCAATCGTAATCGCGCTTCGCTCGGCGGAAATGCCGGGACGGCGAAGCGCTGCCTTTCGACAAGCAACCAGGAGTCTCCCATGACTGACCAGACCAAACGACTATTTCTGACCCACGCCTCCGGCGCGCCGGTCACCGACAACGTGAACATCATGACGGCGGGACCGCGCGGTCCGGCGCTGCTGCAGGACGTCTGGCTGATCGAGAAGCTCGCGCACTTCCACCGCGAAGTGATTCCGGAGCGGCGCATGCACGCCAAGGGCGCCGGCGCCCACGGCACCTTCACGTCACTCACGACATCACCCGTTACAGCAAGGCCAGGATCTTCTCCGAGATCGGCAAGCAGACCCCGATGTTCGCACGGTTCTCGACGGTGGCGGGCGAGAGCGGCGCGGCCGACGCCGAGCGCGACATCCGCGGCTTCGCGCTCAAATTCTATACTGACGAAGGCAACTGGGACGTGGTGGGCAACAACACCCCGGTGTTCTTCTTCCGCGATCCCTTGCGCTTCATCGACCTGAACCATGCCATCAAGCGGCACCCGCGCACCGGCATGCGCGATGCGGACATGAACTGGGATTTCTGGACGCTGCTCCCGGAGGCGCTGCACCAGGTCACCATCGTCATGAGCGAGCGCGGCATCCCAAAGAGCTTCCGCCACCAGCACGGCTTCGGCAGCCACACCTACAGCTTCATCAACGCGAACAATGAGCGCAACTGGGTCAAGTTCCATTTCCGTACCCAGCAGGGCGTTGAGAACCTCACCGACGCCGAGGCCGAGACGCTGGTCGGCAAGGACCGCGAGAGCCATCTGCGCGACCTCTTCAACAGCATCGAACGCGGCGAATTCCCGCGCTGGACCATGTTCATCCAGGTGATGGCCGACGAGCAGGCGAAGACCTTCCCGTTCAACCCGTTCGACCTGACGAAGGTCTGGCCGAAGGCGAAATATCCGCTGATCGAGGTCGGCTACTTCGAGCTCAACCGCAATCCGGAGAACTTCTTCGCCGAGGTCGAACAGGCGGCGTTCACGCCCGCGAACGTCGTCCCCGGTATCGGCTATTCGCCCGACAAGATGCTGCAGGCCCGCCTGTTCTCATATGGCGATGCGCAGCGCTACCGTCTCGGCGTCAACCACCACCAGATCCCGGTGAACGCGCCGAAATGCCCGTTTCACAGCTATCATCGGGATGGCGCCATGCGCACCGACGGCAACCTTGGCGGCACGCCGGCCTACTGGCCGAACAGCACGGGCGAATGGACCGACCAGCCGCAGCTGAACGAGCCACCGCTGGAGATATCAGGCGCCGCCGCGCATTGGGATCACCGCGCGGATGATGACCACTGGCAGCAGCCGGGCGATCTGTTCCGGAAGATGAATGCCGCGCAAAAGCAGGCGTTGTTCGACAACACCGCGCGCCAGGTCGGCAAGGCGTCCAAGCACATCCAGGAGCGCCACGTGGCCAACTGCAGCAAGGCCGATCCGGCCTACGGCAAAGGCGTTGCCGACGCGCTCACCAGGCTCGCCGCCGGCGATCTCTAGCGCAATCAGGGCGGCATGCTCTGCTTGCTGCCCTTGCCGCTCTGGGCATTTCGCCTCGGTCTGGTACAACCGCGTGCTGCCTGCATCACGCACCACACCGAAGCGGACGGCAGCTGAGGCAGACAGTTGAGCAGCAAGTCGATCGCCATCGTCGTTCCGCCCAACGCGCAGTCGCTGGACATCTCCGGCCCTCTCGACGCCTTCCTCGAGGCCAACAGGCAGGCTCCCGGCCGATGCGACTACGATGTGCGGCTGCTGTCGGTCGGCCCGGATCGCGTCGTCAATGTCATGGGGATGTCGTTGATGGCGCATCGCTCGATCATCGAGGACGACGGACCGATCGACACACTGCTGGTCGCCGGCACGCCGGATTATGCGCTGGCCTACGCCGAGTCCGCCCTGCCCGCGTGGTTGCAGCGGCAGGCACCACGCAGCCGCCGCTACGGATCGGTCTGCACCGGCGCATTCTTCCTCGGCACCGCCGGACTGCTCGATGGCCTCAACGTAACGACGCACTGGCAGCACGCGGCCGAGCTGGCGGAGCGGTTTCCGGCGGCCAAGGTGGTGTCGGACCAGATCTTCGTGCAAGACGGTGCACTCTGGACATCGGCGGGCGTGACCGCAGGAATCGACCTCGCCTTGAAGCTGATCGAGGACGATCACGGCCGTGACGTGGCGCTCGCGGTTGCGCGTCGTCTGGTCGTATTCCTCAAACGACCGGGCGGGCAGTCGCAATTCAGCGCCCATCTCGCGGCCCAGATCGCGACCGAGGGACGCATCCAGGCGATCCAGCACTGGATCCTCGATCACCTGCCGCTGGATCTGACGGTGAAGACGCTTGCCTCGCGCGCCGCGATGAGCGTGCGCAACTTCACCCGTATCTTTCGGCAGGAAGTCGGAATGACGCCGGCCGACTTTGTCGAGATGGCCCGCGTGGATTCGGCGCGGCGCTTGCTCGAGGACAGCGACATGCCCTTGCAGCGCGTCGCGTCGAGTTGCGGTTTTGCCAGCCCCGACACGATGCGCCGCGCCTTCATGCGACGAATCGGGACCGGCCCGAGCGAGTATCGCGAGCGCTTTCGCCGCTGACGGTTACAAATTACCGAAGCGGCACTGCCAATCACGACGATTTGTCTTCAAGGAAGCCATGCACGTTTGCCGCGTGCGGCGTCCTGCTCTCGCTATTAGAGTTGCGTGTTGTGTCGCAAGCGTTCGCGGCAACGGCTTCGGATGCCAGCATCCCGGCGATTATTTTTCGCCGCGGATACCGGCGCCCAAAAACCAGGCACAAGAAGAGCCGGCAAGAAGAACAACAATGGATCAAGTGGCGCTGATCGTCGTTCGGGCGGTGGAAAGCGGTGCGTCGACGACGAAAGGTATCATCGACGCGACAGGGCTGTCCCGACTAAAGGTCGACCGTGCGTTGAACGCACTGGAGAAGCAGAAGCTCGTATTTCGCGAGAGCCAGGGCTCGTGGGCCCTCGGTATACCGGAGGCTCCGACCGTCCGGGAGTGTGGGTCCTGCACCCTCTGCTGCAAGGTGCTTGAAGTCACCGACGTCGGAAAACCGGTGAACCAGGCGTGCAAGCATATTCTCGCCGGCGGAGGCTGCGAGATCTACCAGCAGCGTCCTCGACAGTGCCGCTCGTTTAGCTGCACCTGGCTGCAAGGCCATCTCGATGACGACTGGTTTCCCGAGAAGTCGGGCATGGTCCCGCATTTTGGCTTGGACGCGTTCAACGTGCAGGTCGATCTCGATTGTCCCGACCGGTGGCGCGAGGAGCCCTACTTCAGCAAGCTGTGCGAATTGTCACTCGACGGGCTCAGGGTGGGCGGACGCCGCCGCTATGCCACGCTCGTCATCGTCGGTTCCGACAGGTATCTCCTGCTCGGGCGAACCATCGTGCCCGATCCCACCTTATTCGGGACGGCCTTCGTGCCCGTGACACGCGACACGTTCCGCTACTGGAAGGCCAGGTCGCTCGAGCATTTGCAGCGATTGAACGATCGCGTCATGGAGATCCAGCGCATCCAGCAGGAATTCGGGTCGTGCGCCATCCCCGATGACGACGATCCTCATCCGCCCTATCGGCCCGCTTTGCTCGAATTGTCGAAAAATCTTCGCCTCGTATCCTAGCGGCAATCGCATCCGAACGGCCCGATTGTGCAATCCCGCCGCCTGGCCGGGAGGCGGCTGCGGCAGGCATAGATCCCGACGCCGAATGCCAGGAACGCTCGCATGGGGACAAGCGTTTTGAGCATGTCGCACGGAACGACGCGCGACATGCTCACCGACTGCTTGTGCTCAGGAAGGAACCGGATGCCCTACGCGCTGTTCGATCGCGATCGACAGATCGACCAGGCCTTTCCGACGGAAAATCAGGCTTGGGAACACGCGCTGGTGTCGGGGCTGATCCTCGACGTTCCGGTCGCGGACGACGCAGCGAGCGAGGGGCTTCCGTCCGGCTATCACATGAAGCTCGTATCCTATGACGGCGAGCTCCTTGATCCGGCACCAGGGCTGACACAGTCGAAACGGAATTCGTGATCCCTGCGATCAGCGGGTCATCGGTCGTGCGCGCCGGGCCGCGACGCGCGAGCGAACGAAGCCAGCCAGTAACCGAGGATAACGGCATGGTCGACACCGGCAATATCTTCCGCGTTCGCTGCGTCGACAACACGTTGCAGCGAGACATGCTCACCGTAGGACAGATCTATGAGGTGACCAAGGTTCACGAGAAAGACGACTACTACGAGCTGAGCGGTCTGGGCCGCTTCAGCCGGTCCAGGTTCGAGATCGTGGAGCCGGCATCGGCTGATGATGACGATGTAGGCGAAGACGAGAAGAAATAACTGGAGCCGTCACCGTGCTACGGCCGGCCGCCTCCGCCCGTGCCCTCTATGGCGCAGTTTCCTAACCGCCGCTCAGATGATGGGCGGCGACAAACAGGGCCAATCCGCACAACACCAGGGCCGATGCGGCACCGGCGGCGCTTCGTGCGAGCTCAGCTTTCGACAGATTGGATCGTGTAGACATCGTGGCACTCCGTTCATGCGGGCAAGACCGCCCCGGAACGCCGGCCCGGCCCGTTGGCACTGAGACTTCCGACATCACGGAGATAAAACGGATTGGCCCCGCCTCCGTTCCAAACTGCGGGGAACTCGACCTTCGACGGGCACCACGGATCGCTTTTGGAACCTGTGCGTTGACCAACGGTGATCCAGGCGCGGGCTGCGCCGCTCGTGACGTGCAAACGGGGCAATCGGAGACACGATGCTGATCCGCTGGGGGCGGCTTCAACCGACGATCTGGGCCGTCATCATTCTGCTGGCAATGGTCACGGCGGCGGATGCCGAAGGTGACAAAGCGAGCCGTCCATCCGAGTTCGTCTTCCTGGTCCAGATCGCGCTCCTGATCGCGGTCGGACGCGGCCTTGGCGAACTGATGCAGCGGATCGGCCAACCCTCCGTCATCGGCGAGCTGCTGGGGGGCCTGTTGCTCGGTCCGTCGCTGTTCGGCTGGCTGTGGCCGTCGGCACAGGCTGCGATCTTTCCCCCGTCCGGCGAACAGAAGGCGCTGATCGAAGGCGTGGCGCAGTTCGGCATCCTGCTGCTGTTGCTGCTGACCGGGATGGAGACCGACCTCAAGCTGGTCCGCAAGGTCGGCCGCGCCGCGATGACGATCTCTGTCGCTGGGATCGCAGTGCCGTTCGCCTGCGGGTTTGCACTCGGCGAATTCCTGCCGCAGAATCTGTTGCCGCATCCCGAAGCACGGCTGATCGCCTCGCTGTTCCTCGGCATCGCGCTCTCGATCTCGTCCGTGAAGATCGTCGCCGTCGTGGTGCGCGAGATGAACTTCATGAGGCGCAATGTCGGCCAGATCATCGTCGCCTCCGCGATCATCGACGACACGATCGGCTGGATCATCATCGCCGTCATCTTCAGCCTGGCCTCGCGCGGCACCCTCGACCTGCTGTCGGTCGCGCAGGCGCTGTTCGGAACCCTCGCCTTCCTCGCGGTGAGCTTCACGATCGGCCGCCGGCTGGTATTCCGGCTGATCCGCTGGGCCAACGACAATCTGGTCAGCTCGGCAGCCGTCATTACGGTCATCCTGCTGTTGATGAGCGTGATGGCGATGATCACGCATCTGATCGGCGTCCACACCGTGCTCGGCGCCTTCGTGGCGGGCGTGCTGGTCGGCGAGTCTCCCATTCTCACCCGGCAGATCGACGAGCGGCTGCGCGGCCTGATCTCGAGCCTGTTCATGCCGGTCTTTTTCGGCCTCGCGGGGCTCAGCGCCGATCTGACCGTGCTGAAGGATCCGCAGCTCCTGTTGCTGACCGCAGCACTCGTGCTGATCGCGAGCATCGGCAAGTTCGGCGGCGCATTCGTCGGCGGCGCGCTCGGCGGACTGACGCGGAAGGAGTCCTACGCGCTGGCGAGCGGCATGAATGCGCGCGGCTCGACCGAGGTGATCATCGCAACCATCGGGCTTTCGATGGGTGTGCTCAGCCACACCATGTTCTCGATGATCGTGACCATGGCGATCCTGACCACGATGGCGATGCCGCCGATGCTGCGCGCCGCGCTGGCGCGGCTGCCGCTCGGCGAGGAGGAGAAGGAGCGGCTGGAGCGCGAGGAGTACGAGCAGCGCGGCTTTGTCGCCAATCTCGAGCGCCTGCTGCTCGCGGTCGACGAGAGCACCAATGCCAGGTTCGCGGCGCATCTCGCCGGCCTCCTCGCCGGCGGACGTGGCCTTCCGATCACGGTGCTGCATGTCGGCGCGCGCGCCAGGCAGCAGGAGCAGAAGCGCGACGAGGAGGAAAGCCACGAGGCCGCCGTGATCAATGCGGCCAAGGCCAGCGCCGAGGCCGAACCTGACGGCGGCGGCAATGTCGACGTCATTACCCGCGCGCGCGACACGACCGCGGCGGAAGCGATCACCGAGGAGGCCAGGAAGGGTTTTGACCTGCTCGTGGTCGGCATGGACAAGGTCGCGAGCGGCGACGGCGGGTTCGACAAACGCATCGACGAGCTCACCGCTGGGTTCGAGGGCCCGCTTGCGATCGTGGCCGCGAAGGGCGTCCACCAGAAGGAGCCCACCGTCAACGCGCGGAAAATCCTGGTTCCGGTGTCCGGCAGCAATGTCTCGCGGCGTGGCGCCGACGTGGCGATCGCGCTGGCGCGGCTCAGCCCGGAGCGGCTGCAGGTCGTCTACGTCTCGACCACGCGAGACAAGGGCGCGCGGCGGACCGGCGCCAGCATGTCGCTGGCGCGCGAGGAAGCGATCCTGAAAGACATCGCGGCAACCGCAGCGCGCTACGACGTCAATGTCGCCACGACGCTGCGTGCCAACGCCGCGCCCGAGGTGGCGATCCTGCAGGAGATCGCGGCCGTTGGCGCCGACCTTGTCGTTATCGGCGTCGACCGCATCCAGGGCGAGAGCCTGAACTTCGGCAGCGTCGCCGCGGCTGTGCTCGGCAAATCAAAGGCATCGGTGCTGCTCGTGTCGGATGGCGACGTCAGAGCTCAAGGAAACTCCTGAGCGTCTGACGATCCTACAAGGCGGATCAGTCTGATGACACGCGGCCGAATTAAGGGCTGTCAGTTGGTTCGCGCGATGGGCCTGTCTGCCGAGGCCGGTTGGCCCCTAGCTTCATCCCGTGTGATTGCCGTGAGCCGATCGAGCTGGTTAGCGAGGCCGGCGAGACTGCGCGCAATATTGCGCAGCAAGGCGGCGCGATGCTCAGATGTTCCGGGGTTTTGCGCCAACCTCTTGCATTTGTTGGCCTGGGCCTGGCATTCCGCGGCGGTCAGCATTGTCCATTCCTTACTTTGTGAAAAGACTCATCCACAAAAGCGCCGTTATGCAAATGCTGCGCCATGCAGGGCCGCCAAATCCGGCTCCAACCACCCGCCTAGCTCCTCACCTGCGCCGCAACGAGCTAACGCGTTGTGCGTGAAGCGATCATGACGCAGCTATGCGCCCGCGGGCGCTGCCCACGGCGTTCATGAGATATCACCGCACGCCGAAATTGATTGTGAGCCATCTCTCATTCAGACGAGATGGCCGCGTTCCGGCGAGGCAGCCGGGTTCCGCCTAGGCGATCAAGCTACAGGGGACCAGGGTTGTAGCGTGCGATAGAAGAAAGGGACGGCTGCTGCAGACGGTGTCGCAAATCATCGCATGGGAGACGGTCGGCCTACCATTCTTCCGGACAGGGATCGACGATCTTCCAGAGGTCGGGGCCGTTCTTGATCTTCTTCATCTCCGTGGTGAGGCCGCCGTTGCGGCGGATCCAGTCCTTCACCGTGCCCGGGTAATAGGACATCAGGTCGGAGGTGCCTTCGAGGCTGGTGACCTTGATGCCGAAGGTGAAGGCCTTGTCGTAGTAGGCCTGGTGGAAGCCGAGGCTCGCCCGCGGCGTCACGCAGATCTTGTTCATCGGCACGATGCCGAACACCAGCGTGCAGGCCGAGTTGCAGATGCCGTCGATGACGACGCGCTCGCCGCGCGCGCGGATCCTCTGGTACTTGGCCTTGTACTCCTCGACATAGCCGCCATGGTCGCGGGTGATGTGGAGAATATCGGCCCGCGCGGGCACGGCAGCCAGGACGAGCAACAGCAAGGCAAGGGGCGTGATGCGCATCGAACGTTCGGATCCGAAGTGCCCTTAAGTGATCGACGGAAGATCGGCCCGCGGTTGGACCTGACCGAAAGACTCTGGCCGGACTGTGTTGGCAATCCGTTAAGCATGCGCAAAAAGGCAAAATTTGGCGCGCTGTGACTGATTTCCTGCAGCCTTTCGGCCCAATTCGCGCTAAATGGAGCTGGAATTGGCAGAAAATCCCGATTCCAGTGTGACGTCAGGAGGCCGCAAATGACCAAACTGAAGCTCTTCGCCGCCGCAGCCATTGCCACGTCAGCCGTGGCCGCCATCGCCCTCACCCCGGCGGTCGCAGCCGACCTCTCGGTCTACCCGCACCACCGGCATCACCATTACCGTCACGCCCATTGGGGCCTGCCCTACCACATCAGCTATTTGCACAATTACGGCCCCGGCTTTGAGCCCGGCAGGTTCGCCTATTACGACGGCCCCTCGAGCAACAAGTGCTATCAGAGTTCGGCCGCCTATATCGGCCAGGATCACCGCCGGCATCCCTGCGAGTGAGATCTGTTCCGTCACGCGAAGCGGTCGCCAAGTCTTCCGAACCAAGTCTTCCGAACCAAGTCCTTTCAAAAACATCGCCAGCCATCGCTGGCCGTTTCGGCTCAGGTCTGCTAATCGACCTGCCACGCGCGCTCGTAGCTCAGCTGGATAGAGCATCGGATTTCGATTCCGAGGGTCGGGAGTTCGAATCTCTCCGAGCGCGCCAGTTAAGTCTATGAACTTGCGGCGCTTCTAGCGAACCCCTTTTTCCATTCTGAACGCCTTCCGAAGCGCCGTTCTGAACGTTTGTCGCCGCTTCGTTCGCGGCTAGCTCTTTCGCAACGGCCTCAGCCAAGACGTGAGCGTGGCGTTTGCGCGTCGCGCCGAGCATGCGCGCCTGCGTGCGCTTGGCGTATCCCTCGTAGGACTTCTGGGTGCTGTGCATCGACAGCGCGCGCCCCTGGCCGTCTGTCAGCTCAGCCTCTTCAAGCTCAGTCATGCCGCCGTGCCGGCATGCGTCCAGCGTGAAGTGCGCCGGCACGCCATCGACTTTCTTCCTGAGCCGAGCAACGGCGTGGTTGATAGAACTGTAGACCCACGGGATCGCGACCCCCTCCCTGCCCTTCTCCTTCTTGGAGTTCTTGCCCAGCTCGCGGAGGATCATCTGCACGCCGAGCTTCGGCAGCCGGGCCAGCACCTCTTCTGCCTCAGCATAGAAGCGAACCACCCCGTCCTCGGTCTCTTCTTCTAGAGGGTGTGGGGCGACCTTGTTGGTCTTGTGATGGACCACTCGGATCGTCGACGGCGCGGCCGGCGCGCGGTAATCGGACCACTTCATGTGACCGAGGACGACGTTCTCCGGACGCTGGAGCCATTCGAAGCAAATGACGGCGGTAGCGGCGATCTCCGGATAGTCATCAATGACACCCCACGCGAAGGTGTAGACCTCCTCGCGGGTGACCGCCGGCTTCTCAGCCTTCGCGCGCACCTTCAGCGTCACACCAGTCCACGGATTCGGTACCTGCCGATCGAATTCGTCTGGAAAGAGGCGATGCACCACCCGCCACGCTTTCCGACACAGCCCAACCAGTTTTTCGCCGGTACGCAGACGCTGCTTGCCCTTTAGGTCCTTCTTGCCGGTGCCTTCAAGAAACTTGGCGTAGAGTTTATCTGCAGTCCGCGGCGAGACACGTTTGACCTGCTGACTGCCGGTGCGTTCACCGCGCTTATTGAGGATCTCGCAGATCTGATCCATGGCCCACTCGTAGTCGCTGCGCGAGCGCATGGCGACCTTGTTGAGATAGGCATCGCTCCGCTTGTACTCACGAAATAGCCAGTCGACGGTGCCGTATTTCGGCAACAAAGCGCCCGGCGAAACCGGCTGCCCCTTGCGCGCCTGATCCCATTCATCGAATTGATCGTTGAGGGTCTTGGCGCGCTCCTTCATCTTGGCGAAGTCAGTGCCAAGGGGCTCATTCTCGACCGTGCAGTCCAACTGCCGATATTTCGTCGGAACGTTGTAGTAGAAGGCAACTTGGCCGCTGCCCTTGAGCCGCTTCCATATGACGTGCCGCGGAAGGTCCAAGGTCAATAATCCTCGGCGAGGTCGCCTTGCGCGATGTGCGGCGCTATCGCTGCGTCCAGATCGTCGATCAGCCATAGTCTTCTGCGCCCCTCGGCCACGCGGGGCATAGGATATTCCTTGCCAACCCGCTTAAGGAAGTCGTCAACGGTCGTTTCACCGCAATACCCTGCCGCAAGGTCAGCCCGCATGCGGCGGGGCCAGGCACCATGTGGAATGAATGCAGGTCGCCGGCTTCGCGAGGAAGCCGGATGGTTGGTCGAAATGGCGGGAGGCAAGAGCGTGCCCCTGAGAAAAATTACTTCGCTTACCTCGCCGACAAAGGCGGCGCACAATGAGGCCGGTTGACTCGCGGCGAATCAACCGGACCAGCTGCATTATACCAAACTCGTCAGGCTGCCTCGTCCTGGTCGGCCGCATCAGCCAACGACAGGCGGGCATCATCGTGGCGAAGGGTGGCTTCAATCCTCTCGATCCATTCCGGCTCGCGGGGCAGCTCGTCGAGTAGCACCAGGGCCTTCCTGCACAGTTCTCGCCAGTCTGAGGCAGGCGCTTCAAGGATCCTCTCGGCAATGCCGCGTGCCGTGCTGGTCATCTCCTCAACGATGTCGCTGGGCAGTGGACCACGGGTTAGATTCCGCAGCTTTTCGTGGGTGTACAGGAACTGGGACAGGCTGGTGTTCTTGACGGCTTGCGGCATTGCGTAGCTCTCTCCATGTAACGATTAACGTTAAGAATAACTATAATCGTTATATATCGCCATGTCAAACGATTTTCGTTATAGATAACGGAAATTGTTGGGAGCTAAAATTCATGACGCCAGCACAATGTCGCGCCGCACGAGCCCTGGTAGACCTCTCGCAAGATGATTTGGCCAAATCGGCAGGCGTGGGACTATCCACCGTCAGAAACTTTGAGACAGGCCGCTCCTTCCCAATAGCAAACAATCTCATCGCCATCCGCGCCGCCCTCGAGGCTGCCGGCGTCATCTTCCTCAGCGATGGCCAATCGATCGACGGCGGGCCTGGTGTAAGGCTGGCGCGGAAGGAATAACGCCAACGACCAAACAGCGAAAACCCGACAGGGCGCGGTCCTGTCGGGCGTTTCGCAAAGTATGATCACGTTATCTAATGCCTTGGATTAAAGGCCAAAACGCGCTTCGATGAAACGAAGATTCATTCCGTAAGACTTCGGAGACCCTGCACGTGAGCACGAGCGTGCACGAGCGGGAGCACTCAGCCCGGCCGGTGGGCACGCGGGAGTAGCGAGCTTTCTCGGCTGTGGGCGCGTGGTCCAATCAAAAGACTAGTTGCCGCCTCTGGTTCGCTCGCCCTATGGTTTTGATTGAGATATTTTCGGAAATTCATTTATGCCTGAACTCACCGATTGCTACGACTGCGATAGCCCGATTTCCTTCAGCGCGATAACTTGCCCGCATTGCGGGTCGACCGAGCCCAGCGGTCCCTATCGGCATTCCCGAAAAGAGCAAAAGCGGTTGGGCGCCGAAGCGCGCAATGACAATCGGATGGTTTTCATCACTGTCGTTTGCATCGCCGTCGGAATCATTGTCGCTGCTCTGACCGGTCACGGTATCTTCTTCGCAGCATCACTCGGCGTACTTGGCGCCCTCGTCGGGCCTCCTGTTGCTTTCGTGGTCAACATGCTTTGGGCGCTGCGGCGCTGATCACTTGTAGCGTCAGTCCGTCCAATCAACGCCTAGACAAACCAGCACTGCTGACTCTGCATCTGTTAACAACAATTCTGCCCATCTTGCGCTCCGGCGCACAACGGCAGAGCCTTCCTCTAGCTACTTTCCGGCGCAAAATTCGCCGTTCTCGAATTGAAGTGATTTGGAATGCGTGCTGAAAAGACGACACCCCGCCGGCGATAGCGGCGGGGTGTTGGTAAAGCGTTGGTGATCTTCGGCGCGTTTCTAGTTTGACGATTTCTCATTGATGGCGCGGCCGATGTTGATGAGATTATCGGAGATCACGCCGAGTCCGACCCAACGCTTCATTCCATCTTCGCCCTTGTAGCGACAGCGGCTGAGCCCGTGTCGCCGCTTCGACACGCTGATGCGGCCCTCACATCCGGTACGCCATTTCTGACCGTTGCGGAACCAGCGCTTCTTCTGTTCGCGTCGGCGCTCAGCGCTCTTGGTGGAGCGGTTGGGAATGCACACACGCTTGACACCCTTGGCTTTGGCAGCGGCCTCGTTCTTACCGGAATAGAAGGCCGCGTCGGCAGCAACCAAGTGCGGCACGCGTCCGATCGCCGCCTGGTGGAGTTCGAGCGCGGGAATGAGCAGGTCGGAATCGTTGGGCCGCTTGTCATAGACCTCGAAGTCGATCACGATCTGGTTCTCGGCCTCCTGCAACTTCACCATTTTGCCGAACTCGTTGGGCTTGCCCGCCTTGCCTTTGCGGATGACCTCCGTCGAAGGCTCGAACACGCTCAAAAGCTTACCTTCCGAGCGCGTATCGCCGCGATAGATCCGGGCCCTGGTCTGTTTCATGACCTGGTTTACTCGCGGCACCATCTCGTCGATCTGATGGCGCAAGCGATCGAGCTTCAATTGCCCCATCGCATTGGGGGCCTGCTTCACTCCCGCGGCGATCTGCGCCGAGAACTGCTTTGCCTGTCCGACCACGCGGCTGGCCGAATTGAGCAACCGCCCGTAGGCACCCTTGAGCTTCTCGGAGCTCTGCTTCACCCTGGAGCGTGCGGCCCGCGCAATGTCGAGCACCCGCAGCTTCACGCTGCGACTGCGATCGCGCAACTTGGTACCGGTCTCTCCAGCGATCTTGGTGACCTCCTTCATGGTGCGGATGAGCACGCGCACGCCGTCGCCCAGCAGGCTCGAGTCGGTCGGATAGTGGACATTGGTCTCCACCACCGTGGTATCCACGCGCATCCGCCGGCCTTCCACAACTCCTTGATCCTGCGCGATCTTCACCATCCGTCCGTGGACCTGCTTGATCACCTTTGGGCCCACCGCCAGGCCCCACCGGCCGATGGTCTTGGCATCTGGCATCTTGCCACCGCCGATCCGAGCGAAGTCGCGGTAGACGAGATTGGCGCGTACTTCGCGCTCGAGCACCTCGTAGCTCCAGTTGCGAACGTGCTTGAGAACGAGCAGTCGCAGCACCATCTCCGCCGGCGCACCACGCCGCCCGCGGCTGCGGCTCTTGGGATGTCGCTGGCCGAGCGCTTCGTACACCGCCGTGACAATGGCATCGTCATCCAGGATCCGGTCCGCGTGGTCCATCCAGTCCTCACGCAGGCCGGCCACTTCCTCAGCGACCCAGTGATCCCCAAACCTCAGCTGTGCCCGCC
>NZ_LNCU01000044.1 GCF_001542415.1 Bradyrhizobium macuxiense
TGTGGAGCCTCAAGAGGTTGTTCCCGGTCAATCCGAGTCTGCTGATCGGTGGCTTTGAGCCGATACTGCCATGAGGACGATGCCAGTTGTAGCAATGAAGCCATCGTGGCAACTCGGCTGCTCTTTCTGCTGAGGTGTTGTAGGCCTGCGCATAGGCCCATTCTCGTAGGCTGGTTTGAATGAAGCGTTCGGCCTTGCCATTGGTTTTGGGTGTATAGGGCCTGGTGCGGATGTGCTTGAGGCCGAGGCGCTTACACGCCCTTAGGAAGGCGAAGGATTTGTAGCACGCGCCGTTGTCGGTCATGACGCGCTGTACCTTCACGCCGAGGCTCACGTAGTAGGCCACGGCCGCCTTGAGGAAAGCGATGGCGCAACCCTTTCGCTCGTTCTTCATGACCTGGCTGAAAGCGATCCGTGACGCATCGTCGATGCAGACATGTACGTATTCCCAGCCTGGCCCTTGACGGCGAGAACGCAGATTGCTCGACCCATGTCGATCGCCGGTGATCCGATGGCCGATCCGATTGAACTTGCCGAGCTTTTTGATGTCTATGTGGATCAGTTCACCAGGATGCTGGCGCTCATAGCGCCGGATCGGCTCGGCCGGCTCCAGGGCAGCCAGCCTGTTCAAACCGAGTCGGCGCAGGATACGGCTGACGGTTGCTGCGGAGACCCCAACTTCGAGCGCGATCTGTTTGCCGGTGTGGCGCTGCCGGCGGAACGTCTCGACAGCGGCGCATGTGGCTGCCGGGGTTTGGCTTGGCAATGAATGAGGCCGCGAGGAACGATCCCGCAAACCATCGACGCCTAATGCGCGGAAGCGCTTGACCCATTTGGCGACCGTCTTTGCCGTCACATTGAATTGGAGCGCGGCTGTGGCCTTCGTCAGGCCGCCCTCGATCACGCTCCGCACCATCGCCTCTCGACCTTTCGGCGTCAAAGGCGCATTCTTGTGGATGTTCATCTGGTCTCTCCGGGGAACACTGAAGTTTCGCAACCTCAGCTTCCTCGGTTCAGACCAGATGGACAACCTCCTGAAAGCTCACACCTAGTGGCAGGTGTCTCCCCGCAAAACGCGAAAGCGTTTTTGCGGAGGACGGTGACAAACAAGCCCAGTCTCACCGGGGAGCACGTATAAGCCGTAACCCATCGCGCAGGGAAAGCCGGAGTGCTCCGGTTACACCTGTGGTCCTACCCCCTGTGCTTTTTTCATTGCACAGGGCCCATGGGTGCGATCGGCACCCGGCTTTCCCTGCGCCCTCTGCTCGAAGAGGGCGGAACGAAAGGCAAAGCTCGGACGGTTCATGTCGCGAGAACGCGAAGCTGTATCCCAACCACAACTGTCATCGCCCGGCTTGCCGCCTCCGCTAAAGCTTCGGCGCGCCAGAGACCGCAAGCCGCGTCGAAGCCTTGGCGTAGACGGGACCGGGCGACCCAATACGCCGCGGCCCATCGATTCAATCTCAGCCGCCTCTGGAATACTGGATCACCCGCATGTGCCATGCGCGGGTGATGACACCGAGAATCTTGTCTGCATCCCTGCTCCTCACGGTGATGGCCGATCGTCGCGAATGGCACCAGCATTCGCGGCCGGCGAATTCGTCATTTCCAAACCTCGCATTGACGTCATGGCGACGACCGGGCACAGCGTGCGGCGGTGTCATCGAACGGTCGCAACGGCCGAAGGGGATACCGTCGCTGCGAATATTGCAGTGCAACAACAGCGAAATCAGCCCCTGCTAAAGGGGCAATGGCATTCGTCGCAGCTTGACTGTAATGGTGCGGCCGGATGTCTCGGGGCCGGCGGTTCGTGCCCCGCAATTACGCGGGAGGATACATGCGTAAACTCATTTTGGCTGCGGCTTCGATCGCGGCAATGACTTTTGCCGGGCCGGCATTGGCGGATTCGCCGATCATCATCAAGTTCAGCCACGTGGTGGCTTCGGACACGCCGAAGGGCAAGGCGGCGGACAAGTTCAAGGAACTGGCTGAGAAGTACACCAACGGCAAAGTGAAGGTTGAGGTCTATCCGAACTCGACGCTCTACAAGGACAAGGAAGAACTCGAGGCGCTGCAGCTCGGCGCCGTGCAGATGCTGGCACCGTCGAACTCGAAGTTCGGCCCGATCGGCATCAAGGAATTCGAAGTCTTCGATCTGCCCTACATCCTGCCCGACCTGAAGGCGCTGCGGAAGGTGACCGACGGCCCGCTCGGCGCCCAGCTGCTCAAGAAGCTGGATTCCAAGGGCATGACCGGTCTCGCCTATTGGGATAACGGCTTCAAGCAGATGAGCGCGAACAAGAAGCTGGTCGCGCCCGCCGACTACAAGGGCCTCAAGTTCCGCATCCAGTCCTCGAAGGTGCTGGAAGCCCAGTTCCGCTCGCTCGGTGCAATCCCGCAGGTGATGGCGTTCTCGGACGTCTATCAGGCGCTGCAGACCGGCGTGGTCGACGGCCAGGAGAACACCTGGTCGAACATCTACACCCAGAAGATGCATGAGGTGCAGAAGTACGCCACCGAGACCAACCACGGCTACATCGGCTACGTCGTGATCGTGAACAAGAAGTTCTGGGATGGTCTGCCGGCCGATATCCGTGACGAGCTGTCCAAGGCGATGAAGGAAGCCACGGAATTCGGCAACAGCCAGTCCGCCAAGGAAAACGACGAAGCGCTTGAAGCGATCAAGAAGGCCGGCAAGACCGAGATCATCAGCCTGACGCCGGAGCAGAACGCGGCGATGCGCAAGGCAATGATGCCGGTCTACAAGGAAGTTGCATCGCGCGTCGGCCAGCCCTTGATCGACGAGTTCCTGAAGGAAACGGGCCAGCCCCCGATCAACTGATATCGCGCTCAAATCCGGCCGGATGGCGGCCGCGAACTGATTGTGCTCCATCTCCCGCGTGGGGGAGAGGGCGGGGTGGGGGTGCTACCGCAAGTCCCGTTGTGGATAGAGCCCCCGCCCGCATTGCATCTTCGGTGCAATGCGATCTGTAAGGCATCGAGCGGAATCGGCCTCGCGACAGAGTGCCGTCACGTATGCGAATGAGCGCCGCGGCCGCATCGGGCCGCGGCAAGTGGGCGTGGCCGGTTGCCGTGTCCGGCCATGACTGGGGAGATCAATGCTGCTGAAATTTCTCGACAGGCTTGAGGAGATCATCATCGCGAGCCTGATGGGCGCCGCGACGCTGCTCACCTTCGTCACCGTCCTGCACCGCTTCCTGGTGGACGTGCCGTTCCTCTATCCGTACCTGTTCGGCATCAATCTCGCATGGTCGCAGGAACTCTGCATCTACATGTTCATCTGGATGGCGAAGTTCGGTGCCGCCTACGGCGTGCGCACTGGCATCCATGTCGGTGTCGACGTCCTGATCAACCGCCTCAATGATTACTGGCGCAAGCGCATCATCACCTTCGGCCTGCTCGGCGGCGCGTTGTTCACCGGCATCGTCGGCACGATGGGCGCCAAGTTCGTCATTGAGTTGATGCACACCGACCAGGTCTCGCCCGATATGGAGATCCCGAGCTGGATCGTCTACGCCTGCATCCCGCTCGGCTCGTATCTGATGTGCTTCCGCTTCCTGCAGGTGTGCTGGAGCTATTGGCGGACCGGCGAGCTGCCGCACCATGATGCCTCCCATGTCGACGGCATCGAGACCAGCAAGACCGCGCCCGTCGCGCTTGGAGAAGCGTGATGAGCGCCGCACTTATCTTCGGACTGCTGTTTGCCCTGATGCTGACGGGCATGCCGATCTCGATCTCGCTCGGCCTGACCGTGCTCACCTTCCTGTTCACCATGACAGAGGTGCCGATCGAGAGCGTCGGCCTGAAGCTGTTTTCGGGCCTCGACAATTTCGGCATCATGGCGATCCCGTTCTTCATCCTCGCCGGTACCTTCCTGACCCGCGGCGGCGTCGCGCGGCGGATGATCGCATTCACGACATCGCTGGTCGGGCATCTGCCCGGCGGCCTCGGGCTCGCCGGCGTCGCGGCCTGCGCGATGTTCGCGGCGATCTCGGGCTCGAGCGTCGCCACCGTGGTCGCGATCGGTTCGATCATGATGCCGGCGATGGTCGATCACGGCTATCCGAAGCGTTTCGGCGTCGGCGTGATCTCGACCTCGGGCGCGCTCGGCATCCTGGTGCCGCCCTCGATCATCCT
The DNA here is from genome assembly GCF_001542415.1 of Bradyrhizobium macuxiense. GTDB lineage: Bacteria > Pseudomonadota > Alphaproteobacteria > Rhizobiales > Xanthobacteraceae > Bradyrhizobium > Bradyrhizobium macuxiense. The sequence continues at coordinate 4,159 of NZ_LNCU01000044.1, forward strand.
GGTGCTGTACGGCGTCTCCACCAACACCTCGATCGGCGCGCTGTTCATGGCCGGCATCGTGCCGGGCATCCTGCTCGCGCTGATGCTGGCCGGCGTGACCTTCTTCGTCGCGCAGCGCAACGGCTATCCGAAGATGCCGCGCGCGACGATTGCCCAGCAGTTCAAGGCATTCCGCGAAAGCATCTGGGGCCTGCTGCTGATCGTGATCGTGCTCGGCGGCATTTATGGCGGCATCTTCACGCCGACCGAAGCGGCCGCGGTCGCCGCGACCTACGCCTTCTTCATCACCGTGTTCGTCTACAAGGAGCTCAAGCTCTCCGAAGTGCCGAAGGTGCTGCTGCAGTCCGCGAGCATGAGCTCGATGCTGCTCTACATCATCACCAACGCGGTGCTGTTCTCGTTCCTGATGACGCATGAGCAGATCCCGCAGGAGATGGCGGCCTGGATCATCGACAAGAACTTCTCGGTCTGGATGTTCCTGCTGGTGGTCAACGTCATCCTGCTGCTCGCCGGCAACGTGATGGATCCGTCGTCGATCCTGCTGATCATGGCGCCGATCCTGTATCCGCTCGCGACCAAGCTCGGCGTCAATCCGGTGCATCTGGGCATCCTGATGATCGTCAACACCGAGGTCGGATTGTGCCACCCGCCGGTCGGGCTCAATCTCTACATCGCGAGCAGTATCGCCAAGATGGGCATCAGCGAGATCACGATCTCGGTGCTGCCGTGGCTGTGCGCGATGCTGGTGTTCCTCGGTCTCATCACTTACGTGCCTGAGATCTCGCTGTGGCTGCCGCGCATGCTGGGAATGGTCGGCCCGTGATCCGGAACAGCGCGCGCTGTTCCCTCGCGACAGATGCGGTACGCGTCTGCGCGGAGATCGTGCGCAAGCAGGAAACCAAAGTGCGCAATAGCGTACTGCTATATTTCTGGCGGGCAACGAAGCGGATTACATCTTGGTAAGAGAGGTCTCTCTGTCTAATCCGTAAGTTGAAGCCACGGGCTGTGCGCATCATCCTCAGGCAACCTTTAAAGGAGGTTCGCATGAAGAAAGTTCTGCTCGCCGGAGTCGCGGCGCTGACGCTCGCCGGTTCGACGGTGGTCTATGCCCAGCATCGACCGTGGTTTCATGATCATATGCGGATGAGCCCGGAGGACCGGGCCGCCTTCCTCGACGCGCGCATCGCCGCGGTGCACGCCGGCCTGAAATTGACGGCAGACCAGGAGAAGCTGTGGCCGCCGGTCGAGTCCGCGGTGCGCGATTTCGCCAAGATGCGGATCGATCGCGCCAATGCGCGGATGGCCGCGGACAAGAACGATGCCGACCAGGCCGAGAGGCCGGATGACCCGGTGGCGCGCTTGCGCGAGCGTGCCGACAATATGTCGGTGACCGCGGGTGCGCTGAAGAAGATCGCCGATGCCGCCGATCCGCTCTACAAGACGCTGGACGACAACCAGAAGCGGCGGCTGACCATGCTCACCCACATGGAAGGCCGCGGCTTCGGTGCCGAGGGCTGGCGCCGCCACCGCCTCGAGCGCGGCATGGATCGCTGGGAACGCGGCGGCCGCGGTCAGGACCGTGACGACCACGATGGCGGTCCGGATCGGGAGCGGTCGGGCCGGCTCTGAGCATCCGCGACAAGCCACGGAAAAGCCGCCGGAATCCGACGGCTTATGCCTGTCGGAATCAATTGCCAAAAGTCGGGAAAACTCGCGTCAGCTTGCTGGACATCCCGGGTTCGCTTTGCTAAACGGCGGCTCTCTTGCGAGGGTCATTTCCGGACCAGTTCCGGGCGCATAGCTCAGTTGGTAGAGCAGCTGACTCTTAATCAGCGGGTCCCAGGTTCGAGCCCTGGTGCGCCCACCACCCTTAAGAGATTGGCCCGAAAGGGCTTTTTGTTTGCTTCGGTCGAACAAACCGGGGTCTCGTGCGACGCTTTTGGTGTCGTACGCCGTGCGACAAGTTGGATAATTTGGGAGTGTTGTTCGTCGGGCGCGGGCAATCGCCGATTTCCAACCCCGCGTGTTCACGGATGACCCTGTGCCGAAGCGCTGGGCTCGTTCTCCGAATGCAACACAGCACGCGAGACCGGCGGCGCGCTGCGCGACTTGGTTTCAGCTGCGGGCTTAAGGCCGCAGCTCATGCGCCGCTAAAGCACACCTCGCGGTCTCGTTCAGCCTTTCATGCCGTCCTTCCGCACCTGCAATTCAAGCATGTCGATGCCGGAATCGGCGCGAGCCGCATTGCAATGGCGGTAGTGCTTCACGATGGTCTGCGCGCTTTGGTATGAATGCCCAGTGATGTCGCAGATCGTCAGCAAGTCGCAGCCAGCACGATCGAGAAGCATGACGCAGGTATCGCGCAGGTCCTGGACATGCTTTTGGTCGAGTTCGCCGGCGCCGTTGACGAACATGAGCGACGGGCACGGCTTCAGAAACCACGCCGTGTCATCGCTATTGCTGTCGCGCGTTGCCTGCGCATCCAAGCATTCCGCCAGTGCTCGCGCGCGCTGATCGACCGCGCGTGCGCGCTGTGCCTTGTTCCTTCATCGAGGGGGAAGGGTACGAATAGCCCTTCGGCGATTATGGTCCGTTCGCTGGCCAGTCGCTCCGAACGAACGATCGCTTGGTGCGCGGTATCGTGTGCAAGAATGCGGAATACGGCAACCGCGCGCGCCGTCGATACCCGATGACGGTAGGTGCTCTCGTCATGTGGCTCGCCATTGTCCTCGTTGACGAAGAGTTCGGGCGGCACCGCATCAAGTTGAAGCCGAAGCTTGAGCGCCTTCACCCGCGCCGCGTGCTCGCGATGATCCGCCATCTCGATATGGCGCTGATTGTGGCGATCGATCTGTCCGAGAAGTCGAAGGCACCGGAATATGGCCTGATCAACAGGACGGTTTGGCGAGCACTGCTGAGTGTCGGCGCCGTGGGGGACGTTTGTGGCCACTATCTCGATGCGGAAGCACATGTGATCGACCATGAGCTTGCCGCGTGCGTGGTCAATCCGCCGACTAAAGACCCCGGAAAAGTGCGAAGCGGTTTTCCGAAAAGATCATGCTCAAACAAGGAGCTAACGCGCGATGGCGATTTAACCTAGTACCCGCTTTTCTTGGAACGTGAGTCGTGATTCAAGGTCGGGATGATACCCGAAGCAAGAGAAGTCCGCCTTTCGAGGAAAGATCGCAAGGTGCTTGAGGCGTGTTGTCGCTCACCGATGACATTGCAGCGCGATTTGAAGCGGGCGCGGATAGTCCTGTTAGCGGCGGACGGGCGCAGCACCCGGTCGATCGCCAAGGAAGTTGGGGTCCAGCCGCGGATTGTCAGCGTTTGGCGGCATCGCTATGCCGACCAAGGCCTTGAAGGGCTGCAAGACAAGCCGCGGCCCGGCAAGCAGCCGATCTATACGAAGACGACCGACAAGCGGATTCTGAAGCTGCTGGATAAGCCGCCCCCGCAAGGGTTTGCGCGCTGGACCGGCCCTCTGCTGGCCGAGGCGCTAGGCGATGTTGACGTCCAATATGTCTGGCGGTTCCTGCGCAGCCACAAGATTGACCTCGCGGCTCGCAAGTCCTGGTGTGAGAGCAACGACCCGAACTTTACGGCCAAAGCCGCCGATGTCGTTGGCCTTTACGTCGCCCCGCCGGCGAAGGCTATTGTGCTCTGCGTGGACGAGAAGCCCTCGATCCAGGCTTTGGAGCGAGCGCAGGGCTATCTGAAGTTGCCCAATGGCCGCGCCTTGACCGGCCAGAGCCACGATTACAAGCGGCATGGCACCACGACATTGTTTGCAGCGCTCGAAGTCGCCACCGGAAAGATCATCGCTACGCATTCAAAACGCCGTCGCCGTGTCGAGTTTCTCGATTTCATGAACAGCCTCACCGCGGCCTTTCCGGGCCGAAAGCTTCACGTCATCCTCGACAACCTCAACACCCACAAGAAGAATGAGAGCTGGCTCAAGGCCCATCCCAATGTGCAATTCCATTTCACACCGACGAGTGCGTCCTGGCTCAACCAGATCGAGGTATGGTTCTCAATCCTGCAGGGGCAGTCGCTCAGCGGCACCTCCTTCACAAGCCTCAAGCAGCTTCAGGAACACATCGATGCCTACGTCAACGCCTACAACGACAAAGCCGAGCCCTTCGTCTGGACCAAGAAAAAGATCCGTCAACGCCGTTTCAAGGGCCGCCGTATCAATCAACTCTGATTCCGGGTACTAG
>NZ_LNCU01000045.1 GCF_001542415.1 Bradyrhizobium macuxiense
TGTGGAGCCTCAAGAGGTTGTTCCCGGTCAATCCGAGTCTGCTGATCGGTGGCTTTGAGCCGATACTGCCATGAGGACGATGCCAGTTGTAGCAATGAAGCCATCGTGGCAACTCGGCTGCTCTTTCTGCTGAGGTGTTGTAGGCCTGCGCATAGGCCCATTCTCGTAGGCTGGTTTGAATGAAGCGTTCGGCCTTGCCATTGGTTTTGGGTGTATAGGGCCTGGTGCGGATGTGCTTGAGGCCGAGGCGCTTACACGCCCTTAGGAAGGCGAAGGATTTGTAGCACGCGCCGTTGTCGGTCATGACGCGCTGTACCTTCACGCCGAGGCTCACGTAGTAGGCCACGGCCGCCTTGAGGAAAGCGATGGCGCAACCCTTTCGCTCGTTCTTCATGACCTGGCTGAAAGCGATCCGTGACGCATCGTCGATGCAGACATGTACGTATTCCCAGCCTGGCCCTTGACGGCGAGAACGCAGATTGCTCGACCCATGTCGATCGCCGGTGATCCGATGGCCGATCCGATTGAACTTGCCGAGCTTTTTGATGTCTATGTGGATCAGTTCACCAGGATGCTGGCGCTCATAGCGCCGGATCGGCTCGGCCGGCTCCAGGGCAGCCAGCCTGTTCAAACCGAGTCGGCGCAGGATACGGCTGACGGTTGCTGCGGAGACCCCAACTTCGAGCGCGATCTGTTTGCCGGTGTGGCGCTGCCGGCGGAACGTCTCGACAGCGGCGCATGTGGCTGCCGGGGTTTGGCTTGGCAATGAATGAGGCCGCGAGGAACGATCCCGCAAACCATCGACGCCTAATGCGCGGAAGCGCTTGACCCATTTGGCGACCGTCTTTGCCGTCACATTGAATTGGAGCGCGGCTGTGGCCTTCGTCAGGCCGCCCTCGATCACGCTCCGCACCATCGCCTCTCGACCTTTCGGCGTCAAAGGCGCATTCTTGTGGATGTTCATCTGGTCTCTCCGGGGAACACTGAAGTTTCGCAACCTCAGCTTCCTCGGTTCAGACCAGATGGACAACCTCCTGAAAGCTCACACCTAGTGGCAGGTGTCTCCCCGCAAAACGCGAAAGCGTTTTTGCGGAGGACGGTGACAAAACAGCCCAGTCTCACCGGGGAGCACGTATAAGCCGTAACCCATCGCGCAGGGAAAGCCGGATTGCTCCGGTTACACCTGTGGTCCTACCTCCCGTGCTTTCTACCCATTGCACGGGACCCATGGGTGCGATCGGCACCCGGCTTTCCCTGCGCCCTCTGCTTCCAGAGCGGCGAAACGAAATGCAAAGCTCGGACAATTCATGTCGCGAGAATGCGAAGCTATATCCCATCCCCAACTGTCATCGCCCGGCTCGCCGCCTTCGCTAAAGCTTCGGCGCGCCAAGGATTTGTGGCCTCGTCGAAGCCTTGGCGTAGACGGGACCGGGCGATCCAGTACGCCGCGGCCTCTCGGCTCAAGCTCCGGCGTCTCTGGAATACTGGATCACCCGCATCCGCATGCGCGGGTGATGACGCTGAACAAGCTGTTTGACATGTGAATCGGAAACTAACCCGTCATCCCCGCGCAAAGGCTTGCCTTTGTCGCTGGAGCAGCCGCGAAGTGGCGTCCCGAAGGAAACTGACGGAACGAAGCGCGACATGTGGCCACTATTCGAAATCGTCCGGCGTCAGCGCGATCGGCTTGCCGTGCGGGGTGCGGTCCGCGGCGCGGTCCCAAGCATCGCGATAGCGATGCAGCGTTTCCGACGTCGTCACGCCCTTCGCGGCCACGATGTGCTCGAGCGTGGCCAGCCAATGCAGATAATAGGTTTCGCCGGTGTCGGGATCGCCGGCGGCTTGTGCGCGCTTGATCTGGTCGGCAAGGGCTGCGGCCCATTCGCTCCAGGTGAACACGCCACGGTCGCGCAGTGTCAGCGCAATCGCAAAGGCCTGCGCTTCCCAGGGCGCGCGGAACACCGGGCCATCTTCGTCGCGCGGAATGCTGGATATGGCGCCGGTGGCACGTGCGGCCGCAGATGTATCCATCACGCGGGCTCCAGATACGGCTCGAATGCGTCGATCGACACTTTGATGGTCGGGTCGGAGTCGGGGCCCCAGAGCTCGCGTCCATCGAACACGACCGTGTAGAGCCACTGCGGACGCTCTCCGGCGTCGTTCGCAGCCGTATCCGGAAAAACGTGACAGCCGTGATCGCGCTCGACCACGCCGATATGACCGCGCACATAACGTGGCAGCCGCGTGTGCGTCGCGGGATGGATGTTCTTCGCCCGCACGCGATCGCCTGCCTTGAACTTCGCGAGCGCCGGCGCCGTGCGGCCGAACTTGCCGCGCACCATCACGCGCTCGACATCCGCAACGGAGAACTTGCCGTGCTTCAGAGGGCTCGCCGGCGTCACGGAATGTCCGGCCGCCATGTCATCCTGCGCGATAAAGCCCTTGTCGAGGAGCAAGGCTTCAAGCCCAAGCAGCCATTTCCTGTAATAAGAGCTCGACAGATAGACGTGTGGCGGCAGGGTTTCGCGATAGAAGCGCGATGCGTCGATGTTGAAGGCTCCGGCTGCGCCCATGGCGCGCACCATCGCCAGCACCCGCGATTCCCATTCTTCATGGAACATCGGCTCGTTCGGCTCGGGTTCAACCTTGCCGAACCCGTCCATGCCGCCCATGTCGTGGACGCCGTTCATGACGGGGCTCCGGGTTTCCTAGGAAAACCGGTGCCGATCATGGAGTCGCGCGTTACGAGCTCGGCGAGTTGTTGCTCGCTCCAGCCTTCAGTGCCTTCAGGCCGCATCGGCAGGACCAGAAAGCGCGTTTCCGCGGTCGAGTCCCAGACCCGGATTTCGGTCTCCTTCGGCAGGCTGACGCCGAAATCGGTGAGCACGCCGCGCGGATCCCTAACCGCGCGTGAGCGATATGGCGCGGCCTTGTACCAAACGGGGGGCAGCCCCAGCATCTCCCACGGATAGCAAGAGCAGAGCGTGCAAACGACCATGTTGTGACGGCCTGGCGTATTCTCGACCGCGACGAGATGATCGCCGACCCGGCTGACATGGCCGAGGGTGCCGACCGCTTTGCTGGCGTCTTCGAGCAGTGCCTTCTTGAATGCGGGATCGGTCCAGGCCTTGGCGACGACCTGGGCCCCATTATGGGGGCCGATTTTCGTCTCGTAGGCCTGCACGATGGCGTCGAGCGCCGCCGGCTCGAGATAACCCTTCTCGCTCAGGATCGATTCCAGCGCGCGGACACGCAGTTCGGTCTCCGAGAGCTCGGAATGGTCGTGATCGTGGTGATGATGGTCGTGATCATGTTCGCTCATCCCGGCAGGATAGGCGAAGAGGCCGTGCTATGTCGAGGCGAGCGGTTTGCCCGCATCTTACAAAACAACGCGATCAGGGAGGTATTGGTGGCAGACGACGTGACGATCGAGAAGGGGCTCGGGCCCGAGGGCCGCATCGCTGTGGTGCGTTTCGACCGCGGCGACGGCATCAACGCGCTATCGCCAGAGGCGATGCGGCAGCTCACCGACGCCGCGCGCAGCTTCGAGGATGATGCCGGAACCTCCGTCGTCGTGCTGACCGGCGGCGCCAAATCGTTCAGCGCCGGGTTTGACCTCAAGGACGCCGAGGGGCGTTCACGGCAGACCATGGACATGGGCGCGCTGCGCCGGCACCTGAAACTCGGACCCCGGCTGACGCGGGCCTGGCAGGACATCGAGCAGGTCACGATCGGCGCAATCGAAGGCTTCTGTGTCGGCGGCGGCGTGGCGCTCGCGGTCGCGCTGGATTTTCGCGTCATGGCGCGCGACGCGCATCTGCGGGTGCCCGAGATCGGGCTCGGCATGAACATGAGCTGGCAGAGCGTGCCGCGCATGCTGCATCTGATGGGACCGGCGCGTACCAAGCAGGTGGTCATCCTGGCCGACGACCGCATCTCCGCCGGGGAAGCCTACGAATGGGGACTGGTGGAGCAGGTCGCCGATCCCGGCAAGTCGTATGAGGCCGCGATGGCGCTGGCGGCCAAAGTCGCGGCCCAACCGCCGATCCCGGTGGCGATGACCAAGCTGACCGTCAATCGGCTCGCGCATGCGCTGGACGACCTCGCCAGTCACATGGACCTCGATCAATTTGCGCTGGCGAGCCTGACCGAAGACCACAAGGAAGGCGTCGAGGCGTTCCTCGGACGGCGGAGGCCGCGGTTCAGAGGGCGCTGATGCTGAGCAGGAGCCAGACTGGCGGAGCTGCTCAACGCAATTTGGCCGCAGCCGATCGATATCACGCCCGACGACAGGCGCGAGGGCGCGAAGAACGCAGCTAAGCCGCCATCGCGTGCTGCAAAGCGATCGCCTGTTCCCGATTCTGGAATGCGATGGCAGTGTGGGTGAAATCGCCGGTAATTTGGGTCTGAGCGATGTGGTTGAGGACTTCGGTCCCCTTGACCACATGAAGGTCCATTCCAGCGGAGGAGGGGAAGATACCCAGCACGACATCGTAGGCGTTGACGACGGCCTTGAGCGCACCCGCCTTGTCGTCGGAGGCTTCGATGAAAATGCGAACGTCTGCCGCGAGACTACGCAGCTCGTCAAAATCGATCACTGGTGAACTCCAACGCAACTTGCTGATCGACCCTCCCATGATATGTTTACTGAAGTATAAATTACGGCGAAGCCGCGCCAGGAACGTGGATATTTCGCACAATGGTCAGCGGGATCGCGCGTTGCCAAGGGTCTCGAACAGCGTCTGCTGCCACCAGTCGCTTTCGATTTGATCGAGGACGGCGAGATCGAGCGTCGGCCGCAGCGCGCTGCCTTTCGGCAGCACGATCGCATAGCTCTCGCTGCTGAAGCTGGTATCGACGACACGGACCGTGGCCGAGAAGTCGTTCCGAACCATCCAGGTCAGGAGCGGCTTGTCATGGACGAAGGCGTCGATCTTGCCTCGGCCCAGCGCGGACAGGCCGCTTTGAATGTCCGGAAACGTGCGAACGGAAAGCCGCTGACGCTTGAAGTAGTCAGTCGTTGGGGAGTTCGCGACTGCGCCGACGCGCACGGACCGCAGGTCGTTGAAGCCATGAACGGAGCCTTCGAGCCCCCTGCGCGTCAAGGTGGAGGTGATACCGGCGGTGAACACCGCAATGGCGATAACGGAAGCGATCATCCAGCCCATGGCGACGATCCGCCCGGGGAGGGTTGCCGGCGCGTTCTGGGCGGCTCCGGCCTGCGTCATGGCGATGGTCGACCACCAGAAGCTGGAGCCGAGCCCTTTGGCGCCGCCGCCGAAGTGCTCCGTCTTCCGCCGCTCGAACACCCAAATGAGGAACCCGACCGCCATTGCGAAACCAAGCAACACTCCGACGGCCTGGAAGAACCCGAAAGAGAGAAGTGCCCGTCCGATCGAGACCCAGGGGTTCTCGTTGATCGGGACTGCAACGCCGAGCCCGGTATTGTAGAAGGGTTGAGTGAAATCGACTTTGCGGGCCCGCTCGGCAGTCACGGTCACCGCCGCCACGCCGGCGTCGAAGCGGCCGTTCGCGACGCCGTCCAGCAAATCCGGCACGCTCTCGGTCTCGACCAGGTGGAAGCGCAGATGTGCGCGATCGGCGATCTTTCGCCAGAGCGCGATGCTGATGCCGCTCCAGCTGCCATCCGGCTGCTTCATCGCAAACGGCGGAGCTTCCTTGGTCGCGACGATCAATTCCTTGTCGGGAGCAGGCGCGCCTTGGGCGTGAAGCCCGCCGCAGCCGAACGCGAGCACCGCGAGCGAGACGAGCCTCAGTACGGCCAGTCGAAGTGACGATAGCGCTTGCTTGCGTTGATAGGTCGGACCTCGCCGCTCGCCGCAGTGGGCGGGCATCTGACACGAGACGTCGTTCACCAATTGGCGCCAGTGCGGCGCGACCGAAGTTTCCTCAACCGAACTCATTGTTGACCTTGATTCGTACCGGGATCGTCGAGCAAAGCACCGCTATTTGGCGGCATTTCGTCACGATCCTGCATCAGGCGGGAGCAAGTGAGGCGAGATCGGATGGGGAAAGCGAGAGCTCAGGCCGCAAATTCTATCGGGGCGGCCTAAATCTCATCGACGAATCGCGGCTCGCTGTCGTTGCCGAACCAGCGCCGGCAGGCGCGGCTAAAGCTCGTCGCATCGGTATAGCCGAGCGCCGCAGCCATCTCGTCGCGCGATTGCGTGCCGGTTGCGAGCATTGTGCGGGCGCGTTCGCGCAGCACGCAATCGAGCAGTGACCGGAAGGCGGTGCCGGATTCAGCCAGTCGCCGCACCAACGTACGACGCGAGGTGCCGACGAGATGCGCGGCTTCCTCCTCGCCGAGGCGCTGCGGCAAACGTGCGGTGATGAGGCTCTCGACGATCCGTGCTAACGCCGCGGTGTCCGATCGGGGCTTCTCGATCGCCTCCAGCGCCTCGATGGCCCTGCCGTGCAATTCCGGATCAGCGAAGGGGGAAGGGCGCGCGCAAAGATCCTTCGGTACGTCGAAGACGAAGGCTGCCGCGTTGAATTTCACCCTGCAGGAATAATGCGGCGCCAGCCGCTCCACGTCTGCAGGTGGTGGCCACGGAAACTCCAGGGTCGCAAGTTCGATGGAATCCTCGAGGAGCTGCGAATACGATGCGTGCACGTTCAGGCTGACCGCCAACGCCACCGCGCGCCACAGCGCATCGTCCATGGCGACAGCGGGAGCTATCTCGATCTGGATCGAGCGCGCGGTTCTGCGCAGCCGGTTGCGGATAAACGGCGCGCGGGTCGACCCGAAACGCGCGCCGGTATTCAACGCGTCCGCGATGGTCGGCGCGGTTCTGGTCGCGACATCGAGCGCCCCCTGCAGCGAAGTCGACCAGACCGGCGCGGCAGACAACGGCCACAGCTCGCCGTATCTGCGGGTAATGTTCGCTGCCAGAACGACCAGCGCAGACACCGGCATGTGAGCGCCGGGTTGATCGAGGACCTGCTGCTGAATTCCCGTGCCCTTGAGCAGTTCGTCGCGCTCGCTTCGGGCCTTGCCGAATGCCCGCACCAGTGCCCGCGCGTAGCTCACCGTTACCGGCGCTCGAAGGGCGTCCGAATTCGATCCCGGCATTGCGTCGGCGACCTCCCGAGCTAGCGACGAGCGGACCAGATTTGGCGCAAAATGCCACAAAATTGGCTTGTTGGGAACTGGCGGTGCAAACCGGCCTCACGGCATGCTTCGCTCCACAACGGCGTCACGCCGCCTCGAAAAACGCGCTGGAGGAATGTGATGATTTTCACGGCCACGAATGCTGCCGGCGAAACGGTCACCTATCGGGACGGCAAACGCTATCTGTGGATGCTTTCCTTCATTCCGCCGCTGGTCCCGCTGCTGTCCTACTGGCTCTATCTCAGGACAGCGACTCCGCTGGTGACGCTGATTCCCTTTATCTTCATCTTCGTCCTGATCCCGCTGCTCGATGCCCTGATCCGCGAAGACACCCACAATCCGCCGGCCGAGGTGGTCGCCGCTATGGAGGCCGATCCTTACTATTTGCGGCTTGCGCGGCTGACGGTGGTGTTTCCTTGGGTGAACTACATCGCTCTGATTGCCTTCTTCGGCACGCAGGATCTACCGTGGTGGTCCTACATCGCGTTGCTGCTCGGCGTCGGCACCATAGATGGCGGCGCATTGCTGGTCGGGCACGAACTCGGCCACAAGCCCGACCGGCTCAACACCTTCTTCGGTGTGCTCGCCAACAACGCCGTGGGTTATGCCCACTTCCGCATCGAGCACAATCGCGGCCATCACACCTGGGTGGCGACACCGGAGGATCCGGCGAGCGCGCGCTTTGGCGAATCCATCTATGCTTTCGCCTTGCGCGAGCTGCCTGGTGCGTTCAAGCGCGGCTGGCGCAACGAGGCCGAGCGGCTGACCAAGCGCGGCGAGGGCATCTGGTCAATCCACAACGAAATCCTGCGGGGCTTTGCGCTGACGCTCGTCGTTGCGGCCGCGCTGATTGCGCTGTTCGGTTGGAAAGTCGCGCCGTTCATCGTGGCCCATCATTTCCTCGGCTGGTATGCGCTGACCCAGGCCAACTATGTGGAGCACTACGGGCTGCTGCGCGAGAAACTGCCGAACGGCCGTTACCAGCCGGTCGAGCCCCGGCACTCGTGGAACACCAACCACATCGTCTCGAACTTAATGACGTTCCACCTGCAACGTCATTCCGATCACCACGCCAACCCGATGCGCCCATACCAATCGCTGCGCGACTTCGCCGACATCCCGCGTCTCCCGAACGGTTATACGGGCATGTTCGGGCTTGCGGCGATCCCGCCGCTCTGGTTCCGCGTGATGGACCCGAAGACATTGGCCTGGGCCGGCGGCGACATCACCAAGCTCAATCTCGGTGATCGGTCCAGGGTAGGGCCCCAAGACGCGGTGTCGTAAGCCGAGTGACGCTCTGACACTACAACGCCGGCCGCCTGAAATACGCGCGAGCGGCGTCGGTGCTAGCCTCAGGCAGGTCATGGCAAGATCCTGGCCCATAGTGGTCGGTGCGCGCGCAATAGTGGTTTATGTTTTGGGGAGTCGTAAGACTACCGGGGAGCATCTGCGCTAGCGGGATTCCGGCTTCCGCGACCGCTGTAGGCTGTGCGCATGCAAAGTCCGCCCCGAGCGCAGAGAAAGTACAGCAATTGCGGTTGGCGGCGAATTCGAGGCTCGCCGACGTTCGATTTCGAGTCCAATGTGGGTTCCGAACAACTGAAATCGAGTCCGGTTCACTCGCGTCTAGACGGCGCCTCGGTCACAAATGACAGAGCTGCATGGCGCCACGCTCGGATTGTGGAACCGAGCGCTGGTTTCGAAGCGCGCCCAGCACACCGGATGAACGAAGGGGCCTTCGCTTTCGCCGCGCTGCGCGCCGTTACTTGCGTAACGGGTCCGGCGCTTGTCTCGCCTGCATTGACCGAAGGTAGTGCTCGGCGTGTTGCAAGTAGTTTTCCGCCGCCACGTAGTCACCGGTCAGGGCTTTGGCGCGAGCCAACTCCACGTAGCGTTCATAGCGTCGTTGGGCGTTCAAAAACTGGCCCGTTTCGCGTAGGCGCGCTGTGGAACCTTTCCTTTTCGGTCGTGCTCTCGGCATAGCAAGTAACTGCCTGGTTAGAGGTTTGGCACGAAGCAAATCTCAACGAAGGCCGAGCGGCGCCTGAAACTGGAATGCTCGATGTTGGTTCGGGCTGCTTTCTGCTGCGGAGATCGGGCTCCGTGTTCACTGCGGCGGGTCTTGCGGATCTCCTCATGCACGAACTCGCCCGCCTGGGTGTTTGGTGACTTTCCCGCGCGCCGGTCCTGTGTCGCTTTCTGCACGGTTTTTCGTTCTGGCATGGCCGCTCTCCGGGTTGGAGTCGCCGGCGATCGTTTCTCGATTTATTAACGGCTGTCGAAGAAGAATGATCCTCCAGTATCGTTTGAGCTCTAGCCAGAGCAAGTTTCTCGCAGACACCGACCTCCAGTTGCCGCTAGGGGGAAACGCCGAACTGCCGAGAACTGCTTCACATGTGAGATCACGGCCTCCGTTTGCGAAAAGAGCCCGCCAAAACCGACGCAGGTTCTGGCGGGCTTCGGGTGAGAAGGCGTCGTGCGAGGTGTTACCAATCGGGGCCGACGCCGATGCCGAAGCCCGGTCCATAAATACCGATGCCCGGCCGACGATAGTAGCCACGATCGTAGTCGTCATCGTAGTAGTATCCCCGTGGACTGTAGTAGGTTTCTCCGCGTCCGACGATGACGCGATCGCCCCGGCTGTGCCAGCATCGTCCGGCATCGTTACAAACGAGCCGAGTCTGCTGGAGCAGCTGTGAGCTGTCGCTGTTGTAAAACTCGCCCGCTGTTGCACAAGCACTCGAGGCTATGAGGGTGCCGGTGCCGGCAAGCACCGCCACAGTCAGCTTTCTCATGTCTCGTCTCCATCGCATGCAAGCCCCAGCTAACGAACGCCTCGACAATGGCAGCGTTCCTGATTGTTCTGGGAACAGGCAGCCGGAACAGCACGTTTGCCGCGTCCGTCGAATGGTTTCCGGCGGAAGTCGACGGCGCGACAATCCTATGTTCATGCGCACGCGGAAAGCTCGTACTGCTTCTGGAAACGCCTATTGTTCACATGATCGATTTGGAACCTCGACATCGGGATGGAAGTTCCAAGATAGTCAGCGAAGCGCACCACGTCCCTGTCAAGCCGTTCAGTGACGGCGTCGTGGAGCAGCTGAGCGAGTGCTAAGAGACGGATTGCGCTGATCGGCGAGTTCGCCAGCCCATGACCCGCACCCGCTCGGCACGGCCCCGCGCAACGTCAAAGCGCAGACGAGTGTCAGCCTGGAGTCTGTGACTGCACCAGCGACAAGATCATCAAGATGGCGATCAGCAAAGCTGGCGCGCAGCTCACCACAGCAGCCAACCAAAGCTCCGCATCGCGAAAGATTTCGTGACTGTCATGCATCGATGTTATCCACCTCCTCGAATTGTCAACGGATTGATCTGAGGTGGCGTTCCCCATGTTGGGCAAGATCGGCGCCGAAAGTCAGTTAACAACTGCGGACAATCTACCGAATGAATCCAGTCGACCAACAGGGAATGCTCGTGAAACTCTAGCTGGCGCTCGACGTTCAATAGGGGAAGGCTTTTATCGGCGTGAGGAACCCACGGTGAAAGTAAACCCGGAAGAGCTTGTTGTACTCACAAATCATGGCTCCATGAAGCTAAGGCATGCAGTCGCTCGAGCGATGTTATTGCCTCCGATCGAGCGGAGCAGGGCCACGATAGTTCGGCGGAGCGACGAGCCTTTGGTCCTCAAGTTCAAGTTGATCAAGGATCTGTCGAATAAGTTCGACCGCTCGCGGCGGCCGGATGCGCGAAAACGTAGTACGTCGAAGCGCACGAAGAAGCCGCTTCACGGGTCTCGATCAAAAAGTCGCAAGTCTTCTCCGCGGTCGAGAGTCGCCTAACCCGGGGCAGGTGAACGCATTACTGCGGCGGCGGGGCAGTTCGCCTCTCTGGACGAAGATAGGCGCGACATGGCCTCGCTCTCAGTCTGAGCAGTCTGGAGCACTTCTTGCCACCACAACGCCTATGGGTAGAGCTTGGTGAAAGCCTCTGAATCTGCACAGGTTCGATAGGAACTCCGCTCACCGCGATCCATTGACTCATGGGTACATTTGGCACTGGAGCTCGCTATGGAGTATGGGGCGTTTCGCACGCTCCGCAGTTCACCACACATTCTGGTCGTCAGCAGCGGAAAGGGCGGCTCGGGCAAGACGACGCTTGCGATGCACTTGGCTGTGGGGCTCCTCAAGGCCGGCCAAAAGGTTGGCACCCTGGACCTCGACGGAGATCAGGGTGGCTTAACTCACTACGTCGAGAACCGCCGGATATGGGCCAACTGGCGAAGCATCGAACTCGGCCATCCGTTGCACCGAAAGATACCACCGTCGAATGGCATGGACAGGACCGAGGCGGAACAGCTGGACGCATTCGAACAGGCTGCCGCAGCGTTGGAGCAGTGCGACCTGGTTGTGGTCGATACCCCACCATGCGACGGCTATCTCGTCCGGCTTGCACACATGCTCGCCGACACCGTCGTAACGCCCCTGCAGGATAGCTTTCTCGACCTTTGTGCGCTCGGTCCAACCGATCCCGTAACGCACGGGATCATCGGCACGGGAAGTCATGCTGCAATGGTCGAACTTGCGCGGAGAGCTCGCGGGAGGGTGGATCCAGGCTTCTTCGATTGGGTCGTACTGGCCAACAGAACCGTCGGCGAGTCGGTGATCAAGAATAGCTTGGCCGAGGCCGGGTTGCGCATTGGCTTCCGAATTGTATCGGGATGTTCGGAGCACGTGGCATATCGTCAGCTCTTCCCGTTGGGTTTGACTGTCTTCGATTCCTCGGACGAAGCCGGTCTTGAGTCGCATTTCGGCCGCGACGGAATTGACCCGCAAAGGGAATGGCGCGTGCTGATGGATGCCTTGCGGCTACCCATTAATGAACGTGGCCTGCGGCGAGCCGCTGCGCAAACCGAATGGGTTCGGCGGAAGGACTTGTCCTTGCCGACGGACGAACTCCTCGACGAGCGTTAGAGGAGCGACGCGAAACGAATGTCGAAAACGGGAGAACGGCGGCTGAGGACCGAAGTGCTCGACGTTGAGTTCGTCGATGTGAACCCTCCTGCTATCGTTGACGACGGTCCGCTCTGGTTCGGGCCGCTTTCTTTGCTGCAGCGGAGCGGCTCGCGGATCCTTTCGTCTTGGCTGCTTTGCGGGCCGCGGCAGAACGGGCCGATGCCGATCGCTGCGAGGAGGCGCGTCGTGCTTGTTTCGACAGTGCGGCGTGAGAGGCGGTATCGCGAGGCTCTCGTTTCAGCGTCCGCGAGACCGCGCGAGAAACGCGCGGTCTGCGCTTTGTCTTTCGTTTGCCTTGACCTGCCTCATAAGCATATTCGGCGCTTTTGCGGGTCCTTGCGTTGACCTTCCCCTTTTTGGGTGGAGGGAGCGGGACGCCAGCACGTCTCGCCTTGGATAAGCCGATTGCGATCGCTTGCTGCGACGACCGCGCTCCATGTTTGCCGTGGCGAACCTCGCGGATCTCCTCATGCACGAACTCGCCCGCTTGGGTGCTTGGTGACTTTCCTGCGCGTCGGTCCTGTCTCGCTTTCTGCACGGTTCTTTGTTCTGGCATGGTCGCGCTCCGGATTCGTGTCGCCGGCGATCGCCTCTTGATACCAACGGCTGTCGATAGAGAACGATCCTGCAATATCGTTTGAACTGCGGTCCGCTGCTCGCAGACTTCGTCTTGAAGTTGACGCCCGGGCGCGGGTTGCCGAACTATCGGGCACTGCTCCGTGAGATCACGGCGCCTGATTGTGAAAGGCCCGCCAAAACCTTCGCAGGTTTTGGCGGGCTGCGGGAGAGAAGGCGTCGTGTCAGATGTTACCAACCCGGGCCGACGCCAATGCCGAAGCCCGGTCCATAAATGCCGATGCCCGGCTCACGGTAATAGCCGCGATCGTAGTCGTATCCATATCGCCGCGGCCCATGGTAGATTTCTCCACGTTCGACGTATACGTGATCACGCTGGCTATGCCAGCATCGCCCGGCGTCGTTACAAACGAGCCGCGCCTGCTGGAGCAGCTGTGAGCCGTCACCGTTGTGAAACTCGCCCGCTGTTGCGTAAGCGCTCGAGGCTATGAGGGCGCCAGCGCTTGCAAGCACTGCAAATGTCAGCTTTCTCACATCTCGTCTCCCTTGATTGCAAGCCCCGGTCAACGAACGCTTCAACAATGGTCACGTTCCTGATGTTCGGGGAACTCGTACAACAAGCGCACCGCATCCGTCCGATGGTTTCCCGGATGAAACCGTGAAGCCAGGGCGGTCAATGTCCGTAGCTAGTTGGGCCTGAGCCTCTCATCAGAATCGACCGCCCTCGGCGAGCGCGGCTCGCAGCACCGCACATAGGTTAATGCGGGAACCGGAGAAGAGACATCAACTTTCGCGCGAGCAGGGTTCTCACTCGCACGCAACCTGAAAAACACGATTCAGTGAAGGTACCGGGTCTCGACTCTCGTGTCGTCTCTCGACGCTAGGATGGGAGTCTATCGATGGATATGATCGATCGTTACTTCTTCGTCGTGACAATGACAGTGACCGTCCTGCTCTGTCTGCTTATGGGCCTGCTGATTGCCGGAGGTTGACTTTACGCGGCTGTCGCGATCGCTAGGCAGAGATATTCCTGTTCCAGAATCCCAGCAAAATTGAAGCGACGGCTTTCGAGCGGAACCAGGTTACGGGCGCATCTGGGTTGATCCCGTTAGGCAACCTCGTCAGCGAAGATGCGTTGACCCATCACATCCGCGAACATCAATCGCAAAAGGTCAGACCCATGCGTACGATTCTGATCGTGGAAGACGAATATTTCATCGCTGACGACTGTGCTTCGCTGGCGCGGCGGGCAGGGTTT
The DNA here is from genome assembly GCF_001542415.1 of Bradyrhizobium macuxiense. GTDB lineage: Bacteria > Pseudomonadota > Alphaproteobacteria > Rhizobiales > Xanthobacteraceae > Bradyrhizobium > Bradyrhizobium macuxiense. Next base: position 13,982 of record NZ_LNCU01000045.1, read on the forward strand.
CATGTTGCCGGTCCATTCACCTCAATCGAAGAGGCGCGGGAACATGCTTTTACGGCCTCGGGCGCGTTGATCGATATCAACGTGAGCGGAATGGCGACGTACAAACTGATTGACGACCTGCTTGAAATGGGAGTGCCGATCACGCTCTACACAGGGTACGACAGGGGTGCGCTGCCCGAGAAGTATGCGCACATTCCAATGGTCACGAAGCCGCAGGACTGCGGACAAGCCATCAAGATTCTCCGTACGCAGATGGGCCTGGCGAGCGGCGAAAACTAAAGGGCGAGCTCGCCGCCATTTCTCGTGATGGTTGGCCATGGGCATAGCATCGGCGCGGAAATGCTGCCTTGTCTCAAGCGGCCGCATCGGTGAAGCCGATGGCCATCTCTGTTAGATAGCTGTCTCGGTTATATGGAGCCAGAGCAATCTCGCTCTCGCCGATGACATGCCCTTCAAGAAGAAGCCTTGAATGCCGCGCGCATTACTGGAGATGCGGTAACGCCGGCATGTCGTCGCAGGCTGGATATTCTGGTCGGGGTTTGAATGATCAGAAATCCGAAATGACGGAAGTGGAGCAATTCCGCGATGCGGGTCAAGCTCGTCGGGTCTCGCGAGACTGCACCTCCGGACTGGAGTTGGCAACTGACAGCGAAAGCTGTGCATTGATGTCGCGTGCCCTTTCCATTTGTCCGGCTTTTTTGAACAGGACGACTCGGTCCTCAGTCGACGAAGTGTGGAGAGCCTGACCTCTCAGTCGTTGCGCGGCCCGTTCAAGGCGTTCGTCCAATGTAAGTGTTTGTTTTGTACGACATCGCTTCTTCTTTTCCATAGCGGCGCTCCAAGAGTTGCTTGACTATATTGTGCCGCTGGCTCGGAGCTCCGTCATGTACATAAGTTAAAGCAGGTATTTGACGCGTCCTGAAATAGCCAAGTGAGATTGCTGCATTGCGCGTTAGGGTTCTTGGAGGACAGTTGAAGCAGCAGCCGAACGTGACCACTCTATGCTGAGTCGCATTTGGGCGCGGGAGCAGTTCGTTGCATAACGCTTTGTTCTGATGTCGCGCGGGATCGCGAGACGTTTGGGATCGGGAGACGGTGCCGCACGAGACAGTGCCTCATTTGATGAAGAACTGCTTCGGTCGTTGATTTCAACGCCCGTCAGCCCGGCCGCACGCGCCGCTTGTCCGGGAACCCGGAGGGGTTTTTTCGCGAAGTCACAGCAACCAATCGCCGGGCTGTGAGTTTGCATCGCATCATCGGCAGCGGCAAACGCCGCAGATCGCTGATTGGCGCCGGTGGCTGAGAGACAGTGTGCTCCCGCCTGCGAGCCGCGGAGCGCACGATGAAGCGTGGGTATTATATCCACTGGTCCAGCAGCCTGTCCGCCTATGATGAAGCGATCCTCGCCAATGCGAGAATGGCGATTGCGCGTTCGCTGGAAATCCTCAGGAACAGCCAGCCGGGAACATTCCTGGGCCATCGGCGCCACGGAACGTCTGCACGCGACGCGCAGGAGCCTGCCGACGGCGATGGAGCCTCGAGGGCTATGAAACGAGAGTAAGCTTCGACGGGCTCCGGCCCATCGGCGAGCTCGCGCGTCAACGCCACGGACCCTACGGTTCGTGTTCCGAATCCATCGACAAAACTCGTGGTTTGCAGCCGCAAATCCAGCTTCAGTTCACATAAGCGCCGGCCGCCGGCTTCTGAGCCGCGCGGCGAGTTGTCCCAGTTCGTCGGCCAATTGTGCGTTACGGACGCGAGTTTCCGAAACGGTCGACAGGTCCGCAATCAGCGCACTTTCTGCGGCTCGTTGCTCCAGTTGTTCAATCCGTGTTTCGATCTCGGTCATGATGCGGCCTCGCCCTCAACCTCACCGGAACCGGCATCGTGACGACCTTCGCGGGCCCATGCACTAACATATGCAAAGCAAAGGTCCGATTATCGCTGTTCGTTGCGATGATTGATGTTCTGGCTGCGAGGATCGGCTTGCGGCCTCAAGTTGGGGTCGGCGACCGCGGTCTGATCACCGTTGCAGGATCATATCGGCCAGTCGATGGGCCATCGCCCGGACGTCGATCGGCTTCTCCCAAAGCGGCACGTTCTCGAACTCCTTGCCGATTGCGATCGCGTCATAGCCGGACGTGAACACGAATGGCACATTGCGAGCTCGCAATTCGCGTGCGATCGGAAAGATCATGATGTTGTGAACGTTCACGTCGAGAACGGCACCGTCGAGGATGCCGTCGTTCGTCATGCGATGCGCGTCGTCAATATCGCCCGCAGGACCTGCGATCTCGGCGCCGAGCACGCGGAACTCGCGGCTCATATCGTCGGCAAGGAAATACTCGTCTTCGACGAGCAGAATGCGGCGCCCGCTCAGGGGAGCACGGTCCCGCAAAAGAGTTGAAGAGGCTAACATAAATCCTCTGGTACGCCGGAACTAAGCAACGAATTTAGGAACATTGGACCATAGGCCTTCTTGTTGCAAATGGCGTTTAAATGAGCGGGTTCCATGCAGCACCGCGACATCATCGTCATCGGCGGGTCCGCCGGGGCAACCGCACCGCTCAAGCAGATTCTCGGCCGCTTCCCGGCGGATTTGCCGGCGGCCGTGTTTGTCGTCTTGCACATTCCCGCCCAGGGTATCGGCATCCTGTCAACGGTTGCGAGCGCTGCCGGCAAGTTGCCGGTTCGGCAGGCGGAAAGCGGTATGGTGATCGAGAACGGCCACGTCTATCTGGCGGCGCCTGACCACCATCTGCTGCTGTTTGAGAACCACATGATGCTCGGCCGCGGTCCGCGCGAGAACATGGTCCGGCCGGCGATCGACCCTCTGTTTCGCTCCGCAGCGTTGTATTACGGCCCCCGGGTGATTGGTGTCGTCCTTAGCGGCTTGCTGTCGGACGGGGCTGACGGCCTCAGTGCGATCAAGCGTTGTGGCGGCGTCGCGTTGGTGCAGGATCCCGCCGATGCCATCGCCGACGAGATGCCTCGGCGCGCGTTGGAGGCGACGATGGTCGACTTGTGCGTCCGGGGGGCCAAGCTCGGCGACGTCCTGTCCGACCTGGTCCGGGAGGTTTCGGGTACCGCGCTGCCGGTCCCGCCCGACATCCGTCTCGAGGTCGAGATCGCCGCAGGTGAACGCATCGACAGCCCACGGCTGGCGGAAATTGCCGCGCCGGCAGCGTTGACTTGCCCGAGCTGCGGAGGGGTCCTTTCAGTCATCAAGGCTGATCACTCTCTGCGCTTTCGCTGCCAGGTCGGGCACGGCTTTGCCGCTGATGTCCTTGCAAAGGAGCAGGAAAGCAAGGTTGACGAGGCGCTCCGAGTTGCCCTGCGGATCATTGGGGAGCGTGCCGAACTGGTTCAGCGGATGGCCGTCGATGCGCGGCAGAGAGGTCATCGTGCCGTTGCGGAAATGTACGACAGGCGTGCTGTCGAATATCGCGAATATGCCGATATGATCCGGCAGGTCGTGCTACAGTCGCCTGGTCCGTCCGCCCTCAAGCAGGACACCCGATGCCATGGCCGTATTTCCTGCTGATCGGGCCTTGCAGCTTTTGCTCGAGCAGCAACTGCTGGTGAAGGCCGAAACCGACATCGAGGAGGGCTGGGTCAGAATCCGCAAGCAGGAGGAACTCCTGGACTATCTACATGCCGGCGGCCACGATACCCGCCAGGCCGAGCGGCTCATCGAAGTGCTCAAGGAAACCCTCGTCGAGTGGGAGCGCCATCGCGGCCTGATCCAGCAGCGGATCAACTTTCTCGAGCAGGACGTAGGTCCGACGCCGCGAACCCGGAACTGAATTGGGGCGCTTTAAGCCGCCGGCCTGATTACAGTCGGCTACAGATTCGATCATCGGCCTGGTTCGCTTGACACGCCGCTTGAGGCACGTCCAGGCGACATGCCGTGACCATGGCAGCTCCGGCCGCGAGCTGGGCCGGGCTATCACGCCGGAACCATTTTCCCCATTTCGTCTATTAGGATAACGTCAGGTTCTGCTATCTGCTTAGCCGGGATAGGGATTCCCGCGAACAACGAGGCCGTTGCAGTCATGAATGAAGTGGGCACTCCAGCGGCGCAAGGGGAGAGCCAGGCCAAGGTACCGCTCATCATCGGTGTAGGCGCCTCGGCCGGTGCAACGAACAGCATCGAGCGCTTTGTTTCCGAGCTCAAGCTTGAACTCGACCAGGCCATCGTCCTGGTGCTGCAGCATAGTGAAGCGTTGGACAGGGACCGGCTGTTCGAAATTCTGCAACGTGCGCGGGGCGCGCGGGTGGCGGAGATCGTCAACGGCGCCACAATCGAGGGCGGGACCATCTATGTGTGCCCGATCGCGACCATCGCCACAATCCATAACGATCGCTTCCACGTCCGCAAGGCCGAGCAGGCACCGGGCGAACGCGCCACGATCGACAGCTTCCTGGTCTCGCTGGCGGAGGAGCGCGCCGAGCAATCGATCGGCGTTGCGCTGGCGGGGATCGGCGGGGATGGCACGCTCGGTGTCGCCACCTTGAAGGATCATGGTGGCCTGGCGATCGCCGAAAAGGTCGCGGGTGACCGGTCCAACCACTTCAACGACAGCAATACGGCGTCGGCGATCGCCGACTATGTGCTGTCGCCGGAGGACATTCCGGAGCATATCCAGGTCTATGCCAGACATCTGCGCCGGCTGGAGGAGAAACAGGGGTTCGACGAGGTGCTTGCCGCCGCCGCGAACTCGCTGTCGCGGATCGCCGACATCCTGCGCAACAAGACCGGCAACGACTTCCACGGCTACAAGCAGAACACCTTCCTGCGCCGGGTCCAGCGGCGGATGCAGGTCGTGCAGATCGACGGAATCCCCGACTATGTGGATTTCCTGCGCAACGACAAGGACGAAGCGCAGCATCTCTTCAACGATCTTCTGATCGGCGTCACCGAGTTCTTCCGCGACAAGCGCGAGTTCGAGGTCTTGGAGACGCAGATCATTCCGAAGATCTTCGAAAACAAGGGCGCCGGTCAGCAGGTTCGCGTCTGGGTGCTGGGCTGCGCCACCGGCGAGGAGGCCTATTCGATCGGCATCCTCCTGCGCGAGCACATGGCACGGCTGGATTCCACGCCGCAGGTGCAGATCTTTGCCACTGACATCGATGGGCGCGCGCTGGCTGCTGCAAGGGTCGGCCGTTACCGCACGAACATCGAGGACAACATGTCGCCCGAGCGGCTTGCGCGCTGGTTCGTCCGCGAGGGTGACACCTATTGCGTTGTGAAGGAATTGCGCGAGATGTGCATCTTCTCGCAGCACAATGTGATCAAGGATGCGCCGTTTTCGAAGCTCGATCTCGTTTCCTGTCGCAACCTGCTGATCTATCTGAATGCCGAGCTCCAGAACCGGGTGATCCCGCTGTTCCATTTTGCGTTGTTGCCGGATCGCTTTCTGTTTCTCGGCAATTCAGAGAACGTGACGCGCCACCCCAAGCTGTTTGCGCCGGTCGACCGGCGCGCGCGCATCTTCAAGAAGCTGGAGACTGGCGCGAGGCTGCCGCCGGAATTTCCGATCTCCACCACGGCCGGGCGCACGGCCGTCGAAGTGCCGCCGATGCGCTCGTTCGGCTCGGACGTCGGCCTCGAGCGCCGCGCCCAGCGCATCGCAGAACGCTACGCACCGGCCTATGTCATCACCGATGACAATTTCCACATTCTGCATTTCTCCGGGCGCACCGGGCGCTATATCGAGCCCACGGCAGGGACCGCGACGCTGGACCTGCTGGGGATGGTGCATCGGGATCTTCGGCTGGAGCTGCGAACTGCGCTGAGCCACGCGGCCGAGACCAATGAGGCCGTACATGCCGAGCAGGTCCAACTCGGTGTCAACGGCCATCGCGTGCTCGTCGATATCACCATCGAGCCGATCCTGGACGGCGTTGGCGGTCAACGCAATTTCGTGGTCCTGTTCAAGGACGGCCCCGCCAGGGTCGTCGATGCGAGAGAGAGCAATCCCAACATCCTGGTCAGGACCGAACATGTGGAGCGCCTCGAGAGCGAGCTGCGCGCCACCCGCGAACGGCTCCAGGCCACGATCGAGGAGCTGGAAAGCACTAACGAAGAGCTGAAATCCTCAAATGAGGAATACCAGTCCCTCAATGAGGAACTGCAGTCCGCCAATGAGGAGCTGGAGACCTCGCGGGAGGAGTTGCAATCCGTCAACGAGGAGCTGACCACCGTCAACGGCGAACTGGCGCATCGCGTGCAGGAACTGACCCGCGCGACCAGTGACCTGAAGAACTTCCTGGAAAGCACGCAGATCGCGACGGTGTTCCTGGATAATGACCTCAAGGTCATGAATTTCACGCCTGCGATCACCCAGGTGCTTCACCTTGTCGAGACGGACGTGGGCCGGCCGGTCGCCCACATCAAGGCGCGGATTCCGATCGAGGAGCTCTATGACGATGTCCGTCGTGTGCTGCGTACGCTGGCGAGCGCCGAACGGGAGTTGACGGCACCCGACAGCGGCACGCGCTACATCGTGCGCATTCTGCCTTATCGAAGCATCGACAATTTCATTGCCGGTGTGGTGATCACCTTCATTGATGTCACGGCCATCACGCGGGCGGAGGAGCGGCAGCGGCTGCTGCTTGCCGAATTGCAGCATCGCGTGCGTAACACGCTCAGTGTCGTCCGCTCGATTGCCCGCCGCTCGGCCGATACAAGCACAAGCGTAGAGGATTATGCAGCGCATCTCGATGGCCGCCTCAACGCCTTTGCGCGAACTCAATCGCTGGTAACGCGTGACCCCGATGGCGGCGTCGATCTCGAATATCTCGTGGTGGAGGAACTTCTCGCGTACAATGCCCGCGAGGGGGAGCAATTGCGGGTCTCCGGTCCATCGATCCGCCTGCAGCCGAAGGCGGCGGAGACCTTTGCGCTGACCATCCATGAACTTGCGACCAACGCCCTGAAATACGGCGCGCTGAGCCAAACGGCAGGGCGGATCGAGATTTCATGGCGCATCGACGGGACCGCGGATCCGCAACAGCTTGTGTTCGACTGGCGCGAGCGGGGCGGACCGGCGGTTACGCCGCCAAAGCGCAAGGGATTTGGATCCGAATTGCTTGAGCGGACGCTGGCGTTCGAGCTCAAGGCCAAGACGGCGCTTTCCTTCGATCCATCGGGACTTCACGGGACGATCACGATTCCGATCAGTTCGCGGCTTGTCCATACGCCGAATGTGGGGAGTTAGATGCATCCCCAGAAGCTCGAGGGGAATCCGGCGCAGCCGGTGATCCGGCGGCTCAATGCCCTCCGACCGCTGTCGGAACACGGGGCCGTGTTGCTGCAGCAGGCCATTCAGGAGGGATTGCATCGCGCTGGACCAGGCGAGGACCTGGTCATCGAGGGAGAAGCTGTCGACAGCGTCAGGATCATTCTGTCGGGCTGGCTTTGTCGCTACAAGACGCTGGAGGATGGCCGGCGCCAGATCGTCAATTTCATCCTGCCCGGCGATACCTGCGATGCCCACCTCTATCTGCTGTCGGTGATGGATTACTCCATCGGCACGCTGACATCGGTCAGCTATGCCGAAATCAAGCGCTCGCTGTTCGAGAAGCTGGTCGCGAATGACCGGTCACTCGCGGAGGCCTTCTGGTGCGAAACGCTGGTAAGTGGCGCAACCCAGCGCGAGTGGACAGTCAGTATCGGTCGGCGTGTGGCGCTTGAACGGGTTGCGCATCTGTTGTGCGAAATCCAGGAGCGGCTGCACCAGGTTGGATTGGTTGACGACGGTTCCTGCGCGTTTCCAGTGACGCAGATCGATTTGGCCGATGCGACCGGGCTGTCGGTGGTTCATGTCAATCGAACGCTCCAGGAACTCCGCAACTCGCGACTGATCGTGCTGCGTGATCGCATGCTGACGATCAACGACCTGAGCGCTCTCCAGGACCTCGCGTTGTTTTCTCCCGACTATCTCCGCACGAAGCGGCGCGGCTAAGGCGCACCTCAGCGGCGGCTCCTGGGGCGAATTGATCGTCACCGGCGGCGGCGCCGCTGTCCTGGCTGGATTGGCGAGTTTGTCCGCGGCCAATCGCCTTAACATACGTAAAGTCGGAAACCTGCGCTCTGCGTTAGAGTGGAGCTATGCCATGGAGGCAGGGGATGATCGACGGTCAGACGGCAGCGACACTTCGCGCAGTACTCGATGAGGCCTGTAAAGAATTGTCCCGCTTCGATATCGCACGGAGAACGAGCGTTGCGTCGAGCCTGCTTGCCGCGGTGCGACGCGGCAGCCAGTCGATCGAAGATCTCAGAATTGTCGCGAAAGACGCGGTGCGCGCCGCCGCTCCAAGCCCGGAGCGTTAGTTCAACCGCGCGAAGGGCCTCGCGCTTTTGCCATTCACCCCAAAATCAAGATTGGAAGGTTCGCGGCGATATGCCTACCGTGCAATTTGCAGTCTTACCCTACCGGTTTCACAAGGACGAACTGAGCGTTCTTCTGATCACGACGCGGCGAAAGCGGCCGCTGGTCGGTCCCGAAAGGGTGCCCGAAGCAGGGAAAGCCGCAGCGCACCGCCAAGGTCGAGGCGTTTGAGGAGGCGGGCCTGCGGGGAAAGGCCAGAGGAAGGCCGATCGGCCACTACCGGCACAGCAGCGGGAAGGGTAAGCGGAAGATCGCCCGTCGTGTCAGTTTGGCGGCTCCGGCAACTAGGAACTCTGCGCAGCTACAGAGGTTGTCGCCGTGGCCAACGAAGGAGACGATGATGGCAACGCTTCTAGTCATGGATCACACCGGCGACACCCGCTATTTCTTCGATCCGATGAACGGTGAAGAATTGGCCCGCGCAGACGCGCGTTTCAAGGAGCTGACGGCTGACGGTTATACGGCGGCCACCAGGACTGCGGGCGGGCAGGCGACGCTCGTCAGATCGCTGGATCCAACCGCGGAAGAGACCCTGTTCTATCCAAGGCTGGTGGGCGGTTGACCGCATGACAATCGGTCTGCGCGATGTCGTGATGTTTTGCCGACCCCGACGCACATTTGGAGCGTTGTATGCGACGCTCGTCGCGATACGCGAACGGTGGCGGGCCTATGAAAGGATCGAGGCACGCGGAGCTGCTCTGCTATCCCGATGGCTCTCATCGGAGCAACGGTCGGATTTGGAAAGATACAAGCGTTTCGATGTGGTCGGCTCCGACTCCGGCAAGCGATATCGCATCTGCTACGGGACCTCGACCAATGTCTATGAAATGGACGACCAGGGCCAGATCGTGATGGGCTGGTGCTTCCGGCCGGTCGGTCGGCTTGTGGCGGGTGACGTGATGCTGACCCAGAAGATCGCGCTGGAAACGAACGAGCGTGCAACCTTGATGGTCGCGAGACCGTTCCCGAGCTCCATGCCGCCCCGTTCCGATTTGCTTGCAGGCCGGTAGGCGGCAAGTCCGCCTTCAATGCACGCAACGTCGGGAACGCAAGTTTCCCAAGCGCGTTTGGCCTTCGCACCGCAATGCCGCCACCGCCAGGTCCGCCGCCGCCAGGCTCGCCTTCATGATGGACGTCCAATGGCGCTCAACTACGAAACTCTCAAGGCGTCTCTCGTCCTGTACGGGCTGAATGCAGTCTCGGCGATCGTGCTCCTGATCGTCGGATGGTATCTTTCGACCGTTGCACAACAATTCGTGTCACGCATGCTCACGGCGGCTCACCGCGTCGATCCGCTGGTCTCGGTTTTTCTGTCCAGCCTCGCACGCTACGCAGTTCTTGCCGTGGTCGGGATCGCCGTCCTGCAGTTGTTTGGCATTCAGACCGCGAGCCTGGTGGCCGTGCTGGGCGCCACCTCGCTGGCCATCGGCCTTGCCTTGCAGGGGACGCTGTCAAACCTGGCCGCCGGCGTGATGCTGCTGTTGTTTCGGCCGTTCCGGATCGGAGATGACGTTGAGGTTGCAGGAAAGGCCGGCAAGGTGCGGGCGCTATCGCTCTTCATGACCGAACTGGTCACACCCGACAACACGCAGGTTCTGCTGCCCAATGGCTCGGTGTGGGGCAGCGCAATCGTCAACCACAGCACCTATCCCGGTACGGGGGAGGTGAAGGTGTCGTTCCCGGTACGGGCAGGGCGCTCGATCAAACAGATCAGCGAGCAGGTGCTGGAGAAGCTGCGCGCGGATCCGGGAATCGGGGCGCAACAGGTGCCGGAGGTCCATGTGTCGAAGGTGGTCAATGTCTCCGACGCGGTGGGCCCGGTTGTCGAACTCACGGTTAGCGCGAAGGTGAATCCGGCCGAAGCCGACGCGGTCAAGCAGCGGCTGCTTGACGAGATAAGCTCGCTGCTCAGCGACATCGTCGAGCCCGCGACTGCTGAAAACACACAGTGATATCATTCGGCGGTCGGCTGAACATCGGGCATCGATACTGCTCCGGCGACCGGCCCGATGCTCATTTCATCATGAGATAGACGACAACGATGATAACGGCCGCAATAATTGCAGCCGTTATTGCCATCCCGTAAGGACGCGCCCGTGCGCCATGCGATGTCTCTGCTGCGCTCTGCGGTGGAGGTTCAGCGGGGCCTTCTCTTACCATAGTCGACGTCCTGCAAAGTTCGGTTAGGGATCGATGCAGTGTCCCGACGCGCGTAACGCACCATGGTTCCTAAGTGGCATCGGTGCCGCTTGGCCTACAGGATAGGAACCTGACTCCGCGCGAGCCGTTGAGGCAGCGATGGAGGAGCGCAGATGCAGCAGGAAGCACAAGCGCAAAGCATCGCCGCGGCGGCGACGCACGCAGCCAATCCGGTATCGACGGCGCGGATCGCGATGCATCCGATCCATCCGATGCTGGTGCCGTTTCCAATCGCGTGCTTCACGGGTGCGCTCGTCACCGATATTGCCTACTGGAGCACGGCCGAGATGATGTGGGCCGACTTCTCAGCGTGGCTGCTGTTCGTCGGTCTGATCATGGGAGCGCTCGCGGCGATCGCGGGGCTGATCGACTTCCTGAGCAATCGCCTGATCCGCCGGCTGACGTATGCTTGGTACCACATGGCGGGCAATGTCGTGGTGCTGCTGCTCGCGCTGTTCAATGCCTTCGTTCACAGTCGCGACGCCTGGACCTCGGTGGTACCTGCCGGGGTGGTGCTATCGGCATTGACGGTTCTCGTCATGCTGTTCACGGGCTGGCTCGGCTGGGCCATGGTCTATCGCCATCGGGTCGGAGTGATGGACTGATGTGCAACACACCGAGGAATACGAGCTACATCGGACTCGCGGCTACATTGACTGCGGCACTCTGCCTCGCGGGTTGCAACGAGACGGCACCTGATCCGAAGACCCAAATCGGCGCTCATCCGGATCTGCCCGCGCTGCAGCAATACCTGCTGCCGCCGATGCACATCGCGCCCGTGGTCGGGTGGAAGCAGGGGGAGAAGCCGAAGGTCCCCGACACCCTGCAAATCAACGCTCTCGCTACAGGTCTACAGCATCCGCGGTCACTCTACGTCCTGCCAAACGGCGACATTCTCGTCGTCGAATCCAAGGCGCCGGGGACAGAGCCGATCAAGCGCCCCAAGGACTTCATCATGAAGTGGGTGGAGTCTTGGGCGACCTCAGGTGGCGACACCGGCGCAAGCAATCGGATCACCTTGTTGCGCGGTTCAAACGGCGACGGCAAGGCTGACGTACAAAGCGTTTTCCTGGATCATCTCAATTCGCCGTTCGGCGTCGCATTGGTCGGCAACGATCTTTACGTCGCGAACACAGATGCGATCGTTCGGTATCCTTACCACGAGGGTGAAACCAAGATCACCGAGCCGGGACAAACGCTGACACCGCTGCCCGGTGGGCCGATCGATCATCACTGGACCAAGAGTCTGGTTGCGAGCCCCGATGGCGCATCGCTGTATGTCGGCGTTGGCTCCAACAGCAACATCACAGAAAACGGAATCGAGGCTGAGAAGAACCGGGCAGCGATCCTCGAAGTCGATCGCGCAACTGGCCGCTTTCGGGTTTTTGCGAGCGGCCTGCGCAACCCGAATGGCCTGACGTTCGAGCCGCAAAGCCACGCCCTCTGGGCTGTGATTAACGAGCGCGACGAAATCGGCCCGAACCTCGTGCCCGATTATCTGACATCGGTGAAGGATGGCGGCTTCTACGGCTGGCCCTACAGTTATTTTGGTCAGAACGTCGATCCGCGGGTGCAACCGCAGCGGCCGGACCTGGTCGCGAAGGCGATCGTTCCGGATTACGCGTTGAGTTCGCATGTCGCGCCGTTGGGGCTTGCGTTCTACAGCGGCAGCAGTCTGCCGGCGTCCTATCGCGGCGGCGCATTTGTCGGCGAGCACGGGAGCTGGAACCGTCCGCAGCTCAACGGCTACAAGGTCGTCTTTGTGCCGTTCGCCGATGGCCATCCGAGCGGACCGGCGCAAGACGTGGTGACCGGATTCCTGAACGAGAACGAGAAGTCTCGCGGTCGACCCGTGGGACTGGCGATCGACAAGTCCGGCGCACTGCTGATCGCCGACGACGTCGGTAACACCGTGTGGCGCGTTTCTGCGTCAGGTCGGTCTTAACGACGTACGTCTCGATGGGAATACCCGCCGTAGGGACGCGGCTGATAGGCACACGTGCTCGAGCTCGCTATCGCCAGGCTGTGCATGACTGGCCTCATTTTCGGAGTGCTGCGGTACCACTTCCGTGACAGGCGGGCGGTACAAACTGGCGATGAGATCGTTCGTGAAGGGAAGATACAAGAGGGACGAGGCGTGACGGGGCACGGATACGAATCCGGCCAGCAGCCTCCCGCCCCGGGGGCAGGGGCGGGAATAAGCGGTTCCTGGTATGCAGTCCTTGCGGAGTGCTTCTTCGGACCTTGCTCGTGAACGCCTAAAGTTGCGCGTGCTGGGCGATTGGCCGGGAGACGCGGCTGAGCGCCTTGCCCGTGCCGTTGTTAGGCTGCGCCTGTGCGATGTCACCGAGTGCAATGATACCGACGAGGCGCTTGTCACGGCTAAGGACGGGTAGGCGGCGGACCTGGATTTCACCCATGTTCTGCGCAATGTCTCCGACCTCTTGGTCCTCAAAGCAGTACTTCACTTCGGCGGTCATGATATCGCCGACGCGGGTGTCCGGACCGCGGCCCATGCCGACACCGCGCACTGCGATGTCCCGATCCGTGATCATTCCCACCAGGCGGTCGTTGTCGGTCACAGGCAGTAGTCCGACGGCGAGCGCTCCCATTGCTTCCGCCGCCTCGCGGAGCGTACTGTCGGGGGTGCACAGTTGAACGTCTCGTGTCATCGCTTCGTAAACCTTCATGATTGTCCTCTCATGGCTGGTCGCAAGACCGCCTAACGACGCGCGCGGATCGGCGTTCCTAACTTCGTTCTTCAATCGTGGTCCGGAACGTTGGCCCATTGCCGGCTTATCTGCCATTCAGCGTTGTCAGTTCGAAGGACTTCACGACATAATGCGTCTCGATCAAGCGCAGGAGATCGGTCGGAGGTTGAGCGTATTCGGGCTGGCGCCACGACACTTCGAAGACGTAATCTGCGTTGGCCGAGCTGCCGTCGTGCAGAAATTCCTGGAAGTGAGCGCGATAGTGCAGCGGTTCGATCAATTTCGGTATCGCCTCGATCGCGCCGGCGTCGGTGCCGCCATGGACCGTCAGGGTGGCGTGGTGGAGACGAGGAATTCTGACGTCGACTATCTTGAGGATCGAGAGTGTGACGACCCCTAGGATCGTTCCGACGGAGCCAAGGACAAGCTGACCGCCGCCGAGACACAGGCCGATCACCGTTATCAGCCAAAGCGTCGCCGCAGTTGTGACGCCGGTGACAAGGTCACCTTTCTTGAGGATAGTACCGCCGCCGATAAACCCTACGCCCGTCAAGATACCGAGCGGAAGCCGCATCAGATCCATCTGGACGAAGGAGGACGAAGCCTTTCCTTCGACGCTCAGCAGGAGATTGGCCTGAATCATCGATAGCGAGGCCGCGAGCCCAACGAGGATGGTCGTCCTGAGACCCGCAGCATGCCCTCGCGCGCCACGATCAAAACCAATGATTGCGCCGGCGAGTACGGTCAGTGCGAGGCGGATCGCGATATCGGGCCAGGTTGGATGAAGCGGCATGTTCCGCTCCGTTGGTCATGATGCTGCAGTGGCCTTCCTGCGTCAGGAGACCCGCGACAATTCGACGGTCCTTGCAGCTCGATAGCGTCGATACGCCGCAATCGCGCGGTTTGCGAGCAAGAGCTTGTTTCGCTGCCCCTGCGCGATCATGAAGCCGATATTGTTGACGAGAAACTGGCATGTCTCGTGAACGTCGTCGGATTCACCGCTGCGCTCGAGAAAGTCGATGGCAATGCTGACTGACTCATCGAGCAGAAGCGGCGGTGCGTTGTTGAACCAGACTGACATGGCCGCGCCTTCTGGAGTCCTAACCCTGCATCAGCAAACCGGCCCGGATAGCGACGGTTCCTATTTTGCTCGGCGGCGGGGCTCGATCCAGAGCACAACGCCGCGTCCCTCGGGATGAACGGAACAAGCGTCATTCCTAGATGTCGGATATCCGCATCACATTGGAACTGCGAACCCGCTCGCACCGTTGCCGGACATGACAGTGGCTCAGCAGCGGAGTATTCGATGAGATCGAAGTCAATCAACGACGGCCTGGAGCGAACGTTCGTCCTGATCCTTGATCAAGGCGAGGAAGCACTCAAATCCATCTCCGATTTCGCTGATCGCGAAAAGATCAGTGCCGCCTCCGTGGCCGCAATCGGCGCCTTCTCGAGGGCAAAGGTCGGCTGGTTTGACCTCGAAGCCAAGAAATACAAGCCCATCGAAGTGGGTGAGCAATGCGAGGTGCTGAGCCTGATCGGTGACGTGGCACAAGGCGACGACGGCAAAGCGAGCCTTCATCTCCATGCGGTGCTCGGCCTGCAAGATGGCTCGCTCCGTGGCGGCCACTTTCTGTCCGGCTCGGTCCAGCCCACGCTCGAGGTGACGATTACGGAGACGGTGGTGAACCTTCGCCGGAGAAAGCGGCCTGATCTGGGAATTGCTCTGATCGATGTCTAGCGTTGCGGCGAGGTGCCGAGGTCACGGGCTGCCGAAGCGGCCATCGCGAGCTTCCAAACGTGATGCCGATTGGCATGAGTTGCGCCCCGCCACTGGTAGTCACAGTGACAGCCAGTCGTGGCGGTGCGAGGGCGAACGTGCTCGCCCACGGATACGGCAATGGCGCGAATAGAAGACTACGCACTGATTGGCGATTGCGAAACCGGGGCTCTGGTCGGGTGGGATGGCTCCATTGACTGGCTTTGCCTGCCTCGCTTCGACTCGCAGAGCTGTTTTTCGAAGTTGCTCGGCGACGAGCGGAATGGCCATTGGCTACTAGCTTCCAAGGGCATCGGCTCGGTGAAGCGCCGGTATCTCCCAGAGACTCTTGTTCTGGAAACGGTGGTCTCCGTGGCGAGCGGGACAGCCAGGATCGTGGATTTCATGCCGCCCAAGGAAAGCAACTCAATCATAGTCAGAATCGTCGAAGGCATCGACGGGCATGTCGAGATGAACACAGAACTCATGGTGCGGTTTGACGACGGAGTGACCGTCCCCTGGGTCAATCGCCTCGATGAGAGCTCATTCGGTTTGGTCGCAGGCCCGCATATGTTGCTGTTGTACAGCGAAACGCTGCTGTCGGAGCAGGATACCAAAATCGCCGCTTCATTTTCGGTCAGTGCCGGGCGGCGCATCCGGTTCGTCCTGTCGTACCAGGCCTCATGGCTGGCGGCCCCGCCACATGCCCCGGACGCGGATGCTCTCCTTAGCTCGACCGAACAGTTCTGGCGGGATTGGTCCGGGCGTTGCCGCGAAACCGGACCCTTTTGCGACGCCGTCAAGCGTTCGCTCATCACCTTGAAGGCACTGATATTTGAGCCGACCGGCGGCATCGTCGCAGCAGCTACGACGTCGCTTCCGGAGCAGATCGGGGGCACGCGAAATTGGGATTATCGATACTGCTGGATCCGTGACGCGACCCTGACGCTGTTGGCACTGATGGGATCGGGTTACTACGATGAAGCCAAGGCCTGGCGGGATTGGCTGGTCCGCGCAGTCGCAGGCAGCCCAGCGCAATTGCAGATCATGTACGGGGTCTCGGGCGAGCGGCGGTTGACCGAATGGAAAGTGCCGTGGTTGGCGGGATACGAGGGCTCGCGGCCAGTTCGTATTGGAAATGCCGCACACAAACAGTTGCAGCTCGACGTCTACGGCGAGCTAATGGATGCGCTTTATCAATCGCGATGTGATGGACTCGCCGAAAACGGAAGAGCCTGGGCCATCGAGCGTGTGTTGCTCGACCATCTCGCAAAGATCTGGACCGAGCCGGATCATGGAATTTGGGAGCTTCGGGGAGAACCGCGACAGTTCACATACTCGAAGCTCATGGCCTGGGTCGCGTTCGACCGTGGCATCAAGAGCGCGTCGGAGTTCGGAATGAAGGGCGAGGTAGGTGAATGGAAGGAGCTGCGCCAGATCATTCATCGCGACGTCTGTCGTAATGGATACAATGCCGATCAGAAATCGTTCGTCCAGACCTATGGCGGGACCGAGCTCGACGCCTGCCTGCTCCGTATGCCGGTAGTTGGCTTTCTTCCGCCCGATGATCCCCGGGTGCAGTCGACGATTTCGGCAATCGAGCAAAACCTGCTCGTCGACGGACTGGTCAGGCGTTGCGGTTCTGCCCCATCGAAGCACGGGCTTTCGAGCGGAGAGGGGGTCTTTCTAGCTTGCAGCTTCTGGCTCGCGGATGCCTATCATATGGCAGGTCGCAACGCGGAAGCTTTTGCTCTGCTCGAGAAGCTCCTCGGTTTGCGCAATGATATCGGTCTTCTCTCGGAGGAATATGCGCCTGAGCCTGGCCGGCTGGTTGGAAACTTCCCCCAGGCGTTTTCCCACGTCGCTTTGGTGAACACGGTGCACCGTCTCACGCAGCGCAAGCGGCCTCGCACGGAGCGCGAGACCGGAAATCACTCCGCAGCCTGACGGTCCGAGCGGGCCTCTTTGCGGTCGCGCCTCCAGGGATCAACTTCCTAGGAACAACGGGCACTGTCGGAGGGTTGGCGATTGTCGGGCACGGGCACCCGCAGGGGCGCCGTGTCCTTCTACAGCCTTCATAGCCATTTGCCGGTGGGTCGAATGAAACATGCTGCCCGTACCGTCATCGTGACCGGCGCTTCTGCCGGTATTGGCCGCGCGATCGCGGATCGTTTCGCTCAGGCGGGCGATCGCGTCGGTTTAATCGCGCGAGATGAAGTTGCGTTGGAAGCCGTCCAACGGGAACTATTGGCATCCGGCGCCAAGGCGGTGGAGTGGGAAGCGGTCGACGTGTCCGATGCTGCGGCTGTATTTGCCGCTGTCGATCGCCTTGAACGGCGGCTCGGGTTTATCGATATCTGGATCAACGATGCCATGGAAACCGTGTTCTCGACGGTCGCGGACATCGATCCGGCGGAATTCCGGCGCGTTACCGAAGTCACTTATCTCGGGTTTGTGTATGGCACTATGGCCGCGCTGAAATCCATGCGGCCGCGCCGGCGAGGTCGCATTATTCAGATCGGCTCGGCATTGGCATATCGCGGCATTCCCCTGCAGGCCGCCTATTGCGGCGCCAAGCACGCGATGCGCGGTTTCACCAACTCACTCCGCGCGGAGCTCCTTCACGAAAGATCACCCGTGACGGTCAGCGTCGTCGAGTTGCCGGCGGTCAATACGCCACAATTTGACTGGGCACGCGCTCACATGCCGCGCGGGCCGCGTCCGATGGGCGTGCCCGTTGAGCCGGAAGTCGTGGCCGATGCGGTGTTTCGTGTGGCCGAAGGATCGTCGCGCGAATACTGGCTTGGCCTGCAAACGATACTTACGATCCTCGGCAATAGCGTAGTTCCTGCGTATCTCGACCGCTACTTTGCTCGCAAGGCCGTGGCTGGTCAGCAAACCAGCACCCCGCTCCCCGCGGGCCGCGAGGACAATCTGGATCACCCGGTCACCGCTTTGCACCGGACCAGAGGCTCATTCAGCGTTGGATCGTCCCTCCATGCGCTACTGGTTGAAGGGGAATTGGCGCGTGCGGCCTGCGTTGGCGCCGGCGCGGCGATATTCTTCGCGGCAGGAGCTGCCGCCGCCGGACGTTGGCGTCGGACGCCAAGGTAATCGCGGTACGAAGCTGGCAGCCAAAGAAGCTGGCAGACAAAAGCTGTCAGAGACTTGGCAGTTCGCCGCGCCGGGCCATCGCCCTGATCCGATCGGCGGTGCGGCAGGCGATTGCCTGGATTGTCAGCGAAGGGTTCACGCCGCCTACGGTCGGAAAAACCGAGCCGTCACAGATCCATAGATTGGGAATGTCCCAGCAGCGGCAATCGGCATTGACGACGCTGCTCGCGGGATCATCGCCCATGCGAGCGGTCCCGTTGAGATGGCAGGTGTCGTCGTCTTCATCCCATATGTCGTGTGCGTCGACGACTTCCAGCGCCTGACGCATGAATTTCAGCGAATGTGCGATCAGGCGCTTGTCGTTGTCGCAGAAGGAATAGGTGACGCGTGGAATGCGCAGGCCGTATTGGTCACGCTCGTCGGAGAGGGTCACGCGGTTGCGTTCCCGGGGCAGCGTCTCGCCGACAATCTTGAGGCCGACCTGATGGTTGTAATTCTCCATGGCGTCGAGCAGGGCTTGCCCCCACAATCCGCGCTTGCTGGCCTGGGTTGTGCCCCAGACGATGGGGAGCGGGCCCTGGCTCATGTAGCTATAGCCGCCATGGAAGTCCTTGCCCTCATCGGTGTAATTCCAGTGCTCGGTGATGGCGAGTGAGGGCGGTCCCTTATAGGATCGGATTTCGCGGTCCATCACGCCCCATACCGCCTGGTTGGACTGAACCATCAGGTTCTTGCCGACCAACCCGGACGAGTTGGCGAGACCATCCGGGAACTTTGCGCTGGCTGAATTGAGCAGCAGCCGCGGCGTCTCGATGGCGTAGCCGGCAACCACGACATTCCTTGCTCGCTGGAAGCGCCAGCGACCGTCGCGCAGATAGTGAACGCCCGTTGCGAGCCCTGCGTGGTCGTGCTCGATTGAGCCCACCATGGCAAGGTCGCGGATTTCGGCGCCCGCGGTGAGAGCGCGCGGCAACCAGGTCAGCAGCACGCTCTGCTTGGCATTCGTCGAGCAGCCGATCACACACATTCCTCGATAGACGCACGGATGAGCGAGGCCATGGGGAGCGGAAAGCGTGGCCAGTGGTGTCGGCGTCCAATCGATGCCGAGCGCTTCGGCGCCTTCGGCAAGCACCAGCGCGGCGGCGTTCAGTTCGTGCGGGCGGTAAGGATAGCGCGGACGCTTCGGGCCCCAAGGATAGCGAAGCGGCCCGGATATATTCAGGACCTGCTCGACCTCGGTATAGTAGTTCCACATTTCACGCCAATCGAGCGGCCAGTCGACTGCGTAACCAAGCTGACTGCGCGATTTGAACCATTCGGGCCGGAAGCGAAGCGACACCATGGCGAAGTGGACCGTCGATCCGCCGACGCTTTTTCCCGAATTGTTGGCCCCGAGCTGGATCGGGTTGTCGCCGTCGACAATTCGTGGGTCGGTCCAGTAGAGCTTCGACTGATGCATCTCATCGGAGGCAAAATCCTCGAGTGGACGCCAGTAGGGGCCTGCGTCGAAGGCGACGACGGAGAAGCCATACTCGGCGAGCTTGCAAGCGAGCGTTCCGCCGCCCGCGCCAGTTCCAATGATCGCGAAGTCGACCGGCTGGCCCTCTGGGTATTCGTGCATTGCGACCCACGCGCCTCGCCTGAATACATCAGGCGCGCGTCCGTTCCGGGCCCTTGGCTGGGTCTCATCCCACACGTTCGTTCTCCACACGCGCCTGGTCTTCCCGGCCGGGCGATGCTTCGGCAGCTTCCCAGGGGTCGCGGCGATCGAAGTTCATGCGCACGTAGCCACGCGGGCTCGCCGGTCCCCCAAAGCCGATTTCATTCCAGGAAGCCGGGTGCGCGTAATACGCACTCACGATGTCGTGCAGCAGCCGCTTGGCAAAGAAGATCGCAGGCGGCATGTCCTGCCAGGCTTCGCTCGATGCCTGGCCCCGTTGAATCTTGCCCAGCAGCCAATGCTGCTGGTCAGCGCTCAACTCGCAGAACGGCTTTTCGCATGCTGCCATGGCTTCGGCGTCAACGGCAGCCAGCCCCAGTCGCCAGGCCTTGTCCTGTTCGGGCAGGTGGGCGTCGCGATAGCCGTCGCCTTTGCCGCCGTAAAGCTTCTGGTCGATGATCGCTGCGATCGGCGCCTTGACGGGGCGATCGAGAGGCTGCGGGATGATGTGATCGCACAGCGAACGGAGCGTCTTCCACTCGGCCTCGTCGCAAAATTGGTGAAAGTCGGGGTCGATGCCGCAGCGCGCATCGATCACTGCGCGGGTCTGATCGTTCCAGGACACCGAGTTGCGCTTGTGGAGGACATTGTAGCCCGGATAGCGCTCAGTCATGTGAGCCTCTCTCGATCAACGACAGAGCGGCAAGCCCGGCGAGCGCCAATCCGGTGAACGATGGCGGCGCAGGCAAGGGCGGACCGTTCAGAATGTTCTGGCTCCAATTGCGCCAGCCACCCATGTTGCGGGAGATGCCGTAGGCATGAAATCCGACGCCGGCAAAACCAAGCAGTGCCGTCAGCCGGAGCCCGAGCTTCGCTGCGCGCCGCATGATGTTGCCGGGACGAAACTGAGCGGTCGTGAGAAGCCCAGCAGCCGCCGGGGGCACGACAACGGGCAGGAACATGCCGGGGTTTTGAAAGGCGCCGCGAAAGTGCAACAGACCCGCCTCGGCCACGGTTCCCGCCAGCCCCGCAGAGGTGACCAGACCCAGCGCCTTGCCAGCTGGATATCCCAGAATCGTACACGCTTCATCGTCGCGAATTCTTTCGGCGCCCCGGCCGAGCACTCCGGCAAGGAGGAGAGCCATCGGCGCGCCGACAGGCGCGGCGTAGAACAGGTTGAGCCATGACAGGCCGCCTGGCCTCTTCATGACATTGTATCCGTGGAAGCCAAGGCCGGTTGCCCCCGTCAGACCCGCGAGAACATAGAGACCGTCGCGAACCGCGTGGGATTTCGCCCGCGCATCGGCGATCCCGAACAGGCTTGCGGCAACCGTAGCGGCCGATACCGCCAGTGGTAGATACATCAAGCGGTTCTGGAAGGAGCCGCGATAATGCTCGAGGCCGCTATCGGCCAGCACGGAAAGCGAGAGCAGGGCCGAGCTCAGATTAAGCTTGCGCCCCACAGCATTACGCCATTCGGGATCGGGCGTCCGGGCCGGAGCGTTCAATGAATATTTCTCGTTCAGACTGCGCGCGGTCACCTGCAAGGAGGCGAGCGCTCTTCGCCGCGCTTCGGCTGCCGGTACCCGTCTCACGCCAATGCATCTCCCGAGATATGATAGGCGACGGCATCTGTGGCCTTGAAGCGCAGCCCATGCCCGACGCGGGTCAGGTCTGGTGCGATCTGGCCGTCGCGCACAGCCGGCGCGCCGTCGAACAGCATCTGCTCGATACGGACATGGTCGTGGAACCACTCGATATGGCGCAACCTTGGGATTGCGCATGCGATATGGCGATGCATGGCCGGCGCGCAGTGCGCTGACATTTCCATGTGCCGGGCCTCCGCCAGCGCGGCTATCCTCAAAAAGCCAGTGATGCCGCCGCAACGTGTGACGTCGGCCTGGAGCACGTCGACGGCATCCTGCGACAGAAGGTGACGCGCGTCATCGAGCGTAAAGACATACTCGCCCGCCGCCACCTCCAATCCCGGTGGCGTCCGGGTACGGACAGCGTGCAGTCCTTCGGAATCGTCGGATGTAACGGGCTCCTCGAACCAGCGAATTCCCAGGTCTTCCGTCCGGGCCGCAAAGCGCAATGCTTGCTCCACACCGAATGCTCCATTGGCATCTACGAACAATTGACAGTCACCGATCGCCAGCCGTGCGGCTTCTGCGCGTTTCGGATCGAGCTCGGGATCGCTGCCGATCTTCATCTTGACGAACCGGCAGCCGTCCACCCTGGACCAGTGTCCGAGCTGCTCACCCAGTTCCTCGTTCGAATAGGAGGTGAAGCCGCCGCTGCCATAGACCGGAACCAAGCCGCGGCAACAGCCGAGCAGCTTTGCGAGCGGGACATTGAGCAGTTGCGCCTTCAGGTCCCAAAGCGCGAGATCTATGGCCGAGATCGCACAGCTTGCAATTCCGGACCGCCCGACATTACGCACGGCGCGCTGCATCGCGATCCAGCAGCCTCCGACGTCGAAGCAGTCGTGGTTTGCGATGGCGGGCGCCAGCAATTCCTCGATCACGGCCAGAACCGAGGCATGTGCGTACGTCAAGCCGAGCCCAAGTCGGCCGCCGGCGCTGACATAGACGACGACGAGGGTCGTCGAGGTCCAAGCCAGCGTTCCGTCCGCCTCCGGCCGGTCCGTTGGAATGCGATAGGCCGAGGCGAAAACGCGATCGATTGTTGCTGCGCCGGACCTCTCAGCCATCGCCACGGTCTCCGCCCGGCAGTATGGATTCGAGAACCTGACGCGCGGTACCGGCGATCACGCCGCGTTCACGCGGATCTCCCTTGATCAAAGTCTCGCTGAACTTTCTGGCTTGCTGCAGCGTGATGTGGGGCGGCAGCGGCGGGACCTCGGGGTCCGTCTTGACTTCGAGAACGACGGGCCGATCGGCGGCCAGAGCTTCTTCCCAAGCGGCGCCAAGCCGGTCAGGGTGGTCGACGAAGAGCCCTTTCAAGCCGATCAGCTCCGCAAAGCGGTGATAGGGCACGTTGGGGATCTGTTGCGAGGCATTGAACTTTGGATCGCCTTCCATGACGCGTTGCTCCCACGTCACCTGGTTGAGATCCTCGTTGTTCAAGACGCAGACAATCCAGCGATGGTCGGACCATTTCTTCCAGTATTTCGCCACCGTGATCAGTTCGGCCATGTTGTTCATCTGCATGGCGCCATCGCCGACCAGTGCGATGACGGGCCGATCAGGATGCGCGAACTTGGCCGCGATCGCATAGGGAACGGCCGCTCCCATCGAGGCTAGACCGCCCGATAGCGACGCCATCATGCCGCGTCTGATCTTCAGGTCGCGGGCGTACCAGTTGGCGCAGGATCCGGAATCGCTCGTCAGGATCACGCGATCGGGCAAGCGGGGCGACAGCTCCCAGGTAATGCGTTGCGGATTGACCGGCTTGGCCGGTTGCATCGCGCGGCCTTCAAGCGTCTTCCACCAATCTTTGAGGTTTGAGGCGATCCGCTTGCGCCATGCCCCATCGCCCTTATCGCGAAGCAGTGGCAAGAGCGTCTTTAGCGTTTCGGCGGCGTCGCCGACGAGATTGACCTCCATCGGGTAGCGCAACGAAAGCATATCCGGCGCAATGTCGATCTGCACGCCGCGTGCCTGGCCTTCCTTGGGAAGGAACTCGGAATAGGGGAAGCCCGACCCGATCATGAGAAGCGTGTCGCATTCGGTCATCAAATCGTAGCTCGGCTCGGTTCCGAGCATGCCGATCGAGCCGGTGACCCAGGGAAGATCGTCGGGAAGAACGGCTTTGCCGAGCAAGGCCTTTGCAGCGCCCGCGCCAAGCTTGTCTGCGATGGCAATTACCTCGTCAGTCGCGCCAAGCGCGCCTGCGCCGACCAGGATGGCAACCTTCTTGCCCTTGTTGAGAATGTCCGCTGCCTTGCGAAGATCGGCTTCGTACGGAACAACCTTCGGTTTATTGAAGCCTACGCCCGAGTGGATCGTGCCGTGAACATGAGGCGGCTCTGCATATTCCATCTCCTGAAGATCGTTGGGCAGGACGATCGCCGTAACCCGCCTTTCGCCGAGCGCGGTCCTGATCGAGCGGTCGATCAGGTGACGAACCTGGGCCGGGGCCGATGCCTGTTGGACAAAAGCTCCCGCGACGTCCTTGAACATGGACGGAAGGTCAACTTCCTGCTGATAGTGGCCGCCGATTGCGGTTCGCGCCTGTTGCCCGGCGATTGCCAGCACCGGCATATGGTCGAGCCGGGCATCGTACAAGCCGGTCACAAGATGAGACGCGCCAGGTCCGGAGGTGGCGATGCAGACGCCTAGCTCGCCAGTGAACTTCGCATAAGCAGACGCCATGAAGGCGGCCATCTCCTCATGCCGTGCCTGGATGAACTCGATCTTGCCGTCGGCCCGATTGAGCGCGCCGAACACGCCGTTGATACCGTCGCCGGGATAACCGAAGATCTTGCGCACGCCCCAATCATGCAAACGGTTGACAATAAAGTCGCCGACGGTCTGTGCCATGAGCTTACTCTTCGCTGGAATCGGAGATGGCCGAGCTGGCCTTGCTGAGCAAACGACACGGACTTTGTGATGTTCCTGTCAATTTAGGTCGATCCGAACGAACCGTATCTTCTCGTTGCGGCAGCAGGGCCGTGCATTAAGTCCAACAGATCAGATACGACGGGTGGACAGGCATACTTCTGGGATGACGAAAACCACGTGTCGGTCGCGTTCACGATGATCCCGCGCTGGTTGTTCCTGGTTGTGGCTCCCGAATCGGAGCAGCCGACACATCAAACCGGACCATCTTGCTGGTCGAGCCGTTGTGATCAAATTCTTCCATCGATACGACGAGGCGAAATCCGAGCAAGTGTAACTGCTTAAGGAGCGGATCCTTGCCTGTTGCGGCTGCCGAGCTCGACGCACGCCTAGGAACCAAGGATTTCCACTCGCGTTTGACCGGCGGGGTTTCGACGCCAGGCATCGGGCGCGGCCTGGCGGCGGTGAGAGCGTGCATGCCGCATTTGTTCCGACCAGTCGCGGATACGGCGGCGCGCAGCGTCTTGGTAGCTATTGTGGTCGTGCCGCTCCTTGCAATCGGATTAGCGTATTGGGTATCGGCGTCAGAGCACGTGACCGGCGAAGAGATCACGCTCGATCAACCTGTGCCTTTCAGCCACGCGCATCATGTCGGCGGTCTCGGCCTTGACTGCCGTTACTGTCACACCGGGGTCGAGACATCGCCTGTCGCGGGAATCCCGCCGACACACACCTGCATGACATGTCATTCCCAGCTTTACACGCAGACCGCGATGCTTGCTCCGATCCGCAAGAGCCTCGCAGAGGGCCACCCCATTCACTGGAACAAGGTGAATCGGCTGCCGGCCTACGTCTACTTCGACCACTCGATCCACGTCGCCAAGGGCATCGGCTGCACGACCTGCCATGGCGACGTCGCCAACATGCCGTTGATGCGGCAGGCCGCCCCACTCACGATGGGATGGTGCCTCGACTGCCACCGCAATCCCGCGGCGAAAATGCGTCCCGTGTCTGAAGTGTTCGATCCGCATTGGAAGTTTCCCGACGATCAGGCCGAGCGCGGGGTGATTTTGGCGCATCAGTACCTCGACAATAAGCATCTCACGGACTGCTCGATCTGCCATCGATGAGCTGACATGAAAGCCACTCGTACCACTAGGCATAGCCTGCACGGCTTGGATCCCGCATTGGATCGCCGTGCCGCATTGAAGCTGTTTATGACCGGCGTTGCGGCCACGCTGGCCTCGTGCGGTCGCCCTCCGGAAGAGGTCGTGCCTTATGTGCAGATGCCCGAACGCGAAACGCCGGGGCTGCCCCTGCTGTTCGCGAGTGCCTTGCCTCTCGCCGGCTACGGTCGCGGAGTGATCGTCACCTCTGTCGAAGGTCGTCCCATCAAGATTGAGGGCAACCCGCGCCACCCAGCCAGTCTCGGCTCAACCGACGTCTACGGCGAAGCAACGGTACTGTCGCTCTACGATCCTGACCGCTCGAAGGCACCATACAGCGATAACCGAACACAATCGTGGAGTGCGTTCGAGGCCGCATTGCGCCCGCGGCTCGATCGGCATCGCGCGAAGCAAGGAGAGGGACTGGCAGTCCTGACGGGGCGCATCACCTCGCCGAGCATGCTTGCTCAGTTCGAATCGCTCAAGCGATCGATGCCGCAGATGAAACGGTACCGATACGAACCTATCGATGACGACGCGATACGTAACGGGACGAAACTGGCCTTCGGCCGCCTCGCGACGGCACTGCCGCGCTTTACTGACGCCCGCATCGTGTTGACGCTCGACGCGGATCCAATCGGCGCCGGTCCTGAGCAGATCCGGTATGCGCGCCAGATTGCTGACGCACGGCGCGCACAGGTGCCGACCAACTCTCTGCGGCTCTATTCTGCCGAACCGGACTGGAGCCTGACCGGAGCGCTTGCCGATCACCGGGTCGCCTTGCGACCCGAACTGATCCGCAACCTCGCGATCGAGGTGGCGCGCGGGCTGGGCGCACCGTTGGAGCAGGCAACGCTACCGGATGAGATCAGGCGGTTCGCAGCGGCCGCCACCGCCGACATCCAGGCGCGGCGCGGTGCGGCCCTGGTCATGGCCGGGCCGCGGCAACCGGCCGAGGTCCATGCCCTCTGCCACTGGATCGACGCGCAGCTGCAGGCGCCCGTGGACTTCATTGCGTCAGTCGATCCCGATGCAAAAAGTCACAACGAATCGTTGCGGACCTTCGTCTCCGACGTACGTGGAGGGCACGTTGAGACCTTGATCATCCTCGACGCCAATCCTCTCTACAACGCTCCCGGCTCGCTTGGGGTCGGCGAAGCCATCAGAGCCGTCCCCTTCCGGGCGCATTTCGGTGGCTTCCGCGACGAGACCGCACGACATTGCACATGGCACCTTCCGCTGACGCATGCGCTGGAACACTGGTCCGACATCAGGGCTTTTGACGGGACGGCAAGCATCATCCAGCCGTTGATTTTACCGCTCTACGACAGTCGCGATCCGCATCAGATCCTGGCGATGCTTGAGGCGGAAGCCAGATCGCCCACGCTCGACATTATTCGTAATCAGTGGAAATCGGCGGTTTCCGAGAAAGGCCTGGCAGATTGGTGGCGGCAAACCTTGCACGACGGGGTCGTTGCCAACTCTGCTTTCGAGAAGATTTCGCTGCCAACGGCCGGCCTTCCCAGTCTGGCGCCAGTTACCGCAGCTGAAGGCTTCACGCTCGCTCTCGCGTCCGACCCTGCCGTCTTCGATGGCGGAATGGCCAACAACGCTTGGCTGCAGGAGTGCCCAAAACCTTTCACCAGCCAGGTCTGGGGAAACGCATTGCACGTGGCGGAAAGCGATGCGCGCGCACTCGGGGTCCGTGATGGCGACGTCCTGCAGCTCAGGCATGGCGAAGCAACCCTCGAAATGCCAGCTCTGATAAGCAAGGGGCAGGCGGCCGGCGTGCTGTCGACGACACTTGGTTACGGTCGAACCGATGCCGGGACGATCGGAACCGGTATCGGCGTCGACGTGTATCCCTGGCGCAACGCGGACTCGCCCTGGCTGATTGATCATGTCACGATCACACGGGCAGGGCACCGCGCCGAGCTGCTGCAGACGCAGCACTTCTTCGATCTGGAAGGTGAGGCAGAACAGCTGCAGCCGCGCCTGACGCTTGCTGACCTCGTCGGCGGCAAATTCCAGGTCGAGCGGCCAGGCGGCAATCCGCCGACACTCTACCCACCGTCGCATGACGACACCTACAAATGGGCCATGTCGATCGATGCGTCGGCCTGCATTGGCTGCAATGCCTGCGTCGTGGCGTGTCAGGCTGAGAACAACATTCCGGTTGTTGGTCCCGACGAAATCGCCATGGGACGCGACATGCATTGGATGCGGATCGATCACTATGTAGTCGACGCGCGTCCGGGATTCAGTCCGACGCCATGCATGCATTGCGAGCACGCGCCGTGCGAGCCCGTTTGTCCGGTCGCGGCGTCGATTCACGACAGCGAGGGGCTTAACGTTCAGGTCTACAATCGTTGTGTCGGGACGCGCTTCTGTGAATCGAACTGTCCGTACAAGGTCCGCCGGTTCAATTTCGCCGGGTATGCCGATGGCCAGGAATACGGCAACCTTGGCGAGGATATCGCCAAGGCCGTCTTCAATCCCAACGTTTCGGTCCGCGGTCGGGGTGTGATGGAGAAATGCACCTACTGCGTCCAGCGGATCAGCGTCGCCAGACGCGCCGCCGAACGGGAAGGTCGCGTAATCCGGGAAGGCGAGGTGGTCACGGCCTGCCAGGCGGCGTGCCCAACGCAGGCGATACATTTCGGCGACATGTCCGATCCGCACTCGCGTATCAACGCACTGCGCGCGGATCCAAGGAGCTACTCGCTTCTGGGCGAGCTCGGAACACGGCCGCGGACAACCTACCTGGCCCGTCTGCAGAATCCCAATCCCGACTATGGGAAGGCACGCACATGACCATGGCGCTGACCATCCCTGCGGAGAGAACGGCGGGGCCGGAGCGATGGACGTTGCCGGAAGCGCGCAGCCTTGAAGCCGTCAATGCAATCGTCGCGGCGCCGTTGTTGGAGCGTTCGTCCTGGAGCTGGCGCGCATGGTGGATAGGCCTTTGCGTCAGCCTCGCGGCCACGATGGCATTCCTGGTCACGGTGTTCCTTGTCTTCGATCGCGGGATCGGGATCTGGGGTGTGAATTCTACCGTAGTGTGGGGCTTCGCCATCGCCGACTACGTCTGGTGGATCGGCATCGGCAATGCGGGAACGCTGATCTCCTCGATGTTGCTGTTGATGCGGCAGAGCTGGCGGGCGTCGACCAATCGGTTTGCCGAAGCGATGACGCTGTTTGCAGCCACCATCGCCGGCATTTTCCCAATCGTTCACCTCGGCCGGCCGATCTATTTCTACTGGCTCACGCCGTACCCCAACACGATGCATCTCTGGCCGCAGTGGCGCAGTGCGCTGATCTGGGATTTTTGGGCAATCCTGAGCTACATCCTGTTCTCGATCCTGTTCTGGTATGTCGGCCTGATACCGGACTTCGCCACCATGCGGGATCGCGCGCAGACGCGGGCGCCGGCAATCTTCTACGGCGCTCTCGCGCTTGGCTGGTGCGGCTCGTCGCGACAATGGCATGTCTACGAGAAGCTTCATCTTGCGCTGGCCTGTCTCGGCGTTCCCCTGGTCGTCTCGCTGCACAGCGTGGTCGGGATGGATTTTGCCGCCAGCCTGATGCCGGGCTGGCAGGAGACGATCTTTCCGCCGTATTTCGTGGTTGGCGCGATGTATTCCGGCTTCGCGATGGTCCTCTGCCTGGCTGCATTGGTACGGTGGGGCTTCCGCATGCAGGGCCTGATCACGACCGCGCATTTCGACGTGATGGCCAAGGTGATGCTGGCGGCGTCGATCATTATGGGCCTGTCTTATGCTACCGAGTGGTTCAACGCCTGGTACGGGGGCCAGCATGCCGATCGCAGCCTCGTCGCGTTCGAATTCGCCGGACATTACGCGCCGATGTTCTGGGCACTTTTGCTCTGCAATGTGGTGATACCGCAGGCGTTTTGGTCGAGCGCGATACGCAGCAACGTAATCGCAGTGTTCGTCATTTCCGTCATAATCAATATCGGGATGTGGCTCGAGCGCATCCTGATCATCTGGAACACGCTGTCGCACGACTATCTGCCCAGCGCATGGCGGATGTTTCTTCCGACCGTTTGGGACTGGCTGTTGACATTTGGCTCGCTCGGCCTGTTCGCCCTGATGTTCCTGCTCTTCGTCCGGATCATTCCAGTCGTCTCGATGCATGAGGTGCGAAAGCTGGTTGCGGAAGGGCAATCGCCATGACGCAGTTGCTCCTCGCCGAATTCACGGATCAGCGGCGTTTTGTCGAAGCGGCCCGCCGCGGGCGCGACGCGCAGTACCGCGTGGTCGAGGTCTACACGCCTTATCCTCTCGAAGAGCTGCACGACGAGCTCAGTCATCGGGAAAGCCGGATCCGTCCGGTGATGTTCGTGGGAGGCGTCCTGACCGCGGCCCTAGCCTACGGCCTCGAATATTATTCGGCGGCTATCAACTATCCCTACAACAGCGGCGGTCGCCCGCTCGATGCATGGCCGGCCTTCATGCTGGTCCCGTTTGCGACCGGGATCCTGGTGGCGGCGGTGTGCGGCTTTGCGACGTTCCTCTTCGAGGCGAGGCTGCCCTATCTCAGCAACCCGCTGTTCGCCGCAGACGGATATGGCGGTGCAACCCAGGATCGGTTCGTGCTGGCGATCGAGTGTCCGCAGGACGGCGATGATCGGTCAGCAGTGACAAAAAGGCTCTCAGACTTCGGTGCCATTTCGATACAGCAGGTCGAGCCATGAGGCGTATTGCTGCACAACTGCTAGGTATCGCGCTATGCGCCGGCCTGCTCGCCGGCTGCGATCTCAGCATGACCGAGCAGCGCAAGCTTGCGACCAACTCACCGACGTCGCTTTGGCCGGACGGGACGACGGCGCGGCCGCTGCCGGCTGGTGTGGTCGCGCAAGGTGACCTCGATCGTGACGCGGCGGCCAGGCCCCCTCCGCCGGTCACGGAAGCGCTGCTCGTGCGAGGGCGTGAGCGTTTCGGCATCTTCTGCGCTCCCTGTCACGGTCTCGCCGGCGACGGGGACGGCGTCATCGTCGCGCATGGCTTTCCGGCACCGCCGTCCTATCACATCGACCGCCTTCTGGCCGCCCCGGCGCAGCACTTCTACGGCGTCATGACCAATGGCTACGGAGTGATGTTCTCTTATGGCGATCGCGTGCCGCCTCATGATCGGTGGGCGATCGCAGCCTATATCCGCGCCTTGCAGTTGTCGCGGCGAACCAAGGTGGCCGACGTGCCCGATGTAGCGGAGCACATCAGATGACCGCACGAGGCCAAAGCGTCGCAGCACTGGCCGGGGGCGTTGCGGCGCTGCTCGGCGTTGTCGGGTGCGCAATCGTTGATCCGGCAGCAGCCGGCACCGGCTGGCTCGTTGGATTCGTGTTCTGGGCGCAGATCCTGGTGGGCAGTCTGTCGCTCATGATGATTCATCGGCTGACCTCCGGCGGCTGGGGCGAGATCATCGCACCCGTGACCGAACCGAGCGCAGCCGCCATTCCGTTGCTGCTTCTTCTCGCCGTGCCGATCTTTGTCGCGATCCCTGCGCTATATCCGTGGGCCCAGAGGCCGCTCACGGTGAAGCCCGATGTCCTGTCGCTCTATCTCAATCGCCCGGCCTTTGTGGTGCGATCGCTGGTGGCATTGGCAGGTTGGTCGGCCTTGGCGTTTTTCCTTCCGCGGGCCGCCGGCGGGCGCGGTCAGTTGCTGGCAGCGCTCGGGCTGGCGTTCCATGCCGTCATCATCAGCAGCGTGTCGA
Source organism: Bradyrhizobium macuxiense (assembly GCF_001542415.1). Lineage (GTDB taxonomy): Bacteria > Pseudomonadota > Alphaproteobacteria > Rhizobiales > Xanthobacteraceae > Bradyrhizobium > Bradyrhizobium macuxiense. The sequence goes on from NZ_LNCU01000045.1 coordinate 45,249, forward strand.
TCGACTGGTATCTCTCGATCGAGGCGCCTTTTACCTCGTCGTCGTTCGGAGCAAGCGTTGCAATTACCTCGCTCGTCGCTGCCTTGGCCTGGGCGACCATGTGGATGCCGGCACCCGACGACGAGCCGGCCATTGGCGACGTCGGCGCGCTGCTGCTGGCGACTATTCTTGGGATCACCTACATCGACTTCATGGCGGTTCTCGTCATCTGGTATGGCGATCTTCCGCGCGAAGAAGCCTGGTTCGTGGCGCGGAGTCATTTGCCATGGACCGCACTGGCTGGGGCGGCGTTTGCGCTGGGATCCCTGATCCCGACACTTGTGCTGCTTCAATCGCGCGTGCGGAACCAGCGCCGGCCGCTCCGCGTGGTCGGGATCATCACGCTCGTCGGGATTGCTGCAAACGACGCGTATCTCATTGCGCCGGCGAGGGGCGTAGCCGCGCTCCCCAGCGCGTTGCTGGCTGTTATCGGCATGGGTCTGATTATCATCAGCGTCACGTCGTTTCTTGCGCGAAGCGGAGCGCCGCGGCTGTTTGCATGGGGGCCGAGCGATGTCCGGTGAACGCCATCATATTCAGTACGTTCCCGAGTCTCCGAATGTTGGAATGGGATTCGTGGGTTGGACGGCGCTCGGCGCGCTGCTGCTGCTCGTGGTGTCGATCGGCGGCCTCTACGGCGTTTATCACGCCGTTGCGCCGCCCAGAGCTCTGCCGCAACCGCAGGAGTTTCCGCAGCCTCGCATCGACACGACGGAGAGTAAGGAATTTCAGCGGATCGCTGCCGCACAGCGCAAGAAGCTGGAATCCTGGCAATGGGCGGATCAGAAGCATTCGTTGGTTCAGGTGCCGATCGAACGAGCCATGCAATTGCTCGCGAAAAAGGGCGGCAACGCCTATCAGCCGCTGCTGCCATCGCCGCAAACTGCGCTGTCGGCGCCGACCGCCGCCGCCGAGCGATCAACGATCCAGCAACGGAGAGGAACTCCGGATGAACCCGAGGCGGAGCATCAGCCGCAGGAGCCGGGCAAATGAGAATGTCCTCCGTCCTCATCCCGCTGCTGATCTGTGCGCCGCTCGCGGCGCCGGGGCCGGCGAGGGCGGGGCTCATTGATGCCGACGTCCGGAAGGTTGAGGCGGCGCCAGCACCGGATGCAGTATTGCCGCTCGATGTTGGCTTCATCGACGAGAGCGGGCGTCCCGTGACCTTGCGCAACGCGATCGGCGGCCTGCCGTCGGTTCTGGTCTTTGCGGATTACACCTGTCGGACCTTATGCGGACCGATCCTGGAATTCACCGTAGCCGGTCTGGCGAAGACGGGTCTCAGGCCGGGAGCCGACTTCCACCTGGTGGCGCTGGGTATTGATCCAAAGGACAAACCGGCGGCGGCGCAAGCGATGCGCGCGCGCCACCTCGACGCCGGGAGCCCGATCGGTGCGGCGACGGTCTTCCTGACCGGCAGCAATGCGGCTGTGCGCGACGTCACGCAGGCGGCGGGGCTTCGCTACTCTTACGATGCGGAGCACGATCAATATGCCCATCCGGCGGCCGTGTACGTCGTTGATGCAAAGGGAAGAGTGCGCCGAGTCTTGTCGCCGCTCGGCCTGGACGCGGCTGATCTGCGGCTGGCCATCGTGGATGCGGGGCGCGGTACGGTCGGCACGCTCGCTGATCGCATCCATCTGTTGTGTTACGGCTACGATCCGGTGAAGGGAGTTTACACCGAACGCATCACCAGCATGCTCGCGGTTGCAGCGGTTATCACGCTGGTGGTCATGCTGGGCGGCATATCCCTGATGGCGAGGCGTGAACGTCGGAGCTTGCCGCCATGAAGCTCACCGAGTTTACCACGGCCGCTTCCGACTATGCCGCCCATGTCGATGCGCTATTCATACTATTGTCCGTGGTCTCGGGAGCCGTCGTCGCGCTCGTTGCGGGCCTGATCACCTATTTCCTGATCCGTTATCACAAGGGATCGGGCGCGCCGCGCGGCGAGACGCCGGAGCGGCTCGATCGAGAGATAGAGATCGGCTGGACGGCGGCAACGTCCTTTCTGTTTCTGTTCCTGTTCTGGTGGGCGGCATCACGCCAGCTATCGGCGCTGGCCACTCCCGAGCCTGCCCTCGAGATCCATGTCGTGGCCAAGCAATGGATGTGGCGCATCCAGCATCCCAGTGGCGCACGCGAGATCGACGAACTGCACGTGCCGGTTCATACCAACGTTCGATTGATCATGACATCGCAAGATGCGATTCACGACCTCTATCTTCCGGCGCTCCGGCTCAAACAGGACGTCCTGCCCGACCGCTATACCTATCTCTCATTCAACGCGACGAAGACCGGCGTCTTTCATCTGACATGTGCGGAGTTCTGCGGAACAGACCATTCGGTGATGGCAGGACGGCTCGTGGTCGTCACTCCGGAGGAATATTCGCGCTGGAACGCAGCCGTGCCGGAGGGCGATGATCTTGCCCATCAGGGCAAGGCTTTGTTCCTTTCGCTGGGGTGCTCCGGATGCCATACACCGGGCTCGACCGTTCATGCGCCGGACCTGAAGGGCGTCTACGGCAGCGCGGTGCAGCTTGCCGACGGCCGGACGGTCACGGCCGACGAAGCCTATTTGCGCGACTGCATCCTGTTGCCTGACAAGAACAGGGTAGCCGGATTTCCGCCCCTGATGCCGAATTTCAGCGGCGCGGTCACACCGGGGCAAGTGATCTCGCTGGTCGCTTACGTCAAGTCCCTCTCCAGCCAGTCAGTTGATACAGGGCAAGGAGCTTCGCCATGAGCGAGATGACGTTGCAATATGCGCCAACAGAAGAATCGGTGGCGACCAGCTATTTGGATGAGGGGCACACCGTATTGTCGTGGTTGTTGACCACCGACCACAAGCGGATTGCCATTCTCTACGCCTTATCAATCACCGCCTTCTTCTTCATCGGCGGTGTCGCAATCGGCCTGGTGCGGCTCGAGCTCATCAGCCCGACCGGCTGGTTCATGACGTCAGACGAGTACAACCGTGCCTTCACCATTCACGGAATCATAATGGTGTGGTTTTTCCTGGTGCCGTCAATTCCCGCCACGATGGGCAACTTCGTCCTGCCGATGATGATCGGCGCGCCGGATGTCGCCTTTCCGCGTCTCAACCTGTTGTCATGGTATCTGTATCTGATCGGTGCCAGTTTCACGGTCTACGTGCTGCTGAGCGGCGGCGTGGACACCGGCTGGACGTTCTACCCGCCGTTCTCGTCCACTTATTCTCACTCGAGCGTGGTCCCGGCTGCAATCGGCGTATTCGTGGTCGGCTTCTCCTCGATCGCGACAGGCGTGAACTTCATGGCGACCGTCCACCTGTTGCGCGCCCCGGGCATGACGTGGTTTCGCCTGCCGCTGTTCGCCTGGTCGATGTACGTTGTCAGCATGGTGATGGTGCTCGCGACGCCGGTTCTGGCGATGTCGCTGCTGCTGATCTGCGCGGAACGCCTGTTCGGCCTCCCGATCTTCGATGCCAGCGTGGGCGGAGATCCGGTGCTCTTTCAGCATCTGTTCTGGTTCTATAGCCATCCCGCCGTCTACATCATGATCCTGCCTGCCATGGGCGTCGTATCGGAAGTGTTCGCCTGTTTCGCGAGGCGTCGCGTCTTTGGCTATGCGTTCATGGTCTATGCCCTGCTGACGATCGGCGTGGTCGGCTTCATGGTCTGGGGACATCACATGTTCGTGGCCGGGCAGTCGCCGCTGGCAAACCTGATTTTCTCCTTCCTGTCATTCATCGTGGCGGTGCCGTCGGCGATCAAGGTCTTCAATTGGACCGCGACGCTTTACCGGGGACAGATCGGGTTCGAGGCGCCCATGCTCTATGCGTTGGGCTTTCTTGGGCTATTCACGATCGGCGGGCTCACCGGGCTGTTTCTCGCCTCCGTTCCCATCGATATCGCAGCGACGGATTCCTATTTCGTGGTCGCGCATTTCCACACGATCATGGTCGGTGGAACGGTGTCGGCCTTCATGGCCGGCATCCACTACTGGTGGCCAAAGGTGACCGGGCGGCGGTATCACGAGTTCGCAGCCCAACTCGCAGCCATCGCCATGTTCCTCGGGTTCAATCTGACCTTCATCCCGCAATTCATCATGGGCTGGCTCGGTATGCCCCGGCGCTATCATTTCTATCCGGACGTGTTCCAGATCTGGCACGTCCTATCAAGCGGCGGAGCGGCGATGCTCGCCGTGGCCTACCTGATGCCGCTTGGATATCTCGGGTGGTCGCTGTTCAACGGTGATCGAGCAGGAGATAATCCTTGGGGCGCGACCGGTCTCGAATGGCAGACGCCTTCCCCGCCGCCGAAGCGGAACTTCCTCCGGCCCCCGCAGGTGACGTCAGCGCCGTATCAGTATCACGACATTGGCCGTGCGCGTGAAGAGGTTGAGCAGGCGCCGGTGGAGGGGCGAGGGGACGCACGATGACCGATCTTTCCGGCGCCCTGCAGGAACCTTGGCCTGACCTTCGCTTGCAACGCGAAGCGGTCGGCCTCGGCATGTGGTTCTTCCTCGCCAGCGAGGTACTGTTCTTTGCGGCGCTGTTCTGCAGCTACGCGATCTATCGGAGCTTCAACGCCGAGGCGTTTCGGATTGCAGCCGCGCACACAAAGATCGTCTACGGCTCGATCAACATGGTGCTGCTCCTGACCTCGAGCCTCACCATGACGGTCGCGCTGCGCGCGGCGACTATCCAACTGCGACGGCTGACGCTCCTGTCTCTTGGCGCGACAGCAGCACTCGGGGTGGCGTTCCTGGTCACGAAGGGCCTCGAATACTACGCAGATATTAACGAGAACCTGGTTCCCGGACCAGGCTTTCCCTTGAAGCCGGCGGCCACCGCAATCTTCTGGGGGCTTTACTGGATCATGACTGGGGTTCACGCGCTCCACCTGACCGCCGGCATCGGCGTCGTCATCGCGGTGATGACGTTGTTTTGGCGCGGGACCATTCCGGTACAGGGGTCAACGATGGAGGGTGTTGCGATCTATTGGCACTTCGTGGATACGGTCTGGATATTTCTCTATCCCCTGATCTACCTGGCTGGCCGATCATGAACGGATCATCGGGAGATCATGAAACTCTCTGGCGTGGCCCGTTGTTGGCGTGGTCTGCGCTGCTTGCTCTCGCTGCGATCAGCCTTGGTTCGGCTTACCTGCCACTCGGTGCCGGCAACGTCGCGGTCAACCTCGTGATTGCAGTGGTAATGGCCGCCGTACTCGCGATCTTTCTGATGGATCTAAGGAACGGGACGACACTGGTCCGCATCGTCGCGAGCACTGGCCTGTTCTGGATGATCTTCATGTTCGTACTGACGTTCAGTGACTACCTGTCCCGCGGGTAGGTCGTACGGAAAATTCCCCAAGCTCGGGGGAGCGAGCCTGGGGTCCAGTCTGCGACGCAACTCGGGAAGTGATGAAGCACGTCAGGGAGCAGCGTTCGTTCGAACGGCCTGATCCGCTACTTCTGGCCCTGCGGCTGCTGGAACTTGGATGCATCCAATCCAAGGTCTGCGACCGTCTGCTGATCAGGCTGTCCGGTCGCCTGGAGCTGCTTGCTCTGCTGGAACTGCTTCACGGCGCTTTTGGTTTCGTTGCCCCAGCGTCCGTCCGTGGGGCCTGCCTTGAAACCGTTCTTGTCGAGGGCCTGCTGAACTTGCCGGACTTCGCCTCGCGGCGGAGACTGGATCGGCTGGTTGTTCTGAGCCGATTGCTGCTGGCCATTCTGCTGATTCTGTTGATGTTGCCGGTCTTGGGCGTTCTGCTGGTCTTGCTGCTGGTTCGGTTGCATTTGCCGTGCCCGTGCTGCTGATTATCGGATGCAGTGAAGGCGCCAGGTCCTCATGATGAGCCATCCATCGCGAGTTACGTTCGGTTCAACGCATGCGGGAGGGCCCTTAGCCATGTGAAAATGCGGCAAGGTTGCAAGTAATAGATCGCCCTCGTCGGCAAGCCGCTTCTGACCCGATGGGAACTATGTCCGATATCGGAGCCCAAAGATCAGCGCGATTATCGCGAAAGCTGCGATCGTTCCAGAGAATGCGATGTTGGCGATGGTTGCGTTGGTAAGGCTTGCCAGGACGCCTACGCCGATCACGGGTAGTGCGTTTCCGATGAAGCAACATACGAAATAGCTCGAAACCACGGCGGCCCGCTCATCCGTGGGCGCGATCTGGTTCACGACCTGCAAACTGCCGCGATAGCCGAGGCCGGCAGACACACCGACTGTAGCGGTCGCCATCAGCATGACCCACAGCGACGCGGAAATCTGTGCCGTCGCGACAGCGGCTGTCGCAGGGATCATGAGTGCGAGTGACCACAGCATCGCCTTGCGACTCGCGAGCATCTGCGTCGCAACGATCACGAGCGCGACCACGATCGCGAGTTCGAACAAAAGACCGCCGGCCGCGGCACGGCTCTCGATGTGAAGGTCATGAGACATGATCGACGGCATCAGCGCGGCATAGAACCCGACCAGTGCCATCAGGCCGAATCCGGCAATCGCGGGGGCCACGAACCGCGCTCGGATGTCTCGCGGAACGAGCAGCTTCGGATGAAGCTCAACATTCCGGAGATCGGGATGCCGAATGGTCTCTCGAGTGAGCCAAACCAGCGCGGCGGCGACGCAAGCAATCGCGAGATAGACGATGAACGAGAGCTGGAGCGGTCACGGCGCGTATTGCGCGAGTAGGCCCGAGAGCAACGACGCGAGGCCGAGACCTACGAAGTTGGCGCTCGTCCCGATGATGGCTGCGCGGCGCTTGTCGTTCCTGTCAACGAGCTCCGCGAGCCAGGCGTTGCCCGTGCCGCTCGCAAGACCGATACCGAGCCCGCTCAGGATGCGCGCGGCATAAAGGTACGCGATACCTTTGGCGAACAGGAAGATCAGAGCAGCGATGATCAGGACTGCTATCGCCGCGAGCGCGGTCGGCCGCCGACCCACCCGGTCGGAGACGTGGCCAAACAACAGGAGCGCAGTGACGTTGCCGAGCGCGTAGGCGGCATAGATCAGCGTTAGCGTGATCTGCGAAAAACCGAACGTCTGCTGGTAGATCAGGTACAGCGGTGTTACGAGAGTGCTCAGGCCAAAAGCAACGGCGAGCAGAATCCCGATTGCGGCGAGTGCCGCAGTCTCCTGGAGTTCCGTTTCCCGGTCCTGTGCAGCGCGAGCCTGCGCCATAGGGGCGCCTCGAGGAATTATGTTGTTGCTGTGCAATCCGGGGCGGCCCACATCGTTCCATAAGACTGACCGGTGCGATCGGTCTCAATCGCCGAATGCTATCGGCACGTCGTCGGGGCCGACGGGCTCGTCTTCCCATGGATTGCGAACAGCTTTCACGGTTCAGCGATCGGAGACTGGGCCCGCGTCCGGCGCGCGTCGCGGGCCGGAGAGCTACTTCCGGGTCTTGTCCATGTCCTGCGCCATCGTAAGATGGTGCTGGAGCGCGTGGGCGGGGTCTTGCCGGCCCAACCCTTCAGCTTCGGATTATCGCCACCCTTGGCGTAGCGTTCAAACAGGGAGACGGCGTCCTTGTGCGCGCTGACCTGCATCGGATCGTACTCGCTGGCGAACGCGTCGGGAGCCGTGGTGCGCAGCTAGTCTAGTACCCGGAATCAGAGTTGATTGATACGGCGGCCCTTGAAACGGCGTTGACGGATCTTTTTCTTGGTCCAGACGAAGGGCTCGGCTTTGTCGTTGTAGGCGTTGACGTAGGCATCGATGTGTTCCTGAAGCTGCTTGAGGCTTGTGAAGGAGGTGCCGCTGAGCGACTGCCCCTGCAGGATTGAGAACCATACCTCGATCTGGTTGAGCCAGGACGCACTCGTCGGTGTGAAATGGAATTGCACATTGGGATGGGCCTTGAGCCAGCTCTCATTCTTCTTGTGGGTGTTGAGGTTGTCGAGGATGACGTGAAGCTTTCGGCCCGGAAAGGCCGCGGTGAGGCTGTTCATGAAATCGAGAAACTCGACACGGCGACGGCGTTTTGAATGCGTAGCGATGATCTTTCCGGTGGCGACTTCGAGCGCTGCAAACAATGTCGTGGTGCCATGCCGCTTGTAATCGTGGCTCTGGCCGGTCAAGGCGCGGCCATTGGGCAACTTCAGATAGCCCTGCGCTCGCTCCAAAGCCTGGATCGAGGGCTTCTCGTCCACGCAGAGCACAATAGCCTTCGCCGGCGGGGCGACGTAAAGGCCAACGACATCGGCGGCTTTGGCCGTAAAGTTCGGGTCGTTGCTCTCACACCAGGACTTGCGAGCCGCGAGGTCAATCTTGTGGCTGCGCAGGAACCGCCAGACATATTGGACGTCAACATCGCCTAGCGCCTCGGCCAGCAGAGGGCCGGTCCAGCGCGCAAACCCTTGCGGGGGCGGCTTATCCAGCAGCTTCAGAATCCGCTTGTCGGTCGTCTTCGTATAGATCGGCTGCTTGCCGGGCCGCGGCTTGTCTTGCAGCCCTTCAAGGCCTTGGTCGGCATAGCGATGCCGCCAAACGCTGACAATCCGCGGCTGGACCCCAACTTCCTTGGCGATCGACCGGGTGCTGCGCCCGTCCGCCGCTAACAGGACTATCCGCGCCCGCTTCAAATCGCGCTGCAATGTCATCGGTGAGCGACAACACGCCTCAAGC
>NZ_LNCU01000046.1:0-35329 GCF_001542415.1 Bradyrhizobium macuxiense
TGTGGAGCCTCAAGAGGTTGTTCCCGGTCAATCCGAGTCTGCTGATCGGTGGCTTTGAGCCGATACTGCCATGAGGACGATGCCAGTTGTAGCAATGAAGCCATCGTGGCAACTCGGCTGCTCTTTCTGCTGAGGTGTTGTAGGCCTGCGCATAGGCCCATTCTCGTAGGCTGGTTTGAATGAAGCGTTCGGCCTTGCCATTGGTTTTGGGTGTATAGGGCCTGGTGCGGATGTGCTTGAGGCCGAGGCGCTTACACGCCCTTAGGAAGGCGAAGGATTTGTAGCACGCGCCGTTGTCGGTCATGACGCGCTGTACCTTCACGCCGAGGCTCACGTAGTAGGCCACGGCCGCCTTGAGGAAAGCGATGGCGCAACCCTTTCGCTCGTTCTTCATGACCTGGCTGAAAGCGATCCGTGACGCATCGTCGATGCAGACATGTACGTATTCCCAGCCTGGCCCTTGACGGCGAGAACGCAGATTGCTCGACCCATGTCGATCGCCGGTGATCCGATGGCCGATCCGATTGAACTTGCCGAGCTTTTTGATGTCTATGTGGATCAGTTCACCAGGATGCTGGCGCTCATAGCGCCGGATCGGCTCGGCCGGCTCCAGGGCAGCCAGCCTGTTCAAACCGAGTCGGCGCAGGATACGGCTGACGGTTGCTGCGGAGACCCCAACTTCGAGCGCGATCTGTTTGCCGGTGTGGCGCTGCCGGCGGAACGTCTCGACAGCGGCGCATGTGGCTGCCGGGGTTTGGCTTGGCAATGAATGAGGCCGCGAGGAACGATCCCGCAAACCATCGACGCCTAATGCGCGGAAGCGCTTGACCCATTTGGCGACCGTCTTTGCCGTCACATTGAATTGGAGCGCGGCTGTGGCCTTCGTCAGGCCGCCCTCGATCACGCTCCGCACCATCGCCTCTCGACCTTTCGGCGTCAAAGGCGCATTCTTGTGGATGTTCATCTGGTCTCTCCGGGGAACACTGAAGTTTCGCAACCTCAGCTTTCTCGGTTCAGACCAGATGGACAACCTCCTGAAAGCTCACAACTAGGGCGTCAGGCCTGCACGATTTCGCCGTCCGCCTCATACGCACTCGTCAGTTGCGCAATCGGCGTCCACCGCATCTCACCGCAACACCCGTGACGATCGCGAAGCGCCCCTCAATCGGGTGAGACAGGAAATTCATACATCAAATCGCGATTCTGATAAACAGAAATATTTTTGCGCGAGGGGCTTGCGCCGTCGGGCAACTCAGTGATTGCGCATGAGGAGCGCGCGGGCTGCACCAGACAAAATCAAAGCGGCGAACAATGGCCTGGTCAATATCGACATGGCCAATCGTCTGAGATGCATGCGCGCATGTCACGATGCAGCGTTCAGCGGATCCCTGGTGTGAAGGTAACCCGGGTCGAACTCGCCGATTTTCACGAGCCTGGTCCAGTCCTTGACGACGAGCTTACCGACCCGCAAATCCACCGTGTGTGTCGCCCGCAGCTCGTGCAACGTGCGATGCACCGTGGCAATTGCCATGGCCAACGTCTCGCCCAGTTGGGTCAGATTGACCGGAAATTCCCACGTCATCCCGTCGTTCAGGCCGGCCTCGCGCGCCCGATAGAACAGCTCACAGAACAGATGTGCCATCCCGGCGACGTTGGACCTTGCCCCATTGTTGGTGATTGCCTCGCGAAAGATGGCGGCATCGATCAGGGTCTCCCGCCAGATCGCGAAGGCGAACGACGGACGCCGGGTGAAGGCACGCATCAGCATCCTGTGCGGCACGAACGCGACGATCGCAGTGCCCATCGCGCATACGCTGTGATCCATCTCCCGGAGAAACAGCGCCTGGACATCCGGCAGGTCGCCCGCGATATGGAAGGAGACGTATTGGCGACGGCCGCTACTGAGTATGTGATATCGAGCCACCATTCCGGAGACCACCAGCGCAGCGACTTTCGGCGCCTCGCCCTGGTGAATGAAATCCTCGCCGGGCTGAAACTCCTGCAGCTCATGCGGCAGGCCGGCAATTTCCCGGATGTCTTGCTTCCCGAGGCGCGAATGCGTTTGCAGGCTGCGGACGAGGAGGTCGTGCGCATTGTGAGCGTCCATGAGCGTCTCCCTTGCTGCGACGCACGCCTATCAAATGAGAGAGCGTGGTTGCCGCCGCCGGGTAAACTCGGAGCGACCGGCCAGGGTTTCAGGCCCACGGCATGGCGATTTCAGGTTCGATTTGATCGTTTGAGCGAGATGCTGCGACTTCTGCCTCGGTTCGTCAGATTGCTGTTTCGCCCATCGCACGATCGCTGCGCCGCCTCATGTTTTCGTGGGGGCATCGCGAGCGGCTTGGCACAACCGTCATCCCCGATGTCCGACCAGGTCCTGGCGCATGCCATGCGCGACCTGGAAGATCTGCAGTTGAACCTCTCGGGGCCGGAGCCGCCCCGGACATGACGAGATCCTGCGCCCGCAGACGACCAGCAGAGCGAGCGACCTTCAACGAACGCGCCGCTCAGCCCGACGAAATGCCGGCTGAAATTGAGGCCGTGATCGCCGTCCCCGGGGGGCCGGCGAGCTATACCGACATATCCCAGCGTCCCGACAAGCCGGAGGAGACAGGAATGCACGAGTTGAACGAAACACTCAGGGCTCGTCTGGATGCCGTGCTGGATCAAACTTGCGGCCGCATGGTCAACGGTGGCGATCACGACACCCGGAAATACATCGCGGAGAAACTGGTCGAAGCGGTACAGCAGGGCACCACTCACCTTGACGAATTGACGATCATTGCCCGCCGGGCGCTGCTCGACAGTTCGGATCGAAGGACCGGCTGAAAGGGGTCCACCCTGACATAGTCAGTCACGCATACCGGGATCGATCCGGCGGCATCCCGCGAGTGACTGACGTGGGATGGTTCGTGCAGTCGCGGCCGGCGGCTCGTCGTTCTTCGAACGCGAACGAGGTCCCGGTGCTATGATGTCCTGATCACTCGCAAGGGCTTGAGAGGAGCGAGAGGATGTCGACCTACCTGGATCTGCAAACCCGCGACATGGAGCCGAAAGAGGTTAGCCGCATCAGGGCGGCATATGAGCAGGCGTTGCATACGCTCTGCGTCAGAGACGGCGACGACCCCCTTACGGAAATGATCGCGAAGACGATCATCAGGGTCGCGCAAACCGGCATCGATGACCCCACCGAGATTTCGGTTCAGGCGATCCGGGAATTGGAGATGCGCTAGCGCCTGTCGCACGATCGAAACATTTTCGCCGCTTGCGCGTTTATTAGCGGCAGGCTCTTCGGGGCTTCGCAGAAGGTGAGGCGTGTCATGAACTCGTTGTCAGTACGCGATGCTTTCCTCATGGTCGCAGTTATGAGCCTGACATTTCTGATTGAGGTCGTCTTCTTCGCGTTGATCGGAATTTTCTGAGCAGGTTCGCGGAAATTTGGGTTGCGGTTGCCGCCTGAACGACTTTCCGGCGGCGCGTTCCGGGCAAGCCTCCGCGACCTCACCGGCCCGCTCCTGCGCAACGTCTCCTCCAACGAGCCCGGTTCCCTCGTCTCCCCGACGCGCTGACCAGCGTCGCGGATTGGTTCCATGGGAACGACTCCTGCCGCCGGCAAGTTTTAACTACAGCGATTGAAGGTCAGGAGCGAAACCATGCGGACCTTGACTGAGCAAGACATTCGCACGCGGGCCTACAGGCTGTGGCGGGCTGCCGGTGAGCCCAACAAGGCGATGGACGCCTTCTGGTACAAGGCAGAGAAAGAACTGTTGGAAGAGAGAACGAAGGACAAGGGACGATCGGGCCGGTCGGACATCGCCGCACGCCGGGTCGCTCGGCGGCGGCGCCACGCCACCGTGACGAGTACTCACTAACGTGCTTCCGAGCGAGGTGAGCACCGGCTCGGCTGTATCGCGCGACCCGCGATCTCCACAGTCGGCGTGTCGATGCGGGAGTCCTCGAGGAACGCCTGACCTGAGGCCAGACGTTCCCTGCAAGATCGTCCGCTTACGTCATTTCGAGATCTCCTCGAGCTCTCGATCGAGCGTGGGCGGGCCCCATATCGAGATGGTGACGACCACGATGACCATGGCGCCGGCGATCAAGCCGAAAACGCCCTTGGTGCCTGCCGTCTGCAGGAAGAAGCCGATGATGAAGCTCGCGAAGATCGCGCTGAGCCGGCTCAGCGAGTAGGTGAACCCAACCGCGCGCGCACGTATCCGGGCCGGGAACAGCTCGGCCTGATAGTTGTGGAACGAGTAGGACAGTATGTTGTTCGACAGCGTGATCAGCACGCCGAACAGGATCAGCAGCGGCATGGTGTTCTGGAACGAGAACATGATTCCGAAGATGCCGATGCAGCAGGCGGCGGCGACCAGCTGCCACTTCCGCTCGAACTTGTCGGCGAAGGTCATGGCGAGCAGCGGACCGAACGGGTTCGCGATCGCGATGATGAACGAGTAGAGCAGGCTCTGGCCAACATTGATGCCGGTCTGTTGGGCGATCAGCGTCGGCACCCAGGCTGCGAAGCCATAGAAGCCGAAGGTCTGGAAGAACTGGAAGATCATCAGCATGAAGGTGCGGCCGCGGTAGCGCGGCGCGAAGATTTCGGCGAAGCGTCCGAGCGCCTCGGCTTTCTCCACCGAATGGCTTCCCGGCGTCGCCAGCGCCGCACCTTTGAGATCGCTTCGAACCTTGGCCTCGATCGCAGTCGTGACCGCGTCGGCCTCGTCGAGCCGTCCCTGATTGATGAGCCAGCGCGGGCTCTCCGGGACCGAGCGGCGGATGAACCAGACAGCCAGCGCGCCGGTCGAGCCGATCAGGACCACCCACCGCCAACCATCCACGCCGAACGGGCTGATCGGCACCAGCATGTAGGCGATGAATGCCACGATCGGCACCACCGAGAACATGACGCCCTGGTTGAAGGCGAAGGCGCGGCCGCGGATCGATTTGGGCACGAGCTCGGACACGTAGGTGTCGATTGTGACCAGTTCCACGCCGATGCCGATGCCGGCAATCAGCCGCCACAGGCTGACGCCAAGCCCGGTGTCCTGGAAAGCCATCACGAACGTCGCCGCGCTGTACCACAGCATCGAATAGGTGAAGACCGTCCGGCGTCCGTATTTGTCGGCGACGTAGCCGAACGCGCAGGTGCCGATGAACAGGCCGGTGAACGTCGCCGCGACGAACAGCGCCGGTCCGGCGAAGATGCTGACGGACACGTCCTTGAGCAGTCCCGCCTTCATGAGGCCGGGAACGACATAAGCGGTCATGAACAGATCGTAGAGTTCGAACATGCCGCCGAGCGAGAGCAGCGTGATCAGCATCCAGACATGTCGTGTGCCCGGGAGTCGATCCAGGCGAGCGAGGATGTCTGCGGCGCGCCCTTGGGCGGCTGGTCCATAATCGACATTGAGCCTCCCGATTTTCTTATGGTGAGGGAGGTAGCTTACGCTGGCACCGGGGGTCTGGGCGACTCGTCAACTAGTGGAAGCGGACCTGCGGAATCGCCCGGTCGTGGCGCGACAGCGAATGTTTCCGGCAGTACACGCGGCAGTGCACAAGACGGCACCGGTCCCGGGGGTCACAGACATGGTGACGCGCGATCGTGCGCCGCACGCGCCGCTGCCGCGCGGCGGTGCAGAAGATCGCGCTCGCGCGTGTTGCCGGCGAGCGCCGCGGCCGCGTCGAATGCGGCCCGGGCCTCGTCATGGCGGCCGAGCTTCTGCAGGAGGTCGCCGCGCACGCTCGGCAGCAGGTGATAGGATTCCAGCGCCGGCTCATGGGCGAGGCCGTCGACGATCGCAAGCGCGGCCTGCGGCCCCTCCGCCATACCGACCGCGACCGCGCGGTTGAGCTCGATCACCGGCGACTGCACCAAGGCGGCGAGATCGCCGTAGAGCGCGGCGATGCGCGACCAGTCGGTCGTGTCAGACGTACCGGCCTCGGCATGGCAGGCGACGATCGCGGCCTGCAGCGCGTAGAAGCCGCCGGCACCGCCGAGCTCGCGGGCGCGCGCCAGCGCCAGTTGCCCGCGGCGGATCTGCAGGCGGTCCCACCGCGCGCGGTTTTGGTCCATCAGCAGGATCGGATCTCCGGCCGCATCAGTGCGCGCCGCCATCCGCGAGGCATTCAGCTCCATCAGTGCCAGCAGCCCGTGCGCCTCCGGCTCCTGCGGCGCGATCGAAGCCAGCACGCGGCCCATGCGCAGCGCCTCGTTGCAGAGCTGCGGCCGCAGCCATGCGTCGCCACGCGCCGCGGTGTAGCCCTCGTTGAAGATGAGGTAGACCACCTCGAGTACGGAGGCGAGCCGCTCCGACAACTCCTCGCCGCGCGGCGTCTCATAAGCAAGGCCGGACTCCGACAGCGTGCGCTTGGCGCGAACGATGCGCTGGGCGATGGCGGCTTCGGTCTGCAGGAACGCGCGTGCGATCTCCTCCGTGGTCAGGCCGCAGATCATCCGCAGCGCCAGCGCCGCACGGGCCTCGCGCGACAGCAGCGGATGACAGGCGGTGAAGATCAGCCGCAGCAGCTCGTCGCCGATGTCGTCGTCGAGTGCGGAATCGAAATCGGGCATGGTCTCCTGCTCCCGCGCCAGATCATGCGCCAGCATGCCGTGCTTCTGGGTGCGCATGCTGACGTGGCGCAAATGATCGAGCGCGCGCCGCTTGGCGGTCGCCATCAGCCAGGCACCCGGCTTGTCCGGGACGCCGTCGACCGGCCAGTGCTCGAGCGCCGCGATCAGCGTTTCCTGGGTGAGATCCTCGGCGAGCGGCACGTCGCGCAGCATCCGCGACAGGCTGGTGATCAGCCGCGGCTGCTCGATGCGCCACACGCCGAGGATGGTACGCCTGACGTCGTCGGCGGTCACGTCGGCCACCGGCATCGGACTGCTACCTCCGTCAGGACTGCATGAAGGGGCGGACCTCGCATGACATCTCCCATTCCGGCATGTGATCGAGATGGAGCTGCATGAACTCGACGGCGCGCGCCACCGCCTCCTCCTTGTCCTTCAGCTCGAAGACGGCGTAGCCACCGACCACTTCCTTGGCTTCCAGGAAGGGTCCGTCGGTGACGCTGAGCTTGCCGTCCTTGATGCGCACCTCCGCGCCGGCGGTGCGCGGCATCAGTGCGCCGGCGTCGAGCATGCGACCGGCCTTGACCTCGCGATCGGCCATCTCGCGGATCGCCTCCCTCAAGGCGGGATTCGGCAACATCGGTTTCTCGGCTACCACAACATACATGAAGCGCATCTGGGCTCTCCTCTGCTATTCCGGACACTGGCCGGCGAAGCCTGCGAAGGCGCGGACCTCGCAGGTGCCTTCCCAGCCGGGCATGTGATCCTTGTGCAGCTGCATGAACTCGACGGCGAGCGCCACCGCCTCCTCCTTGCTGCGCAGCTCGAAGATCGCGTAACCGCCGATCACCTCCTTGGCCTCGACGAAGGGGCCGTCGACCACGCTGAGCTTATCGCCGGCAAGACGCACCTGCACGCCTGTCGCGAGCGGCATCAGGCCCCCCGTATCGACCATGCGTCCGGACTTGATCTCGCGGTCGGCGAGCTTGTGCATGGCCTCGATCAGCGCGGGCGTCGGGCGGGTATCCGGCTGCGGCGAGGTGACGATCGACATGAAGCGCATGAAAACTCCCGTTTGCTGCGGGCGGCGGCGATGATCGCCGCCAAACCGGCCCGCTATGGGAGACGACGATCCGGGGCACGGCGGATCGACAGGGAACGGGAATTATTTTCATTGGGCTATTGCTCCGTCAGAGGTCGCCCCCTCCCCGTCATCCTGAGGTGCGAGCGGAGCGACCTCGAAGGGTGCACGGCCCGGCTGTTGGCCGTCGATCCTTCGAGACGCGCTAACGCGCTCCTCAGGATGACGGGGAAACGTAAGAGTCTGGCTGTTCAATAACTTGCGAAGAGCGAGCTTCGCTCGTCTCGCCCCCGCAAGCGGGAGAGGTGCAGCGTACCGTGCCGAAAGACCTACTGCTCCCGCAGCATGATCAGCGGATCGGCGCTGTCCGGAACCCGGCGCCACTGGGCGTTGTCGTCGGCTTCGAACTGCCAGCTCTCGCCCTTGGCCGACATCAGGATGATCTGGCCGTGGTCGAGCCGCCAGACGGTCGGGTTGAAGGCCGCGACCGCGGGATCGCATTTCGGCTTCAGGAAGACCTGGAAATTGTCGTTGCCGGCATCGTTGTTGGTCAGCGTCAGGCCGCAGATCGCCTGGCCGTTGCCGCGCACCATCGACCAGTCCCCGATCATCTGGTCCATCGACTTGGCGAGCGAGCGCGCCGCGGCGAGGTTCTGCAGGATGTAGACGCCCTCATTGGTGCGCAGGCCCTCGAAGATGCCGGTCTCGACTTCCGAGAAATCGATCACGGCCTCGCCGGTCGCGTTCTGCAGCCGCACGATGTCGCCGAGGCCCTTGATGCTCCAGCCGGCGATGTCCTTGGTGAAGGGCAGCGCGGCGGCGCAGGACGGCTCGAGCTCGAGCTTGAAGCCCAGCGGCGTCGTATCGCTCTTGAGCGTCACGACGCAGGTCTTGCTGCGGTCGGTGGTGGCGAGCTCCCACTGCCCGATCATGTCCGCCCTCAACGTCGTGACGTCCTGCGCCTGGACCGGACACAATCCGGCCAGCACCAGGAGCGCCACGACATTGAAGCGGGACAGCGGCATCAGCGGCCCTTGACCGGGGTCTCGGCCACCGGGGTCAGCGGCGGCTTGCCGGCGAACCAGCTCCTGATGTTGTCGACCACCAGCTGGTCCATCGCGTTGCGCGTGACCACGGAGGCTGACCCGATATGCGGCAGCAGCACGACATTCTGCATCGCCTTCAGCTCGTCCGGCACGTTCGGTTCGGCTGCGAACACATCGAGGCCGGCGGCGAGGATGGTACCCGATTTCAGCGCCGCGACCAGCGCCGGCTCGTCGACCACGGAGCCGCGCGCGACATTGATGAGCACGCCGCGCGGCCCGAGCGCCTTCAGCACCTCGGCGTTGATCATCTTCGATGTCGAGGCGCCGCCGGGCACGATGACAATCAGCGTATCGACCGCCTTCGCCATCTCGATCAAGTCGGGATAGTGCTTGTAGGAGACGTCCTTGGCCGCGTTGCGCGAGTGATAGGACACCGGCACGCGCGAGGCTTCCAGCCGGCGGCCGACCGCCTGCCCGATCCGGCCCATGCCGACGATGCCGACCTTGCGGTCGCGCAGCGAGCCGCCGCTGAGCGGATAGTTCTGGGTCTGCCACAGGCCGGAGCGCACGTAACGGTCGGCCTTCACGAATTCGCGCAGGGTCGAGATCAACAATCCCATCGCAACGTCGGCGACCTCCTCGGTCAGCACGTCGGGCGTGTTGGTGACCACGATATTGTGATCGCGCGCATAGGCGGAATCGATGTGGTCGTAACCGACGCCGAAGCTGCCCACGATCTCGAGCTTGGGGAAGCGCGTCATCGCGGTCTTGTCGGTCGCCATGGTGTGATAGGTGACCGCGATGCCACGGATCTTGCCCGCGATCTCGGGCGTCAGGCGCTCGAGATCGCCGCGGCTTTCCGCGCGGTGCAGCACATATTGATCGGGAAAGCCGTTCTCGAGGATTGGCCGGATCGGTCCGTAAATCAGCAGATCGATCTTTTCAGAAGAGATAGGGGCCATCAACTTTCCTTTCCAAGCGCACTTTCGTGCCAACGTCGCAGCAAGAGGTATGAAATTAGCGCCAGCACCCCATAGATGACAATCCCGGCCAGCGACAGCAGCAGCAGCGCTGCGAACATGCGGGGAATGTTCAACCGGTAGCCTGATTCAGCGATGCGGAAGGCGAGGCCCGAGCCGGCGCCGGCGCTGCCGGCCGCGATCTCGGCGACCACGGCGCCGATCAGCGACAGCCCGCCGGCGATGCGCAATCCGCCGAGGATGTAGGGCAGCGCCGCGGGCAGCTTCAGGAACAACAGCGTCTGCAGCTTCGATGCGCCATACAGCTGAAACAGGCCGGCTAGATTGCGATCCACCGAGTTGAGGCCGAGCGTGGTGTTCGAGAGCACCGGGAAGAAGGCGACGATCCAGGCGCAGACGATGACGGCGGTCTGCTGCTGCAGATAGATCAGGAGCAGCGGCGCGATCGCGATCACGGGCGTGACCTGCAGGATGATCGCATAGGGAAACAGCGAATATTCCAGCCATTTCGACTGATTGAACAACAGCGCCAGCGCGACGCCGCCGACTGCGGCCGCGACGAAGCCTTCGAGCGTGGTCAGGAGCGTGACGCCGAGCGATTGCGACAGGATCGGCCAATCGCTGACCAGCGTCTTGATGACGAGCAGCGGGCTCGGCAGCACATAGGGCTGGATGTCATACAGGCGGACGATCAGTTCCCAGAGCACGAGGCCGGCGGCGAACACGACGCCGGGCAGCAGGACGCGAACGAGGTCTTGCAGAGATTTCATGCGCCCGCCCGCCCCGCATAAGACGGCGCCAGCGCGTTCGAGACCTCGCGGCAGAACGCGGCATATTCGGCCGAGGTGCGGAACTCCTCGCCGCGCGGCTCGGCCGAGGTGATGCGAAACTCCGTGCCGATGCGCCCGGGGCGCGCCGTCATCACGATCACGCGCTCCGAGAGATAGACGGACTCGAACACCGAATGCGTCACGAAGATGACGGTCTTGTGCAGGTTACGCCACAGCGACAGCAGGTCGTTGTTGAGGCGGAAGCGCGTGATCTCGTCGAGCGCCGCGAACGGCTCGTCCATCAAGAGGATATCGGGATCGGTGACCAGCGCGCGGGCCAGCGACACCCGCATCTTCATGCCGCCGGACAATTCGCGCGGATAGGCCGTCGCAAACTCCGCGAGCCCGACCTGTGCGAGCGCCTGGTCGATCCGCCCCTCGGCATCGCTGCCGGACGTATGCGCGAGCTTCAGCGGCAGACGGACATTGTCGCGCACGGTGGCCCAGGGCATCAGCGTCGGCTCCTGGAACACGAAGCCGATCGGATGGCTGCCGCGCCGCGCCGTCCCCCGAGGCGACAGCTCGACCGTACCCGCGCTCGGCGTTGACAGCCCCGCGATCAGGCGCAGCGCGGTCGACTTGCCGCAGCCGGAGGGCCCGAGCAGCGAGACGAACTCGCCCCTGTTGACGTCGAGATCGAGCGGCCCGAGCGCCGCCACGCCGGAGTCATAGATCTTGGTGACACCGCGCAGCCGCACGGCAAGCCCAGCCTCATCGGCGCTGGTTTCGGGCACGGTGCTCTCTACCATCGTCAAGCGGCCATAGCTTGGCACGGCAGCGCCGCGAATGACACCTCTCCCCATCGGGGAGAGGTCGGCGCACAGCGCCGGGTGATGGGGCACAGGTCCCACGAGAGAGCGTCACCCCTCACCCGCATCGCATCTGACGATGCGATGCGACCTCTCCCACAGGGGGAGAGGTGGACCATCGATGAGGCGACTGATCGGATCACACGTGTCCTTGGGCTCAGTTCTTCGGCCTGAGTTCGACGCCGACCGCCTTGTTGACGAAGCGCAGCGTGTAGCCCTTGCGGTAGTCGATGGTGCTCTTGACCACGCCGGCGCTGACCATCGCCTCGAAGAAGCTCGCCATCCGCTCATCGGTCATGGCGCCGATGCCGTTCTTGATGGCGTCGCCGGAATCGACGATGCCGTGCTCCCTCATCTGCGCAACCGAAAAGGCCAGCAGCTCGTCGGTCATTTCCGGATTGAGCTTCTTGATCATCGCATTGCCGGCCGAGTTGTCGCCGTAGAGATAATGATACCAGCCGACGATCGAGGCATCGACGAAGCGCTGCACGAGGTCCGGCTTCTTGTCGACGAGGTCGCGGCGGGTCTCGATCAGGGTCGAATAGGCGTTGAAGCCGTAATCGGCGATCAGGAGCACGTTCGGCTTGAAGCCGGCCTTCTTCTCCACCGCATATGGCTCGGAGGAGACGTAGCCCTCCATCGCGACATCCTTGTTGACGATGAAGGGCTGCGCGTTGAAGGTATAGGGCTTCACCTTGCTTTCGCTGAATCCGTACCTGGATTTCATCCATTGGAAGTAGGTGACAATGCCCTCCTTCGAGACCAGCAGCGTCAGCGGCTTCAAATCCTCGATCTTGCTGACCTTGACCTCGGGATGCGTCAGGAAGACCTGCGGGTCCTTCTGGAAGATGGCGGCGACCGCGACCAGCGGCACGTTGTTGGTGACGGCGTCGAAGGTCTGCAGCGAGTTCGCGCTCATGAAGAAGTCGAGCTTGCCCGCGATCAGCAGCATGCGGTTGTTCTCGTTGGGGCCTCCGGGCACGATGGTGACGTCGAGGCCGTATTTCTTGTAGGTGCCGTCGGCCACGGCCTGGAAGAAGCCGCCATGCTCGCCCTCGGCGACCCAGTTGGTTCCGAATGAGACCTTGTCCAGGGTCTGCGCGCGCGCCGGGGTCAGCTCCGCCAAGGCAGACGTCACGACGGCAAGCAGGCCGATGGTTAACGCTCGCGGCAAAAAGGCCGGGTTCATGGTTGGACTCCGTCGATCATTCTGGCCCATGATGGAAGGTGGAGACGTGGACCGCAGCCCAGGGCACGAGGATCGCCCCGGTGGCATGGTTCATATCCCCACCCAAGATGAACAAACTACCCTGCAAATTCATCCAATGAAACGCTTCGCTTGATGACCTCTCAGCTTCCGCCCCGCGACTGGACCGCCATCCACTGGCCCGACATCGCCAAATCAGCGCCGTCGCGCTGGATCGCGGTGCTGCCGCTGGCCGCGACCGAACAGCACGGGCCGCATCTGCCTGTTGGAACCGACGTCATGATCGGCGAGGCGTATCTGGCGCGGGTGCGTGAGTTCTTGCCGGCGACCGCTCCGGTGACCTTCCTGCCGCTGCAGCCGGTCGGCATCTCGACCGAGCACATCGATTTCCCGGGTACGCTGACGCTGTCGAACGAGGTCGCGCTGAAGACCTGGACCGCGCTCGGCGAAAGCGTGGCGCGCGCCGGGGTGAAGAAGCTCGTGCTGGTGACCAGCCATGGCGGCAACTCGGCCGCGATGTCGCTGGTCGCGCAGGATTTGCGCGCGCGACAGGGCATGCTGGTGGTCACCACGAGCTGGTCGCGTTTCGGGGTGCCGGACGGACTGTTCGAAGCAAGCGAATTGCGTCACGGCATCCATGGCGGAGCGGTCGAGACCTCGATCATGCTGGCGAAGTATCCGCAGCACGTGCGCAAGGACGCGCTCGCGGGCTTTGTCCCCGCGAGCGTGCAGATCGAAAAGAAGCACCGCCATCTCTCGACGCAGCGGCCGGCGCCGTTCGCCTGGCAGGCACAGGACCTGCATCCGAGCGGCGCGATCGGCGATGCGACCAAGGCCTCCGCCAAAAGGGGCGAGGCCCTGCTCGACCACGGCGCACGCGCATTCTGCGAACTGCTGGACGATATCGATCAATTCGACATCAGCGCGCTCGCCGGCACGCCGCGCTGGCCGGTCAAGTAACCCGATCGGCAGCACGGACGGCCGCCGCCGGTCGCTTGCGGATGGTCAGAGATATTTCGCGATCAGCCTGAAATCCTTCAGCACGGCGCGGCCCTTCGGGCCGACGGCCTTCAGCGCGTCTTCCAGGCTGTGGCCGATATGGTCGTGGATCAGCGCCTTCTTGGCGCTTTCGATCGCGCTCTCCACGGCTTGCAATTGCTGGGCGATCTGGGCGCACGGCCGGCCCTGCTCGACCATCTCGACGATGGTCTCGAGATGGCCGTTGGCGCGCTTCAGGCGCCGGGCGATTGCAGCGTGCGAGTGGTCGTCGGACATCGGGTTCTCCTATCCTCCCTGGAGGATAATGATGATCCTCCCGGGAGGATAGCAAAATCGGCTTGACAGCCTGCTGTGTCAGGCGTAGTCCCGGCCTGTCGGAACATGTGTTCCGCACCGAGGCATCCGCCTCGACCACGAGCCAACAAAGAAGGCAAATGGGCAGTAGCAACTCAGGCGACAGGTGCCCGATGGCGGCACTTCTGACGCCGCAAGCCAGCAAGACTGATCGCGCAAGCACCCGCTGCGTGGATGGATGGTCACCCCTTAGCTGACCGCCCGCTCCTCACCGGCCTGCCGCGACCAGCAGAAAGTGGAGGTGAGCGATGTTCGAAAAGCTCGCAAAATTCCGGCCGTTCGAGCCGCGAAATGTTTTTGAGCCGCGGCGCCTGGCGTCGTGGGCGGCCCTCTATTCCAATGACAACCTCCCGGGCTTTCGCCGCCCGGAGGGTCGGCGAAAGCGTCCAACCCGGGCGCCGGCATGTCATTGGGTCCTGATCGACGGCCGCCTGGAATGCCGGTGGATCGTCGAAGACACCATCGAAGCATCCATCAGTGATCTCGATCAGCAGCGACGCGCGGACCGGAGTTCCGGCCGGCGTGCAACAATCGCGCGCCCCGCTGCGTTGAAGATGACGGCGAGCGCCTGAAGCATGATCCGGACCCGCAGGGCCGAGTTAGCGCAAGGCGGAAGCCGGCTTTCCGGAGACATCATGCTCGAACAAGAGAACCGACATGGACGAAGGACCTAGTCGTCCCGTTGCGCGCCATCCCGGCGCAGCAACGGGACTCCCTTCGGGGAACGACATCAGTTTTGAACGAACCGCTGCTCA
Source organism: Bradyrhizobium macuxiense (assembly GCF_001542415.1). Classification (GTDB taxonomy): domain Bacteria; phylum Pseudomonadota; class Alphaproteobacteria; order Rhizobiales; family Xanthobacteraceae; genus Bradyrhizobium; species Bradyrhizobium macuxiense. The sequence continues at coordinate 14,639 of NZ_LNCU01000046.1, forward strand.
CGGCAGCGGAGGTTGCGCGCGCGCATAAAGCCGCTCCGCGTCCCTCGCGCCGTGCCCGACGGGCAGCGCGGAGACGCGGATAATGACCGAAACCAAAACCACAAGAACTGCCGTCCTTGATGCGACGCATGCCGGCGACATCCACGGCGCGTTCGGCAGTATCGCGAGGGATGACGTCGCACCGCGCTCCACATTCTTCGCGCGGCTGAAGACGCTGCTGGCGATCGTCGGCCCCGGCCTGATCGTCATGGTCGGCGACAACGACGCCGGCGCGTTCGGCACCTACACCCAGGCCGGACAGAACTACGGCACCACCCTGCTGTGGACCTTGATGCTCCTGATCCCGGTGCTCTACGTCAACCAGGAGATGGTGGTGCGGCTCGGCGCCGTCACCGGCGTCGGCCATGCGCGGCTGATCTTCGAGCGCTTCGGCAAGTTCTGGGGCGCCTTCAGCGTCATCGACCTGTTGCTGCTGAACGCGCTAACGATCGTCACCGAGTTCATCGGCATCACGCTGGCGCTGAGCTATCTCGGCCTGTCGCAGTTCTGGGGCGTGCTGGCGTCCGCTGCGATCGTGATGATCGCGGTCTCGACCGGCAACTTCCGACGCTTCGAGCGCTTCGGCATCGTGCTGGTCGTGGGCAGCCTGCTGCTTGTGCCCGTGGTGCTGATGGTGCATCCGCCGATCGGACAGGTCGCGGCCGACTTCTTCGTTCCGAAGATGCCCGAAGGCGCCAGGCTCAGCGAGGTGATGCTGCTGATCGTCGCTATCGTCGGCACCACGGTGGCGCCGTGGCAATTGTTCTTCCAGCAGAGCTACATCGTCGACAAGCGGATCACGCCGCGCTTCATCCGCTATGAGCGCATGGATCTCTGGATCGGCATCGTGCTTGTCGTCGTCGGTGCGGTCGCCATGATCTCCTTCTGCGCGGAGATCTTTGCCGGGCAACCGGAGTTCGGCAACTACACCGACGCGTTGGGGACCGCCGTCGGGCTCGAGAAATATGCGGGCAGCCTTCCGGCCGCGCTGTTTGCCCTCGCGCTGCTCGACGCCTGCATCATCGGCGCGGCGGCGGTCTCCCTCGCAACCGCCTACGCGATCGGCGATATTTTCGCGGTCAAGCATTCGCTGCATCGCAAGCCTTGGGACGCCAAGGGCTTCTACGCCGTCTATTGCGGCCTGATCGTGCTCGCCGCGGGACTGGTGCTGACGCCGGGCACGCCGCTCGGGCTTCTGACCAACGCGGTGCAGACGCTGGCAGGCGTGCTGCTGCCGAGCGCGACGGTGTTCCTGCTCCTGCTCTGCAACGACCGCCACATCCTCGGGCCCTGGGTCAACTCGACACGGTTGAACCTGTTCACGGGAACAGTGGTGGCTGGACTGGTGATGCTGTCGGCGATCCTGACCGCCGCGGTGCTGTTTCCCGATCTCAGCGAGGAGTGGATCGTCGGAATCCTGATCGGCGGGAGCCTGCTGGCGCTGACGGTCACCGCGGCCGTCAAGCTGTACGAGATGTCGTCGCGCCGGAACGCGATGTTCCGCTTCAAGCCGTACCAGCTCCGGCTTAGCCGTGACACCTGGCGGATGCCGCCGCTCGATCAGCTTCCGCCAGCCCGCCTTAGCCCGTTGAGCCGGATCTGGATGATCGTGCTGCGCGGCTACCTGGTGGTCGCTGCCGGCCTCGTGCTGCTCCGTATCGCTCAGCTGGCCACGGTGGGGGTGTGACCACAGCGCCTCTCGGCCGCTGCCGGCGATGGGGCGCGATCGTACTGCTCAGGCTGGCGGGCGCCATCCTGCGCAATGCGTCCGCGCTCCATCAACGGCGCACCATCGCCAGCGCCGAGCTGCGCGCGGCGCTGGCGGCGGCGACTTTTTTGAACGTGCCGGCGCCGCGATCGCGCTGCGAACAAGACGGAGACCCTGCGGGGCAAGTAAGGATGAAAGACGTGGGTGAGATCGACTGAACAAAGGGCGACCGGCCCGCACGCCGCGGCAACACAGCTGCTAACAATCGACACCGCCGGGGCCGGCGGCCCCCGCTGTTGCATGGCTGTCATAGTGACGTGCAAATCGGAGAGGTAGCTGGCGACCCTCAGTTGCAATTGCGAATGACTTGCAATAAGGCTGATGTCAGGTTTGCTGATCTGGCCTCGTTTGGACCAACACAGATCGGACCGGGGACGGCGGGCGATGACTTCAAATCTCGGGTGGCGAGTGGCCGCCAATTCTGCAGTGATGGCAGGCAATACCTCCAACTGCCCGCGGGGCAACGCCGCGTCATGACCTGCGTCCGTATCTTCCGTGTTCAGATTGCCGCCGGCGCCGCACTCGGCGCCGCCGCCTTCGGCATGCCTGCGGCTGCGGCCGACATGGCCGTCAAGTCGCCGACGATGAACGCGATTTACACCTGGACCGGTTTCTATGTGGGCGCCCATGTCGGCTATGGCGACGGCAGCCTCGGTCCCGGCACCAATCCGCTTCCGCTGCAAGGCGTCGTCTTTCCGCACACGGTCACTGGTGGCATCGGCGGCTTCCAGGTCGGATACAATCACGAGTTCGCCAACCGCTTCGTGCTCGGCATCGAGGCTGATGCGACATTCGTCAGCCCGATCGATCAACCGCGGCGGGCGCCTGCGTCCTTCAACAGCTCGATCGACTATGTCGGCACCGTGCGCGGCCGCGTCGGCTACGCCTTCGGAAGCTGGATGCCCTATGTCACCGGCGGTTTTGCCTGGGGGCATACCCAGGTCAGGGTAAACGACGCGGCGGGCGAGGCCGTCTCCGAACCAGGCCAGTACCAGACCGGATGGACCGTCGGCGCCGGCGCCGAGTTCGCGTTGAGCGGCAATTGGACCGCCAAGGTCGAATACGACTATATCGACCTGTCGCGCCAGACCCTGGGCCTCGACGCCTTCGGCATGCCCGGCGTCGCCATCGACCCGCATCTGCATCTCCTGAAATTCGGTCTGAACTATCAGCTCGGCGACTCGCCCTGGTCGGCGACGCCGACCAAGGCGCTGTTGCCTGAGTCGGACAACTGGTCGATCCACGCGCAGACTACGCTGATCGGACAGGGCTACCCGGCGTTCCGCTCGGCCTATAGCGGCACCAACAGCCTTCCGGCGGGCGGACAGGTACAGCAGACCTGGACCACGACTGCGTTCCTCGGCGTAAAGCTGTGGGAGGGTGGCGAGCTCTACTTCAACCCGGAAACTGCGCAGGGCTTCGGCCTCAACGGCACACTCGGCATCGCCGGCTTCCCGAACGGCGAAGCCCAGAAGGCGGGCGCCCCGTATCCGCGGATCCGGCCGCAGCGCTATTACTTCAAGCAGACGTTCGGCTTCGGCGGCGAGCAGGAAGACGTGCCTGACGGTCCCAACCAGATCGCCGGCAAGCGCGACATCGATCGGCTGACGCTGATCGTCGGACGTTTCGCGATCGGCGATTTCTTCGACGGCAACTCCTACGCCAAGGATCCGCGCGCCGATTTCATGAACTGGGCGATGTGGGCGTCCGCCGCCTATGATTTCCCGGCCGACCTGCCCGGCTATACACGCGGCGCCGTGGTCGAGCTCAATCGCAAGGATTGGGCGGTGCGCGCCGGCCTGTTCCAGGTGCCGGATGCGCCGAACAGCGACATCCTGACCTTCAAGACCGGCGGCGCCGTCGTCGAATTCGAAGGGCGCTACTCGATCTTCGATCAGCCCGGCAAGCTGCGCGTCGGCGTGTTCGGCAACCAGGGCAATACCGGCAATTACAGCCAGGCGCTGGCGATCGAAGCCACCGATCCGTCGCTCGACATCAACAGCGTGATGGCAAGCATCCGCAAGGACAGTCTGAAATATGGTTTCTACATCAACAGCGAGCAGCAGATCGCGAAGGATGTCGGCCTGTTCGGGCGGCTGAGCTGGAACGACGGCCACACCGAAATTCTCTCATTCACTGACGTCGACCGCAGCCTCTCGGGCGGCGTGTCGGTGAAGGGCAGCTACTGGGGGCGGCCGGACGACACGATCGGCATCGGCGGCGCGATCAACGGGCTCTCGGCCTCGCATCGCGACTTCCTCGCCGCCGGCGGCCTCGGGCTCCTGATCGGCGATGGCGCGCTGAACTACCGCAATGAAGGCATCTTCGAGACCTACTACGCCTACTCGGTCAACAAGCACATCACGGTGACCGGGGACTACCAGTTCATCGCCAATCCCGCCTACAACGCCGACCGCGGCCCGGCGCATATCTTCTCAGGCCGTCTGCACGGCGAGTTCTGACGCTGACGTAGCCAAGCCACAACTTTTCCGGCGTCGAGGCGCAGACGCCGCTAGGCAGAGTGGCGGTCACACCGTGTTATTCCGGAATCCACAACGGAGACCGCTTGCGTCAAGTTGGACGCATTGCAGTCGTTTTCATTCCGATCGAATTTTTAGCGCCGTCCGTAACTATGGAGGCCAACGTGCGATTATTTTGGACATTGGTTGTTGTCGTTTGCAGCGTTTATTCCTCTGCTGCCTCTGCCAATTGGGCATGCGCAGCCAAAAACAACGGGCACAGTTTTCGGATGTGGAACGAACCCACCGAGGCCAAAGCCCGCAGCGATGTGTTGAAGAATTGCAGGGATAGTAAGGAGGGCCGGTGCAGGATTATCGGCTGCAGGACCGGTGTCGACACTCAGGAACAGGCGCATGCCGTATGGCCCGCCACCAACGTCGTCGACGGTTGCTTTGGCAATAAGGACGCTTGTCAATTGGGACGACACGCCGACCGCTAATGGACGGGGCGCCTCGGTTGGCGGGTGAAGTCTGCGCCTTGATGGCGCGTGACTTTTGTGAATTGCAGGCAGGACGAAGCCCGTCATCGGGCGCGCGTTCGCGCGAACCGTTGGCCTCTTGCAATGACTGTTGGAACGGTTCGGGCCGCATAGGCCCCTTCCCCACTCAGATATATGGATGCCTCCCGGGCTTGCCGCAAGCCCAGGGTTATCCCGTAGAACGCGCGCCCAGTCGATCGAACGGAGGGAGCGCGGGATGCGTGAACATGCAGTGGTGATTGCCGGCGGTGGTCCGACCGGATTGATGCTGGCAGGCGAATTGGCGTTGGCCGGCATCGATGTCGCGATTGCCGAGCGGCGCGCGAGCCAGGACCTCACCGGGTCGCGGGCCGGTGGCCTGCATGCGCGGACCATGGAGGTGCTCGATCAGCGCGGCATCGGCGACCGCTTCGTCTCGCAGGGGACCCGTCATCCGGCCGTGCTTTTCCACTCGCATCTGGTTCCGCTTGATATCACCGACCTTCCGACCCGGCGCAATTTCACGCTTGGCCTGTTCCAGACCCATACCGAGCGCATTCTCCGGGAATGGGTCAGAGAGCTCGCGGTGCCGATCTATCGTGAGTGCGAGGTGACCGGCTTCACCCAGGACGACACCGGTGTCCACGTCGCGCTCTCCGACGGGCAATTGCGCGCGCAATATCTGGTCGGCTGCGACGGTGGCCGTAGCACCGTCCGCAAGGCGGCCGGCATCGCGTTCGCCGGATGGGATCCGACCAGGAGCTGGCTGAATGCCGAGGCCGAGATGGCGAGAGAGCCGGAATGGGGCATGCGTCAGGACGACACCGGCACTTACGCAATCGGCAAGGTGGGTGGCAGCGGGCGTATCAGGGTCGTGTTGACCGAGCGACAGCTCGGCACAGGCAACGAACCGACCCTGCGCGAGGTCAGCGAGGCGCTGATCGCCGTGTACGGCACCGACTTCGGCATCCACAGTCCGGTCTGGATATCGCGGTTCACCGACATGACCCGGCAGGCGGTGGCCTACCGCAAGCAGCGCGTGCTGCTAGCCGGCGATGCCGCCCATGTGCATCCGCCTATGGGCGGACAGGGCCTCAATATCGGTGTGCAGGACGCGGTGAATCTGGGCTGGAAGCTCGCCCAGGTGATCAAGCGGACGTCGCCCGACAGCCTGCTCGACACCTACCAGGCCGAACGGCATCCGATTGCGGCCCGCGTGCTGCGCAACACGATGGCGCATGTCGCCCTGAGCCGGACCGACGCGCGGACCAAGGCGCTGCACGAGGTCGTCTCCGACCTGATGCGCATGGACGAGCCGCGCAAGAAGGTTGCCGCGATGATGTCGGGGCTGGACGTCCATTACGATCTCGGCGACAGCCATCCGCTGCTCGGGCGCCGCATGCCTGATCTTGATCTGGTAACCGAGAGCGGACCGCTACGCACCTTCAGCCTGCTGCACCAAGCCCGGCCGGTGCTGCTCAATCTCGGCGAGCCCGGCATCGTTCCGATCGCGGCGTGGGCAGACCGGGTTCAACTGGTCGACGCCGACTACGCCGGCGCGTGGGAGCTCCCCGTACTTGGAACGATCCCGGCGCCGGTTGCCGTGCTGGTCCGGCCCGACGGCTGCGTGGCGTGGGTGGGAGACCCGGCTGAGCCGGGCCTCAGGGACGCGCTGACCAGATGGTTCGGCGCACCGCGCGCTTGATGAGATATGCTGGAGCGGCATCTGCACTGCGTCCCCTCTCCCGCTTGCGCGGGAGGGGCAGGGTGGGGGTGTCATCCACGAGTCGCATCGTGGAAAGAGCCCCCACCCGGATCGCATCTTTCGATGCGCTCCGACCTAAGAGCGAGCTTCGCTCGTCTCGACCCCGCAAGGGGGACAGGTGAATCGAAATCGCGGCGCACCTACCCCGCCGGCTGGAACGAATCCGAACGCGCCATCGCCCAGGCGTCGCGGAAGCGGCGGTCCTGCGTGCCTTCCAAGAGTTCGCCGGGGCGCAGCGCTGGATAGAGCTCGGCGAACGAGCAGACCTCGGTGGTCGAGCTTCGTTGCGAGAAGTGGATCGGCCGCAGCTCCCGGGTGTGCTCGAGGCCGGCGGCAGCGAGCAGCTCGGTCAGCGCGTGCAGGGTGGAGTGGTGATAATTGTACACGCGCTCGATCTTGTCCGGCACGTAGAGCGCGCGGTTGCGGATCGGATCCTGCGAGGTGACGCCGGTCGGGCAGCGGTCGGTGTGGCAGCTCAAGGACTGGATGCAGCCGAGCGCGAACATGAAGCCGCGCGCCGAGTTGCACCAGTCGGCGCCGATCGCCATCGCGCGCGCCATGTCGAAGGCGGTCGCGATCTTGCCGGAGGCGCCGATCCTGATGCGGTCGCGCGCGTTGATGCCAACCAGCGCGTTATGAACGAAATTGACGCCCTCGCGCATCGGCATGCCCAGATGGTCCATGAACTCGAGCGGCGCGGCGCCGGTGCCGCCTTCATTGCCGTCGACCACGATGAAGTCGGGGTAGAGCCCGCTCTCCTTCATCGCCTTGCAAATCGCCAGGAACTCCCAGGGGTGACCGATGCACATCTTGAAACCGGCCGGCTTGCCGCCGGACAGTTTTCGCATCTGCGCGATGAATTCCATCATCTGCAGCGGCGTCGAGAAGGCCTTGTGATAGGCCGGCGAGATGCAATCCTCGCCGAGCGGCACGCCCCTGATCTTGGAAATCTCCTCGGAGACCTTCGCGGCCGGCAGCACGCCGCCATGGCCGGGCTTGGCGCCCTGGCTGATCTTGAGCTCGACCATCTTGATCTGGTCTTCACCGGCCACGCGCGCGAATTCGTCCGAGTTGAAAGTGCCGTCGCGGTTGCGGCAGCCGAAATAGCCGGAGCCGACCTCCCAGATGATGTCGCCGCCGTTTTCACGGTGATAGGGGCTGACGCCGCCCTCGCCGGTGTCGTGCGCGAAGCCGCCCTTCTTGGCGCCCGCGTTGAGCGCGCGCACGGCGTTCGGGCTCAGCGCGCCGAAGCTCATCGCCGAGATATTGAAGACCGAGGCCGAATACGGCCTGGTGCAGTCGGGGCCGCCGATGGTGATTCGGAATTTCTCGTCGGCACGCGGCTTCGGCGCCACCGAGTGATGCATCCACTCATAGCCCTCGCGGTAGACATCCTCCTGGGTGCCGAACGGCCGCTTGTCGAGCACCGCCTTGGCGCGCTGATAGACCACCGCGCGGGTGTCGCGGGAGAACGGCATGCCGTCCTTCTCGCTCTCGAAGAAATACTGCCGCATCTCCGGGCGGATTTCCTCGAGCAGGAAGCGGACATGCGCCGAGATCGGGTAGTTGCGCAACACCGCGTGGTTCTTCTGCACGAGGTCGCGAATGCCAAGCAGTGTCAACGCGCCGAAGATGATCAGCGGCACCAGCACCACATGCCAGATCTTCGGGTTGTGGTCGAAGACACCGATTGCCAACAGGAGCGCAGTGATGACGGCGCAGATCGTCATCACGATGAAGCGCGGCGAGAACGGAAGCAGCAGCGTTTCCATAGAACCCTCAGCCAATCAGCAAGGCCATTATGCCGGCCATGAGCCTAATCCAACTCGCGGAACAAGTGCTACACGGTTATAGCGCCGAGCAGTCACAGATATGACAACCGCCCGAATGGGCGGTATTGCCGTTGCGATCGTTCAAATCGACCCTGTCTTTTGCAGTGCAACGAAGGGCCGCAAAGCGGCGCGTCCTCCCTTCGCTTGCGTGGGAGGTGAAGGACAGCAGGCATGACCCGCCTCAGTGATCGTGCGGCTGCAATTCGTGCGGGATGCGGCCCTGCTTCAGGGCATCGCTGGCCAGCCAGGCCTCGGTCGAGTCGATCGCGCGTGCGATATGATCCGCGGTCCGGGAGAAATCATAGGGCGAGCCGACCAGCGGGCAGAGCGGCGGCACGACGAAATATTCGACATCGGGGCCGATGTTCTCGAGCTCATTGACGAGCTGCCGCGCGATCAGCAGCGTCAGCGCATGCAGCGCGTTGGCGAGCGCGCCGATCGGCGGCGCCTGGTTGGCGCAGGCATGCCCGGTCGGCAGCGCGATCAGACGCTTCGCGCCCTTCTTCACCGCGACGCGGACCGGCGTGTTGCTGGAGATTGCGCCGTCGGCCAGGAAATGATCGTGGCCTCCCCCGCAAGCGGGAGAGGCAAATCGTGCCTGCGGATACACCTCGCCACACATGCAAAAGGCTGGAGCCCGGTGGGGGGCCCCAGCCTTCGCAAAACGAAAGTGGTGGTAATGGGTCCTGGCTTTCGCCAGGACGACAATCGTAACGCTCGACGGCCTCAGCGCTCGACGAACGCCTTCTCGATCACGAAGTGGCCGGGCTTGTTGCCGCTGCCTTCGGCGAAGCCGCGGGTCTCGAACAGCTGCTTCAGCTCTTCGAGCATCGCCGGGCTGCCGCACATCATGATGCGGTCGGTCTCGATGTCGAGCGGACCCTGATGCAGGTCGGCGAACAGCTGGTTGGAGGTGATGAGGTCGGTGATGCGGCCGCGGTTACGGAACGGCTCGCGCGTCACGGTCGGATAATAGAGCAGCTTCTCCGACAGCATCGGCCCGAACAATTCGTCGTCGCGCAGCTTGGCGACCAGCTCCTCGCCATAGGCAAGCTCGGAGACCTGGCGGCAGCCATGCACCAGCACGATCGAGTCGTACCGATCATAGACCTCGGGGTCCTTGATCAAGCTCGCGAACGGCGCAAGGCCGGTGCCGGTCGACAGCAGCATCAGCCGCTTGCCCGGGATCAGATTGTCGGTGATCAGCGTGCCGGTCGCCTTGCGGCCGACCAGGATGATGTCGCCTTCGCGGATCTTCTGCAGCTTGGAGGTGAGCGGGCCGTCATGCACCTTTATCGAGAAGAACTCGAGCTCTTCCTCGTGATTGGCGCTCGCCATCGAATAGGCGCGCAGCAGCGGCCGGCCGTCGACCTCGAGACCGATCATGGCGAACTGGCCGTTCTGGAAGCGAAAGCCGGTGTCGCGGGTGGCTCGGAAGCTGAAAAGCGTATCGGTCCAGTGATGAACGGAAAGAACCTTCTCTCGATAGAACGCGCTCATGTGTTTTCGTCTTCTCGATTGACCAGATTTAGAATGGTTTGATTTTTAGGCTGTCCGCGGCGGCGCGGAAGTAACCGAAATCATTGAAGATCTCGCGTTTCCATTGCGCCGATGTCTGAGATAGTCAAGATCACGTGGCGTGCAATTGCGATCTCAGAATGGCAGTCGTTCGATTTCGCGCAGAGGTTCAGCCACGACATCGTTAACGTGCTGTGATGGACGCAATTTACTTGCTGAGATCAGCGCCGATCTGGCAAATAATTGCTACGAAAGCCGTGGCGAAGGGAAAATGATTTAGTGGTCCTCATCAGCCAGCGAATCTTCCTGGAAACCATCAAAAAATATTGTCTCGCGCACAATATCGCGATCGACATCAGGTCCGGCGGCTGGCTGGTCATCATGGCGAAAGGCGCCGAGCGGCGGCTCGCGATCGGCTACGACGTCGGGCTGAACAGCGCGGTCGCCCACCAGGTCGCCAACGACAAGGCAGCCTGCGCCGAGGTGCTGGCGACGGCCGGCGTCGCCGCGATCCCGCACACCCTGTTTCTCGGCGCAAGGCTCAGCCCGCACATCCCGGGATCGGGATCGATGCAGGCGATGCTGCCGCTTCTCGATGCCCATCCACGCGGGCTCGTCGTCAAGCCCAATGAAGGCACCTCGGGCGAGCAGGTCTTTCGCGTCACGACCAAGGCGCAACTGGAGCAGGCGGTCGCGCGCATCCTTGCCGCGCATCCGAGCCTTGCGATCTCGCCCTATGTCGAGATCGAGGACGAGGTGCGCGTCGTGCTGCTCGATGGACGCGCGCTGATCGTCTACAGCAAGCTGCGCCCGCAGGTGACCGGCGACGGCGTCCATTCGCTGCGCGAGCTCGCGCAGCGCGCGATGGGAGCGGAGCAGCTCACGACCATCACTGAGGATTTCGACGCCGACGCGCTCGACGCCGTCCCGCCCGCCGGCGAGCGGCGCATCCTCAACTGGCGACACAATCTCGATTCGGGCGCGGCACCGGTGCTGCTGGCCGACGGCGCGACACGCGACGCCTGCATCGCGCTCGCAATCAAGGCCGCGCAGGCGTTGCGCATCCGCTTCGCTTCCGTCGACGTCGTGCGTGCCGATTGCGGCTGGCAGATCCTCGAGGTGAATTCCGGGGTGAAGATGGAAGCGCTGGGCAGGCAGTATCCGGAACTGGTCGAAGCGGCGTATTGGGCGGCGATGGACAAGGTGTTTACCTAAAGCGCGATGAGATCAGGTTGAATCGTCATCGCACTTTGGCTTCTTGTTTAAGCATGATCTTTTCGGAAAACCGCTTCACACTTTCCGGATCATGCTTTAGGACTGCGCCGCGCGGCTGCCACTTGTTCCTCTTCGCCTCTCCCCTTGTGGGAGAGGCCGGATCGCATGAAGCGGAGCGGAATGCGATCCGGGTGAGGGGTCACAGTCTCTCAAGGGACTTCATCTAGCGGACACACCTGAACCCCCTCACCCGGAATTCAAGCTGTGCTTGAATTCCGACCTCTCCCACAGGGAGAGGTGAAGATAGCGGCGTGATCGCGCTACTGATTCTCGTCGAGCACCTTGAAGGCCTCTTCGAGCTGCGGCGAGAGTGCGACGTTGAGCTTCTCGCCGGTCGGCAGACGGGCGACAAACCACTTGTTGTAGAGCGGTATGATGTCGCGGTTGGTGGCGAGCTTGCGGAATGCGCGCTCGACCACGTCCTTCATCTGCGGTTCGCCCTTGCGGTACATGATGCCGTACGGATCGTAGGACAGGTAATCGCCGGTGACGCGGAACTTGTCCTGCGACTTGTGCCGCGCGATCAGGCCGTAGAGCAGAATGTCGTCGGTCGCGAACGCATCGGCCTTGCCGTCCGCCAGCATCTGGTAGGACTGCTCGTGATCGCCAGCGGTGACGATGTTGAGCCCGAGCGACTGCTTGGCGTCGACATTGTGCATCGCCTGCTCGTTGGTGGTGCCTTTGGTCACCACCACGGTCTTGCCCTTGAGGTCGGCGACCTGGGTGACGCCGGACGCCTTCGGCACCATCAGCTTGGTGCCGGCCACGAACATCAGCGGCGAGAACGCGACGAGCTTGCCGCGCTCGGCATTCGCGGTGGTCGATCCGCATTCGAGATCGATCTTCTTGTCGACAACAGCAGGAATGCGGTCGTCGGAGGTGACCTTGACGTATTCGACCTTGAGGTTGGGGTCGTCGACCTCGACTCCGATCTCATCGACGATGGCGTCGCACAGTTCGAGGCTGTAGCCGATCGGACGGTTCGAATGATCGAGGAACGAGAACGGCGGTGAACTCTCGCGATAACCGAGCCGCACGGTGTGGGTGGCCTTGATGTTGGCGAGCGTGGGGCTGAGCCCCTCGCCTTCCGTCTGCGCGACGGCCGGCATTGCCGGCAGGCAAGCCGCGAGTAGATTTGCGGCCAGCAGACATGCCCACAATGTCGGGCGTTCAGCCCGTATCGGCCGCCATCGGGCGCGATGCATGCATGCCTCCCGTCAATGGCCTGCCATCACGGCACCGGGCACCGCATCCGACGGCACGGCGTCGTCGGGCCCGAGCTCGTGCTCGGCCTTCAGCTCGCCCTCCCACTTCGCGACCACGGCGGTCGCCAGCGAGTTGCCGATCACGTTGGTGGCGCTGCGGCCCATGTCGAGGAAGGTGTCGATGCCCATCACCATCAACAATCCCGCCTCGGGAATGTTGAACTGGCTGAGCGTCGAAGCGATCACGACGAGGGAAGCGCGCGGCACGCCGGCGACGCCCTTCGAGGTGATCATCAGCGTCGCCAGCATCGCGAACTGCGTCCCGAGCGACATCTCGATGTGATAGGACTGCGCAATGAAGATACTGGCGAAGGTGCAGTACATCATCGTGCCGTCGAGGTTGAACGAGTAGCCGAGCGGCAGCACGAAGGACGAGATCCGGGAGGAGGCGCCGAACCTGTTCAGCCCCTCCAGCGTCTTCGGATACGCCGCCTCAGACGAAGCGGTCGAGAACGCGATCATCAAAGGCTCGCGGATCAATCGCAACAGATGGCTGTAGCGCGGGCCGATGACGACGAAGCCGACCATGACCAGGATGCCCCACAGGATCAGCAGCGACAGATAGAAGCCGCCCATGAAGACGATCAGCTTCCAGAGCACGCCGAGGCCGTTCTTCGAGACGGTCGCCATGATCGCCGCCCACACCGCGAGCGGGGCAAAGAACATCACATAACTCGTGACCTTGAGCATGATGTGGGCGAGATCGTCGATCAGGCTCATGATCGGTTTCGCCCGTTCCGGCATGGCGCCGAGCGCCACCGCGAAGAACACCGCGAACACCACGATCTGCAGGATCTCGTTCTGCGCCATCGCGTCCGCGATCGAGGTCGGCACGAGGTGGACCAGGAATTTCTCGAGCGAGAAGGCCGACACCGGCAGGCCGGTCGACTGCGCCTTGTCGGGCAGCGTGCCCGGGAAGTTGGCGCCGGGCTGCAGCAGATTGACCATCAGGAGGCCGAGCAGCAACGAGACGAAGGAGGCGGAAACGAACCAGCCCATGGTCTTGGCGAAGATGCGCCCGAGCCGCGCACCGCTTCCCATATGGGCGATCCCGCCGACGAGGGTCGCAAACACCAGGGGCGCGATGATCATCTTGATCAAGCGCAGGAAGAGCATCGCGATCAGGTTGACGTCGGCCGCGATCTCGGCCCGGCTATCGGGAAAGTAGTTGAAAACGATCGTCCCCATCGCGATGCCAAGCACCATCGCAAGCAGGATATACTGCGTAAACCTGTTGGACATTCTCTTACCCCCGTAGGCTTCCGGCACAGACAAGTGTGGCAGATTTACGCACCTATGCAACACGCTTCGCGTTTGGCGGGACTTTGCCGAAATGTTCCCGTTGTGGAATGCCAGCACGCGGACTAGCGTTCATGCAGCGCACAATCTGTGCAATGACGCGCCCGTAGAGCAGTCAATTGCATCGGGAACGATCACTACGAGGGGAGACAACGCCATGAACGCCACCGTCAATCGCCAGATCCTGCTTGTCGAGAAGCCGACCGGCAAGCTCGGACCAGAGCACTTTCGCCTGACGCAGGGTGCGATTCCCGAACCGAAGGACGGCGAGGCGCTGGTGCGCGCGCGCTACATATCGCTCGACGCCGCCAACCGCGCCTGGATGCATGGCGCCACCTACCGTGCCGCGGTCGAGGCCAACACGGTGATGGCCGGCGGCAGCATCGCCGAGGTGATCTCGTCGAAGGACCCGAGCCTGAAGCGGGGCGACATCGTGTTCGGCGACACCGGCTGGCAGGACTATGCCGCGGTACCCGCCAAGCATCTCGCGAAGATGCCGAAGTTGGAGCCGATGACGCATCTGCTCAGCGTCTATGGCGTCGCGGGGCTGACCGCCTATTTCGGCCTGCTCCATGTCGGCAAGCCTCGGGAAGGCGAGACCGTGGTGGTGTCGGCCGCCGCGGGCTCGGTCGGCTCGATCGTCGGCCAGATCGCGAAGATCAAGGGCTGCCGCGTCGTCGGCATCGCCGGCGGCAAGGACAAGTGCCACTGGCTGACCTCAGAGCTCGGCTTCGATGCCGCGGTCGACTACAAGGACGGCGCCACCTACAAGGCGCTGCGTGCCGCGGCGCCCAAAGGCATCGACGTCTATTTCGACAATGTCGGCGGCGATATCCTGGAAGCCTGCCTGTCGCAGATGAACAACCGCGGCCGGATCGCCTGCTGCGGCGCGATCTCGCAATATGACGGCGTCCCCTCGGCGCACGGCCCGCGCGGCGTGCCCGGCCTGATCGTGGTGAAGCGGCTGATCATGCAGGGCTTCATCGTGATGGACTACATGGACCAACGCGACACCGCGCTCAAAGAGCTGCAGTCCTGGGTCGCCTCGAGCAAACTGAAGGTGCAGGAAGACGTCATCGACGGCATCGAGAACACGCCGCAAGCCTTGATCGGCCTGCTCGCCGGCGAGAACCGCGGCAAGCGCATGGTGAAGGTGTAGACGGGAAGGCTCTCGGTCCCGTCATCCTGAGGTACGCGCTCTTCCGCGCCTCGAAGGATGCACGGCCCCGCTCGGTTCGTGGCCGGCGCCCCTGCGAGACGGCCGCGGAGTTTATCATCGGGCCGCGCTTTGCGCGGACCCGTTGGCGGCCTCCTCAGGGTGACGGAGATAGATTTGGTGCGCGGAGCTAGTTCACCGTGCCCTGTGCCTGCGGCTCCGCCTTCGGATCGGCTGCCTTCGCCTTCTTCGCCTTGCGCCAGTTCTCGAAGCTCTGCACCACGACGAAGAATGCCGGCACGAACAGCACGGCAAGGCACGTCGAGGCGATCATGCCGGAGAACACGGTGATGCCGATCGACTTGCGGGCGTTGGCGCCGGCGCCGGTCGCGATCACCAGCGGCACCACACCGAGGATGAAGGCAAACGACGTCATCAGGATCGGCCGGAACCGGGCGCGCGCCGCATCGATGGCGGATTCCAGCACCGAGTGGCCGTCACGCAGATGCCGCTCGAGCGCGACCTCGACGATCAGGATCGCATTCTTGGCCGACAGCGCAATCAGGAGGATGATGCCGATCTGGGTATAGAGGTTGTTCTCGATCCGCAACGACGTGAGCACCAGCGTCGGGCCGAGCAGCGACAGCGGCACGGCGAGGATCACCGAGATCGGCGCGTACCAGCTCTCATACTGTCCGGCGAGCACGAGGTAGACGAGCAGCAGCGCCAGCGCGAACACGTAGTAGATCTGACCACCGACCGCCTTCTCCTGGTACGACATCCCCGTCCATTCATAGCCGGAGCCGGGAGGCAGCGTTTTCGTGGCGATCTCCTCCATCAGCGACATCGACTGGCCGGACGAGTAGCCCTGCGCCGGCAGGCCGATGATGGAGGCGGAGGGATAGAGATTGTAGAGGCTGATCAGCGACGGCCCGACCGACGGCGTGATCTTCGCCACCGTGCCGAGCGGGATCATGTCGCCATTGCTGTTGCGCACCATCAGATTCTCGATGTCGCGAAGGCTCAGGCGATAGGTCGCATCGGCCTGGGTGTAGACCTGGAAGACGCGGCCGAACTTGTTGAACTGGTTGACGTAGCTCGCGCCCAGATAGGACGACAGCGCGGAGAATATCTGGTCGGGCGTGACGTGCAGGGTCTGCGTCTTGATACGGTCGACCTCGACGTCGAACTGCGGCACCATCGACCGGAACGACGACTGGACGCGCTGCAGCGCGCTCTGGGTCTGCGCGTTGGCGACGATCGCACCCGTGACCGCCTGCAGCTTGCTGTAGTCGGCGTTGCCGTCGCGCAGTTCGACCTGCATGGCAAAGCCGGCGGCGTTGCCGATGCCCTGGATCGGCGGCGGCGGGATCACCAGGATGCGCGCCTCCGGAATCACCGCGAGCTTGTCGTTGAGCCCATAGACCAGCGAGCGCAGATCCTCGCCCGGTCCGCGCGAATTCCAGTCCTTCAGGATCAGATAGGCGACGCCGGCATTGGCGAGGCTCGACGAATTGTCGAGCGCGGAGAGGCCGGCGATGGCGACCACCTGCTCGACGCCCGGCGTCTTGCCGGCAATCTCGGTGACCTGGTCGAGCACGCTCTGGGTACGGTCGATCGAGGCGCCGTCCGGCAGTTGCACGGCCGCCAACAGATATCCCTGGTCCTCGATCGGAATGAAGCCGGTCGGGATCCGCGACAGTCCATAGAAGGCAAGACCGATCAGGATCAGGGCGACGGCGACCGAGGTCTTGGCATGCCCTGCAATGCCGCCGATCAGCCGGGCATAGCCGCGCTCGATGCGGTCATAGACGGCGTTGAAGCCGCGATAGAAGAAGTTGCGCTGTTCGGGCGGCACCGGACGGCGCAGCCACAGCGCGCACTGCGTGGGCTTCAGCGTCGCGGCATTGACCGCACTGAGCAGCGCGGTCGCCGCGATGACAAGTGCGAACTGCGCATACATCCGCCCGGTCAGCCCCGGCAGGAAGGCCGCGGGCAGGAACACCGAGATCAGGACCAGCGTGATGCCGATGATCGGGGCGAACAGTTCGTCCATCGCCTTGATCGCGGCGTCATGGCCCGACATGCCCTGCTCGATATTGTGCGCCGCGCCCTCGACCACGACGATGGCGTCATCGACCACGATGCCGATCGCCAGCACGATCGCAAACAAAGTCGACAGGTTGATGGTAAAGCCGAGCGCGGCCATCGCCGCGAACGCGCCGATGATGGTGACCGGCACCGTCGTCGCCGGCACCAGCATCGCACGCCAGTCCTGCAGGAACACCAGGATCACGACCAACACCAGCACGCCGGCCTCGATCAGCGTCTTGTAGACCTCGTCGATCGAGGCCTGCACGAACTTGGTGGTGTCGAACGGCGTGTCGTATTTGATGTCCGGCGGGAACTGCTTGGCCAGCTCGGCCACCTTGCTCTCGACCGCCTTCTGGACCTGCAGCGCGTTGGCGCCGGGCGACAGGAACACGCCGATGCCGGTGGCCGGCTTGTGGTTCAGCGAGAACACCTGGCTGTAGGTCTGCGCGCCAAGCTCGACCCGGCCGACATCGCGCACCCGCGTCACGTCACCGACACTGCCTGACTTGATGATGATGTCCTCGAACTGGCTCGCGTCGTCGAGGCGGCCGTTGACGTTCAGCGTGTACTGGAACGCCTGCCCCGGCGGCGTCGGCGGCGCTCCGACCTGACCGGCCGTGACCTGCTGGCTTTGCTGCTGGATCGCCTGGATGACGTCCTGCGGCATCAGCCCGCGCGCCTGCAGCCGGTTGGGGTCGAGCCAGACCCGCATCGAATATTGCCCGGCGCCGAACACGGTGACGTTGCCGACGCCGGGCAGGCGTGACAGCTCATCGCGGATGTTGATGGTGGCGTAGTTCGCCAGGAACAGGCTGTCATAGGTCTTGTTCGGCGAGGTCAGCGTCACGAACAGCAGGATCGAGGTCGAGCGCTTCTGGACGGTGACGCCCTGGTTCTGCACCGCCTGCGGAAGCTGCGACAACGCGCTGGAGACCCGGTTCTGCACCAGGACCTGCGCGAAGTTCAGATCGGTGCCGATCTTGAACGTCACGGTCAGCGTGTAGGTGCCGTCGGCGCCGCTGTAGGACTGCATGTAGAGCATGTCCTCGACGCCATTGACCTGCTGCTCGATCGGCAAGGCAACGGTGTCGACCACCGTCTTGGCCGATGCGCCGGGATAGCGCGTCGTCACCTGCACGGTCGGCGGCACCACGTCCGGATATTGCGCGACCGCGAGATTATACAGCGCCACGCCGCCGAGCAGGATCATCAGGATGGCGATGACGTTGGAGAGGACCGGACGCTCGATGAAATATTTTGAGATCATGGCGCGCCCCTACTTGGCCGGTGTCGCCGCCGCTTCGCTCTTGAGCAATTGCGGATCGACCTTCTGCCCGGGGATCGCACGCAGCAGGCCGGCCGTGACGATGCGGTCGTCCGGCTTCAGCCCGCTGTCGATGACGCGCAGGTCGCCCTCGAGCTGGCCGGTCTGCACCTTGCGCTGCTCGACCACATTCTCGGCATTGACCACCAGCACGTAACGCCCGCTCTGATCGCTGCCGAGCGCGACGTCGGGCACGAGCAGCGCATCCTGCTGCTTATCGAAGGGCACGCGGACACGAACATAAGAGCCCGGCAGCAGGACCCGCTCGGCGTTCGGGATCACCCCGCGCACCGCGAGCGTTCCGGTCGACTGGTTGATGGTCGGGGACGCATAGTCCAGCTTGCCCTTGTGCGGATAGCCGGTCTCGGTCTGCAGGCCCACCTCGACCGGCAATTGCTTGAGATCATTCGAGGTCAGCCCACGCCTGCGCGCCTCGTCACGAATCCGTTGCACATCCTGTTCGTTGACGTTGAAGTTCACATAAATCGGATCGAGCTGGACGATGGTCGCCAATTGCGTCGGCGATGCCGCGCCGACCAGCTCACCGACCGAGACCAGGTGATTGGTGACGAAGCCGTCGAACGGCGCGGTCACGTTGGTGTAACCGTAATTGACCTCGGCGATCCGGGTGTTGACCTGGGCCTGCTGCAGGCTCGCCTGTGCATTGTCGCGGTTCGAGGTGGATGTATCCAGCGTCGCCTGCGAGACGGCCTGTCGCTGCACCAGGTCCGCTTGCCGCTTGAAATCCAGTTCCGACTGCTTGAGCGTCGCCTGCGCGCCGACTTCGGCGGCCTGAGCCTGCTCGAGCTTCAGCTTGTAGGTCTCCGGCTCGATTGTGAACAGCGTGGTGCCTTCCTTCACGAAAGCGCCGTCCTGATAATCGATCGACTGCAGGAAGCCCTGCACGCGCGCAACCAGGTCGACGGTCTTGATCGGCGTGGTATTTCCGGTGATGTCCAGATAGCGCGTGATGGCGCGCTGCACCGGCAGCGCGACGTCTATCTTCGGCGGCGGAGGTTGAACAAAACTATTTTGTTCGCAGGCACTTAAACCGAGAAAGGCCGACGCGACGAAAGTCGTGCGGGCGAGTGTGTGTATCGAATTTCGCAGCCGCACAATGTCGCTCAACGTCGCGTAAGCCGTGCGCGTTTGCGTCATGTCCGGGCCTCGATCTCAAAATTGCTTTCGAAGAAGGCGACGTATCGGGCGAAGACTAGCTTGGTCCTCGCCGAGTAACAATCCGCTTGCGGCGAAACTCGAAAGCGCCAATGATGGCGCTCGCCAAGGTTGTTACTGCAAGACATTTTTTCAGACGTCTTACTTCAGTTGAAGCGCAGCATCCGGCGCCAACAAAAGGATTTAGTGCAATGAGCACCACGCTGACACGTGCGGCGATGCTTTCGACGTTGTTCGCGCTGACCACGTTCATGAGCGCCGGGCCGGCCTCGTCGCAGATGCCGAGCCAGGCCCAACGCGACGCCATCAAGTCGCAATGCCGCAACGACTACATCGCGCATTGCTCCAGCGTGCCGCCCGGCGGCGCGGAGTCGCTGCAATGCCTGCAGAAGAACATGGCGAGCCTCGCCCCGGGCTGCCAAAGCGCCGTTCGCGCGGTCGAGGCGCCGGCAGTGCCAAAGGCGGATGCCGCGCCGAAGACCGAGCCTGCTCCCGCTGCGGCGACGGACGCGGCTCCGGNCCGCCACAACCGCAGCATCGACGACCGCAGCCAAGAAGCCGAGCAGCGCGCAGATCGCCGCGATCCGTAGCGCCTGCCGATCCGACTATCCCAAGGTCTGCGCGGGTGTGCCGACCGGCGGCGCTCCTGCGCTGCAATGCCTGATGAAGAACGAGGCAAGGCTTTCGCCGGCTTGCGGCAAGGCGGTTGCCGCCGCAGGCGGCGGGGGCGCCGCGACGGCCGCTGCCGCGCCGGCCGCGACCGAGACCGCGGCTCCTGCTGCTGCGGCACCAGCCGCGATGGCGCTCCGCCCGATGCGGCCCCGTGAAGAGCTGTTCGTGGTGCGCTCGGCGTGTGGTCCCGACGTGCGGTCGATCTGCGGCGGCATCCAGCCCGGCGGCGGACGGATCGCAGGGTGTCTCGCAGCCAACGCAGGTTCGCTGTCACCGGCTTGTCGCGAAGTGCTGGCGCCGTTCGCGGCGCGTTGAGCGAACTGAAAGACGACCACGAAACCACCGGACAGGGGGAGACGCACGTTTGTGTATCATCGTGATCGCTGCGCTGCTCAGCGCATCGAGTGCCGCGTTTGCCCAGGAGCTCACGGCCGCGCAGCGCGACGCCTGCATGGGCGACTACCGGAAATACTGCAAGGGCGTCACACCCGGCGGCGGACGGATCATCGCCTGCCTGGCCAACGGCAGGCT
>NZ_LNCU01000046.1:35348-57516 GCF_001542415.1 Bradyrhizobium macuxiense
GCCTGCAAAAAGGTGCTGGCGGAGGCGGAGAAGAAGTAGCCGCCCGCGGCAGCGCAAGGAATGTGGCCGGCGGTTCGCCGGACATGGATCCGCAGCACCTTGTTGATCGGCACAGGATCTCATTCGAGGGAGGGATCATCATGCGTTCATTCCTGCTGATTGCCGCGGCCATATTGGCTTTTGCCGCAACCATGACGTTTGAATCCGAGGACGCCAACGCGGTCGTTTGCGCGCGCGGCGTCCATCGCGCCGGATGCGCCGGCTATCGCGGCGCTGTCGTCGTCCGCAGACCTCCCGTGGCGGCCTGCCGCTGGGTGTGGGTCGGCGGCGTGAAGGTCCGCCGCTGCTACTGAACCGGAACGAGATCAAGCCGGACGGCAATCGCAAGCAAGCTACGCCCCTCTCCCGCCTGCGGGGAGGTCCAAAACAGCGGCTCGCCCGTTTCGACTGGCGTTGTCCGCGGCTTGATCCCGCTCGCTGCGCGTATTTTCCCTCTGGCGTTCCCGGCGGAGGACGATTAGTCTGGCACCAAATAGTAAGTACACTGTCAATCTGGGAGGCAGACGTTGCGGATCGCCGTGATCGGCGGAGGGCCCGGCGGGCTTTACTTCGCCTATCTGTGGAAGAAGCGTCACCCGGACGCCGAGATCGACCTGTTCGAACAGAACGCCGCCGGAGCCACCTGGGGCTTCGGCGTGGTGTTCTCCGAGCAGGCGCTGGACTTCCTGCGCGCCGACGATCCCGAGACGGTCGACGCCATCGCCCCGCAGATGGAGAGCTGGAAGAACATCACGCTCAATCTGCGCGGCGAGAGCGTCGAGATCGACGGCGTCGGCTTCTCCTCGATCGGCCGGCTGAAGTTGCTGACGATCCTGCAGCAGCGCGTGCGCAGCGTCGGCGTCACGCCGCGCTTCGATACTGTGGTGCAATCGGTCGACCAGCTCAGCGGCTACGATCTGATCGTCGCAGCCGACGGGCTGAACTCGATGGCTCGTCGCAATTTTGAGAGCGCGCTCGGCGCCTCGGTGTCGCAATCGACCAACAAGTTCGCCTGGTACGGCACGACGAAGACCTTCGCGACGCTGTCGCAGACCTTCGTCAAGACCGATCGCGGCAGCTTCAACGCCCATCACTACCGCTATGCCAAGGACATGAGCACCTTCCTGGTCGAGTGCGACACCGAGACCTGGTCGGCTTACGGCTTCGCCGACAAGACCATCGAGGAATCTCAGGCGATTTGCGAGCAGGTGTTCGCCGCATCGCTTGACGGCCACCCGCTGATCTCGAACAAGTCGGTCTGGCGCAATTTCCCGTGGATATGGAACGAGCGCTGGTCACACGGCAACGTGGTGCTGATCGGCGACGCGCTGCACTCCGCGCATTTCTCGATCGGCTCCGGCACCCGGCTTGCGATCGAGGATGCGATCGCGCTGACCAAGGCGCTTGAGGCGGAAGACGGCATTGCGGCGGCGCTTGAGCGCTACGAGAGCGAGCGCAAGCCGATCGTGAAGAAGCTCGTGACCGCCGCACGCACCAGCGCCGACTGGTATGAGCATTTCCCCGAGCATATGAAGCTCGATCTGATGGATTTCGCCTACAGCTACATCACCCGCTCCGGCCGGATCGACATTGCGCGGCTGCGCGCGATGTCGCCGGCCTTCATGGCCCGCTACGACGCCGCAAAGGGACAAGCATGACCGCGATCGCCGACCAGGTCCCGTTGCAGAATCCCGGCGCGCGCGAGATCGGCTTCTCGATTCCCGAGCGCTACAATGCGAGCCGCATCCTGTTCGACAATCTCGCGAACGGCAACGCCGAGCGCACGGCGCTGATCGGCCCGGCCGGCACGCGCAGCTACCGCGAGCTCTGCGCGGACGCGGCGCGCTGGGGCCATGCGTTCCGGTCGCTGGGGCTGAAGCGCGGCGACCGCATCCTGCTGTTCCTCGACGACACGCCGGCCTACCCGGCCGCGTTCTTCGGCGCGGTCCGTGCCGGCTTCGTACCGCTCCTGATCAACACGCTGACGACGCCGGACCTGCTGCAATTCTATCTCTCCGACGCCGGCGCGCAGGTCGCCGTCGTCGAGGCCGAATTCAGTTCTCGGTTCAACGCGGAGGCCTGCAAGGACACGCCGCTGCGAACCCTGATCGCGGTCAACGGCGCGGCCGGCGATCACGCCGTCACGGATGCGCGCAACGCGAGCGAATGGCTGCCGGGATTCCCTGGTGAGATCGAGGAAGCCGACACCCATCGCAACGAGATGGCGTTCTGGATGTATTCGTCGGGCTCGACCGGCCGCCCCAAGGGCATCGTGCATCTGCAGCACGACATGGCCTATAGCGAGCGCGCCTTTGCCCGCAACGTGCTGAAGCTGACGGCGAATGATATCTGCTTCTCGGTGCCGAAGATCTTCTTCGCTTACGGCTTCGGCAATTCGATCACCTTCCCGTTCTCGGTCGGCGCAGCAACACTGCTGATGCCGGGCCAGCCGAAGCCGGCAGCGATCTTCGCGGCGATCGAGCAATATCGCCCGACCGTGTTCTTCGGCCTGCCGACGCTTTACATCACGCTCACCAAGGCCGAAGGCGCCGACGCCACCGATTTCTCCTCGTTGCGGATGGCGATCTCGGCGGCCGAAGTGCTGTCGGCCGATGTCTTCAACGGCTGGAAGCGGCTCACTGGGCTCGAGATCATCGAAGGCCTCGGCTCGACCGAGGTGCTGCACATCTATCTCTGCAATCGCGCGGACAAGAAAAAGCTCGGCGCTGCCGGCCTGCGCGTGCCCGGCTACGAGATCATGCTGCGCGACAGCGACGGCCGCGAGGTCGGCGACAATGAGGAAGGCATTTTGTGGGTGCGCGGCGATTCCGCGACGCCCTTGTACTGGAACCGGCCGGACAAGACCGCCGAGACCGTGCGCGAGGATGGCTGGATCTACACCGGCGACCGCTTCGTGCGCGACGGCGACGGATTCCACTTCTTCCGGGGCCGCGCCGACGACCTGGTGAAGATCTCCGGCCAGTGGGTCTATCCGCTCGAAGTCGAGCTCTGCCTCGCCGATCATCCTGATGTGCGCGAATGCGCCGTCTACGCCGCCGAGTTGCCGGATCGCCGCATGACGCTGAAGGCTGTCGTGGTGATGAACAAGCCCGGCTTCGACACCGATGAGGCGACGAAGCGGCTGCAGGATTACGTCAAGGCAAAGCTCCTGCCGTACAAATATCCGCGCGAGGTAAAATTCATCGACGAGCTGCCGAAGACCGGTACGGGCAAGATCGACCGACAGGCCGTGATGCGGATGTAGTGCGTCTGGAGACCCAAGTGGCCCCAGCACACTCGAGTCGTCCCGGCGAAAGCCGGGACCCATAACCACCGATGCCTGTGGTTGTGCAACGCTATGGCCACAGCGTGCCGCCTCGCAGACATTTGTGGTTATGGGTCCCGGATCGCGCTTCGCTTGTCCGGGACGACGAGTGAGATTGCGGCACCCGCCTCCCTGTCCTAACCGCCGGCGGCACCCAACCCCGTCCCGCCATACAGCCACGCGATATCGTCGCACCACTCGTCTTGCGACTTCGCGCTCATGATCGCGTTGCGGATGCGGGCGTGGTCGCCGGCGGGGTGATAGATGTGCTCGCCGATCGCGCGTGACATCAGCTGCACCTTCGCGGCGCGCGGGAAGCGCCGCGCACGGTATGCCTCGAGCGCTGCGGCCTGGTCGTCATGGTTGGCCAGCATATGCGACAGGCACACGGCGTCTTCCATCGCCTGGCAGGCGCCCTGCGCGAAATACTGCAGCATCGGATGCGCGGCGTCGCCGAGCAGCGCGACGCGGCCGTCGATCCAGCGCTCGGTGGGATCGCGGTCGCACAGCACCCAGAGCTTCCAGTTGGTGCCGTGGCGGATGATGTTTTGCGCCCGCTCATGGACGTGAACGAAACCCTTCATCACCTCGTCTTCGGAGACCGGCTTGCCCGCGACCGGCTCCGGCGCGTCGTTGTGACAGGTGACGACGAGGTTGAACACTTTCCAGCCCGACAGCGGATAATGCACGATGTGGCATTTCGGGCCGGCCCACAGCGTTGCCGCGTTCCAGCGCAGATCCTCCGGCATCTGCTCGGTCGGGATGACGGAGCGATAGGTGGTGTGACCGGAGACCCGCGGGGGGCCATCGGCCGTGACCTGCTTGCGTATGTTAGACCACAGTCCGTCGGCGCCGATCAGGAGCCGCCCGGTGATGCGCTCGCCATTGCCGAGTTTCGCGGTCACGGATAACCCGTCCTGCTCGTAGCCGACCACCTCGCTGCTGACGCGCAGCTCGATCAGCTCGTGGTTCTGGCAGGCGCGCAGGAACACGCCGTGCAAATCGCCGCGATGCACGACCGCATAGGGATTGCCGAACCGCGTGCGGAAGCTATCGCCGAGGTCGATATGGGTGATCTCGTCGGCAGTGAGCGCATCCATCAGCCGGAGCTGATCGATATAGACGGCCATGTTGCGCGCGGCCTCGCCGACGCCGAGATAATCGAAAGCGTGGAATGCATTCGGCCCAAGCTGGATGCCGGCGCCGATCTCGCCGAGCGCGGCGGCCTTTTCCAGCAGGATCGAGCGGATGCCCTTCTGCGCGAGGCCAAGCGCCACCGCCAGGCCGCCGATGCCGCCGCCTGCGATCAGGACCGGTCTCGTCTCTGCCATCAGCCCGACTTTCCGAGATGCTCAAGCGCGTCCTCGGCGCGCAGCGGCACGCGCGACGCCTCGTTGTTGAGATCGACGAGCTGGGTCAAGAGCCCCAGCAACGTCTTGCGATCGGCCGGCTTCAACGGCTGCAGCATCCGCAGCTGCGCCTGGTCGACCGAGGGCATGATGTCGCGCAGCACGGCCGCACCCGCCCTGGTGAGATGGAGCAGCTTGACGCGCCGGTCCTCGGGCGCCGGCTTGCGCTCGATGAACGCCTTGGCCTCGAGCCGCTCGATCACGCTGCCGAGCGTGGAGCGGTCGAACGCGATTACGGCAGATAGACGCGTCGCGTCGATGCCGGGATGGGTCGAGATCGCGATCAGCGCGGCATATTGCACCGGCGTCAGATCGAACGCCTTGCACTCCTCCATGAACAGCGCGACCGCGATCTGCTGCATCCGCCGGAACAGGTAACCGGGCGCGGTGTAGACCGCGTCCATCGTGACGGATGATGACTTGTTATTCGGCATCGGGCTGCTTGTCCGGGGCGGCATCGGCAAACGCCTTGACCTGCCTTGCAGCGGCTTCGGCCTTGAGCAGGCGCGGATAGGCCGCGACATCGACGCCGAAGCGCCGCGCGTTGGCGAGCTGCGGCACCAGGCAGAGATCGGCGAGCGTCGGCGTCTCGCCAAAGCAGAACGGCCCCGGCTCCTGCGCGATCAGTATCTCGCAGGCCGCCAAGCCCTCACGATTGGCCCAGGCCGCCCACTCCGTCACCTTCTCCTCGGGCAGGCCAAGCTGACGCAGCCGCGCCAATACCTTTAGATTCTGCACCGGATGGGTATCACAGGCGATCGCCTGCGCAAAGGCACGAACCTTGGCGCGGCGCAGTGGATCGGTCGGGAGCAGCGGCGGATTGGGATGGGTCTCGTCCAGCCATTCGATGATCGCGAGCGACTGGGTGAGGATCGCGCCGGCGTCGTCCTCCAGCGTGGGCACCAGCCCCTGCGGATTGATCGCGAGATAGTTGGGCGCGCATTGTTCGCCCTTGCGAAGGTGATGCGGCAGATGCTCGGGGGTCAGGCGCTTCAGATTGAGCGCGATGCGGACCCGGTAGGACGCGCTGCTGCGGAAATAGCCATGCAGCTTCATCGGAACCTCCCTGCAATTTTCTCGTTCGGCTTGTTACGTGACGTTGACGCTATCCATATTGTCAGTATGCTGTCAATCTCAACGATAATGACGGGAGGCCTCCATGGAAGCCGTGCAGAAGACCCCTGAGCGCGAAGCGTTCTACAAGAAGATCGACGGCGAAAACCTCTCGGCGCTGTGGAACGTGCTGGGCGATCTGGTCACGCCCGAACCGCGCAGCGCCTGCCGCCCGCATCTGTGGAAGTTCGACCAGATCCGGGACTACATGAACGAGGCCGGCAAGCTGATCACGGCCAAGGAAGCCGAGCGCCGCGTGCTGGTGCTGGAGAATCCCGGCCTGCGCGGCCAGTCCAGGATCACGACCTCGCTGTTCGCCGGCGTCCAGATGGTGGTGCCGGGCGACGTCGCCCCCGCCCATCGCCACACCCAGTCGGCGCTGCGCTTCGTGCTCGAGGGCAAGGGCGCCTATACCGCCGTCGACGGCGAGCGCACCGCGATGGCGCCGGGCGACTTCGTCATCACGCCGTCGATGACCTGGCACGACCATTCCAACGAGACCAATGAGCCGATGTTTTGGCTCGACGGGCTCGACATCCCGATGGTGCAGTTCTTCGATTGCTCCTTCGCGGAAGGCGCCAACGAGGATCAGCAGAAAATTTCCAAGCCGGCCGGCGACAGCTTTGCGCGCTACGGCCGCAACTTGCTGCCGGTCGACCAGAAGCGCACGTCAAAGACCTCGCCGATCTTCAACTATCCCTATGAACACACCCGCGAGACGCTGGAAAAAGCCAGGGCGCGCGATGAATGGGATGCCTGCCACGGCCTGAAGCTGAAGTTCTCCAACCCCGAGACCGGCGACTTCGCGATGCCGACCATCGGCACCTTCATCCAGCTGCTGCCGAAGGGCTTCAAGACCGCGCGCTATCGCGCAACCGACGCCACCGTGTTCGCCGCGATCGAAGGCAAGGGCCGCACGAGGGTTGGTGACCAGACCTTCGAATGGGGTCCGCGCGACCTGTTCGTGGTGCCGAGCTGGCACTGGGTCACGCACGAGGCGGATGCGGACTCCGTATTGTTCTCATTCTCGGACCGTCCCGTGCAGCAGAAGCTCGATCTGTTCCGCGAGGATCGGGGAAACGCCTAGACTCCGTCGTCCCGGGCAAGCCAACGGGTCGGCGCGTAGCGCCGCCCGATGACAGGCTCCGCGCGACCCGGGACCCATAACCACCGGCCTTGGTTGTTAGAGGCACTAGGGCCGCAGCCATTTCCAGCAACCAAACCCTGTGGTTATGGGTCCCGGCTCAAGGCCGGGACGACAGCGCGTTTTGTGGCAAACAATCTGCGTCTCACCGCCAGTGCAGCAGCTTCGTCTCAAGCAAGTTGATCAACTTCCCCACCGCTAGCCCGAACAGCGACAGGATCACGACGCCGGCCAACAGCTGATCCGTCTGCATCAGGTTGCCGGCCTGCAGCACGAAGGCGCCGATGCCGTATTGCGCGCCGATCATCTCGGCGCTGACCACGAGCAGCAGTGCAATCGATGCGGTGATGCGGAAGCCGGCCAGGATCGAAGGCAGCGCGCCCGGCCAGATCACGCGGCGGACGATGGCGTGGAACGGGACGTTGAAGCTCTGCGCCATCCGGATCAGATTACGCGGCACGGCATCGACGCCGCTATAGACCGAGATCGCGGTCGAGAAGAACACGCCGAGCGCGATAGTCGCGATCTTCGGCTCCTCGCCGATCCCGAGCCACAGGATCAGGAGCGGCAGCAGCGCGATCTTCGGGATCGGAAACAGCGCCGAGATGAAGGTGATGCCGACCCCGCGCGCCATGGTCGACAGCCCGATCGCAAAGCCGACGACGACACCGGCGATCGTGCCGATGAACCAACCAGTGCCGATCCGCATGATCGACCAGGAGAGGTGCTGCCATAGTGCGCCCGACATCGCGAGCTTGTAGATCGCGACCGCGATCGCCGAGGGCGCCGGCAGGAATAGCGGGTTGACCCACCCTGTGCTGGCGGCGAGCTGCCAGACCGCGATCACGATCACCAGTCCGATCCAGCCGGCATGGCGGCTGCCCGACGGCGTGAAGCCGGCACCGCGAAATGCCACCGGCCGCGGCGCCTCGGCTGATTGCTCTTTCGTCTCCGGCGTCGCGCGGTCAAGCATGCTGGACCTCGCGCTCGGCGTCGATTGCTTCTTTCCGGATCAGCGACCACAGATCGCCTTGCAGCGATGCCAGCCGCCCCCGCGCATCCGAAAGCCCGCGTTCGGCACGTGCCATCGGGATCGTCACGATTTCACGGATGCGGCCTGGACGGCGCGACAACACGACGACGCGGTCGGCGAGCCGCACCGCTTCCTCGAGATTATGCGTGACATACACCGCGCCCATCGCGCCATCGGCAAGCAGGCGGACGAAATCCTCCATCAGCAATTCACGGGTCTGCGAATCCAGCGCCGACAACGGCTCGTCCATCAGGAGAATCGCGGGCCGCACCGCGAGCGCCCGCGCGATGCCGACGCGCTGGCGCATGCCGCCCGAAAGCTGCTTCGGATAGGTCGCGCGAAAATCGGTCAACCCGGTGCGGCGGAGCGCATCGTCGATCACGGCGCGCCGCGCGCCTGCGCTCAAGCCCGTGTGCAGCAGCGGAAACGCGACGTTCTCTTCCACCGTATTCCACGGCAGGAGCGCAAAGTCCTGGAACACGAAGGTCAGCGGATTGAGGCTGTCGGCCGGCGGCGCGCCACGCAATTCGGCCGCGCCCGCGGCTGGCCGCAGCAGGCCGCCGAGGATCGACAACAGCGTGCTCTTGCCGCAGCCGGACGGACCGACGATCGCGACGATTTCGCCGGCACCCACCGTGAACGAGACATCGTCGAGCACGTCGAGCGCGCCGAAGCTATGGCTGATATGGTCGGCGATTAGGTCCATGCTATGCACCGCTCGCAATTGAGCTCGTCATTGCGAGGAGCGAAGCGACGAAGCAATCCATCGATCGGCGTGTACGGCGCGATGGATTGCTTCGCTTCGCTCGCAATGACGGTTCGCCACGTGTCCGCATCAATCCGCCTTCACATAATCCTTGGCGATGATCGCATCGGCGTCAAAGCCCTTGTCGACGAAGCCCTGCTCCTGCAGCCACTTGATCTGGTTGTCGACGTTCTTCACGTCGAGCTTGCCGTCCGGATCGATATAGGCGCAGTTGCCGACGACGTGCTCGACCGGAAGATTGGTGTATTTGGCGATGATCTCGAGCAGCGGCTTGGTCGTCTCGTCGATCGGCGCGACGCCGTTCTTGATCGAGGTCAGGATCACGTCGTGATATTCGCGGTCGGCGCGGACCAGGGCGGCGAGCAGCTTGGTCACCAGCGGCGCGTTGGTCAGCGTCTTCGGCGAGGCGAACACGGCGCCGAGTTGCCACGGCGTTTCGTCGCCGACCCAGCCGAGCAGTTTGGCGCCGTTGGAATCCATCAGCGTCCGCGCCGTCGAGGCCGGCAGCAAGGCCGCGTCGACCGTCTCGCCCTTCAGTGCCGCCGCGGCGTTCGACAGCGACTGCAGCGGCACGACCTTCACGTCGGACAGCTTGAAGCCGTATTTGTCGGCAAGCAGGCCGAGCGAATAGTGGAAGCTGGAGCCGACCTGGGTCACCGCCACGCGCTTGCCGGCGAGATCCTTCGGCGTCTTGAGGCCGGCGGCATAAGCGTTGTTGCTGGCGAAATAGCCGATCAGAGGATAGCCGGCCTTCTCGCGGCTCATGCCGCCGATGACCTTCAGCGTGCCCTTGCCGGCGAGATTATAGAGACCTGCGGTGAAGGCGGTGATGCCGACATCGACGTCGCCCGATGTGGTGGCGACCGCGATCGGCTGTGCCGCATCGAAGAATTTCAGCTCGACCTCAAGACCGGCGTCGCGGAAGTAACCCTTGTCCTGCGCGATGAAGACCGGCGCCGACGACGACAGCCGCAGCACGCCGATCTTGGCTTTCAGAAGACCATCGGCCCGCGCGACCCCGCTCGCGGCCAACGCCAGCACACCCGCCACCGCGAGCCGCGCCCAAATCTTCATTCCCTTCCCTCCGCCTCGGCGCCGTCCGCAAGCACGGCCATGCGAATACTATAATCCTGCAGGAACCGCCTGATCGCGGCCGATGAAGGCCCCCTGCGTCTTGAGCTGTTGTTGCAACTTTTCCACGGAAATGTCGCGTGGAATCGTATTGCCCGAAAGTGCTAGTGCGGCCGCGGTTCCCGCCGCTTCCCCCATCACGAAACAGGCGCCGGAGACGCGCGCCGCCGATTGCCCCTCATGGGTCATCGAGGCGCAGCGGCCGGCCATCAGCAGGTTGTCGACGCCCTCGGGTACCAGCATGCGGTACGGCAATTCATTGTAGCCGCGCGATTCCGGGATCGGCGGAAACTCGAAGACGACGTCGCCCGGAACGTGGGATTCCTTCGGCCAACCATTGACGCCGATGGAATCCTCGAACGAGGCGCAGCCGAGCACGTCCTCGCCGGAGAGCATGTAGCCGCCGATCACGCGCCGCGTCTCGCGGATGCCGAGCTGCGGTGGCAGGTCGACGATGTAGGAGTTTTCGAAGCCTGGTACCGTGCGCAGGAACGCGAAAGCCTCGACCGCCTGGCGACGGCCTTCGATCTCACCGCGGGTCATGCCATCAGGGTCGATTCCGGAGATCGCGCTGCCGTCACTGCGCGTCACCTGAGTGAAATTCACCCGCCATTCGATCTGGGATTTCTGCGGCCGCACGATCGCCGATTTGCGCGGAAATTTGTGCGTGCCGGCGGCCTCGGCTTTTTCCATCAGCGCGGGGATCGTGCGCCACGCATCCCCCGCTTTGGACGGATCGATGCCATTGAGGCGGAACATCATCGAGGGATAGAGCATGCCGCCGGCATTGTCGCCGACCTCATGGGGAGCACCGGCCCACACAGCGAGATCGCCGTCGCCGGAGCAATCGATGAAGATGCTGGCCAGCACCGCCTGTCGGCCCGCCTTGGTCTCGACCATCAACGCGCGGATGCGCGAACCGTCCATCACGACGCCGGCGCCGAGCGCATGAAACAGGATGTCGACCTTGTGATGCGTCAACAGATCGTCGGCCGCGATCTTGTAGGCCGCGGTGTCGTAGGCCTGCGCGAAGATCTTGCCGAGGATCAGATGCGGCGCGTTGAGCCCGCCGAGCCGGTCGATCCGGGCCAGCAGGTCGGAGGCGATGCCCTGCACCACCCGGTGCATCTCGCCGAAGACGTTGGCATGCAGCCCGCAGAAGTTGGTCACCCCGGCCGCGGTGCCCATGCCGCCGAGGAATCCATAGCGCTCGATCAGGAGCGTCCGCCGTCCGGCACGCGCCGCCGCAACGGTGGCCGCGATGCCGGCCGGCCCGCCGCCGAGCACCACCACGTCATATTCGCCGTAGACCGGGACCTGCCGCGCAGGTTCTTCGATGGCATTCGCCCGCATCATTTCCGCCCTGAACAAGTTCGTTGTGCTGACTATGAATTGATGCGAATTGGACTACAATCCACCAAATTATGTAATCAGCTTTCTCGAATCGAGAAAGATCATGGATACGCTGGTCAACCTGGAAGCCTTCCTCGCCACCGCCGATACCGGCGGCTTCTCCGCAGCCGCGCGCAAGCTCAACGTCGCAACGTCAGTCGTCGCCAAGCGCGTCACCCAGCTCGAGGAGCGGATCGGCACCGCGCTATTCTATCGCTCGACCCGGCAATTGCGGCTGACTGAGGCCGGGCAGCGATATGTCCACCGCGCGCGGGGCGTCGTCGCCGATGTCGGCGATCTCCTGTCGCGAATGGGCGAGAAGGACCGCGACCTCACCGATCACCTGCGCATCAAGGCGCCGACATCACTCACCGTCGCGCGGCTCGCCGATGCCTTCACCGCGTTCCAGACACAGAACCCGAGCGTGAGGCTCGAGATCGTGATGATCGATCGTCCGGTCGACCCGGTGACCGAAGGCTTCGACATTGCGATCGGCGCGTTTCCGCATTCCTTCGGCGGTGTCGTCGACGAGCCGCTGTGCCGGCTGCCGCGACTGTTGTGCGCCTCACCTGCTTATTTGCGTAAGCACGGCACGCCCAAGCATCCGCGCGACCTGGTCGATCATCGCTGCCTCAGCTTCCTGCCGACCGGGCCGGAATGGCCGTTCGAGGGCCCGCGCGGACGTATCAATGTGCAGGTGAGGCCGTGTATCAGCTCCAACGAAGGCCGCGTGCTGACGCAAAGCGCGATCGCCGGCAACGGCATCACGCTGATCTCGCATTACCTCGTCGAGGACGCGCTGCGCGATGGTACGTTGCGGCCGGTGCTGGCGGAGTTTCCGATCCCGGAACTTTGGGTGAAAGCCGCCGTTCCCGAACGCCGTATCGATGCCGCCGCCGTGCAGGCGCTGTTGAAGACGCTGAAGCGGTCGCTGTCGCAATCGCTGTGACGCGGCAAGGCTTATGCCTTGCCGCTTCCCCAGCGGCCTGCGCGCTTCTCGGCAAAGGACGCGAGACCTTCGGCCGCCTCGGCGGTCTGCCGTTTCGCCGAATGCAGATGGACGAGGCGCTTGTAGGCATCGTCATCGACGGCCATGCCGCCGAACGAGCTTTCCATCGCGAGCTGCTTCGTCTCCGCCAGCGCGTTCGGCGCATTGGCCAGCAACTGCTCAACGAACTTGGCGCCTGCACTTTCGAGATCGGCGAGCGGCACCACCTCATGCACGAGGCCGATGCGGCGCGCGTCTTCGGCACCAAAGCGCTCGCCAGTCAGCGCGTAGCGGCGCACCTGGCGGACGCCGATGGCATCGCAAAGCTGCGGAATGATGATCGCCGCCGTCAGCCCCCAGCGCACCTCGGTGATCGAGAACATCGCATTGTCAGCCGCGATCACGATGTCGCAGGCCGAGATCACGCCGGTGCCGCCGCCGAAGCAGCCGCCCTGCACCAGCGCCACCGTCGGAACGGGCAGCGTGTTGAGGCGCTGCACCGCCTCGAACGTGGCATGCGACGCCGCCTCGTTCTCCTCGAACGATTTCGGCCGCACGCCGTTGATCCATTTCAGGTCGGCGCCGGCCTGGAAATGCTTGCCGTTGCCCTTGAGCACGACGACGCGCGGCGCTTTCGTCGAGAGGTCGTCGATCGCGGCGAGCACGCCCTGGATCAGCGCCGCATCATAGGCGTTGTTGACCTCCGGACGGTTCAGCGTGACGGTCGCGACCCCGCGCGCATCGAGGCTCCACAGGACTGGGCTGGCGGACATGGACGTTTCTCCCCTCATCGGCATCTCGTGACGCGCACACTATGGCGACAGCAGAGGTTGATCCATCACTTTCCGGCGTGATGCGGCCGCGCCATGCGCATGACGGGTTGCGCGATGTCGCTCGCTTGTGGAAACTGTCGCTGAAGCTTCGAGGGACCAGTTCCATCCATGCGCATTTGCATTTTCGGCGCGGGCGCCGTCGGCAGCCATTTTGCGGTCCGGCTGGCACGCGCCGGTCACGACGTGGCCTGCGTGATGCGCGGGCCGCATCTCGACACGGTCAAGGCGCGCGGCCTGACGCTGAAGGTCGGCGACAGCGAATTTACGGCGAAGGTGAAGGCCTCCGCCGATCCGGCCCAGTTGGAGCCACAGGATGTCGTGATCAGCACGCTGAAGGCCACCGGCATCGCAGCGCTTGCGACCGGACTCAAGCCGCTGCTCAAGGACGATACCGCGATCGTATTTGCGCAGAACGGGATTCCCTGGTGGTACGATCTCGGCCTGCCGGCGGATCACCCGGCGATTCCCGATCTCGGCTTCCTCGATCCCGGCGGGCGTTTGCGCGCCGCNCCGCCGTACCGAAGGAGCGGATCATCGGCGGCGTGATCTTCTCGTCGAACGAGGTGATCGCGCCCGGCGTCGTGGCGAACCTCTCGCCCGACCGCAATCGCCTGCTGATCGGGGAATGCGACGACCGTCGGAGTGAACGCATCACGCGGCTGCGCAGCGCGCTGAGTGAGGCGGCGATCGAATCGCCTGAGGTGACGCGGATCCGCGAGACGATCTGGTCGAAGCTGCTCACCAACATGTCGATGTCGGTGCTCTGCCTGTTGACCGGGCTGACCGCGCGCGCGGTCCGCGACGATCCCTCGATGCAGGATGTGAACCCGCGCCTGCTCGACGAGGCCAATGCGGTGGCGACGCACTATATCCCCGAGGTCAAGCGCGTCACCCGCTCGGGCCCCGCGCCGGACCACAAGCCGTCGATCCTGCAGGACTACGAACTCGGCCGCGCCATGGAGATCGACGTGTTGGTCCGCGCGCCCGCTGCATTCGCGCGCGCCGCCGACCTTGCAACTCCGATGCTCGACCTGATGGCCGCACTCGCGATCCAGAAGGCGCGTGACAAGGGGCTCTATCAAGGCTGACAATTCCGGGACAACAACAAGCAGGGACATCGAACCATGCAAGTCAAGGACAAGGTCTGCGTCGTCACGGGCGGCGCGAGCGGCATCGGCGAGGCGGTGGCACGGGCCTATGCGGAGGCCGGCGCGCGCGGCGTCGTGGTCGCCGACCTCAAGACCTCGCGCGACCGCCTCGCCAGCGTTGCAGGCGATATCGACGGGCTCGCGGTGACTGCCGATGTCGGGCTGGAAGAGGACGTCAAGGCGCTGGTCGCCGCCGCCGAGGACAAATACGGCCCGGTCGACGTGTTCTTCTCCAATGCCGGGCTGTCGCGCAAGGGACAGGAGACGGCATCGGATGCGGACTGGGATGTCAGCTGGCGCGTGCATGTGATGAGCCATGTGTTCGCGGCGCGCGCGCTGGTGCCCGGCATGCTGGCGCGCGGCTCGGGCTATCTGCTCAACACCGCGTCGGCGGCGGGGCTGCTGGCGTCGCTCAACTCGATGCCTTACGGCGTCACCAAGAACGCCGCGGTCGCGCTCGCCGAGCATCTCGCCATCCAGTACGGCGATCGCGGCGTCCGCGTCTCCGTGCTTTGTCCGCAGTCGGTGCAGACTGGCATGACGACGCCGGGCCCGAGCGCCGCGCGTGTCGACGGCGTGCTGCAGCCGGCCGAGGTTGCGCGCATGGTCATCGAGGCGATGGACGAGGAGCGCTTCATGATCCTCTCGCATCCGCAGGTGCAGGAATACATCCAGCGCAAGGCCACCAATCGCGACCGTTGGCTGGCCGGCATGCGCCGCCTGCGGATGCGGATCTATGGCGCAGCTTCGACCTGACCGGACGCCGTCCTTCATTCGAGTTACGAGTGCCGCACGACCCACGCGGCGAACGCGTCCAGCACCTCGGCCATCACATCGCCGTCGTTGCGGCCGGAGCGCTTGAGCACGTGGAAGGAGTGGTCGGCCTCCTGCACCAAATGCAGCGTCGCACGCGCACCCAGGCCCTTCACCACGGGCTCGAGCAGATCGAGCTCGGCCAGCGCGTCGCGCGTGCCCTGCAAAAACAGCATCGGAATCTTCACGTCGGAAAGATGCTCGGCCCGTTCGCTCGACGGCTTGCCAGCCGCATGCAGGGGAAAGCCGAGGAACATCAACCCGCGCACGCCCGGTAGCGGCACCTTGGCCTGGGCCTGCGAGGTCATGCGTCCGCCGAACGATTTGCCGCCGGCGAACAGCGGCAGACGGCCGCAATGCCGCGCCGCTTCCGCGACGGCGGCACGCACTGTTGCCTGTGCGATCGCCGGCGGGTCGGGCCGCTTGCTGCCTTTCTCCATGTAAGGAAACTGGTAGCGCAGCGTCGCGATGCCGCGTTCGGCGAGGCCGGCCGCAATCGCCTCCATCGACGGATGCGTCATCCCGGCGCCGGCTCCATGGGCGAACACATAAACCGCGCGCGCTTCCGCGGGCCACAGCAGCAACGCGGACACCGCATTGCTGTCCGAGACCGTGATGGTGAGCTGCTGTGCGGCGGCGTTCAAGCGTTGCCTCGGACGAAGTGATCCGCCGTTTCTAGCTCCCCGCCATCATGCGCGCAAATGCCACCGCAACACGGCCGTGAAAAGTGAACTGGCTCACATCCGATCAACATTTCCATTGTTAGACCGGAAGCCGCCACTGTAGGATGGCACGCGACTTGATACACGCCAGACGCGAATCTTATTTCGGCGATTTTTAACATCTCATCAATATGACGCGCGGGTACCGCGAACTGGGGGGACGGGGCATGCCTCGCAAGACGATCGTTTTCATCGGCCTTTTGATTGTCGCCGGCCTGGCCTACTCCTATTTTAAAGACGACGTAAAATTCCTTGCGGAAAACTTCCATGTAAAGGCGGTCGACTATCAGCCGCCGGCAAAGACCGTGTGGCTGGACCAGAATGTCAGCACCGAGCGGCTGCGCTGGTTCTATCACGCGGACCAGGGCACCCGAACCTTCGGCATTCCCCATGAATGGTTCATGGCGCTGGAGCAGCCGACGATCTGGCCACTGATCGGCGCCGCGCCACGCCTCAGCGACACCAACTATCTCGGCCGCTTCGGCTTCATTCCGGACACCGTGATTCCGGGCAAGCCCGATCCGCTGCCGATCGGCTTCGCGCAAGGCGGCCCGATGGTGGACGCCAACGGCGCGCCGTGGCGCAATCCGCACAGCAAGGCCGACATGATCGGGATCGGGCTGACCTGCGCGGCCTGCCACACCGGAAGCTTCACCTATCGCGGCACCGAGGTCGTCGTCGACGGCGGGCCGGCCAACACCAATCTGTTCGAATTCCAGAAGAGCGTCGGACTGTCGCTGCTGCTGACCCGGTTCTGGCCGGGCCGCTTCTCGCGCTTCGCCGACGAGATCCTCGGCAAGGATGCCAGCCTCGACAACCGCATGGCGCTGCGCGGCCAGCTCGACCTGGTGCTGAAGCAGTATGCCAACATCAATGCGCTGGAGAACAAGGTCGCCGCCAACAGCGTCGAGGAAGGTTACGCGCGGCTCGACGCGCTGAACCGGATCGGCAACCAGGTGTTCTCGATCGATCTGAACAACCCGAACAATTACGCCTCGCATTCCGCCCCGGTGCATTTCCCGCGGATCTGGAACGCGCCGTGGTTCAGCTGGGTGCAATATGACGGCTCGATCATGCAGCCGATGGTGCGCAACGCCGGCGAGGCGCTCGGCGTCAGCGCCGACCTCAACCTGCTCGACGAATCCAAGGGCCTGTTCAAGTCGAGTGCGCGGATCGACGTGCTGCACGAGATGGAGCGGATGATCGCCGGCGACCCGCCCAGCAAGGAGAAGGGTTTTGGCGGCCTCGCATCGCCGAAATGGCCGGAGAACATCCTGCCGAAGATCGACATGACGCTCGCGAAGGCGGGTGGCGATCTCTACAAGAAGCACTGTCAGGGCTGCCATGGGCCTGCGATCGACAGCAAGGCGCTGCCGCCGAGCGAGGCCTTTGCGCTGTTCGAGGACGACAAGCGCTGGATCAAGAACGACGCCGGCCAGCCGCTGCTCGATGTCGAGATGATACCGATCAGCCATATCGGCACCGACAGCGCGCAGGCCGAGGGTCTGGCGAACCGCACGGTGGAGACACCGGCCAATCTGAAGATCACGGACGGCAGCTTCGGCCCGGCGCTGGGCGAGCTGGTCGAGAAGACGGTCGACTACTGGTACGACCAGAACAAGACCCGGCCCGACGATCAGAAGCGCATCAACGGCTATCGGCCGAACAAGATCCAGGCGCCGCTCGCCTACAAGGTCCGGCCGCTCAACGGCATCTGGGCGACGCCGCCCTATCTGCACAACGGTTCGGTGCCGACAATCTATGCGCTGCTGTCGCCGGTGAAGGATCGGCCGAAGACGTTCTGGCTCGGCAGCCGGGAATACGATGCCAAGGACCTCGGCTATGTCACGAAGGACCACATCAAGAACGGCTTCCTGCTCGACACTTCCAAACGCGGCAACTCCAATTCCGGGCACGAATTCTCCAACGAGAAAGGCCCGGGCGTGATCGGGCCGGAGCTGAAGGAAGACGAGCGGCGCGCGCTGATCGAATTCATCAAGACGCTTTAGCTCCAGATCTCTCGAGTCATGGCCGGGCTTGTCGCCTCATTTCGCCACCGCGCCCCTCACCCCTTCGGCGCCGGCCCCTGGCGGCGCGCGGGGCGTGTCATCGCCTCGAGCTCGAGCAGCTGGTTGAGCTGCTCTTCCGTCAGCAGCTTCTCCTCCAGCACGAGGTCGGCGACCGAGCGCTTCTCCTTCAGCGCGCGGCGTGCGATGCGGGAGCTCGCTTCATAGCCGAGCGTCGGCGCCAGCGCGGTGATCAGGCCGATCGAACCCTGTACCAGGCTGCGGCAGCGCTCGCGATCGGCCTCGATGCCCTCGACGCAGCGCTTGGTCAGCGTGTCGATCGCAGCCGTCAGCATCCGAAGCGAGCTCAGCACGCAATAGCCGATGGTCGGCTCGAAAGCGTTGAGCTGCAGTTGGCCGCCCTCGGCGCACATCGTCACGGTCAGATCATGCCCGATCACGAGGAATGCGACCTGGTTGACCACCTCGGGAATGACCGGATTGACCTTGCCCGGCATGATCGAGGAGCCGGCCTGCACCGCGGGCAAGCGGATCTCGCCGATGCCGGTGCGCGGCCCTGATGACAGCAGGCGAAGATCGTTGCAGATCTTCGACAGCTTGACCGCGACGCGCTTCAGTACGCCCGAGAACAGCACGAAGGCGCCGAGATCCGACGTCGCCTCGATCAGGTTGGAGGCGAGCACCATCGGCTGGCCCGACAGCCGCGACAGTTCCTCGACCGCAAGCGCGGCGTAGCGCGGATCGGCGTTGATGCCGGTGCCGATCGCAGTGGCGCCGAGATTGACCTCGCGGAACAGGCTGACGATCTCGTTCAACCGCGCGACATCCTCCTTCACGGTGACGTGGAAGGCATCGAACTCCTGGCCGAGCGTCATCGGCACAGCGTCCTGCAGCTGGGTGCGGCCCATCTTCAGGACGTCGGCGAACTCCACGGCCTTGCCCTTGAGCGCGTAGGCGAGATCGCCGAGCGCGCGCACCAGTGGCTGGGTCGCGAAGATCACGGCGAGCCGCAGCGCGGTCGGATAGGCGTCGTTGGTCGACTGCGCCATGTTGACGTCGTCGTTCGGATGCAGCGCATGATAGTCGCCGGGCTTGCGGCCCAGCAGCCGCAGCGCGACGTTGGCGATCACCTCGTTGGCGTTCATGTTGGTCGAGGTGCCGGCGCCACCCTGGATCGCGTCGACGATGAAGGATTCCGCGTAGACCCTGTCGGTCGCGACCTGCGTACAGGCCGCCTCGATCGCGTCAGCCTTCTCGGGAGAGAGATAGCCGAGCCGCCTGTTGGCGC
This sequence comes from Bradyrhizobium macuxiense, assembly GCF_001542415.1. GTDB lineage: Bacteria > Pseudomonadota > Alphaproteobacteria > Rhizobiales > Xanthobacteraceae > Bradyrhizobium > Bradyrhizobium macuxiense. Next base: position 54,520 of record NZ_LNCU01000046.1, read on the forward strand.
GCGCGGCCGCCTGCTTGACCAGCGCCAGCGCGCGGACGAATTCCGGGAAATGGCCGACCGGCACGCCGGTGATCGGAAAATTCATCACCGCGCGCTTGGTGTGAATGCCCCACAGTGCATTAGCCGGCACGTCGTCCTCGCCGAGCAGGTCGTGCTCGGTGCGCGACTGCGCCTTCGCTTTGTCGATCGGCACGGTGCGGACAGTTGCGACCGCGAGCTCGCTGGGGCCGCTGCTCTCGCTCTGTGGCGATGCAACGCCTGCTATGTGGGCGGTCTCAACCTTCGATTCGGCCATTGGTCCCTCCATGCACTTTGAAGCTCTGTCGTTGCCGACGCCGAGCATGATGCGCCCGGCGGTGGTCGAATGCCATGCCATTCCGCAAAATCTTGCACCGGCACAACGAAGCGATACAGCAATCACGGCGGGGATCAGGCTTATCAATTCCGGAATCGAGGAGCTGTCTTATCCGTCGCGATAACAAGGGCTTATCATCAGCCTTCACAGCCCCTCCCGCAGGGCGTCGTTGCGGCTTTCTCCCCGGCGGCAGTGCGTGCTAGATCAGCACACGGCAAGCGCAAAGGTATGCGAGACGCAACGAACCGAGAGCGAAAGCGGTGTCCAACTCCGACGAGCCGATGACCCTCACCTTCCGCTGCCCGGCGGAACTCGAGGGCAAGATTCCACCGCCGGTGCCGGCAACCCTGGGCTTGCCCGGCTGGCTCAAGGCAATGCCGACGCAGGCCTTCAACAAGGCCAACATGCGTGACGAGGATACGGTCAAGCGCTGCCCGCCCTTCGTCGATGCAATGACGAGCGGCTTCCTGCTGCCGCTGATATGCGATCTCACGATCGAGAACGGTGCGATCACCTGGGACAACGACCTTCCACCCAGCACCTCGCTCGACTTCCCGCGCTCGCCGATCGGCTATCACGATGAGTGCCAGGTGACAGGCTCGCCGCTGTTCGAGGCCGACCGCTACGTGATGAAGTTTCACAATCTGTGGACGATCGAGGCGCCGGCGGGCTACTCGCTGTTCTTCACCCATCCGGTCAACCGGTTCGACCTGCCGTTCACCACGCTGAGCGGGCTGGTCGATTGCGATCTCTTCCACGACAGCTGGATTCACTTCCCGGCGCGCTGGCACGACACCAATTTCAGCGGCGTACTGCCCAAGGGCACGCCGGTCGCGCAAGTTTTCGCGGTGAAACGGGAGAAGTGGGTCGCACGGACTGCGGCGATGACGCCGGAGGACGCGCTGCGCGCGCAGGAGCTGAGCAAGCAGATCATCCGTGAACCTGGGCTGTACCGGCGGCAGTTCAGGACGTAGGGGCGATGAGTTTTAGCATGGATCTCATCACCGTCATTGCGAGCAAAGCGGAGCAATCCATCGCTCCACGTGCGCTGAAGTATGGATTGCTTCGCTTCGCTCGCAATGACGAGGTGAAACTTCCAATTCAATTGTCAAACAGCCTGTTCGCTGTCATCACCCGCGAATGCGAATGCGGGTGATCCAGTATTCCAGAGGCAGTTGTGATTGAGCCGATGGGCCGCGGCGTACTGGGTCGCCCGGTCCCGTCTACGCCAAGGCTTCGACGCGGCTTGCGGTCTCTGGCGCGCCGAAGCTTTAGCGGAGGCGGCAAGCCGGGCGATGACAGTTGTGGTTGGGATACAGCTTCGCGTTCTCGCGACATGATTGCCCGAGTCTTGCTCTTCGTTTCGCCCTCTCTTGAGCAGAGGGCGCAGGGAAAGCCGGGTGCCGATCGCACCCATGGGCCCCGAGCAATGGTAGAAAGCTCGGGGGTAGGACCACAGGTGTAACCGGAGCAATCCGGCTTTCCCTGCGCGATGGGTTACGGCTTATACGTACTCTCCCCGGCGAGACTGGGCTCTTTTGTCACCGCCCGTTCAAGACGCAAGCGCGTCTTGAACGAGGACACCTGCCACTAGGTGTGAGCTTTCAGGAGGTTGTCCATCTGGTCTGAACCGAGGAAGCTGAGGTTGCGAAACTTCAGTGTTCCCCGGAGAGACCAGATGAACATCCACAAGAATGCGCCTTTGACGCCGAAAGGTCGAGAGGCGATGGTGCGGAGCGTGATCGAGGGCGGCCTGACGAAGGCCACAGCCGCGCTCCAATTCAATGTGACGGCAAAGACGGTCGCCAAATGGGTCAAGCGCTTCCGCGCATTAGGCGTCGATGGTTTGCGGGATCGTTCCTCGCGGCCTCATTCATTGCCAAGCCAAACCCCGGCAGCCACATGCGCCGCTGTCGAGACGTTCCGCCGGCAGCGCCACACCGGCAAACAGATCGCGCTCGAAGTTGGGGTCTCCGCAGCAACCGTCAGCCGTATCCTGCGCCGACTCGGTTTGAACAGGCTGGCTGCCCTGGAGCCGGCCGAGCCGATCCGGCGCTATGAGCGCCAGCATCCTGGTGAACTGATCCACATAGACATCAAAAAGCTCGGCAAGTTCAATCGGATCGGCCATCGGATCACCGGCGATCGACATGGGTCGAGCAATCTGCGTTCTCGCCGTCAAGGGCCAGGCTGGGAATACGTACATGTCTGCATCGACGATGCGTCACGGATCGCTTTCAGCCAGGTCATGAAGAACGAGCGAAAGGGTTGCGCCATCGCTTTCCTCAAGGCGGCCGTGGCCTACTACGTGAGCCTCGGCGTGAAGGTACAGCGCGTCATGACCGACAACGGCGCGTGCTACAAATCCTTCGCCTTCCTAAGGGCGTGTAAGCGCCTCGGCCTCAAGCACATCCGCACCAGGCCCTATACACCCAAAACCAATGGCAAGGCCGAACGCTTCATTCAAACCAGCCTACGAGAATGGGCCTATGCGCAGGCCTACAACACCTCAGCAGAAAGAGCAGCCGAGTTGCCACGATGGCTTCATTGCTACAACTGGCATCGTCCTCATGGCAGTATCGGCTCAAAGCCACCGATCAGCAGACTCGGATTGACCGGGAACAACCTCTTGAGGCTCCACA
>NZ_LNCU01000047.1 GCF_001542415.1 Bradyrhizobium macuxiense
TGTGGAGCCTCAAGAGGTTGTTCCCGGTCAATCCGAGTCTGCTGATCGGTGGCTTTGAGCCGATACTGCCATGAGGACGATGCCAGTTGTAGCAATGAAGCCATCGTGGCAACTCGGCTGCTCTTTCTGCTGAGGTGTTGTAGGCCTGCGCATAGGCCCATTCTCGTAGGCTGGTTTGAATGAAGCGTTCGGCCTTGCCATTGGTTTTGGGTGTATAGGGCCTGGTGCGGATGTGCTTGAGGCCGAGGCGCTTACACGCCCTTAGGAAGGCGAAGGATTTGTAGCACGCGCCGTTGTCGGTCATGACGCGCTGTACCTTCACGCCGAGGCTCACGTAGTAGGCCACGGCCGCCTTGAGGAAAGCGATGGCGCAACCCTTTCGCTCGTTCTTCATGACCTGGCTGAAAGCGATCCGTGACGCATCGTCGATGCAGACATGTACGTATTCCCAGCCTGGCCCTTGACGGCGAGAACGCAGATTGCTCGACCCATGTCGATCGCCGGTGATCCGATGGCCGATCCGATTGAACTTGCCGAGCTTTTTGATGTCTATGTGGATCAGTTCACCAGGATGCTGGCGCTCATAGCGCCGGATCGGCTCGGCCGGCTCCAGGGCAGCCAGCCTGTTCAAACCGAGTCGGCGCAGGATACGGCTGACGGTTGCTGCGGAGACCCCAACTTCGAGCGCGATCTGTTTGCCGGTGTGGCGCTGCCGGCGGAACGTCTCGACAGCGGCGCATGTGGCTGCCGGGGTTTGGCTTGGCAATGAATGAGGCCGCGAGGAACGATCCCGCAAACCATCGACGCCTAATGCGCGGAAGCGCTTGACCCATTTGGCGACCGTCTTTGCCGTCACATTGAATTGGAGCGCGGCTGTGGCCTTCGTCAGGCCGCCCTCGATCACGCTCCGCACCATCGCCTCTCGACCTTTCGGCGTCAAAGGCGCATTCTTGTGGATGTTCATCTGGTCTCTCCGGGGAACACTGAAGTTTCGCAACCTCAGCTTTCTCGGTTCAGACCAGATGGACAACCTCCTGAAAGCTCACACCTAGTTGGCAGGTGTCCTCATTCAAGACGCGCTTGCGTCTTGAACGGGCGGTGACAAAAGAGCCCAGTCTCGCCAGGGAGAGCCCGTATAAGCCGTAAACCATCGCGCAGGGAAAGCCGGACAGCTCCGGTTACACCTGTGGTCCTACCTCCCGCGTTTTTTACTACGCGGGACCCATGGGTGCGATCGGCACCCGGCTTTCCCTGCGCCCTCTGTTCGAGAGAGGGCGGAACGAAATGCAAAGCTCGGACAGATCGTGTCGCGAGGACGTTGATGCATGACGCACAATCGCGAAACACACTCTGCGTCGTCCTGGCGAAAGCCAGGACCCGTTACCCCAAATCCCAATTATCGCGCGACGCTGGGGCCACGATCCCGTTCATCACCAAATGCGGTGGCTATAGATCCTGGCTTTCGCCAGGACGACGAACGGAGGGCCCGCCGACGATCTCCGCCGCGGCGTTTGGGTTCCGCCTGCACCAGCGCCTCACCCGGTACCTCCCGGAACTCGCCAACCGGCTCATCCGGAACCATTTCCCGCCCCGGAATCTCCCTTTGGTAACCTCGCCTTAACCATGATTAGCGTTTGGTTAGGGTCGGAATGCCGCGCGAAAAGCCCTCGTTTTGACATGTTGGCAGGGGAAGCAGGTCCCGGCTTTGGACAGGCCCCCCATGCGACAGATGTAACAGGCTCTCGCGCAGTTTTGCCGCGCCCCGCGCGTGGCCGTGGAACCGGTGCCGATTTGCGGACCGCCTATTGGGGACACTTGCGTTGAGAGGATATTGCCGATGAATTCCGCCGACGTGGCTCAATCAGCTCTGCCGCTGGCATCGAGCGATGTGTCGCTGATCGCGTTGTTTTGGCAGGCCCATTGGGTCGTCAAGTGCGTCATGCTGGGGCTTCTGTCCTGCTCGGTCTGGGTCTGGGCCATCGCGATCGACAAGGTCCTGCTTTACGCCCGCACCAAGCGCGCCATGGATCGCTTCGAGCAGGCGTTCTGGTCCGGCCAGTCGATCGAGGAGCTTTACCGGGCCCTGTCGGCCAAGCCGACCCAGTCGATGGCGGCCTGTTTCGTGGCGGCGATGCGGGAGTGGAAACGGTCCTTCGAGAGCCAGTCGCGCTCCTTCGCCGGCCTGCAGGCCCGGATCGACAAGGTCATGAACGTCTCGATCGCCCGGGAGGTGGAGCGGCTGGAGCGGCGCCTGCTGGTGCTGGCCACTGTCGGCTCGGCCGGCCCCTTTGTCGGCCTGTTCGGCACCGTCTGGGGCATCATGTCGAGCTTCCAGTCGATCGCGGCCTCTAAAAACACCTCGCTGGCCGTGGTGGCGCCCGGCATCGCGGAAGCGCTGTTCGCTACAGCAATTGGTCTAATCGCCGCAATTCCGGCGACTATTTTCTACAATAAGTTCACCTCCGAGGTGAACCGGCAGGCCCAGCGCCTGGAGGGGTTCGCCGACGAGTTCTCCGCCATCCTGTCGCGTCAGATCGACGAGCGGGGCTGAGAGACGTGATGATCACTTTTGCGAGCGCACGATCATGGCGATGAGCATGGCAGGGTCGTCCGGCGGCGGCAGACGCGGCCGCGGCGGGCGCAAGCCGGTGATGGCCGAGATCAACGTCACGCCGATGGTCGACGTGATGCTGGTGCTGCTGATCATCTTCATGGTGGCGGCGCCGCTGATGACGTCGAACATCGACATCGACCTGCCGGTCGCCAGCGGCGGCAAGTCGATCTCGTCGAACCAGCCGCCGCTCACGCTGTCGGTCAAGCGCACCGGCGGCGGCTGCAACTCGAACGTCGAACTCTATCTCGGCGATGCGCAGATCGCTGCCGCCGACCTGCTGCCCAAGATCAAGGCGATCCGCGAGACCCGGTCGGATGCCGAAAGCGTGGTCTATCTGCGGGGTGACAAGGATGTTTGTTACACTGACATGATGAAATTGCTTGGGGAGATCCGGACCGCGGGGTTCAAGGCAAGCATCGTGATCATCCCGGAAGGGGGCACTTAAAACTCATGTGCGGCATGCGGCACGGGGAAGCCTGAGTTGAAGGTCAAGGTCGACAAGACACTGGCGGCGTCGATTGCCCTGCACGTCCTCGTGATCGGGTGGGGCCTCGTGTCGTTTTCGACCAGGGCCTTCGTGATGCCGGAAGAGGATACTGTCGACGTCGACGTGATCTCCTCCGATCAGCTCTCCCATGCCATGGCCGGCCAGAAGGACGGCAAGAAGGAAAATCCCAAGCCGCTGGTCGAGAAGGTCGCCGACGCCAAGCCGGTCGACGACGCGGTCGGCAAGATCGACGACAAGAAGGCGCCGGTCGTGACCGAGACCGCGCCACCTCCGACGCCGAAGGTGGAAGAGAAGCCGGAGAAGAAGCCGGATCCGCCGAAGAAGGTCGAGAACAAGCCGAAGGAAGAGCCGAAGCCGGTCGAGAAGAAGCCCGATCCTGTGAAGCCCGACCCGATCGCGGAAGCGATCAAGAAGGAAGAGAAGAAGCCGCCGCCGAAGCCGGTTCAGCAGGCCGCGAAGCCACCGCCGGAGCAGAAGCCGAAGGAGCGCGTGTTCGACGAGAGCAAGATCGCTGCGCTGCTCGACAAGCGTGATCCGACGCGCGCCTCGATCACCGGTGCCACGCTCAACTCCAACGCCGCGCTCGGCACCGCGAAAGGCAAGTCGGCCGACAACTCCGCGACCTGGGGTGCGATGTTCAGGCAGCAGGTCGAACGCTGCTGGAAAAACAAGCCCTATGGCAGCCTCGAGGAGCAGCGGACCCAGGTGGTGATCGATATCGATCTGAAGCGCGACGGCACGCTCGCGCGCATGCCGGTGCCGGAAACCACGCCGTCCACGCCCTACATGCGCGTCTATCAGGAGAGTGCCCTGCGCGCGATCATCGCATGTCAGCCCTACAATCTGCCTGCGGGCTGGTTCGACGAATGGAAAGCATTCGCACCAGTGTTCAAAGAGAATAATACGTGAGATCAGCCGCAACGCTTGGCCAACATCAACCAAAAGTCTACGGACAATGACAGACAAGATTGATTGGTGCGCGACGAGGATTCGCCTCGACCGCAGACAAATGATTTCCGGTATCGCCGCATTTTCCGCGCTCGCGGGGGCACCCTTCCGTCAGGCCTTCGGACAGGAAGGCGGGCGCAAGCAGATTCCGATTCCGGGCGGCGATTTCGCGCCGGTGCCGATCGCGATCCCGAATTTTGCGGCCGGCACGCCCGGCGATGCCGAGGTCGGCGTCGGCGTGACCCAGGTCATCACCAACAACCTGAAGCGCAGCGGCTTGTTCGCGCCGATCGATCAGTCCGCTTATCTCGAGAAGACCGTCAACATCGACGCAGCGCCGAACTTCAACAACTGGAAGAGCATCAATGCGCAGGCACTGGTGACCGGACGCATGACGCGCCAGGGCAACGGTCGCGTGAAGGCGGAATTCCGCCTCTGGGACGTCAACACCGGCCAGCAGCTTGCCGGCCAGCAGTATGACACGTCGGCCGAATACTGGCGGCGCATCGCCCACATCATCTCCGATCAGATCTATGAGCGGATGACCGGTGAGAAGGGCTATTTCGACACCCGCGTCGTGTTCGTCGACGAGAGCGGCTCGGCGCAGCACCGCGTCAAGCGGCTGGCGCTGATGGACCAGGACGGCGCCAATGTGCGCTACCTCACCCGCGGTGCGGATCTGGTGCTGACGCCGCGGTTCTCGCCGTCGACCCAGGAGATCACCTATATGGAGTTCGGGCAGGGCGACCCGCGCGTCTACCTGCTCAACATCGAAACCGGCCAGCGCGAGATCGTCGGCAATTTCCCGGGCATGTCGTTCTCGCCGCGCTTCTCGCCCGACGGCCAGCGCATCATCATGAGCCTGCAGCAGGGCGGCAACTCCAACCTGTTCGTGATGGATCTGCGCTCGAAGGCGATGACGCGGCTGACCGATACGCCGGCGATCGACACCTCGCCGTCCTACGCGCCCGACGGCTCGCAGCTCTGCTTCGAATCCGATCGCGGCGGCAAGCCGCAGATCTACGTCATGCCGGCCACCGGCGGTCAGGCGCAGCGCATCTCGTTCGGCGACGGCACCTACTCGACGCCGGTCTGGTCGCCGCGCGGCGACTACATCGCCTTCACCAAGCAGGGCGGTGGGCAGTTCGCGATCGGCATCATGAAGACCGATGGTTCGGGCGAGCGCATCCTGACCTCGGGCTTCCATAATGAGGGACCGACCTTCGCGCCGAACGGGCGCGTGGTGATGTTCTTCCGCGATCCCGGCGGTAACAGCGGACCGTCGCTCTTCACGGTCGACGTCTCCGGCCGCAACGAATTGAGGGTGCCGACGCCGGGCTTTGCCTCCGATCCGGCCTGGTCGCCGCTGTTGTCTTGACGCTGCGCGCGGATTGGGCAAGGGAAGCCCGGACGCCGACCGGCAACTCTTGCCTAGCATGCTGATATCAAAGGTGAATTTCCACTCTGCGTCGAGCGCAACAACCACTCGCTAACGATGTTCGCTCAGAAAGACTTCATCAGCGCCCGGTAAAAGTGCGACTTGAAAAGGACGCACGCCGCTACAATGCAGTTTGCTAGTCAGACGGGACAACCGGATCAGCCGATGCCGCCGACGATTTCCGCGGCGCTGGTCGATTCCCTTTTCATGAATCCGGCGCCGATGATCTTCGGCGCCTTCGGTCCCGCGATCGCCGGCGCGGTGATCGCGGCTGTCACCGGCGATCTCGTGTGCTGGCTGTGCGTGCCGCTGTTCATCGTGGTGGGCCTCGCGCGCGCGTTGCAGATGTATCGCTACCAGCAGCGCAGTTCCGGCCTCACCGTCGAGGAGTCGGTGATTTGGGAAAAGCGGTACCGGCTCGGTGCGATCGCCTACGGCATCGTGCTCGGCATCTGGGGCGCCGCCGTGCTGCTCAGGACCAGCGACGCGGCCGCGCATATGCTGTGCGTGACGACGGTGGTCGCCTACACGTCGGCGGGGGTCGGGCGCACCTTCGGCCGGCCGCAGATCTTCCATCTGCATCTGCTGCTGTCGATCGGTCCCCTGATCCTGTCGCTGATGTATGTCGGCGGCGCCTATCACATCGCGCTGGCGCTGCTCAGCCTCGTGTTCTTCAGCGCCATCCGGCACCTGACCTCGAGCCTCCAGCGCATCTACGTCAACGCCTGGGTTGCCAAGGAGCGCGAAGCGGCGCTGGCGGGCCAGTTCGATACGGCGCTGAACAACATGCCGCACGGGCTGTGCATGTTCCGCGCCGACGGGCGTCTGGCGGTGATGAACCACCGCTTCATCGAGATGATGCAGCTGCCGGACGATTTCGTGCGGCGCGGCGCCAGCGTATCCGATATCTGCAATGCCTGCGTGCTGTCGGGTGCGATCTCGGCCGCAACCTCCAGGCAGATCCTCTCCGAGATCGAGAATTCGCAGGCCGGCGAGATCGTCACCAGCGATCCCGACGCGAGCAAGAACCGCGCGCTGTCATGGACCTTCCAGCCGATGAGCGGCGGCGGCACCGTGGTGCTGGTCGAGGACATCACCGAGCGCAAGGATGCCGAGGCCAGGATCAGCCACCTCGCGCGCTACGACGAGCTGACCCAGCTGCCCAACCGCGTCAATTTCCGGGACGAGATCGGCCGCCTGCTCGCCACCCGGCATGGCAGCGAGCAGCGCGCCGCGCTGCTGTTCGTGGACCTCGACCAGTTCAAGCAGGTCAACGACACGCTCGGCCATCCCTGCGGCGACCAGCTGCTGTGCGCGGTCGCCGACCGGCTGCGCGAGATGCTGCGGCCGGAGGACTTCGTGGCGCGGTTCGGCGGCGACGAGTTCGTCGTGTTCCAGCAGAACATCCATTCGCACGAGGATGCCGCAGCGCTCGCCCGCCGCATCGTCGACCGCCTCAGCGAGCGCTACAAGATCGACAATCACCTGGTCGAGATCGGCGCCAGCGTCGGCATCGCGATGACCGCGCCTGGCGTCGGCGCCGACACCCTACTCAAGAATGCCGACATGGCGCTCTACCGTGCCAAGGCCGACGGCCGCGGCACGTTTTGCTTCTTCCGTGACGAGATGGCACAAACCGTCGAGGCGCGGCGCATCCTCGAGCTCGATCTGCGCAAGGCGCTCGCCAACGAGGAATTCGAGCTGTTCTATCAGCCGCTGATCAACTTGCGCTCCGGCAAGGTGAGCACCTGCGAGGCGCTGTTGCGCTGGAACCATCCAGTGCGCGGCACGGTCTCGCCGGTCGACATCATCCCGGTCGCCGAGGACATGGGCCTGATCGTCGACCTCGGCCGCTGGATCCTGCGCAAGGCCTGCATGGAATGCATGAAGTGGCCGGAGGCGGTCAGCGTCGCCGTCAACTTCTCGCCGCAGCAGTTCCACCAGCGCGACGTGCTGAGCGAGGTGCGTTATGCGCTGGAGGTCTCGGGCCTGCCGGCGCACCGGCTCGAGATCGAGATCACCGAGTCTTCGCTGCTGCATAACACCCAGCTCACCCACGACGTGCTCTCGCAATTGCGGACGCTCGGCGTGCGGATCTCGCTCGACGATTTCGGCACCGGCTACTCCTCGCTCAGTTATCTGCACAATTTCCCGCTGCAGAAGGTCAAGATCGACCGGTCGTTCCTCGAAGGCATCGACAGCGATCGTCCGCTGACGCTGTTGCGCGGCGTGGCGCGCCTCTCCGCGGACCTCGGCATGTCCGTCGTGGTCGAGGGCATCGAGACCAACGACCAGCTCGAGCTGATCAGCGCCGACGGGGCGGTCACCGAAGCACAGGGCTACCTGTTCAGCCGGCCGGTTCCCTCGGTGCGGATCCGGCAGTTGTTGAACGCATCGCATGGCCGCCGGACCGACGAGCAGTTGCACGTGATTCCCTCGCGCTCCATCGCCTGACCTAGCGTCTCAAACCCAATCCACAGTTGCAGATGGCCGCGACCGCACGGGACGGGATGCGCCTTGCGGGACGGGTTAACCGTGTTGCTGCGATTGCTTTGCATCCTGTTAAGAAGCTGTTAATCTTTCCTAACGCGCGTAGAAGTTGCTTTGTTCGTTAGGGAGTAGCACATGAGGTCCGCGGCCGAAGCCATCAAGCCCGCGACGGGACGGCTTGCGGACCCACTGGATCAAGTCGATTACCGCCTCGCCCAGACGACTGAGCAGAAGGACGAAATCTATCGCCTCCGCTACCGCGCCTATCTGCGCGAGGGGGCGATCCGGCCGTCGGCGCAAGAGCGCGTTGTCGATGCGTATGACGAGGCGCCGAATGCCTGGGTCTTCGGCGTCTTCGTCCAGGGCGAGCTCTGCAGCTCGATTCGAATCACCCTGGTGACGCCGGAGTTGCGCAGCGCACCGACGGTTGAGGTGTTCGGCGACGTGCTGCATCCCAAGCTCGACAAGGGCATGGTCTTCATCGACTCGACGCGCTTCGTCGCGGATCCCGAGAAGGCGCGGAACTATCCGGAACTGCCCTATGTCACGGTCCGCCTCGGCTCGACCGCGGGCGTGCACTTCAATGCCGATTACGGCCTTGCGCCGGTTCGTCCCGAGCATATGGCGTTCTACCGCCGGGTCTTCCTGCATGAGACCTGGTCCGAGCCGCGGCTCTATCCCGGGCTCGTGAAGCCGGTCGGACTGATGGCGGCGCATCTGCCGGCGGTGCGCGAGAGGGTGCTCGCCCGTTATCCGTTCCTGCGCTCAAGCGCCTTCGAGCGGCGGATGCTGTTCGAGCGCGGCGATGGCCAATCGCTGCCCGACGCGCTGGTGCGGCCGTTCGAACGGGCCTCGATCGTTCCCAGTTCCTGAGCGGAACGCCGCCGGCATTGCTGATTAGTGTCGGACCGTGCTTTTACGGTCACGAAAATCGCTGCAGAACAGGCGCAGAGCGCTCTCGCGCTTGCCTTCCCTTCACCGTCACGCCACATTTGCCACCCATTAACCATCGGGGGTGCTTTTCGCCATTAGCCGGCATTTGATGCGGTCTGGCAAGGTCCCGTCAAGGTTGACGGAACGTTCGCTTAACCATCCCCCTGTAGATCAGATGACAGTACGAAGAGAGCGTGAGCGTGGAGGCTCCGGAATGAAACATCAGATGCGTATCCTCCAGGGTATGAAGCTGGCTGCGGTTCTGGCGGTGGCGCTGTCGATGGGCGCCTGCGCAAACAAGAACGGTTTGGGCGCCGATGGCGCCATGGCGAGCGCCGCGACCCCGGGAAGCCAGCAGGACTTCGTGGTCAACGTCGGTGACCGCGTGTTCTTCGACAGCGATCAGACCGATCTCAGCCCGCAGGCGACCGCGACGCTCGACAAGCAGGCACAGTGGCTGCAGACCTACAACCGCTATTCCTTCACCATTGAAGGTCATGCCGACGAGCGCGGCACTCGCGAATACAACATCGCGCTTGGTGCGCGCCGTGCCCAGTCGGTCCGTGCCTATCTTGTTTCGCGCGGTATCGACCCCAGCCGCATGCGCACCATCTCCTACGGCAAGGAGCGCCCGGTCGCGGTCTGCAACGACATCTCCTGCTGGTCGCAGAACCGTCGCGCCGTCACCGTGCTGAACGCGAGCTCCTGAACGACCGTTTCGGTCAGAGTTTCAACCGGCGCCTTCGGGCGCCGGTTTTGTTTTGTGGCGCAGGATCGCCACGTCAGCGCGCTGTCAGCTTGATGAACGAAGCTGCGCGCAACGTGACGCTTGCTTGTTCTGGCGACGGCACTAAACCATTGCCGTGCGACGCTACCCGGGATTTGAAGCGCCAGTCACAATTCCGGCGTACTCCGTCCCTCAATGTGGCTCGCTTTTCACGTCGATATCGTCGTCAGGGCAAAATGTCATCCAGACTTCAATTCCTTACCTCCGCCGCGGCGATCGCGGCGGTGTTCGCCGTTTCCATTCCAGCCTTTGCCCAGTCCGACGATGCCGACGCCGAGGTGCGGATCGAGCGGCTCGAGAACCAGCTGCGGCAGGTGACCGGACAGAATGAGGAGCTGCAGTACCGCAACCGCCAGCTCGAGGAGCGGCTGCGTCAGCTCGGCGCTCAGCCCCAAGGCGCGCCCGGACAGCCCGGGCCCCAGCCGAACGTCGCGGCCGTACCGCCGGCACAGCAGCCGCAGGCTCAGCCCGGTTATGGGCAGCCGCAGCAGGGTTACGGTCAGCAGCCCCAACCGGGATATGGGCGGCAGGAGCAGGGCGGCTATGAGCAGCAGCCGCAGATCGCCGCCCCCGCGCCCATCGTGCAAGAGCCTGCAGCGGCTCCCGGCCGCCGCGGCCGCGGCGATGCCTTCGATCCCAACCAAAACCCGAACGCTCCGGGCGCGCCTCGCGCGCTGGGCGGCGGCCAACTGCCGATGTCGAGCGATGCCGGGGTTGGTGCTCCGGGCGGCCGTGGGCCGGGCGAGCCGCTCGATCTCGGCAATACGAGCCCGCAGCGTCCGCCGGGGGCCGGTGGTGGTCTGACCACGTTGCCGCCCTCGGCCACGCCGAAGGACGAGTTCGACCTCGGCATCGGCTACATGCAGCGCAAGGACTACGCGCTTGCCGAAGAGACGATGAAGAATTTTGCCAGGAAATATCCTGCCGATCCGCTGGTTGCGGATTCGCAGTATTGGCTCGGCGAAAGCTATTTCCAGCGCCAGCAATATCGCGACGCCGCCGAAACCTTCCTCGGTGTCACGACCAAGTTCGACAAGTCGGCCAAGGCACCTGACGCTCTGCTCCGGCTCGGCCAGTCGCTCGCTGCGCTGAAGGAGAAGGAGGCTGCCTGCGCAGCCTTCGGCGAGGTGATGCGCAAATACCCACGGGCATCTGGCGGTGTGAAGGCCGCGGTTGATCGTGAGCAGAAGCGGGTGAAGTGCTAAACCGGCATCCGGGAGGCCGCATCTGGCCTCTCTTTGCGAAATGCCGGTCTTGCGATGCCTGACGACCAATCCGCTATCCTGGCACGGGATGCCAAGCGCCTGTTCGCAGGGCTGGCATCCGCGCCTGCGATCGTGCTCGCGGTGTCCGGCGGTCCCGATTCCGTCGCGCTGATGTGGCTCNNNNGCGCTGGCGCCGCGGACTTTCGCGCGGGCCGCGGTTGGTTGCCGTCACCGTCGATCACGGTCTGCGCCCGGAAGCCGCGCGCGAGGCCCGTGACGTCAAGCGGTTGGCACAGAGTCTCGACCTGCCGCATCACACGTTGCGCTGGACCGGTCCCAAGCCGAGGACCGGCGTGCCCGCGGCTGCCCGCGAGGCCCGCTATCGTCTGCTGGCGCAGGCTGCGCGCAAGCACGGCGCCAGCCACGTCCTCACAGCACATACCCGCGACGATCAGGCCGAGACGGTGTTGATGCGGATGCTGCGCGGCAGCGGCATCGCCGGCCTGTCGGCGATGGCTCGCGAGAGCGAGCGCGAGGGGATCCGGCTGGCGCGGCCCTTGCTCGATATTTCGAAGGCGCAGTTGATCGCGACGCTGAACAAGGCGCGCATCGGCTTCGCCGAAGATCCGACCAATCGCGATCCGGCGTTCACGCGCCCGCGGCTGCGTGCGCTGATGCCGGCGCTCGCCGAGGAGGGCGGCGATGCGAGGAACCTGGCGCGGCTCGCAAGCCGGCTTGCGCGCGCCAATGCCGCCGTTGAAGTGCTTGTCGACGGCGCAGAGCGCTATCTTGCGTTGAAAGATCAAGATACCGCCCGCCCAGGCTTCGATGCCGCGCTGTTCGCAGCGATGCCGGAGGAAATTCGCCTCCGTGTCCTGAAGCGCGCCATCGACCGGGCCGGACACGAGGGACCCGCCGAACTCGGCAAGGTCGAAACCCTGCTTGCGGTGCTGGATCGCGCCGTGGCGGAACGCGGCGGCAGGCTGAAACAAACCCTCGCCGGGGCCGCCGTCAGCGTCGCCCGCGGCCGCATCCGGGTCGAACCGGCGCCGCCCCGCCGCGCTCGGTCCGGATAAGTTTGGCCGATTGTTTCAGTCGCCCCGACAATCCCGCAAAGAGGCTTAACCACCCCCGAAAAACACCGGGTTTCACGCCATTATTTGACCGGGAATCGCGCTAGGATGCGGTAAATAGTCATGCGTGGTTCCCTTGGCATCGACCCCAGCGGCACCTAAATTGTATGCCATCGACGGGATGGATTCCCTGGGGATTCCCACAGAGCCGGCCCAAGGACAGGAGAGGCCGCGATCCGCGCGACCACGAAGGAACACAATGAACGCCAATCTGCGGAATTTCGCCCTCTGGGTCATCATCGTTTTGCTGCTGTTGGCGTTGTTCACGCTGTTCCAGAATCCCGGCCAGCGCACGTCCTCGCAAGACATCTCGTTCTCGCAGCTTTTGACTGAAGTCGATCAGGGGCACGTCCGTGACGTCGTGATCCAGGGGCCGGAGATTCACGGCACCTTCACCAACGGTTCGAGCTTCCAGACCTACGCGCCGAGTGACCCGAATCTCGTGAAGCGCCTCTATGACGCCAAGGTCTCGATCACCGCGAAGCCGCCGGGCGACAACGTGCCGTGGTTCGTGTCGCTGCTCGTCTCCTGGCTGCCGTTCATCGCGCTGATCGGCGTCTGGATATTCCTGTCGCGGCAGATGCAGGGCGGCGCCGGCAAGGCGATGGGCTTCGGCAAGTCGCGCGCCAAGATGCTGACCGAGGCGCATGGGCGCGTGACCTTCGAGGACGTCGCAGGCGTCGACGAGGCCAAGCAGGATCTCCAGGAAATTGTCGAATTCCTCCGCGACCCCGGAAAATTCCAACGCCTCGGCGGACGGATTCCGCGCGGCGTGTTGCTGGTCGGCCCTCCCGGCACCGGCAAGACGCTGATCGCACGCGCGGTCGCGGGCGAAGCCAACGTGCCGTTCTTCACCATCTCCGGTTCTGACTTCGTCGAGATGTTCGTCGGTGTCGGCGCGAGCCGCGTCCGCGACATGTTCGAGCAGGCCAAGAAGAACGCGCCGTGCATCATCTTCATCGACGAAATCGACGCGGTCGGCCGTCATCGCGGCGCCGGTCTCGGCGGCGGCAATGACGAGCGCGAGCAGACGCTGAACCAGTTGCTGGTCGAGATGGACGGCTTCGAGGCTAACGAAGGAGTGATCCTGATCGCGGCGACCAACCGTCCCGACGTGCTCGATCCCGCGCTGCTGCGTCCCGGCCGCTTTGACCGTCAGGTCGTGGTGCCGAACCCGGACGTCGTCGGTCGCGAGCAGATCCTCAAGGTTCACGTCCGCAAGGTGCCGCTGGCGCCGGATATCAACCTGAAGACCATCGCGCGCGGCACGCCCGGCTTCTCGGGCGCCGATCTGATGAACCTGGTCAACGAGGCCGCGCTGACCGCCGCCCGCCGCAACAAGCGGATGGTGACGCAGGCCGAGTTCGAAGAGGCCAAGGACAAGGTGATGATGGGCGCGGAACGCAAGTCGCTCGTCATGACCGAGGAAGAGAAGTTGCTGACGGCCTATCACGAGGGTGGCCACGCCATCGTCGGCCTCAACGTCGTCGCGACCGATCCGATCCACAAGGCGACCATCATTCCGCGCGGCCGTGCGCTCGGCATGGTGATGCAGCTGCCGGAGCGCGACAAGCTGTCGATGTCGCTGGAGCAGATGACCTCGCGTCTTGCCATCATGATGGGTGGCCGCGTCGCGGAAGAATTGATCTTCGGCCGCGACAAGGTGACCTCGGGCGCTGCCTCCGACATCGAGCAGGCGACGCGTCTGGCTCGCATGATGGTGACCCGCTGGGGCCTGTCGGAAGAGCTGGGCACTGTCTCCTATGGCGAGAACCAGGACGAGGTGTTCCTGGGCATGTCGGTCTCGCGCACGCAGAATGCGTCCGAGGCGACGGTCCAGAAGATCGACTCCGAGATCAAGCGTCTGGTCGAGGAAGGCTACAAGGAAGCCACCAAGATCCTCACCGAGAAGCACGACGACCTCGAGACGCTGGCCAAGGGCCTGCTCGAGTTCGAGACACTGACCGGCGACGAGATCACCGATCTCCTGAAGGGCAAGAAGCCCAACCGCGAGTCGGTGCTGGAGCCGTCGACGCCACGCGCATCCGCGGTGCCGCCCGCCGGCAAGCCGCGCCCGCGTCCCGATCCGGACACCGGCCTGGAGCCGCAGCCGCAGGCGTAAGCTTCCCAGTCATGGCCGGCAGCTCCGGCAAACCAGTTGTGCAAAAGCTCGGCCTCAAGCCGGGCTTTTGTATTTTTGTGGACGGATTGTCCGCGCCTTATGCCGATGTCGTCGGTGAACTCCCGGCCGGCGTGCGGGTGGCGAAGACTGCCAAAGGCCCGCTTGATGTCGTGCATCTGTTCACGGCCGAGGCCAGAGGGCTCGCCGCGAAGCTGAGCCGCTACCGCCAGGCGATCGCACCCGACGGCGTGATCTGGGTGTCGTGGCCGAAGAAGAGCTCGGGCGTCGCGACCGATCTCACGGATGTCACTGTGCGCGAGACCGCGCTCGCGGCCGGCCTCGTCGACGTCAAGGTCTGTGCCGTGGACACGGTCTGGTCGGGGCTGAAATTCGTGATCCCCGTCAAGGAGCGGGGCATGGCGAAGAAATAGCGTCAGCGAGCTCTTGATTGCGCTTGGCGCCGATCGCGGCGCCGTGGCATCCTCCCGCCCGGCCAACGGCACGGCCGCGCCGCGTCAGCGGCGAATCGGAGACTGCTTTCCACTTTTCCGGATCATGCTCTAGTAATTCAGGCGTACCAGCACGTCATTGATCTTGAACGGACTGGTCGCAGCTAGATCGCAGGTGCCGCGTCGCGCAAAGACGCAGGCGGTCACGTGATCGCTGCTCATCAGTGCGCAGCCCCGTGGCGAGAAATCCGAAGGTAGCTCGCTTGCTAGCGTCATCGGGCCGATGATGCGGTTGAATTCCTGCTGGTGCCTTTTCACCAGAGCCGGAAGTTGGCCCTTGGCCAGAGGGTCCGACGGATAGAAGGAATAAACGGGCCGGCCGAGCGCGAGCTGACCGCGCCCAGGCAGGAAGGGGGCGGGCAGGCCGTACAGTGCCAAACCGCAGAATTCCGGATCGGCGCTCAGGTCCGCCGCCAAGTTGGCCTCACCCAGGCCGAGGACCCAGTAATCGTGCATGAAGCGCGTGGCGGACAGGCTGAGCGATAGCAGCACCCAGGTGCCGCACACGATCGGAAGTGCCCAGTAGCGCCGAGCGCGCGGTGCACGTTGTCGCATCAGCTGAACCCAGTCTGCGGAGCCAAGGCCTGCCGCGATGACCAGCAGCACGATCGACAGGAAGATGAAGCGGTATTCCTTGTGCGCGATCATGCTGTGAAACGCGATGTTCACGACCGCTGCGACGATCAGCAGAGGCGCATGCCGCCATCCGCGCCAAAGCGCGGGGAGCATCAGTAGCGTCGCTCCCGACCACAGGGATAACATCAGGGTAACGTAAGCGAACGCCGGTGCGACGCCGAATTCCGATGCCCGGTCATGCAGGAGGTTTTGCTGAATATTCAGGATCAGCCATGCGAACGGCGTCGAGCCATGCAGCACGTCGATGCCGGCTGCGATCGTCAAAGTAGCCAATCCACCGGCAATCAGGGGAAGCGCGTTTCGCCGGTCCCTCCAGCACGCTCCCAATGCGAACACCGCCGAGGCGGGCGCATACTGGAAGCGCCAGACGAAGGCGAGAGCGAGTAGTGCGCCGCCCATGACGAGGCGGCTGCGGGAAAGCTGCCCCGTCAGCAGATAGGCGGCCGGCAGGATGACGGCCGTGGCCAAGGGTTCGCTTAGCGTGTGAGGCGCGAAGTAGACCAGTTCGAACCAGACCGTGACGGCAAGCGCCGCAACGGTCGCATGCGCGCGCGAAATGCGTTCGCCGAAATGCCAAGCCGTCACGACCATCGACAGTGACGCAAACGAGGCGATCAGGCGAGGCCCGACGAAGGCACCCCACCCACCCGGTGCCAGCCAGTCGCCAAGAGCAATCGGTCCTGCGAACAAGGTCGGCAGAAACCAGTTCCGAATTCCATCCCGCCATTCCCAGGTGACGACCCCTTGGTGGCCGAGCAGGCGCCAGGCAGGCTCGAGATATTGATATATCTCGTCGTTGTGAATGACGTTTGGCCAAAAGGCGAGCGGCAGCCGCAAAGCCGTGGCGAGCAGTAGCAGCCCACAGAGGCTGCCGTACCGTACAGCGAATGTTTCGCTCTTGGCGGTGGGGACGGTGACGATAGGCAGAATCGCAGCGTTACTTGTCATTTGGCTTCATCGACAGGATTGAATGGGCGCCTGACATAAACTGTCAGGAAGGCGCCACTGTATTGTTCTTGCCAGCCGCGCCGATCGACGAGAAACCGCCGCAACTGTTCGTGCGCCTTAACCCACAGCACCGCGTCGATCTGGTACTTGTTGAGCACCATATCCCACGCCGCCTCATCGACCTCCCGGCGCGCCAGCTTGAAATAGTCGTGCAGCAGATCATCAGGATAGGCGGTTGCGGCACGTCCGTCGACGAATACAGGGACAGTCCCATGCGTGCGGAAGATGAGATAGCCGCCGACGTTCCAATGGTTCAGGACTCGCGCGTGAGAGAAATGCTTTTGTAGATAGGCCGCACCTTCAGTCGATAGCATGTCGGGCAGGTCGAGGGCCGGTGCAACGTGCAGGAATGCCATCGGCAAGGTGCACAGGCCTGCAAGTCCGGCCGCCAGCAGCGGTCCCCTCACGCTGAAATCGTTGAGTCGTTCGGGCAACAACCGGCTGATATGAAGCGCCATCGGCGCGGTCGAGAAAATGAAGAAGAACGCAATGTATCTGAATTGATCAAGCCCCAGGATCAAGAAGAGCCAAGCCATCAATCTTGGTTCGAGCGGGATTGGTTTTGAGTTTCTGTAATGAAGTTCGAGCGCGACGAAAGCCGCCATGTACAGAATGCCAGGGATGCTGCCCGGCATTTCCATGTTGTGATAATAGGAGCGCCATTCGCTGATGTTTCCCTGGACAAAGTGCCCCATCGTCGCGGCGACACCGGCATAGATATTCCAGCCCAGCGGATTGACGAATGTCGCGGCAAGACATCCGATCCCAACGAGACCGAACCTTCTGCACTCGGCCCAGGTTCCTCTCATTGCGGCTACGCCGAAGAAAACGCCGATCACGAGAAAGCCAAGCAGAAAGCCTCCGTGCAAATTGGCCCAAAGCCCCATCAGCAACGGAAGTACGAACCATCGGGTTTTTCGCAGGCATTCGCGATAGAAGACGACACACAGCAACATCGTGCACGTATTCGGCGAAACCGCGAGATAGATGTTCGGCGTGGCGTAGTAGGCGGGATAGAGCAGGCAGGTCAGGAAGACCGAAATACAAACCGCAACGGCGGACCCTCCGTAGCCAAGACAGATGGACGCCAGGATGCCGACGATCGCTGCGCCACAGGCAACGGTACTCAGGAGGAGGCCACTAAAACCCGTATATTGATACGTCACACTGGCAAGTGCGTCCCAGAGCCAGGACAGATTATACCATTGCTTGTCGCCATGAGTGAATGACCAGGGGTCCGTGAGAGGGACGCTATTCCGTTCCCGGATCAGGTCTCCAGCGGCGAGATGCCAGCCTAGATCGTAGTGAGCAAGCAAAAGCGGCGCGTCGAGAATGTAGAACAGACAGATGAACGAGATCAGAAAGAGATAAATTGCCGATCTCAGGAGGAGCGGGCTCGCCGCGTTCGTAAACTTGTCGAGTGTCGGTTCAAGCCAGACTTGGATCCTGTCCACCGATCCCTCACGAAGACGCGAGCCCGATGGCTCTTTGCGCTCGCCGGTCGTCGGACGCGAGCCGCTTGGTGGCTTAGGGGAACTTATCTAAAGTCGAGTAAATTCGATCCGACAATCGACGTGATTAGCTTAACGAAACCGCCAACAGTTCATTTTCTCTCGTTCAAGGTCCATTTCAGCCGCGGCCTCGTTCGCCGCTCGCCGGCGCAGATATTTCGAAATCGAACGATCATTTTAGATCGCGATTTACCATGCCGAGAATCGGCTTGCGCCCTCGGTGTCAGCGAACGCAATCAGCGGTCAGCGTGCGTCGGCCTCGAGCGGCCTTGCCCGGACATAATCAATCTTGGCGGCAGTTGCCCGGCCGCTGAAGAAGGCGACGCCGTATTTCACCACTGCGATGCAGGTCACTGCGAGCAACACGCCGCCGATCACGTCGATGACGTAATGGGCGCCGATCACCGGCGTCGACGCGATCATCAACACGTTCATCGCGGCGGCAACGATGCCGATGCCGCGCACCGGCCACAGCGCCCACAGATAGAGTACGCCGGACGCTGCGTGGAAGCTCGGGAACGACACCACGCCTGCGAGCTCGAACAGCTCGAGATGCCGGAGTACGCCGGAGCGCACCGCCAGGATGTCGCGCAGTTGAGCCTCGTAGACCTTGGTGTGGACGGACGGGAAATCGGCGGGCGAGATGTTCAAGCCATAGAAGGTGCCGACGGCCGGAACGAGCGTCGAGATCACGAGCGTGATCGCCAATGCGAGGCTGAACGCGGCGACGAATTGCTGCAGCCTGACCAGCCGCAGCGTTGCCGCGAGGATGATTGGGACCGCCAGCAGAAACCACTTGATGAATCCGTAGCTGGTCACGAGCGCTGTCATCAGCCATGCGTGATCGTTCACGAAACTGATGATTGCCTCGGGATCGAGACCCATCGCGCGATCGATCGCCAGAAATGTGTGATCCTGCAGCGGCCAGTTGAGTGCGAGCGCCACGTAGGTGAGCGGTCCCATGATCACTACGATGAGGAGCAGTTGGGCGATCGCGCCGAGGCCGAACAGCAGTTTCGGATCGGCGGCGGATCCGCGCGCCCAGAAATACAGATAGACCATCAGTGCGAATTGGCCGGCCATGCCACTCATCACGCCGAACGCTTTCGGCTCGACCGAGAATCCTCCGAACAGCACCGCGAGCAGCAACACGCTGCTCATCGCGGCGATGGGAATCCAGTTGAGATTGAAAAGCCGCCAGGCAAGGCGGGTATCCGATTCAGCCATGACCGCACCCGGATGTGGGAGCGGTAGATTCCCCAGCCTCCTTTAAGATGAGGATAACGGCGGCAGCACAATCCTCGCTTCGTGGTCAGGGCGCGCGTTGATAAGGGTTTAAGGCCGTCGTGATGGCAATCTTGGCGAGCATTTTGGCTGTCGCAAAATCCTTACAATTCCACCTTGTGTTTCCGTTTGAATAGTTGTTCACTTCTTGTGGTGATTGCGGGATCAATCGCTCAAGACGTTGAAGATGCGTGCGTTCTGCCGGTGGGCGCCGGCTGGGACGCGCGTCCGGGGGGACGGAACGCCATGGTCTATCGGCGAACTCATCAAGTCGTGAAACGGCTGGCTGCCCGGCGCAGCGCCATCCTGTCTGCAGCGCGCGACGCTGCAGCTGACGGTGGCATGGCGGCTGTGCAGATCGCGCCGGTCGCGGTCCGTGCCAATGTCGCGGCCGGGACCGTCTATCGCTATTTCCCATCCAAGGCCGAGCTGATCTCGGAACTGATCGCGGACGTCTCGCGTGACGAACTGGCCGCGATCCGCCGTGCCGCGGATGCCGCGCCCGGGCCGTCATCGGCGCTGGCTGCCGCGGTGACA
The DNA here is from genome assembly GCF_001542415.1 of Bradyrhizobium macuxiense. Lineage (GTDB taxonomy): Bacteria > Pseudomonadota > Alphaproteobacteria > Rhizobiales > Xanthobacteraceae > Bradyrhizobium > Bradyrhizobium macuxiense. The sequence goes on from NZ_LNCU01000047.1 coordinate 19,664, forward strand.
ACGATTGCGGTCCACGTGCTGTCGCAGCGCAAGCTCGCCTGGGGCATCCTCGCCGAGCCGGTCGATGTCGACGTCACCGCATCGCGCCTGGCCAGCCGTCGCGACATTTCCGGCGAACTGGCGACGCGCATCGACGCTGCGGTGCGCGCCGGCCATCTGCCGGCGCAGGATACTGGGCTGGCAGCCACGGCCTTGCTCGGCGCGCTGCATGAGGCCCTTGTCGGCCCGCTCGCGCCGGTCAATCTCGACGATCCCATCAAGCTGCGCGATGCGGTGCAGACCGTGACCTTGCTCGCGCTGCGCGCCGTCGGGGTGATGGACGCGCGCGCGCGCGGCCTCGTGGTGCAGGCGACGACGCCGGCCAAGGCGTTGGTCGGAGCCTGAGCGCACGGCCGCAGCGAACACTTTCTGTCGCATCGGCGTTGTAGCTTCGGGGGGCTAAGGCCAACCGCAAGGAGCAACGCATGACGACGACCCATGGCTCAGCCAAATGGCAGGGCGGCATCAAGGACGGCAAAGGCGCGATCTCGACCAAGAGCGGCGCGCTGACGGATTACCCCTATGGCTTCGCCAGCCGCTTCGAGGGCAAGCCGGGCTCGAACCCCGAAGAATTGATCGGCGCAGCGCACGCCGCGTGCTTCACGATGGCCCTGTCGTTGATCCTTGGCGAAGCCAAGCTCACGGCCGAGCACATGGAGACCAAGGCCGATGTGACGCTGGAAAAGGTCGGCGATGGCTTTGCCATCACCTCCGTGCATCTGGCGCTGACGGCAAAGATCCCGGGCGCCGACAATGCCAAATTTCAGGAACTGGCCGGCAAGGCCAAGGCCGGATGTCCGGTGTCAAAGCTGCTCAACACCAAGATCACGCTCGAGGCGACGTTGCAGAGCTGATCGTCACGCTCACGTTCCGGGCCACGCACGCGCGCGGCCTGGAACGTTGTTGCATGGTCACATGATCTCCGCTTCGCCGTTAGGTCCCACCGAGGCGATGCGCAGCATGTTGGTGGTGCCGGGTGCGCGCAGCGGCACGCCGGCGACGATGATGACGCGCTGGCCCGCCTTTGCGAAACCATCCCTGAACGCGATCGAGCCGGCGCGGTTGACCATATCGTCGAGATCGTGGGCGTCCTCGGCGACGACGCAATGCACGCCCCACACCACCGACAGCTTCCGGCCGGTCGCGAGATTGGGCGTGATCGCGACCACCGGCACTTTGGGCCGCTCGCGGGCCACGCGGATCGCGGTCGAGCCCGAAGAGGTCCAACAGATGATCGCAGACAGGTCGAGCGTCTCGGCGATCTGCCGCGCGGCGTCGGCAATGGCATCGCCGACGGTGGGCTCGGGATCGACACGCTGCGCGTTGATCACGCCGCGATAGGTCGGATCGCGCTCCACTTCCTCGCCGATGCGGTTCATGGTCGAGACCGCTTCCACCGGGAATTTGCCGGCGGCCGATTCAGCCGACAGCATGATCGCGTCGGCGCCTTCGTACACGGCGGTGGCGACGTCGGAGACCTCGGCGCGGGTCGGCACCGGCGCCTGGATCATCGATTCCAGCATCTGGGTTGCGACCACCACCGGTTTGCCGGCGCGGCGCGCCATGCGGATCATCTGTTTCTGCAGGCTCGGCACCCGTTCCAGCGGCAGCTCGACGCCGAGATCGCCGCGCGCCACCATCAGTGCGTCCGACGCATCGATGATGTCGGCGAGGCGATCGATCGCCTGCGGCTTCTCGATCTTGGCCATCACGGCGGCGCGGCCGCGGATCATCTTCTTGGCTTCCACCACGTCCTCGGCGCGCTGCACGAAGGACAGCGCGACCCAATCGATCCCCTCGGGCAGCGCCGCTTCCAGATCGGCGCGATCCTTGGGCGTCATCGCCGAAACCGGCAGGTCGGTGTCGGGCAGGCTGACGCCCTTGCGATCCGACATCCTGCCGCCGATCACCACGCGCGTCACCGCGCGTTCGGGCGAGGTTTCCTCGGCGATCAGTCGCACCTTGCCGTCGTCGAGCAATAGCGCATGCCCCGGCCGGAGTGCGGCAAGGATCTCGGGATGCGGAAGCTGGACGCGGCTGTTGTCGCCGGGGGTCTTGTCGGAATCGAGAATGAAGGTCTGGCCGTTGTTGAGCTGGGTCGAACCTTCCGCGAATGCGCCGACCCGCAGCTTCGGTCCCTGCAGGTCGACCAGGATGCCGATCGGCCGGCCGTAGCTCGACTCGACATTGCGGATGGTCTTGACCAGCTCCCGCATCTTGTCATGCGGCGTGTGGCTCATGTTGATGCGGAACAGGTCGGCGCCGGCCTCGAACAGCTTGCGGATCATCGCGCTGTCTGAGGAAGCGGGGCCGAGCGTTGCGAGGATCTTGATACGGCGCAGACGTCTCATTGTTTGTTTCCGGGCGTTGCGGCTGGCGGCAGACCAGACGCGCCCGGAGGCGCTGCGGCCGGCGGATTTGGCAGGCCCGGCATTGCTCCGGGGCTTCCCGGGGCGACTCCGCCCGGCATTCCCGGAAGTTTCTGCGGCTGTTGTTCGTTGGCTTCGGTCAGCTGGACGGTCCATGCACGTTGCTCGCCGGTGTCGACCTCGAAGAAGCCGGTGCGGTCAAAACCGCGCGCAAGGCAATTCTCGGTGCCCTTGATGGTGAATTCCTTGTCGCGCGAGCACATGAACGCCTGGCCGGACCATTCGCCGCCGCGGTCATAGTCGAGCGCATAGATATAGTAATAGCGCGCGACCAGATTACCGCGAAGCAGCGTCTCGCACGCACGCGACGATACGTTCCACCAGCCTTCGGTGGTCCAGCCCTCGGCGTCCTTGTAGCCAAGCGCGATCCCGACCCGGCTCGACGTGTTGTTGCACAGGCGGAAATCGGCGGCCGCCGGGCTGGTCCACAGGCATGCCGCGACAAGCGCCAGCATCGGCAGGACGCCGGCGAGGAACAGGCGGATGGCACGGGCAGCTGATGGGGAGGAATCGGTTGGACTCATGCGGGGAAGCTATATCAAATCATTGACGATTTCGCGTGCTCCGGCGGGAACTGTCAACGGCCGGAACGTGCATTTTCGCGTGACGAGGTGGGCGCACGGCCGAGGTGGTTCTGTATTGCGCGGCGATATGGCAAAAACTGTGACAATTCCCGATTGCCAAAAGTATCATAGCGACATGGTCTCTTTGGGACGCTGGCGCGCCGCCGCCTGATACCGCCCTTTGATCGACCCCCCTACGGAAGGGCCGCCCCCATCGGGCGGCCCTTTGCGTTTACCCGGGGCGCCGCAGTCGCCTATGCGTTGATCCGGCTTATCGGAGACCGGGTCGCTGATTTACGCCGCACCAGCGGCGTCCGTAGCGGGCCGGGCGGTTGCAGGTTCCGCCCGGGTTGAAGCGGGCTAAATGGGCAGCGCCAGGGTGCCCCCCAAACCCTCCAAAATCCGGGGGCCGTCCACGACCAACGGTAGGCTCGCGCCGCCGCGACCCGCGAGGGATTGATAATTTGCCAGCCGCCGGTCGCGGCGCCTTGATCGTGGCATGCGACCCCAAAAAATCACCCTCGGCCAGATGCGCGAGACCGGCGCGCGCGGCGTCATCGTGTTCTGTGAGGACTACCGGTGCAGCCACAACGTGAAGCTGGCGCCAGCCGTGGTCGATCAATGGCCCGACGCCCTCCGGCTCTCCGATCTGGAGCCCCGTTTCGTCTGTAAAGTCTGTGGAAAGCGCGGCTCAATCATCAGGAGCGACAGCCCTCCGCCTAAGATTGGTCCTGAAACTGAGCGGAGGCCGCCGTGCCGAAAATGGGGTGTGAGTAGTGCAAACAGCCGATTGGGCGCTTGTGATCAGCATCTTCTCGCTGGTCGTTTCGGGCGCGAGCTTCGTTTGGAACGTCTGGTCGAAGTTCATCTATCCCAAGCCGGTGGTTCGCGTTTCCTTCGCGATGGTGCAGATCGTTGGGGACGATCTCGATCATATCCCGGAGGTATTGCGTCTAAGCGCAACCAACATGGGTCCGGGAGACGTGACGCTATCTAATGCGTTGATCAAGTTTCGTGGTCATTTTGGCCAGATCACTGGCTACGCCCTGCTATCAACGCTGGAGGAGTACCCGCGCTACCTAGACGACACACGCGGTCGATTTGGTGTGGGTTTCCCGGCAAAGATTGCTGTCGGTGAAACGTTCACCGCGTATCTCGCCCCCGCGCACTGGCGATTGGCGAAGGGTGACTATCAGCGCATCGGCTTCACCGACACATTCAACAGGAACCACTGGGCTCCACGCCAAGATATTTTGCGGGCGCTGCCCTACATCCGCGAACAATGCAAAAAGGCCAAGATCGATTGGCGCGCAGGCCGCCCACTTTAGAGGTCGTCAATGAATGATTTTACAAATTTCCGAGCGATCTACGATGAGCTTACGGAAGATGTGACGCGGGCGCAGCATCCGTTCGCGCCGGATCACCTGCGCAATTGGTTCCACCACCTTGATAGCACGCCGCAGGTTTCCGCGATCGTTGGCACATTGGAAGATGGTCTCGATATCGACGGCTGGATGTCGAAAGCGAAGGAAACCAAGAAACTCGACTGGGGCGAAGATCGGGAAAAAGCCCTAGGAACAAAGCTGCTCTTGTTCCGAGCCTTCGCGAGCACGAAGGAAAACATCGGGCTGCTCGCCTTCCACTTTCTTCGGGAGAGAAATGTAAATGACGGCACGCGTCGTTTTGTCGAGCAAGTGTTTTCTCCGATGTCGCGGGAATTACGGCGCCTGCTTGATCAGCGATTGAACGAGACAGCGCCGGCCCCGGCATCCGACCGCACCGTGACCATCGATCACAACCGCAAAGACTATGCTGACGCCGAACGGGCGATGCAAGGGCTCGAAACAGCAATCCGCGAAGCGAACGACTTCCCCGACCCGCTGGAGAAGGAACAACGCGAAGCGGAGGTCTCGGCGGCACGTCGGCTATTGCGCGCGAGCTTGGTGCGCCTTGAACCACTTGTGGCATTGCTCAAGCCGATATTGGTCCAATACACGACCAAGGTGAAAGACGGGCTGATCGCAGCCGCCGCCTTAGCGACAGTTACCGCTCTAACGGTCTTGCTTGGTCAAATCTTCAAAGCAATGTTGGGCTGATGAGCCCAAGGCGTGGTACATCCCCTGTGCTCAACCCTACTAGAACCGAAAACCTCAAGGTTGCATAGCGCGCTCATTTCGCCGAGGGCACTTCTTTGGTGCGCGGCAGTGCCCAGCATCCGGAATGCCCCGGATTTGAGGTGAGAGTTATCTTTGATACGGCACTGCTGGCTGGCAGAGCACGGGGCGGTATATGTCGCGGAACATCAACAAAGAGCAGTTGGCCGAGGTGATCGAACAAAAGTTGGCGGCCTACTTCGCGGCGACACCGTTGATCACGTCGCTTCAAAGGGGCCGCTGGGCGCTGACAACCGTGGCGATCAAGGAGTTTATTTCCCGATTGGGCCGCGACCTTGAATTTGAGGTGTCAGCATCGGGATGCTCGAATGCTGGTCAAGAGTGGCTCTACGATATGGTTTGGTACGAAGTAGCAGACGGCTACATGACGCGATTGGCCCTTGCTGGGGAATGCGAATTGACATCCCCGCAACTACCGGTCGATGATGATTTCACCAAGCTCGTGCAGGCGCGCGCCGACGTGAGGCTGTGGATTTCGGCCCCGAAGAATAGAGAGATCGCCGATACGCATCTTGCCAATTGCAAGCGATACGCCGCAACTTTTCCCGGGGCGATGCCGGGCGATACTTACGTTCTCGTCTCGTGCGATTGGACCGACAAGATCACCATCGTCGAACGTTTCGTCGTCGGCCAGGAGGCTCTTGCGAACTAATGCGAACTTTGTACGCGGGCTATGAAGAGATTTTCGATGATCACCTTGAAGCGGTCAGGGACAAGCGCCGGGCGAAGGTCAGCCGCCAAGCCATCGACCTCCACATTTTCGTGACGCGGGACAAGCAGTATCGGGTAGTTGGAGATTTGATCATCTCACCTTGGTGGTCATTCAGGAAGGCGGCCGGCGGTCCGTGGAGGGAGCGCCTGTACGGCACTCCGGTCAAGTCGCCGCGACCGAAACGTCGCAAGGGTAAGCGGTCGAAGACCTTTTATATCAGTGGCCCGAGGTTCCCAAGGTAGGCGGGAGTTCGACCGAAGTGGTTGGTCGAGAGAAAGGCGTGGGCTCCATCACTTATACCGCTGGATATTCTCTTCGTGGGCGACGTATGTCTCGGGGATATTCGGGTCACGCGGGTCCCAGCGGACCAAGTAGCTGTCGCCATCGTCCGGGTGGTGGTCTGCGGCGCGAGGCTCAAGACGAACGATCCGAGCCGGATACCGCGCATTGTCGATGTACCGCACGATTACCTTCTCGTTGGGGCTGTACTTGGTCATGGTTCCTCCGCTCGCTTACTGTAGAGCAATCGTCTGTCACGAAAATGGCCGTGATCTCCTCGGCCACCGACCCGTGAACTAGTGTATCTGGCGAGGGGGCAACGCAGGAGCATCTCACCTAAAGTAGCGTGCGTTTATTGCGCGCGAAGATTGCAAACGATCTGATTATTCGCTTAGTAGTTTCTTTCCTTTTTTTTGGCGAGAAACGTTCCGATGTCGATTTATCTTGAAGGTTTGGCAGTTCAATTTTTTCGCGGGATCGGACCTGCAAAGCAGGAGTTGGGTCCGTTCAAGGACTTCAACTTCTTTATTGGCGCAAACAACGCTGGCAAATCGACGATCTTGGATTTGATCCATCGACACCTGAACAAGAGAAAGGACGTTCCGTCTGTCGATACGGTTGACGCTTATGCAGGAGCGAAGACCGGTACGTTCTATTTCGCAGTCGGCCTATCGATACCGACGTTCATAGATGCTGTGATTGCCAAGTTCGGCCCGATCGCCAAATCTCGAGGCTTCAACGATAACCAAGTGCGTACATTCAGCCAATCCATCAAGAGCATCTCCGAGGCAATGGCCGACGATGAAATGATCTGGATGCAAAAAGACCGGCGAAGTGGCGACCCCATTGAGCCCATGATGCTTCAACGGGTCAAGGCCGCTATAGACCATAGAGATTGGCAATTATTGTGGAACGCATTTACATCGACCACCGGCGGCGGGATCGACCAACATTGGATACCTCAAACGCTCACGCTTTTCTACGATGCCCAACCTCAAACGTTTCCTGCGATACGGTTCATCCCGACCCACCGGCAGGTAGGTGCGGAGGCGGACGCGTTCCGTGACTTTAGTGGGAAGGGGCTAATCGGCCGACTAGCTGAATTACAAAGCCCCGACCACGATAAGCGGGTGGATTTTTTGCTGTTTGAGCGGATCAATTCGTTCCTACAGACCGTCACGGGCCGAAAAGAAGCAAGGATTGAGATACCGCATAATCGAAAGCACGTGCTGGTCCACATGGACAACAAGGTATTGCCGCTATCGAGCCTAGGCACAGGTATTCACGAGGTGGTCTTAATTGCCGCCTTCTGTACGATCAGCCAAAAGGAAATCGTTTGCATCGAGGAACCGGAAAGTCATTTGCATCCGCTGCTACAGCGGAAACTCATCTCATATTTGCGATCGAACACCTCAAATCAGTACTTCGTGGCAACGCATTCGCCGAGCTTCATTGATACGCCGGGCGCGGCTATATTTCATGTCACAAACGACGGCGTTCAAACTCAGATCAAGGAAAGCATTCTGCGGAAGGAGCGGTTTGCGATCTGCTCGGACTTGGGCGTGCGCGCATCAGACATAGTACAGTCGAACTTCGTGATTTGGGTGGAAGGACCGTCTGATCGCATCTACTTGAGACATTGGATTGCCAGCGTCGCCCCCGAGTTGCAGGAGAGTATTCACTACTCCATCATGTTCTACGGCGGTCGGTTGCTAAGCCATCTATCCGCGACGGACGAGGAGGTCACCGAGTTCATTCGATTGCGATCTCTTAATCAGAATTTGTGCGTCATCATCGACAGCGACAAATCAAGCGCCGGCTCGCCGATCAATGACACAAAGGCCAGGATTGTTACCGAGCTTGCAGACACGCGCAGTAAGGTGTGGGTCACGAAGGGGAGAGAGATCGAGAACTACATCCCGCACGATGCCCTGCAAGCTGCTGTCGAAGAGGTCTATTCCGCCAAGTATCATTCCGCCGTGTCGGGTAGCCCGTATGGGCATGCTCTACACTTTAAGTCGCGCTCTGCGTCGGGCACCGGCCCCGACAAAATAGTTAGGGATATAGACAAGGTGCGGGTTGCAAAAATCGTAGCGAGCAAGCCTGCCGAGTTAGATATTCTTGATCTTAGGGAGAATGTAACGGATTTGGTGGCCCTCATCCGCGCCGCGAACGCCTAAAAGGTACTTTGGGGCCTGCCAAACCCCGGGGGTACGCGGCACCGCGCCATTTCAAGATATCTGCGATCCGCCTTTTCCGATTTTGCTCCGCCCACTATTGTTGGGAATTCCGCAGGATAGGCGTACGCATACGACGAAGACCGCCTGATCGACGCATGCGCGCGGGCACGGCGAGCTCTATGATGGCGTTGTGTGAAGGTCAGGCAGCCTGCTGACCGGTGGGCTTGCCGGCTTGGCGCAGGAGCTTCCATTCCCAGGGCAGCAGTTCGTGCAGACGCGACGCGGGAAGATCGGCGATACGGGCGAGAACGTCGGCGAGCCAGGCCTTGGGATCGACGTCGTTGAGGCGACAGGTCGTGATCATCGTCAGCATGATGGCGACACGGTCGGCGCCACGCTGGCTGCCGGCGAAGGTCCAGTTGCGCCTTCCCAAGGCGATGCCTCTCAATGCGCGCTCAGCACAATTGTTGGTCAAGCAGATCCTGCCATCGTCGAGGAAGCGGGCGAAGTCGTCCCAGCGCCTGAGCATGTAGTTGATCGACTTCAGGACCTCGGAGGAGCGCGAGAGGGTTTCGCGCTCACGCAGCAACCAGGCGTGCATGTCCTCGAGAAGCGGCTTGCTCTGTTCCTGGCGCACGGCGCGCCGCTCGTCGGCGCCGCGGCCGTTGATGGCGCGCTCGATCTCGAACAACGCATCGAGGCGCCTGACCGCCTCCAGCGCGATCGGAGAGACCGGTTTGCCCTTCTTGCCTTCCCGAGCATTTTTCGCGATGTCGGCCAGCTCGAAGAAGCCCCGCCGCGCATGGGCAAAGCAAAACGCCGGCGTCATCGGCAGCTCTCTCCGCTGCGGGTCGAACAACGGTTCGAAGCCACTGTAACAGTCGCATTGCAGGATGCCGGCTAATCGCGAGGTGGCGGTAATGTGAAGGAACGCCG
>NZ_LNCU01000048.1:0-19212 GCF_001542415.1 Bradyrhizobium macuxiense
CCGCTAATGGGATGGTCCGGCCGTGCTCCAGCCCCGCCAGTGATAGAAGCTGGCTCGGGGCAGCGAAGACAAGGAGCACGCCATGTCTCAGCAATCCAACTGCGCAATCGCCGTGATCGGCATCGATATTGGCAAGAACTCGTTCCACGTGGTGGGACAGGATCAGCATGGTGCGATCGTGCTTCGGCAGAAATGGTCGCGTGGCCAGGTCGAGGTGCGACTTGCCAACCTGCCGCCGTGCCTTATCGGCATGGAGGCCTGCGTCGGCGCCCATCATCTCAGCCGCAAGCTACAGCTACTCGGCCACAATGCCCGGCTGATGCCGGCCAAATATGTGCGGCCGTATAGCAAGGGACAGAAGAACGACTTCCGCGATGCGGAGGCGATTGCCGAGGCGGTGCAACGCCCGACCATGAAGTTCGTTGCGACCAAGACCGCCGACCAACTCGACCTGCAGGCCCTGCACCGTGTCCGCGAGCGCTTGGTCAGCCAGCGTACCGGCATCATCAATCAGATCCGCGCCTTCCTGCTGGAGCGGGACATTGCAGTCCGGCAAGGACTGCGTTTCCTGCGGGCCGAGCTGCCGGGCATTCTGGCCATGCGCACCGATGTTCTGTCGCCCCGCATGTCGCGCCTCATCGAGGCATTGGCCGGAGACTGGCGCCACCTGGATGCGCGCATCGAGGGTCTCACCGGCGAGATTGAAGCGCTCGCCCGCCAAGACCTGCACTGCGAGCGGCTGATGACGGTCCCCGGCATCGGCCCCATCATCTCGAGCGCGATGGTGGCCGCGGTCGGCACCGGCGACGTGTTCTCTAAAGGCCGCGACTTCGGCGCCTGGCTCGGGCTGGTCCCGAAGCAAATCTCGACGGGAGACCGGACGATCCTTGGCAGCATATCAAGGCGCGGCAATCGCTATCTGCGCGCCCTGTTCGTTCAGGCGGCCTGGGTCGTGCTGGTTAAGCTGGGGCCAAAGCAGTGGGAGCGCTACGGGCTCAAATCTTGGATTGAAGCGGCGAAGAAGCGACTACACCACAACGTGCTCGCCATTGCGCTGGCCCACAAGCTCGCCCGTATCGCGTGGGCGGTTCTCAACAAGGGGCGCGCCTTCGCGTGCGATAAGAACAATACGATGGAGTCCCATCCAGCGTGATCCTCGCGCCGTGCTCCGGGCCGTACAAGGCGTGGCCTGGCAGCATGGAAGCGAGCGGCAAGACCCGCGCGACGGCCAGCCTTGACGGCCCCTGCGCGCGGCGCATCCGTAGCCCACAGGTCGGGACGAAGGAACGGCCGCCAGGCACGAACAAAGGAACAGAAATAAGGAGCTATTGATGATGTAGCTTAGTCCGCCTGCCGAGGTCTGCGAGAGGATGGGACAAAGATGGAGATCGGTCTTCCCGGCGCATGCGAACACTGGTGACCCGAACGGCTCGTTGAAGCCTGTCCGCTAAGAACGTCGCATGCGCGCTGATATCCATGATGGCCCGGAGCGCGACACGCTCCAACTAGAGGCCGGATACATTGATGCAAGACCGCATTTGCCAGATCGATGAAAAACCTCTTGCACCGCACGGCCGGACCATACATCGGCTCACATTCGCGTCGCTTTAAGCGTCCGCTGATTACTTCTGCTCTGCTCCAAACTGCGGACATGGCCCCGCAGGACCTCAAGGGTCATTCTGGCGACGTGCCGAAATTGTTGTAAGCGCTTGGCCGGGACCTTATTGGGGCTGGCTTGACGATTTGCGGAATCGCCACGGCATGAGGTCTTCGATCCTGTTATGGGGATGGCCGTCGATGATCGCCTCGAGTGTTTCGGCAATGTAGGCAGCCGGGTTGACGTCGTTGAGCTTGCAAGTGGCGACGATCGACGCGAGCAAGGCCCGGGAGCTCCAACCTTCCCGCCGGACCATTACTGTGATATCAGGGAATCATGAAAAAGAAAACCGTGATTCCACGAAAAAGACACGGCCCGCCGGCCACCGGGAAGGGTGAGCCCGTCGTTGTCCGGATGCATCCGCCTCAATTGACAGCCCTGGACGACTGGATTGCTCAGCAGCCGCGGCCATTCCCATCACGTCCCGAAGCCGTCCGTCGACTGGTCGCGCTCGGGCTGAAGGCGAAGCGGTAAACTCGCGGGCGCAGATGGACGCCAGCGGATCGATGGTATGGAACTCCTTTAGGCCCTTCCAACTTGCCTCTCCGGTCGCCCAGCAGGGCGTCACATTGGGAGCAAAATGCGAGATGAACCGGTTACTGCTAAGTGGTTTCGCTGTCAGCGCTCTAACACTGTCCTCAATCGTGTCAGCGTCAACGCTGCCCCTCGCATCGCCCAGCGCGTTGGGAAACTCGGACAGCGCAATAAATCAAGTCAAAGGCGGCCATGGTCATGGAGGCGGACACGGCTGGGGTCATCGCGGCGGCCGAGGCCATCACTACGGATGGGGTAGAGGTCGCGGTCATCACTACGGTTGGTGACGCCATCACCCCTGGCAGAAGCGTTTTGTGAGGGGCCACCTTTGTTGGTGGCTTTTTCATTCAAACCCGGGCTTTGAAGGCAAAGAAGTGAGATCCCACGCGCTACGTGTTCTATTTTCGATCGCCGTTACCGCGCTGGTGGTCGCCGGAACGATCTATGTCATCCTCTATCTCGCCCGCGCCTAGTCGATCGCGGTGATCATCGTGGAGAACCATGGTCGCGCCATTGTCCGGCCCGAGCGCGGTCATGATGGCGAACCACGGTCAACGTGCCAGCGCGAGTAAGCGTGGTCTCGGGCCAAGCTGGGATCTGGCCCCTCGGCCGAGACCACGCCCCGGGCGAAGAAGACCACCGGCCGCTGAGGTCTAAATCCACGCGTGTTCTTTGCGTGTCGTTAGAGGCCGAAACGGCGGTAGTGGAATGAGTATGTTTCTTGTTTTCGGACATGCCTTCAGCGCGTCCATTGAGCCGAAGATCGCGCGTCTTCTGCACGATCGCGAGGCATTTAAGAAGGCGTTCGCGGCTGGGTTTGAGGAGGCAGCTGCTGCCGGATTCGATGCCGTGGATAAATTGCCGGTCGTGCTCGATGACGCGCTGATCAGAACAACCTTCCAAGTGCTGGAAGATAAGTTCAATCGATCAAACGACACATTGGAGCGGCGTGAAATCGTCGCCGAAATACTAAAGCTGGCGGAGCTGGCAAAATGATCACCCCCGCCAACATCGAATTGCGCGCCATCGCGCCGCCCGAATCTGAAGCGTTCATGGTGGCCGGCTGGAAAGCTGCCGCCCTGCACCGCGCGAATCCACCAGTTGACGGCATCGCCGTCACCATCAAGAACCTTGCGGCGGAAGCTAGCATCCTTCAGAAGCCGCTGCTTCTTATCGGCCCAATACTGATGCTCCCAGGGTTCGACCGGCGTCCGTGAGCGCAGGTCGTTGACCTGAGCCTGGTTCAGACCGCCGACGCGGGCCAGCGTCCCCAGCGTGGTCTCGCGCATTTTGATCTCACGCTGCGCAGCCCGGCCGGCGACATCCTCGATCGAGGCGATATGCTGGGGCGGATATGGACGAGCTCACCAAGCTGCGCGATGGCCATGCCGTCACCAGGACCTTTAAGCGACAGGCAAAGAAGCTTGGGTTCAACATCAAGTTCCACTGGATCAGAGCGAGCCACCTCACCATGCTGCTCGACAAGGGTGAGCCCGTGCATGTCGTCACCAAGCGAGCCGGGCATGATCCGGTGACGCTGCTGCACTCCTATGCGCGATGGACGAAGGAGAAGGCCGACACCAAGGTTGCGGAGACGATCGCCAGCCTGTCGAAAGGCATGACCTGACCGAAGACATGGCCTGACCGAAGAAGTGTCCAAACAAGTGTCCGGACCCAAAATCGTTCTAACTTCGTTCTAGAAGTTGTTAGGTTAAGCTATTGATTTAATGGCAGGAGTGGCAGGGCTCGAACCTGCGACCCCCGGTTTTGGAGACCGGTGCTCTACCAATTGAGCTACACTCCTGCAGGGAACCCGCGTCGCCGCCGGTTCGCGCCGTTTCAAGCACAGGGCATGGCCGATTTGCAAGAGCGAAGCGGCAAACGTCCTGTTCAATGCAGAACTTCTGCGCCAGACTTCGGCCTTCACCCCTCGCCGGCACCTCGCCGCAAGAATCACAAGAGCATTGGGAGAGACCATGAACGCTCAAACCGCCACCAAGCACGCCGCCAGCCCGAAGACCCCGTCCCTCCCCCTCGCCAAGCCCGAATCGATCGGCCTGTCGAGCGTTCGGCTGCAGGCGATGTCGGACACTTTCAAGCGCGAGGTCGACAAGGGAACCGCACCGGGCGTGACGGTGCTTGTCGCGCGGCGCGGCCAGATCGGCTGGTTCGACGCGATCGGCCGGCAGAGCCCGACAGCCCCCGCGCCGATGGCGCATGACACGATCTTCCGCATCTTCTCGATGACCAAGCCGATCGTCTCTGTCGGCATCATGATGTTGCTGGAGGACGGCCACTTCCTGCTCAGCGACCCCGTCGCAAAATTCATTCCGGAGTTTGCGGAGACCAAGGTCGGCGTCGAGCACAACGGCAAGCTCGAGCTGGTCCCGGCCAGGCGGCAGATGACGATCCAGGACCTGCTCCGCCACACCTCGGGTCTGACCTATGACCACACCGGCAATGGCCTGGTGCAAGAGCTTTACCAGCAGTCGCGGCTGCGCAGCCGCAAGATCACCAATGCCGAGCACGCCACCATGCTCGCCGGCATGCCGCTGGTCTGCCAGCCTGGCGCCGAGTGGAACTACAGCCGCTCGACCGACATCCTCGGCCGCATCATCGAGGTGGTCAGCGGCAAGACGCTCGGCGCATTCCTGACCGAGCGCATTCTTGTTCCCCTGCAGATGACGGAGACGGACTTCCACACGCCCGAAGCCAATGCCGGCCGGCTCGCCGAAGCCTTCGCGGCCGACCCCTGGACCAACGAGAAGGTCCAGCTGTTCAACATGCTGGAGAAGCCGGCGATGGAATCCGGCGGCGGCGGGCTGGTCTCGACCACGATGGACTACGCCCGCTTCGCGCAGATGCTACTCAACGGCGGCTCGCTCGACGGCACCAGGATCATCGGCCGCAAGACGCTCGAGCTGATGGCCTCGGATCACCTCGGTGCGGACGTCAAGATCCAGGGCACGCTGGTCTCCCCCGGCCACAGCTTCGGCCTCGGCTTCTCCGTGCGCATGCAGAAAGGCATGGCGCCGTTCTCGGGCTCGGTCGGCCAGTTCTTCTGGAGCGGCATGGCCGGCACGTTCTTCTGGGTCGATCCGAGCGAAGACCTGATCGCGGTCTTCATGATGCAGGGCCCGGGCCAGCGCGAACAGTTCCGCTCGCTGGTGCGCAACGGCGTGTATGCGGCGGTCGAGTGAGTTCGGCACTCCCGCCTCACCCCACACTGTCATGCCCGCCACCGGGTCTCGCCTTCGGCGAGCCCGATGACGGGCTCCGGCGGAGCATCCAGTACGCCGAGGCGGTCGTAGGGAATCGAGAAGCCGGCGTTTACTGGATCACCCGCTTTCGCTTTCGCGGATGATGACGGGTAGAGCGTGTGGCGCGTATTGCGCACCCAAGCGCGGCGTCAGCTGATCGTTGCGCCGCCGTCGATCACGATGGTCTGGCCGGTCATGAAGTCGCCGGCCCGCGAGCCCATGAACACCGCTGCGCCCGCGATCTCGTCGGGCACGCCGATCCGCAGCAGCGGCGAGCGCGCGGTCGAGGCCTTCAGATTGTCCGGGTTGTCCCACAGCGCCTTGGCGAAATCGGTCTTGATCAGGCCCGGCGCGATGCAGTTCACGCGGATGTTGTGCTTGCCGTATTCGCAGGCGAGGTTGCGCGCGAGCTGCATGTCGGCAGCCTTCGAGATCGCGTAGGCGCCGAGGATGGTCGAGCCCTTCAGGCCGCCGATCGAGGAGACGATGATGATCGAGCCGTCCTTGCGCTCGATCATCTGCGGCACCACCATCGAGATCAGCCAGTTGTTGGCAACGATGTTGTTGTCGAGGATCTTGCGGAACTGATCGTCGGAGATGCCGGCGAGCGGACCGTAATACGGGTTCGACGCCGCGTTGCAGACCAGCACGTCGATCCTGCCAAAGGCGCGGTTGCTCTCGTCGACGAGGTTCTGCAGGTTTTCCTTCGAGGAGATGTTGGCGGCGATCGCAACCGCGGTGTCCTTGCCGTAGTTGTCGTTGATCTCCTTGGCGACCTGCTCGCAGACATCGGCCTTGCGCGAGGAGATCACGACCTTGGCGCCGTGCTCAGCCATGCGCTCGGCGATCGCGCGCCCGATGCCGCGCGTCGAGCCGGTGATGACGGCGACTTTTCCCTTCATGTCGAACAAGGTCATGTTTCTCTCCCTAACGTAAAGTGTTTGAATTCTGCGTTGAGCTTAGGCAGCGTTGTCGTGTTGCGATAGCGGCAATCACGCAAGCTTGCTCGCCGGCCTGACTTCGGGTCCGGACGGTTGATGCATCGCGGCGTGCCTTGAATCGGCGATCCAGGGCTGCTGGTTCACCATTGGCAGCCGCCACGTCGACACGTTGGGCGCCGCGATGTGATCGAGCCGCGTCACCGAGACGTTGTCGATATCAAATGACAGGCCCCGATCCGGTTGGCCGCCAAGTGCAAGACCGACCGCTGCCCTGATCACGCCACCATGGCCGACCGCAATGATGTCCTTGCCGGCCTCCGCTGCGGTGATCCGTACGATAGTGCGGCAAACGCGGGTGTAGAGATCCATGAAACTCTCGCCGCCGGGTGCAGGCTCGTTGACGTCGGCAAACCAGAGATTGCCCGGCGGACGGCTGGCGAGAAATGCGGCCCGGTTCATGCCCTGCCATTGGCCGAGATGCAGCTCGGCGAAGTCGCGCTCCTGCGTTATGCTGACAGGCTTCGGGAAACCGGCGGCCCAGATCGCTTCCGCGGTCTTGTGCGTGCGCTTCAGATTGCTCGAGTACCACACCGCGCCGCGCGGCAGCATCTTGGCGACCGCCTCGAACACTTCGATATCGCCGGTGTCGCAGTCGATATCTTCCTGGCCGTAGATGTTGCCGCCGTCGCTGCGCACCGGCGCGTGGCGAATCCACCACCAGCGCGTCACCGTCACGTTTGACTTGTCTGGATTGGACATCGGATGAGCCCTTCAATAGTGTCCCACGTCGCTGTACGTCACGTCGCACATCGCCTCAAGTGCCTCGGACGTTTGAAATTTTGTTTGAATTCCGTCGCGCGGCAGACGCACCACGGATCACGTGAGCAGGGAGAAACAGGTGACCAAGGAGAAGTACATGGGCCGCCTCGAAGGCAAATCCGTCATCATCACCGGCGCAGGCAGCGGCATCGGCCGCGCCGCCTCCTTGCTGTTCACCAAGGAAGGCGCGAAGCTGATCGCGGTCGATCGCACCGACGGCGTCAATGAAACCGCAAAGCTGGTGCGCGATGCCGGCGGCACGATTGAGGCCGTGTCGGCTGATGCGGGCTCCGAGGCGGACGTGAAGGCCTTCATCGACAAGGCAGTGTCTAAATACGGCAAGCTCGATGCGATCTGGGCCAACGCCGGCGTCAGCGGCGGCCTGGTGCCGCTCGCCGACCAGACCGTGGAGCACTGGCAGGAGGTGCTGCGCGTCAACCTGATCGGCCCGTTCCTCGCGATCAAGCATTCGATCCCGCACATGACCAAGCAGGGACATGGTTCGATCATCTGCACCGCGTCGGTTGCGGGCCTGAAGGCCGGCGCGAGCGGCCATCCCTACGGCGCGAGCAAGGCCGGCGTCATCAGCCTGGTGCAGACCACCGCCTACTCGCTTTCCGGCACCGGCGTGCGCATCAACGCAGTCTGTCCCGGCCTGATCGAGACCGGAATGACGAAACCCGTGTTCGACCGCGCCAAGGAGCGCGGCACCCAGGACAAGATCGGCCAGCTCAATCCGTTGAAGCGCCCCGGCCAGCCGCACGAGCTCGCCGCGATGGGCTTGTTCCTGGCGAGCGATGAAGCCTCCTACGTCAACGGCCAGGCGATCCCGGTCGACGGCGGCCTCACCGCATCGATGCCGTATACCGGCCGGCCGATTTAGCTGCGGGCGGTCTCCGCTCGCGGCGCCAGGTAAATCCGGATGGCGCGATGATGGCGTCACACCCACCACTGTCGTCCCTGCGAAAGCAGGGACCCATGCGCCGCGGCAGTGTGGTGGAAGGGACTCGTCGTTCCAGCATCGTTCAACAATAACCATCGGTGGTTATGGGTCCCTGCTTTCGCAGGGACGACGATGAGGATGGGTTCTCGATTCACGATGTCAAACACGCGGTGTCATCACCCGCGCATGCGGGTGATCCAGTATTCCAGAGGCAGTCGTGCGTGAGCCGAGAGGCCGCGGCGTACCTGGATCGTCCGGTCCCGTCCACGCCAAGGCTTCGACGAGGCCACAAATCCTTGGCTCGCCGAAGCTTTAGCGAAGGTGGCAAGCCGGGCGATGACAGCTGTCAGCGAGGACACAGCTCCGCGTTCTCGCGACATGATTTGTCCGAGTCTTGCAACAATCTTCGCCGCTCCGGAAACAGAGGGCGCAGGGAAAGCCGGGTGCCGATCGCACCCATGGGCCCTGTGCAATGGTAGAAAGCTCGGGGGTAGGACCACAGGTGTAACCGGAACAATCCGGCTTTCCCTGCGCGATTGTTTACGGCTTATACGTGCTCTCCCCCGGCGAGACTGGGCCTTTTTGTCACCGCCCTCGCAAAAACGCTTACGCATTTTGCAAGAGGACACCTGCCACAACTAGGGCGTCAGGCGTGCACGACTTCGCCGTCCGCCTCATGCGCACTCGTCAGTTGCGCACGTGACGTCCACCGCATCTCACCGCAACACTCGTGACGATCGCGAAGCGCCCTCAATCGGGTGAGACGGCCTATTCATACACCATGTGACGATTCTGAAAAACAGAAATATTTTTCAATCAAGGCCTTGACCCGTCGGGCAACTCTGTGCCTTTCAAAGGCTGCAACCTCAGCCGTTGAGTGAGCCTGACCATGCAAAGCCAACGCCCCGACCGTATCCGCAAGCTATTGGCCGACCTCGTCGCCTTCGACACGGTGAGCGACCGCAGCAACCTGCCACTGATCGATTACATCGAGAGCTACCTCGCCTCGCTCGGCATCAGCGGGCAGCGCATCGTCGACGAGACCGGGCAAAAGGCCTCGCTGTGGGTCACCATCGGCCCCGCGGACAGGGCCGGCCTGGTGCTATCAGGGCATACCGATGTCGTGCCCGTAGTGGGGCAAAACTGGACGCACAACCCGTTCGAGCTGGTCGAGCGCGATGGGCGGCTCTATGGCCGCGGCACCACCGACATGAAGGGCTTTGTCGCGGTCTGTCTTGCCATGGTTCCCGACATGCTCGCGGCCAAGCTCAAGGCTCCGATCCACCTCGCGATCTCCTACGACGAGGAAGTCGGCTGCGTCGGCGTGCGCCCGATGCTGCGCGAGCTCGCTCGCAAGCCGATCAAACCGCTCGGCGCCTTCATCGGCGAACCGACCCAGATGCAGGTCATCATCGGCCACAAGGGCAAGCACGGCGTGCGCGCGACCTTCCGCGGCCTCGCCCGTCACTCCTCGATCGCGCCCGACGGCGTCAACGCCATCGAATATGCCGCCGAACTCATCACCGAAATCCGCCGTCGCGCGGTCCTGCTGGCCGCGGACGCCGAGCGTGACAGCCTCTATGACGTACCCCACTCCACGCTACTCACCAGCATCGTGCATGGCGGCGCCGCGCTGAACATCGTGCCCGATCATTGCGTGGTGGAATTCGAATGCCGCGGCATCGGCATCAGCGAATCCCGCGAGGTCACCGACGCGATCATCGCCTGGGCGACGGCCGAGATTGAACCGAGGATGCGCCAGCACCATCCGGAATGCGGCATCGATTTCGAGGAGATCCTCGACTATCCCGCCCTCGACACACCGGCCGACGATCCGATCGTCACGCTCGCAAAGCAGCTCTCCGGCCGCAACGATCACGCCAAGGTCGCGTTCGGCACCGAGGCCGGCCTGTTCGTCAGCATGGCGGGCGTGCCGTCGGTCGTGGTCGGCCCCGGCGCGATCGCGCAGGCGCACACGCCGGATGAATTCGTCGAGATGTCGCAGCTGATGAGTTGCGCCGAATTTGTCGAGCGGCTGATCGCGCATTGCGCGAAGTGACGTGGTAGCAGCCAGAGCGCGCTGTGCCGCCCTCATCCGTCCTGCAAACGGCCGGATTGCTATCAGGCAACCGATCCAGCCCTACGAGAACCGGCCCCAGGCGCGCTCCGTCGCCCACCAGATGAGCTTGCCTCCTGCGACGATGCCGGTACCAAGGATGATCCACGGCAAGATTCCGTCAGACCGGACAACAAATCCGATCACGAGCACCGGCACGATCATCGACA
The DNA here is from genome assembly GCF_001542415.1 of Bradyrhizobium macuxiense. Lineage (GTDB taxonomy): Bacteria > Pseudomonadota > Alphaproteobacteria > Rhizobiales > Xanthobacteraceae > Bradyrhizobium > Bradyrhizobium macuxiense. Next base: position 10,441 of record NZ_LNCU01000048.1, read on the forward strand.
GGTAGTAAGGCCCCGTGTAGCGGCAATGCGTCCGCCCGCATCGGCGGGAGTTGAGGATGCAGGCCAGGCCCATCCAGAGCAGCGCCACACTCCACACAGCAGCGCGCAGCGGTACTGGCGCGAGCAAGCCGGCGGGCAGACCTGCAAGCGGAATCCACCAGGCCAGCGTGCTGCTGCGCCAGCTACCGAGCCAGTCGCGGGACACGGAGGGAGAAGAGGAAGTCACCACGTTCAGCACCGGCAACATGAGGCCGCGTCCACAGCGCCCGTGCGCTCGGCCTGGATCGGCGGACACGGCACCGAGCCAAAGGAGCAAAACACGCAGCAATCACCGTGCTTCGGCCGCAGCCGCTCGCCGCATCCCGTGCAGACGTAAAAGAACTGGCAAGCGTCGGTCGGCATCGTCTCCGACTTCGCGGTGCCGCACTGCGGACAGGTGATGACGGATTGCAGGATCATGGTGCTCCGCTCTCGGCTCTGCTCAGCTTTTGGGAGCTGAAGGATAACCGGCATTGGTCGTGGCTGATGTCAGCGCCTTCAGATCGGCCTTGCCGTCGTCATAGCTCACGACGGCGGTCTTCTCCCGGAAGGAGACCGCGACCTGCGTGACGCCAGGCACGGCTTGAAGGCTGGCCTTCACAGTGTGAGGACAGGCCGCGCAGTCCATGTTCCTGACGGCGAGCGTCACCGTCTTCTCGGCGGCGAATGCCGACGACGATGCCAGCACGGAAAGCAGGATTGCGGAGGAAGCGGTCAGTTTGCTCATATGGAGCTCCATTCAGGTGTCGAACAACAGTGGCGCAAGGAGGTCGAAGCCGAAGGCCGCGATGACGAGCAGGGTCGCGACGACAAGCATGGCCCTCACGAGCCGGCTTGGCAGCAGGCGCGCACAGGCGGCGTCAGCGGCGCAAGCGAGCTTCGAGGTGCGATAGATCAGCCAATATCCAGCACCGAGAAGCGCGATCGTCGCCGCAATGAAATAAGGCTGGTACGGCGCGAGCCGCGTAAGATTGCCGATCCATGCACCGCTGACGCCGAGACTGAACAACAGCAGCGGCGCGATGCAGCACGACGACGACGCGATTGCGCCCAAAAGGCCGCCGGTCGCCAATAGCGCCGGCCCGCGGCTGGGCTGCGCGGAGATATTGCCTTCCTTGACCATCATGCCGCCCAGGCTACATCCTGTAGTCACTACAGGATCAAGGGAGTCGGGCATGCGCCGGATCACGGCTTCGCGAGCGGACGGGATGACGATCGGGCAGGTTTCCGAGCTGACCGGCGTCAACATCGAAACCATCAGGTATTACGAGAAGATCAGGCTGCTGCCGCCTCCCCCGCGCGCCGCCAACGGCCGGCGCGTCTACGGCTCGCCCGAATCGCGCGTACTCGCCTTCGTCCGGCGCTCGCGCGAACTCGGCTTCTCGCTCGATGAAATCCGGGCGCTATTGCGGCTGGGCGGTCCCGGCAAGGCCTCATGCCGCGAAGTGCAGAACATCGCGACGCTGCACCTCGACGATATCCGCGCGAAGATCAGCGATCTCCGCAAGCTTGAGCGCCTGCTGGCAACGACGGTCGCGCGATGCTCGGGAACGACCGCGCCGGAATGCCCAATTCTTGATATTCTCGACGTCCGGCGCGGCAATTGATCAGGACCATCCGAGCCGACGCGCTTGGATAGCGATCACAACCCATCCGGCGGCAGGCCGGGCCCGGTTGCGGCGGGGCGGAGCTTGTCGCGCTTGCGCTCGCGATAGAAGGCGTAAAGGCCGGACGCCACGATGATCGCGGCGCCGGCAAGCATCGGGCCATCGGGCTTGTGGCCGAACACGAGATAGCCGGTCAGCATCGCCCACAGCAGGGCGAGATAGCGGAACGGCGCCACCGCCGAGATGTCGCCCGTGCGCAGCGACACGATGATGCACTGATAGCCGATCAGGATCAGGACCGCGGCGAGCGCCAGAAGGTTGAGGGAGTGGCCGGACGGCGCCTTCCAGCCGCCGAGCGGAAACAGGATCACGGCGCCTGCGCTGCTGACCGTCACGGTGGTCAGCAGCGTGATGAACAGGGTCGGCAACTCCGTCGGGATACGCCGGGTGGCAAGATCGCGCACCGCGCAGAAGCCGACCGATGCCAGCGCCAGCAGCGCAGCCTGGCTAAAACCCTCCGGCCCTGGCCGGACGATCACGAGCACACCGATGAATCCGGCCGCGATCGCAAGCCAGCGCCGCCAGCCCACCGGTTCGCCGAACACCAGCGCCGCACCAAGCGTGATGACCAGCGGCAGCGCCTGGAAGATCGCCGACGCGTTCGCGAGCGGCATTTGCGAGATCGCCGCGAGATAGGTCAGCGTGCCGCCGATCTCGCCCATCACCCGTAGGCCGACCGGCCAGATCAACAGCGCGTGGAAGCTGCGCAGCGCCTTGCGATGGGATGCGAGCGCCGTGACCAGCACGATCGCGAACGCGCCACGGACGACGAGAATCTCGCCGATGTTGACCTCCGACGACACCGCCTTGGTGATGGTGTCGTTCATGGTGAAACTGGCCATCGCCGCGGCCATGAACAGGCCGCCACGGATATTCGGGGAGAGCTTCAAGATGATGCGTCCGATCAGGACAAGGGCAGGTTGTCCGACCAATCCACTTGCCAAAGCAGCGCCGCAAACTCAAGCCGCGCGCTACATTTTGTCGCTCCGTCATGCGCTGCCCCGGTGTCGGGACCGTCAGCGTGAGCGTGGCGCAGAGCGGACTGCTGGGCTGGCGACAAGCGCATGATCGCGTTCGCGATCGGCTTCGTCCCGGACCTGTTCATCAGCGCGCTGATCAACAAATTCCCCTGGATCCGCCTGCGCCGATGTGGCCGAAGAACGGCGGCATCGAGCGGGAGCCGACGCCGGCGCCCGGCACGCATTGACGCCCGAGCGCCTAGGATCGATGACAAGCGAAGGCCCCGGGGAACGCGACACGTCGCGTTCACACCGGGGCCTTGATCATTGTAGCGCGGATAATCCCTAACGCTCTGTCATCATCGTCAGATCGCGCCGGCCTTCTGTGCGTATTCCCACGACGCCTTCGACAGCGGCACCGTGCGCTTGGCCGACTCCAGCGCCTTGGCATTCGCGGCGGTGCCGTCGCGGACCCGACCCGCAATACCCTGCGTGATGCCCGCAAGGCGGAACAGATTGTACGAGAAATACCAGTTGAGGTCCGGCACCGGGATGTTGGTGACGTTGCAGTAGATCTGCGCGGCCTCGTCCTGGCTCGGAATGTTGAGCGCCTTGAGGTCGGCACCGGCCAGGCCCGGCATGGTCCACTGCATCAGGAGATAGGTGAAGTCGGCCATGGGATCGCCGAGCGTCGACAGCTCCCAGTCGAGCACAGCCTGCACGCGCGGCTCGGTGGCGTGGAAGATCATGTTGTCGAGGCGATAGTCGCCATGGACGATCGAGACGCGCTGCTGCGCCGGCACCGTCTTCGGCAGCCACTCGGCGAGCTTCTCGAATTCCTCGATATGTTGCGTCTCGGACGCCCGGTATTGCTTGGTCCAGCGATCGACCTGCCGCGCAAAATAATTGCCGGGCTTGCCGAAATCGCCGAGCCCGATCGCTTCGGGGTTGAACATGTGGAGCTTCGCCAGCGTCTCGATCTTGCTGGTGAAGATCTTGCGGCGCGCCTCGGGCTCCTGGCTCGGCAGCGTCGGATCCCAGAACACCCGCCCCTCCTCCATCGACATGATGTAGAAGGCCGAGCCGATCACGGCATCGTCGGTGCACAGCGCATAGGCTTTGGCGACCGGAAAGTTCTGCTTGCCCAGCGCCGCGATGACGCGGAACTCGCGATCGACCGCATGCGCCGACGGCAACAATTTACCGAACGGCTTGCGGCGCATCACGTAATTGCGCCCCGGGGTCTCGAGCTTGTAGGTCGGGTTGGACTGTCCGCCCTTGAACTGCAGGACCTTGAGCGGGCCCTGATAACCTTCGACGTTTTCCTTCATCCAGGCGCCGAGATTCGCCTCGTTGATGCGATGACGTTCCTCGACTTCCCTTGTCCCGGAAAATTCCTCGTCTTTCCTGACGCCGTCCGCCACGGTGACGCTCCCTCAACTGTTCTTGGGGAGCGCCGTGGAGGCGCTCCCTCGATCAGGCCGGCTTGCCAACCTGATGTCTCTCTTCATTCTGAGCACGATGGCCGCGCGAACGCCATGCGTTCCGGGTCACGCTCAGTGCGACGTGTTTGCATACTTCCGAAGTTCAAGTCTGGCAATGGCGCGATTGTGCACCTCGTCCGGACCGTCCGCCAACCGAAGCGTGCGGATGTGGGCATAGGCGCGCGCAAGCCCGGCGTCGTCGGACACGCCGCCGCCGCCGAAGGCCTGGATCGCCTGGTCGATGATCTTCAGCGCCATGTTGGGCGCCGCGACCTTGATCATCGCGATCTCGGCCTGCGCGGTCTTGTTGCCGACCTTGTCCATCATGTCGGCGGCCTTGAGGCACAGCAGACGGTTCATCTCGATGTCGGTACGGGCCTCGCCGATGCGCTGCTCCCAGACCGAATGCTCGATGATCTTCTTGCCGAACGCAGTGCGCGAGGCGAGCCGCTTCACCATCTTCTCCAGCGCTTCCTCAGCCTGGCCGATGGTGCGCATGCAGTGATGGATGCGGCCCGGGCCGAGACGGCCCTGCGCGATCTCGAAGCCGCGGCCCTCGCCGAGCAGGATGTTTTCCTTCGGCACGCGAACGTTTTCGAGCAGCACCTGGGCGTGGCCGTGCGGCGCATCGTCGAATCCGAACACCGGCAGCATCTTCTCGACCTTGATGCCGGGGGTGTCGAGCGGCACCAGGATTTGCGACTGCTGCTGGTGCTTGGCCGCGTTGAAGTCGGTCTTGCCCATCAGGATCGCGATCTTGCAGCGGGGATCGCCGACGCCCGACGACCACCATTTGCGGCCGTTGATCACGTAGTGATCGCCGTCGCGCTCGATGCGCGTCTCGATGTTGGTGGCGTCAGAGGAAGCAACCGCGGGCTCGGTCATCAGGAAGGCGGAGCGGATCTCGCCGTCCATCAGCGGACGCAGCCATTTGCGCTTCTGCTCCTTGGTGCCGTAGCGGATGAACACTTCCATGTTGCCGGTATCGGGGGCCGAGCAATTGAAGACTTCCGAGGCCCAGGAGATGTGGCCCATCTCTTCCGACAGCAGCGCGTATTCGAGGTTGGTCAGTCCCGCGCCGTGGAATTCATCGTCCTCATGCGAGGACGGCGGCATGAACATGTTCCAGAGGCCTTCGGCCTTCGCCTTCTTCTTCAACTCCTCGAGGATCGGGATCACCTTCCAGCGCGGCCCCTCGGCATCCTGCATTTCATAGATCGGCACGGCGGGACGGACATGCGTTTTCATGAAGGCCTGAACGCGCTCGAGCCATTCCTTCTGCCGGGCCGACATCGTGAAATCCATGGGACGCTCCTCGTTTTTTCCTAGACTTTGGGCCGCACTGTCCACCTCGCGCCCGGGGCCCGCAAGGGCGTTCACGGGGGCGCGACCGTGGTGTGCCAGAACGCCGCCCGCGATTTCTGCGGATTGACATTTCCGGCTCTTCAAACGATAGTTTCATACATATGTTTGAAAAGCAACTCCCTCCGTATGTCCTGTCATTCCGGCGCAGCCCGCAGGACTGAAGCGGAATCCGGAGATTGCGAAAACGAGATTCCCCGATGCGCGATCGCGCATCTGACGTTGGCGCTTCGACGCGCCCCGGAATGACGAGAGGTTTGGAGCCATGGCCAGCGATCAGACCCGAACTGCCATCCTCGCCGCCGCCGAACGGCTCTATGCCGAACGCGGCTTCGGCGACGTCACGCTGCGCGACATCGTCGCCGAAGCGAACGTCAACCTTGCCGCAGTGAACTACCATTTCGGCTCAAAGGATGAGCTGATCGCAGAGCTGTTCGTCACCCGCAGCATCCAGACCAACCGCGAACGTCTCAATGAACTGAAGGCGGCGGAGGAACGCGGCGGCGGCCGCGCCGCAATCGAGGACATCATGCGCGCCCTGGTCGGCCCCACCTTGCGCGGCTGCCTCGGGCCCGACCGCGAGGGCTCCACCGCCGCGCGCTTCATGATCCGGGCGTCGATCGAATCGGTGCCGCCGATCCGGCGCATCAAGAACCGCGAGGTCGACCATCTGCGCAAATTCGCCGCCGCGATGCGCCGCGCGATGCCCGGCCGCGACGACACCGAACTCTATTGGGGCCTGCACTTCGCGCTCGCGATGGCGCACCACACCATCCGCGAGAAGGAGCGCCTGCTGCGGCTCTCCGAGGGCAAATGCGACCTCGACGACGTGCGAGCCATCATCGACCGCGTGGTCACCGTCACCGTGATGGCGCTGACGATGGGCGAAGCCGCAGTGAGCGCGCCACCGCCCGCGCGGCCGGCCGTCATGCACGGACGGCTGACGCGGCAGGATTTGTGAAGCCGCCGCGTGGAGAACCGGGTCGAATAGCAAGTTCGTCGGGATAGCGCTCCCTCGCCCCGCTCTTGCGGAGAGAGGGTTGGGGTGGAGGGGCTACCTCCGCATACTCGGCAACAGATGCTTTGGCGGAGGCCCCCCTCACCCGGAACGCATCCTGCGATGCGTTCCGACCTCTCCCCGCAAGCGGGGGCGAGGTTAAGCAAGGCCGATCGGCCGAAGTCATCAAGAGCTACACCATCGCGATGCAGTCGATCTCGACGTCGAACGGCCCGGTCCATTCCGGGATGCAGACGAAGATCCTCGCCGGCAGATCGTTCGGGAAGTATGTCCTGTAGATCGCGTTGAAGGCTGCGAAGTGCTTGGCCGAGGTGCAGAAGATGTTGCACTTCATCACATTGTCGAACGAAGCCCCGGCCGCCGCAAGGCACTGCTTGAGCTGCTCCATCACGAGTGCGCTCTGCCGCTCGATCGAGGCGCCGGCTGCGATCTCGCCGGTTGCGGGATCGAACGGCGGCAGGCCGGAGACGAAGATCATGTTGCCAGCACGCGTCACCGCCGACGCCGGCGCCTTCCAGCGCTCCAGCCAGCTCGAGATCGGTTCGACGCGGACGACTTCTCGTTTCATGATTGACACCTTCAAGAGAGGATCGATCGCGCCAATCTAGCGCGATTGCGTCAATCATGCTTCGATACGGGTCGAAGTGCGCGTGCGGCTACGAGACCCGCGTTACAGGATCCCCTGCGCCTTCAGCGCCTCGACCTTGGCGTCGTCGTAGCCGATCGTGGCCAGCACGTCCTTGGTGTTGGCACCGAGCAGCGGCGGGGCGCGGTATTCGGTGATCGGGGTGCCCGAGAAGGTCAGCGCATTGCGGATCAGCGACAGGTTCGGCTCGAAGGGATGGTCGACCTTCACCCGCATGCCGCGCGACTGCACGTGCGGATCGCTGAACACCTGCTCGAAATTGTTGATCGGGCCCGACGGCACGCCGGCCTCCTCGAGCTTTTCGAGCCAGTACGCGACCGGCTTGCGCAGGAACAGACCGGCGAAGATCGCCATGATCTCCTTGCCGTGCACGACGCGGTCGTTGTTCTTGACGAAGCGCTTGTCGTTGGCGAGCTCAGGCTCGCCGAGCACCGCGCAGGTGCGCTGGAACTGGCCGTCATTGCCGACCACCAGCATCAATTCGCCGTCGGTGCAGCGGAACACGCCGGCCGGCATGCCGCCGTTGCCCCAGGTGCCACGGCGCGGCGGGGTCTTGCCGTTGACCAGGTAGATCTGCAGCCAGTGCGAGAGCGATGCGATCACGGTGTCGAACAGGCAGACGTCGATGTGCTGCCCTTCCCCGTTGTTGGCGTCGCGATGGTAGAGCGCCGAGAGAATGCCGATCGAAGTGTTCATGCCGGTCATGTAGTCGACGATCGACGGGCCGACCTTCATCGGGCCCTCGCCGGGCTCGCCGTCGATATGGCCGGTGACGCTCATCAACCCGCCCATCGCCTGGAGGATCGCGTCATAGCCGGCGCGCGGGGCATAGGGGCCGGTCTGGCCGAAGCCGGTCACCGAGCAGTAGATGATGCCGGGGTTGAGCTTCTTGATGGTCTCGTAGTCGAGGCCGTAACGCTTGAGGTCGCCGACCTTGTAGTTCTCCATCATCACGTCGGCCGTCTTGGCGAGCTCGCGGATGATCTCCTGCCCTTCGGGCTTGGCGATGTTGACGGTGACCGACTTCTTGTTGCGGTTGGCGCAGAGGTAGAACGAATTGTTGTTGTTCTGCTTGCCGTCGGGGTCGGTGAGGTAGGGCGGGCCGAAGGCGCGGGCGTCGTCGCCGCCGCCGGGCCGCTCGATCTTGATCACCTCGGCGCCGAGATCCGCCAGCATCTGGGCCGACAGCGGGCCTGCGAGCACCCGCGTCAGGTCGAGAATCTTGATGCCCGAGAGTGGCAGAGCCGACATGAACTTTCCTCCAATATGTTGATTGTGCGGCGCCGGACCTCTGCCCGCGCGCGGCCGAGCTTGCCGATACACCATTTTGGCGTGGCGAGCACTGCATTGTCGGCATGAAGCCATCCGCCTGCGGCCTATGTGCGGCACCCGGGCCGTCCGGTGCGGGAACTGGCCGTGGATTGCCGCCGCGCGAAATTGTGAAGCGGCCGACATCGTTTTGGCGCCTTTTGCAACGGTATCTTGGCGCCGCAAGGAGGCGGGATATGCGAACGATCACGACGTTGGGGCTGGTTCTGACCGCGCTGGCGGTATCGAGTGTGGCGGCCGATGCGCGCGGCGGCGGCCATGGCTTCGG
>NZ_LNCU01000048.1:19232-51212 GCF_001542415.1 Bradyrhizobium macuxiense
ACATGCACGGCATGCGCGGGGGTGGCGCTGGCGGCGCCGGCTCGTTTGCCGCCGACAAGCGCCACGCCGACGACCCCTACATCAAGGCGGCCTCGGACGAGGAAGACCGCCTGCTCAACAGCAAGCTGAAGAGCATCTGCCGCGGCTGCTAGGTCGCTGGATCCGTGCTTCGCAGAAGCGAAGGCTCAGGACGCGATCGCCTGCCGCGATTGCGCGCGGGCGCCGACAAGCTTGCTGATCTCGGGCCGGCAGCCACCGCAATTGGTGCCGGCCTTCAGGCGGCGGCCAATCGCCTCCACGCTGTCGGCGCCCTTGCCGATTTCGGCGGTGATCTGGTGCCGACCGACGCTGAAGCATGAACAGACGATGGGCCCGGTGTCCTCACCCGCCCCGAACGGCCGTCCTGCCAGCAGCGACATTCGCGCATTCGCGGACAATTGCTGTTCCGCGAACAACCCGGTCAGCCAGGACCGCGACGGCAGCGTGTGGTCGGGCGCGATGAACACGCAGCCTTCCAGCCGGCCGTCGCGCACCGCCGCGTAGCGAAAACGCCCCGCCGCCGGATCGCGGTACGCGACCCACTCGATCTCGACCTGTTCGAGGCCGAGCTGCGCGCGCGCCCAGTCGCGCCAGCTCTCCGGGCGTGCATCACCGCACAGCTCCAGCCGCCAGCAGTCGCCCGCCTTGCCGTGAACCCAGTAGCCGGTGTCAGGACGCCTGATCGGGCTGCGGCTCAGGATGAAGGCATGCCATTTCGGCGCGTAAGGATCGGCCTTGACCGGCGTGTGCTTGGACTCCGGCTGCCCTGACACCGGATCGACCACCGGATTGACCAGGGCGTTGACGCGCCCTGCGCCGGCGAACTCCTCGTTCCAGTGCATCGGCACGAACACGCAGCCGCGGCGCTGCTCGGCGCTGACCACGACGCGCGCGATCATCTCACCCCACGGGCTCGTCAGCCGCGTCAGCCCCTCGTTCTGCACGCCGGCGACACGCGCGTCCTCGGGATGGAATTCGGCGTAGGGCTCGAAGATGTGCGACATCAGCCGCGCCGTCTTTCCGGTGCGCGTCATGGTGTGCCACTGGTCGCGGACACGCCCGGTATTGAGCACCAGCGGATAGTCGCGGCTCGTCGCGTTGCCCGCCGGACGCGGCATAACAGGCACGAAGCGCGCCTTGCCGTTCGGGGTGAAGAACGTCCGGCTTTCGAACATCCGCGCCGTGCCGGCCGGATGGTCCGGCGTCACCGGCCACTGCACTGGCGCCAGCGCGTCATAGGCACGGCCGTCGAGTGTCGACAGCGCCGAGATGTCGAAATCGCGCTGCCCGTTGTTCTCGTAGCCTGACAGCGCAGCATGCTCGCGGAACACATCGGCCACATCAGCATAGTCGAAGCCGGAATATCCCATGCGGTGAGCGACGTCGCAGATGATGCGCCAATCTGCGCGCGCCTCTCCCGGTGCAGCCAGGAAAGGCCGCTGCCGCGAGATCCGGCGCTCGGAATTGGTGACGGTGCCGTCCTTCTCGCCCCACGCCAGCGCCGGCAGCAGCACATGGGCATGCCGCGTTGTGTCGGTATCGCGTACGCAGTCGGACACCACGACGAGTTCGCACGCATCGAGCGCCGCGCGCACGCGGTCCGCATCCGGCAGGCTCACGACCGGATTGGTCGAGATGATCCACACCGCCTTGATGCGCTTGTCGGCAATGGCGTCGAACATATCGACCGCCTTCAGCCCGCCCTTATCCGCCATGACAGGCGCGCGCCAGAACCGCTGCACCAGATCGCGATGCGCGGGGTTCTCGAGCTCCATGTGCGCGGCAAGCTGGTTGGCGAGCCCGCCGACCTCGCGGCCGCCCATCGCGTTGGGCTGGCCGGTGAGCGAGAACGGCCCCATGCCGGGGCGGCCGATGCGTCCAGTCAACAGATGGCAATTGATGATGGCGTTGACCTTGTCGGCGCCGCTGCTCGATTGATTCACGCCTTGCGAATAGAGTGTGACGACGCGCTCGGTCCTGGTGAACCAGTCGAAGAACAACCCGACCGCACCCTCGGTCAGTCCGCAGGTTGCAGCGGTCTGTGCGACCGTCTGGCCGGCGACCTGCTTGAGGGCGTCGACAACGCCCGTGGTGGAGCTGCCGACAAAGTCGCGATCGACCGCATTGCTGCCGGCGAGGAACGCAAACAGCCCGTTGAACAGCACGGAATCGCTGCCCGAGCGTAGCGGCAGATGCAGGTCGGCGCCCTCACAGGTCGCGGTACGGCGCGGGTCGATCACCACGATCCTGCAAGCCGGGTTCTTCTCCTTCGCCGCCAGCATGCGCTGATGCAGGATCGGATGACACCACGCCGCGTTGGAGCCGACCAGCACCAGCAGATCGGCCTGCTCGAGATCCTCGTAACAGCCCGGCACGGTGTCGCTGCCGAACGCCCGCTTGTGCCCGGCGACGCTGGACGCCATGCAGAGCCGCGAATTGGTGTCGATATTGGCGGTGCCGACAAAACCCTTCGCGAGCTTGTTGATGACGTAATAGTCCTCGGTCAGGAGCTGACCGGACACATAGAATGCCACCGCATCGGGCCCGTGCTCCCGGATGATCCGGCTGAAACCACTCGCGACACGGTCGAGCGCGTCGTCCCAGTGGACAGGCGTGCCGCCGATCATCGGCTCGAGCAGCCGCCCTTCAAGCCCGATCGTCTCGGCAAGCGCCGAGCCCTTGCTGCAGAGCCGGCCAAAATTGGCCGGATGCTGCCCGTCGCCCTCGACGCGGACTGAACCGTCCGCATCCTTGCTCGCAACGACGCCACAGCCGACACCGCAATAGGGACACGTGGTCTTGACCGACATCGCCAGCTGCTCAGCTCACCGGCACCGCCTGCCGGACCGAAAGCCACACGACGCCGTTCTCGACCTTGGCCGGATGCGTGTGCGTGCAGCCCTCGTCGGGTGCCACTGCCTGCCCGCTCGCCAGCTCGATGACGAAATTGTGCAGCGGACAGGTCACCCGCTTGTTGTGCACGATGCCCTGCGACAACGGGCCGCCCTTGTGCGGGCAGCGGTCGTCGAGCGCGAACACCTCGTCGCTCTCTGTGCGAAACACCGCGATGTTGCCGTGAGGCGTGCGGACCACGCGCGAACCGAGCCGCGGAATGTCGTCCAGCGCGCCAATTTCAATCCAGCCGGTCATGCGATCTCCAATTCGGCAAGCGGTGCAAACTCATTACGATCGACGCCGCTTCTGGCGCGCTCGGACCAGGGATCGCTCTGCGCGAATTGCTGCGAATAGGCGAAGCGCGCGAACAGCGCTTTGCGGTTCTCGACGTTGTCGACGACGCGTTTCCTGATCTGCTCGAGACCGACGCGGTCGCACCATTTGTACATCCGCTCGAGATACCAGCCCTCCTCGCGGTAGAGCTGGGTCAGGGCCACGATTACCTCCAGGCACTCGTCCTCGGTCTCGACCTTGGTGAGGAACTCGGTGCCCTTGATGTGCAATCCGGCCGCGCCGGCGAAATGGATCTCGTATCCGGAATCGACACAGACCACGCCGACGTCCTTGCAGGTCGCTTCCGCGCAGTTACGCGGACAGCCGGAGACCCCGAGCTTGACCTTGGCCGGTGTCCAGGAGCCCCACATGAACTTCTCGATCTTGATGCCGAGGCCGGTGGAATCCTGGGTGCCGAAGCGGCACCATTCGGAGCCGACGCAGGTCTTCACCGTGCGCAACCCCTTGGCGTAGGCGTGGCCCGACACCATGCCGGCGTCGTTGAGATCGGCCCACACCGCCGGCAGGTCCTCCTTCTTGACGCCGAGGAGGTCGATACGCTGGCCGCCGGTGACCTTCACGGTCGGGATGTTGAACTTCTCGGCGACGTCGGCGATGGCGCGCAGCTCGCTCGGCGTGGTCACGCCGCCCCACATCCGCGGCACCACCGAATAGGTGCCGTCCTTCTGGATGTTGGCGTGGACGCGCTCGTTGATGAATCGCGACTGCTGGTCGTCAACATATTCGCCGGGCCAGGTCGCGAGCAGATAATAGTTCAGCGCCGGGCGGCAGGAATGGCAGCCGTTCAGCGTCTTCCACTCCATGAAGCGCATCACGGCGGGGATCGTCTTCAGGTTCTGCTCGACGATGACGCGGCGGACATCGTCATGGCTGTGGTCGGTGCACTTGCACAGCGGCTTGACCTTGGGCGCCGCTGAATAGTCGCCGCCGAGCGTGAAGGCCAGGACCTGCTCGACCAGGCCGGTGCAGGAGCCGCATGACGACGACGCCTTGGTATGAGCGCGGACGTCGTCGAGCGTGAACAGCTTCTTGTCAGTGATCGCCTTGACGATCGCCCCCTTGCAGACGCCGTTGCAGCCGCAGATCTCGGTTTCGTCGCTCATCGCGGCCACCGAGCTCTGGCCGCTGACGCCGCCCTCGCCGAGATTGGCCGCGCCGAACACCAGGCGCTCGCGCATATGCGAGACGTCGGTGCCGTCGCGCAGATGCTGGAAGTACCAGGGGCCGTCGATGGTGTCGCCGTAGAGCACGGCGCCGACGATCTTCTTGTCCTTCAGGATGATGCGCTTGTAGACGCCGCGATTGGCGTCCTGCAGCACGATCTCTTCCTTGTCCGGCCCCGGCGCGAAATCGCCGGCCGAGAACAGGTCGATGCCGGTGACCTTGAGCTTGGTCGAGGTGACCGAACCGTCATAGGTGGCAAAGCCCTTCATGGCGAGGTGGTTGGCGCAGACCTTGGCCTGATCGAACAGCGGTGCAACGAGGCCGTAGGTCTGGCGACGATGCTGCACGCATTCGCCGACCGCGTAGATGCGGCCGTCATAGGTCTGCATGGTGTCGGAGACGACGATGCCCCGCTCGCAATAAAGGCCCGCCTTCTTCGCGAGCTCGAAATTCGGGCGGATGCCGACCGCCATCACGACCAGATCGGCCGGCAGCTCGGTGCCGTCAGCAAAGCGGACGCCGGTGACACGGTCCTCGCCCAGGATCGCCTGCGTCTGCGCCGGCATCTTAAACACCATGCCGCGCTCTTCCAGCGACTTGCGCAGCAGGCCGCCGGCCACCGGATCGAGCTGGCGCTCCATCAGCGTATCGAGCAGATGCACGACCGTGACGCTCATGCCGCGCTTCATCAGCCCGTTGGCAGCCTCGAGGCCGAGCAGACCACCGCCGATCACGACGGCATTGCGATAGTCAGTCGAGGCTTTGATCATACGATCGACGTCATAGATGTCGCGGAAGCCGATCACACCCGGCAGATCCTTGCCCGGCAGCGGCAGCATGATCGGGTTCGAGCCGGTCGCGATCAGCAAGCGGTCGTAGGGAACGCGAGCGCCAGCCTCCGTGACCACCTCGCAGGTGCGACGATCGATCATGGTGATCGTCTCGCCCTTGCGCAGCGTGATGTTGTTGTCCTCGTACCAATCGACGGTGTTGAGCATGATGTCGTCGACGGTCTTCTCGCCGGCGAGCACCGGCGAGAGCAGGATGCGATTGTAATTGCCGTAGGGCTCGGAGCCGAACACCGTGATGTCGTAGAGATCGGGCGCGCGTTCGAGCAGCGCCTCGACCGTGCGGATGCCGGCCATACCATTGCCGATCACCACCAGCTTTTGCTTCGTCACCTTGTCGAGCATGGTCTGCCTTTCGATTCCGACGACGCCGCGCAGCGACGCAGCATGCGTCGATCAACGTCGATTGAAGTTGGGATTGTTCGGAAGCCCAGCCGCGGGCGCAGACCGTCGTCACTGACGATCGATGTTCCTTTGCTGACTGATATTCAAAACGCGTGCCAATTCGGCACGACCGAATCTGACAATGAAATCAATAAGTTTTCGGCCGCATCAAACAGACCCGCCGACAGGCGGTGAAAGCCGCCGGCCGAATTTTTAGCCACGCCGACCATCTCTTGTGCAGCACAGCATCAGCGGCAGCCGGCGCGATCACCACGGCGCGATCAATGCGCACCACGAGCGCATGCGCGCGCCGCTCAAAAAAGCACCAGCCTGCGCGTTTGCGCGGCGGCCGGGGCACCAGGCCCCCGGCAATTGCAGTCATTGCGTCATCCAGAGATGCGTCGACAACGTCTTGCGATCGCAGGCGAAGCACCACTGCCGGTTTCGATGGCACGGTTATTGCTGAAGTCGTTGTTGATCGGGAACGTCTCAACGACGAGCGCTCTCGCCCTTCACCCCATTCTATCCATTTGCGCCAAGACACGTCGCGACTGCGCGGCTGCCTTCGCCGCAGCATCGCGAGGCATGAACAATGAAGTTCGCTGAATTCAAGAAGGCAGGTCACTGGCCGACGCTGCTGGCCGCCTTCCTATACTTCGATATCAGTTTCATGGCGTGGGTCTCGCTCGGCCCGCTGATCGTCTACATCGCGCGCGACATGAATCTCGCCGTGAACGAGAAGTTCACGCTGGTTGCGATTCCCGTGCTGGCCGGGGCGCTGCTGCGCGTGCCGATGGGCCTGCTCGCCGACATGATCGGCGCCAAGCGCACCGGCATCATCGCCCAGCTTGTGGTGATTGTTGCGACGGCTGCGGTCTGGCAATTCGGCCTGACCGACAAGCTTGCGATCGAGCTGTTCGGCGTGGCGCTCGGCATCGGGGGCGCCTCGTTCGCGGTCGCTCTGCCCCAAGCCAGCCGCTGGTATCCGCCGCAATACCAGGGCGTGGTGATGGGGATCGCCGGCGCCGGCAATATGGGTGTCGTGCTCGACACCCTGCTCGCGCCGACCATTGCCGAACACTGGGGCTGGCAGGCCGTGTTCGGCTGCCTCCTGATCCCTATGTTGATGGTGCTTGCCTATTACGTCGCCGCCGCCAAGGACGCGCCGGGCGAGCGCAAACCGATCTCGCTGAAGGCCTATGGCGTGCTGCTTGGGGATTCCGACACCCGGTGGTTCATGTTCTTCTACTTCATCACCTTCGGCGGCTTCGTCGGGCTGGCCAATGCGCTGCCGCTCTATTTCACGGTGCAGTATCATGTCTCCGGGGTTGCGGCGGGCCTGCTGGTGGCGCTGATCGTCGCGTTCGGATCGGGCTTCCGTCCTGTCGGCGGCCTGATCGCCGACCGCATCGGCGGCATCCGTGCGTTGTCGATCCTGTTCGGCATCGTGGTCGCGGCCTATCTCGTGATCGCCTTCATGCCCGAAGGCCCGACCGCCCCGGCACCAGGCGGCTGGGCGCTGACGGCGATGCCGCGCATCGCCTGGATCTCGGTCCTCTTGTTCTCGATCGGCGTGCTGGCGCTCGGCATGGGCAACGGCGCGGTGTTCCAGCTCATCCCACTCCGCTTCCGTCACGAGATCGGCCTGATGACCGGCCTGGTCGGCTGTGCCGGCGGCATCGGCGGCTACTTCCTGGCGCAGACGCTCGGCGCCGCCAAGGGCATGACCGGCGGCTTCGGCGCGGGCTTCCTGTTCTTCGGCCTGCTGGCGTTGCTTGGCTTCATCGGACTTGCCATGGTCAAGGTCCGCTGGCGCACCACCTGGGGCGCGGTGTCGGGAGCGCGCGTCTGACGGCCCGCCCCGAGGAATGACGGGGCTCGGACGTGGCGAACGGCTCGCAGCGGGAATTGGGGGTTCGCGTCGGCTTCGCCAGCGAGACCGGCAAGCGCGCCGCCAATGAGGACTATGTCGCGGCCTGCCTCGGCAGACCCAGCACGGTTCGACGCGACGTCGTCGCCGCCGTCGCTGACGGCGTCGGCGGCCACAAGGGCGGACGCGAGGCAGCAGAGGTCGCGATCCGCAGCTTCATCGACGCCTATTATTCCCTGCCCGAGACCCTCGGCGTCCGCCGCCGCGCCGCGCGGGCGCTCGAAGCCGCCAACAGCTGGATCTACGCCCAGGGCCGCGTCGACGCCGCGCGCAGCGGCATGGCCTGCGCCTTCTCCTCGATCGTCCTGTCGCGGCGGCAATGTCATGTCATCCATGTCGGCGACACCCGCGCCTACCGCTTGAGCGAAGGGCGTCTGGAGCGGTTGACGCAGGATCACATCGCCGGCCGCGGCGACCTCGCGCATATGCTGAGCCGCGCCATCGGCTTCGAGGAATTCGCGCGCTTCGACTACATCACCATCGGACTGCGGCAGCACGATCGTCTTCTGATCTGCAGCGACGGCGTTCACGGTGCACTCGGCGACTCTCGCCTTCAGCAACTGCTGGAAGAGCGCACGCCGCCGGAGGAGTCGGCGCGCGCCGTCGTCGACGCGGCACTTGCCGCTGATGGCAGCGACAATGCCACCGCACTGGTGCTCGACATCGTCGACCTGCCGCCAGCGGACCGCGACGAGCTGACCCACGCGATCGCAACACTGCCGATCCTCGATTTGCCCACGTCGGGCGACGTCGTCGACGATTTCGCCCTCGGCGACGTCCTGTCCGACGGACGCTACAGCCGCCTGTTCAAGGCCATCGACAGGAAGGCCGGCCGCGAGGTTGTGCTGAAATTTCCGCACCCGCGCGTGTCCAGCGAGGGCTCCTACCGCCTCGCCTTCGTGCGCGAGGCCTGGGTCGCCGCGCGGGTGCGCAGCCTGTGGATCGGCGAGATCATCGAAGTGCCGGCGGAGCGGCAGACGCGACTCTATTCGGCGATGCCGCTCTATGAAGGCGAGACGCTGGAGCAGCGGCTCAATCGCGCGCCACGGCTGTCGCTCGCCGAAGGGATCGGGATTGCCACCAAGCTGGTGCGCGCGGTGACGGCGCTGCACCGCGCCGGCATCATCCATCGCGATATCAAGCCGGACAATGTGATCCTGCTGAAGGACGGCGGCTTGCGCCTGGTCGATCTCGGGGTTGCGCGCGTGCCGCTGCTCGAGGATTTTCCCGCCGAGGACATTCCGGGCACGGCGAGCTACATGGCGCCTGAACTGTTCGGCGGCAAGGCGGGCGACGAGGCGTCCGACCTGTTCGCGCTCGGCGTCACCGTCTACCGCATGTTCACCGCGAACTATCCGTTCGGCGAGATCGAGCCGTTCTCACGCCCGCGCTTCGGCAAGCCGGCGCCTTTGTCGCGCTATCGCCCCGACCTGCCGGCCTGGCTCGACGCCGTGATCGGCAAGGCGCTCAGCGTCGAGCCCGCACAACGCTACGGCGATGTCATCGAGTTTGCCCACGAGCTGGAGAACGGCGCCACCTGGGCCGGTCCTGCCGTCACGACGCGCAAATCGCTGCACGACCGCGATCCCGTGACGTTCTGGAAGGTGCTGTGCGCGATCCTGGCCGTGATCATCGTGGTGCTGCTGGCGCGGCATTGATCCGAAGGGTTCATGTCCGCGCCAGAACTCCGCCGGTGTCGCGATCAGGCGACCAGGAGCGTGGCTGCCTGTTCCAGTGAAACCGGCGCATCGCCGAGCACCAGATCAATGGCCTCGCGCTCCCACGCATCGTCGGCCGGAGCGAGCGGATCCTTCGCCGTCAGGCGATGCTCGAGCACGAAGCGCGCGAGCAACAGGCGCCGCGCATCGACATTAGGCTGGCTCCCTTCCCAGGCCAGAACGATGGCCGACGCCGCGTGGTAGAGCGCGCTGGCCGCAAGCCGCGCGACATGTTCGGACTCGCGATCGGCCGCGACCCGCTCGGCAAAGGCAATCGACCGGTCGAACGCAAGGCGAAGGCGCCTGGCGAATGGCTCCGGCAGGTTCTTCGCCTGTCCGAGCCGATCCTGCATGGCAGCGGCAAGGGCACGGTGGGCGCCGCTCTTGCCGACCGCGCGCTGGATGATGTCGAGCGCATTGATGTTGCTGGTGCCTTCCCAGAGCACGCCGACATGGGCGTCGCGCACCAGCCGTGCCTGCACCCACTCCTCGATGTAGCCGTTGCCGCCGCGCACCTCCATCGCACCGGTGGCAACCGGAATGTTGTCGCGGCAGGCCCGATACTTCACCAGCGGCGTCAGGATGCGCAGCAGGTCCCTCGCCTCCGCGGAGCCCGCATTCGCATCGTCCATCGCGCGCGCGGCCACCAGCACCATCGACAGCGCCTGCTCGGTCGGAACGATCAGCTTCATCAACTGACGGCGCAGCAGCGGGAAATCCATGACGTTCTGGCCGAATGCCACGCGCGAGGAGGCGCTGACCTTCGCCTCGTTCACGCAGCGCCGCATCATGGCCGCGGCACGCACGCCGTGCGACAGCCGCGACAGGTTGACCTGCTCCATCATCTGCTTGAGGCCTTGGGTCACATCGCCGACGAGATACGCGACGGCATTGTCGAGACGGATCTCGCCCGATGCCATCGACTTGGTGCCCAGCTTGTCCTTGAGGCGGACGATCCGGTAGCTGTTGCGGCGGCCGTCCTTGAGACGGCGCGGCAGCGCGAACAGCGCGAGCCCCCTGGTGCCATCTGGCGCGCCTTCCGGCCGCGCCAGCATCAGCGCGACGTCGGCATCGGCGTGCGAGCAGAACCATTTGTCGCCGGTCAAACGCCAGACGTCGCCATCGCGGCGTGCGACGGTCTCGATCGCGCCGACGTCAGAGCCGCCTGCCTTCTCCGTCATGAACTGCGTGCCCTTCCACAGCGTCGCCATGTCGTCCGACAGCATCTTCGGCAGCAGATAGGCCTTGAGCTCGTCGGAGCCGAACTTGCGGATCAGATGCGTCGACGTGTCGGTGACGCTGATTGGGCACATCAACCCGAACTCGGACTGAACGAACAGATACTGAAAGACGTACTTGGCCACCGCAGGCAGCGGCCGGTTCATCCCAAGCACGCCGCCGCGATGGCTCATGGCATGGAACTGGAAGTCCCCGAACGCGATCGCCTCCATTTCGCGATAGGCAGGATGATAGTCGATCCAGTCCTCGTCGCGGCCATAGGCGTCCCGCGGATTCAGCACCGGCGCATGCTTGTCGGCGATCCTGGCGAGACAGTCGAGCCTGCCTCCGGCCAATTCCCCGAGGCGATGGAAATGCGGCTCCAGCGTCGCGCGGTCCTCGCGCGACAGATAAAGCCCGAGCAGGCCGCGCAGCCCGCGATCGAGATCGAAGAAATTGAGACCGGCGCAATCATGCGAGATGTGACGGGAGGGATCGGACGGGTCGGCAACATCAGTGCTGCTGCGAAAGTCACGCGCGCTCATCTGCATCGGAGGTCTCCCTGAAGCTGTATCTGGCAACGAATTTGACATGCAACATCGAGAACGATCACCGCGATGTCCATGGCCGGACCGGCCCTGCAAAATAATTCCAGATACATGGAGGAAATGCCGCGCGCCCTCCGCGCCACGGGCTCTTGACCTCCGTGCGTTTGGCTGCACATTCGTCGGCAGAAGCGCTTACGCCGATGCTGCAGCGCATCAACAGCGGTCACGCCCAGGACATGAAACGGCGGGAGATCAAGGGAGTTCGCCCCGATACGCAGGCTCCTTCGCGCCGGGGCCGCAGGCGCATCGTTGGTGAGCGGGTCCGCGCGCAGCCCGACGATCCCTCGGCAACGGTCATCGAGGCCAACCGGCATGACGAAATGTTTCGCGCCGCCGACGGCAGTGCGGATCCATCGGTCGTCAAGTCGGCGCATCGGGCGCTGCGCATCTTCGAATATTTTGCGGAGATCGAGCGGCCGGCGGCGATGACCGAGATCGCGCGGCGGCTGAGCTACCCGACATCGAGCACGTCGGCGCTGCTGAAAAGCCTCGTCGAACTGGGCTATCTGGAGCACGATCGGCGCACGCGGACCTATGTGCCGACCGTCCGCATTGCGCTGCTCGGCGGCTGGATCAAGAACCAGATGCTTCCTGGCGCCACGCTGGACGCCATCACGCGCGAGCTGCATGAGGCGACGCGGCTGACGACCTTCGTCGTGGCGCGCAACCAGCTCTACAGCCAGTACCTGCGCGTACTGCAAGGGACGACCTCGGTCCGCTATTATCTCGAACCGGGGGCGCGGCGACTATTGACGCACTCGACCCCGGGCCGGGTGTTCCTGAGCCTGATGAACGACGACGATGCCCGGCGGATCGTGCAGCGGATCAACGCGGAAGAGACACCGTCATGCCCCGTCCGCTTCGCGGACATCCAGCCCGCGCTGGCGACCATCCGCCGGCAGGGATTTGCCTATACGCGCGACATGGGAACGCCCGGCCTGAGCTCGCTCGCGATGCGGCTGACCGACTCGGACCAGATGCCGCCGCTTGTGATCGCGGTTGCCGGCCCGAACGCGGTGGTTTCTACCGCGGCCAAGGCGATCATCGGGAAGATGCGCGAGCTCGTCGAACGACAATCGCCCGGCCTGCTGCCGCAGATCGATATAGACTCCCTGCCACTCGAAACCTGATCGGCCGAGCGATCCATTCACGTCAGGCGATCGATGTTCGACGTCTCCTAGGACCCGGCGCGACGAATGGTAATCCGGGTCTCGTCGGTGAAATCCTTGAGCTCCTTGTTCGGCTGGCCGTAGAGATGCCGCTCGATCTCGATCGATCGGCCGTCGGCGGTCTTGCTGCAGTGCTCGTCGACGAATGTGCCGCCGACGGGCTGCTTGTCGCCGGCCGGCGGCGCTTCCGAACAGCTCCAGCCGTCCGCACCGTAGCGAGACTTGGCCTGCAGCCCAAGCAGGAACGCCTTCTTGCGTAGATAGAGCCGCGCCTTCGGATCGGTCTCGATCGTCAGAGCCGCGATCCTGGCGTCCTGACCGACCATGGCGGTGAGGATGGCGGGATGGCCGCCCACCATGGTGCCGTCCCGCGACGTCGCCGGATCATACTCGAAGCGGATCGCACGCGTCTGATCAGCGCCAGCCGGGCAGTCCGACCATTGCGTCCAGCCCGTGAGCTTGTGCGTCTTGTCCCCTGCGCACGTCAGGTTGACATATCCCGCGTTGGGCGCAGCGCTGATCGCCATGCCGACACTGATGTCGCGCAGGTCTCCGGCGGTCGCCATCGCCGGCACGGCGGCCATGACAGTGGCGACGAAGACGAATCCAGGAATTGCCGATCGATGCTTGCTCATGGTTTTGCCTTGTCGCTTGGATCGGACGGCGCGGCGGCGTGCCCGGCCTCCTTGTAGATGTTGCAGACGCGCGAGCCGTCGCCGAAAAATGCGATGCACTCGGCGTAGGTCGGCTCACCCTTGCCCTTGATATGGGCGAGCACATAATCGGCAACGGCCCCGATCTCGTTCGGCCGCAGGAAGACGTTCGCCTCGGGCGGAATGTGATCTCCGACATCCTGGCGTGTCATGTCATAGCATTTGGTGGTGTCATAGGAGCCGCGCACGAAGAACGGCATGCCGGTACCCGGCCGCCCGCAGCTGACGGTCTCGATGATCTGCTCGCGCGTCAGCTCGGTCTTGCGCAGCGACAGCGCGTCACCGCCATAGCCGCCGCCGCCATTGCCGTGCCATTTGTGGCAGCCCACGCAATTACCGCGCTTGAACACCGCCTTGCCTGCATCGGTCGGATCGCTCGCTGCCTGTGCATGCGCCGCACCGGACAATCCCATCACGAGCGCACAGCCAAGCCACGCGCCAATCAGCCATGTTTGCTTCATTTCTTGTTTTCTCTCGGCGAGATCGACGCGGGAGGCTCCGATCCGAAGCCTCCCGCGCTTGCGAGTCAAAGGGCGAACACGTAGAGCATCGAGCCGGGCTGCATCTTCTTCAGCTCGGGCGTGGCGTCGATGAACCACTTGTCCCAGGCGCCGCCGAGGCCAACGAGGATCGCGACGTACTGCTTGCCGTCCACCGAGAACGTCATCGGGGGCGCGTTGACACCTCCGCCGGTGTTGAACTCCCAGAGCTTCTGCAAGGACTTCGCATCATAGGCGATCACCTCGCCGGACGGCTGTCCGGAGAACACAAGATCAGGCGTCGCCAGGATGCCGCCGAGGTTCGGGAACTGCGTTTCCGCCTTCCCCGCCACCTTGCCGGTGGTCACGTCGATCGCGGTCACGCTGCCCGTGATCTTGACCGGCTGGCTCGGGCCACCGCCCGTGAAGAACTCGCGCGGCTTGATCTTGTCCGGCGTCATCTCCTCGACCGTGATCCGGTTGCAGCTCTCGATGACCGGGATGTACCAGAGCTTCAAGGTCGGATTGTACGCGGTCGGCGGCCAGTTCTTGCCGCCCATGTTGCCGGGACAGATGTCCGTCACCTTGTTCTCGCGGCTCGGCGTGACCGAGGCGTTGTAGCGCTGCACGCCCTGCTTGGGATCGTACTCGATCGGCTTGCCGGTCTCGGGATCGAGCCCCTTGGTCCAGGTCACCTTCTTCACGAACGGCAAACCCCAGAGGAACTTGCCGTTGGTGCGGTCGATCGCATAGGCAAAGCCGTTGCGATCGGCCTCGAGCGCGAGCTTCATCGTCGTGTTGTTCGGACCGGGGACGTCGGCCAGCACGTTCTCCGCCACGCTGTCATAGTCGTAGGGATCGTTCGGCGTGTGCTGGTAGTGCCACTTGATCTTGCCGGTGTCGGCATCGAGGCCAAGCGACGAGTCGGTGTAGAGGTTATCGCCGGGGCGGTATTCATTATCCCAGTCCGGTCCGGGATTGCCGACGCCCCAGACGATCGTGTTGCTCGACGGGTCGTAGCTGCCGGTAACCCAGGTCGATCCGCCGCCGCTTGCGGCGGCGCTCTTGTCGTCTTTCCACGTCTCGTGGCCCGGATCGTCCTTGCCCGGGATGGTGTGGGTGCGCCAGACTTCCTTCTGCGTCTTCAGATCGGTCGCAGCGATCCAGCCGCGAATTCCGTATTCCGCACCCGCCACGCCTGTGATCGCCATATCCTTGACGATCAGCGGTGCGCCGGTGATGACCTCGCCCTTGTCGGGATCGGCGACCTGACGCTGCCAGGCGACCTGCCCGGTCTCGCTGTTGGTCGCGATCAGGCGACCGTCGAGCGTGTGCGAGATGACGAGGTTGTTCCACAGCGCGACGCCACGATTGTCGACGCCGCAGCACGCTACCGCGCCGGCCCAGTCGTGGTCGGTCTTGGGGTCCATCTTCCAAAGCAGCGTGCCTTTGCCGCCATGGGCATCGATCTTGTAGACCGAGCCCCAGCCGTCGGTGACGTACATGAACCCGTTGTCGACGATCGGCGTCCCTTCCAGTCCGCCATGCGACCAGATTCCGCCGCCCTCGACGCCGCCCAGCGCCATGGTCCAGGCGACCTTCAGGTTCTTGACGTTGTCATGATTGATCTCGGTCAGGGTCGAGAACCGGTTGGCCGAGTAATCCTTGTGGTGGTGCAGCCAGTTGCCTGCTTCCTTGTCAGCGTTGAGCAATCGCTCCTGGCTGACGTCTTCCGCGAACGCGAAAGAGCCTGCGATCGTCGCAGCGGATGCTACTGCCGCTGCGAGCATGTGGGATTTAACCCAATTCAACCTTGTCATGAGTTCATTTCCTCCGGATCTAGCATCTTCATTGGTCGAATGGCCCGTCACATACGGGCGTTCGGGTGAGAAGCCTTGAGTCCCGGCGGGCAACTGTCGACCCGCCGCCTTCCATGGTCACTTCTGGACCCGCACCTCCGTCTCGATTGTGCCAGCCTTCTGAAAGACGACTGCGCATTTGAACGTCTCGCCGGGCGCGAGCGCCCGGCGCAACTGCAGCAGCATGACATGATAGCCGTCGCGCTTCAGCTCGAGCGTCCCCTTGGCGGGGACGGGAATGTTCGGGATCGAACGCATGGCCGGCGCGCCTTCGCCGCGGTCGACGGTGTGACGCTCGGAGAAATTCGCGACCGGGCAGCGGACGCGAAGCAATGCGTCGGCACTGTCGGCCTCGTTCCTGATCGTCATTGTCAACGGAAGGTCCCCGCCCTCTTTGTCGGCTGCCGGCACGCGCGCGTCCATGACCTGCAGGGATTCGCTCGCGGCAGCGCCGTGCATAATTCCGAACGCGCTGATCAGGCAGAATAATGGCAAGGCGAACCATCTTCTGCTCGCAACCGCGCATAGCAGCATCCACTTCGCTGACATCAAGCTTACTCCCACCACCAAGCCGACGAGCACTGTTTCACGCTTCGTCGCGCGCTGCCAGCGATTGAAGACGCGGGAACCCCGAAACGCTTTCACCGTCAGTTTTCAATGCACGCTATGGTCGTGCTAGCTTTCGCGCATGACCGATCTCGATACATTTCGACCGACGGACCGCGACGCCGCGCATGCTGCACTGCGTGCAGTCGTTGGCCGGACTCCGATCGACGCCGTGGTGCCGGTGTCCGGCGGCACGACGGCAGCACGTCTGTTCAGAATTGATACGGGCGGCCGCCAGTATTTGTTGCGGCTCNGAAGGAACGGTGAGCCCGCTTCAACGGCTGGGCTTCGAGCCATTGGCGAGCCCGCTGCGCAATCCGCATCAGTATGCCTCCCTGCGCATCGCCGCCGAAGCCGGCATCGCACCGCGGCTCCATTATGTGGATGAAGCGTCACGTGTTGTCGTGATGGACTTTGTTGGCCGCCAACCGCTCGATACCTATCCCGGCGGCCTGCCGCGCTGACAAGAGCGCTCGGCGCGTTGCTGGCGCGGCTGCAGTCGACGCCGACCTTTCCGCGCTTCATCCTCTATCCCGACATCGTGGCCCGGCTCTGGGCCCATGTCTGCCGCACCGGCCTGTTCGCGCCAGGGGTGCTCGATCGCTACACCGAGCACCTTGAACGCATCCGCGCAGCCTATGACTTCGACGACGTGAACACCGTCTCCAGCCATAACGATTCACTTTCTCCATGGCGAGCGCCGGCGCCTTCGGCAGCGGCGGCAGCGCCCCGCCCTATCTGCCGCAAGCCTGGGATGTGGGCGCGCTCCGCTTTGCGGTCCGCGAGCCGTTCCCGAGCCGTACCTCGCAGGTGAACCTGGTCTGCGGCAGCCTGAACCGGTCGGAGCGCCTGAGCGTGCGATCTTTAATGCCGGAGAACGGAGTCATCTTCAGCGACGGCATCGAGGCTGACCGGCTGGATTTCAATTCGGGCACCGAAGCGCAGATCACCGTCGCAGAGCGCGAAGGACGGCTCGTGGTGTGACGGCCGGCGCCAGGTTCGTCCGGTTCGCTCAACGCGGGATCGGGTGCAGCCGGGCCAACTGATCGAGCGGCAGCTCGGCCTCCTGGTCGGTCAAGGGGAAACGGACAATGACGTCCTGGCGGCCAAGCTGCCCCCATAGCCCATCCGACGACCATTTCTGCGGCTCCGGTCCGCGCGGACCGTCGATCCAGATGAAGTACCACTCCGTCATGGCAAGCGTCCGAATATCAGCACACCCGGAAAACTGGTGCTTCGCCGGCCAATCGGCAACGTCCGGTCTGGCATCCGCAGGATGGGCCAGCAATGGTGCACTCGCGCTATCCCGCGCGCCCAGTCAGATCCTTCGCCATCAGAATGTCGTCGTGGTAGCGGCCATCGATCTTCAGTGCGTGGCGCTCGAGCCCGTACTCGACGAAGCCCACGCTCTGGTAGAGCCGATGTGCCGGTTCATTGCCTTTGACAACGGCCAATTGGACCAGCTCGACGGATTGCACCGCTAGATCGAGCGCGGCGTCGACCAGGCGGCGTCCAACGCCAGCGTGCCGTGCCGCCGGTCGGACATACATCCCGACGAGCGCGCCCTTGTGCTGCCGCTTCGGTCCGTCGCCCCTCACGAAGCCAAGCGTCCCGGCCAGTTCGCCGCCCCGGAATGCCCCGAGCATAACCGCGCCGCCTTCGAGCCTCGCCGCGAACCAGCCGACGGGATAGGCGCTTTCCGTCTCGAGTGCACTGGCGAACGCCTCGGGGCTCGATTGCAGCGCCTCGAGACGGATATCGCGATATAGGGCAGCGTCAACGGCGGTCAGTCGCCGGATCTCGATGGAGGGTGCAGTCATTCGGTTTCTTCCAGTCGTGACGAGCGGGACACGACGCATAATGCGTGTTGCGCGCTTCGTCACGCCCAAAGGATGATCCCGATTGCGGCCTCATTCAACCCGGCAGGATTCCCTTCGTTCTTGTCGGGGCGCGTGCGGAGCTCGGGGCAAACCGTTCAGCGACGCGTCCACATACTGCGTCTTCTTCGGGCGGAATCGTGTTGCCGCCCTCTCACCAATCAATTGGCAGCTCCAATCGTGGCTCCGCAGTCGACGGGAGGCCGCCGTGTGTGCCAATCCGTCACCGACTGGAAGGCGTGCGCAGCGCGCGCGAGCACATCCTCGGCTAAATGCGGTCCGACCAGCTGCATGCTCAATGGCATATGATCCGATGCCATGCCCATCGGCAGTGTGATCGTAGGGCTGCCGCTGAAGTCGAAGACGGCCGTGAAGCGCAGGATGCTGAGCAAGACGTTCGGATCGGCGCCATATTCGCTCATCTTGGCGAGCGTCGGGATCGGAACCGGCATGGTCGGAATCAGCAGCAAGTCAATCTCCGAAAACAGCGCCGCGAGGCTGCCGGAGAATTTGAGCCGCTCATGATGAATGGCCGCGATCTGCACGCCGCTAACAGACCTGCCCTGCTCGATCAGCTGCGCGAGATCAGGACCATATTCCGACTTGCGCGACGGATAGGTCTCCAGATGCGCTTCCGCCGTCTCCACCGAGCACATCGGAATCCACATGCTGACGAGCTTCTCGTAAGATGGGAATTTGACCTCGCGGATGTCGGCGCCGAGATCGCGAAGGGTGCGTTCGGCCTCCAGCAGAGCGGTTACGATCTGCGGGTCGATCCCATCCTGGGTGTATTTGCGGTCCACCCCGATCCTCAGGCCGCGGATGCCGTCGCCGATTCCCGCCAGATAGTTCGGCACCGGCGCCTGCAAGGCAGTCGGATCGTTGACGTCTGCCCCTGCGATGACACCTAGCATCGCCGCGGCATCTGCCGCGCTGCGGCACATCGGTCCGACATGATCGAGCGAAACCGCCAGCGGGAAGACGCCATACCGACTAACGCGTCCCCAAGTCGGCTTGATCCCGGTCAGCCCGCAGGTCGCCGACGGAAACCTGATCGAACCGCCGGTGTCGCTGCCGATCGAGCCGTAACAAAGCCCCGCCGATGTCGCCACGCCCGATCCGGTCGACGAGGAGCCGACCCAATAGTTCACGTTCCACGGGTTGAGCGGCGCCTGATCGTCGGGATGATGGCTGGTATAGGCGCCCTCCGTCATCTTGAGCTTGCCTAATGTCACTGCGCCGGCGCGCTCGAGCCGATCCACGATGGTCGCGTTGAAGGACGGCACGAAGCTAGCATGGATCATGGTGCCGCCCGCGGTTGTCGCAAACGACGTGTAGCAGAGATCCTTCAGCCCGATCGGCACGCCATGCAGCGGGCCGCGCCAGATGCCCTTGGCGATCTCGCCGTCGTAGCTCTTGGCCTGCGCCATGGCCCGCTCTGCAAGGACGAGCGCATAGCCGTGAAGCTCCCCGTTGAGCTTCGCGATTCGGGTCAGGATCGCCTCGGTGACCTCGGACGGACGCACCTCCCCGCTGCGAAACAGCTCGGAGATCTCGGTGATGGACTTGTAGTGCAACGGTTCCACAGACATCTGACGTCCTGTTGTTGTTCGGAAATGCTCGCCCGAAACTGCGCCAGCGACGGTGCGGTTTCGTGCCTTTGCTGCCTGCTCGCGAGCCTAGAACTGGACGCCGCGCGTCAAGGCGCCGTCCACCACGAGGTTCGTTCCCGTGATGAAGCTTGCTGCCCGGCTCGCAAGAAACACGGCGGCGTTCGCCATCTCCTGCGGCGTGCCCATGCGGCCGGTCGGGTTGAGCGCCAACGCGGACTTGTACAGCTCCGGATTGTTGTCCTTGATCATGTTCCAGACACCACCTTCGAAATAGGTGTTGCCCGGTGACACCGAGTTCGCCCTGATGCCCTTGGCGGCAAGCTGGTACGCCAAGCCCTGCGTGTAATGGATGATCGCAGCCTTGAAGGTCCCGTAGGGGCCGCTCGCGAAGTCGACCTCGCGGCCTGAGACGCTGGCAATGGTGACGATCGCGGCGGCCGCGCTGTTTTCCAGATAAGGCATTGCCGCATTGACCAGGCGCACCGTTCCCATCATGTCGGTGGAGAACTCCTTCTCCCAGCTCTCCTCGTCCTGCCCGATCGACAGCGCACTGACGTTGGCTACGACCACATCGATGCCGTCGAGCTTCGATGCCATGTCAGCGACCCAGGCCTTGAGCGCGGCGCCATTAGAGACATCGACCGCACTGCCAAATGCCACGACGCCTTTGGCCTTGAGTGCAGCGACCGCGCTGTCGACATCGGCCTGATTGCGCGCGCAGATCCCGACATTGGCACCTTCAGCGGCGAAGGTGTCGGCGATCGCCCTCCCGATCCCCTTGGTGCTGCCGGTGACGAGAACCTTTGCTCCCTTGAGTCCCAGATCCATGTTCAATTCCCTCCATTATTATTGATTGCAGACCGCCGCCGTTTCTGGCGGCACCAATCAGAGCAACAATTGCGCGCGGACATTGTCGGCATTGACATCCTCGTCGGCCAACGACCGGGTGATCTTCCCCTTTTCCATGATGTAGCAGCGCTGGGCGATCGCCAGGATCGTGTCGAGGTTCTGCTCGACGAAGATGATCGTCGTTCCGAGCTCGTCGCGGAACGATTTCAGAGCTTCGCAGATGTGCTGCACGATCGAGGGTTGGATGCCCTCGGACGGCTCGTCGAGGATCATCAGGGTGGGATTGCCGATCAGCGCTCGCCCGATGGCGAGTTGCTGCTGCTCTCCGCCCGACATGGTGCCTGCAACCTGGCGCCTTCGCTCCTTCAATCGCGGAAAATACTCGTAGACGAGCTCCGGCAGCTTCTTGCCGTTAGGCCCGCCGATCAGCTCGCCAACCTGCAGGTTCTCCTCGACGCTCATCTGGGGAAACACGTCGCGCCCCTGCGGGATGTAGCCAAAGCCGGCGCGGGCCCGCGCGTCCGCCTCGAGCTGTGTCACGTCGCGGTCCATGAAAGTGATCGTGCCGCGCCATGTCTGGAGAAGCCCGATAAGGCACCGCATCAGGGTCGACTTGCCGACGCCGTTGCGGCCGATCACGCCGACGATCTCGCCGCGCGCGATCGACATGCTGACGCCCTGCAGGATCGGCGTCGCGCCGTAGCCCGCCCACAGTCCCGACACGTCCAGAACGCGATCAGTGGGCATGGCTCTGACCCAGATAGATATCGGCGACCTTCTCGTCCTGCAGGATCGTTTCAAGGTCGCCGCGCGCGAATATCTTGCCGAGATGCAGCACGGTGACGCGCTGTGCGACCTGGCGCACGAAGGCCATGTCATGCTCGACCACCAGAACCGTCATGCCCTCGGCGTTGAACGACTTGATCAGCTCACCGGTCTTGAAGGTCTCCTCCGGCGACATGCCGGCCGTCGGCTCGTCGAGCAGCAGGAGCTGCGGCTGCAACGCCAGCGCCATCCCGATCTCGAGCCATTGCTGCTGGCCGTGCGACAGCGCACCGGCCAGCTTGTCGCTATCCTGTGCCAAATCAAGCAATGTCAGCAGCCGATCCTCCTCCGCGCTGCGTTCGGCCCCCGAGAGCCGCTCCTGCAGCGCGATCTGGATGTTCTGCCGCACCGGCAGCTCCTTGAATACGCTCGGCGCCTGCATCTTGATGCTCATGCCGCGCTGCACGCGGGCATAAGGACGCTCATTGGTGATGTCGACGGAATCGAACAAGATGCTGCCCCCGGTCGGCGGATAAAGCCCGACGATCAGCTTGAACAGCGTGCTCTTCCCTGCCCCGTTTGGGCCGATCAGGCAGTGGACCTCGCCGGCATTGACCGTCAGATCGACGTCGGAGACGGCGGTCAATCCACCGAAGCGTTTGCTCACGCCCTTCACATCGACCAGTGCCATGTCAGGTCTCATCCGATTGCAAGCGGCCGGCGTCGGCCAGCGTGGGAGCCGGCTCGCGCCGCCGGCGCCTGGTCCACCAGTCGACGACGAGCTTGCCGATACCGAGCACAAACCCCTGCGGCGCCAGCATCACGGTCGCGAGCAGCAGCGTGCCCATCAGCACCAGCGCCGCCTGCTGGCTGTAGACGGTGATGGTCTGGAAGCCGAACAGCAGCAGGAACGATCCAACCAGCGTTGCGGTCAAGTCGCTGCGTCCGGAAAACGCGACCCACACGATCGGCATCGCCGCTGCCGGCAGACCGATGCTCGACGGAGTGATGAACTGCCCCCAGGAGGTATAAAGGGCGCCGCTGAGCCCGGCGAGGCCGCTGCCGATCACGAAGGTCAGCAGCTGATATTTCCGGACGTCGTAGCCGAGCATCTCGGCGCGCTGCGGATTTTCCCGCGTGGCCACGATCACGTTGCCGACGCTCGAGTTCACGAGCATGCGCAGCGCGATATAGACGATCACGATCAGCGCGATCATGACATAATAGAGCGCCGATCCCTCAATGTAGAAATCGCCCACGGCCAGCGGGTCCATGCCTTTCATGCCGTTGAAGCCGTTCAGCCGCGCCGTGCCGATATGCCATTCCGGCCCGGCCGTCTGCCCAAGGAAGAACGCCAGCACCAGCGTCGCCGACAGCGTCACGATGCCGAAGAAGATGCCGCTGATGCCGCCCCAGATCATGAAGTAGCCGAGGACCGCGGCTGCCGCCATCGCAATCAGGACCGACAGGATAATCGCGGCGATCGTCGTGGTTCCACCGCCCATGTTGATGGCGAGCACGCCATAGCCGTAGCCGGCGATACCGAAGAAGAAGGTCTGTCCGAACGACAACATGCCGCCATACCCCCACATCAGGCAGAGGCCGAGCGCCATGAAGATCCAGATCAGGAAGTAGGAGAAATTGCCGACATCATAGGAGTCGGCGAACACCGGGTAGATCAGCGCACCCGCGAGCACGGCGAGGAAGCAGGACCAGAAGATCTTGCCTCGTCCGAGCGTCTGCGGACCGTCAAGCAGCTTGAACATCAGGAACCTCGCTTCGACGATGATGCCGTCGACCGCGACCGCATCACCGTCTCGCCTCTCTGTTTGAGCATGGTCCTTGCGGAAGACCGCTTCACACGTTGCCGGATCATGCTCTAGCGCCCACGCCGGACCAGCACGCTGGACAGCCCTTCGGGCAGGACACGGATGATCAGGATGACTGCAAACAGCATACCGATCTGTCCGATGATCTGCCCGTAGCTCGCATTCAACGCCATCCGGATCATCGCCAGGAACACCGCGGCCGGAGCCGTGCCCAGCAGGACATTCGCGCCGCCGACGACGACAGTGACGAAACTCTCGACCACGAAGGTCGCGCCCATGGTCGGGATCAGCGTCATGGTCGGCGCATACAATGCCCCGCAAAGCCCCGCGAGCCCGGTACCAATGCCGAAGCTGATGGCATAGATCCGCCCCGTCCGCGCACCCAGCGCCTTCGCCATCGCCGCGTTCTGCATGGTCGCGCGCGCGATCACGCCGAAGCGCGTCTTCATGAAGATGATGTAGAGGCCGACGAGCACCGCTACTGCACAGCCGAACAGCACCAGCCGGTAAGTCGAGAACGTATACTCGCCGATCGCAAAGCTCCCTTCCGGGGTTCCAATGCCCCGCACCGCGGAGCCTACGATCAGCAGCATCGACTGCGTCACGATCAGGCTAAGGCCCCAGGTGGCAAGCAGGGAGTCGAGCGGACGCTTGTAGAAGCGCCGCACGATCAGGAACTCGACGACGACGCCGATGAGCCCTGCCGTCACGGCAGCGAGGATTTGGGCGACCGGAAGCGGCACGCCGAGATTCACCAGTCCGACGGTCACGTAAGCGCCGCACATGATGAATTCGCCATGCGCCATGTTGATGACGCCCATCATGCCGAACACGATGGCTAGGCCCGCGGCAGACAGGATCAGGAACGCAAAGACGTCGGCGAACTGATAGAATACCGAAAAGAGTTCAGCCGACATCCTGGCCTCCATGATCGCGGCGCCGCGTCGTTGCGGCGCCGGCGAGGCTCAACGCCTCAACGCAGTTACACGAGCAAGATTTGTGCCCTGCGCGTGTCACGACTTGCTGGGAAGATGGCTCGGCGTGTACTGATCCTTGTCGTTCTTCTTGGTGAGATCGCAGCCGATCTGGCCAAGCCAGTATGGCTGGATCGTGCCATAGTCCTTCTCGACCGTGACCTCATGCTTGGGGCCGACCGAGATCAGGCGCATGCGGTGCGACGTATGCTGGCTCTTCGGATCGATGCAGACCTTGCCTTCGGGAGCATCGATACAGGCGTCGCCCGTTGCGATCACCTTGCGCAAATCCTCGAGCTTGGTCGACTTCGCCTTCTCGACCAGCGCCTTGTACATGTAGAGCGCGTTGTAGGCGTTGTAGCCCATGTCGTTGATATAGAGCTCGTCGGGGAACTTGGCGTGCCAGCGCTTCTTGAAGTCGTTGGCTTCCGGCGTATCGATCTCCTCGAACCAGTTCGCGGTGGCGTGCATGTTGTTGAGCGCCGGCGGCTTGAACCGCTTGTGCTCGAAGCCGAGCATGATCTTGATCGACGAGCCCATCGGCAAATTGAGGTTGGCCGCAGCCGCCTGCTCGAAGAACGAATCCTGCGCCGCGCCGACATTGATCGTCAGCAGCCAGTCCGGCTTCGCCTTCTGGATGTTCTGGATCGTCTGAGCAAACTGCGAGACGCCGAGTGGGATGAATTCCTCACCGACGACTTCGCCGCCGAGATCCTTCATGATCTTGCGGTTCCATTCCGCGGAGATCTGACCGAAATTGTAATCGGCGGCGATGACATAGACCTTTTTGCCGAACTTCTCGACCATCCAGGGGATCAGGGTGGAGAACTGCTGCTCGGGCACCGCGCCCATGCTGATCATGTTGGCGTCGCAGACGCCGCCTTCATACTGGTTCGTATAGAAATACGGCGTCGTGGTGCGGTCGACGATCGGACGCAGCGCCTCGCGCGACGCCGAGGTGATGCCGCCGATCAGCACGTCGACCTTGTCGCGGTTGAGGAGCCGGCGGCCGAACTCCTGGTAGCGCGCATTGTCGCCCTGCGGATCGAGATGGATCAGCTCGATCTGCCGTCCGAGAACGCCGCCGCTCTTGTTGATCTCTTCGACCGCCAGCTGCGAGCCGTGCAGCTTCGGCATGCCCATGAACGCAAGGTCGCCGGAGACGTCCTCGAGCAGGCCGACCTTCAGCGGCGGCTCGGCCGCGTGGGCGACACCCAGCGTCGCTGCCCCGACGATCGCACCAAGCAAAGCAGTCCCAGACCTACGTCGTGAAATCATTGCGATGTCCCCTGTTCTTGAAAATTGTGAACTCACGCCTTGAGGTAATTCTTCAGGATCGACGCCCCCATCGTGTATTTCGGGTCGACCATGTTGCCGAGCCGCATGCGGCCGGCCTGGCTGAGCAGCATGTAGGCGTCGATCTCGTCGAAGCCGTAGTCGGCGCTCATCCATCGCACGAGCTCCCGATAGGCGATGCGCGCGGCATCTTCGAGCGGACGCGCGCTGCCGATCGTCATGATGAAGTCCCGGGTCTCGAGCCGCGGCCAGGCAAAGCTCCAGTTCTTGATCAGATCGACCTGCAGCGTCACGGTCGCGCGCTGCTCCAGCGCGACGCCGGAGAGCTCGCCGTCGCCCTGCGTGGCGTGGCAGTCGCCGACATAAAGCAGCCCACCGTCGGCATGGACCGGCAGATAGAGGATGGCGCCGGGTGCGACGTCGGGTAGATCCATGTTGCCGCCGTGATAGTCGGGCTGCAGCGACGAAATCGCCTCGATCTCGGGCGACACGCCGATCGTTCCGATGAACGGCTCATAGGGCAGCGTGATCTTGTCATTCCAACGCACGCCGTTGCGGTCGACATGCAGCTTCTTCACGCGTTCGGGCAGCGGCGGATTGAGCATCGCGGTGGAGGCGGTCCCGACCAGCCCGCCGAATTCCGGGATGATGCAGGTCGTTCCGGCCGGCTGCGCGCCGCGCGTCTCGACGTCGCGGATATAGACCGCAAGGCAATCACCCTTCTTGGCGCCCTTGACCGCGATCGGCCCGCATTGCGGATTCAGGAACGGGAAGTTCAGCTTGGCGGTGGGACTGTCCCTTTCGCTGGTCAGCACGCCACCGAAGGCGTCCTCGGTCTCGACGACGACCACGCCGCCGGGATCGATCGACAGCGTCGGCTTCGCGTAAGGCCCGTAAACGTAGTGAAAGGCCCCCTGCTGCTCGATCGTCAGACTATGCGATGCGCCGGCCGTGCCCTTGGCGACGGCGCGCTTCGCCATGATGGAACTCTTCATCCAGTCTTCTGCGGACATGCGTACGGCTCCTCAACTCAGATCGCGGGATGGCGCTTGTGCCAGTCGGTGACGCGCTGGAAGGCATCTCCTGCACGCACCAGGCTCGCTTCGCCGAAGTGCGGTGCGACAAATTGGAAGGCGACGGGACCGCCGTTCGGTGCGAAACCGCCCGGCAGCGTCACGGTCGGGCTTCCCGTCATGTCGAACGGACAGGTGAAGCGCAGCAGTCCGGTGATCAGGGATGCGTCCTCGCCGAGTGTCGCCATCTTGGCGAGCGTCGGCGCGGCGAACGCCTGAGCCGGAACCGCGATGAGATCGACCGTCTCGAACAGCAGGCGCACCGCACCGCGGAATGCTTCGCGCCGCAGCACGATCTTCTGATAATCCATGCCCGACTGCTGCCGGCCGAGATCGAGCAAGCCCGCCAGCGCGGGGCCGTACTCGTCCTTGCGCGACGGATAGGTCGCCTCATGCGCCACGGCGACCTCAATGCCGCACAGCGGGAACCAATCCTCGATCACGGCCGCGGGATCGGGAAAGGTGATATCCTTGATCGCCGCGCCCAGGCCCGCGGCAACACGCAGGCCTTCACCGAGCACCTTGCCCGCGGCATCGTCGGTGCCCTCGCTGGTCCAGCGCCGGTCGACGCCGATCGTCACGCCGCGCAGGTCGCCCGAGAGACCGGCGAGATAGTCGGGCACGGGCAACGGCACTGATGTCGTGTCCTTTGGGTCTTGCCCCGCGATCACGGCGAGCATCGCGCCGCAATCGACTGCGCTGCGCGCCATCGGCCCGATATGATCCAGCGTGGCCGCAAGCTCGAAAGCACCGTAGCGGCTGACGCGTCCCCAGGTCGGCTTCAGGCCGGTGATGCCGTTGGCAGCCGAGGGAAAGCGGATCGAGCCGCCGGTGTCGGTTCCGAGCGAGCCGAAGCACAGGCCGGCGGCCGTCGCGACTGCCGAACCGCTGGAGGATGCGCCAGGCCAAAGGTCGGCGTTCCACGGATTCTTCGGCGGATCGATTTTCGGGTGATGATCGGCATACGCGCCTTCGGTCTGCTGCAGCTTGCCGAGGATGATCGCGCCAGCATTCTTCAAGCGCGTGACCACCGTGGCGTCCTCGCTCGGCCGGAAGTCGCGATGGATGGTCGTGCCGTGCGCTGCTGGCGCGCCCGTCACCCAGCACAGGTCCTTGACCGCGATCGGCACGCCGTGCAGCGGCCCCTTGACCTTGCCGGATGCGATCTCCTTCTCGGCCGCGGCGGCCTCGGCGAGTGCCGGCTCAGCCATGACGCAGGCGTAGCTTTTGAGCTTGCCGTCGAGCCGCTCGATCCGTTCGAGCATCGCCTTGGTGACCTCGACCGGCGACAGCTTCTTCGCATGGATCTGCTGCCCAACTTCAATAAGTCCAAGATACTGAAGATCTGTCGTCGGCATCGCCTTCTTCCCCGCTTGACGTGACGCAAGCCCAACGGCTGATCACCGCGCATGCGCCTCCGGCTTGGCGACACGGACGCGTCGCCAATTTGCTTGGCGGCAAAAGAAAAAAGCCATCCGCCCCTCCGGAAATGAGGTGACGAATGGCTCTGATGCCGCGGCTATGATCTATCGCATGGGCCAGAAATCGAACGCAGCACGGTGTGTGAGGATCAGGACGTCATCGGCCAGATCGACGCACGCAAGGTTCGACGGGAAGCCCGGTAGCAGAAAATTCTAAGTAGGTGTCCTGCGCATTGTCAACGAGGCTGGCTGCACAAATTTCGCGAGGTGCATGCGCAGCAAATCAGCAAGACCTCTTGCGCCGATATCGGCGATGATGGTCTGCTCAGTACGTTGCACTGCCGAAAGTCGTCCATGACCAAGCCGTCCGTTCCCGTTGGCATCATCTGTTCGCAGTCTGGGCCCTATCAGGCCATGGGACGCGAGCTGCTCAAGAGCGCGTTGATGGCCGTGGACGAGATCAACAACGCGAACGATTTCGATTTCTCTTTCACCCCTCATGTCCGCGATCCCCGCGGGGTCGTGTCCGAATATCACGCCGCCTGCGACGACCTCATCCGCAATGTGGGCGTCGAGCATATCGTCGGCTGCTACACTTCGGCATCGCGCAAGCAGGTGCTGCCGATCGTAGAGCGCACCGATCGCCTGCTCTGGCACCCCGCGCGCTACGAAGGCTTCGAATGCTCGGATAACGTGATCTATGTCGGCGCTTCACCGAACCACAACGTCCTGCCGCTCGTGCGCTATGCGCTTGACAACATCACGCGGCACTTCTTTTGCGTCGGCTCCAACTATGTCTGGACCTGGGAGACCAATCGCGTCACGCGCGAGCTCGTGACGGCGGCACAGGGCAGCATCCTCGCCGAACGGCTGCTCGAGCTTGGCGAAAGCACGGTCGACCATATCGTCGACGAGATCGTGCGCCGCAGGCCGCCGGCCGTCTTCAATACGCTGGTCGGCAGCTCGAGCTATGAGTTCATCCGCGCCTTCCATGCCGCGACCACGGCCGCCGGCCTCAACATCCCGATGTTGAGTTGCAGCCTGTGCGAACCCGAGCTCAAGGTCGTAGGACCGGCGTCGGCCGGCTGCATCACCTCGTCGGCCTATTTCGAAAGCATCCGCCTGCCGGAGAACCGCGCCTTCGTCTCGCGCTGGAAGGCGCGCTACGGCGATGCCA
Source organism: Bradyrhizobium macuxiense (assembly GCF_001542415.1). Classification (GTDB taxonomy): domain Bacteria; phylum Pseudomonadota; class Alphaproteobacteria; order Rhizobiales; family Xanthobacteraceae; genus Bradyrhizobium; species Bradyrhizobium macuxiense. Next base: position 48,091 of record NZ_LNCU01000048.1, read on the forward strand.
GCAGTCCCTCCGTCGATGGGCAATCCACCTATGTCGCGGTCTATCTGCTGGCGCGCGCGTTGCAGCGCGCCGGCACGTCGAACATCGCGGAGGTCCGGCGCGCCGCGGCCGGCCTCCGCTATCATTCGCCGCAGGGACCGGTCTGGATCGACGGCAGCAACAATCACTGCGTCCTGACGCCGCGACTCGCGGTGTCCAACACGGACGGACAGTTCGACATCTTCTGGGAAGCCGACGCCCCCGTTAAGCCAGATCCTTATCTGACGCAGCTCGACGTCGCCGTCAGCACCGTGCGGGAGACTGCACGGGACGACGCATCGCCGAATGCGCCACATTTGCGGATTGTGAAATGAACAAACCGTCTTCGTTTTCGCTTCGCGGACGCAAGGCGCTCGTTGCCATCAAGGACGAGCGCGACGCGTCGATCGTCAAACGTCAGTTCGAACGCCTCGGGATCGACACCGTGCCGTGGGAGCCCGGCGGCGCCGTCGACGGCAATGCCGACGTAGCGCTGATCGACGACGACTTCCTGCCGCTGACCTCCCCGGCACAGCGCGCGTTGCTTGGGCGAGGCCCAGTCATCGCCCTGCTCGGCACGGAGACGCCCAGCCGCCTGAAGCTGGTGCTCGAGCTCGATCCTGCCTCGTTCCTCGTCAAGCCGCTGCGCTCGGCCGGCATCTACGCCGCACTTGTCATGGCGTTCGAACGAAACGAACGCACCAACGAGCTGAAGCAGCAGATCTCCAAGCTGGACCAGCGCCTACGGTCGCGACGCGTCGTCCTTGCCGCCGTCCTTCAGGTCATGCACTCGCATGCCATCGCCGAACCGGCCGCCTTTGCGCTGATCCGGCGAACGGCCATGGAGCAACGCAAGACCATCGAGGAAATCTCGGCGGAAATCACCGCAAGAGGGTATCTGCCCCGCGCGACCGGTTAGGCCGCGGCTCCGATTCCAGTGCGCAATCGTCCCGTAAAACCCCGGGGAGGTGCGCAACTCCAATTCCGGTCTATACATCCCATCCACGGCCGAAGCGGCCGGGGTCGGGCGACGCCAATCCATCGCGGGCGTAGGGCCCGGCTCAATTTGCTCGAGAGGAAGTCATGGCCGCCATCTATTCAGATCTCGCCGACAAGGTCGTTCTCGTCACCGGTGGTGCTTCGGGCATCGGCGAGGCGATCGTGCGGCGCTTCGCGCAGCAGAAATCCATTGTCGTGTTCTTCGACATCAAGGTGGACGAAGGCACCCGCCTTGCGCGCGAACTCACGGACCAGGGTCTCAGCGCGCACTTCCTCAAGGTCGACCTTGCCGATATCGGAGCACTGCGCGCCGGGGTCTCGGACGCCCGCGGCGCACACGGCCCGATCAATGTCCTCGTCAACAACGCCGCCCATGACGAGCGGCATTCGACCGAAGAGATGACGCCGGAATATTGGGACGACCGCATCGCGGTGAACCTGAAGCATCAGTTCTTCGCCGCGCAGGCGGTCCTGCCGGACATGAAGGCGGCAAACGCCGGCGCCATCATCAATTTCGGCTCGGTCTCGTGGATGGTGGGGCAAGGCGGCATGGCCGCCTATACCGCCAGCAAATCCGGTGTGATCGGTCTCACCCGCTCGCTGGCGCGCGACTACGGTCCCTATAACATCAGGGTCAATGCGATTGCGCCGGGCTGGATCATGACCCAGCGCCAGATCGATAAATGGCTGACGCCGGAAGGCGTGCAGGAGCTCATGCAGCGGCAGTGCCTGAAGCGGAAGCTCGTCCCCGACGAAATTGCGAAGTTCACCGTGTTCCTTGCGTCCGACGAGGCCTCGGCATGCACGTCGCAGCACTACGTCGTGGACGGCGGTTGGGTCTGACCTGGGTTGCGGCGACCGGATCGCTAGACGTCGAAGAACACCGTCTCGTTGTCGCCCTGCAGGTAGACGTCGAGCGTGTAGACCGCGCTGCCGGAGCCGGCCTTGCGCTTCGCGATCAAGGTGGCGCGGCGATCTTCCGGCACCAGCGCCAGCACGGGATCATCGGCATTGCCGGCTTCGTCGTCGAAATAGATCCGCGTGTAGAGATGCAGCAGCATGCCGCGCGCGAACACCGCGAGCAGGATATGCGGCGCCTGCTTCTTGCCGTCGGGATCCGGCACCACGCCCGGCTTGATGGTGTCGAACGCGTAGGCGCCGCTGTTGTCGGTGCCGCAGCGGCCAAAGCCCTTGAAGCTCGAATTCGGCAGCGCGCGCTTGTCTTGCGGATCGGAGAAGCGGCCCTGCGCATCGGCCTGCCAGATCTCCAGCATGCAGTCCGGAATCACCGCGCCGTCGCCGTCATAGACCTTGCCCTCGACGCGGATGCGATCACCCGACGTATCCGGCGTCAGCAGATTGTTGGTGAAGGCGTCGTTCCATTCATACTCGCCGTTCGGCGTCAGGCCGTATTTGAAATAGGGGCCGACGGTCTGCGACGGCGTGATTCCATCAGGACGCGGGTTCGACACTTTACTTGGTCTCCATCGGCGTGGCGTTGCGCCCGCGCAGCACGATATCGAAGCGGTAGCACAGCGCCCATTCCGGCTTGGTGTTGTCGAGATCGAAGGACGAGATCATCCGCGCCCGCGCCTTCTCGTCGGTCACCGAGTTGAAGATCGGGTCGAACGGAAACAGCGGATCGCCGGGGAAATACATCTGCGTGACGAGGCGCGAGACGAAGGAGTGGCCGAACACCGAGAAGTGGATATGGGCGGGCCGCCAGGCGTTGTGGTGGTTGCCCCACGGATAGGCGCCGGGCTTGATGGTGATGAACTTGTAATAGCCGTTGGCGTCGCTCTGGGTGCGGCCGGCGCCGGTGAAGTTCGGATCGAGCGGCGCCGGGTGCTGGTCGACGACATGGATGTAGCGGCCGCAGGCATTGGCCTGCCACAGCTCGACCAGCGTGTTGGGCACGCCGCGGCCGTCCTCGTCGAGCACATAGCCGTGCACGATGATCCGTTCGCCGAGCGGCTCGCCCTTGGCCTGGATGGTGAGGTCGTTGTCATGCGCGCGCACGGTCTCATGACCATAGACCGGACCGGTGAGCTCCGAGAGCGTGTGCCGCATCGGGATCAGCGGCTTCTGCGGCGCGCGCTTGATCG
>NZ_LNCU01000049.1:0-10116 GCF_001542415.1 Bradyrhizobium macuxiense
CCGCTAATGGGATGGTCCGGCCGTGCTCCAGCCCCGCCAGTGATAGAAGCTGGCTCGGGGCAGCGAAGACAAGGAGCACGCCATGTCTCAGCAATCCAACTGCGCAATCGCCGTGATCGGCATCGATATTGGCAAGAACTCGTTCCACGTGGTGGGACAGGATCAGCATGGTGCGATCGTGCTTCGGCAGAAATGGTCGCGTGGCCAGGTCGAGGTGCGACTTGCCAACCTGCCGCCGTGCCTTATCGGCATGGAGGCCTGCGTCGGCGCCCATCATCTCAGCCGCAAGCTACAGCTACTCGGCCACAATGCCCGGCTGATGCCGGCCAAATATGTGCGGCCGTATAGCAAGGGACAGAAGAACGACTTCCGCGATGCGGAGGCGATTGCCGAGGCGGTGCAACGCCCGACCATGAAGTTCGTTGCGACCAAGACCGCCGACCAACTCGACCTGCAGGCCCTGCACCGTGTCCGCGAGCGCTTGGTCAGCCAGCGTACCGGCATCATCAATCAGATCCGCGCCTTCCTGCTGGAGCGGGACATTGCAGTCCGGCAAGGACTGCGTTTCCTGCGGGCCGAGCTGCCGGGCATTCTGGCCATGCGCACCGATGTTCTGTCGCCCCGCATGTCGCGCCTCATCGAGGCATTGGCCGGAGACTGGCGCCACCTGGATGCGCGCATCGAGGGTCTCACCGGCGAGATTGAAGCGCTCGCCCGCCAAGACCTGCACTGCGAGCGGCTGATGACGGTCCCCGGCATCGGCCCCATCATCTCGAGCGCGATGGTGGCCGCGGTCGGCACCGGCGACGTGTTCTCTAAAGGCCGCGACTTCGGCGCCTGGCTCGGGCTGGTCCCGAAGCAAATCTCGACGGGAGACCGGACGATCCTTGGCAGCATATCAAGGCGCGGCAATCGCTATCTGCGCGCCCTGTTCGTTCAGGCGGCCTGGGTCGTGCTGGTTAAGCTGGGGCCAAAGCAGTGGGAGCGCTACGGGCTCAAATCTTGGATTGAAGCGGCGAAGAAGCGACTACACCACAACGTGCTCGCCATTGCGCTGGCCCACAAGCTCGCCCGTATCGCGTGGGCGGTTCTCAACAAGGGGCGCGCCTTCGCGTGCGATAAGAACAATACGATGGAGTCCCATCCAGCGTGATCCTCGCGCCGTGCTCCGGGCCGTACAAGGCGTGGCCTGGCAGCATGGAAGCGAGCGGCAAGACCCGCGCGACGGCCAGCCTTGACGGCCCCTGCGCGCGGCGCATCCGTAGCCCACAGGTCGGGACGAAGGAACGGCCGCCAGGCACGAACAAAGGAACAGAAATAAGGAGCTATTGATGATGTAGCTTAGTCCGCCTGCCGAGGTCTGCGAGAGGATGGGACAAAGATGGAGATCGGTCTTCCCGGCGCATGCGAACACTGGTGACCCGAACGGCTCGTTGAAGCCTGTCCGCTAAGAACGTCGCATGCGCGCTGATATCCATGATGGCCCGGAGCGCGACACGCTCCAACTAGAGGCCGGATACATTGATGCAAGACCGCATTTGCCAGATCGATGAAAAACCTCTTGCACCGCACGGCCGGACCATACATTTCGGGACAGTTGGTTCAGCTTTGGTCTGGGGATAAGTGGTTACGTAACCCCTTGGGAACAAACAGCCTTTGCGCGCGTCATGGTTGCTGATAGGTTAACGTCCCGAAAACCCGTCACCATGAGGCCGCGAGGCATGTCTGACCTCCAGAACACCGGCAAAGAGGCGCGCGAGCTGCGGCCGACGCTGCGTGAGGCCCTGCGGCGGGCGCNCGGATCGAGGCGGCCGACCGCACCGGCGTCGTCGTCGAATTGCGCGACGCCGAGGTGGCGCGGCTCGAGATCCTCAACGAGGCGCTCGACCCGCTGTTCGCGCAGGTGCCCGAGAAGGTCGATCTGTTCGACCGCGGCATCAGCCAGGGCGAGACGCCGCGGCTCTGGATCGATGTCGTCGCGCACATCCTGATGGGCCGCGACAAGCGGATCTACCGCTTCGTGCAGGACACCAGGTTCGGCCGCATCGTGCTCGCCGAATCTCACGACGTGCCTGTCATCGTCGATGCCGTCACCGACTATGTGGCGCGGCGCCTGATCGAGCGCGAGCATGCGATGGTGGCAACGCCGCTTCCCGTTGCCGAGCAAGCGCCCCCGCCGCCACCGCCCGTGCCGGTCGCAGCACCGAAGCGCCGCGGCGGCTTCGGCATGTTCGTGCTCGGCTTCATCATGGGCGGTCTCGCGCTGTTCGGCCTCGCGCTGTTCGCGAGCCTGCGCAATTTCTAGAGCAAGCGCGCGGTCGCTAGCTCCACGATCCGCCGCTCGCCGTCGAGGCCGCGCACGGTCTGCTTGCAGCGCCAGGCATTGCCGTCGCGTTCGATCGAGAACAGATTGTAGGCCGCGGCGGGATAGTGCTTGCGCGCCAGCGCCGATGCCGACGGCACGCCGATCGCCGGGATCTTCCGGTCGGGGCCGTCGAACCACATCGTCGAATGAATGTGGTCGTGGCCGTGCAGGACCAGCTCGACGCCGTGCTGCTTGAGCAATGCGAGCAGCTGGTGCGAGTCGGTCAGCCGCTTGGCGTGCCCGTCGGAATGCAGCGGGTGATGCACCAGCAGCACGCGGAAGGCATCCTCAACAGAGAGTTGCGCGAGGATCGTGTCGAGCGCGCCAAGCTGCGCGTGACCGAGCCAGCCGGTCGCCATCAGGGGCGGCGTCGGCACCGCCGAAGAGACGCCGATCAGCGCTACCGGCCCGCGCCGGCGCACGAACGGAAAGCTGACCGCCGCGCTGTCGACGTCGCCGCGCAGGTAGTCGCTGAAGATGTGGGCGAAGCGGTGCCGCGTCGCGCGCACATAGGCGTCGTGGTTGCCGGGGACCACAGTCACGTCGGCCGCACCGCCGACGCCTTCGAGCCATTCCCTCGCCGGGTTGAACTCGGCGTCGAGTGCAAGGTTGACCAGATCGCCGGTTACGGCAACGTGGTCCGGCTGCTGCGCCTGCATGTCCGACACCAGCGTGTCGAGCACGTCGCGGCGGTGGTATTTGTGACGGTTGCGTGTCCAGTTGAGATAGCCGAACGCGCGTTTGCCGGCGAGATCGCGCAGCCGCGCCGCCGGCAACGGCGGCAGGTGCGGGTCGGACAGATGCGCGAGCCGGAACGTTGCCATCATTCGGTCCCGTTCGGATTGCCTGTGAAAGGTGGCCGGCACTCGGTCATGTCGTGCTATCCCGAAAGTCCTGCTCTGTATTGGCAAGCGGACCGCGTCCGCGCAAGGATCAAACACCATGATGTCGAGGGTTCAGTGACGGAGCTGGCGGGCTTGCGCAAGCGCTTGGAGCCGCAGCTCAGGCGGGTGTTTCACTTCTACTGGCGGCTGGTTCGCGGCATGACGCTCGGGGTCCGCGCGGTCGTGCTTGACGCCGACGACAAGGTATTTCTGGTCAAGCATAGCTACGTCCACGGCTGGTATCTGCCGGGCGGCGGGGTCGAGGTCGGCGAGAGCTTCCTGGAGTCGCTGCGGCGCGAGCTGGTCGAGGAGGGCCGGATCGAGCTCGTCGGCGAGCCGGTGCTGCACGGCGTCTTCTTCAACAGCCACGTCTCGCGCCGTGATCACGTCGCGGTCTATGTCGTCAGAGATTACCGGCAGGACCGGCTGCCGGAGCCGAATCGCGAGATCGTGGCCTGCGGCTTCTTCGATCCGGCCGCGCTGCCCGACGAGACCACGCCGGGGACGCGGCTGCGGATCGCGGAGGTGCTCGACGGCAGGCCGCCATCGGTCACATGGCGGTGAATGCGGCGGGACCAGCGAGGAGCGGACACCGCTCCCGGCCGCGACCAGAAAGCCGCGGCTAACGCGGGCAGGGCGATGGACCGCACGCGTGGCAGATGCTATCCCGCGCTCCACAATGACGGAACTGTCCCTGACCATCCTGCCCGAGACCCCGAAAGACGCCCAGGCGATCGAGCGCCTGCACGAGCGCACCTTCGGGCCCGGCCGCTTCGTTCTCAGCGCCTACCGGCTGCGCGAGCATGTCGATCATTTGCTCGACGTCTCCTTCACGGCGCGGATCGGTACGCTGCTGGTCGGGTCGGTGCGCCAGCTGCCGGTCAGCATCGGCGATACGCAGGCGCTGATGCTCGGACCGCTGACAGTGGAGCCGCCGTTCCGCAGCCGTGGCGTCGGCCGCGCACTGCTCGAGCGCGCGATCAACGACGCCCGCGCGAAGGGCCACCGGCTGATCGTGCTGGTCGGCGACGAACCCTATTACGCGCGCGTCGGCTTCAAGCCGGTCCCGAAGGGGCTGATGACCATGCCCGGCCCGGTCGATTACAGCCGCCTGCTTGTCCTGGAACTGGTCGATGGCGCCTTCGAGGGCGTATCCGGGCCGATCCAGCCGGATTGGAGCAAGGCGTTTTAGAACGCTTGCGGCACTGTCGGAACGGTTGCGCACCCGAGAGAACTGAAGCACAGTTGAGGTGAAGCGCCGGGCCATAGCCGGCGCATGTCATATCAAAAGGGAGTGCGCGCCATGATCAAGGTCAGTGTGATGTATCCGAACAATCCCGGCGCGCGCTTCGATCACGATTATTATCGCGACAAGCACATGCCGCTGGTGAAGGCGCGGCTGGGCGACGCCTGCAAATACTACACCGTCGACAAGGGTCTCGCGGGCGGCGCGCCAGGAACGCCCGCAACCTATGTCGGGATGTGCCACATCTTCTGCGACTCGGTCGAGGCCTTCGCGGCCGGCATGGGCAAGCACGCCCAGGAGATCATGGGCGACATTCCGAATTACACCGATCTGCAACCGGTGATCCAGATCAGCGAAGTCGTCGTCGGCCACTGACGACTTATGCGGGCGTTGTCTCCTGCCGCTAACGGCAGGAGAGGCTCGGCTGTTTTAGAACCTTGCATCACCCGCGTGGCGCATTCACGCCACGCGAAGCGCTGCCGTCACAGCTTCTGTGAAATGCCGACGTAGAAGCCGCGGCGTGGCCCGTATTGCGGGGCGAACACGCCGATGCCGGAGCCGTCCCTGATCTGATAGATCGAGTCGAACAGGTTGACGACGTCGAAGCGGACGGTGGTCGGCTTGTTCGGCGCGACGATGTTGAAGTCGTGCGACACGCCGAGATTGACCTGCGTGTATCCCGGCAAATGATCGGTGTTGGCAAAGCCCGAGCGCAGGCCGCTGCCGTAGATCATCGAGGCCGAGAAGCGCGTGCCGTTCCACAAATATGACGCGCCGGCGGAGGCCGTCCAGGTCTGGGCGTGATCCGTGTAGATATAGTGCGAGGCGATGTAGGCGAGTTCGTCGGGATCGAACAGATACTGGTTCGAGACCACGTTGGTCGCGATCTGTTTTGCCCATGCAACGTTGCCATAGGCCTGGAAATTGCCGTTGGTGTACTTCGCCTTGAGCTCGACGCCGACATTCTCGCCGCGCTCGTAGTTGAAGCCGGTCAGCACATAGGCCGCGCCGAATTGACCGTCGTCGAGCAGATCACGGGCGTTCTTGTAGTACCCGTCGATACCGACTTCGAGACCGGGTATCGCATGGATCTTCTGGTCCACGCCGACATCGAACACGTTGGAACGCTCAGGCAACACCGGGCTGCTGACATTGGTCCCGGGCTGTTGCGACGTTCCCTGAACCAGCGCGAGATTGACCGGTGCCGCGATCACCTGCTCCGGTGGCGTGAAGTTTCGCGAATAACCGGCGTGGAACGTCGTGCCGTCATACGGCTTCCACACCATGTTGAAGCGCGGACTGAGCTGGTTGGCGTCGACATATTGGTACATCTGGTCGAAGCGGAGGCCGACATTGAGGGTCAGCTGGTTGTTAATCCGCCATTCGTCCTGCAGATAGGTGCCGATCAGCCAGCCGGTCTTTGCGTTCGAGTCGAAGATCGAAAACGGGGCGTCGATCGTGCCGGCGCTCGGGTCAGTCGGATCGGCGAGCGGAAGAACTGTCGAGATGTTGTTGACCAGGCTCCGCTCCCCCGAGACCGAGAATCCGAATCGCAGCGTATGCGCGTAGCCGACGCGCCAGGCCGTATCTTCCTGAATGCCGTTGATGACGCTCTGGCGATAGACGTCGGAGGCGACGCCATTGAAGACGAGGTCGCCGATCGTATCGGGATAGAAATGCAGCTGGCTGTAGCGGTTGAAGTAGGACACCTGCATGTCGATGTCCTCAAACGACTTTTGGTAGGCCACGACGTTGAACTGGTTGAACTCGGTCTGGCGCTCGTTGAGCAGCGAAGAATCGAAGTTCGACACGCCGAACGCTGTGTTGCTCGGCGTCTGCCCGGGGTTGTTCGGGATCTGGAAGGTGCTGTTGGAGACGCCGCCGATATAGGTCAGCCGGCTGGTCGGATCGATCACCGTCGACAAATAGAGGAATCCCTTCTCCTGCGACGTGTTGTCGTGGATCGCGTTGTAGGACGACGTCGGATTCTCGATGCCGACACTGCTCTGGAAATAGCGTCCGGAGACGAAATACTGGGTCTGCCCGACCGTCCCGCCATACTCGAAGCTCGGCGTGAACGTGCCGTGGCTGCCGCCATACATGCTGACCTTCCCGGTGTTGTCGAACGCATCGGTCTTGGTCTGGATGTCGAGCACGCCGGCGGTGCGGAATCCGTATTGCGCGGGCAGGGCGCCGGTCAGCAGGGCAAGGCTGCCGACGATGCCGGTATCGAGGATCTGGCCGAAAGCGCCGACGCCGTCCGGCAGCATGATGCCGTTGATGCGATACGCCACATTGGCGTGCTCGTTGCGGACGTGCAGCTCGCCGCTCGCCGCCGAGTCCTGCGTCACGCCAGGGAACTGCAGCAGCACCTTGTCGAGCGGCGCGTCCGCTCCTTGCGGCATCGCCTCGATCGCCTGGTGATTGACCTGATGCGCATTGGCGCCGACGGGGGCGACGATGTTCTGGCGGGCCGTATCGAACTTCTCGTTGGTGGTCGTCAGCACCTGCGCCTGGGTCGGCGGGGGCGCTTCCGGCGGCGGCGCGGCGCGCCGCGTGGTGACGACGCGCTTCTGCGTACGCCGTGGCGCTTGCGTTTGGCGCGGTTTGACGACCTCGATTTTCGGCAAGGTGGTGGTGCCCTCGGCACCGGGCGGAGGGGTCTGTGCGCTGGCAACATGGCCCAGTCCGAACAGCGCCGAAGCTGATGCGGACAGGAGGAGGGTAGCTCTGAACGGGGACTTCATGGTCGGGATCCTGAAGGCCGCCAGCCGATTTCTTTTTGGTGGAGCTGGCGGGGCCTTGCCGTCATTGGCGACGGACCGATTGAACGATTCTCCGAGATCCAGCCGCTCAACGCGGCCGGGTCTCAGAGGCACAGACAGCAATCGATGTCAGGACAGCGGAGGGGCGCGGGAACGGAACGCCGCGGGAGCCGACTTGAGGTGAAGGAATTCGGCATCGGTGGTGCGGCGGAGAAACTCCACCGCTTCCGGCAACAACAGCACCGGCGGGGCCGCGACCAGCACGCTGCCCGCCATCGAGATGACGGCGCAGATCGCGCAATAGTCGGAAGGCTGCTGGTCCTTGTCGTGATGGGCCGGCGGTTGCTTCTGGACGACCTCAATTGCGAGGTCCGGCGTCGCAGACGTGCCGATATAGGCGAAGTCGAGTTGCGACAGACCGGTCTGGACCGCAGGCGCGGCCTCTGCCGCTGCAAGCGGATGGAAATGACCGAACGACAGCACGAACTGGACGGCTAGCGCGAACAGCGCCAGCCGTGAGCCAGTCCTGATATGTCTCCGGAACCACTTCATCCGATTGACGCCCGCCCTCGGAACAGCGTCATGACCCCATGCCGTCCCGATGTTACATTATAACATCGGATGGCCGAGGCGATGTCAACCGTCGTCGCGACGACCTGCGGTCGATCGCCGGCCTGTGTGGGATTGACGCAACGCGCCGTCGAGCCGGATCAACGTCCTTCACGCAACCAGGTGGCGGCAAAGGCGCCGAGCAGCAGCAACAGGCCGATCACGCCCGCGAACATCGGCAACACGCCGACACCCTTGACCACGCTGGCATCGCGCATCTTGACGCCGAGCCAGCCGTCGCCGCGGAAGATCGAGGATGAGTGCACCGGCACGATGCGCGGCATGTCGAGGTTCGATCCATCGACGATGCGACGTGAGTCGCCGCCGGTTGCCTGCGCCAGCGGCTTCAGCGTCTCGGTGGTCGAGGTGACTTCCGAGAACTCCTTCGGATTTGTCGGGCCGACATTGATCAGCGCCTTCAGCGTGCCGTCGGTCGCCTGCCACAGGCCGAGCTCGTTGGCGGGCAGCGTCGCGCGCCACTCGCCGGGATCGCTTGCGGCCAGGGTCAGTTGGTGCGCGGTGCCGCTCGGCGAGGTGACAGTGACCGGCGAGACGGTGTCGGCCATGGTCTGGCGCACCACCATGAGGTCCTTGCCCTGCACCTGCATGTGCAGCGCCTCTTCGTCGAGGTCTGGCTGCTTCATCAGCCAATGCGATACCCGCCGCAACAGATCGAGATGCGGGCCGCCGCCTTCATAGCCGCGGGCCCACAGCCAGATGTGGTCGGAGAGCAAGAGCGCGACCCGGCCTTCGCCGAAGCGCGACAGCAGCAGCAGCGGCTTGCCGTCGGCGCCAGTCATGACCGGCGGGTTGACCGCATTGCGGGTCTCGACGGTGCGGAAGAACCGACTCCAGTGCGGCGGCTCGAAGGCCGAGCCTTCCAGCCCGCGCGTCACGGGATGGCGTTTTCCGGCATCGCTCAGATGTGCGTAGAACGGCTTCTCGGTCACGCCGACCGGCTCGGCCGGCAGCACTGCGTCGAGCGGCGTGCGCCAGATGCTGGTGGTCGAGGCATAGTCGGGGCCGGCCGAGACCAGCACCGCGCCGCCGGCGCGGACATAGCGCGCGATGTTGTCGAAATAGGCGATCGGCAGCACGCCTTGGCGGGCGTAGCGGTCGAAGATGATCAGCTGGAATTCGTTGATCTTCTGCTGGAACAGCTCGCGGGTCGGAAACGCGATCAGCGACAGCTCGTTGATCGGCGTCCCGTCCTGCTTCTCCGGCGGACGCAGGATGGTGAAGTGCACGAGGTCGACGCTGGGGTCCGACTTCAGCAGGTTGCGCCAGGTGCGTTCGCCGGAATGCGGCTCGCCGGAGACCAGCAGCACGCGCAGCTTGTCGCGCACGCCGTCGATTGAGACCACGGCGCGGTTGTTGACCGGCGTCAATTCGTTCTCGAGTGGCGAAGCCTCGATCTCGACGATGTTCTGACCGGCATGCTTGATGTCGATGTCGACGCTGGCGGACTGGCCGCTGGTCATCGTGCGCTCGTTGATCACCTCGCCGTCGCGGCGGATTGTGACCTTGGCGCGCTCGCCGGTGACGCCCTGGTCGTCGAGCCGGAAGCTGATGGTCTGGGTCTGGCCGACAATACCGAAGCGCGGTGCCGCCGTGATCGCAATGCGGCGGTCGCGCTCGTCCTTGCGGCCGGTGATCAACGCGTGGACCGGAGCCTGGAAGCCGAGCGCCTGCGCATTGGCGGGAATGTCGTGGACACGGCCGTCGGTGATCATGAATGCGCCGGCGACGCGCTCCACCGGAACGTCGGCGAGCGCCGACGACAACGCACCGAACAGCTTGGTGCCGTCGGTCTCGCCGTCGGCCTGGCCGGCCTCGACGACGCGGACTTCGAGGCCCTTGATTTGCTTCAGGCTGTCGACCAGCGCTTCCCTGGCCTTCTCGGTTTCCTGCGTGCGCGTGCCGAAGTTCTGGCTCGGGCTCTTGTCGACCACGACGACGGCAACCGAGGACAGCGGCTCGCGGTCCTCGCGCGTGAAGGAAGGATTGGCCAGCGCGAGCAGAATCAGCGCCAGCGCGCCGACGCGCACCGCGGTGCCGCGTGCGCGCGACAGGAGCAGCAGCACTGCGATCACGACGATTGCGCCGAGCGCGAGCCACAGCACGATCGAGGGAACCAGCGGTGTGAACGCGATACCGTAGTTCATGGCACAAGCCTATCAGCATCGTCATGCCCGGGCTTGACCCGGGCATCCACGTCTTCGGTGCCGAGCGTCAAGTCGTGGATGG